>CAWKPB010000005.1:0-545293 GCA_963851405.1 uncultured Actinomycetota bacterium | reverse complement strand
ATGCTGCTGGATCTGACGACGGTCCATGTAACGCCTCTCAATGTCTTCTTTGAAGAAGCCTCAAATGACTTGAAGGACATCTTGCCTTCATCATTTTGCACAGCAAGGTGGAAAGTCCTCCTTCAGACCGAAGTGCAATAAGTCTCGGTCTTGGTGACACTCTTGAGCGAGTGGGTCACCAAGCCTTGGCAGATGCCGGACACATGGCTGCACTTGTCTTCCAGTTCCTCACTACCTCCAAGGGACAACGTGTGCATCTGGATTGACTATGCCGCCAGTGCTCTTTTAGGGGTCGAACCACGAAAGTGGTGGCCATCATGGAAGTTCCTGTTCCCATGCTGATTCTTGCCATTTCATGATGCAGTCAACAAAGAAGGTGTGCTGTCGTTGGGAGCTCACAGAGTTTCCAAAACTGCAGATGCAGAAGGCAAAATAATTGATGTTTGATCCAATGACAAAAGCATGGCAGGTTCACGGAGCCAGAAATTCAGATCTTCTTGATGAATGATGGCTTCTATTTCTTTGCCAGATGGTAGCTCTTCAGCTTGTTTTGCTGATGTTGGGCTCACAACTGGTAATGACACTGCAGGGAGTCAGGTGAAGGCTGGAGAGGAGCTAGCCCCTGCAGCTCCACAAGAGTTGTGTGTGGAAACTGGACCCAAAGAATGACTCTCAAAGATTCTCTGAGAATCGAAGACACGCGTTGCTGACCACTCAACTCCACAAGCAGACAAACAGGTGGAAGCACTGAAGAGAAGCAGGTGCAGTGTTGGCAAGGCACCACAGATCAAGTGAGAAGTTTGATTGACGAGAGGCAGACTTGCTCTCCAGTCGAGCATGGATGCACACCATTTGAACAAGTTGGGAGACAACCCACGAATGAGGATCAGGAGTCAGACACGAGTCCACGTATCGCTTCAGTCTTTTTTTGCCTTCCTCACAGTCTTTCAGATGCAGGAACAATTTAAGGAACTTTTTACATTGGCATGCCACACAGCCCACTGTGATGATCTCCCTCAGCAGTGGCAACAAACATTGCCACAAGCTGCTCCACCTGACTGTCTTACACACCTGCTTCTGATTTGGAGCCATGGAAAATGAAGGGATGGTGTGAATGATCCGGACAATGGAAGGACAGGGAGTCCTCGGCCTTCCAAAGCACATTGGGAATTGACTGCAGTGCAGCTTCATGCCTGATGGAAATGGGGTGTATGGCGGAGGTGTGCGCGCGTGTGTGTGTGGCAGATCCATGTGCACTGTTGCACACTGAAAGGTTGATTGTTGTTTGGACTGCTTTTGCCTCTGCTGCTCACAACACAAATGTGTTTGGTGGAACATGAAGCTCACGTGACGTTCTTTTGTTTTTACTGGGCAGGAGATCCAGTGGTGAGTTGTGTGGATCCAGTGGTCAAGGAGCCAAGAAGTAATCTGGCCAGGTGAATCTCCAGTGGTGGTGGCCTTTCCCCACTTGTGCCCAGCAACACTGGCAGGATGGTCATGAGGCATTGCCAGCACCAGAGGGGCCACACGCCTGTGCACCAGGCAGTGTGGGCATTCACCTGGACTTGTCAGCTGCCAGCCACAGAAGTCAGTTGTCCCTGCAGCCCTCAAAGCATTGTGTCTCCAGACCCAAGCAAGGCAAGCAAGCCCTCATTTCTGGTCTGCACTTCCCCTTGGCCTGGGCCCAGGGAGTGAGTGGACTCACAAGCAGCACCAAAGAGCAAAGGCACAGTGTTGGTGCTGCTTGATGAGAGTCCACTCACTCTCCCCTGGCCCACAGGCCAGGGAAAATGTGAGCCAGAAGAAATGAGGGCTTGTCTTGCCTTGCTTGGGTCTGGAGACACAATGCTTTGAGGGCTGCAGGGACAACCTACTTCTGTGGCTGGCAGCTGACAAGTCCAGGCTGTCCTCTGACACCATTTGTTTGATGTCCCACACTCCTGGTGCACAGGCGTGTGGCCCCTCTGGTGCTGGCAATGCCTGGTGAGATTGCACCCATGCCTGCCATGCTGCCCTTGTGGGGCAGCAAGTGGGAAAGGCCATCCACACTGGAGATTCACCTGGCCAGATTCTTTCTTGGCCTTTTGCACCACTGGAGGTCCACACAACTCACCACTGGATCTCCTGCCCAGTCAATCCGCGACAAAAAGGGGCAAATCAGTGGTCACTGAGGCACTTCATGTTCCACCAAACACATTTGTGGATTGTGAGCAGCAGAGGCAAAAGCAGTCCAAACAACAATCAACCTTTCAGTGCAAGTGCTGCAACAGTGCACATGGGCGGATCTGCCACACACACACAACACACACATCCACCATGGCCCCCAGTTTCCATCAGGCATGAAGCTGCACTGCAGTCAATTCCCAATGTGCTTTGGAAGGCCGACTCCCTGTCCTTCCATTGTCCAAATCATCATTGACCACCATCCCTTCATTTTCCATGGCTCAAGAAAAACAAGAAGCAGGTGCTGGGCAGTGTCAGGTGGAGCAGCTTGTGGCAATGTTTGTTGCCACTGCTGAGGGGGAATGCATGGCAGTGGGCTGTGTGGCATGCCAAATGTCAAAAGTTGTGCCAAATTGTTCACTGCATCTGAAAGACTGTGAGGAAGAGCAAAAAAGACTGGAAGGAATCAGTGGGACTCGTGTCTGACTCCTGATCCTGATTCGTGGGTTGTCTCCCGACTATGTGTTTTTATGCACTAAATTATTCAAATGGTGTGCATCCGGTGCTCGACTGGAGAGCAAGTCTGCTCTCATCGATCAAAGTTCTCACTTCTTTGATTGATGAACTTCATCAGCATCCCTTGCCACCAGAGGGAGCTGCATCATCTGCAATGCCTTGTCAACACTGCACTGCTGCTCTTCAGTGCTTCCACCTGTTTGTCTGCTTGCAGAGCTGAGCAATCAGTGGTTGATTGTCTTCAATTCTCAAGAATCCTTGAGAGTCATTCTCCGGTGCAGTTTCCATGTGCAACTCTCGCAGAGCTGCAGCTTGTTCCTCTCCAGCCTTCACATGACTGCCTGCAGTATCATTCCAGGTTGCAAGCCCAAGCATCAGCAAAACAAGCAAGAAGAGTCGACTTGATGACCTGCAGCTGGCAAAGGGATGGAACTGAAGCCATCGGAAGATTCATCAAGAAGATCCAAATTTTTCAGCACCAAAGTCTGCGTGAACCTACGTGCTTTTGTCATTGGATCAAACATCGACTATTTTGCCTTCTGCATCTGCAGTTTTGGAGAGCCTGTAACTCCAGAACAACAGTGTACCTTCTTTGTTGACTGCATGAGATGGCAAGATGATGACCATGATGACTGGCACGGGAACAGGAACATCCTCGACATCCTCGACGACCACCACTGCCATCATTTGACCGCCGGAACCTCGAGCTGGCGGCATCTTAGTCAATCCAGATGGCACATTTGTGCCTTGGACTGGTGGTGGAGGAACCGGAAGAACAAGTGCAGCCATGCATCCGGCATCTGCCAAGGCTTGGCAACCTGCTGATTGCAAGAGCATTGCCAAGACCAAGACTTATTGTGCCGCCGGTCTGAAGGAGGATTTCCACCTTGCTGCGCCGGAAGAAATGACGAAGGCAAACACCATGAAGACGTCCTTTCAGACCTGGTTGGAGCTTCTCAAAGAAGACATTGAGAAGCATGGTGTGGACCCAGTGCATCAGATCCAGCATCAGAATGGCACCGAGACTCACCTCCTTGACAGCTGTGGCAAAGCAACCAAGCAGTTGGCAGATGACTGGGTCAAAGAACTCCAAGCTGGCAATGCACCTGGCTGGGCAGCTGGTGCTCCTGTGTCCCCAAGATCTTGCAAACCTTGCAATGTTGGGTTCTCACCTTAAATGTTCCCTCAAGAACGAGATGCTCAAGAAGGTCAACAATGACCTCAAAGCCAATGTGACTGGTCCCCAAGTTTTGGTGGCCATTGTTGGCATCTGCCAATTGCTTTCAGCAAGTGCAGTGCGCAAGCTGGAACGCAATCTCCAAGCCCTCCATCTGGCAAATGAGCCCGGTCAGAATGTTGACACCTTCAGTCAGAAAGTGACCGAAATTGCCAAGCATCTGGATGGAGTCGGCAATGAACTCAAGCCAAAGGACCTCAATTTGTTGGTTGTTGGCTGTTTCCGAGGAAGCTTGACCCTCGCTTTTGAGTTGCAAGTCCTCGAGCAGCATGACAAGGTGGATTCTAGTCCCTCGACCACCGAGAAGTGGGACGTTGTTGTCGACTCCCTCAAGACCAAGCATCGCTCCCTTGAAACCAATGACATGTGGGAAGTGAAGAAGGTCCACAAGGAAAATCCTGTGCAAGCTTTGCAGGCCTCCATTGATTGCCTTTCCAAGAAGCTTGATGGCAAGCTTCAGCCATCAAATCCCCACTCGCAAAATGGCCACAATAATGGCAACGACAAGGTGGCGAATCCAGCTCACAAGGATCTCATCTGTCACCACTGTGGAGTCAAGGGCCACATCAAGCCAAACTGCCCCAAGAAGGATGCCCCCAAGGAACAGTCGCAGAACGGCGGTGACAAGTTGGCAAACAAGCCAAACCCTGACCATGGTGGCATGAGCCGCAAAGAGCGCCGCACCCCGCCGAAAGAAGGCAAACCTCACATCAAGACCGTCAATGGCAAAGAGGTCAAGTTTTGCGAGACCTGCAAGATCTGGCGTGGTGGTCCCAAGGTGCATGTCACCAGCCAGCGAGCATCATTGCAAGGGTGAACAACGCACCGGACGCGCACTTGCCTTGGGAAACACTCCATTGATTTGGGCATCCAAGCTGCAGACGGAGATTGCTCTTTTCTGCCACCAAAGCAGAGCATGTTGCTCTTCCACAATTGATGCGAGAGCTTGCTCTGATGCGTGGGCTTTTGCAGGAAGCCAGAACTGCGCTGAAACTGGACTTTGCCAAGCGCTCGGCCATCATTTGATCCACCATTTTTGAAGACAACAATGGTGCCCTTGCCCTTGCTGCTTCCCCCAAGATTGCTCCTCGAACCAAGCACATTGCTGCAAAATACCATTTCTTTAAGTCCAAGATCGGACCTTCAAGCAGCATGAGCATCAAGCCCATCTCCACCGAAGATCAGAAGGCAGACATTTTCACCAAAGGTCTTTCACCAGAGAAATTCAAACGCTTACGCGCCCTTCTTGTTGGCTGGTGATTGGCTCATGACATGTCCGTTGAATCTCATTTTTGGAGAGCAAGCTCACTCGACCATCAATAATCTGTCTCACGTGCTCACTTGAGAGGGAGTGGAAGGAATCAGTGGGACTCATGTCTGACTCCTGATCCTGATTCGTGGGTTGTCTCCCGACCATATGTTTTTGCACACTAAATTGTTCAAACGGTGTGCATCCGGTGCTCGACTGGAGAGCAAGTCTGCTCTCATCGATCAAAGTTCTCACTTCTTTGATTGATGAACTTCATCAGCATCCCCTGCCACCAGAGGGAGCTGTGTCATCTGTGGCACCTTGTCAACACTGCGCTGCTGCTCTTCAGTGCTTCCACCTGTTTGTCTGCTTGCAGAGTTGAGCAATCAGTGGTTGATTGTCTTCGATTCTCAAGAATCTTTGAGAGTCATTCTCTGGTGCAGTTTCCACGTACAACTCTCGCAGAGCTACAGCTTGTTCCTCTCCAGCCTTCACACGACTGCCTGCAGTGTCGTTCCAAAGACTCTCCCTCTCTCTCAGCAATCTTGCTTTGTTTTTGGAGCTTGCAAGAAGGTGCCAGGAGAAAACAAAGAAGATTGTGAGCGGAGGATGAGAGGTGAGAGGCGGCGCTGTCGCTTGCTTGCTGCTCTGCCTCCGTCTGTCCGCCCTCGATGGCGATGAGAACTCCAACCAGTCCTCGCTTCATTCGTTCTTGTTGCTTTCGTGAACAAAGAAAGGAACCAAAAGCAAGATGGGTTGCTGCTGTGCGTATTGCGATACTCCGAAACAACAGAACATCAATCGGTAAGCATGACCGTACGATGGGCACTTCGGCACTGATTGATGGGATATGTCGCTGGCGCTGCTCCCGATGAGTGCGGGATTTCTTCTTCTTGTAGAGCAATTTCCTGCTAGATAGCCCTAAGAGCACTCAAAAGCTGGCGCGGGGCAGGTACTTCTATGCCATATGTGCGTTGAGATGTAGCTAGTTGCGCTCACATTGCCTTCTGTTGCGCCTATATTCTTGCATCTACAAAAATACAGATGGGTTCTTTTTTCTCTCAACATTCTGGCCTGGATTTTCTCCGTTACATCCTTGGCTTCTTGTGATTTTGTCAAAATAAACGGCACCAGCAAAGCTCTCGGGGTGTTTGGGGGGAAGTATTTTAGCAACCCGAGTTGTTCGGAATACAGCAGTCCAAGTGCCCAAATTAAAACCGCTCAAGCGTTTGGTGTGATTGCGAATTTGTGTCTAACCTTCACCATGATTGGGATCTGCCTGGTCATGTTTGCCATCAAGGGCAGACCTGCAGAAATCATTTGGTTGACTACACGCATTCTGTACGTTGTGGCGCTTGTTGGCGTTCTTTTAACGTATACAGTTCTGCGGGGACTTGAAGTTGCCGATTGCCGAAATTGTACTCTTGGTGCGGCTGGAGTTTTGAACTACTCTGAATGTTATTATTTTGATCAGCCATGATTTCTATTTGCTGGCTTGTTCCTCTCCCCGACAAGTTCGTGTGCGCCAAGATTTGTGCTTGCTGTGACGGTAAGACGTATGCCCATCCATCACACGGCGGCTCTCAACGTCAGCCGACAACGGATGCCGATAACGACATTTCTCAACCCGTTGGAGACTCAGAAGTTTTCGAAAGGCCCGAGGACGAAGTTCCTTATAGTGAGCCCGTCGTCGCAAAGTCCAGCGAACCAGAGGCCGGAAACACAATGAGGCCGCCACCCACGTCGCCGCGTACCCCTTCCAAGAGCGAGAAGAAGCCACCTATCACGAACTTGGCTAAGAAGAAGAAGAAAGATCCTCCAGGCGAAGCGAATAAATCTGAGTCTTTCATCGGGCCTCGTTATGGTCGCGTTAACTTATGAAAGGAGAAAAAATACAAGTTTTACAAATCCCTGGATAGCCTTATAATCTATATCATTTGCAAAATCAAAGAATCAAATTCTGTGGACTGAATCACTCAAAAGTCGGATCATCTACATCCGAGTAACTTCCACTCTGACTATCGTCGCACAAACGGAACGTGGCGAGCGGCGGGCCCCGTCGCGTGGCCCGATGCAGCAGCAGCCCGGCGGCCCCGGCGAACGCCGCGTTCGGGAGCCACAGACCGACCGGGACGGGGAGCAGCCGCTCGATGGCCGCCAGCTGGCCCAGGGTCATCAGCGCGTAGTAGCAGAGGACGAGACCCGCGCAGACCAGGACGCCGGTGGCGCGGCCCGGCCGCGCCCGCCGGGCGCCGAGGGGCACGCCGACCATTCCGAAGAGGAACGGCGCGAAGGGGAGGGCCAGGCGGCGCTGGAGCTGCACGTCGTAGTGCACCGCATCCTGGCGCCGCAGGTCCGCGAGGGATTCACCCGCTTCGGCCCGGGCGATCACCGCCCGCAGCTGCTCGCGGTCCATCTCGCGGGGCCGGTAGCTTTCGATCTCGGAGCCGAGCAGCTCCGCCGCTGCGATGCGGTAGTCGAAGTGGTCGAAGGCGATGCGGCGATAGCGTTCGCCGTCGTCTGGCGCGTGCCGGCTGGTAGCCGCCGCGTCGACGTGGATGTCCCCGGCGTGCAGTCGCAGCCGCAGCGCCCGGCCGTCGTCGTCCCAGGCGATCTCGCCGCGCTCGGCGAAGATCCCGGGGACGCGCCGGGTCGCCGCGATCGGCGATCACCACGCCTTCGAGCTGGTCGTCGTCGCGACGCCGCTTGACGAAGATCACCCGGTCGCCGACCTCGCGAAAGCCACCGGCCTCGATCAGACGGCCCTCGGCCGCGAGGGTCCTCACCTGCAGGCGCAGCTCGCGCCGCGCCCGGTGCTCGACCTCGCCCACCAGGTACGCGGTGAGGCACGACACGAGCAATCCCATGACCGCGACGGGTGCGAGCAGCGCGCGCAGCCCGACGCCGCAGCTGTCCATCGCCAGTGTCTCGCGGTCCGACGCCAGGCGGCTCGTCGCCAGCAACACGCCGAAGAGGAAGGCGATCGGCAGCGCGTAGGCCGCCAGCATGCTGGTCAGGTTTCCGAGGACGCCGAGGACATCGGCGGCCGACGCACCGGCGGCGACGAGCCCGCCGAGCTGACGCAGCAGGTTGCGACCCACCAGCACGAGAGTGATCGCGGCCAGGCCGAGCGCGGTGTACAGGGCGACCTCGCGCGCGACGTAGCTCGACAGGGTGTGGGCTGGTCGCATCGGGAGGTATCCTACCGGAGCCGACCTGGACCGCGAGGCTCGCCATCACCGCCCGTCTTTCGCCGCCGCCGCGCCCGATCGCCGCCGACCGGATCCTGGTGATCCGTCTGGGCGCCCTGGGCGACGTGGTGCGCACGCTGCCCGCCGTCGCCGCGCTCCGCCGCGCCCATCCCGGCGCCCACCTGGCGTGGCTGGTCGAGCCGGCCCACGCCGGTGTCCTGCGGGGCGCGACCGTCGTCGACGAGGTGATCGAGTTTCCCCGGCCCGCGCTCGCCGAGTCGCTGCGCCGCGTTCGCCTGCGGCGCCTGCACCGCGATGCCCGGGAATTCCTCGGCGCCCTGCGCGGGCGTCGCTTCGACCTGGTGCTCGATTTCCACGCGATCCTCCGGTCGGCGGTGCTGTCGCGGCTGTCGGGTGCTCCGCGGCGCGTGACCTACGCGCCGCCCTTCGCCCGGGAGCGGGCGCATCTCTTCGCGACCGACCGCGTCGTCCTGCCGGCCGGTCGCATCAGCCGCTTCGAGCGGAATGCCGCCCTGGTGGCCGCCCTCGGCGTCGACCCCGAGGCGGGTG
Organism: uncultured Actinomycetota bacterium; assembly: GCA_963851405.1. GTDB lineage: Bacteria > Actinomycetota > Actinomycetes > DATJPE01 > DATJPE01 > JANPBY01. The sequence goes on along the minus strand of CAWKPB010000005.1, from coordinate 536,367 downwards.
AGCCGTTTTCCGTCGCTGCGCGCCAGCGGCACCGGCCCGGCCCGGCCCCGGTGGCGATCCACCCGGGCAGCAGCCCCCACACGCCCCACAAGCGCTACCCGGCGGCGGCCTGGGCCGAGGTGGCGCGGCAGCTGGCCCGGCGCGTCGGAGCTCCCTGCATCGTGACCCGCGGCCCGTCGCCGGCAGACCTGGCTTGCGCCCGGGCGGTCGTGGCAGCGGCCGGGGGCGCGGCGCGGCTGGCACCGGAGACCCGGAGCCCGGCGGACCTGGCCCGGCTCTTCGCCGGCTGCCGTCTCGCCGTCGGCGCCGACACCGGTCCGTTGCACCTGGCGTCGCTGGTCGGGACGCCGGTGGTCCAGCTCCTCGGTCCCACCGATCCCGTCGAGAACGCGCCCTGGCACCGCACCCCGTCCCGCAGCCTGCGGGCGGGCTTCTCCTGCAGCCCCTGTCGCAGCGGCTGCGCCAGCGCCGGCTGCATGCCCGCCATCGCGCCCGCCGCCGTCGTCGCCGCCGCGAGCGAGCTGCTCGCACCGCCGTCCCAGGCCGCGGCCCTCGTGGGATGATGGATCTCACCGTCGTCGTCGTCAGCTTCAACACCCGCGACCTGGTGCTCGCATGCCTGGCGTCGCTCTGCGAGGCGCTGGCGCCGCAGGGGTGCATCCGCGCCGAGCTGCGGCTCGTCGACAACGGCTCCGGGGACGGCACCGTCGCCGCCGTGGGGCGGGCCTTTCCGAACGTCGAGGTGATCGCCCTCGACCGCAACGTCGGCTTCGCGGCAGGCTGCAACCGCGGGTTGCGCGGGGCCCGGGGGCGCCATGTGCTGCTGCTCAACAGCGATGCCCGGTTGCTCCCCGGCGCCGTCGAGGCCTGCCTCGCGGTGTTGGACGGCGACCCGGGTGTCGGTGTCGTCGGGCCGCAGCTGCTCCATCCAGACGGCCGACGGCAGAACTCGATCCACAATCTTCCGACGCTCCTCTCGGAAGTCGTGCCCAAGTCGCTGCTGCAGTGGGTCGCCCGGCGCCGCTTCCCGTCGAAGCGCTGGGTCGGGAACGCGCCCCTCGACGTGGAGGCGATCACCGGCGCCGCCCTCTTCGCGCGCCGGCGCATGATCGACGACGTCGGCCCCCTGCCGGAGGACTACTTCTTCTACCTGGAGGACACCGAGTGGTGCCGGCGGGCCCGGGCCGCAGGCTGGCGCGTGGTCCACGTTCCCGGCGCCCACGTCTCCCACGTTTCCGGAGCCAGCAGCAAGCGCGTGGACCCGGCCGGAAGCCGGATCGAGTACCATCGCTCGCTCTATCGATACTTTCGCTCGAGTCGCGGCTCCGCCGCGACGGCGGTGGTGATGGCGATGCGCGTCTTGAAGAGTGGCTGGTACGGTCTCGCCTTCTCGCTGCCGGCGGCACTGTCGCCGACCTGGCGCGTCCGCTGGCGCAGCCATCTCGGCGTGTTGCGCTGGCACCTGCGCGGCTGCCCGGCCGGTCCGGGCCTCGCCGCGACCGCGTCGCCGGGGCCGCGGTGAGCGATTCCCTGCTCGCGCGGCTCACCCGCGTGCTCGCGGACATCGCGGGCCTGCGGTTGCTGGTGGTGGGGGACGTCGTCCTCGACGAGTTCATCCTGGGAGACGTCACGCGGGTCAGCCCCGAAGCGCCGGTCCCCGTCGTTCAGGTGAAGGAGCAGTCGCTGGCCCTGGGGGGGGCGGCCAACGTGGCGCGCAACGCCGCGAGCCTCGGGGCGCGGGTCGCCGTCTGCGGCGTGGTCGGCGACGACGAGGCCGGAGCCTGCGTGCGCGACCTGATGGACGGCCTGGGCCTCGATTCGTCGCAGCTGGTGGTGGCCCCCGGGCGCCCCACGACCCACAAGGCCCGCATCGTGGCCCGCGCCCAACAGGTGGTCCGCCTCGACCGCGAGTCGGTCGAGGAGCCGGCGCCGGCGATCGCTCGCTGCCTGCGGGAGCGGGTTCGGGACGCCGCGGCCGGCGCCCGGGCGGTGGTGTTCGCGGACTACGGCAAGGGGGTGCTGTCCCAGCGCCTCGCGTCGGCGCTGCTCCGCGACGCGGCGGCTGCGGACGTGCCGGTGATGGTGGACCCCAAGGACCGGGTCGCGCCGTTTCGCGGCGCCGCGCTGCTGAAGCCGAACCTGCGGGAGGCCGAGGCCCTGACGGGCATGGCGATCCGCGACGCTTTCCACCTGGCCGCGGCGGCGGCGCGGTTGCAGAAGCGGATCGGCGGCGGCGACGTCGTCGTCACCCGGGGCGCAAACGGCATGACCGTCCTCCGGGCGGGGCAGGGGGCCGTCGACGTTCCGACCGTTCCCCGGGAGGTCTACGACGTCCAGGGAGCCGGCGATACCGCCATGGCAGCGTTGGCCCTGGCCCTCTGCGCCGGCGCCGACCTCTTCGAGGCCGCCGTGCTGGCCAACGCGGCGGCCGGCGTCGCCATCGGGAAATTCGGTACGGCGACGGCCAGTGCCGACGAAGTGCGCGCGCTGCTGCCCGCTGCAGTCGCCGCCGTGAAGGAGCCAGCATGATTCGCAGCATGACGGGGTTCGGGCGGGCGTCCTTCGAGGTCGCCGGGGTGAATTTCGACGTCGAGGCGCGCTCGGTGAACCACCGGCATCTCGACGTGCGGGCCCGGATGCCCCGGGGCCTCGCGGGATTCGAGCAGGAGGTCAAGCAGCTGGTCCAGGCGCGGGTCGACCGGGGCAAGGTCGACGTCACCATCACCGCCCCGGATGCCGGCGCGCCGTTGCAACGCCTCGAGATCGACCGCGAGGCGGCGCGGGCCTACGCCCGGGCGGCGGCCGAGCTGAAGGAGTCCGAGGGGCTCGGCGGCGGGGTCCTCTCCATCGACACCCTGCTGGGGTTGCCCGGGGTGGCGCGTCTCACCGACCGGGATTTTCCCGACGACGACCTGCCGTCGGTACTGCTCGAGGCCGTTGCCGCCGCGCTCGATTCCCTCGACGCGATGCGGCGCGCAGAGGGCGACGCGCTCGAGCGCGACCTGCGCGCGCGGGTGGCGCGCGTCGACGAGCTGGTCGAGCAGGTGATGGCCCGCTCGGGGAGCGTGCAGGAGAGCGCGTCGCGAGAAGCTCCGCAAGCGCGCCGAGCAGCTCGTCGCGGGACCGGGCCTGTCGACCCGGCGCGGCTCCACCAGGAGATCGTGATCGCCGCCGGACCGTCTCGACATCACCGAGGAGCTCGTGCGGCTGCGGAGCCACGTCGACCAGTTCGGGACGATCCTCGAGGGTGCCGGGCCGGCGGCCGGTCGGGCGACGGCTCGACTTCCTGCTGCAGGAGTTCGGTCGCGAGAGGCCAACACGATCGGCTCGAAGGGCGAACGACGTCGCCGATCGCGCACCGGGTCGTCGAGCTCAAGACCGAGATCGAGCGCATCCGCGAGCAGGTCCAGAACGTTGAGTAGGGCGCGACGCCCGCCGGGGCCGGCGGTCCCGAGACGATCGCGGGCTCCTCCCATGGTCAACATCGGCTACGGCAACCTCGTGCGCGGCCGCCCGGGTGATCGCGATCGTCTCGCCCCGGTCTCGTCGCCGATGCGCCGCCTGCGCGAGCGAGGCCGGGAAGCGCGGCAAGCTCGTCGACGCCACCCAGGGCCGCCGCACGCGCTCGATCCTCGTCACGGACAGCGACCACGTGATCCTGTCGGCGATCAACCCCGAGACCATCGCCGCGCGCCTCGAGCAGGGCGACGAACGGTGCCGGCGAGTCGTAGCCGGTGCGACCGGCGCCGCGGCATCCCGTTCGTGATCGCGGCGCCGTCGGGCACCGGGCAAGACGACCGTCTGCCGGCGCTGCTCGTGGCCCGATCCCGGACCTCCGGTTCTCGGTCTCCCACACGACGCGGCAGCCGCGCGCCGGTGAGAGCGACGGCGTCGACTACCAGCTTCGTCATCGCCCGAGCGGTTCGAGCGAGCTCGTCGACGGCGGGCGCCTTCCTCGAGTACGCGGAGTACAACGGCAACCACTACGGGACGAGCTGCGCAGCGCTCGACAGAGCCGCGCGCCGGGGCCGCGACGTGCTCCTCGAGATCGAGGTGCAGGGGCGCGGCCCAGGTCCGGCAGCGCCGCGACGACGCGCGCTTCATCTTCCTGCTGCCGCCGTCGCCCGGCGAGCTCGAGCGCGCGCCTGCGCGGGCGCGGGACGCGACGCGTCCGAGCAGGATCCGCCGCCGCCTCGCGCTGGCCCGGCGAAGAGCTCGAGGCGCCATCCGCGATCTTCGACTACGCGGTCGTCAACGACGACCTCGAGCGCTGCGTCGCCGAGGTGGCCGAAATCATCGCCAGCGAGCGCAGCGGGGACGCGGCGGCGCTCGCGGGCGCTTCGATCCGGCGGCCGCCGGGCGCCGCCTGGGTGTGAAGGCCGCGGGCTGAGCCGATGGACGGCCCGTCCCGGCTCCGGTAGCCTTGCACAAGGGCTTGATATAAAAGGGGAAAAGGGTCAGGTGCTGCGCTTCAACGACATCGCCGACCGCGTGCTGGAGTACGATCCGACCAGCGATCTGTCCCTGCTCCAGCGCGCCTACGTCTACTCGGCGAAGGTGCACGAGGGCCAGGAGCGCCTCTCCGGCGAGCCCTACCTGGTGCACCCTCTCGAGGTTGCGGGCCTGCTCGTCGACATGCGGATGGACGACGTCTGCGTCGCCGCCGGCCTGCTCCACGACACCGTCGAGGACACTCTCAGCACCGTCGAGGAGATCGAGCGCCTGTTCGGTGACGAGGTGGCCTTCCTGGTCGACGGCCTGACCAAGATCTCCAAGATCGAGTTCACGTCGGTGCGGGAACGACAGGCCGAGAACTTCCGCAAGATGTTGCTGGCGATGTCGAAGGACATCCGCATCCTGCTCATCAAGCTGGCCGATCGGCTCCACAACATGGTCTCGCCCTACGAAGCCCCCGGCCTTGTCCAGGCTGACCGCGAAACCGAGCCCTGCTTCGAGCACCCGTGTCGGTGTTGTCGATGTCATGGCCGTAGTCGCGATAACCCTTCTCCATGCGCAAACTGGCCAAGGCCTTGAGCCCGGGCATGCCGCAGCCCGTCGCGCCTCCCCGGCAGCGACGATCCGGTCGTAAACATGCGCCGCTTGCTCGGTGGGGATGTAGAGCTCGTAGCCCAACTCCCCCAGATAGGTGATGCGCACGCACAACACCCGTGCGTAACCGATCTCGATCTCGCGAGCCGTACGGAACGGAAAAGCCGCGTCGGACAGATCCGCGGACGTGAGCGACTGGAGCAGCTCCCGTGATCGTGGCCCCTGCACATTTCAGTTGGGCGAATCCCGAGGTCACGTCGGTGACGAACGCGTGGGCGTCGCCGATCTGCCTACGCATCAACGTCTCGACGTGCCGGTGCGCCGTATCCGAGGCGACAACCCAAAAACTGTCGCCGGCCAACTTGGTGACCGTCAGGTCGGCCTCGAGCCGTCCGAGTTCATTGAGCCACTGTGTATAGGTGATGCGACCGGACTCACCGTCGATGTCGGCCGCGGACAACTGATTGAGGACACGCCCCGCATCTCGGCCCTGCACCCGGAACTTCGCCATGAAGGACATGTCCATCGCGATCACACCGCTGCGCGCCGCTTCGTGCTCCTCACGCCAGTACGGGAACCAGTTCTGCCGCCCCCATGACAACGCATCCACCACCGGCTGGACACCCTCAGGGGCATACCAATCGGCACCCTCCCACCCGCTGACATCCCGGAAGTACGCGCGCTGCGCGACCAGGCGGTCATGGAGCGCCGACACCTTGGCGCCACGTGCTGTCTGCATGGACTTGGTCGGGTAGTGGCACAGGTAGACCGAACCGAGCGACTCCACGGTCCGCGTCGCGCGGTACTCAGGCGTCGCCTGATAGGTGTGGAGGCGATCAATGTTGAAGCCGGTGACGTCGATGTCGGGATGCCCCTCCACGATCCAGTGCGCCAGCGCGCGGCCGAGCCCACCACCGGTAAGGATGCCGATCGAGTTCAGACCGGCAGCAACGAAGTAGTTCCGTACTTCCGGAGCCTCGCCGACCACGGGCTGGAGGTCGGCCGTGAAGCTCTCTGGTCCGCAGAAGAACTTCCGGATCCCCACCTCCATGGACCTGGGGACCCGCGACATGGCCTTCTCCAGGTACGGCCCCATCCGATCCCAGTCCGGTGGGAGCTCTCCGAAGGAGAAGTCCTCGGGGATCCCGCCGACCTTCCAGGGGGCGCAGATCGGCTCGAACATCCCGATCATCAGGCCGCCACCCTCCTCGCGGAAGTAGCCGTGGTGAGAGGGGTCCTCAAGCACCGGCCAGTCCCGCGAGACCTCGGGCATCTCCTCGGTGATCAGGTAGTAGTGCTCAGCTGCCTGGAGGGGAATGTTGACGCCGCTTGCGGCGCCGAGCTGTCTGGCCCACATGCCGGCGCAGTTGACGACGACCTCGCACTCGACGTCGCCGTACGGCGTCCGTACCCCGGTCACCCGACCCTGGTCGATGAGCACGTCGGCGACCGGAACGCCTTCGAGGACCGAGGCCCCCGCCATCCGAGCGCCCTTGGCTAGCGCCATCGTGACGTCCACGGGGTTGGCCCGGCCGTCCTCAGCGACGTAGAAGCCCGCCAGCAGATCGTCGGTGCGAGCCAGGGGGAACATCTCGCCGACCTCAGCCGGCGAGATCTCGTGGACGTCGACGCCACACAGTCGGTTGAAGGCTGACACCCGCCGGTACTCCTCGAGCCGGTCCTCGTCGCTGGCCACCTCGATGAAGCCCACCGGGCGAAAGCCAGTGGCTTGCCCGGTCTCCGCCTCCAGACGCGAGTAGAGATCGGCGGTGTACTTCCGCATCTCGGTCGAGGTCTCAGAGGTTGATCCGAACGTGACCATCAGGCCCGCCGCGTGCCAGGTGGTCCCGGACGTCAGCCGGTCTCGCTCGAGCAGCAAGACGTCTTGACCGAGATGGGCCAGGTGATAGGCCACCGAGGAGCCGATCACCCCTCCCCCGACAACAACCACTCGCGCACGGGATGGGAGCACAGGGTCAGTCATGACCGCAGGGTAGCCAGATCAACGGTCAAGGCCGCACCGACCATCCGCTCGGTGAACCAGCCACGGATCTCGCCCACTCTGGGCGCGGCTGAGGGGAAGCCCATGGAAGCGCACGAGTGCTTGCGCGAAACTGGGTGCGTGGCCTACCGACACCATCAGTTGCGGCGCGCTGCTCAGAGACTTCCCGCGGGGGAGGTCGGGCGGCCCGGCAGACTGTCGGTCGTGACTCCCGCCCGGACGCTGGCCGCAGTGCTCGCCCTCCTGATCGCGGCCAATATCCTCGCGAACCGCGTCGTTCCGCACGCCATCGTGGTCGGGATCGCTCTCACCCTGTGTCTGATTCTGATCTCCCGACTCGCGCATCTGTCTCCCGACGAACTCGGACTCCAGCGCGAGACCTGGGGAAAGGGCCTGCGATGGGGCGGCGTGGCAGCGGCTGCCGTGCTGCTGGGGTACGGGGCTCGGGCTCACCATCCCGGCCTTGCGGGAGTCGGTCAGCGCCGTGCCCGCCCCTTCCCTCGCGGACGCGTTGCTCAAGACCCTGGTCGTCATCCCCCTGGCCACGGTGATCCCTGAAGAGTTGGCCTTCCGCGGAGTACTCCTCGGCCTGCTTCGGCGGCACGGCAACGTGATGACGGCGAGCCTGATTTCCTCAGCCATATTCGCGTGTTGGCACATACTGCCCGCACTGAACATCGGACCAGCCAACGCAACGGTGGTGGATCTGGTGGGCGACGGCTTCGTGGGCACCGGGTTGAGGGTGGGTGGCACTCTCCTCATCACGTTCGCGGGCGGACTGGTCTTCTGCTGGCTGCGCACCCGTAGCAACAGCCTGCTGGCACCCATCGTCTTTCACGCAGCCGTTAACGGAGTGGGCGAGTTGGCCCTGCTCGCCTACGGCCAGCGCTGACCGTCCATGAGACGCCTGTGGACGAACATGTGGACGAGTTGTGGATCACCGAAGCAGATGAGCCTACGGCCTGTGGATAGCCAAAAGAACACGAAATTTGTTTACGAAAAGCCTTGCGCCACAACAGATCTAGGGCGTAGAACTACTCCCACGCCAGAAGACGGGCGGACCTGCTAGGGGCAACCTGAGCAGCCGAAGAGACCGGGGAAACCCGCCTCCGAGGTGGTCCATAACGACAACTGGCGGGTCGGTCGGAGACCGGTGCACCATCCGTTCAGGGCAACCTGATCGGGCTGCGGGTGATGACGCGGCGAGTGCGCACGGACCGGACGGCGGCCAACTCCTTGAGAGGTCTGGGCAACTAGGCATCTCGGGCGCGTGTCACAGCGGGCCGGAGAGGGTGAGCAATCACCCGATCGGGCAGTGGTCGACGAAGGGCCCCTCGAACTCATACTTCGAGGGGCCCTTCACCTTTCGCCCTCCGATCGTCAACGCGGCTGTCCCCGGCGCCTAGGGTGTCCGGCGTGAATGCTGCCCCGCCCCTCGCCCTTGGCCCAACAGTTGACCCCGCCAGCGGCGACCTGCGTTTCGTGGTCGGTCCGGCGACGCTGGGTCGGCGGCCGGACAGGGTCTGGTTTCACCTGCGCGACTTTGGCGCTGACCCTGCCTTCTACGCTTCTTCGGGCTGCTGGCAAGCGACGATTCCGCGGCCACCCGTGGATCGCCTGGAATACCAATTCATCGTCCGGGCCCCGGATGGCTCCGAGGTCATGGTCCTTGACCCCTCCAATCAGCGTCGGGCGGTCGGAGTTTTCGGCGATCAAAGCCTGATTGAGCTCCCCGGCTATCGCGCTCCCCAGTGGCTCGGGGCAGCGTCGACACCCTGGTCCCCCAAGCCCCTCACCATTGACACCGACGTGCCCGGAGTAGTCGTGACTGGCGTGCTGCTCAATCCGCCGGACGTGGAATGGGACCGGCCCCTGCCCCTCCTGCTCGTTCATGACGGAATGGAATATTCGCGACTCGCCCGGCTGGGCGACTACCTGCGTTGGCTCGCTCAGCGCCGGCCAGAGCTGACCTGCCGAGTCCTGCTCCTCCACCCGCAGGATCGTGACCGCTCATACTCCGCGAACGAGGTGTACACCGCCGCGCTCGTGGAACAGGCCCTGCCCGCTGCCCGCGCGCTCGCACCAACGGTTGGCTTGGTGTGCGGGCTCGGTGCCAGCCTCGGTGCCCTTGCCCTCGTCCATGCCGCGGCCTCGTACCCGGGCACGTTCAGCGGCCTCATGTGCCAGTCAGGGTCCTTCTTTCTGCCTCAGTACGACGCTCAAGAACGTCGTTTTCCCTACTACGAGGCGGTCCTGAAAGCGGTGAGCAGGCTGCAAGCCGACCCATCGCCGCTGGTGGACATGCCCATCACCATCACTGTGGGGCTTGGGGAGGAGAACCTCGAGAACAACCGCGCCATGGCGGAAATGCTGAGGGCCAATGCGGGCCGCGTCGAGCTCGTGGAAGGCCGCGACGGACACAACTTCACGGCCTGGCGCGATCTGTGGGACCCCGCGCTCGAGGGTCTGATAGGCGAGGCCACCTCAGTGTGACCGGAGCCTGTTGATCTCGGCCACCCGAAACCGACGCGCGGGAAGCGCTTGTGCGGGCAGACTCGCACCATGCGCTGCGACGTCTGGACCCTGCCCTCGCCGGGGCTCGGAGGCTCCGGAACCGTGCGAGCGTACGGCCACTGGGGGCCCGCGGTGCTGTTCTTCCCGGCTGAGGGAGGGAGCGCCATCGACCTGGAAGCCAACGGCATTATCAGCGCGCTCAGCGAGCCCATCGAAGCGGGTCGCCTCAAGGTGTACACCGTGGACTCCAACGACGGACAGACCTGGTCTGACCAAGCGGCACCCGTTGAGGAGCGCGCCCGACGACATGACCACTATCACTCCTGGCTGACCGACCAGGTTGCGCCCGCCATCCACAACGACTGCCAAGGTCCAACTCCCATTGCGACCGCGGGGGCCAGCTTGGGCGGCTACCACGCGGTCAACCTGGCCCTGCGCCGCGCCGACCTGTTTCCGTATGCGCTGGGGATGTCCGGGAGTTACGACCCGGGGGCGTGGAACGGCTGGGGAGAGCGCGGTGACTCGTTGTATTTCAACAACCCGTTCTCCTACCTGGCCAACATGGAAGGTGGACATCTGGACTGGCTGCGCAACCACGTCTTCGTGCAGCTATGCGTGGGGCAGGGATCGTGGGAAGTGCATCCCACCCAGGCGCTGCCGTCCACCCTCGCCCTGGCTGACCTGCTTTCGGCCAAGGGGATTCCTCATCAGTTGGACGTGTGGGGGTACGACACCCCGCACGACTGGCCGTCCTGGGCGCAGATGGCGGCACTCCACCTCGGACACCTGAGCTAACCGACAACCGCAGAGGACCAGACATGGATATCGGCACCAAGCGCCACCTTGTCGGCCTGCTCCTGGGCACGGAGAACGACTGGCCGGAAGCCTTCGAGGCGATGGTGCGCGCGATGGGGCCGATCACGGACAGCCACGGCACCGAGCACGCGATCGACACCGAGCGAGTGACGATTGAGCCGTTCTCCCTACGGGACCAGCCACGTCACGCCTTGGTCATAGACCGCCTGGCGTACTGGTACTACGTTCCCCGCGAGTGGCTGAAGAAGGCCGCACTGATGGACGACGTGTACCTGCTGAACAGCCCGTTCACCTTTCAGTCCATGGAGAAGCACTCGGCGTACTGCGCCATGATGCGCCTCGGACTGAAGATCCCCGACACCGTGCTCGTCCCGTACAAGCACCCTCTCGACAACGCACGGTGGGCCTACACAGCCGAGCGATACAACAAGGCGTTCGATCTCGAAGCGATTGCCGCCGACCTTGGTTACCCCCTGTATATGAAGCCCTTCGACGGCGGTGGGTGGCGAGGGGTATCCCGGATCGATGGGCCTGAAACGCTGCGTCGCGCCTATGACGAGTCCGGCGAGATGCTGATGCACCTTCAGCAGTCCAAACCGCACGACGTCTTCGCCCGTTCGCTGTCCATCGGCCCCGAGACGATGGTCATGCGGTTCCAGCCCGACGAACCGATGCACCACCGCTACGCCGTGGACCACGACTTCCTCACCCCTCAGGCCGGAGACGAGTGCGTCACCATCAACCGGACGGTGAACGCGTTCTTCCGGTGGGAGTTCAACTCCTGCGAGATGCTGGTGGCATTCGGGCGGGACGGCGAGCCGGACCAGGTGTACCCGATCGACTACGCCAACGCCTGCCCTGATGTGGCCCTCACCTCGCTGCACTACTACTTCCCCTGGGCCATGAAAGCGCTGGCCCGCTGGACGGCCTACTGCGTCGTCACCGATCGTCAGCACCAGATCGATCTGGATACGTCGGCGTATTTCGAGATCGCAGACCGAGAAGACCTCAACTACCACGAGAAATTGGCGCACTACCGCTTGCTGGCTGACGAGTACCTCGAGACCGAGCGCTACGCGGACTTCTGCGACTCACGCTTACGCCATTTCGATGAGGCGGCCCTGGACTGGTTCACCGGCCCCGGCCTCGACGACCTTCTTGTCGACACCGTTCGGGCGATGTTCCCTGCACATGAGCAGGAACAGTTCATTGAACACTTCCGAGGGCTGCTCGCCCTCTGGTGCCGTGACGAGACGGCCCGTCTGTCCGAGTAGCTGTCGAGAGCGCGTCGCTCTGGTCAGGAGGGAAGGTGCGGTCAGAAGGGAAGGACCTTGGTGAGGGTGTACACCGCGACCATCACCATCAAGGAACCGAAGACTGCAGACAACACCCAACCGGGCACCCGACGCGAAATCCGAGCACCGACTACCGCAAACAGCGCGCTCACTGCCGCAAGTCCACCGGTGACCCCGGCCGACGTGAGGTCCTCGTACCTGATCAGCAACGCCGCGGCCGAATTGATGACGATCACCACGAGCGCGGTGGCCGTGGCGACCTTGATGGGGATCTTCATGGCCGCCACCAGGGCGGGAACAACGACGAATCCAGCACCGATCCCGAAGAAACCGGTGACCACGCCAACTCCGGAACCCAAGACGCCGGTCCGACCCCAGGATGGCCGGACGGCGGGTTGAGCCACCGGCTCACCGCTCCCCGATCCCACGCCAGCCAGACCCGTGCCCGCCGCGACGCCGACCGGGTGACTCCGATCGGTTGCGCGCGCCTCGACACGCTGTCGAGTGGCGGCGCGGAGCATGGTGGCAGCCCCCAGGACGAGGAGCAGCGTCAGACCGGCCAGGACGACGGTTTCACTCGCCTCCTGGGCTAGTCGCGCGCCGATCAAGGCGCCGATCACACCCACCGACCCGAAGATCAGGCCGACCCGCCAGTTCACGCGCCCGGCGCGTTGATGGGGCACCAACGCGGCGGCGGAAGCGGTCCCGACAATGACCAGGGAGGAGGCCGAAGCCGAGGCAACCGGCAACCCGGCTGCGACCAGAAGCGGAACGGCGAGAACGCCGCCGCCTCCACCCAGCATGCCCAGAGACAGGCCAAGCGCTGCACCGATAACGAGCAGGACGAAGGGGTCGGCCACCGACGTCAGATCCGCCCTGCGCGTCCGGATCCATCGACCACGGAGCCGCCCGAGGCGGCCCAGGCATACATCCCACCGGAGAGGTTGACCGCCTCGATGCCCAAGTCCCTCAGCTGTTTGGTGGCCGAACGCGACCGGTGACCACTACGGCAGACCACCACAACCGAGGGGGACTGAAGAATCTCGGCTGGGGCCTCCCCCACGCGGGCCAGCGGCAAGTGGACGGCCTGCGGAGCGTGGCCGGCGTCCCACTCACTGATTTCCCTCACGTCAACCAGCGTGGCACCATCGCGGACCATTTGTTGGGCTGTCTCCGCGTCAACAGACGGCAACGTGGAGAACCAATTCACGCGGTCACCGCCGGGCCTAGTCGGTGCGGCGCGGTCTCTGGCAGCACGATAGTCGCGCCCCGTGCGGCAGCCTGGTCGAAGTCCTCGTCGACGAAGATGACGGTTATTCCCACGCGCTGCATCATCGAGGCAGCAACGGCCGCCCGGAAGCCGCTCCCGCAATAGATCCATACGTGACCGTCGCCTCCGACCTCGCGGTGGGCCGCAGACCAGGCGACGACCTCGTCCAGGCGCCCGAGCAGGTCGTGCAGGGGAAGGTGCCGGGCCCCCACGAGGTGCCCGTCGGACCATTCCAGGCGACGACGGAGATCAACGAGCGGCAGATCCGAGTCGAGAGCCTGCGCAGCGACCAGGTCGGCGAAGCCAACGGCTCGCAGTCGAGCGATGTCGGCCGCCGAGCTGGTCAAGTCCTCGGGGGATCCCACCGCGTGGGCGGCTGGACGGTCGATGCCGATCCGAACCAGCTCGCGTTGCATCTGTCGGACCTGATCCCTGGATTCGCCGACCAGAGTGATCGGAGTGCCCCAGGGAATCAGCCAGCCCAAGTAGGTCACCGCATTTCCCTCGAGATCGAAGCTCAAGGACCCCCGGACATGACCTTCGGCGAAGACCTTCCGCTGGCGGAGATCCACCACCCACTCGCCCGCCTCGATCCGCCGGCGAAGTTCGTTGGCGTCAGCCAGTTCGGGCAGTGAGAGATCCACCGCCTCTGGACCAGCCGAGTTGGCCGGCCCCATGTGCGCGTAGTACGCAGGAAACGCATCCAGTCCCGCCAAAAGCTGATCCACGAAATCAGGCTGGCTGAGGGTCAGGGCCGGATTGATGGTGCGTTGGTCTCCAACCGTGGAAGCGAGGCCCACGGTTTCGGTCGCGCTGCAAAAGGAACCGAAACCATGGGTGGGGAGCACGTCGGCTTCGTCGGCAACCACGTCAACCAGCCGCCGCACCGAATGCCATTGGTCGTGCGCTAAGCCAACCGTGAATTCGTCGCCCAGCAGGTCCGGCCGCCCGACGCTGCCGAAAAGCATGGATCCACCGGTAAATACTGCGCGGTCGACACCGTCGACAGAGACGACATAGGACATGTGGTGCGGCGTGTGGCCGGGGGTGTGCACTGCGCGCCAGATCGCGCCGCCGGATGTGAACGTGTCTTCATCATCGACCGAGTGGATCGGATACGCGACGCCGGCGTGTGCAGGAACGACGTACTCGGCGCCCGTCACGGCGGCCAGCTCGAGGCCGCCGGAAACGTAGTCATTGTGGATGTGCGTCTCCACGACGTGGGTCAGCACCCAGCCCCGCGTCTGCAGCACACTCTGGACGCGATCGATGTCTCGCTGCGGATCCATGACGACGGCCTGACCGTTGCAGGCGATGACATAGGACCGGTCGCCCAGACTCGGAGTCTCGATCGTCACTACCTCGAACCGGCGGTCCGATTCCTGAGCTCCGGCTCTACGCGTGGGCTCGACTTCAGCCATCGACCCGGGCATCAGCGGCATGTGCAGCGTCGGTCGGCCGGGACTGCGGCCAACACCGAATCAACATGCTGTCCGCAACCGGAGTACGTGACCTTGCGACAGCTCTGACAGACGGCGGGACTACACATGCACAGACCTCCAGAAGGCAGGAACGATATCCAGACTATACCCCTGGGGGTATCTGAGACACAAACTCGTACCCGCTCAGCGGGCCGGATGCACAGCCCCGCACGCACCACACGTCCGCAACGACTGGTCCGCGGCGAATCGCGCGAAGACCGGAGGAAGGTCGGCCACGATGTCCCGTACTTGAAGCTCCACCTCATGAACCAGGTGGTCGCAGGTCGGGCAGTACCACTGGAACTTCTCCGTGGTGCCCTCCTCACGAACGCGCTCGATCACCATCCCCAACGACTCCGGATCGGGTCGCTGCGGCGAATGTGGGGTGTCACGCGGCAACATCCACATCTGACCTTCGCGGATATCGACCGGGTGCCGGCCTTGCTCCGTCATCAGCACCACTTGGATGTCGCCTTTGATTTGGTAGAACCACTCCTCGTACGGATCGACATGGAAGTCGTCGCGCTGGTTGGGACCGCCCACCACCATCACGATGAAGTCGTCCCCCGTGGGCATCAATTGCCGGTTGTTGACCGGGGGTTTGAGCAAGTGTTGATGCTCAACCAACCAGGCGTCAAAAGTGATGGGGGGTACGACCTCGGTCATGGTCTGATCCCTTCCTTGGGTTCCATGGCTCCGTCGCGCACATGCGCCACGGCTTGGATCTCGATGAGCAGGTGCGGATGCGGCAGTTCCGCCACGGCCACCGTCGTACGAGTGGGCCCATGGGCTGGGAAGTACTGCCCGTAGATCTCGTTGTAGCCAGCGAAGTCGGACATCGAAACCAGGTAGGTCGTGACCTGAACCAGATCGGCGAGGCCCCCTCCGACCGCCTCGAGCAAAGCGCCGATGCGGTCGAGCACCGCAGCCGTCTGGACCCGGATGTCGAGCACCATCGCGCCGTCAGCACCAGTGCTCGCTCCGGCGATCGAGTCGTCGGCACGGCGGCTGCTTGTCCCGGACACATACACCGTAGAACCGACGCGGACCAGATGCGGATAGGAGCCGAGCGGTTGCGCGGCCCCTGCGACGACCGTCGCTGACGGCTCAGTAGGCGATGCAGACATTCGCCGTCTCCGAGTAGAAGGCTAGGGAATGCACGCCACCTTCCCGGCCGATGCCCGAGGCCTTCACCCCACCAAATGGGGTCCGCAGATCGCGGAGGAACCAGGTGTTGACCCACACCAACCCAGCCTCGAGTGAGGGTGCCACCCGGTGCGCCCGCGACACATCCTGAGTCCATACAGTGGCCGCCAGTCCGTACGCCGTGGAGTTCGCCAAGGCCACCGCCTCGTCTTCGGAATCGAAGGGAGCGATGTGGCAGACCGGGCCGAAGATCTCTTCACGGTTAGTGCGTGCGTCGGCGCTGAGCCCGGTCAGGACCGTGGGTTGGACGTAGGCGCCACCCGCGCGTGCGTCCTGGAAATCTGGGCAGCCGCCACCCGCCAGCACATCAGCGCCCTCCTTCCGGGCCAAGTCGAAATAGCCAGAGACCTTGTCGCGGTGCTGCCCAGAAATCATGGGCATCATCTCGGCATCGGGGTCGGTGGGCCAACCGAAGCTGCGATGTGCAGCAGCCGCGGCCATGCGATCCACGAACTCGTCGAAGATCGGGCGCTCGACGTACAGACGCTCCGTGCACAAGCAGACCTGGCCCCCGTTGGTGAACGTCGAACGCAAACTGCCCTCGACCGCCCTACCAAGGTCACTGTCGGCAAAAATCAGGCCGGCGTTCTTGCCACCGAGTTCGAACGAGACCGCTTTGACGCCCTCGGCGGCCGCCTTCATGATCGCGGTCCCCGTGGCCGACTCCCCGGTGAAGGTGATCGCATCAACATCGGGGTGTCGCGTCAGGAACTCACCGGCAGATCCGGGCCCGAAGCCGTGAACCAGGTTGAAGACGCCCGCGGGCACCCCGACCTCGTCGAAGATCTCCGCGACCACTGTGGCCGACGAAGGAGTCTCCTCGGACGGCTTCATCACCACGGTGTTGCCACACGCCAGCGCAGGCGCGAGCTTCCACGTGGCGAGCAGCAACGGCAAGTTCCACGGCACGACGATGGCAACGACGCCCACCGGCTTGCGGACCGCGTAGTTGAGGGCTCGTTCACCGCTCGCCGTGACGGTGTGGAAGGACTCGAGCGGAACGGTGCCGACCAAGTCCGCAAAGGCTCGGAAGTTGGCTTCAGCCCTGGGGATGTCCAGCACTCGCGCCTGGGCGATGGTCTTGCCGGTGTCAGCGACCTCAGCAGCGACCAGATCGTCAAAACGCCGCGCAAAGCCGTCGGCCACTGCATGGAGGAGCTTGGCCCGCTCGGCCACCGACCATGCTCCCCACGGGCCGTGCAGCGCACGCTGGGCCGCCGACACGGCCGCGTCCACGAGCTCGCGATCGGCCTCGACCACATCGATGATGTGCTGTCCCGTGACCGGGCTGAGCTTGGCGAATCGACGATCACCATCGACGAACCGACCGTCGACATAGTTCCGAAGCAGCACGGGCGACGACTGCGCTTGACCCAGGAGGAGACCCTCGTTCCACACGATCGGACTCATGACGATGAACCTCTGCGCCCAACCCGCTGCAGAGCGGATCGGACGGTCGCCGCCGTTCCGTTGGCGACCGCTGCAACCTGCCCGCGCGGGCTGGTGCGGCGCACGACGTCTGCGTACGGCACGGTGCTGAACGAAACCAGCTCGTAACGGGTGGAGTAGTGATCTGGGAACCGGCGCTCCAGCGCGTGCTGAGCCGCCATGGTCGCCCTGAACAGACCGCTCGCTGTCTTGTCGCGCATCTCCACGAAATTGTCCAGCGCCATATCGGCGATCGCCTCCGTGTTGGGGCGTCGGCGCTCCTCATACTGCGCCAGCGCCGTGGCCCAATCCCCTTCGTTTTCCCCGAAACACCGATCTAGTTCGACACAGTCCTCAAATGAGGCATTCGCGCCTTGCCCGAAGAAGGGGACGATGGCGTGTGCCGCATCACCGATCAGGCCCACGCGTCCGTCGGCGTGCCACGGCCGGCATCGAACCGTGAGCAGGTTGCCCACGGGATTTGCGTCGTACTCCTCGACCAGGTCTGGCATCAGCGGGACGACGTCGGGGTAGACGGCCGCGAAATGCTCGGCCGCCTGACGGCCGGTCGCGATCTCCGCAAAACTCTCCGCCCCTGAGCGCGGCCAGAACAGCGTGCAGGTGAAGCTTCGATCGGGGTTCGGCAACGCGATCATCATCGAACTGCCGCGTGGCCAGATGTGAAGGGCATCGGGCCGATAGGCGAACTCGCCGTCCACCGCAGGAAGCGTGAGCTCCTTGTATTCATGCCCAAGGCTGTCTTGCCTCAGATCGAAACCTGGCAGCGATTGGAGCCTGGCCCGAACGGCGCTGTACGCACCATCGGCCCCGAGGATGACCGGCGCGTGCGCGTGCACGGTCCGGCCTCCAGGCCGGGCGAAAGTCAGCTCGCCCTTGTCACTCGACAACGCCGCGAGCCGATGATCGAAGGCCACTCGGACCAGTGGGGACTCCAATGCCACGTCGAGAAGTGCGTTGTTGAGGGCGCCGCGGCTAATCGAATAGATGGCTCGATCACCGTTCGCGCTGTATGGCTGGTAGGTCGTCCGGCCCTCGAGATCGTGCAGCAGGCGCCCGCGCATCGGCAGTCCGGCGCTGAGAACTTCGTCGCGAATTCCTACCCGATCCAAGGCATCGAGCCCGCGCGCACTCAACGCCAGGTTGATGGAGCGTCCGCGCTCGGGAGCGACGCCTCGCGGGTCTGGTCGACGCTCGTACAGATCGACGCGCAGCCCACGGCGAGCCAACATCGTGGCGAGCAGGGAGCCAGCGAGTCCGGCCCCCACGATGGCTACGTCCGGATTCCGTGGGGTCATCACGAGGCTCCCTTGGGTGCGTGTGCTGCCGACGCTACTAGCGCATCAACGGCGCGCAGACAGTCCTCGTAGGTGTTATAGAGCGGCGTCGGGGCCAGCCGAATCACTCTGGGCCTTCTGACATCCGCGATCACTGCGTGGTCATGGCGCATCCGAGCGGCCTGCTCGCCGGCATCTGAGCCCTCGACCCGTACGGACAATTGGGCGCCGCGGGCCTCCGGATCTCGGGGCGTCAGGATCGAAGCGCCGATCGCCGGAAGGGCAGCGTCCAGGAGCGACTCGAGGTAGGCGGTCAGGCGCTGACTACGTTCGCGAAGAGCGGTCATCCCCACGGCGTCGAATATGGAGAGCGAGCTCAGCACCGGGGTCATCGCCAGGATCGGAGGATTCGACAACTGCCAGGCGTCAGCAGACCGCGTGGGCGTGAGCTCAGCGAGCATCTCGAACCGGTTGGCTGGGTCATTACTCCACCAACCGGCGAGCCGGTGGAGCGACGCGTCGCCGACGTGCCGCTCATGGACAAAGACACCAGCGACCGCACCCGGACCGGAATTCAAATACTTGTACGTGCACCAAGCAGCGAAATCGACCCCCCAATCATGCAGGCGAAGAGGGACGTTCCCCGCTGCATGGGCGAGATCCCACCCGACGACCGCGCCGGCATCTTGACCCAGCCGGGTAATCGTCGGTATGTCCATCAGCTCTCCGGTCAGGAAGTTGACCCCACCGAACAACACCAGGGCGATCCGGTCACCCTGTTGCCGTAACAACTCGGCCACGTCCTCGGTCCGAAGGCAATGCTCCCCCTCCCGTGGCTTCACGCGCACAACGGCGTCTTTCTGGTCGTATCCCCGGAAGGCCGCGTGGCTCTTGACGGCGTAACTGTCGGACGGGAAAGCCGAGTCCTCGATGACGATGCGGTAGCGGTCCGGAGTCGGCCGGTAGAAGGACGCCATCAGCAAATGGAGGTTTACGGTCAGCGAGTTCATCGCGACCACCTCATGTTCGCGCGCACCGACCAGTCTCGCCGCCGGAGCCCGCAGGAATTCGTGATATCGCACCCAGGGCCTGGCGGCCTCTTCGTGTCCCTCAACACCCAACGCAGCCCAGTCGTCCAACTCCTGCTTCACGTCTGTCGCCACCCGAGCGGGTTGCAGTCCCAAGGAGTTCCCCGCGAAATAGGCGATCTCCGCGCCCTCCCGTCGCATCGGCACACGGAACTCGCCTCTGCGCGAGGGCAGCGGGTCGCTGGACTCTAGAGCCCGAGCCACTTCGAGCGAACTCATGCAGCACTCTCCGTCGATGGTGATAGCCCAAGGAATCTCAACGCATTGTCACGGAGAACCAACTCCTTCTCCTCTTCGGAAATCAGCGCGCTCTCCCTGACCATCGCGCCTACGGGGCGTTCACCCAGCGGGTAGGGATAGTCGCTTCCGAGGACGACCCGATCTGCTCCCATGACGTCGACCAGCAGTCGCAAGGCCCGTGGATCAAAAACCACGCTGTCCACATACAGCCTTTCCACGTAGTGCGAGGGCGGATGAAGTGAGGTCCCCACGACGTCGTGGCGTCGATGCCACGCGTTGTCCATGCGACCCAGCCAGAAGGCGAACGATCCGCCACCATGGGCGAAGCAGATTCGCAACGAGTCTGAGACCCGGTCGAGGACGCCACCCAGGATCAGCGCAGTGATGGACAGGTGCGTCTCCGCCGGCATTCCGGTGAGCCATTGCGCCATCCAACGGTCAGTCCGCTGCGTTCGGGGCATGTCCCACGGGTGGACGAAAACGGGAACCGACCGCGCCGCACAATGCTGTAGAAACATCTCGATCCCGGGATCGTCGAGATCCCGATCGCCCACGTGGTTCCCGATCTCCACCCCGAGGAAGCCCACGGACAGACACCGGTCCAACTCAGCGCAGGCAGCGTCCGGATCCTGCAAAGGCACCTGACAGAAGGGCAACAGGCGGGCCGGAGCTGCCGCGCAGACCTCCAGCGCCAGATCGTTGAAGATCCGAGCCACCTTGACCGCCTGCTCGGGCGGGCGATCGTAGGAGAAGAAGACCGGCGTCGGCGACACAACCTGGGCGGCAACGTCCTCAGTGTCCATGTCGGCAAGGCGCACCTCCGGATCCCACGCCTCTGCCGAGATCCGCCGGAACTCCCGATCACCCAGCAGGATCATCGCCTCCCGCTCGGTGTCGATGCGCAACCTGGGCCAGTCGATGGCAGGGCCGACGGCCTCCGAAAGATCGGGCCACCCCCGAGGGACGACGTGCGAATGGACGTCAACGGCCCCGGATGTGGCAATCGTGGGCCCGCGCTCAGGCCCCGCGGCCCTGTCTACGCCTGCCATCACCCCAGCATGTCAGCCCACGAGCCCCCCCGGGCTGCCTACAGTGAGGCCATGCAGGAGGACACGAACACCCGTCCGATCGAGTCCGGCATTGTCTCGGACTTCCGCGTCAACTTGTCGTACGGGGAGTACCTGCACCTGGACGACTTGCTCTCCGCGCAGCAAGTGGTGAGTCAACCGCCTCACCACGACGAGATGCTGTTCATCATCCAGCACCAGACGTCTGAACTGTGGCTGAAGTTGATGCTCCACGAGTTGCTCGCCGCCCAGCACCACCTCAGCATCGACGAACTCCCGGCAGCATTGAAGAGCCTCGCCCGAATCAAACACATCCAGCGCACGCTGACCGAACAGTGGTCGGTGCTTGCGACGCTGACGCCGTCGGAATACGCCGAGTTCCGAGGACATCTCGGAACGTCTTCCGGCTTTCAGAGTTATCAGTATCGGGCGGTGGAGTTCGTCCTGGGCAACAAGAATCGCGCGATGGTCGAGATCTTCGATCACGATGAAGTCGCCCGACAGATGCTGCAGGACCGGCTCGTCGCCCCAAGCCTGTACGACGAGTTCCTCCACTATTTGGCTCGCCAGGGGCACGCCGTTCCCATCGAACTCCTGAACCGCGACCTGACCAAGGCGCACGTGTTTTCGCCGGACCTCGTCCCGGTCATTCAACGGATCTATGAGGACCCAACCGAGCACTGGGCTGCATACGAGACCTGCGAGGAGTTGGTCGACGTAGAGGAGAACTTCCAGCTATGGCGATTCCGGCACTTGAAGACCGTCGAGCGGATGATCGGCTGGAAGCCCGGGACCGGCGGCTCGAGCGGAGTGGGGTTTCTGCGCGCGGCCCTGGACCTCACATTCTTCCCCGAGTTGTACGCCGTCCGGACCGAAATCGGCGCCTGAGCGCGCCTCAGCGAAGCGGCGCGGGGTCGTCCCGCGACCCGCGCAGTTTCCGATCCAGAACCCCGATGACGAGCCGTCCGACGGCCAATCCAACCAAGATGCCCAGGGCGATTTCGATCATGGTGAGGCCGGTAGTGAACAGCGCCTGAACACCGTCGGACAAGTTCTCCCCCAGGAGCGTCGTCACTCCGACCAGCCCGAGGGCACCAGGAACGAGCAGCCAGAAGCCCGGCAGGAAACTCACCAGCAGCGGTGGCCCGGAAGGTAGCCGCGACACCAACATGGCGGCCGGTGTCATGGCTGCCGCACCCACGAACGCAGACAGTTGAACTCCGAACAGCAAGCCACCGACCACTTGAGCGGAGTAGGCGACGTAGAGCAACAACACGATCCAGACGAACGACGAGCGGCGCGCACATTGATGGACAACCAATCCCGCTCCGAAAACAGCCACTCCGAACCAGGGGGCCAGGTTCCCAAGTGGGTGAGGAGTCGCGGTCTCCAAGGACGCGCCTGGGATACCCACCAGCTGGGCGGCAGCCAGGATCCCGAGGGCAAGCAGCACAAGCTGAAGGGCACCTGCGGCTAGTCGTCCTGCACCGGAGATCATCTGCCCGGTCGCCAACTCGATCACGGACGTGGTCAGGAGTGCCCCGGGCAGAAACATGACCAGCGGCGCCACAATCGGCGCGATCACCCCGATGTCTGCGCCGGTCCGGGCCAGCAGGAAGACAACGATCGAGACACCGAACGCACTCCCAATGGGCTGGAACACTTGGAACGGCTGACTCACGTTCACCATGGAGATACGCACGACCCCCACGCCAACGCCGAGGGCCCCGGCCACCAGCAGGTCACGCCAACCACTCCCCAGTACCAGAGCCAACCCAAGGGTCATGACGGCGTAACCGAGGACTCTCGCCACCGGGGTGAACGGCGGTTTCAGCAAGCTGGCCGCACGCAGCATTTCCCGGCCTCGGGCTGGCGGAAGGCTCCCGTTGGCCGCGGCCGCGGCCACCCGGAAGATCGCGTCCACCTGATCGAGTCGAAGAGTGGACTGGCCGGCCGCTGAGACCACCGTCTGCGCGGTCTCGCCGCCCGCCGTGACCATCAGGGCCGTCGGGAAGACCAGAACCTCCATGTCGGGCACTCCGTTGACCGCCCCGACCCGCGCGAGAGTCGCCTGAACGTGCGGAACGGGATCGTTCGAGTCCACCATCGCCTGGCCCAGCTCGATCACGAACTTCGACGTCAGCGCGACCGACGCAGGGTCCGTGTCCTGCACCAGAACGGCAGGAACGGCCGCTTCCGCATCCGGCCCGGCATCGAGGGCCTGGCCGGTGCCACGTCTACGGCGCGTGGCCGTCCGCAGCACCAATCCGGCGGCGCCCAGGACGACCAAGGCGACGAGTACGGACCCCATCGAGATCGACGAGTCGGTAGATGCTGGTGGACGCGGCGCCCGGTCCTTGGTGCCCGAGCCGGTGGACTTGGAGACCTCCGGCAGCGGGGACTCCGACGCCGAAACAGCTGGAGATTCGGACGGGTCGACCGTGCTCGAGGGGCTCGAGGAGGGCTCCGTCGTGACCGAGGGTGACGGCTTTGGCGTGACGGAGGGAGTTGCGCTCGCCGAGGTACTCGGGGCGGACGAAGCCGTGGGGGTGGGCGGAACGACCGCCCCAACAGCACTCGCCGACTGCCGGATCTGCGCCGCCGCGGGGACTGCGAGCGCCAGGGAAACGAACAGGGTCGCCAGCAGCACGCCAGCAGTTCGCCCTAACGTCAGACGCGGCGGCGGCTCCACGGGGCCATCATCGCGGTTGGCGCCCGTGGAGCCGGGACCCAGGGGCCTAGACGCTCAGGTCGGCGAGTACGCGCGAAGGCACGGCAGTCACGTCCGAGCCGACATGACGCTCACAGTCCAGGAGCACGACCATCGACACCGTCACCGCAGCGAAGGCCCGCAGCCGCACGACAGCCGGGGCGGAGGTGTCCAGGAGCACGCCGATCAGCGTGGGCTCCACGCCGAGCACGCAGGCCTGGTCGGCGAGGGCCACAACCTGGGCCTCGTGACCGGACAGGCCATCGCGGGCCAGGTCCTCGGCCAGCGCATCCACCAACTGCTGGGTCTGGGCGTTGCACGAGACGGGGGTGTTCAACGTGTAGGTCACGGGAAGCTCCTTTCCTCATCTGTGAAGGTACGTCTCCTTAGTCATAAGCGCAAACGATGCTTTTTCATCATATTAATCGGTTATGCTTATGTTCATGTCGGGTATCCACGAACTCCAGATCCGCCACCTGTCCGCCCTGCGTGCGGTGGCGGAGGAGGGCTCCTTCGGCCAGGCAGCCGTCCGGCTGGGGTTCTCGCAGTCAGCCATCAGCCAGCAAATAGGCAGCCTCGAGCGGGCTCTGGGCGAACCCGTGTTTGACCGTCTCGGCGGTCCACGACGCCCCGAGCTGACCCCCGCCGGACGGGTGCTGCTCGGACATGCGGAATCGATCCTGGATCGGGTCGCGCAGGTCGGGCAGGACCTCGCCGATCTGCGCGCGGGGACCTCCGGGCGACTGACCATCGGCACCTTTCAAAGCGTGTCCGTCAAGCTGCTCCCAGCCATCGTCGCCAGATTCCGATCAGAGACACCGGACGTGGACATCCGCCTCGTGGAGACCGATCTCGATTCCGTTCTCGTAGACGGACTGATCGACGATGAGTTGGATCTCGCCTTCATGGTCGGGCCGTCTCCCGATGACCGCATCGAGCTCATCGAGCTGCGCCAAGACCCGTTCGTCGTCGTCCTTCCGGGCACTGAGCGGACCGACGACCCCTTCCCTATTGGGGGGCTCAGTCATCGGCCCATGGTTGGCGAGCAGGACTGCTCGTGCCAACGACAAATCGAATACGGCCTGCGCGAACACGGTGTCGAGGCGAGCTACGCCTTCCGGTCCAACGACAACAGCGCCGTGCAGGCGATGGTGCGGGCCGGGATGGGCCCGGCGGTCATGCCCTTGCTCGCCGTGGACACCGCAGACCCAGGCACGGTGGTGCGTCGCCTCGAGCCACCCTTGCCTCCGCGCGCCATCGGACTCGGGGTCATGCGCGGCCGCACTCAAGCCGCTGCCACACAACGGTTCATCGAGCTCGCCGTCGAAACCTGTCGGGCCATGCCGCCGACCGTCTGACCTGGCCGCTAGGCCGATTCCAGGTCGGTGCGCTCCAGGCTCCGAACGGAGGGCACGGCCAGTGTCGCCAAGGTCGCCAAGGCGATGATGCCCGCCGCCATGAGCAGTGCCTCCTCGGCGCCGATCCAATCGGCGACCGGGCCGGCAACGACTTGGCCGATGGGGATGAACATCAGCGAGCCGAGCATGTCGTACGCGTAAACGCGGCTAAGGATCTCCTGCGGTATGTGTTGCTGCACCGTGAGATCCCAATAGATCCCAAACGTCTCCATGCCAAGGCCAGTGGCCAGTGCAGTGACGATGAGTGCCAGGGTGGTCGGCCGCGTCGCCAAGACGATCAAGAAGGGGAGCATCGCGGCGATCCCGAGCATGCCTACGAGCAACGTGCGGCGCGGTCGTAGTCGCAGCGCGGTCAGAGCACCGATGACCATTCCGACGGCCTCCGCCGACAGCACGAAGCCCCAGGCGGCCCGCCCGATGGAGTCGTCGGCCACGACCGGGCCCAGAACCCCGATGGATCCGGCCCAGGCGGCATTGATCATGGAGAAGGCGAGGACCACCGTCCACAGCCACGTTCGAGAGGCGAAGGCCACCCAGCCGACGCGTAGATCGTCGATCACGCTCGTTCGTGGAGTTGCCGATTCGAGTCCGTCCGGATGGTGTGGCGCCACCGAGCGCGCTGTCGTCTCGTCGACGAGTCGGATTCGCGCGACGAAGGCTGCAGCAAGCCCGAATGTTGCCGCGTCGACAGCTAACGCCCACCCAGATCCCACCGATGCGACAAGCAGACCGCCGATGGCGGCTCCGCCGATGACCGAACCGTTGATCACGAGCCGCAGCAACGCGTTGGCCTGCTGAAGTACGGAGTTCGGGACCGTCTGTGGCGTAAGCCCAGCACCCGCCGGGAACGAGAAGGCTGTCGCGGCGCCGTTCAGTGCCTCGATGACTGCGAGTTGCCAGATCGACGCGCGGCCGGTGATAACCAGGGTTGCGGCGACTCCTTGGGTCAAGGCGCCGACCGCGTTCGATGAAACGATGACGGTAGTCCGCGGAAACCGGTCCGCGACGACGCCGCCAAACAACACCAGCAGGACTTGAGGGATCGTCCGGCAGGCAACCACTAGCCCCAGCGCCGCCGCGGACCCGGTGAGGTCCAGGACCGCGAACGCGAGGGCAATCGGGGCGACAGCATTGCCGAAGTGGCTCGCCCCGCGGCTGAGGAGTAGCCATCGAAACGGCTGGTAGGTGAGCGGTGTTCTCGTGGTTCGCCCCGCAGGCCCGCGACCCGTCACTGGCTCACCCTGTCGCCAGGGATCTTGGATGTCGACTATTTATGCGGTTCGCCCAGCGCCCAGCGTGGGGTCGAGTCGGGCTTCACCCCAATCGCGCATAGCCGACGGCGAGCGAGGTCGCCAGGCAGACCCAGACCAGGTAAGGCAGCAGGGCCAGCGCTCCGCCCGGGGTCACAGACCAGGTGAGGGCGACCAGTACCGCTGTCAGGACTGCCGCACCTGCCAGGGCAAGGGCAGAGGCGGTCAAGTGGTGGGGGACGTAGAAGAGATACGCCCAGGCGAGGGCACACACGACGCTGACGGCTGCCACAGCCAGCCATGCACCGACAGCCCTACTGCTACCCCATCGCGTCACCAACACCCCGACCACGGCGAGGGCGATGAAGTTGTACGGCCAGATCAGCCCGAAGACGAAGTCCGGCGGTTGCCAGCTGGGCTTGTCCAAGCTGGCGTACCAGCCGGGATTGGTCGACACCCAAATCCCAGAGCCGACTGCATAGAAGACGACGAGCGCAACCGCAGCAACACCCGCCAGCGTCCGCCAAGTGGTCATCCTCCAAGGATGGACCTGAGTAGCCGACCGCGCTCGGACGGGTCCCCCCATCATCGAGGGAGCACGGATGAAGTGCCCTGCGACAAGGGCACGTGAGAGGGCCCGTGATCGATCAGGACCTGACAGTCATTGGCTCCTGCCGGACGGAGCGTAGAACGCAGCCAGGCGCTGGAATCCCTCCTGCAAACGGATCCGCGGCGCCCAGGCCAAGGCGGCTTGGGTACGGCGCTGGTCGAACCAGTGGGCGGTCGAGAGTTGTTCGGCCAGAAAGCGGGTCATCGGCGGGTCCGAGTCCCGACCCGAGACTGACCAGATCGTGTCCGCGGCGGCGCCGCCTAGCCAGGCGGCAGCAAAGGGCACCCGTAGGCGCGGGCCAGGCACCCCGGCAGCCGCGCACACCGACTCAAGGATCTCGCGAACCGGGCGGGGCTCCCCATTGCTCACCACGTACGCCTCGCCGCCAGCGACGCCCGCTCGATCCAGCGCGGCAACCAGGGCATCTGCGGCATTGTCCACATAGGTGGTGTCGATGAGCGACGTTCCCGACCCGACCACCGCCAGGCGGCGCGCCCGCGCCCGATCGACGATTCGACCGATCAGCTGACGGTCGCCCGGTCCCCACACGAGGTGGGGGCGTACGGCCACCACAGCGAAGTCCTGCGAGTGCGCACCCAGCGCGACCCGCTCGGCCATCGCCTTACTCCTGGAGTAGCGACCGCGCGCACGATCTGGATCGGCCGGCTGCGCGCCCGCCCCGACCAGCGAAGCGCCGGCGTGCGCAACGGACGGGGACGAAGTGTGCACAAACGAGGCCACCCCCTCGGCCCGAGCGGCCTCGACCACCGACTCGGTACCTTCCACATTGGCTGCGACGTACTCCGACCAGGGCCCGACCACATTGACCTTCGCCGCCAGATGAACCACCCCGTCGCACGACCGCACGGCCTCCCGGACCCGATCACGATCCTTGATGTCGGCCAACACCTCCCGAAGGCCCAATCCGCTGGGCCGCCGCTGCAGCACCGTCACGTCGTCACCGCGGCGCGCCAGCAGGTTTGCGACCGAGCTGCCCAACATCCCGGACGCGCCGGTGACCAACACCTTCACGGCCGTCGGTCCGTCACGCGAGGACCTGGTCAGCCCACCGGCTGAGTGCGGCCCGGTCCACCTTGGAGTTGTGGCGGATATCGACGGGCAGGGCGTCCCGAACCAGAACAGCAGCCACGTCGCATTCCACCGAGGAGCGCACCTCAGCAGCCAGCTCCGGCGGCGCAAGACATCCGCGCCGATTCTGCGCCGCGGTCGCAACGACGACGGCGATGATCACCTGCCCGCCCTCGGGGCCAATGCCCACCGCGGCTGCAGCAGAAACCGAAGGAAGCGCCTCAATCCGCTGCTCGATGCCCACCGGCGTGACCGGTCCGGCGGCAGTGCTGATGACATGGACGAGGCGGCCCTCGATCCATAGCCGTCCCAGGGAGTCCAGGTGGCCGACGTCTCCCGTTCGGTGCCACCCCCCGTCCTTGGTGGCCGCTTCGGTAGCGGACAGGTGGTCGTATCGGTCCTTCACCCACGGTGCGCGCACCAGGACTTCGCCCGTCACTCCCTCCCTCGCGTCCTCCCCGCGCTTCGGGTGCCCCCACTCGTCCAACTCGTCGATGCGGACCTCAGCGCCGGCTACCGCGCGGCCTACGCAAATTCCGTGGTCGTCGGGAAGGGCTGCGAGCTGATGGACGTCGATGTCGGCGACCGGCAGAACCTCAGTCATGCCGTACGGGGTGTGTAGGTCGGCCGCAGGAAACAACCGACCCACGTCCTGAAGCAGCGCGAGGGGGACCGGCGCACCCGCACTCATCACCAGTCGCACCGAATGAAGAGCCGAGAGCTGCGCCTGGTCCAGCTCGGTGGCCGTCGAGCAGACGTTCCGCAGCGAGGCCGGCGACGCCCACACCAACGTCGCATTCAGGGCGGCGACCGCGGCCGAAAGGCGCGGGGCATCGAGCGTGGCTGGTTTGGTCACGTCCATGTCCGGAGCGGCCGACGGAATGCCCAGCGCGGGACCGTACAAGGCGAACGGGGCAAAGGCCGCGACCAGCCGGTCGTCCGCGGTGATGGAGAAGAGCTCGATCAGGGCATCGCGGTTGGCTTCGACCTGCCGGTGGCGATAGACGACACCCTTGGCCGAACCGGTTGCGCCCGAGGTGAAAACCACGGCCGCCTCAGCCTCGGGGGTGGGCGCATCTGCCAACACTCCCAATCCATCAACGGCACGGCCAGCCACCGCCAGCTCGGCCAGCGTGGCCTCCGCGCCCAGCAGGCGAGCCCGGCGTCGGCCAAGGCGTCCTGCGGCGAACCGCCGTCCTCCGATCCCGAGCAGTCGTGCGGCAACTAGCCCTCGCTCGACGGCGATGATGTGATTCGGCCAAGCCCCGCGCAGGGCCCGGGCGAGGCCTCGCACTCCCAGTCCCGCATCGGCAACCACGACGACGGCACCGATGCGCCAGCAGGCGTAGATGGAAGCAGTGAGATCAAGACCGGGCGGGACGAGCAGAGCAACCCGGTCACCGGGTCTGACTCCCCGCGAAGCCAAGCCGGCGGCGAGCTCGTCGACGACCTGCTTGAGACGCCACCAGGTCGCCGAAGCACCGGACCCGCCGGCTTCGATGACCGCGACTTGTTGCGCCGACGTGGGGTCGTTGGCTCGTTCATCTAGCGCCGAGAGCATGGACCTTCGGCCCTCAGTCACCTCCCGGCCCACCGGCCCGTCGGGCCGTGCCTGGCCGGTGGCGACCGGGTCTCGCGGGAGTTGTTCAATCCAGCACTTGATATCGCCAATGGCCGCGGGGGCGTCCTCAGTCACCAGGTGCGACGCCCCTTCGTAGCGATGGACGTCAGCGTGTGGCATCCGCTCCACCAGATCGCGCAGGTAGCGGTCAGAGAACACGGGGTCAGACGGACCCCAGGCCAGCAGCACCGGAACCGACAGCCCTCGAACCCCTTCGGCGATTTCGTCCAGCGCGGACGTCGAGGGGTGCTCGGCCTCGAGTGGGATGTCCGCGACAAAGTCGCCGATCGCTCGCCGCCGTAGCCGACTCCGGTACGGCGCTGCGAAAGCGTCCCTGACATGTTTCGGCGGGCGCGGGCGCGACAGGCCGGTTGTCCCGCGGACGAAGACCGGGGTGGCGCGACAGGTGAAATCAAGGAGGACGGGCGAGCGCGCCATCCTGATCAGGCGGGGCGCTGCGGAGCCGGGCGGCTGGTGGACGCCGGTATTGGTCAACACCACCCCCGCAAGCTGATCCGCATGGGCCAGGGCCCATCCCAAGGACACCGGACCGCCCCAATCATGGGCAACCGTGACTACGGGACCGTCCAGGCCGAGTGCCGACGTCAGGCGACCCAGATCGTCCACCCGGTCGGCCAGGCGGCGCACCGAATCGAGCCGCTCGGACCAACCCATCCCGAGTTGGTCCACCGCGATGACTCGCCAGCCGGTCGGCGGATCCGCGACCAGACCACGCCACAGGTAGGACCAGGTCGGGTTGCCGTGGACGCACAGCACAGTCCCGAGCTGACCGTCGACCTGCCCGCTGTCCAGCAGATGGAACTCGCGGCGCGCGCGGTCCAGATCCGTGATCGTGACCAGGCGGGACCACGACGGGTCGAGGCCGACAAGGTCGGGAGGCGGCAGGGAGGCCGCGATCACCACTCGATCTCGAGCGCGGATGCGTTGATGCCCGACCCGATCCCCATGAGAAGCACGCGATCGCCTGACGTGAGCGTGTCCACCTCACGAGCGAGCGTGAACGGCACCGACGCCGGTCCGATGTTTCCGCGGGTCGGGAACGTGCTCGGCGCCTTGGTCGGGTCGATGTTCAACGCCTGGGTGATGGCCGCCGAGTGGACCTTGGAGATCTGGTGGGAGACATATCGGTCCATCGATCCCCAGTCGAAGGTGGAACGCGCCTCTTCCCACAACTCAACAGACAGCTGGACGCCGGCCGCGAACAGCGCCTTGGAGTCCGTGCGCATGTCCTCAAGCGTGCCGACACAAAGCTGGTGGTGCTCGGTCGCGGCCCGCGTCGTGCCACCCAGGACCCGATGGCCTTCCGGGTGGTCGTCGGCCCTGCCAAGCACCATGGCAGTACCCCCGGATCCGAGGGTCAGGGAGGCGAACTGTGACCAGACGTCGTCAGCGGTCGTCTCGGGTCTCGACAGCCGCTCCAAGGTCGCCTCCTGGGTTCGCCGGCTGCCTTCTCCGTCGACGATGAGCGCATGGTCGAGGTGCCCGGCGTCGATCATCGTGGACGCCAAATGGATGGCGTTGACGAAGCCGAGGCAGGCGTTCGACAGGTCGAAGTTCATGCACGCAGACGCCAGGCCGAGCTGGTGGTGGACTGAGACGGCCTTGCTTGGCTCCAGGTAGTCGCGGCACACCGAGGAATCGATTAACAGCCCGATCCGGCGAGGGTCAATGCCCGACTCGGCGATGGCTTTGGCCCCGGCCATCGCCGCGGCATCGACGAAGCTCACGTCCTCGGTCCACCAGCGCCGCTCCTCGATACCGGCGACTGCCGAGAGCATGCCCGGACGTACACCGGTGCGCTCATAGGTCTCAGCCAACTGTTCGTCGAAGGACGCCGACGTGACGACGATCGGCGCGTCCACGGCGGTCACGGACAGGATGGCTGCGTTCGTGTGCCGGAAGCTGACGTTGCCGGGTAGCGCCGCTCGCTCAGAGCGGCTCTCATCTGCGGTGGTGGTCATGCGAGTCCTTCACGGCTGCGGGTGCTGGCGATGCGCGATCAGACCAACACGTGAAGCGGGGTCTCGACCGCCGTCATCGTCTCACGAGGCGTCTTGTACTCGGGAATCCGAGCGCGGATCAACCTCCTGAGGCTCGATCCGTGTGCTGCTGCCGGAGTGTGCGTTCACCCGACTCAGCGACGCAGCCGTAGAGTCATTTCGTTGGCGTTGCTCGTCGCCCAATAGGGCGAGCGGCAACCGCGACGGGGCAGGACTAGATGAAGGGAACCGACATGACCGACCATAAGGAGCCAAGCGGCGCGGCTGTGGGCTGGACCGTTTTTGCGTCCGTGATGATGATGCTGATGGGTCTGTGGTGGCTCATCGCCGGTCTTGCGGCGGTCCTCAAGGACGACTTCTTCGTCGTCACCGAGAACTACGTGTTCCGGATCGATCCCTCTACGTGGGGCTGGGTCCACCTCCTCCTCGGCATCCTGGTCGGGCTCGCCGGTCTCGCCGTGTTGAACGGCGCAGTCTGGGCGCGGACCGTCGGGGTGATCCTCGCCGGGATCAGCGGCATCGTCGCTTTCGCCTGGTTGCCGTATTACCCGATCTGGGGCGTCTGCATTCTGGCGATCGACATCTTCGTCATCTGGGCCTTGACCGTCCACGGACGAGACATCACCCAGGGCGTCGAGTAGCCCACGATTGCTTGCCAGCGGGATCTCTGAGCCGTAGCGCATTCGCGGCTCAGAGACCCTGGTCATCGTGAGCTCATACATCCCGCCCCAACACGGCGCCTGGGCGTTCCTCGCGCTCCCCCTGGCGCTCGGCGCAACCCAGGCACCGTGGTCGCCCCTGCTCATCGTGTTGGGTATCGCCTGGGTCGCGGCCTACCCGCTCTCCTACGCCGCGCTCGGCCTGATTCGAGCAAAGCGCAACCAAAGATTCCGGCGCCCTCTGCTCCTCTGGCTGCTGATCTTTGTCCCGGCCTCGGCTGCACTGGTCGTGTGGCGACCATGGCTGGTCTGGGTCGGCCTGCTCTATGTGGCCTTGTTCTTGGTCAACGTCGTGTACGCCCGCCGGCATGATGAGCGTGCCCTGACCAACGACGCGGTTTTCGTCGTTGAGTGCTCGCTCATGGTTGCGGTCACCTGGACCGTAGCTGCTGGGGGCGAGGGCGCCCTGCCGGGCGTCCAGATCCCGGGTCAGGTCTGGGGCTTGGTCATGGTTTGCGCCTTGGTCCTCTTTGGATCAACTCTGCACGTCAAAGCCCTGATCCGGGAGCGAAGAAACCCGGCCTACCGACGCGCGTCGCAGACCTTCGCCCTCGCCAGCCTGGCCCTGTCTGTGGGGCTCGGCGCAGCCTGGGGGTGGCCGGCCGGGCTTTGGCTGATCGTGGCCTTCGCCGTCCTTGCGGTTCGTGCCTTCGCTGTGGGGCGCCAGCCGCTTCGTGCCGGGATGATCGGAGCCATCGAGTTGGCCTGCTTCGTCGTGGTGGTCCTGTGCGCGGTAGCCGCAAACCCGTAAGGCCCGCGGCCGGTGGCGCAGACCGGCGTGCGGGATCGAGGGTCCGAGCCCGCGTCAGTGCAGGAAGTATCGGCGGTTGAGCGGCACCTGGCTGGCTGGGCGTGACGTCAACCGTCGATCTCCCAACCACACCGACCCGTCCCCCGGGTCCACGTGAACCTGCGGCGTCATCGTGTTCCACACCAGCGAATCCCGACGGACCTCACGAGTCCTCGATACGGCGACGAATCGGCGTCGACTGGCGAGTTCATCCTTGATTCCTCGGTCCAAAGACACCTGCGAGACGAAAGTTGTTCCCACCGTCGCGGGCGCAGCTCCCATGGCCGCCCAATGGCCGACGGACAAGACCGGCTGGCAATCCTCGATCGAGGCATTCCCCTCGCCGACTGCCCCCCAGGCGAAATGCCCGGCCTTGAGTACGAGCAAGGGCTTCACCCCGAACGCCGAGGGGGCCCACAAGACGATGTCAGCCTGCCGGCCAGGACGCAGTGATCCAACCTCGTGCGCCATGCCGTGCACCAGCGCTGGCTCTGCTGTGATCTTTGCGAGGTACTTCATCACTTGGCGGTTGTCTCCATTCCGGTGATCAAGACCATCCCCGGCCGGGGACCCGGGGAGCCCTTCGGCATCGACTGAGTCACTCCACGCCTTCATCTGATGGGCCAACTGGAAGGTTCGTCGGACGGTCTCGCCGATCCGGCCCATTCCCTGGGAATCGCTGTTGATGATGGAGATCGCACCCAACTCGTGCAGCGGTCCTTCGGCGGCCATCGTGGTTCCTCGTACGCGCTCATCAGCGGCAGCGACGTCTGCGGGAACCGAAGGGTTGCCCCCATGGACGGCCAGGATCATCTCTCGGTGCTCGGCTGCGGTGGCGGTCCCGTACGGCAGTGTCGGCGTGGTCGACGAGCAGATGATGTTCGGTTCGGCGACCAGCCCCATCACGTCGGGGATGTGTCCTCCCCCGGCTCCTTCCACGTGATACGCGTGGACGGCGCGACCGGCGATGGCCTCGACGGTCTCAGTTAGTTGGGCCGATTCGTTCAGCGAGTCGGTGTGCATGCTGACGGCGATGTCGTGGTCCTCGGCTTGATCCAGGGTCGCGTCGATGACTTCCGGGTAGGCGCCCCAGTCCTCATGGATCTTCAAGCCGACAGCGCCCGCCGCGATCACCCGGTCAGCGGAGCTCGGGACGTCCGTGCGCGCGCTGGCCTGCAACCCGATGTTGATCGGGAGGTGCTCGAAGGCCCGCAGCGTGATGCCCATGGCCATCGGTGGTTCCTCGAAACCCGCTGTGATCAGGGTCGTGACGCCTGCGGAGAGGGCCGACGGGACCAGCTTGGGGGTGATGAGATGGACGTGGCTGTCCACCGCTCCCGCAGTGGCGATCAGCCCGTACCCCATGATCGGCAGCGTGTTCGGCCCGATGACCATGTCGACACCCACCGTTAGATCGGGGCTCCCGGCCCGCCCGACGCCAACGATCCGCCCGTCCTTGATGCCGATGTTGGTCTTGACGACTCCCAGATAGGGATCGATCACCAACACCCCGGCCACGACGACGTCGAGTTCGCTGTCGGCCGTGGCACGGTCGGATTGGGTCATCCGTGAGCGGATGTTCTTCCCGTAACCCCATAGGGGCTCGTCGCCGTACCCGACGTGGTCGTCTTCGACAGTGACCCAAAGATCAGTGTCAGCCAGACGCACCTGATCGCCAGTTGTAGGCCCGTAGCGCGCGTTGTACTGCTCGCGAGACATCTGGGACGACATCAAGCACCCGCCTCGGAGGCGGCGGCCGAGACCCGCACCAAACGCACGGTGCGCATCTGCCCCGGCTCCCACAAGAGCGTGTCGCCGGCAGGGATGTCGAGGCGGCAGTCCCTGGCGGCCGCGCGATCGAAGACCAGACGGGCCTGAACGCGGTCAAAGGGAAAGTGTGACGACACCCGAACGGGATGATCGGAGGTGTTGTGAACGGCGACCTTGACCACCGGCTGCCCGGCGTTCAACGTGATTGCGCCATCTCCCAGCCGTACGGCTCCAGGAGATGCCGTTTCCCCATCCGTGGATCCACTCGCGTCCGACTCCCCCGTCGGTCGACCCAGATCACGCAGCACGACGAGGCGAGTTCCCTCGGCGAGCAGAACCTCCAGCCTGATTTCGCCGATCAGGTCGACCACTCCGTCCATGAGGTCATCTGGCTGCACCGAGCGCCGCCCCGCCACCTGAACCTGCTCGAAGCTGGCGCCAGCGCGGGCCGCCAGATGCATCTCATCGCAGGCGACGGCGATGGCTTCCGGAGCATTGAGACGAAGCCCTGCAGCACGGTTGCGTCGGGCCAGTTCCGCAACCTGGAAGACCAGCAGCCGAGCAAGTTCTGTGGGTGCCAGGTTCATCCGCGTCCCATCGGCCGAACGACGTTCCCCCGACAGGAGGGAGAACTTTGGTTTTCATCCAATATAGTGAGCAGGACCACCCCCGGTCAAAGGAGTACCCATGTCGGTTCAGTTGCGTGGCTCACCCAGTTCCGAGGGTTTTTCGATGCCTGCCGAATGGGCTCCGCATGCGGGGTGCTTGATGGCGTGGCCGACCCGCAAACAGCTGTGGGGCGACCGCTTCGCCGAAGCCAAGCAGGACTACGCGACGGTCGCTTCGGCGATCGCAGCCTTCGAACCGGTGCTGATGGTGTGCAACCCCGGGGACGCCGACGAGGTGCGTGACCACTGCGGGAGCGGAGTCGATGCGCTGGAGATCCCCATCAACGACTCCTGGGCCAGAGACAGCGGGCCGATCTTTGTCCAAGACCCGAGCGGGAAGTCGGCGGTTGTTCAGTTCGGGTTCAACGCGTGGGGCGGGCGATGGGACCCCCATGACGACGACGCGCGGCTCGCGACCCGGGTGGGCGAAGTGCTCGGGCTGCCCGTATTCACCGCTCCGATGGTGTTGGAGGGCGGCGCGTTCTTCGTTGACGGCGAGGGGACGCTGCTGACGACCGAGCAATGCCTACTCAACCCCAATCGCAACAGCCACCTCAGCCGCGACCAGCTCGAATCGATCTTGTCCGACTACCTGGGCGTCCGGACCATCATCTGGCTCCCGCACGGACATGTGATGGATGTGGGCCCGGAGGGCACGGATGGGCACGTGGACGGCGTCGCCCAGTACCTCGCGCCCGGCCGAGTGTTGCTGGAGTCCACGTCGGACCCGGGGGGCCCGGACTACGGTCCCGCGCAAGACAACCTGGCGGTGCTACGCGCAGCAGTCGACGCCGCCGGGCGCAGTCTCGACGTTGAACTGATCGACCCGGGGAGCCAACCGAGCGTTTCCTACGTCAACCACTACCTGGCCAACGGGGCCGCGATCGTCCCGGTCACCGGGAGCCCTAATGACGAGTTGGCCCTGGCCCGGCTGGCCGAGGTCTACCCAGACCGGTCGATCGTGGCAGTTCCGGGTGAGGCCCTGGCGTACGGAGGCGGTGGCCCGCACTGCATCACCCAACAAATACCCCAGGGCGCCATGTGAGTGCTGCAGGCCCGGCGCGTACCCGCCGAACGAAGGGGCGAGCCCGCGAGGAGGCCATCGTGCGCGCTGCGGCCGAAGCCATTGCCGAACGTGGGATCGCCAATGTGAGGGTGTCCGACGTCGCGGAGCGTGCCGGGATGGGTTCGGGACACGTCACCTACTACTTCCCGACTAAGGAGGATCTGCTGGTCCGCGCGATCCGGCTCAGCGAGGAGGGCCTGGCCGCCGCGGTCGCCGCGTCGTTGGGCGATATCGATGACCCATGGGAGCGCCTGGACCACCTCGTGGCCATGTCCGCCGCGAGCGGGCGCCGCGATCCAGGCTGGGTCCTGTGGTTCCAACTCTGGACCAGCGCGTACCAAGACCCGGCGATCGCCAAGGTCCACGACGAGTTGGACGCAGCTTGGCGCATCCTGCTTGCCGACGTCATCGGCTACGGCTGCGCCCGCGGGAGCTTCGAAACACCTGACCCGGAACTCAGCGCCCGACTGCTCTCAGCCACCATTGACGGTTTGTCGATCCAGTTGACCGTCGGCTCGGCCGAACTGAACCGACGGGAGTTGCTGCAGTTGTGCCGACAGCAAGCTGAACTCCTGCTTCGGCCCACCTAGCGGCTCAGCGGGACCAGCTCCGTCGCCTGGAGGGAGATCGGTTCTCCTGCCGCGGCGACTGGCCAACCTGCGCCCGTGCGGTCCCGTGCTGCATCCCAGGCATACTGGCTGATCCGAGCGGACAATGAAGTGGAGCCTGGTCATGCCCAGCCACGACCCGACAGCGACCGGTGCCTCGTCCGCGGCGACCTTGACCGAGCCCGCTGAGGGGGCGCCGGAGTCGACCGCGGGTGGGGCCGCGGGTGAGCCGCCCACCGCGAGCCGCTTCGCCCGTCGCAAGCGCTTTCGTTACACCCTGCCCGGCGCCTGGGTAGCCCTCGCCTTCTTCGCCGTTTCATTCACTCCCTCCCTGCTGCCTCGCAGCGGGGTCATGCAAGGACTGCTCGCCGGCGTGACCGCAGCGATCGGGTACGGCTTCGGAGTCGTTGGCGCCTGGGTGTGGCGCGCGTTCGCCGATCGCGATGCCCGCCCTCCTCGAACGCACAGCTGGCGGGTGTTCCTCATCGCGGCCGGCGTCGTGATCGTCGGCGCCCTCGTGGTCGGCTGGTACTGGCAAGACCAGATCCGCGATCTCATGGGCCTTGCCGGCGACGCCGCCTTCACGCCGGTCCTGATCCTGGCTCTGGCCCCCGTTTTGTTCGTCGGACTCGTGGCCCTAGGCCGCTCCTTGCGACGTGCTTACCTCGCACTTGCCCGGCTGCTCAGTCGTTGGATCGGAGAGAAAGCAGCGCGCGGGGTCGGCTGGGTAGCTGTTGTCGCCACGACCTACTTCGTGGTCAGCGGCCTGCTGCTCGGGACCGCTGCGGACCTCGCCAACCAGATGTTTTCGGTCAACAACGACGACGACAAACCGGGAGTCGTCCAGACGACTTCGCCCCTGCGCTCCGGTGGACCTGATTCGCTCATCTCCTGGGATTCGTTGGGACGGGAAGGACGATCCTTCGTCGCAACTGGTCCTACGACCGAGGAGATTGCAGCCTTCAACAGCGGGCCTGCCCTCGATCCGATCCGCGCCTTCGCAGGGCTGGATTCCGCGGCCTCCGCCGAGGAGCGCGCCAAGCTGGCTGTAGAGGACCTCGAACGCGCAGGGGGCTTCGACCGCGAATACCTCACCGTGGTCACGTCCACCGGGAGCGGATGGGTGTCTCCGGGCAGTGTCGACACCATCGAATACATGACGGGCGGCGACTCCGCCATCGTCTCCATGCAGTACTCCTACCTTCCCTCGTGGATCTCGTATCTGGTCGACCAGGACAAAGCCCGCGAGGCCGGCGAGCAGTTGTACGACGCGGTCTATGAGAAGTGGCTTGAACTACCTGAAGATGCGCGACCCCAGTTGCTCGTTTTCGGGGAGAGCCTCGGCAGTTTCGGCGGCGAGACCGCCTTCAGCGGGGAACACGACCTGTCCAACCGAACCGCCGGAACTCTCCTGACGGGGCCGCCCAACTTCAACACCCTTTACCGGAAGTTCAACGATGGACGCGACGCCGGGAGCACCGAGGTTCAACCGATCTACAAAGACGGTCGCATCGTCCGTTTCGATGGGAGCCTCGGTGAGATCGTTCCGCCCGAAGGTATGCCGTGGGACGGCACCCGCATTTTGTACGTGGCACATCCTTCGGACCCAATCGTCTGGTGGTCGCCGAACCTGTTGATCCACAAGCCCGACTGGCTGAGCGAGCCGCGTGGTGAGGATGTGTCGCCGTCCATGCGCTGGCTGCCGTTCGTCACTTTCTGGCAGGTCAGCGCCGACCTTCCGAGCGCGACGGCGGTCCAAGGGCACGGGCACGCCTACGTGCCGAAATATGTGCAGAGTTGGGCCCAGGTCATCCAGCCCGAGGGCTGGGACCCGGCCAAGCAGGAGCGGCTACGACAGATCATCTCGGAGACCAGCTGAGCATTTGTGGCCAGGCTCTTAGTGACCGGCAAGCAAGGCTTTCGCGGTTGCCACACTGAAGCCGACGGCCAAGGCGGCGAGCCCCCAAACAAGCGCACGAAAGCGGGTACGTCCGCCAGATCGGGCGGCGCCGTAGCCAGCAAGACCAAGAACGGCAGCCGGGACGAATGCGGCTGCTTGGATCTGGGCCGAATCCTCGGCGAGGATCACCACGAGGGTGGTGGCGCTCGCAAGCCCAAGGGCGGTCACCACCTGGACACTTCCGATCCGAATATCGTCGCGAAGCAAGCGACCGCCAGCGAAGCCCACGGCGACGAGTTCGAACGAGAACCAATGGGCCAGGGCCAGCCCCAGCGTCGTGCCCCAAATGATGGCGAAGACATTGGGGCCGTAATAAGAGTTTTGGCCAAAGTCTGCGGGCAACGCAACCATGGCGGCGAGTAGCACGATTGATAGGTACAACGCCATGAACCAGGCTTCTCGCGCGAGTTCTCGGCGACGGCGTTCCGGATTCGAGCCCAATCCCTCATCGAAGACCACGTCAGCCGGATCGCTCACAGCCCCTCGCTTCGCGTCTCGACCGGACGTCGGCTAGGAGTCGCGTCTAAGGAGCGCCCGCATGGCTGCCGAGCCGTCGGCGCCTACGAGCCGGTCGAGCAGGAACCACACCGGATTGGTCGTTGGCGAGAACATCGCGGCGCGGTTCCTCCGATCCCGCTGATCCGCGTCCTGCCAGTCCACCGAAGCCACGATGTTCGGACCGACACCAGCGTCGACCAGTTCCAGCCATCGATCCACATAGGCGGACACCGCGGGGTCGAGTGCCTTCAGGTCTCCAGGCTCAGCGATGGCCGCGATCATCCAGGGAGAGCGCAGGGCCCGCTGCAGCGGCCCGATCGATGGCACCGGGAGCACCCCGGGGGCGGCCAGGACTTCGCTACGAACATCGGTCAGCGGCTGATACAGACCTACGACGTAGTCCAGGCAGGCACCGAGATCGACTCTCGGCGCCAGGTCGAGTCCGAAGTGAAAAGTGCCATTCGTGTTGGGCGAGATCGCCGTATCGAGAAACAAGTGGGGCACCAGCGAATCGGGCGCGGTAAACGCATAGATCTGGTGGGTGTCCATACCGAAGCTTTGGATCGACAGACGGCTGTAGACGAGCCGGGTGCCATCGTCGCGCGAGAACACCCTGAACTCACCGATCCGCTGACCGTCCATCGGGCCACCCTGGGCGTGGAGCGGGAGCAGTGCATCACCGTCCGACCCGACCTCCTCGACCAGCCCGAGCTCCTTGGTGACTCGCGCCAGGACACCCTGTACAAGCAGTTGCCCAGCCGGATCCACATCCTCGAAAGCCGTTGGGGGCGCGACATCTCCCTCGCCCGGCATTCGCTCGACAACGGTGTGCTCAAAGTGGAATCCGGTGTCCAACAACGCCTGAACGGAGACCGGCTTCGTCGGTGCCTTCAACTCGTTGCGGTACTCCAGCGGGCCGAGACCGTCGAGTGCGCACATCGCGTCGAAGTACGGCTGCATCGCCGGCGGAGCTTCAGCATGCGTGAGGTTGAACGTACCCACCAACCGCTGATCGACCGCGAACTTGACCGCACCGACGACGTCGAGCATGTGGACCCGGTAGAACAACGCCTCGTCGTGGAAGGGGACGGACCCTCCGAGAACCTGATGGGCCATGCGGAGCTTGTCCATGATGGGCGGATCGTCCCCGCCGGTGATATCTGCACACCGAAAGATCGCTAGTCGCTGTCCCGCCGCCGCTCGGTAGACGTTCTCCGCTTCCTGAAAACAGGCCGGGCTCGGATCGCTGCTCGTGGTTAGTGGCGAGGATTCGTCAATCACTTCAAGATGATTGGCGGCATCTCCGTACACAGACAAAGACGAAAGCATCACGACGTAGGGATCGCCGGGGATGCTGGCCACGGACTCGGCCGTCTCGACCAGCACCTGGCGGTACGTGCGCTGACGCTGTTCGACGGTCATGGCTTGGGCGGCCGCCGGTCCAGCCGTAACCACAACGGCATCTGCGCCCTCCGCAGCAGCATGGACCGAAGCTCGGTCCGAACCTCTCAGAACAGCCACCTCGTCGCACACCTCGCGAAGGCTCGGAGCCTTGGCCGGCGTCGTCGTTGTACCCACGACGACGTGCCCCTCTGAGCGCAACTGGCGGGCCAGTTCCTTGCCGACCAGGCCGCAACCAACGATGAGTACGCGCATCGGCGGAGACTATCGCCACTGCTTGAGGCGGCCTCGAGAGGGGAAGCGTTTGTGTCCTCCTCCTGGCTGTGTCCGACTGGCCCGCGTCACGCGACCTCCGACACCGCCTCGTTTTGAGGCCGGTCAGTCCTTCGACAGGCGAGGAACCGCTGGCCTTTGACGGTGCAGGAGGCCCATCGCGACTCCTCCGAGAATCAACACTGAGGCCACGAAGACGCGAGCCGTGATGGCCTCCCCAATCAGGATCAGGCCACCGATGGCCGCGATCGGGGCCGGCGAGAGCTGGATGATCCCGGACTGCGCACGAGACAGATGGGGGAGAACGGAGTACCACAACGCGTATCCCAGTCCTGAGGCAACCGCACCGGACAGCACAGCCGACCAAACCCCAACTCCCGACCAACCGACGGGGCCGTACCCCATCAGCACGGCGGGGACTGCGACCGCGGCCACGATCGGCAGCCCGCGGACGAAATTGCTCGCCGTCGCATCGAGTGGCCGAAGGACCCCCCGGCCCGCAAGCGTGTACCCAGCCCAGGCCAGCCCGGCCCCCGTCATGAGCGCGACTCCCCCAGCGTCTGGGGCGCTGGCCCCCGGCGCCGCGAGGACCACCAAGCCCAAGGTGGCCACGGCCAGCCCAACCCAGGTGATGGCCCCCGGCCGCTCGCCGGACCGTAGTGCGGCCGAGAACATCACCAGCTGCACCACGGCGAACATGACAAGTGCCCCGGTCGCCGCACCAAGACTCACGTAGGCGAAGGAAAAGCCCGCTGCATAGGCCACGAGAAGCGCGGCGGACCACCAGGATCCGACCCGCAGCCAACTCGCGCGCTGACGTCTTCTGGACCCCACCCACGCAAGCGCTGCAAGCACAAGGGCACCGGAGGCGAGCCGAACGGCCGTGAACAGGCCCGGGTCCATATCGGCCGTCGACAGCCCGAGCCGGGTCAGGACCGAGTTCGCGGCGAAGGCCGCCATGGCGAGAGACGCCAGCGAGAGGACCTTGACCGAAATCATCCACCAGCTCCGGGGCTGCGTAGCTGAGGAATGGCCCTAGGGGGTGCGCTACACCCGTCGCAGGACGGTGACGTTGAAATCCGAATCCGCCTTCCATGGCCGCAGATCCCACGTGGCAAACCGGTGTTCCAGCCCGAATCCCGATGCAGCGACGTCGGCATCGAAGTCCTCGATTGCGTAGCCTCGGTCGGTGCCAAATCCGACGACGAGGAAGCCGTCGGAGACTAGGTGGGACCTCACCTGGGTGAGTACGTCACGTTCAGTGCCGGGCGCGACGAAGGTGATCACGTTTCCCGCCATGACCGCCGCGTGAAAAGGCTCCGGAACTCCAGCCGCGACCAAGTCGAGATCGGCCAGATCGCCGACGACCCACCGGGGGCCCGGGTGATCACTGCGCGCAGCGTCAATCAGAATCGGGTCGGCGTCCACGCCGACCACCGCGTGTCCGCGCTGATGCAGCGCCGCACCCACCCGGCCAGGGCCACATCCCGCGTCAAGAACGCGCGACTGGCGTTCGAGCATGGCGTCAACCAAACGGGCCTCGCCAGCAAGGTCGGCACCCTCAGCAGCCATGCCCCGGAAGCGGTCGACGTACCACTGGGAGTGGCCGTCGTCAGTATCCGTCGTCCATCGAGTCGGTCGGCCCATCCGGTCACGGTAGCCCTCGGGCCCGAGGTTGCCTTGCGCGCTCGCCGGAGCAAGGGCCGGCCGGGCGCTCGACGAGGCGAGACACCGACCGGATGCGCGCTGGGCAAGGCGCTGTCACACTGCGGGAATGCGTAGACCTGGGGGGGCACTGCGACCCGCCCAACCGTGCCCCTCGGCCGAGGCAGCTGAACGGATCTCCGCAGACCTGCTCGCCGAGGTGGGAACTCGGCTGCCCCACGTGCGGACGGCCGGGCGCCTCGCCGCCGGACTGGCGCCCTTGTTCAGTTCCGAGGAGGCCAGTTTGCTGGTCGCCGCAGCCACGTTGCACGACATCGGCTACTGCGAGGCGTTGTCCCTGACCGGGTTCCATCCATACGACGGAGCGGTCTATCTCGCGGAGCAGGGTTTTCCTACGCGCCTAGCATGTCTGGTGGGAAACCATTCATTTGCGTGGCTCACCGCGGCCCGGCACGGGGTTCATGAGCTTGCCTCAGCTTTTCCCGCAGAGGACTCGCTGCTTGCCGACGCTCTTGCCTACTCGGACATGCACTCCGCACCAGACGGCTCGTTCATGCAACCCGAACGACGCCTCGCAGACATTGCCCGCCGCCACCCCGAGCCGGGTCAGGCCGAGCGTGCGGATCTGCTTCGTGCGGCTATAGATCGAGTCAACTCGGTCCGCGGGGCGGTGCTCGCCCTGTCCTGACCGACCTGCGACGGCTAGACGTCGGTCGGGATCAGCGACGTGCCTGCCTTCATTCGGTCCCGGAACGAACCCGCCTCGTACTCTCGATCCTTGAGAATCTC
This sequence comes from uncultured Actinomycetota bacterium, assembly GCA_963851405.1. GTDB lineage: Bacteria > Actinomycetota > Actinomycetes > DATJPE01 > DATJPE01 > JANPBY01. The sequence continues at coordinate 492,690 of CAWKPB010000005.1, read as the reverse complement.
AAAGAAGTCCTTGAGCGTTCGCTCTCCGTACGGAGGCGCCACGTGGGTGACCACCGACCAGTACTTGGCTGCCTCGAGATAGAACGCAACGTTGCGCATCTTCGGATAAACGACGCCTGCACGCTTCATGCGCATGATCGTCTTGTTCCAGTGGTCGAGGGTTTCGACCTTGAATCGCGGTTCCTGACCCAGCACCTCGAACATCAAGTCGCCGGCCGACTTGATGCTCACCACGTTGTCCGGTGTCCATGGGCCACCGACCGGCAGGATGCGGCCGAGCGCGTCGGGGTCGACGAGCGCATTGACGATGAACTCGGCGAGGTCCTCCCGAGCGATGGGATTGGCGAGTGCGTAGTCGCCGTGATCAAAGATCCGGTAGTCCTCGCCGTTCTTCACCTGACCGAAGTTGATGGACAGATAGGGGAAGTACGCCGTTGGTCGGACGATCGTGAACGGAACTCGGCCGTAGTGCCCGCCAAGGAGTTCCCCTTCGACCCGCAGTTTTTGCACCTGGGGAAGCAATTCCGGGCGGTAGACCCCGTAGTCCGAGATGTGCACGAACTGCCGAACTCCGTTGGCCGCCGCCGCGCGGATCCCGTTGGTCACCGCGACGTAGTCAACCTTGAGGCACTCTTTAGGATCGTTAGGCCGCCTCGAACTCAGCAAGGAGACCACCGATGAGATCGGGTACGAGGCGAATGCCCGGTCGACGTCAGCCTGGATCGACGCATCACCAAGGACGGTCGGCGACTCAGGAAGGCCCTCGGCCGAGTCCTGGGACCTGGTCAACACGACGGGTCTGAAGCCGCGCTGAAGCAGCTCGGGCACGAGCGCGCGACCGATGTAGCCCGTGGCCCCCAGAACGAGGACGTGTTCGCCGCCCCCGATTCCGTTCCGGCCTGTCGCATAGGTCTCGCGTACCGGCGATTCCCCGAATATCTGCGCGCGTAACTCTTCGACCCGACGTTGCGCCTCCACGGGGTCGATGTGGCCAAGGATCTGTGCGCTCACCCCTACACCTCCCGCTCGGAACCGCACGTCGATCGACGGCTCGCAGATCCAACTCCCCGAAGGTTATCCAGCCGAAGATGGATCAGATGAGTCGGGAGCCACTAGACGAGGTACGGCCGATCGCACGGGCCAGGCGGTGCGTAGACCGGACTCGACCTTGCAGAATGCGTTAGTCGTCACTAACGTATTAGTCGTGCCCGATGCCCTTTCCGCTGCTGCCGAGCCCAACCGGCGACGCATCCTGCAGTTGCTGGCGTCTCGGCCGCGAACGGTCAGCTCGGTTGCCGCCGAGTTCACCGTGACTCGTTCGGCGATTTCTCAGCACCTAGGAGTACTCAGCGAGGCGGGTCTGGTCACGGCAGAAAAAGTTGGGCGCCAACGCATTTACCGGGTCGTCCCGGCTGGTCTTCGAACGCTGCAGGCGGAGATCGACAGATTCTGGACCGACGAGCTCGACGTGCTCGTCGCCGACGCACATGCCCTGAGGAGCAACTGATGGAGTACACCAAAACCGCATACCTGCCGGTCCCCCCGGACGAGGCCTTCGCGCTGATCACCCAGCCAGAACGCCTTCGTCGCTGGCAAACCGTATCGGCGCGCGTGGATCTGCGGGCCGGCGGCGAGTTCCGATGGACCGTCGTCCCCGGGCACATCGCCCGGGGGACCTTCCGCGACATAGAGCCCGGAAAACGAGTGGTGTTCGGGTGGGGCTGGGAAGGACAAGAGGACTTAGCCCCGGACGCCTCGACAGTCACCGTCACGATTGCGCCTGCAGACGGCGGGAGCCTGGTGACCCTCATCCACGAGGGACTGAACGCCGAGCAGGCGGAGAGCCACGCACAGGGCTGGGATCACTACCTCGAACGGCTAGGAAAGGCCGCGGCCTATGGAGATGCTGGCCCGGATGAGTGGGCGGCGGCCCCCGATCCGCTCGACCCGCTCTCCAGCGCCGAAGCGACTCTCGCGGTCCTGCAGCCCATCCTCCGGCACCTCACCAACGACGACCGCGTGAAGCAAACGCCGTGCGCCGAATTTGACTGCCACGCGCTTGCTGAGCACCTTTTCGCATCCCTGGTTGGCGTGGGCGCGATGGCCGGAGCGCAAGTGGTCAACCCCGAGGAGGGAACACTCGAGAACCGCGTGGCCGTCATGGCCGATGAGGCGATCGAGGCCTGGCGCGCTCGGGGGCTCGACGGGATGGTCTCCGGACCGGGAGGCGGCGACCTGCCAGCGGCCGTAGGAGCCAGCATCCTGTCGGTTGAATTCCTTTTGCACGGCTGGGATTTGGCCCAAGCCAGCGGACAGACCCTGGTCGTATCCGATGAGCTCGTCGCCTACGTCCAGAGCCTGGCGAACGACCTCATCCCTGGCGGACGAGGGCGCGCCTTTGCCGACGCGGTGACCCCTCCGCCCGACGCGGACGCCATGGCGCGCCTCGCGGCCTTTTCCGGGAGGGCGCCTATTGCTGCCTGATAGCACCGCCCATCGATCGAACCGATTCGAAGGAGAACGAGATGCCCAAGTTCGTGTTCATCTACCACGCGCCGATGACTCCCGCCGAAGCATCGCCACCCACCGCAGATCAGATGGCGGCGGTCATGCAGCGCTGGGGACAGTGGGCGGACAAGGTGGGAGATCGCATGGTCGACTTCGGGACGCCTCTGGCTGACGGCATCCGGATCACCGGCGACGGGTCCACGTCACCGAGTAGCCGCGAGGTGGCTGGCTACACCATCATCGACGTAGCCGACGCCGATGAGGCGCTCGAGCTGGCGCGCATTCACCCCCACCTGACGATGCCGGGCGGATGCGAGATCGAGGTGCACGCCGCACAGGACATCCCGGGTATGTAGAACGACTGTTGCGGTCGGACAGAAGCCGGGTTCATCTCGCGATGAGCCCGGCTTCTGTTTGCCCAAGTCAGGCCCTTCGGCCCAGTGGTCGGATCCAGTGCCGGTACTAGAATCGGCAGCGTCAAAGGCTGTCACTCGTCGAACGGGGCCGCGAAATGGGCAAGAAGTCCAAGCACGCGAAGAAGGCGAAGAGTGACAAGAAGTCCAAGCGTCACGTGCAGCCCCATGACGACGAGCAGTTGCCCATGGCCGGGCCGTCTGACGGCGAGACCACGCCACAGGATGGCGCAGACGCCGCCGGTGAGGCTGGCCCGCCAGCCAAGATGAAGCGCAAGGACTATGAGCGGGAGATGGCCCTCTTGCAGGGCGAGCTCGTCGCTATGCAGGAATGGGTGAAGGCCACCGGCGCCAAGGTCTGCATCGTCTTTGAAGGCTTGGACTCCGCGGGAAAGGGCGGCACCATCCGCCGAATCACCGAGCGCACCAGCCCGCGGGTGTTCAAACACATCGCTTTGCCAGCCCCCTCCGAGCGCGAAAAGTCGCAGATGTACGTCCAGCGATACATGGCGCACTTCCCGTCAGCTGGAGAGGTCGCCATCTTCGACCGCAGCTGGTACAACCGAGCCGGCGTCGAGCCGGTGATGGGGTACTGCACCCAAGACGAGGCTGATCGCTTCCTGCGGATGACTCCCCTTGTCGAAAAAGCCATGGTGGACAACGGGATCATCCTGATCAAGTACTGGCTCAATGTCAGCGTTCACGAGCAGACTCGTCGTCTCCGCAACCGGATCGAAGATCCGCGCAAGATCTGGAAGCTCTCTCCAACCGATCTCAAGTCCTACAGCCGCCACTTCGCGTACTGCAAGGCGCGCGACGCGATGCTTGCGGCGACCGACAGCGAGTGGGCTCCTTGGTTTGTCGCAGACAACGACGACAAGAAGCGCGGCCGCCTCAACATCATCTCCCACCTGCTGTCCCAGATTCCGTATGAGCCAATGCCCGACCAGGACATCAAGATGCCTCGCAAGCCGAGCCCGCGTGGCTACCAGGAACCCGATCTTCCAGTCAGGCACGTTCCGAGCCAGTTCTGAGACTCAGCTCCGTCGGAGTCCACTCCCCCAATAGGTGAAAGAGACCTTTCATGACTGATCAGGCCGCCGCAACGACTTCTTCGAACCCTGCGGCTCAGGGAGAGGCCCGTTGGTACGCCGTACCCACTGATGACGTCGCCCGCAAGGTCGGCGTCGACACGAGTCAAGGCTTGCCGGCAGCGAAGGCTGAGGAACTGCTCAAGGCGAACGGTCCGAATGCCCTTCCAGCGGAGAAGCCGGCACCGGGCTGGACGTTGTTTCTGGCTCAGTACAAGTCCTACATGCAGATCATCCTGGTGGGCGCCGCCATCGCCTCATTCCTGATCGGTGAGATCTCGACCGGCCTCGTCGTGCTTTTCATCACCGCGATCAACGCGGTCGGCGGTATGCGTCAGCAGGGCAAGGCAGAGAGCGCGATGAACGCCTTGCAGTCAATGCTCAAGACGACTGCTCGAGTCCGCCGCGACGGGACCGAGGTCAAGGTCGATGCGGATCAGGTGGTTGTCGGCGACGTCGTCCTGCTCTCGGCGGGCGACGACGTGTGTGCAGACGGTCGCATCGTCGAGGCTTCGTCGTTGCAGATAGACGAGTCGGCCCTGACCGGAGAGAGCGTGCCCGCGTCCAAGGATGCGGCAGTAGTGACCGATGACAACCCGGTCATCGGCGATCAATCAAACATGGCCTTCATGAACACCCCGGTGACCCACGGCAGTGGGGTCATGATCGTGACCGGAACCGGCGCCGACACGGCAGTCGGACGGATCTCCGGGATGTTGAAGTCAACGCCCAATCTGAAGACGCCCATGACCAAGCAGTTGGACACGTTGACCCTGTGGATCGCAGGGGCAGCAGGGCTGACTATCGCGATCATGTTTGCGCTCGGGTACTCCCGTGGCGATTCCACGACGCAGATCTTCACGACGGCCATCGCTTTGGCGTTGGCCGCCGTCCCCATGGCCATGCCAACCGTGTTGCAGGTCATCATGTCGAGCGGGTCGCGTGAGTTGGCCGCTCATGGGGCCGTGGTGAAGAGTCTGGACTCGGTGGAGACCTTGGGCTCAACATCGGCCATCAACTCCGACAAGACCGGCACGCTCACCATGAACCAGGTCACGGTCGTCGAAGTCATCGACCCCACGGATCGATATGCCATCACTGGCATGGGCTACGGCCTGGAAGGGTCGATCGAACACACGGCGGGGAACACCAACACCATCGAGGCGGCGATCTTGCCGTTTCTGGTGACCAACGACGCGAAGCTGGTCGACGGGAAGGTCGTTGGCGACCCCACGGAAGGCGCTTTGCTCGTTCTGGGACACAAGGCCAAGGTCGACGTCGAGGGCACTAGAGACGCATGGCCCAGACTGGCAACTTTGCCCTTCGACCCCACGTACAAGCTGATGGCGGTCTTCGCCGAGACGAAGGACGAGGCCGGCAAACCGGTCGTGCGGATGTTCGTGAAGGGCGCTGCGCCCGCTGTCATCAGCCGCGCCACCTCAGCCTTGGCTCAGGGCAAGAGCGTTCCCTGGGGCGAGGCGGAGAACGCGCGGGCCGATGAGGAGATGAAGCGGCTGGGCGGACAGGGCCTTCGCATCATGGCGGCTGCCGTCAAGGATCTAGAACCCGGCGATTTCGACCCCAACGGGGACCTGCTGTCGATGGTTCAGGGACTGCAGATGACGGCCCTCGTCGGCATGATTGATCCCCCTCGTGCCGAGTCGATGGACGCTGTGCGAGCCGCCCAGGCAGCGAACATCCGCGTGCGCATGGTCACCGGCGACGATGTGATCACCGGCGCAGCCATCGCCCAGCAACTCGGCATTCCCGGCGACGCAGTCTTGGGCACCGAGCTCGCGGCGATGTCGGACCAGGAACGCCTGGACCGAATTGATTCCATCGGGGTCGTTGGCCGCGTTGCTCCTGAGCACAAGGTGCTCATGGTCGAGACCCTGCGCAAGAAGGGCGACGTCGTTGCGATGACCGGTGACGGCGTCAACGACGCACCAGCGATCAAGGCCGCTGACATCGGGATCGCGATGGGCAGCGGGACACAGGTCGCCAAGAACGCGGGGCGGATGATCCTGACCGACGACAACTTCGCCACGATCGTTCGCGCGATATCCGAGGGCCGCAAACTCTACGACAACATGCTCAAATACATCCGATTCATGTTGATAGCACTCGTGACCTACATCGTGACCTTCCTGGCCGCGAGCATCCTCAATATCGCGGCCGGTGAACCCTTCTCCGCTACGCAGATTCTGTGGATCAACTTCGCAATCACCGCCCCCGTAGGCATTGCCCTCGGCCTGGACAAGGAAACGCCGGGCCTGATGATGCGCCAACCACGGCCGCGGAACTCCTCAATCATGAACACCGCGGTGATCACCACCGTCGCTCTGGTTGGCTTGTACATGTCGACGACGATCAACGGCCTCATCGTCTTTGGTGAGAACGAGTACGACGCCACCGCGATCGGAAGCACGATGGGGTTGGTCGCGTTCTCGCTGATGCTGGTCATCGCAGCGTTTCAGTCGCGCGATCAATTCGGAACGACCCTGCGCGTCGAGACCTTCGACAACAAGGCCGTGAACATCACCATTCTGATCGAGGTGGTCCTTGCAGTACTGGTGGCCCGCGGCGGGGAGCTCACTTCCCTGCTCGGCACGACTGCGCTGACTCTGACCCAGTGGCTCATCGCCGCGGCCCCCGCGGCAGTCCTCTTCGTCCTATGGGAGCTCGGCAAACTCATCGCGCGGCGGGCGTCGGACGACCAGGGGACGCCTGCCGTCTAGGTCGCCGAAGCGGCTCCGACTGCCGGCCCCCGCCTCGTCCGACGACGACACTGCTCCCCCACCTCCGAGCACCTCGAACAGCCGATCAGCCGTGCGGCCCTCCATGCAGCCCAGCCGCGCTCACAGCCAATCGTTGTGTTTGAAGGTGAGGTAGAGGCCGACGGAGATACCCACAATGAGAACGAACGAGGTGACTAGTCCGCCGGTGTTGGCGAAGCCGGGGTACGGGAGGTTCTGTCCATACCACCCGGTGACCGCTGTGGGGACGGCGATGATTGCGGCCCAACTCGTGACCTTCTTGGTGATGACGTTGAGCCTGTTGCCCTGCAGGGTGAGGTTGGTTTCGAGGATCGTGGTGACCAGGTCCCGTAAGGACTCGGTCCACTCCGTGGCGCGGAGGATGGGTCATAGACGTCTTGGTAGTACGGCATCAGCTCGTCGGTCACGACTTGAAGATCTCGGCGCATCAGGCTGTTGACGACCTCGCGCATCGGTAGGACTACTCGGCGCAGCGTGACCAGGCTTTTCCGCAACACGAAACTACGACGCTGCAGTTCATCGCTTCCTGTTCTTTGGTCGAAGAGCAGGTCTTCGAGTTCCTCGATCTCCTCGTCGAGGTCTTCAACGGCGGCCCCGTTGATACAAGCGTGTTCGTGCCCTTGTGCCCGTCGACATCGGATCGCCGGCTGCTGCGTCAGCGTCCACGCCGGCCACGATCCCACAACCAGACGACAGGGGCGGTCGCCCACCCATTTCCGCGGATCAAGGGGATCAAGAAGGATGGACCCGGCACCTTCGGAGGCGTCGCGAGTCAGGCTGTGTGCGACGCCAGGGCCGCGAGCACTGCATTCAACTTGTCAGCCACTTCGTCGACGACAGGCTGTAGAGCGGGGTTCCCGGAGACGCTGACCATGGTCATCGGATCGATGGCCTCCACGGTCGTGCCCTCGTCGACCTGGCGAATGATGACGTTGCAGGGCAGGAGCAGGCCGGCGGACGGCTCAGCCTGCAACGCTCGGAAGGCAAGCGGTGGGTTGCAGGCTCCGAGGATCAGGTACGGCTCCAGGTCTGCGTCCAACTTGGCCTTCATCGTCGCCTGTACGTCGATTTCTGTGAGAACCCCAAACCCCTGATCAGACAGCGCAACACGCACCGCAGCGACGGCGTCGTCGAACGGCAGGCGCAGCTCGACCGTGCTGCCGTAACTCATAACTGGGCCACCCTCTGATCGGCAGCCACGCATGGCTGGTCAGTGGCCCGCTGGCGACCGTCAACCCTGCTTGGGTCGCGAACGCTGTCGATGAGCACGATGTCGTGTTTGCGCATGGGGGTCTCGAAGGTGTTGGCGGTCGTTGTAACGCAAGTCATGAGTCACGTCCTTGCCCATCGTCGGCGGCTATACCCCTATGGGTATTGTAGCGAACGACGGCGGCGACCAAATCCTGGTCCGGCTGCGGCGGTAGAGACGGTCACTGCCTAGCTAGCGGCGATCGCATCCAAGACTTCGGCCACCGCGAGCGAGGTCGTCACCGGCAACACCCACCCATGGTCGCCGCGTGCCTGCGCCGCCACTGCCTCGATCATCACCTGGTAGGCATCGCAGGCCGCGAACCGCTCGACTCTCTCGTCCCCGGCATCGATCACGCGTAGCTCCGACGGCTCCCGCCAGCTCGTGTACGCCGGATGCGGCACCTCAACGACCAGGTCGGGCGCGACGACCCGCAGGCCCTGCGACTCCGGCATCTCGAAGGAAGCCCGGACGCGGGCGCGTCCCAGTGAGGACGTCAGCGTCGCGCTAGTGGTCAGATCTACGCCGGTCGGGCCGACCCGGCGATCGACCTCGCTGACCTGGACCGAGTCCCGAAGAGCCATGAGGGCAGCAGCCACCGCATAGCAGCCCACGTCGAGCAGGGCGCCTCCGCCGCGACCGGGGTCGAGACGGTAGTTGCCAGCGGGGACCCCTGCGAAGGTGAACCAGGCTTCCGCCTCACATGGCCCATCACTGTTGGCCAGCAGGGCCTCGAGACGCCGCGTGCGCGGATGCCATCGGTTCCACGCCGCCTCCACGAGTAGGCGTCCGGTGCGCTCAGCGGCCGCCGACATCTCCCGTACATCTGCCGCAGAACAGCCGAGCGGCTTTTCGCAGAGAACGTGTTTACCCGCTTCAAGCGCGGTGATGACCCACGCTCGGTGCGCATCGTTGGGCAGGGACAGGTAGACGACGTCGACGTCCTCGGCCTCGCAGACTGCCTGGTACGAAGCTTCGGTCCGGATCGGACCCAGCTCCCCTGCGCGCGCCACATCGCGAGCAGCAACTACCTGAAGAACCGACCCGTCAGCAGCGCTCACGGCAGGCGCGACAGCGCGGGAGGCCACGAAACCGGCGCCGAGAAAGCCCCAACGGACCGACTTCATCATCGGGGAGCGACCGGGCGACCGCCATCGTCCGCCGAGTAGCGCGCAGCCTCCATGACGGCCAGCACGCGCCTTGACTGCTCGCCGGTCACGGTCATAGGCAGCCCGAACCGGAGTCGGTCTGCCAGCTCCCCATGGAAGGCGTACGGGCGCTGCGTCACTAGCGCGACTGATGTCACGCTCCCATCGGAGGCGTGCAGGTCGAGCACCGGCGGGGAGTCGGCCGGCGCGAGGACATCCTCAAGGAGAGTTCCGATATCGCTGCGCGCCACGACCCTCTCCCTTCGCCAGTGACCCACGAGCGCTCCCTGCGTGCCGAGCAGGTACCAGCGCGGCTTGAGGGCCGCGGCGAGATCGGAGTGAATGAACTCGGCCTCGACCCCATCGACGAAACGGATCGTCACGCGAGAGTGGTCGGCGTTGGTGACGTCGAACCACCTGCGCTTGTGGGACGTCGCGGTGACGTAGTCGACAGGTGTAGGGACGAGGTCGAGGATTTGGTCGATGACGTGAGAGCCCCAGTCGTAGAAGGCTCCCCCCGAAACTGCCTCGTCCGAATGCCACAGGTTGCACGGGTGTCCGTACCCCCCAACAAAGGTCTCAAGGTGGAACAGCTCGCCGAGCTGTCCGGCGCTCACGAGCCGGCGGACCGCGAGGTGGTCGGGGTCAAAGCGCCGATTCTGGTAGACGACGACCACGCGGTTGGCCGCGGACGCGGCGCCGAGCACTTCGTCGGCCTCGGCGGTATGGATCGCGAACGGCTTCTCGACGACGACGTGCTTGCCGGCGCCGATGGCTCGCAGTGCCCACTTTGAGTGGCTATTGGGCGGCGTGGACACGACGACCAGGTCGACGTCGTCACGCTCTAGCAAGGCCTCGGCGTTGGTGGTCGTCGCCACACCTGGCGCTGCGTGGGAAGCGGCTGCGAGCCTTTCGTCCGAGGTGTCGCAGACCGACGCGAGGTGAAGTCCATCGACCGCGCTCACAGCCCGACTGTGCTCGTGGCCGATCGCGCCGTATCCGAGCAGACCCACGCCTATCGAAGGCGCCTCGACGTCGCCGGCCATCATGCTCAGCAGCGAGACCAACATGCGCGTGGCATCCCGGTCGGAGACCGCTTCGGGGGTGGACCCCAGCGTCCAGATCGCGGTGGCCGTTGACGGGCGCCACGTGAGGACCGGGTGCTCGTCGAGGCCCACCAAAGCGACGCGAAGAACCTGGACGTCGTCGAGGACCTTGTCGACAAGGAGCACGCCATCGCGTACCTCGTCGTGCACGCCGTTGTGGTCCGACGGCCCCAGCCCGCGGCTTTGCGGGCGGAGGTCGATCGGTGCTCCCGCCGCCGCGCGCACCCGGATGTCATGGACCGGGGTCCGGTCCCCCACGCCCAGCCCCGCCGCTTCGGCAAAAGCTCCCTCCGGATCGCCAGCCACGATCGTGGGTCCTGCCAGCACCACGGCGACCGAGGGATCAGTCAACGCGTTCGCCAGGTCGGCTGCCACCGGACGATCCGCCCACACGACCACCACGTCGGCCGAGCTCAAGTCGGCAGCGGAGTGCGGGTGGCCGAGATCGACCCAGCCGGATGCCGTCACTACGCCACGCAGGGCGTGGACGGCACGGTCAAGGCCGGCATCTTCGAGGTCGACAAGCCAGGCAACGCGCATCACCCCACGACCCTATGCGGGGGGACACGCGCTCACCCCCCGAGGTGGCGGGACCATGAATCGACACGCCCGCCGGGAGCCGGTTCGGCGTGCGAGACCGGGTGAGGAAAGGATGGTGCCGATGGACGCGGACACGGGGACGGAGGATCGGGTGCCCATAGCCGTCCCCATTGTCGCGGGCACCGCCATGAAAGGTCTGGCCGCGACGGTCATGATGCGCCGAGTGCTCGAGCGCCACCCAAATGCGTTCCTGATCACCCTCGCCAGTTTCGGGGTGACCCTTCCGTTGACCCGCTCGCAGCTCCACCTCGAGGAAGACATCCGCGAAGGCTTGGCCGCTCAGGGAAGCCGGCCGGACGCGCCCGTTGTCCTCGTCGGGCACTCGCAGGGGGCCCTCGCCTGCCTGCGCTACGCCATCGATCACCGCGAGCAAGTGCAGCACGTGATCAGCGTGGGTCCGCCATGGAACGGATCACGCAGCGCCAAGCGGCTATCCGGGCTGATTCGGCGCACGGGCCGTGACTTGACTCCCGCCCTCACGGACATGGCCGCGGGCTCGGACTTCCTGACCGAACTGCACCAAGAACTGCCCGTGATCGCCGACCGAGTGACGAACATCTACAGCACCCACGAGGTAGTGATCTCTCCGTACGTCGCTGCCCACATCGACGTCCCGGGGGTCACCAACATCCTCATCGCGTCCAAGGACGAGTACGGCCAACACCTGCGGGCCTATCCAGACTTGCCGGTCCAAGAGCTGATCGAGGGCCGGGTGACCCACCTCGGTGAGATGAGCGAGCCGAGAGTCCGGGCCATCATCTGGGAAAAGGTCGACGAGATCTCTGCTCAGCTCAACAGTGGGGCCACGTCCGATCCACCATCGGAGCACGACGAGGGCGAAGGTCGCCGGGCCTAGGCCGCCGCCCGACGTTGGTGCGAACCGTGTCGCACCCACGATGCATCTCTGCTGCCGCTTTGGTGCCAACGGTGGCGGAGTCGAGGGCGCTGGTGAGGACCTAAGCCTCTCGTCATTTCGTCACGATTGGGCGAGGCTGCCCAAGTGATGAGGAGAAGAGGGCTGGGCATGAAGCTTCCAGGTTCGTCCGAATGAACAACCGGCCGCGCGACATCACCACGCAGCCAGACCTGCTGCACGGACGCCCCCGGGTTGGACCGAGTCGGGATCGCCGCCCTGTCTATGTCGACCTACTGCCGCCGTGCAATGCCGGCTGCCCGGCCGGGGAGAACATCCAAGCCTGGTTGGCGCTCGCCATGGACGGTCGTCACGAAGCAGCGTGGCGCCAGCTGGTGATGGACAATCCGCTGGCGGCGATCCACGGCCGGGTCTGCTACCACCCGTGCGAGACCGTCTGCAACCGCGCTGACCTCGACAGCGCGGTCTCGATCCACTCGATCGAGAGATTTCTTGGCGACCTCGCTCTGGAGCGCGGCTGGACCTTCGACGCCCCGCCAACCTCCAGCGGCAAGCGGGTGCTCGTGGTCGGGTCAGGTCCAAGTGGGCTCTCGGCTGCCTACCACCTGGCCCGCCTCGGCCACGAAGTCGAGATTCGGGACTCCGGCCCCGAGCCGGGCGGGATGATGCGCTACGGCATCCCGGCCTATCGGATGCCGCGCGACGTTCTGGCCGGCGAGGTCGACCGGATCGCCGCCCTCGGAGTGCGGATCACGAGCAACCACCGCGTCGTGGATCTCTGCGCCGAACGTAACGAGGGTGGTTTCGACGCGGTGTTCGTCGCGGTCGGCGCACACCTGTCCAAGCGGATCGACATCCCTGCCCGAGACGCCGGGCGGATCGTGGACGCGGTGTCGTTCCTACGCAGCGTCGCCTCGGGTGAGGAGCCTGTGGTCGGTCGCAGGGTGGCGGTCTATGGCGGCGGCAACACCGCGATGGACGCGGCTCGGGTGGCGCGACGGCTCGGTGCGGACGAGGCCCTCATCGTCTACCGACGCACCAGGGAACAGATGCCAGCGCATGCCGAGGAGGCGGAGGACGCCGAGCGCGAAGGTGTTCGGATCAACTGGCTGCGGACGATCACCGCATTCGACGGTCCACAGCTGCAGGTGGAACTGATGGAACTCGACCAGTCCGGCTACCCGCAGCCGACCGGCCGCTTCGAGACGCTCGCCGCCGACACGGTGATCCTGGCACTAGGCCAGGAGGCCGACACCGAATTCCTGCGTGCGGTGCCGGGCGTCGAGTTCGAGAGCGACGGCACCGTGAAGGTGACGGCGTCACTCATGACCGGCTGCCCCGGCGTTTTCGCGGGCGGAGACATGGTGCCGAGCGAGCGTACGGTGACGGTCGGGGTCGGACACGGCAAGAAGGCTGCCCAGCACATCGACGCGTGGTTGATGGGGACTCCGGCCGCGGCCACGCAGAAGCACCCGATAGCGACCGTCGACATGCTGAACCCGTGGTTCTTCGGCGACGCCGCGCGGCGGCAGCAGCCCCAGCTCGCGCCCGGTCAGCGCATCGAGGGGTTCGGCGAGGTTGTCGGAGGGCTGTCCGAGACCGAAGCGACGTTTGAGGCGCGTAGGTGCCTGTCGTGCGGCAACTGCTGCGAGTGCGACGGGTGCTTGGGGGCTTGCCCGGAGAACGCCGTAATCAAACTGGGGGTAGGGCACCGCTACCGGTTCGACTACGACCGGTGCACGGGCTGCGGAACCTGCTATGAGCAGTGCCCGGTGCACGCCATCGACATGTTCGCGGAACCCAGCTGATGCGCGCGACCATCGATGGCAACGAGGCCGCCGTATCGGTCGCGTACCGGCTCAGCGAGGTTTGCTGCATCTACCCCATCACGCCCTCGTCGACGATGGCGGAGTTGGCGGACGAGTGGTCGAGTCTTGGGCGACCGAACGTGTGGCGCACCGTGCCCGGCGTGGTGGAGATGCAGAGCGAGGGCGGGGCGGCTGGGGCCCTGCACGGCGCCTTACAGGGCGGGGCGCTGTCAACTACCTTCACCGCTTCACAGGGCCTGCTGCTCATGATCCCCAACATGTACAAGATCGCAGGGGAGCTCACCGCCGCGGTCTTCCACGTCGCGGCCCGGTCCCTGGCGACCCAGGGACTGTCGATCTTCGGTGACCACTCGGACGTGATGGCGGTACGGCAGACCGGGTTCGCGCTGCTCGCCTCGGCATCGGCCCAAGAGGCCCACGACCTGGCGTTGGTGGCACATGCCACGACGCTGGCAGCACGCGTTCCGTTCGTGCACTTCTTCGACGGGTTCCGCACCTCGCACGAGCTGAACTCGGTCGAAATGCTCTCCGACGATGACCTTCGGGCGCTGGTCCCTCAAGACCTGGTTCATGCGCACCGCGACCGGGCCCTGTCCCCTCAGCGGCCGTTCATTCGTGGAACGGCGCAGAACCCGGACGTCCATTTTCAGGCGCGTGAGACGGTCAATCCGTTCTATGCCCGGTTGCCCGGCGCGGTCCAGGCGGCGATGGACTCCCTTTCCGAACGCACCGGCCGGCGCTACCGGCTGGTCGACTACAGCGGTCACCCCCAGGCGGAGCGGGTGATCGTGGTGATGGGCTCGGGCGGCGAAACGGTCCGCGACACAGTCGCGCACCTGCAAGCACAAGGCGAGCGGGTGGGCGTGGCCCAGATCAGGCTCTTCCGGCCCTTCCCGGCGCAAGCGCTGGTCGAGGCGCTGCCCCCGACCGTCACGCGTGTCGCCGTTCTCGACCGGACCAAGGAGCCCGGATCCTTCGGCGAGCCGCTATTCCTCGACGTGCTTGGTGCGCTGAGCGAGGCCCACTCCGAGGGCCGGCTTCAGCTGATGCCGCGGGTGATCGGAGGGCGGTACGGGCTGTCGTCGAAGGAGTTCACGCCGGGCATGGCTGCCGGGGTCCTCGCGGAGCTCGGTCTGGAGCGGCCCCGGAAACGTTTCACGATCGGGATCAACGACGATGTCTGCGGCACCAGCCTCCCGTTCGAGGCCAATTTCGACATCGAACGACCCGACACCGTGCGCGCGGTCTTCTTCGGACTCGGCTCGGATGGAACCGTTGGGGCGAACAAGAACACCATCAAGATTCTCGGCGAGGAGGGCCTGCACGCACAGGGATACTTCGTCTACGACTCGAAGAAGTCCGGCGCGCAGACCGTCTCACACCTTCGGTTCGGCCCCGAGCCGATCAGCGCCGCCTATCTCGTATCCCAGGCGAGCTTCGTCGGTTGCCACCAGTTCGCACTGCTCGAGCGCCCCGAGGTTCTCGATCGGGCCGCGTCCGGTGCCGCACTCCTGCTCAACTGCCCCCTTCCCCCAGACAAAGTCTGGGACGCACTGACGCGCCAGGTGCAGGAGCAGCTGGTGGCCAAGCGGATCGCGCTCTACCTGATCGACGCCGATCGCATCGCCCGCGACGCGGGCCTGGCCGGGCGAGCGAACACGGTGCTGCAGACCTGTTTCTTCGCCATCTCCGGCGTGCTAGAGCCGGCCCGCGCGATCGAGGGGATCAAGGCCTCGATCGCCAAGACGTACGGCCGACGCGGCAAGGACGTGGTCGAACGCAACCTAAGCGCCGTCGACGAAGCGATCGCTGGCCTCCACCGGGTCGAGCTACCCGAGAGCGTGACCACGACGCGAGAGTCCGCGCCAGTCGTGCCGCCCGGCGCGCCCGCGTTTGTGCAAGAGGTGACGGCCCTGATGATGGCCGGGCGCGGCGATGAGTTGCCGGTCAGCGCCCTGCCGGCCGACGGCACCTACCCCAGCGGCACGACTAAGTACGAAAAGCGCAACATCTCCGCACTGGTCGCGGCGTGGGATCCAGACCTCTGCATCCAGTGCGGCAACTGCAGTTTCGTATGTCCACACAGTGTGATCCGGTCCCGCTACTACAGCCCGTCTCTTCTCGAAGGAGCGCCCGACGCCTTCGCATCGGCGCCGCTGAACGCCCCCGGCCTTCCCGACAGCCGCTACACGCTGCAGGTCTATGTCGAGGACTGCACCGGCTGTGGCCTGTGCGTCGAAGCGTGCCCGGTGTCGGCGCCCGGAGCTCCGGAGCACCGGGCCATCAACCTCGCCGACCGCGAGCCGCGCGGGGACGTCGAACGTGAAAACGTCACGTTCTTCGAGGGTCTGCCAGGAGCCGACCGTTCGCGGGTCGATTTCGGCACAGTCCGCGGTACGCAGTTCCTGGAGCCGCTGTTCGAGTTCTCCGGGGCCTGCGCGGGCTGCGGAGAAACCCCGTACCTGAAGTTGCTCTCGCAGCTTTTCGGCGACCGGCTCACGGTCGCCAACGCAACCGGCTGTTCATCGATCTACGGTGGCAACCTCCCGACCACGCCGTGGACGGCCGGATCCGACGGCCGCGGGCCGGCGTGGTCGAACTCGCTGTTCGAGGACAACGCCGAGTTCGGCCTTGGGCTGCGGCTGGCCGCGGACCGCCACACCGAACTAGCCCGGCGCCGCCTCGCCGAGCTGCGCGACGAGCTCGGGGCGGAACTGGTGGATGAGGTCCTTCAGGCGCCACAACTGCGGGAATCCGAGCTGCGAGATCAACGTGAACGCGTCGCCCAGCTACAACGGCTGCTCGACGATCTGGAGGGTCCGATCCCCGCGGACCTGCGCAGCGTGCTCGACCACTTGGTCCGTCGCAGCGTCTGGATCGTGGGCGGTGACGGCTGGGCGTATGACATCGGCTCCGGCGGGCTGGATCACGTCCTGGCCAGCGGGCACAACGTCAACGTCTTGGTGCTCGACACCGAGGTCTACTCCAACACCGGCGGACAGATGTCGAAGGCCACGCCGCTCGGAGCGGTCGCGAAGTTCGCCGCGGCGGGCAAGACGATGCCCACCAAGGATCTGGCCCTCCAGGTGATAGCCCTGGCCAACGTCTACGTGGCGCGGGTAGCGATGGGCGCCGATCCCCAACAGACCCTCGAAGCGTTCCGAGAGGCCGAGGCCTACGACGGGCCGTCGCTGGTCATCGCCTACAGCCACTGCATCGCGCACGGTTTCGACATGCGCAACGGGCTCGAGCAGCAGTACCGCGCCGCCGCGAGCGGCCACTGGCCGCTGATCCGCTACAACCCGATGGCCCGGGCCGCCGGTGACAACCCGTTCCTGCTCGACTCGCCACGGCCGAGGCTCTCGTTGGCCGACTACCGCAAGGGCGAACTGCGTTTCCGCACGCTCGCCAACACCGACCCGGTCGAGGCCGACCGCCTGCTGGGCCTCGCCCAACAGGCGGTCGACCTTCGATGGCAAACCTACGAGGAGATGGCCTCCCGCAACGCCGCACACTTCTCTTCAGACCCTCGCAGGGAGCGATGATGGACCTCACGACGCGCTACCTAGGGCTGGACCTACGCAATCCGCTCGTTGCCTCGCCATCTCCCCTCACGTCGACAGTCGACGGTGATTCCGATGACGTAGCCGGATACCTGGTAGCCGGCGCCTATGCGCTGACGGCGAATGTTCATGGGGACGGGTCTTACGGCCCGAGCGTGGCTGCGGCCTGAGACCTAGGCTCAAACTGGAGAGCGCACCGAGGACGACGCAGGAGGCCATCATGAACGACGAGCAGCGCCAGCGGATGCGTGACGGAAGCGGTTTCGTCGCCGCCCTCGACCAGAGCGGCGGCAGCACGCCGAAGGCCTTGCGTCTGTATGGCCTTGACGAGACCGCCTATTCCAACGAGGCGGAGATGTTCGACCTGGTCCACCAGATGCGCACGCGCATCATCACGAGTCCCTCCTTCGGCGGCGACCGAATCCTCGGGGCCATCCTCTTTGAGATGACCATGGACCGTGAGATCGAGGGTCAAGGCGCGGCCGAGTACCTCTGGCAGCGCAAGCAGGTGGTGCCGATCCTCAAGGTGGACAAAGGACTCGCCGAGGCGGTCGACGGGGCGAAGGTCATGAAGCCCAACCCCGACCTGGATCGGCAGCTGGAGAAGGCGCTTGCCCATGGAGTCTTCGCGACCAAGATGCGCTCAGTCATCGAACTCGCCCACCCCGCCGGCATCGAGGCTGTCGTGGCCCAGCAGTTCGAGGTGGCCGCGCGCATCCTCGACGCCGGGCTGGTGCCCATCATTGAGCCCGAGGTGGACATCCACAGCCCGGAGAAAGCCGCCGCCGAGAAGCTGCTCAAGGACAGCCTGGTCGCGCGCATAGACGCCCTGGCCGAGGGGCGGGAGATCATGCTCAAGTTGACGATTCCGGACGAGGACGATTTCTTCTCGGATCTCGTCGGGCATCCTCGCGTACTGCGCGTGGTGGCGCTTTCCGGCGGCTACTCCAGAGCCGAGGCCAATGAGCGGCTCGCCCGCAACCACGGTGTCGTGGCCAGTTTCTCGCGAGCACTGACCGAGGGACTGCATGTCCAGCAAACCCGGGCCGAGTTCGATGCCACCCTCGACGCCTCGATCCGTAGCATCTACGACGCGTCGATGACCTGATGCCGACTGCTCAACTAGTTGTTGGACCGGCTACGACGCACGAACGGAGGTGTTGACGTCTACTCGCGGCAGTAGATCGCAACGGCCACACGGCTGTGTCGCGGAGGAAAGCTGCCGGGACACAGCCACCTTGCCACTGATGTCCGCAAGCCGGATCACGGTCAGGCGAGTCGTGGCACCCCAGGCCCGCCGCTGAACCTGTGCTCGTGGCGCCCGGTGCGCTGGTCCGAGTTTGAGCCGCTGCGCATGAGTCGCGACCGGCACCCCGGCCGCACGCCAAAATGAGGGGGACTTCACTCCTCTGCCGGCTTGTGGACGATCACCTCGTGCGAAGCGTCAGGGCGACCCGGTCGTGGTCGGCGAGCACACCGTCTTCAACCAGTGCCACCCACCCACCGCGGCGCAGGACGGTCTCGATCAGCTCGTCGACGGCGTCATCGATGACGTCGGGGTGCTCGACATCGTCGGCAGGGCTCAGCAACTCCCCGCTTCCATCGACCCTGGCCGGGTAGAAATAGCCCTCCTCGACCGCGAGCATCTCAGGACGCTCCACCTGGGCTGCCAGCCAGGCCGAGGAGATACCGGAGACGGCACGCTTTCCGCTGACCCTCCCCTCGAGCAGGGCGAGGGCGTCCTGCTGCCGGGACCGCAGGTAGCCCTCCATCACCAGGCGGATCCGGGGAACGAGGTCCGTCGTCGGGGCGGTCACCATGCTGCCGTGGATGCAGCCGGCCAGCCGGCCCAGATTGGCGGACAGCCCGCGAAACTCGGCCAGTTCGCGTTCGGTGCCGACGAGGACGAGGGGCGCCGGATGCACTCTGAGGTAGGCGCCAAGCGCCCGGTCGACATCGCGGTAGAAGGACTTTCGCTCCTGCACGCGCATCCTTCGCTCGGCACGCCGCGCAGCCTCGCCGCCGGCCGCAACTCGGGGGAAAGATCGCCCCGGAGCGGGGCGGAGGTCGCCACCCGCGCCCTCGAACAGCCGCGCCTCGTGCTGGCTCAGCGTGAGGACGACATGGCGGGGCGTCCGGTGGAGGGCACGCACCAGGTCGCGCGTGGCGAAGGTGGGGTCGACGACAACACGGTCCACCACGAGCACGTTTAGGTGCACGACAGCGCTGGTCGCCGCCGAGACGAAGACCGCGATCGCCTCGGTCGCTGGCCCTCGGCCCGCCTCCTCAGCGAGCTCGGCCAGCGGCCGGAGAACCGTCCCTCGGGTCCCGGGAAGGGACTCGGAGGTCAGCCGCACCTCCGCCTCCCGGACCATCCCGAGCAACCGCTCGGCCTCCTCCGGGAGCATGCGCGCGGCCGGCGTCGTCGACATCAGCAGCGTCACTGCGGGGTAGCTCTTGATGCCCTGGAGCAGCGTGACCATGCTCGGGGTCGGCAGGGTTGGACGCAGTCGGGCGTGGGCCTCGGCGGGCTGGTGCGTGGTCATGACGGTCCTCCGGGTCGGATAGACGGGGGAAAGGGTTTCGATGGGGCAGCCGATGAGGCTGAGGATCCGGATGCGTCGAGCCCGTGGTTGTTCTTGATGCGCGACAGATCAGCTTCGCGCGGGGACGCGACGCGCTCACCGGGGCGAGCCAGCAGGTCGAGGGCGAGCATGACCACGATCACCGCGAGCACGGCGAACCACAACCACAGGGGAACGGACACAGTTCAGCCTCCGGTCTCGAGTGCGAACCGAAGGTCTCCCCCGGCGCCGGCTCCTCGCCGGTCACCCGCTCGCGCCGGGCCTCCCCGGTCACCCGGTCGAGCCGTATTGACGACGTGAACGTCCTGGGGTACTCCCCTTCACACGCCGAGCGGCTCGGCGTCACCGGCGAGGATTCTCACTGGTGAATCTAGTTTCAGGTATTCTCTTACCTATGTCAAGGAGGGGCTGGACGTTCTTGAGCAACCACGGGCACGTTCTACTCGCCGTCGGTCACGATCCCACGGCTCGGGTGCGCGACCTGGCCGACCGCGTCGGCATCACCGAGCGATCAGCGCAGCTGATCCTGAACGACCTCGTGGACGACGGGTACGTCAGCCGCACGAGAACCGGTCGCCGGAACACCTACGCGCTCTCGAGCGGCATGCCGTTCCGCCATCCGCTCGAAGACAGCCAGAGCGTCGACGGGCTCGTCGCCCTGTTCGCAGCCGTACCCATCACGCGCTGACCCGCCGAACAGCGACCAACCCCATCCGCAACGTCAGAAGGCCGCCGCCGGCATCCGGCTCCGTGTGCTCGAACCCGACCCGGACACGGCGCCGGTGGTGCGGCGGATCTTCGGGTTTGCCTACATTCTGCCTACATACAGGTCAGGGGCTCGACCACCAAGATCGGTGATCGAGCCCCTGACCTGCACTTACATTGGTAGCGGGGGCAGGATTTGAACCTGCGACCTCTGGGTTATGAGCCCAGCGAGCTACCGAGCTGCTCCACCCCGCGTCGGTCTGACCAGCATAGTCGAGCCGTGAGTCTCAGCCAAACTTGCTGCACTCGCCGTGGGGACGCTCAGCGTTCGAAGGACGCGGGAGTGGCCGCATCCGAGGGACTTGCTTCTGGGGCCGGCTCAACCGGCGTCTTCTTGCCGTCGGCCACGCCTTGCGCGGCAACCGCGCGTTCGATGGCGTCCGCCAGGTCCTTTTGAGCTTCCCCGTAGGCAGCGAAGTCACCTTCGGCGAGCGCCTTGTCCGCGGCCTCAATGGCTGCCTGCGCGTCGGCCAACGCGTCTGCGAGTTCTCCTGAGGGCGTGCCGCCATCGCCCTTGTCCGGCCCGCCGCCGTTGTTGTCCTTGACGGTCTCGCCGAACACCTGGAGCAGCGATTCCTGCAAGGTGTCCGCATACCCGACACGGTTGCCGAAGGCCACCAGCACCTTGCGCAACAGCGGGTACGACTCCGCCCCAGAGGCCCTGATGTACAGCGGCTCGACGTACAGCAGGCCGCCGCCGACCGGGAGGGTCAGCAGGTTGCCCAACTCGACATCCGAACCCTGGCTTCGGAACAACGAGAGGTCACGGGCGACCGTGGGGTCAGATTCAAAGTTGTTCTGCACCTGGGTCGGCCCGGGGATCGTCGTGTTCCGAGGCAGTCGGAGCAGCCGAATAGTGCCGTAATCCGGACCCGGTTCAGCGTTGGCCGCCATGAAGGCCGCCAGCGTCTCGCGTTTTTGTGGGGCGAAGGTCGTGGTCAGACTGAACGCCGCGGTGTCCTGTCCTGGCATCTGCACGGAGAGGAAGTACGGAGGTTGCGCTACGGAGGACGCGCCTTCGGTTGTGGGGTCGGAGGGAACCTTCCAGAAGTCCTGCCCGCTGTAGAACTCCAGAGGGGTCGTCACGTGGTAGCGGGACAGGATGTCGCGCTGAACCTTGAACAGATCCTCTGGATAACGCAGGTGCACAAGCAGTTCCGGGGGAATCGTGCTGTAGGAGAGAACAGACCCCGGGAACGCTGACTTCCATACCTTGAGGACCGGGTCCTCCGTGTCCCACTCGTACAACTTGACGGTGCCGTCGTAAGCGTCAACGACGGCTTTCACCGAGTTCCGCAGGTAGTTGACGCGATCCGCCTGAAGCGGCGCCACCGACCGGTTCAGCGTCAGCGCATCTTGAGTGACGTCTCCGAGAGCCGTGCGCTGGGAGTACGGGTATCCGTCAGACGTCGTGTAACCGTCGACGATCCACACGATGCGACCGTCGACAACGGCCGGGTAGGCGTCCCCGTCAACCGTCAGCCACGGTGCCACTTGCTCAACGCGCTCGCGTGGGGTGCGGTCCCACAGGATCTTGGAATTCTCGTTGACCAGATTGGAGAGCAGGATGTTGCCCTCCTGGAAGCGCACCGCAAATACGAGCTTGTTGAAGAGCGACCCAACCGGCACCCCGCCGGTGCCGGCGTAGGTGTTGTTCGTCTGTCCGGTCGCACTCGTGTCGTCCGGGAAGTCGAGTTCCTGCGGGGGGGCGCCCTCGGCAGCCCCGACGATGGAGTAGACGGTGGTGTTCTCGCCGAAGTAGATCCGCGGCTCGTCCACGGGGATCTCGCCCTGGTTCGGGATGTCGAAGGAGACGAACTCAGGGTTGCCATCGCTTTTCGCGGTGTTGCCGTAAGCCGCTACGAATCCGAACCCATGGGTGAACGTCGTATGCAGGTTGGCGAAGTTCTGTTGTGCGGCCGGTAGCCCGGAGTAGTCGATCTCGCGGACCGAGACCACTGTGTCGCGCTCTTCGCCGTTAATGGTGTAGCGGTCGACGTCGAGCGGCTCGGGGAACCCGTAGAACCCTCTGATCTGCTGCAGTTGCTGGAAGGTGCGCGAAACCACGGCAGGGTCGAGCAACCGGACGTTTTCGACGGTCGAACGGTCGGCCGCGAGCGCCTCGGGAGTCGGCGTCGACGTGGCGACGTACTCCTGCTCCTGGATGTCCGACAGGCCGTACGCCGTCCGCGTCGCGTCAATATTGCGCTCGATGTAGGGGCTCTCCTTGACCGGCTCCGAAGGCCGGACCTGGAATTGCTGCACGATGCCTGGGTAGATGCCCCCAATAGCCACCGCGCTGATGATGAGCAGTCCGAAAGCAAGGACTGGAAGCTGCCACGACTTCGTAAGCGCCGTGGCAAAGAACAAGATCGCGCAGACGACGGCGATCCACATCAGGATGTTCTTAGCCGGAAGGATGGCCTGAATGTCGGTGTAGCCCGCGCCGGTGAACCGGTTTCCGTCCGCGATGACCAGCATGTACCGGTCGAGCCAGTAGGCAACCCCCTTCAGCAGCACGAACAACCCGAGCATGACCGACAGGTGAGCTCGAGCCGCAGGCGTAAACCGCTCTCCCGGCGACTGCAACTTGATGCCGCCGTACAGGTAGTGAACGACCGCCGCAACGATGAGACAAAGGAACACGGTCGCAAACCCGAAGCTGACGAGATACCTCAGGAACGGCAAACGGAAAGCGTAAAAGGAGATATCTGTCGCGAACTGCGGATCATCGACGCCGAACGGTTGGCTGTTCGCAAACAACAGGTATGAGCGCCACTGGCCAGCAGCGGTTGCGCCCGCGAGCAACCCCATGACCACGGCCAGCGCGACAACGACGCGACGGCGGACTGGCTCCAGCGAGATCCGGTAGCGCTCCAGGTTTTGCTGCTCCTGGGTCATGCCACGGAACGCCGGGCGCAGGTGGTACGCCAACCAAGCCGTGAAGAGCACGGCCGAGCCCAAAAGCACGCCGAACAAGCCGAACAGAAGGAGGCGAGTCGTCAGCTCCTTGGAGAAGACGCTTTCGAATCCGACCGAGCGGAACCACAGGAACTCGGTGTAGTAGCCCGTGAAAATGACAAACAGCACGAGCAGAGAACCAAGGATGACGAGCGTCGGAAAAAACACCCGGCCGCGGCCGGGCCGGGCGAGGTCCGAGTCATCAGGACTTTGCGGGCCTTGCGGCGGCGGACCCGCCGATGGCATCTCGTAGGACACTTCAGCACAGTACCTGGGGAATCACACCAGCCCGAATCGAGGGCCGCCCGGTTCGGCGAGAGGTGGGTCACTCGAACCGCGCTCAGCGTCGCACCGAACTTTGGGAGGATGGCGTCGTGACGAACCCCCTCCCGCCTGCCCCAGACCCTCTGACCGCAATCCTGCTCGACGTCGAGCGGCACACAGCTGCGGCCGGCTGGGATCAGCCTTGGCGCGTGTTCGCCCTGGTGGACACCGGCGAACTACTCGCCCATGAACCCGCGTTGGCTGCGACGCTCGGTCCCGACACCACCTCACCCTGGACTCCCGTCGAGCAGGAACAACTGCCCGCCGCTCAGACCCTCGAGGAGCTTCTCCACCAATTGGCCTGGCCCGAAACGGTGGCCGGCGCTTGCGTGATCGTGGAGCGCGTGATGCTTCCCGCCGACGTCCAAGGTGAGCTCCCGGAGGGACAGCAGGAGGTGCTGCGCGCGGTGGCGGAGCACCCCGAACGACAGGAGATGCGACTGGGTGCCGCAGTCCTACGCGACGGCACCCGATCCTGCACGATCCGATTCAGAAGCCACGACGACGAGTACTCGGTGCTCTCGGGCGAGGCCCTCGCGCCAGGGCTCACTGATGCGCTGACCGCAACGTTTGACGATTAGCTGATTGGGCCTGGCACTGTCACGCGGTTCAGCAATCCGGGAGGTTGTCGAGATCGCCGTCGCGGCGGAGGTCCTGAAGTGCTCGGGTCGCGCCACGCAGGGAGTCCACCCGCACCAGCACGAGGCCGTCGGGCGCTGCCTCGAGCGCATCGGTGCAGTTGTCGGCGGGAACGAGGAACAACTCCGCGCCCGCCGCCTGCGCCGCACGCAACTTCTGTTGGATCCCCCCGATCGCGCCCACCGACCCATCCACGGCCATCGTCCCCGTGCCAGCAATGTGGCGTCCGCCGGTCAGCGCTCCTCGGGTCAACTTGTCGTAGATCCCGAGCGAAAACATCAGGCCGGCGCTGGGCCCGCCCACGTTTTCGAGCTCGATATCCACCGTGACGTCCGAGTCGTAGCCCACGGTCGGAACGACGCCGATGACAGCACGCTCAGGGTCTCCCTCGGCCGCCTGGGTCGTCACGAGGACCGATTGCCCAATGCCGTCCCTGTCGATGCGCAGGCGCACGACGTCCCCAGGCTGGGCCCTGGTTACTTCGTCCCGAAGGTCCTCCGGGGTGGCCACCGCAACTCCGTTGACCGCCGCGATGACATCGCCCACCTCAAGCACTCCGGCGGAGGGGCCGTCTGGCGCCACCTCGGAAACGACGGCGGTCGGCCGCACGGGCACCCGCGCTTGCCGCAGCGCCGCGACAGTGGCTGCGTCCTGGCTTTCAAGCATGTCTTCGGTGTTTTGCTGCTCAAGTTGCGCCGGATCAGCATCGGGCGGATAGAGCAGTCCTTCGGGCAGTACTGCCACGGCTGGGCGCACCCAGCCGGCCAGTACCTCCAACAACGAGATTCGACGCCCCGGGCCGCCATTCTCCGACACGGTCGTGAGATCCAGCTGCCCGGTCGTGTCGTAAACCGGCGCGCCTTCGATAGAGATCAACGGCTTTCCGGCGACCTCCCCCAAGGTGTCGATCACCGGGCCGGGCGACAACGTGACATACGGCACTGGAAGCACGGCGGCAACCACGATGAGGACTAGCAAGAACCCGCCAGCCACCAGCTGGCGCGCGAGGCGCCGTGACATCAGCTGAGCATCAGGGCGCGTCGCCGTCGGCGGAGTCAGCACGCGGTTGAACAGCGGGGCGTTCCATCGCCCGACGGAAACGCTCGTGCTCGGCCATCGACTCCTGAGGGTCGGCCGGCGGTCGGCTGCGGTGGGCGAAGGCCACCCAGACAGCGGCCACCACGGTGACGAGAAGCGGAACCAGCAGCCAGTAGAGAACGCTCACGGGTCAAGGGTAGGCGGCCCGTCAGGGCACGCCGACCCACTCTTCCTGCCCATCGGCGAAACGCTGGTGCTTCCAGATGGGGACCTCGGCTTTGACCTCGTCTATCAAAGCGCGGCACAGGGCGAACGCGTCCGCGCGGTGCGCCGTGGAAACCGCGACGACAACGGCCACTTCGCCAACCACAAGGTCACCGAGGCGGTGCCGGGCGAACACCCCGATCACGTCCGGCTCTGCCGCCACCCGAGCAGCGACCCGCCTCAGCACCTGCTCGGCCGAAGGGTGCGCCGAGTAGGCCAGCGCCTCGACAGCTCGTCCGTCATCGTGGTCTCGAACTGTTCCGACGAACAGCGCGTGCCCCCCGGCAGCCGGATCCGCCACGGCGGCCAGGGCGTCAGTGACCGACAGTGGGGCGAGGCTGAGGCCGGTGCCACGCACCTTGTCCTGGACAGCGCCGTCGGTCGGGGTCGGTCGTTCGCTCACGGCACCACAGTAGGCGGCCACGCCCGTCCCCATTCGACTGCGCCGTCAGCGAACCACGCGGATCCAACCCGCCAAAAGCCGACGCCGATGACTACCGTGAGTACCCGCCGGCCGTCCCACCTCGGGCCCTCAGGAGCCGGTCAGTGAGCGAGGTGCATCACCATGAGCAACCCACCGTTCGGTTTTGGCCCGCCGGGAGACAGCGACGACGACGAGCCCGGTTCGCACGCGACGCCAGGCGGCGGCCAACCCTTCGGTGCGGACAACCCGCTCGCTGCCTTCTTCAACCCGACGGGCGGCCCCGCGGACCTGGGGGCAGCGCTCCAACAGCTGGGAAAAATGTTGTCCTACGAGGGCGGACCGATCAATTGGGACCTCGCTCGCGATACTGCCCGTGCGACCGTCGCCGCCGCTGGGGACGCGAGCGTGTCGGAGGCTCAGCACCGAGCCGTGGCCGACGCCGTACGGCTGGCCGAGGTCTGGCTGGACGGCGCAACCGCGCTTCCGTCGGGCACCACGTCTGCCGTGGCCTGGAGCCGCGCGGAGTGGGTCGAGGGGACCATGCCAGCCTGGCAGCGGCTGGTCGCGCCGGTCGCGCAGAAGGTCGTCGAGACCTCCGGGCAGGCCGTGCCCGAGGAGATGCGCGATATGGCTGGCCCCATGGTGGGTATGGCCCAACAGCTCACGGGGGCCATGTTCGGTCAGCAGGTGGGTCAGGGGGTCGGCGAGTTGGCCGCTGAGGTCATCACGGGCTCAGACGTAGGGATCCCCATGGGACCCGCTGCCGTCGCGGTGATCGTCCCTGCGAACGTCGCCGAGTACGGCGCCGGGCTCGGCGTGCCTCAAGACGAGGTTCTCCTCTACCTGGCTCTTCGGGAAACGGCACACCACCGCCTGTTGGCGCACGTCGGTTGGCTCGGCCCCGCGGTGCACGCGGCCGTCGCCGACTACGCCTCGGGAATCTCCATCGACAGCGCCCGCTTGGAAGACCTGGTCCGCGGCATCGATCCAAACGACCTCAGCCAGGTGCAGGGCGCGCTCGAACAGGGGTTGGTGACTCCGGACGAAACCCCCGCTCAGCGTCAGGCTCTGGGTCGGCTGGAGACCTTGTTGGCCCTGGTCGAGGGCTGGGTGGACGTCGTGGTCACCAGCGCTGCCAGCGCGCTGCCGTCCTCCCCAGCCTTGCGCGAGGCCCTGCGCCGTCGACGAGCAGCCGGCGGCCCGGCGGAACAAACCTTCGCCACCCTGGTCGGCCTCGAGCTTCGCCCCCGTCGGTCGCGGGAAGCCGCCAGCATCTGGCAAAGCCTGGCCGACGCGCGGGGGGCCGACGGCCGCGACGCACTTTGGGAGCACCCGGACCTCCTCCCTTCGCCCGATGATCTCGATAACCCCGAGGCCTTCGTCAGCGGCGAGAGCGGTGAGCCCTTCGATCAGTCGGGACTCGACGCACTCCTTGGAGGCGGGGTACCACCGGATGAGGACACCGCACCCACAGCCGACGGAGACGACAACTCCGCACCATGACCGGGGGTCCAGACCCCGGTGCCACCGACCCAGCGCACCACGACGCATTGCTCACCCTCACGAACTGGCTTCCACCCGGACTCGCGCAAGCGCACTTGAAGGCTGAATTCATCGCGCATCTGCGCGCGCACCCCGATGCGGTCAGGCGCACCTGCCGGCCCAGCCACCTGACTGCGAGTCTCCTGGTGGTCAACCCTGAGGTGACTCAGATCCTGCTCCATCTGCATCGCCGCTCCGGTCGATGGCTGCAGTTCGGCGGCCACATCGAAGCGAACGACCCGACCCTGGTCGCCGCAGCGCTACGGGAGGGGCGCGAGGAAAGCGGACTTCTGGGAATCGCCGTGCATCCGGGCGGACCGCTGACGCTGGACAACCACGCGGTCACTTGCCGCACCAACGGACCGTCGCGCCACCTCGACGTTCAATTCCTGGCTGTTGACGCGGGCCATGATGTTCCCGCGGTCAGCGCGGAGTCCGTGGATGTGCGTTGGTGGAACACAGACGAGGCTCCGGTGGACGACTCGGTGCGGGCGATGATCGAACAAGCCCGGTTGCGTCTAGGAGTCGCCGACTGACCGGCCTTTGGTCTGGCGTCGCTCACAGGCGGGGCCTAGCCCGGTGCGCCCGTTCGCTCGGGCGGCCCAGGATTGCTGTCCGAGGCGCCCAGGTGAGCGGCTGTTGAGAAGCCGTCGAGGAAACCCCTGGCTCGTTCGAGCGGACCGAACTCGGCTAGTTCCGCCCAGAATCGGGGACCGTGCCCGGGCACGACAAGGTGTGCGAGCTCATGCAGGAGCACGTAATCGAGGACGTACTTGGGCATGGTCTCCAGTCGGCGCGACAACCGGATGGTGCCCTGGCCCGGGGTGCACGACCCCCAGCGGCCGTGTTGGTTGTCGACCCAACGCACCGAGGAAGGCACGGCGCGGCCATCGAGAAATTGGTCGGACAGCCGTCGTGCGCGAGCGAGTAGAGCGGCATCGGAAGGCCGCCGTCGCTTCTGAGAGCGATCCAGCCGGGCAACCATGCGGGCGACCCACTCGGTCTCCTCGGCTGCGCTCATCGAGGCGGGCAGCAACACGATGGTGCGGGTGCCCTCGCGGTAGGCGCTGACCGTGCGGCGCCTTCGGGTGCTGCGCCTGACCTCGATATCGGACATGCCCAAAGGGTACGGAGGATCGGCGTCGGACTCGGCTACGGCGAGCCCGAACTGTGGAAGGACCGACTGCTCATCAGACCGAGACCGCCAGGATCGCCGGAATCGCCAAGATTCGCCAAGATTCGCCAAGGAGTTTTCCTCCACACCCAGGGGACGACGTTGCCGCAGGTCAGTGCCATCGCTTGACGGGTGTCTCGCAGATGTCCCCAGGGAACCCACCAGCCGTCCACAGGGACGCGCCGCCTCATCCCCACGCTGTCCACAGCGACGTCCACAGGCGAGGCCCGCGCGCCGTTGACGACATCCCTTCCGGCGGCATAGCGTCGCGGCCCATCGAGGCCCCCGAGATAACTCGCGGCGGGCGTCCGCAAGGGGAAGGCGGGCGGTTGCAGCGTGCGACTCGGGGGCCTCGTCACTCCCCGTGAGGGCGTCTCACCGTCGTTTGCGGCCTTCCAGGTCCTTCTCAGAGTCGATTCCCGGCGCTGACCCGAAACGAATCGCTCGACACGTTCGCGGTGGGGCGGCGCAGAACCCGGCCAGAAGTGTCGTAGGGTGACCGCCGAGCGCAGCGCACGCACCCGAGCGGGCGCCGACATGAGCAAGGAGGACCCGCGATGGCCGAGAGCTACACCGGCGAGGCCTACTGCGTGAAGTGCAAGGCAAAGCGCGACTTCACCGGCGAAGTCAAGGTGAGCGCGTCCGGGCGCCGCATGGCCCAGGGCCTGTGCCCTGTGTGCGGCACCAAGGTCAACCGGATCCTCGGCAAGGCCTGAGCCCCACCCACGCCATAAGCGAAGGGGAGCATCCGCCGCCCGGCGGATGCTCCCCTTCGCGCGTTGTAGCACGTTGAGCCTGAGGATCGTGGACGCGGCCCACAGGCCGCTGACTGCACGCTGGCACCATGCCGATCCCCGAGCGACCACTTGTCCCACCTGCCCTGATTCGGCTCTGGCGAAGCGATGACTGCCTCCAACTGGGTCTGGCCAGCCCACACCCGGTTGTCCTTCAGGGCCTTGGTCTCTTGGAGGCGCAATTCTTGCTCGGCCTCGACGGACGTCACGACCTTCGCGGGTGCCTGGCCCATGCCGAGTCTCTGGGGCTGACTGCCAACAGAGCGCACGAGCTTTTGACTCTGCTGGGGAACGCAGGCTGCCTAGGCGACGGCGCGACTGATGCTGCGCCGGTCGCCAGCCTGAGCGACCCGGACCGACAGCGGCTGGCCCCCGATCTGGCCGCCCTTTCGCTTCTCCCTCCGGAGCGTGACCAGGGGTTGCCCGCCCTCGCGCGTCGCCGTGCGGGGCACGTGCAGGTCAGGGGTGCGGGGCGAGTCGGTGCGGCCGTCACGTCCCTCCTTGCAGCCGCCGGGGTCGGCCTCGTGGACGTGCTCGACGATCAGGCCGTTCTCGCGACTGATGTGGCACCACTTGGTCCACTCCCTGACAGCGTCGGGCGGCCCAGATCGGACGCTGCCGTCGAAGCGGCACTCCGCACCGCCCCCGGTCTACGACGTGTCCCACCGCAGCCACGAGGCCGAGCCGCCGTGCCGGAGACTGCGGCCGACCCTGACCTGGTGGTCCTCACCGGCCGGACCGTCATCGACCCGAGCGAGGCCGATGCGTTGCTCGGTATGGGCGTCACCCATCTGCCAGTCACCCTGATAGAGACCAGCGCAACAGTGGGCCCGTTGGTCATCCCGGGCGCCGGCCCGTGTCTTCACTGCGTCGATCTTCACCGCGCTGATCGGGACCGCTCGTGGCCCCTGATGGCCGCGCAGTTGATGACCTCGACGGTCTCCAGGCCAAGGGGCGTCGCCGCCTGCGATGTGGTGCTTGCGACCGCGGCAGCAAGCCTCGCCTGTTTGCAGGTTTTGGCCTGGATACAGACCCGGTCCCCCACCCCGGAGGGGCCAACACCCACGACCATGGGTGAGTCGGGCGTCGCGTACACCCTCAGCCTGCCCTGGGGGCGCCCTCGCAAGCGTCGGTACACCGTCCACCCCCAATGCGGGTGCGGGTGGGCAGAGGCAGGCTAATCAGGTGACAATGGGGCATGCCCGAACTCCCGACCGGTGCCGTCACGCGCTCCGCTCGGTTGGCTGCGCTTCCGATTGGGTACGCGGGGCGTACCGCGCTCGGTCTTGGACGCCGCTTCGGTGGGCGATCCGCCGATGTGGTGACCGCCGAGATCCAACGGGCCACAGCCGAACAACTGTTCAGCGTCCTAGGGGAACTCAAGGGCGGGGCCATGAAGTTCGGACAAGCCCTGAGCGTCTTCGAGGCGGCGTTTCCGGAGGAGATGGCCGGCCCGTATCGGGCGACGCTGACGAAGCTGCAAGAGGCGGCGCCTCCCATGGACCCCAAGACCGTCCATGCTGTGCTCGCCGAATCCTTCGGTCGGCAATGGCGTAGGCGCTTCGAGTCCTTTGATGATCTGCCCGCGGCGGCGGCATCCATCGGGCAAGTTCACCGAGCGGTGTGGCGCGACGGCGGCGAGGTCGCGGTCAAGGTGCAATACCCCGGTGCCGAGCGGGCGCTGCGCGCGGACCTGGACCAGGTGGTGAGGATGGGCCGCCTGTTCGGTGCGCTGGCTCCAGGCATGGACGTCAAGCCGCTCGTCGAGGAACTACGCAGTCGGATGATCGAGGAGCTCGACTATCGGCTCGAGTTTTCGGCTCAAGCGGCATTTTACAAGGCATACCAAGGTGATTCGTCGATCGCTATCCCCGAGCCGCTTGATGGTGGCGAGCATGTGCTCGTCTCCCGATGGCTCGACGGAACTCCCTTGTCGTCGGTGATCGCGGACGGAACTCAACCGGAGCGGGACCTGGCCGGGAGCCGCTATCTGCACTTCCTGTTCGCTTCTCCGACACTCGTTCAGATGCTGCATGCTGACCCACATCCGGGCAATTACCGCCTGTTGGAGGACGGGCGGCTCGGGGTCTTCGACTTCGGTGCGGTCGCGCGCCTCCCCGGGGGCCTTCCCGCCTCGATCGGGCGCCTGCTCAGCTTGGCCCTGGCCCGCGACGCCCAGACCGTCGAGCAGGGGCTGAGGGACGAGGGGTTCATCAAACCGCGCGTGAGCATCGACGCCCAATCGCTGCTGGACTACCTGGCGCCGCTCATCGAGCCAGCCGCGTATCCCACGTTCCATTTCAATCGGGCGTGGATGCAGGGGCAGTTCCGAAGGCTGAACGACCCTCGCGTCGAGCACTGGTCGAACGGCCTCAAGTTGAACCTCCCGCCGGAATACCTCTTGGTGCACCGGGTCTGGCTCGGCGGTGTAGCCGTGCTGTGCCAACTCGATGCAAACGTACCCATGCGCCCAGAACTCGAAACCTGGCTACCGGGCTTCACTGACCCGGCTGGTGAGCCTGCGCTGACCTAGAGGGGCAACGATCGGGCCACTCACCAAAAGGCCGGATCCAACTTCCCCTCGATGGCCCGCAGATGTTCCCGGCTGCAACGGTCGCAGTACCGCTGGGTCACCCCGCGCTCGGTCGAGGTCGTCCAGGTGAGGGGCATCGTTTCCTCCGTGGCGCCACACCAGGCACAGATCGGCCCGAGATCCACAGGGTCGGATGCTGCATCAGGTTTCGTCTCTGGCACTGGCTCAAGGGAGCTCACGAGCGCTCAGCCTAGAACGCCGCCAGCCGACGTGCGGCTCCGACACACCACGGCCACAGCCGGTCGAGAGGTGGCTGTGGCCGTGGTGGTGGACCAAGATCCGTGCGCGCTGCCTTGCACCGCGCCGCCCATCGATCCACTACGTCACGCCGAGCCGCAGGTGAGCCCTGCGGGCGGCATGCTCAGCCCGCTGCAATCTGCGCTGAGCGCGACGATGAGATCGAACCCGGGCGACGAGACGCTCTCGCTCGGCTTGGTCCAGGCGCTGTCGAAGACCCAGCGCCACATGGTGAGACTCGGAGACGTACATGACTTCACTCCTATGGATTCGCGAATGTTGGTGACCCCGCGGAGGGGCTAGGCGGCGGCATCCTTGCGTGGGCGGCCGCGAGGGCGCTTGCGGGCCACGACGACTCCGCCGATGAACAGTTCGCCGCCCCAGACACCCCAGGGCTCACGACGTTCAAGAGCCCCAGCGAGACAGGGAATCCGTACGGGGCAGGACCCGCACAGCGACTTCGCGTGCTCCACGTCGCTCGGCGCCTCGGCAAAGAAGAGCTCCGGATCGAAGGACCGGCAAGGCAACTGACCGGGGTCGGCCAGCGCATCGAGCTCATCGATCTCCAACGCGATCATCGGTCTCACCTCCAGGTTCTACGTGCTCGGGGTCATGGGGTTCGTTCTCGGGGATGGGCCTCGGGGTCGGCACACAAAAAAGCCGCGGATCCCGAAGGGGAGTCCGCGGCCTGAAGGTGCCGGTCAGAGGAAGGTCAGACCGGGTGACTCCATGCAGGGGACGGCCCAGGGGCGGTGTCCGGACGCACGTCGGCGCCAAAACCCGTCGGAGAGGTCGGAGCGGTCTTCGCGCAGACCGAACCGAAAGCGCCGACGAGGATGCGGCCGCTTGCGTAGCTCATGTTCTCCACCGTCGCCACCTCCTCGTCTCGCTCCACAGACCGTCGCTGCAGAATGCCTGTTTGGCAGAGTAGGGAAGTCGCCGGACTGGCGCAAACTCTTTTTCGGCTCGCGTGTCTGGTCAGGGCTCCAAACCGGGCTCGACAGCTTCGCGGTCGCCTTCGATGACGGCGATGACCGAGGTTCCATAACGGTCGAGCTTGGTGGCGCCCACGCCGCTGATCGAGGCCAAGTCCGACAAGGTCACGGGCCGCTTCATGGCGATGGCCTCGAGCGTCGCGTCGGTGAAGACCACGAAGGCGGGAACCGAGTCAGCGCGAGAACGAGTAAGCCGCCAGGACTTGAGCTCCTCGAACAGGGACTCGTCGTAGCCGGGCGGGCAGGTTCCGCAGCGGCCGCGCTTGCGCTCAGCCGCGGTCACCAAGGGGTCACCACAATTCACGCAGTTCGTCTCCAGCCGACCGCGGGAACGGCCCGCCCTTCCGCGCTTTCGAGGCTCGCCTCGACCACCTGAATCTGCCGGCCGAATCCCGTCCAAGAACCGGGATGGCTTGCGAGTACGCGCTCCGCCCGGGCTTCGGGCCCAGGCCCACGACAGCGCCAAGTGCTGACGCGCGCGGGTGACACCGACGTAGAGGAGCCGACGCTCCTCCTCGATTGCGGATTCGGTGTGCGCATGGACGATGGGCAGCATCCCTTCGACCAGCCCCACCACGAATACGGCATCCCACTCCAGGCCCTTCGCTGCGTGCAGCGAAGCGAGTGTCACGCCCTGGATGGTCGGGGCGTGCTGCGCGGCGGCCCGCTCGTCGAGTTCCACGACGAGCGACGCCAGCGTGCCGGCGGAGTGCTCCGCGACGTAGTCCTGAGCCAACCGATGGAGCGCCGCCAGACTCTCCCAGCGCTCTCGGGAGGCCCCGCCTGAGGGCGGCTGGTCCGGGTCCCATCCGAGCGCGGCCAAGACATCCGAGGTCTCGTGTGCGATGTCTACACCGTCCGAGGCTCGGGCGGCACCGCGGAGCAAGAGAACCGCCTGCTTGACCTCGGGACGGTCGAAGAATCGCTCTCCTCCGCGCAGGACGTAGGGAATGGACGCTGCCGACAACGCATCCTCAAAGACCTCGGACTGCGCGTTGATGCGATACAGAATCGCGATCTCGGACGCAGCGATCCCCGAGTCGAGAAGGGTCTTCACACTCGCCACGACTGCAGCCGCCTCGGCCGGTTCATCCGGCCAACCCGACACCACCGGCTCGGGCCCGGGAGGACGCTGCGCCTGAAGCTCGAGGCGCAACTGCGCCGCACGACCCCGAGCCTTCGCCAGCACCTGGTTGGCGCAGGCGACCACCTGCGGCGTCGACCGGTAATCGCGCACCAGCGCAACGACTTCGGCCCCGGGCCATCGGCGCGAGAAATCCAACAGATAGTCCGGCGAGGCACCGGTGAAGGAGTAGATCGTTTGGCTGGCGTCACCCACCACGCACAGATCGGTGCGGTCTCCGAGCCACAGTTCGAGCAGGCGCTGCTGTAAAGGGTTGACGTCCTGGTACTCATCAACCACGAAGTGCCGGTAGGCGCCGCGGATCTCCGCGGCGACGTCCGGACGCTCTTCCAGGGCGGCCACGGTGAGGAGCAAGACGTCTTCGAAGTCGATGAGCCGCCGAGACCGCTTCACTTCTTCGTACCCGGAAAACAGCTTGGCCATGGTCGCGCCGTCCACGTCGGCGGGCGGAGGTCGCCCGACCGCGTGAGCCGCCGCCACATACCCATCAGGCGCGGTCCTCGTGACTTTCGCCCACTCGATCTCGGCGGCGATGTCACGCAGGCCCGTGGGACCCGGCTTCAGCCGAAGCGCCGAAGCCGCCTCCCGGACGAGCGGGACCTTGCGGTCGTTCAACCGTGGCGGCTCGCCTCCGACCACGCGCGGCCAGAAGTAGCGCAATTGCCGCAAGGCGGCTGAGTGGAAGGTCCGCGCCTGGACCCCGCCCACACCAAGCTGGCGAAGCCGCCCACGCATCTCCCCAGCGGCACGAGTCGTGAAGGTGACGGCGAGAACCGACTGGGGCGCGAGGATTCCCGCCTGAACCCCGTAGGCAATCCGGTGCGTGATCGCTCGGGTCTTGCCGGTCCCTGCGCCGGCGAGCACGCAGACCGGCCCTCGAAGCGCGAGCGCAACGGCTCGCTGCTCCGGATCCAACTCGGCGAGAACTGCGTCGGCGTCGGGCACCGACCCCATCCTGCCTGGGGCCGGGGAAGGTTTCGAGCCACCCATAGCGTTATCCACACAAATGGTCCGGTGACCGTGGACCGATGAGCGGAATGGAGCGGTAGTCCGATGTCGACGATCACCGTCTACAGCACGACCTGGTGCGGGCCCTGCCTGCGGCTCAAGGCACAACTTGAGCGCGCGGATGTCCCGTTTCAGGCGATCGATATCGACTCAGATGCCGACGCCGCGGCCTTCGTGGCCTCGGTCAACCAGGGCAACCGCACCGTGCCGACCGTGGCCTTCGACGACGGTTCGACCCTTACGAACCCGAGCGTCCTCGCGATCCAGGCCAAGTTGGCCTCCGTCGCGTAACGACGCGGCCGCCGCTACCACGGTGTGTTGGCCGCATCCGGTAACGCCTCGCCCCACCAATGCTCGACCAGGCGGCGCGCGATGGAGACGGCCGGAGGCAGCAGCACCTCGCCGCTGACAACTTCGCGGTGCAGCTGCTCGCGGGTGAACCACCGAGCCTCGGCGATCTCGTCGCCGTCGACTTCGAGGGACTCAGCGTCAACGGCGCGAGCTGTGAATCCGAGCATCAGCGAAGCCGGGAACGGCCAAGGCTGGGATCCCAGGTAGGTGATGTCCACGACATCCAGTCCCACCTCCTCCTTGACCTCGCGCGCCACCGCGCGTTCGATCGACTCCCCTGGCTCGACGAAGCCGGCCAGTGTGGAGAAACGGCGTTCGGGCCAACGCGGATTGTGACCAAGCAGGCCCCGACCACGATCATCGGTCACCAAGACAATGACCGCGGGATCCGTGCGAGGGAAGTGTTCGGCGGAGCAACTCAGGCACCGCCGCAGGTGGCCGGCAGAGGCCATCGCCGTCGGCGCGCCGCAGCGGGCGCAACGCGGGTGGGTGCGGTGCCAGTTGGCCAGGGCAACCGCGTGCACCATCAATCCGGCGTCACGGTCATCCAGCAGGGTTCCGGCGCTGCGCAGCCCAGCCATGGGCTGCGCCGGTCGCCCCCCTTCGTGCTCGACGGCAAACCAGACACTCCCCTCGGAGTCCACCCCGAGCAGGATGCGCTCGCCGGGCATCCCTTCGTCAGGGGGGGCTGACACCAGCCGCCCGTCGTGGACCAGCGCCTCCCCCTCGTGCAGCACCAGAACCTTGCTCGACGGACTGGCCCACGCTGCCGCTACCCACGCCTCGTCCGTGCGCCGTGCACCCACGGGGTCGATCGCCGTTCGTGCCAGAGCCAAGTCACCGAGCGGCTGGGGGGTCGACACCCCTTGACCTTACGAGAGCCGTACGGTCGGGACATGCCAGGACGCAACCATGACGCTGCTCGCCTGGCGACGTTCAACCTCCTGCATGGCATGGGCCTGCAGGCCGGATCAGCGTCACCACACTCGCTGGTCGAGGCGACCACCCGATTGGGGGCCGACGTGCTTGGCCTGCAAGAGGTCGATCGACACCAGGAGCGCTCCGGGCACGTTGACCAGGTCGAGACCATCGCGGCTGCGGCAGGCTATGAATACGCGCGATTTGTCCCAGCCCTGCACGGCACACCCGGGGTGTCGGCCGACTGGACCGCAGCTGTCTCCGACGACGGCTTGGATACTGAGGGCCCCACGTATGGAGTTGGCATGGTCAGCCGGTGGCCGGTACGACGCTGGTTGGTGCGCCGCTTTGATCCTGCGCCGTTCTCCCTCCCACTTCTGGTGCCCCAGGGCTCTCGAGCTCGGCTGATCCGCATCCCCGACGAACCGAGAGTGGCTCTGGCGGCCGAGGTGGAGTCCCCCTTCGGCCTGTTCACCGCCGTCACCTGTCACTTGTCCTTCGTCCC
Source organism: uncultured Actinomycetota bacterium (assembly GCA_963851405.1). GTDB lineage: Bacteria > Actinomycetota > Actinomycetes > DATJPE01 > DATJPE01 > JANPBY01. The sequence goes on along the minus strand of CAWKPB010000005.1, from coordinate 455,271 downwards.
GGGCTACAACTGGCGTCAGTTGAAGGCGATCACCCGTTGGGTCGCCAGCCTGCCCCAGCCGGCCGTGCTGCTCGGTGACCTGAACCTCCCGGGCGCACTTCCACGCGTCGCGAGTGGCTGGGAACGCCTGGCCCGGCTCGCGACCTATCCCTCCTATCAGCCGAGGATCCAGCTCGACCACATCTTGGGGCTCGGAGTGGAAAGCGCGGACGTCCGCCGGGAGCTCGCCCTCACCCTTGACGTGAGCGACCACTGCGCCCTGGCGATCGATGTCGACCTCGAAGCCGCGATCAGGCGAGCGGCGCTGCACTCGAATGGGTGAGCAGAGCCGTCAAGGCCTGCTCGTCCGGAAGCTGGTCGTAGCGAGCCACTTCACCCCTGCTCACGTAATAGAAGGCGGCACCTACCTCCTCCAGGGGCACGCCAGCGATGTGCGACCACGCGACCCGGTAGACCGCGAGCTGCAGCGGGTCCGCTGAGGATGTTCCCGTCTTGTAGTCAACGACGTCGAACCCGCCCTCGGGCCTGACGTAGACCGCATCGATGCGCCCGCGGATGACGGCCGGCCCGAGCATCAACTGGAACGGCGCTTCCACGCGGTGCGGCGCCTGCGTGGCGTAGGGCCCCGAGAGAAACGCGCTCTGCAACTGGGCCATCTGCTCATCGCTGACGAGAGCATCGTCTGCCGCCCCCTCGAGGTCGTCGCGGTCGAGCAGCGCCTCCCCAGCGAACAGGCCTTCGACCCACGTATGGAATCGCGTGCCGCGTCGGGCAGCCGGGGCCGGCGGTCGTGGCATCGGTCGTGCCAGGTCGCGCGCCAGACCGGCGGGATCGCTGGCCAGCCGCACCAGCGCAGAAGCGGACAGGGCCGCCGGGATGGGCACGTCGTGGACGGGCTGATGGATCGATCGAGCCTCCTCGAGCAAAGCCAGGACATCCCGATCCCGACGCACCAAGCAGTTCAACCACCTCCGACGGCATGGCTTGCTCAGCCTCGGCTACCGCCCGAGGGGACCTCTGCGCAGCGGCGATCACCAGGTCACGGGCCTGCCTTCGAGCAGCCAAGGCGGTCGGGTCGAGGTCAACCGGCCATTCCTGGGTGGTCGAGGTTCCTTGCGCCAGATAGGGGTTGTCATCGCTTTCCGGCCTTGGTGTCCAGGCGGCGATGTCTCCGTCACCGTCGAGGCAGTGCGCATACACCGTTTGGAGATAGTCCGAGGGGCCGCGCACGCGTTTTTGAGTCGGGCCCCACCAGTGCCCGGTGACCACGAGGGTGTGCTTCGCCCGGGTCATGGCCACATAGGCCAGGCGTCGTTCTTCCAGCTCGCTGATCTGCTTCATCTGCGTGCGATGGGCCGCGAGCTCCTTCGTGGTCCATCCCGGACGCGCCGGGAAATCCGCCGCGTCACCACGCAGGCTTGGGGGCAACACGGCTCCGTTGCTCAGCCACGAGGAGCGCGCTCGCGCCGACGGAAAGACCTTCTCGGTCACATCGGGGATGAACACGACGGACCATTCCAGGCCCTTGGCCTTGTGGACGGTCATCAGTTTGACGGTGTCCCCAGACGTAGGGGCGGCCGTATCGAGACCCCGGTCGAACTCATCAGCCGCGTTGAGGAACGCCAGGAACGCACGGACACCGGCGTCACCATCAAGATCGGCGAAGGCCGCCGCGTGGTCGAGGAAGCTGGCGAGCGCCGCCGACCGCCGCGTCACCGGTGCCGTGGGCGCGGCTCCTACCTCCACGTCGAGGTGGGTCGTAGCGAGCACTCGGTGCAGAAGGTCGAGCAACGGGTCACCGACATGCCGTCGGAGTTCGCCGAACTCCGCGGCAAACCGCGTGAACCGGCGCCTAGCCTCGACGGAGTACGCGACCGATCCGGGGCGTTCCAGGGCTTCAGTCAGCGAGACGACCTCCGCCGGATCGACCCCGGCGACAGCTGCCTCCAGCTGCGCGTCGAGGTCCTCAGCGGTAAGGGGGCGCGCTGCCTCACCGCCGTCGACGTCGTCCAGGTCGTCCAGGTCGTCCAGGTCGTCGGGGTCAGGGCCGCCCGGAACCACCTGCACCAACTGGGCAGCGCGCCGGCCGAGCAGGACCAGGTCACGCGGGCCGATCCTCCAACGCGGACCAGTGAGCAGCCGGACCAGCGAGGCGTTGGCCGTTGAGTCGACCAGCACATCGAGGGTGGCGACCAGGTCAGCCACCTCTGGGAGCTCGAGCAATCCACCGAGCCCGACGACCTCGACCGGGACACCCCGCGAGACCAGCGCATCGTGGTAGGGCGCGAAGTCCGACCGAACCCGGACCAGGACGGCCACGTCCTTGGGTCGAACCCGCTCCGAAGCCAGGTGCCGAGCCACTTCGTCGGCGACCCAAGCCACCTCATCGGCTTGACCCTCGAACAACCCCACGACGGTCCGACCCTCGTGCGCAACCTCCGGGCGCGGCCGGAGCTCAACCAGGCCTGGGTGCCGCTGTCTGAGCTCAACCGAGAGCCGGTTGGCCAACCGGAGAAGGAGTCCGCCGCTTCGGTTGTTCTGCGCCAGGTCATAACGAGCAGCCGGCGTCCCCTCGACCCCGGGGAAATCCGTGGCGAAGGCGTCGATGTTGCCAACGGAGGCGCCCCGCCAGCCGTAGATGGCCTGGCATGGGTCCCCGACGGCTGTCACCGGGTGCCCTCCACCGAACAAGGTGACCAGCAGGACCTTCTGCGCGACCGACGTGTCTTGGTATTCGTCGAGGAGCACGACTCGGAAGCGATCGCGCTCGGTCGCAACCACCGCCGGGTGGGTCTGCACGAGCCGAACGGCATGAGCCAGCTGATCACCGAAGTCGAGCACGCCCAGCAGCGCCTTTTCGGCTCGCACGGCCTCGACCACGCTGGCCAACTCGATGCGGGTGCGGCCCGCGTCCCTAGCCTTGAGAACGTCCAGGGTCGGCTTCGGGAGCGACTCGATCTCGGCGCACAGCTCACGGTCATGGGCCTGCAGCTGCTCGATGGAGACCAGGTGTTCGGACAGCTCGCCGTCGAGAGCGACGACATCACCAACCAAGGAACTGACGGTCTTGTCGAGCGCTGAGAACGGGCCGGCCGCCCGGCGCAGCACCCGTTCGGCGAGTTGGAACCTGGTGGCATCCGCGAGCAACCTCGCACCAGGCTCCACCCCGATGCGCAGGCCGTGATCGCGAAGCAGGCGGCCCGCGTATGCGTGATAGGTCGCGACCGTCGGCTCCCCCTCCACGGGAAGGTCCGCCAGTTCCGCGCTACGCACCGGCCCCGAGGCGCCCGGCGATCCATGCTCCGCCGCCAAGACCGCGAGGGCCGTGCGCACCCGAACGGCGAGCTCCGCCGCGGCCTTGTTAGTGAACGTGAGCCCCAAGACCTCCTCCGGGCGGACCTGCCCGGTGCCGACCAGCCACACGACTCGGGCCGCCATGGCCGTCGTCTTCCCGGAGCCGGCGCCAGCAATGACGACGCCAGGTTGAAGCGGCGCCGTGATCGCCTCGAGCTGCTCGTCGGTGAAGGGAACGTCAAGCAGGTCGGCGAGCTGCTCCACCCGCAGGGGGGCGGCACTCATCGCAGCACCTGCCGACCGGCGTTCTGCGTGGGGCAGGACGTGGTGAACTGGCAAAACCGACACGCCTCACCTGGGGTCGGAGGGAACCGTTCGGCCGTCATCGCTGTCACGGCCGAGTCCAGCAGGTGGTCGATGGGGGTTGCGCCGCCGTCGTCCACAAGCAGCGGCGGTTGCTGCTGTACCTTCGCCAGCCCATCCCTGCCGGCGGCCCGGAGCTGAACGAGCTCGGCCCCGCCGCACTGATTGAGGGCACCGATCGAACCGGCCGCCGGCTCCAGGCCGGCCAGCGCCCCCTCGCGCACGGCGACCTGATAGACGCCGAGCTGGGGGTGATCGAGCACGGCCTTGTCAGTCGGAGGGAACTTCCCAGTCTTGAGGTCAACGACGTGGACGAGCCCGTCCGCATCGAGCTCCACGCGATCCATCGAGCCGCGTATCACCACCGTCCGGTCTCCGACGGCGACAGTGACCTCGAAGCGATGCTCCGAGGCCACCAGCTCGCGTCCGCGGGCGGCGCTGCTCCAGAGAAGGAACCGCTCGAGGGCACGCCGTGCCTCGAGTTTCTGGCGATCGGACTGCCAGCGGGCTTCAAACGCCAACGCGTCCCACACCCGGTCCAGCCGTTCCATCAACGGATCCAACTCGGCCGGGCTGTCGCCTTTCGCGACATCGTCGGCGAGCGCGTGAACCAAGGATCCGAAGCCAAGGGCCGTGCTACGAGCGGCGGCAGCCTTCGCCTCGTGGTCCAGAAACCACCGCAGGGGACAGTCGAGGAAGCCCGCGAGCGAGGATCCCGAGAGCCTCAGTTGGGCGCCGTCAGGGTAGAGCGGGCGGCCCGGATCGGTCCGGTCGTCGACCCCCCACCAGTGCTCCGGGTTAGCGGCCGGCACCAGGAGCGCTCCTGACTCAGCGGTTGCGGCTGCCAACCGCTGCAAGCGGACGGCGGCGGCCGATCTCAGGGCGAGGGGCGCATCCGGGTTGCTGGCCGTAGCCCTTAGCTCGGCCACGAGGGCGGGCAACGTGAGGGGGCGCAACGGGCGCTCCGCGAGAGGCACGACGGGCCCGCCAAGCTCGTCCAGGAATCGGCTGGGTCGCGTGCCATCGTCCTCTGGTGAATCAACCGCCATCACCACCAAACGACGCCTGGCCCTAGTGATCGCCACATAGAACAAGCGCCGTTCCTCGGCCAGCACCAAGGCAGTCGGCACCGGAGGCTCAAGCCCGTCCCTCCCCAGCCGTTCCGCCTCGAGAAGGGAACCCCGGCGCCGGAGATCGGGCCATAGTTCCTCCTGAACATCAATGACCAGGACGACGTCCCACTCCAATCCCTTGCTGCGGTGAGCAGTCAGCAGCCGGACGGCGTCGCCGCGGATCGCTCGTTCGGCCAGCGAGTCGGCGGGAATCTGCTGCGCCTGCAACTCATCCAGAAAGGTCGACACTCCGCGCCGCTGCGTACGATCCTCAAACCGGGCTGCCGCTTCGAACAGGGCCACGACCGAGTCGAGATCCCGGTCGGCGAGACGGCCGACTGGGCCGCCGGCCCACGACGCGCGCTCCAGGCGGTCGGGCCAGGCGGTGCCTCGCCACAGCGCCCACAAGACGTCGTAGGCGCTGGCGCCGGAGTTCACGGTCCGCTGCGCCTCCCGAAGGAGGGCAGCCAGACGCTGGGCAGGACCCACGACCGATTCGGGCAGGGCCACCAACCGCTCAGGCTCGGCCACGGCCTGGCGGATCAATTCGGCACTCGGACGTGGGAGAGCGGCCCCGGTCTCCCCGCGTTCTTCCTCTCGCAGCAGCCGACCTAGGCGGCGCAGGCCAGAGGAATCCGTCCCGCCGAGCGGGCTGATCAACAAGTCATGCGCCACCTCCTGGGTCAGCCCAGCCGGGTGCGCCGCCACGGCAAGCGCGAGCAGCAACGGGGCGACCGCTGGCTCACGAGCCAACGGGAGCTCGTCGCCCGCCACCTCCACGGGCACCCCGCTGGCTCCGAGCGCGCGGCGCAGGTAGGGCAATGAGCGCGCCCCCGAGCGGACGAGCACGGCCATCTCCGACCAGGGTGTGCCCTCGTCGAGGTGTTCGCGTCGAAGCACATCGGCGACCGCATCAAGTTGAGCCGACAGCGTGGGGAAGGTGTGAACCGCAACGGTGCCGGGCTCGGCCCCAGCAACCGGCTGCAGGGCTCGGTGATCTCGAAGTTCATGGCTCAGTCCACCCACGGCCAACGGCATGCGCCGGGCCACCGATCGCGACGCGTCTAGGAGTCGCGGCCCCGCGCGACGGGAGACCCGCAGGCAGGCCACCGCAGCGGGCGCCGAAGAGGACGTGCGGAATCGGTCTTGAAAATGGAGCAGACCGCGTACGTCGGCGCCGCGAAAGGCGTAGATGGACTGGTCCGGGTCGCCCACGACGACGAGGTCTCGGCCATCCCCCGCCAGGCTTCGCAGGAGCCCTTCCTGGGCGGGGTCGGTGTCTTGATATTCATCAACCACGACCAGGTCATAGCGCGCCCGAAGGTCCGCGCGCCCGGCAGGCGACTCAGCGTGCACCACGGCCCGATGCACCAACTCGGCATAGTCCAAGGCGCCCAGTTGGTCGAGCACCCCGAGGTAGTCATCGAAGAACCGTGAGGCCGCCAACCAGTCGACGCGACCGCCCGCCTCGTGCGCATGCCGGGCGAGGTCCTTGGGCTCAAGACCGAGCCCCCGGGCGCGGGCGATGAGGGCCCGCAACTCATCGGCAAACCCTCGGGTGCGCAACGCCGCTGCCAGCTCGTCAGGCCAGTCAGGGCGCGCGTCCGCCAGGTCACCCGCCAGCATGTCGCGTACGACTACGTCCTGCTCCGCCCCGGAAAGCAGACGCAGCGAGCGCCCCTGGTCCTGCGGAGCTCGGCTGTCGCCCGCGAGCGCGAAGGCGAACGCATGAAAGGTCCAGGCGGACTGCGCCTGCGTGGTCCGGCCCAGCCGCGCCGCGATGCGCATCCGCAGCTCCTGCGCGGCTCGACGAGAGAACGTCAGGGTCAAGATGCGATCCGGAGCGGTGCCCGCCTCAACCCTTGCGGCGACCGCCTCGACCAGCGTGGTGGTCTTTCCCGTGCCTGGACCGGCGAGGACCAGAAGCGGGCCCCGCCCCGGCTCGGCGACGTGGTCGACGACGGTTTGCTGGGCCGGGTCGAGGACGAGGCGAACGCTCGGTCGCTGCGGAGCAGGCGTCAGCCGAAAGGGCGCCCGCGGAACGCCCGCCCGCGGTCGACGGGCACGATCGGCAGTCACAGCGCTACTGAATCAGACGACACCGACGTTCAGGCCCGCGGGCGGTTCTGACCTGCGGGCGTCCATCGGCACTCATCCAGGGCGACCCTTGCGCCCGCAACCGTGAACGGACACCCCTCGGCCCGCAGTCGCTGGGCGGCCTCTTGTTCATGGCCAGGGGGCATCAGCCCCCCCGCTTTGATGACCCGCCACCAAGGCACTCCCGAACCGAACCGGCCCATCACGTGACCCACCGAGAGAGCGGATCCACCGACGAAGCCAGCCACGTCGCCATAGGTCAGAACCCGCCCAGCAGGGATCTCGGCCACGAGGTCGAGCACCCGCTCGGCGTATGGAGTCGGGAGCACGTACCCATCCTGGCCCTTCGCCTACTCCGCCGCGACGAGCCCTGACCGTGACACGATCGCCTGGTGAGCGACGCGCCCAGGGCTACCGCGCACCCTGCGCTGTCAGGGGTGGTGATCGACGAACCCGAAACTGCGCATCGAATCCGGCTGCCCACGGACCTGATTCGGCTCGTGCTGGTCGTCCTCCTCCTCGCCGCGTCCCTCGCCATCGGAACATTCGCGACGCAGACCAGCGAGGGAGTGGAAAACGATCTCTCCGAAGCAGTTTCGCTGTTGCCAGGCCCTTTGTTGTTCGTCGTCAACCTGATCGTCGGCGTCGGCTTCCTCGGACTCGCGATCGCCGTGGGCATCGACTTGATCCTGCGCCGCCGAGGTCGTCTCCTGCTCGACGCCCTGATCGCTGTGGCCGTCGCGAGCCTGCTGGTGGCCGTCCTGAACGTGCTGATCGTGGACTCGCCCGTCGCCAACCAACTCCAGGCCGCCTTGACCGAACCCGGAGCGACCAAGCCCCTGAGCGGGTTGCTCACGGCCGTCACGGCCTTCTTCGTCGTGGCTCGCGTCGGCGCCCGGCGGGTGTGGCTGGTATCAGCCTGGGTGGTCATCCTCAGCTTCGTTCTCACGGCCCTGGTCTCCGCGAGTTTCACCTTGCTCTCGATGATCGCCAGCACCCTGCTGGGGCTCGCCGTAGGGCTCCTGGTGCGGTATGGGCTAGGCACCCAAGCGTCGCGGCCCTCGGGATCACGCATTGCCTTGGCGCTGATCCGCGCCGGGGTCGAGGTCACGACCCTGGAACGAGTGCTCCCGGACACCCCGGACGGGCGGCGGTACCTGGCGACCGGCACGACCGATCCGCCTCTGGACGTCCACGTGCTCGACCGCGACCAGGAGGGCTCCGGGTTGGCCTACCGGATCTACCGAATGGTGCGGGTCCGACCTTCGGCGGCCGGCCGCACCTACGTCTCCGTCCGCCGCGCCCTGGAACACGAGGCGCTGCTCGCGCACGCTGCGGCGGCAGCCGGAGCACGTACGGCCGCCCCCGTCGTCACCTGCGAAGTCGGGGCGTATGCCGCGCTCCTCGCCTATCCGCATCTCGAGGCGCAACCCCTGGCCACGCTAGACCCGGCGTCTGTTACGGACGAGACGCTGGACGACGCGTGGGAGCAGCTGCGCCTCCTGCGCAAGGCGCGCCTCGCCCATCGGGGGCTGAACGAGAACACCCTGCTGGTCTCCCCTGATGGGCGGGTGCACCTACAGACCGCGCGGACGGGCGAGGTTGCCGCCACCGACCTTGCCCTGCGTATCGACATAGCGCAGCTGCTCACGACCTTCGCCCTGCTCATCGGGGCAGAGCGCGCCGTTCGAACTGCGGCCGCGCGCTTGGGTACCGAACCGCTCGCCTCCGCTCTTCCCGTCCTTCAGCCACTGGCGATGACCCTGCAAACCCGCGCGGCCGTCCGCAAGGACCGGCAAGTCCTGAAGTCCTTGCGGGCCGCGATCATCGAGGTTCTCCCCCGCGACACGCACGTGCCTACCGAATCCGTACGCCTGGAGCGGCTCTCCCCGAGGGCGCTCTTGGCCGTGGTCGGTGGAACGGTGGCCACCTATCTGATCGTTTCGCAGCTCAACAACGTCGACGTTGTGACGCTGTTCAGCAGCAGCGACTGGCGGTGGTCTGCCTTGGCCATCTTCTTCTCGTTCGTGACGTATCTGGCAGCCACCCTGAGCCTGGTTGGATTCGTCGCCTCGTCGCTCCCGTGGATCCGAACCTTCCTGGCCCAGTTGGCGTCTACCTTCGTCAGCCTCGTTGCTCCGGCCGCGGTCGGAGGCATGGCCCTCAACATGCGTTTTCTGTCGAAGAACGGCGTCAGCAACTCAGTTGCCGTGGCTACCGTCGGCGTCTGGCAGGCGGCAGCCTTCGCCATCCATCTGGTCATGCTCGTCCTCTTCGGAGTCATTGCCGGAACCCAGGCCGAGGCCTCGTTCGACCCACCTCAAGGGGCCATCTTCGGAGTCGTTCTCCTGCTGCTGGTGGCCTCGCTCGTGATCTCCCTCCCGTGGGGCCGGCGCGTGATCGTCACGCGCGTCACGGAGACGGCTGGTCGAGTCGTGCCAGCGCTTTTCGCCATCGCCCAGAACCCCGGCAAGCTGGCCCAGGGCATCGGCGGCAATGTCATTCTGAACCTCGCGTACTGCGGAGCCCTGGTGGCGTGTGTGCGCGCCTTCGGCGGCGAACTTGCCTGGCCGGCCATCGCCGTCGTGTACCTGGCCGGCAGCGCGATCGGGTCGCTTGCTCCCACGCCAGGGGGGCTCGGAGCCGTCGAAGCTGCGCTCGCCGGAGGCCTCACTGCGGCTGGGTTGGACGGCGCCACGGCAATTTCTGCGGTTCTGCTGTTTCGTGTCTACACGTACTGGATCCCGGTGCTCCCAGGCTGGGCGGCCTTCCAATACCTGCAAAGACGCGAGGCGATCTGACCCGATCTGCCGCTGGCAGGAACTGAGGTGGCCAGGCCCAATCGACGATGCCCTCAGTACACGGGCTTGCTCGGCTCGATCTGGTTGATCCAGGCGAGGATCCCGCCGCCGACGTGCTGACTGTCACTGAAGCCCGCCGACTTCAGCACCGCCAACACCTCGGCCGACCGGGCACCGACCTTGCAATGCAAGATCACGGGCTTGTCCTGAGGCAGCCCCGCGAGCGCATCGCCGATGAGGAAATCGTTCTTCGGAATGAGAACGGCCCCAGGGATGCTCACGATTTCGAACTCACCAGGCTCCCGAACATCGACCAGCAGGAAGTCGGCGGCACCCTTGTCTCTGGCATCGAGCAAGTCCGCCAGCTGGCGTACCGAGATCGTCGACTCCTTGGCGGCCTCCGCGGCCTCCTCGCTGATGGAACCGCAGAAGGCTTCATAGTCGATCAACTCGGTCACGGGAGCGCCCGTGGGGTCCTTGCGGAGCTTGAGCGTTCGGTAGGTCATCTCCAACGCGTCGTAGACCATCAGACGCCCGAGCAGCGTCTCGCCCACGCCGGTGATGAGCTTGATCGCCTCGGTGACCATGATCGAGCCGATCGAGGCACACAGCACTCCGAGGACACCACCTTCGGCGCAGCTCGGGACCATGCCAGGAGGCGGGGGCTCGGGGTACAGGTCTCGGTACTGCGGCCCGTGCTCGGCCCAGAACACCGAGGCCTGGCCTTCGAATCGATAGATCGATCCCCAGACGTACGGCTTGCCCAGCAGAACGCACGCATCGTTAACGAGATAGCGCGTGGCGAAGTTGTCGGTGCCGTCGAGGATGAGGTCGTATTGGGCGAAGATGTCGAGGACATTGTCGGAATCGAGCCGGACTTCGTGCAGTCGTACCTCGACATAGGGATTGATCTCGCGCACCGAGTCACGGGCGGATTCGGCCTTCGAACGACCCACGTCGGACTGCCCATGGATGATCTGCCGCTGCAGGTTGGACTCGTCGACGGTGTCGAACTCCACGATGCCGAGGGTGCCTACGCCGGCTGCCGCCAGGTACATCAAAGCCGGGGAGCCGAGCCCGCCGGCGCCGACGCACAGCACGCGCGCGTTCTTCAGCCGCTTCTGCCCGTCCATCCCCACATCGGGGATGATCAGGTGGCGGCTGTAGCGCATGACCTCATCGACGGTCAGCTCGGCGGCTGGCTCGACCAGCGGGGGCAACGGCACGGTAGTTCTCCTCGGGACGGGCGACGCTGGGTCAAACGGTGCCAGCCCCCTGGATGTTCCGCCCGCCGCGTCCAACCAGCGGACGCCAGGACGGCGGTCGGACTGCCAGACTGGGCACGTGGTCATTGCTGCTCGCCCCCTGATCGGCATCACGACCTACGTCGAGGACGCGAAGTGGGGGGTCTGGGACACGCGCGCGGCGCTGGTTCCGTATAGCTATGTCCAGCATGTCGAGAGCGCCGGAGGCACCGTCGTCCTGGTGCCACCTCATGCGACCCGGGCCGCCGAGGTGATGGAAACCCTCGACGGGTTGCTCCTCGCCGGAGGGGCCGACCTCGATCCGCAGCTGTACGGCGCCGCGGCGCACGAGCAGACGCTCGGCCTCCGACCGGATCGCGACGCCGCAGAGATGGCTGCCCTACGCGCGGCCGAGACGCTCGACCGCCCCGTTCTTGGGGTCTGCCGAGGCATGCAGCTCATGGTTGCGGCGGCTGGCGGCACACTCCACCAGCACCTACCGGAGGTCGTGGGGCACGAAATCCATCGCCCGGAACCCGGCGTCTACGGCCGACACGACGTGCGGCTCAAGGCGGGATCTCAGATCGCCGCGGCGTTGGGCGAGCACATGACCGTGTCCTCCTACCACCATCAGGGTGTGGACTCAGCGGGATCCCTGACCGTCACGGGCTGGGCCGACGACGGATCGATCGAGGTCGTTGAGGACCCCGCCCGCGCGTTCGCCGTGGGTGTCCTCTGGCACCCCGAGGTGGGTGACGATCCGCGGATCTTCGAGGCTCTCGTCGAAGCCGCCCGCCATCCCCAACCACCCCGCTGAAGGGCGCATGCCTGAAGGACATGTCACTCACGGACTCGCGCGCGACCTCCGCAAGACCCTCCGTGGCCACCCGGTCCACGCGACGTCGCCGCAGGGCCGGTTCGCCGAGGGGGCCGCGCTCGTCGACGGACTGCCGCTGGAGCGCACCGACGCCTGGGGCAAGTACTTGTTTCTCGACTTCGGCCACGGCCGGCTGCTCCACATCCACCTCGGCCTGATCGGCAAACTGAGGCCGGTCGACCCCACCTGGCCAGCCGCTGACACGGTGCGGCTGCGCATGGAGAACGACGCGCACGCCTGGCAGCTGACCGGGCCGACCCGCTGTTCGATCGTGACGCCCGCGGAGCGGCAAGCCATCTGCGCACCGCTAGGCGCGGATCCGCTGCGTGCCAAGCCGGATGTCGAAGCCATGCGTACGAAGCTGCGACGGCGACGCTCCCCCATCGGCGCCGTACTGCTCGATCAGACCGTCATCGCTGGCATCGGCAACGTGTACCGCGCCGAGTTGTTGTTCCTGTGCGGCATCCACCCACTTCGCTTCGCGAGTTCCCTCAGCGACGATGAGGTCGCAACGCTCTGGGGCCTCACCGTGCTGCAGCTCAAACGAGGACTCCGACTCAACCGGATCGTCACCACCGACCCCACCGAGATCGGACGCCCGGTCAGCCGGATGAAGGACGACGACCGGCTGTACGTCTACCACCGGACGCACTGCCGTCGCTGCGGCACCGAACTCCAGACCCTCCAGCTCGCCGGCCGCCCCCTGCAGTTCTGCCCCGTTCACCAGGCGCGTTAGAGGGGGGTCACGTAGGCGCCAGAGATGCCGCCGTCCACGAGGAAGTTCGACGCGGTGATGAACGAGGAATCGTCCGAAGCCAGGAAGGCGACCGCAGCCGCGATCTCCTCTGGCTCCCCAAAACGCCCGACCGGGATGTGCACGAGGCGGCGCGCAGCACGTTCCGGATCCTTGGCGAACAACTCCTTCAGCAGCGGCGTGTTGACCGGCCCCGGTGATAGCGCGTTCACCCGGATGCCCTCGCGGGCGAACTGCACACCGAGTTCACGGGTCATGGCGAGCACCCCACCCTTCGAGGCCGAGTAAGAAATCTGCGAGGTCGCCGCCCCCATCGTTGCCACGAACGACGCGGTGTTGATGATGGAGCCCTTCCCCTGGCGCTGCATGTGCGGAATCACCGCCTTGCAACCGAGGAAGACCGAGGTCAGGTTGACCTCCTGCACCCGCCGCCAAGCGTCCAGACCAGTCACCAGGATGGAGTCGTCATCCGGCGGGGAGATCCCTGCGTTGTGGAACGCGACGTCGACCCGACCGTAGGTCTCGACGGTTGTTGCGTACATGCGGTCGTTGTCCTCGGGACTGGTCACGTCCGCGGCCACGAATAGTCCGCCCAACTCCTCGGCGACAGCCGCCCCCGCCTCGGCGTTCATGTCGACGACCACGACCGTCGCGCCTTCCGCCGCAAGGCGACGGGATGTAGCCAGGCCGATGCCGCTGGCGGCACCCGTGATGACCACAACACGGTCCTTGAAACGCTCGAGTGACATGACGGTCCTTCGTCGGCTAGTGGTCGGTGGCGAGATAGACGTTCTTGGTCTCGGTGAAAGCGTCGAGGGCATCGGGACCGAGTTCGCGTCCCAACCCGGACTGCTTGAAGCCTCCGAACGGAGTCGAGTAGCGCACCGACGAGTGGCTGTTGACCGAGAGGTTCCCCGACTCGATGGCACGCGCGACCCGGAAGGCCCGCCCGACGTCCCGTGTCCAAATCGAGCCCGACAGGCCGTACGGCGAATCGTTCGCGATCCGCACCGCGTCGGCTTCGTCGTCGAAGGGAACCACGACCACGACCGGGCCGAAGATCTCCTCAGTGACGGCGCGGTCGCTCGGCGACACGGGAGCAAGAACCGTGGGGGGAAACCAGAATCCCGGGCCATCCGGCGCCGATCCGCGAAAGGCGACTGTGGCCTCGGAGGGAACGAAAGACGCAACCGATTCCCATTGGGCCCGCGAGATCAACGGTCCCATCTGAGAAGTCGCGAGCGAGGGGTCCTCGACCCGGACGGCTTTCACGGCGGGTTCCAGCAACTCCATGAACCGGTCATACACACTGCGCTCGACCAGGATCCGAGACCGGGCGCAGCAGTCTTGACCGGCGTTGTCGAAAACGGCACCCGGAGCCGAAGCGGCGGCCGTTTCCAGATCGCTATCGGCGAAGATGACGTTGGCGCTCTTTCCGCCGAGTTCCAGGGTCACTCGCTTCACCTGCGCTGCGCAGCCCGCCATGATGCGCTGGCCCACCTCGGTCGAGCCCGTGAACACCACCTTGCGTACGGCCGGGTGCGTGACGAAGCGTTCGCCAACCACTGAGCCCTTCCCCGGAACAACCGTGAGGACTCCTTCTGGCAGCCCCGCCACCAACGCGAGTTCTCCGAGCCGGATCGCGGTGAGTGGCGTCACCTCAGCCGGCTTGAGCACGACGGTGTTGCCCGCGGCCAGGGCCGGCCCGAAGCCCCAACCCGCGATCGGCATGGGGAAGTTCCAGGGCACGATCACGCCGACGACCCCCAGCGGCTCCTTGAACGTGACGTCGATCCCACCCGCGACCGGGATCTGCCGGCCGAACAGGCGCTCAGGCGCTGCGCTGTAGTAGTGCAAGACGTCCCGTACGTTTCCGGCCTCCCAACGAGCGTTCCCGAGGGTGTGGCCTGCGTTCACCACCTCCAGGAGTGCTAGCTCCTCAAGGTGGCTGTCGACCACCTCGGCAAAGCGGCGCAGCAACCGCGCGCGATCCGCAGGGGCCACGGCACGCCAGGCGGGGTACGCCGCCGCGGCACGCTCGATGGCCTCATCGGTTGCGTGCACATCGGCCAGGGCTACGGAGCGCACGATCTCCTCGGTGGCTGGGTTGACCACCTCGTAGGTCTGAGTGCTCACATCCGCTCGAATCCGCGGAAGAGCTCCCAGTCGGTGACCGAGGCGTTGAACGCATCGACCTCCACCCGGGCCATGTTTGCGTAGTGATCTACCACCTCATCGCCGAAGGTGGTTCTGGCGAAGGAGCTGTTCTCCCACACGTTCGCGGCCGCGGCCAAGGTGTCCGGGACTCGCTCGGCGTCGGAGTCATACGCGTTGCCAGTAAAGGCATCCTCGAGTTCCAGACCGCGCTCGATACCGTCCATCCCCGCGGCGACCATCCCCGCCACGGCGAGATACGGATTGACGTCACCCCCGGGCACCCGGTTCTCCAGCCGCAGGCCCGGCCCGTGACCGACCAATCGGAAGGCGCAGGTCCTGTTGTCCGGGCCCCACTTGATCGCCGTCGGCGCGAAAGAGCCGGCGACGTACCGCTTGTAGGAGTTGATATTGGGAGCGAAGAGCAGGGTCAGGTCCCGCATATGAGCGATCTGACCGGCCACGAATGACCGCCCGAGGGCGGACATCCCGTATGTCTGGTCCGCGTCGTCGGCCATCACCAGAGCCCCATCGGTGCCGCGGAAACTCAGATGGATGTGGCAGGAGTTCCCCTCGCGCTCATTGAACTTGGCCATGAAGGTCAGTGCAGAGCCGTCCTCGGCGGCGATCTCCTTCGCGCCGTTCTTGTAGATGACGTGGTTGTCGCAAGCCACGGTCGCCTCGTCGAAGCGGAAGGCGATCTCATGCTGACCGAAATTGCATTCACCCTTCACCGACTCCACGGTCATCCCCGCGCCAGCCATCCCGTTGCGGATCCGCCGAAGCAGCGGCTCGATGCGCGCGGTCCCGAGCATCGAGTAGTCCACGTTGTAGAGGTTCGCGGGTGTCAGATCACGGTAGGCCGCCTTCCACGCCTGCTCGTAGCTGTCGTTGAAGACGATGAACTCCAGCTCGGTTCCAGCGAAAGCCTGCATCCCTGCTTCGGCCAACCGGGCCGTCTGTCGCTTGAGGATCTGCCTCGGCGAGGCGCCGACATCCGACCCGTCGTGCCAGCCCAGGTCGGCCAGAACCATGACCGTGCCCTCCTGCCAAGGCACCCGCCGCAAGGTGGTCAGGTCTGGGGTCATCACGAAATCGCCGTATCCGGTGGACCACGACGACATCGCGTAGCCCTCGACCGTGTTCATGTCCACGTCCACCGCGAGGAGATAGTTGCAGCCCTCGGTGCCGTGGCTCAGGACCTCGTCCAGGAAGTAGCGCGCGTGGAGACGCTTCCCCTGCAGGCGACCTTGCATATCGGTAATGGCGACAAGGACGGTGTCGACCTCACCGGAGGCCACGTGCCGGTCCAACTCCTCCACGGTGAGCATCCCGGATTTGCTCATTCGTCCTCCAGCAGTCGGCGTCGCTTACCTGATCCAATGGTACGGAACCGTACCGTTTCACGACGGCGCCCGCAGCCGGTCGCCGCGTCAGCCGCTGGGGTCATCGGGCCGGGGCTGAGAAGCGAGGAATCGCTCAAGTTCCGCCCCGAGTTCATCGGCCGTCGGCAGCGCGCTGGCCGCCTCCGACGAGTCGTAACCCTCCTCCAAGGTGCGGACGAGCGCCGTGCCCTCGGTGGAGTCCTCGAGTTGCGCGTCCACTGCCGTGTGGGTCTCCTCCGCGGCCTTGCGCAACGCCGCGTCCGGAATGATCAAACCGCTGGCGCGGGCGACTCCCTCGAGCAAAGCCACACTGGCCGCCGGGTACGGAACCTGCGCCAGGTAGTGGGGCACTGCGGCAGCCAGTCCCATGGCATCAAGGTCGCGTTCGCCGAACCGGAATTCCAACAGATTGCTGGCGCTGCCGGGAACGACGACCGTGCCAACCCAGGGCGTGTAACCGGCGACCAGGTCCTTGCGTGTTGCGTGGGCGGTCAGCCGTACCGGCCGGGTGTGCGGGACTCCCATGGGGATGGCGTTGAGCCCGAGGGTGAGCCGAACGTCGAAGACCCGGACGAGGCGTTCCACCGCGTCGACAAACCGCTCCCACTGGGTGTCGGGCTCGGGGCCGGCCAGCAGGAGGAAGTCGGTTCCCGCCGCATCAGTGACCTGGTGGACCGTGAGTGCAGGGCACTCGACGCTTTCCCAGTGGTCTTCCATGAACACCATCGGGGGGCGGCGGGCTCGGTAGTCATGGAGCTGGTCGACGTCGAAGGACGCAACAACCCGATGCTCCAGCCCGTCGAGTATGTGGTCGGTGGTCATCTGAACGGCGCCGCCAGCGTCGACGAAACCGTTCATCGCATGAACGAGAACTGGGTGCTGGAGGCGCGGGCGGTCGGGGACCAGACGCAATAGTCCGTCCTCAGGCAGCGACGAACTCATGCGAGAAAACCTCGCAGCAGCGCCGACGTCGCATCGCAGTGCTCTTCCATCACGACCCGCGCCCGATCCGGCCGACCGGCGAGCACGGCTTCCACGACCGCCTCGTGCTGAGCGTCCGAGTGATCGATGTTGCGTCGCAGCACCGGGATGGCCGCGAGCAGCTGACCGATGCGCAGTTGCACGTCGGCCACCGACGAAAGCAGCGAAGGCGAGCCGGCCAGCTCGGCAAGCACCAGATGCAACCGGCTGTCCGCGCCACGGCGCACGGCGTCCGAGGACGCATGGCTGCATCCGTCGAGAGCCGCCCGCAGCCGGGTCCGCTCCTCGGCAGAAAGGTCCCGGGTGGCGGCCAGCGCCGCGGCACCCGGCTCCACGACCCGGCGAAACGCCAGTGCATCCGCTAGCTGCTGGCCCATCTCCCGCGCCATGGCCCCCACATCATCAGCAGGGTCCAAGGCTGGGTCGTAGGTCACGAACGTCCCGCCACCGCGGCCCCTGCGAGTCTCGACAAAGCCTGCTTGTCGTAACGCTTCGAGGGCTTCCCGCAAGGTCGTTCTGCCGACCTGAAGAGCATCCGCGAGCTCGCGTTCCGGAGGAAGCCGCTCGCCGGTCGGGACGACGCCAAGCTTGATGGTTTGCACCAGTCGCTCGACCGTGGTCTCGAAGGCGTTGCCCCCCCGCTGAGGGCGCATCAGCGTGTGCGGGACCAGGCTCATGCCTCCATGATGACCCCCTCTTTGCCCGGCGTCTCCTCGAGGTTGTGGATCAAGGCCACCCGAGCGGGTTCGGCCAGAGCCGTTCGGGCGTGCGCCAGCTGTTCGCGGCCCCAGGCTCGATAGTCGAAGTCAAGCCGCGAGCTGCCCGCTTGGACAGCCGCCCAGGGCACCCACGAGTACCGAGAAACGAGCGCCCAGGCTTGGGCCCGCGCGACCCGCTGCGCCGTCGATCCCCCCCAATATTCGCCGAGTAGCGCCGTGGTCATCGTCGCGTCTAACCCCCCCTCGTTGACCAGCCCACCGAGATCCGCGCTTGCCTCATTCATGGCCGCGAACTCGAAGTCGACGAGCATCACGCGGGTGCCATCATCGATGAGGTTCGCCGGGGTCAGATCGTTGTGGCACGGCTGCAGGGGTTCCGGCGCAGCGGCCAACGCCCGTTCGATCTCCTCGACCCAAGGCGCCAACTCCAGATAGCCCTCCGGCAGCGGCTCCCCCAACGCCTGAGCGGCAAGGAGATAGCCCTCTCGCGCGGCGCGAGTATCCGCCCGGTCCGGGAGGTTGGGGCCAGCGTGCAGCCTGCCCAGCGCAGTCGCAATCCGTGTCACGACCCCCGCGTCGCCGAGATCCTCGTGGGTCAGCGGTCGACCGGCCACCCGCTCGGTGATCAAGAGTCTCGCGTCGGGCCAGACGCCGACCACCTCGGGTGCCACACCCGTACTCGCAAGTGCGGTCGTGAGGCGAGCCTCGCGTTCCACGTCGGTCCCCAGTCCCGCTAACAAGGGGTGCGGCGAGCGATAGCTCTTCACCACGACGTCGTCGCCCGTCGAGACGCTCACAGCCATCGTGCGGTGCGACAAACCCCCAGGCAGTTCCACGACGCGATTCACCCGACCAAGGCCGCGATCCGCGAACAGCGCCGCGAGCTCAGCTCTTGGGTCGGCTCCCAGCACGGCTCGGACTACGTGGTCGACGGGGCGGCAACGGACTGGTCGAGATGCTCAGCAACGAACCGCGCGACGACGCGGGGGTGCTCCATCTGAGCCACGTGCCCGGTTCCGGGCAACACGACGACTCTCGACCTAGGAAAGGCGCGCCCCGCCCGCCCCGAGAGATCGGATCGCACCAGTTTGTCCTGACCGCCGAACAGCAAGAGCGTGGGTGCCTCGACGGCCGCTGCGCGTCGCCACAAACGATCCTCGCCCCGATCCAGGTAGGCGCTGGCCAAGCCCCGCGTCGACTGGACCATGGCATCAGCGGCGTAGGGATGCCGCTGGCGTTCGGCGACGTCTCGTTGGGCTGCCTCCCGCCATTGCTGAGGCACGCGCTCGGGCTCAGCGAAGCACAGATCGAGCAGAGCATCGATGCGCGCCTTGGGACTGATCGCCGCCACCTTCTTCGCGATGATCGGTCCCAACCCTGGGGCGGCGAGAAGGATGACGCGCGCGCGCCAGGCATTCGGTACGAAATCCGGCAATGCCGGGGAAATCAACGTCAACGAACGAACCAGGTCCGGACGACTGGCCGCCACTGTCGTGGCGATCGCACCACCCATCGAATTGCCAAACAAGTGCACCGGGCCGCGAGCGTCCGCCTCAATCATGGTGGTGACTGCGCGCGCATGCCCCTCAAGGGTGTAGTCACCATCGTGCGGCGGTGGGCTGTGGCCGAAACCCGGGAGGTCAGGAGCGCGCGCGTCGAGACGGTCGGCCAGAGCCGCGGTGAGCGCCGTCCAGTTGAGCGAGGAGCCACCGAGTCCATGCACCATTACGGCTGGCTCGTTGGACACAGCAGTTGGCCCGCAACGAACGGTCAACGTGAGATCGCCGGGCAAGGCCACCCGCTCAAGAGGCCAGCCTTCATAGGGGAATTGGTTCACACCACGATCTTCACATGCTGGGTCGAAAGCCGCAGCCACGGGTCACGGGCTGTCGGCTGCCACGATCGCCCCGCTCTCGATAGCCGCAATCAGCGCTGCATGATCGCGTTCGGTCTGGTCGGCATAGTCCTGCGAGAACGCGACGATCGCCTTGTCGAACGTCAACGACTTCCCCAAGTACGCCGAAATCGCAATAGCGTCGCCAGAGCGCGCATGGGCCCGAGCCAAAGTCCAGGCGCAGACCTGTCCATAAAGCGACAGCCCCTCCGGCCTCATCACCGTCGGATCGAAGCCGCCCTTGCCGTCGCGGAGCTGGCGGAAGTAAAAGTCGCGAGAAACGTCATCAAACCCTTCGGCGCGGTGCCAGCCGAGGAAGATGTCGCTGGCCGCCTGCATGAGCTTTTGCCCGGCGACGACCCGGCGCCCAGCGTGCTCGTACCGGCTCCGCCCGACATACGGCTCGAGCACCGAGGCTTGGGCCTGTTTGATCTGCAGTACCAACGGGTCATCCGAGTCGCGACCCAGCATCAGCGCCATCCAGGCTCGGGTTCCGACGCTGCCGACACCAACGACCTTGCGAGCGACATCGACCAGCTGGAACTGCTCCACCAGACGCCGACGATCGTCGGACAACGTGGAACGGTAACCGCGCAAGGCATCTCGGGCGAATTGATTCAGTTGTTTTGCCTGCTCTGGCGTCACCAACTCGGCAACCGGCACGATCAACGGGGGCATCGACGCGAAGCGGGGCTCACCATTGACTTCGACGGTGAACTTCCCGAACGCCTGAAGGTTGTCTCGACTGACGGCCTTGCTCTGGATGCCTTTCAGAGCCTTGACCCGCCGAGCATCCAACTGCGCGGAAGCGCGCGCCACGATCTCGTCCATCTCCAGCTTGGCGTACCAGACCTCAAGGTTGTTCATCGTGGAGAACTGCGTGATCGCTGTTCGGTAACCGCGTGCGGCGGCCTCCGTGACCTGGCGCGCTTCCTTGTCAGAAAACCCGTTCGCCCGGCTGGCCACGGTCATCGACGCACAGAGCCGCTTCACATCCCACTCCCATGGTCCCGGGAGGGTCTCGTCGAAGTCGTTCATGTCGAAAACCAGCGAACGTTCCGGAGTGAAGAACAGCCCGAAGTTCACCAGATGGGCGTCACCACAGGCCTGGACATTCAGTCCCGACCTTGGCGTTCCCGCCAGATCCGACGCCATCACCGCTGCCGCCCCGCGATAGAACGCGAACGGGTTGGCCGCCATCCGGGCGTAGCGAAGCGGCACCAGCTCCGGGACGCGAGACTCGGCTTGGAGCTGAAGAATCTCCAGCGGGTCGCGTCGGCTCGTCGACGTGTCGAAGGCTGCATGACTACTGCGCGGCACCTCCGCCCGCGCCGCGCGCCCGCGGGCGGCGCGTTCCGCGGGACTCAGGTGAGCGACGGAGTCGTGAACGGCGATGACCGGGGAAGACGAAGCAGGCATGAATGAGTTTTACCGCACTCGGAGAGCTCCGTCGCAGCGGATGGGGAAACACCACTC
Organism: uncultured Actinomycetota bacterium; assembly: GCA_963851405.1. GTDB lineage: Bacteria > Actinomycetota > Actinomycetes > DATJPE01 > DATJPE01 > JANPBY01. The sequence goes on along the minus strand of CAWKPB010000005.1, from coordinate 434,120 downwards.
TGGTGCGCCTACCGACAAGCGAGTTCTACCGTTCCCAACCGATCGAAACTCGCGACCACGGTATCGCCCGGAGCCACTGCGACCGCTTCGGTCAAAGCCCCCGCCATGATGATCTGGCCCCGTCGGAGCCCCCGATCACGAGGTGCCAGAGCTCGAACCAACCAGGCCACGGACGCAGCCGGGTGGCCAAGGACCGCCGCTCCCGCCGCCGTGGCCACGAGTTGACCGTTCTTCTCCAACACACACCCCACCAGGCGCAGGTCAATCCCTCGCGGATCCACGGCGACGCCGCTCAGTGAGAAACCAGCAGACGACGCGTTGTCCGCGACGACGTCGCTGAGTGTGAACGCATATCCCGCGAATCTCGAGTCGAGAACATCAACCGCCGCGCAGACGTACGCCGTCGCCGCCAAGACGTGGGTAGCCGTGACATGGGAGCCCTGGAGGTCCTGACCGAGCACGAACGCGACCTCCGGCTCGCACCGCGGCTGAATGAACCGATTGCACTCCAGTGGCGCACCGGTATCGATGTGCATGTCCGCCGTGAGCCATCCATAGATTGGCGAATCCACGTGCATTTGGCGCTGTTTGGCCAGGCTCGTCAGGCCAAGTTTCGCTCCAACGATGGGCCTCCCGGAAGAGACCCGCACCGCAACCAAGTCATCCTGAACCTGGTACGCGGTGGCCACGTCGAGTTCGGGCACCGAATCGGTGAGCGGAGCCACGGCCGACCGATCGGTGGCCGCATCCGCCAGGACGCGAACAAGCGGTGCCCGGTCAAGTCCGCCACTCATGCGTTCTCCTCCCCCTGCGCTGCGTGCTGGCGAGCGAGCTCGACCGCCACATCGATGATCATGTCTTCCTGTCCGCCGACGACTTTGCGGCGGCCTAGCTCGAGCAGAATCTCGGACTGCGAAACCCCATAACGCTTCGCCGCCCGCTCAGCGTGGAGGAGGAACGAGCCATAGACGCCCGCGTACCCGAGCAGCAGTCCGGCGCGGTCGATCACTTGTTGGCGCGGCATGATCGGACGTACGACGTCTTCGGCCACGTCCATCAGTCCCAACGCGTCGACCCCGGTAGGGATGTCGTATTTGTCGCACACCGCGGCCAGGATCTCGGTGGGGCAGTTGCCCGCACCGGCACCCAGGCCAGCGCTGGTCCCGTCGAGATTCCCGGCACCCTCTTCGAACGCGGCGATCGAGTTCGCCACGGCCATGGACAGGTTGTTGTGGGCGTGCAGACCAACGGGCACCTCGAGTCCATCCACCAGAGTCGCGATCCGGGCCCGTACGTCAGCGGTCGTCATGGCGCCCGCTGAGTCGGCGATATAGACGGCGTCAGCCCCGTAGGACTGCAGCAGCCGGCCCTGCTCGAGCAGGCCCTCGGGGGTGTTCATGTGGCTCATCATCAAGAAGCCGATCGCTTCCATGCCCAACAGCTTTGCCAGGCGGATGTGCTGCTCGGTGATGTCGGCCTCGGTGCAGTGGACCGCGATCCGCGCGATCTCGACACCTAGATCCCGGACCTCGCGCAGGTCGTCGGCGACGCCGATCCCCGGAAGGAGCATGCAGGCGATCTTGGCCGAGGTGCTGGCCTCGACGGCCCGAGCGATCAGCTCTCGCTCGTCGACCGCGGAGAAGCCATAGTTGAACGAGGACCCACCCAGCCCGTCCCCGTGCGCGATTTCGATGACCTGGACGCCGGCCGCATCGAGGCCACGGACGATGGCGTCCACTTCTGCAACCGTGTACTGGTGGGAAATTGCATGCGACCCGTCTCGCAGGGTCGAATCGATCAGCCGGAAGGCAGCCGGTCCGGCCGCGGGGCTGGCGGTCATGCCATGGCTCCAGCATCGGCGTTGGCCATGGCCTCGCCAACACGGACGGCCGCAGCAGTCATGATGTCGAGGTTGCCGGCAAAGGTCGGCAGGTAGTCACCGGCTCCTTCAACCTCGAGCAGCACGACGCTGCGGTAGGGCACCGTGCCCTCGGGCGTCGTGAACGGGCCTTCCTCAATGACCGGTGGTTGTTTGAGCCGGTATCCAGGGACGTAACGGGCCACGTCTTCCACCATCGCTTGGATCGAGGCCAGGACGGCATCGTGGTCAGTGCCCTCCGGCAGGGCGCAGTAGACCGTGTTGCGCATCAGGATCGGCGGGTCGGCCGGGTTCAGGATGATGATCGCCTTGCCTCGGCGCGCGCCCCCGATCTCCTCCAGTGCTCGGGCCGTCGTCACGGTGAACTCGTCAATGTTCTGCCGGGTGCCAGGCCCGGCAGACCGCGAGGCCACCGTCGACACCATCTCGGCGTAGGGCACAGCCGTAACTCGACTCACAGCGGCGACGATGGGCGTGGTCGCCTGCCCACCGCAGGTGACCATGTTGACGTTCGGGGCGTCGAGATGCTTGTCCAAATTGACCGACGGAATCACCTTGGGGCCGCGCGCGGCAGGCGTCAGGTCGACCGCCTTGATTCCTAGGTCCGCGAGGACCTTGGCGTGTCTCACGTGCACCGTCGCGCTGGTCGCGTCGAACACCAGGCGTACGGCTGACGAGTTGGCCGTCACCCAGTCGATGCCCTCCGCTGACGTGGCGCAGCCGTGTGAGCGAGCCCTGGCCAGACCATCACTGGCCGGGTCGATACCGATCAACACCACGAGATCGAGGACTTCGGAACGACCGATCTTGACCATCAGGTCCGTTCCGATGTTGCCGGAACCGATGATCGCGCACGGATAACCCATGACCGCCCCTCTCACCCGATGAGTGTCGAAACGGGACCGAGCCGATCGATTTCGGCCCGGTAGACCTCTCCAGCTGCCACGGGGACGGCCGCATGCAGGGCCCCAGTCATGATCACATCTCCGGCAGCCAGCGCGGCGCCGAACTCGGACAACGTCCGGACTAACCAGGCCACCGCCTCCGCAGGATGGCCCAGGGCTGCGGCCCCGGCTCCTGTGGCCACCATGTCCCCGGCGCGCGTGAAGACCATGCCCACCAGGCGCAGGTCCAGATCACTCACTGGGACGAGGCGGCCCCCCAGGACAATGGCCCCACTGCTCGCCAGGTCCGCGACGGTGTCGACCAGCGTGATTCGCCAGTCCACGATCCGACTGTCCACGACCTCCAGCGCCGCCACTGCTCCTTTCGTGGCTGCGAGCACGTCCGCCGCAGTGCAGTCCGGCCCGGACAAGCCTTCGTCCAGGACCAGGGCGATCTCTGCCTCCAGCTTCGGCGCGATGAAGTCGTTCACGTCCACGCATGCTCCGTCCTCGAGAACGTGCGAGGCCAACACGGGTGCGAAATCTGGGGAGTCCACACCCAGGAGCTGCTGCATGGGCGCGCTGGTGAGCCCCAACTTGTAGCCGACGACGCGGTCGCCGTCGTCGAGGTGCCGGCGGACCAGTTGCTGCTGGATCAGATAGGCGTCGGCCAGGGAGAGGTCGGGGTCCTGCTCGGTCAGGGGATCGATAGGGATTCTCGTACGGCGGGCCGTGTAGAGCCGGTCGGCGAGATCGTCGACGCGCTCGCGAGACAAAGCCATACCCCGACGTTAGGGGATAGAGCGATCGGTCACCGGCTCGCCGTGGTTTGTGCGGCCATGGCCGACCTACACCGAAAGGAGTTGGGTCTCTAGCCGACGATTGACCGCGTCAAGAGTGGCGCGGATGACCGCCTGTCGCACGTCCTCGCGGATGGCGCTGACGCCCGTGAGCCGCTCGGCACCGCGACGGGTCACCATCGAGATCTCCACGACGACCGCGCGATCGACCCCCAGCGGGGGGGTTTCGAGATGCTCGAGCTCCAGCCGAACGGACGAGCCGACGCATTTTCCGACCGCGCGCAACGTGGCCACGGCCACCGACCGGTGAACCGACGTTGGTGTGGCTGCGGCATCGGCCCGGCCGGTCCATCGCTCCGAACCGAACGCCAACGTCACCTCCGTCTCGACACCAAGATCCGCGGCGACCAATTGCATGCGCTCGATGAGCAGACGCGGCCGGGTGCCTCCCTCGACCTCGAGAGCTTGGTCCCGCGACTCGTCCCCACCGTCGGTCACATCGATGGAGTCGTCGCCTTGCTGCGGCTGGACGCGGCGCTCTCCGGTGATCTCGGCGACGAGGTCATCCCAGCTGGGCGCGGGGTCGGGGACCTCCGGCTCCCGCGGCCGGGTAGGCAACAAGGTGATGTCGGCGCCTCGGACCCGCTCTGGGACGGGTGTCTCGGCGGACCCAGGCTCGGCCGGTCCCGGGTCGGCGGCACCGGCCCACCAGGGCTGGGCCTCGACGCCGCCGCCTTGGCCGCTGATGTCGTCGACCGTTTCGATCCGGTCTTGGCTCTCGGCTTGCGCCTGGCCCTCGATCCGGGCCTGCGCCTCGGCTTCGAGGGGAAGTTCGGAGCCGTACTGCTCGGGACGGTAGGAGGACCAAGGGTCTCGTCGAACCGACGCCTCAATCGGTTGAAGCGCCTCGTCCTCGGCCGGCTCGTCGAGAAACCGACTCAGCTGCTGCACGGGTTCCTCCGGGATTGGCGGTACGGCGGCCAACCGAACCGGGATGGTCTCGTCGACGACGGACACGTTGTCGGTGTCCACGGCGAGGCTGAAGTGCTCACGAAGAATGCGGTTGACCGAGGTCGCGACGGCGACTTCGTCGGCCCCGGGCTCCAGTGACAGATGCAAGGTGCCGGCTCCGCCGGAGCGTTCATCCGGGGTGATGGAGGCATCAGCAACCCCGTCGACAGCGCGCAGCGCAGCGACGACATCTCCGGTCGTGCCGGGACCCCCCTCGGCCATGGTCAAAGTGTGACAGCAAGAACGTCAGGATGCTCTGCGTGACCGCGGCTTTCGCCCGGACGGCGCATCAGACGCGGGAGAGTCGGTCGGCTCGTCACTCTCCGTAGTTGAATTGATCTGATCCGCCGACTCAGCCCGAGCCTGTTTGGCCGCTTCAACGCTGGCCCGGAGGGCGGCCATCAGGTCAACGACCGATCCATCGTCGGCCGTTTCGGCCGCCGGTGCGACCACTTCGCGTCCGGCCACCTTGGCCTCGATCAACGCCTCGAGCGCCTCCCGGTAGGAGTCCGCATAAGCGCTGGGGTCGAAGTCCCCGGACAAAGCGCCGACCAAGGAGTCGGCCATCGCGCGCTCAGCTGGCGAAACATCGACGTCCTCGCTCAAGAAACCGAAGTCCGGGGTTCGGATCTCATCGGGCCACAGCATCGTTTCGAGCACCAGGACACCTTCACGCACGCGCAGCGTCGCCAGCGTCTCCCGCTGCCGCAACGCGACCTTGACGATCGCAATGCGGCCAGAACCCTCGAGCGCCTCTCGCAGCAGCACGTAAGGCTTGATGCCCATCTGCTCAGGCTCGAGGTAGTAGGACTTCGCGAAGTAGATCGGATCGACCTCCTCTGCTGGCACGAACTGCAAGACCTCGACCGTCTTTTGAGTGGCAAGCGGCAGGTCGGCGAAGTCTTCGTCAGTCAAAACGACGGTTTCTCCGGATGGGAGGTCATAGCCCTTGGCGATATCCGGATAGGGCACCTCGGCGCCATCGGCTTCAGCGACCCGTCGGTACCTGATCCGGCTTCCATCGCTGCGGCGCACCTGATGAAAAGCCACGTCGCGCTCTTCCGTGGCGGAAAACAGCCGAACGGGAATCGTGACCAAACCGAAGGAGATGGTCCCCTTCCACAGCGTGCGCATGGCTTCGAGAGTAGGCCGAGACCGGCATTCCCGTCACGAAAGAACCGCTGATCGTCTGGCCGACGGACGGTAGCGTCGCCGTCCGTGGTCAGGGAATCAGCCCCACGCGTCATGGTCGACGTGGATGGGCGACGCCTCTCGCTATCCAACTTGGACAAGGTCCTGTACCCCGCAACCGGGACTGTGAAAGCGGAGGTGATCGACTACTACACCCGGGTGTCCTCGGCCTTGTTGCCGTATGTCCACCGGCGACCGGCCACCTTCACTCGATGGCCCGACGGCACCGCCGGCAAGTCCTTCTTCGAGAAGAACGCTCCCAGCCACCGACCGGACTGGGTGCCTACCGTGCGCCTGCCCTCACCCGGTTCCGGCCTCAACCGCGACACGATCGACTACGTCCTCGTCGAGGACCTCCCGACGCTCGTCTGGGCCGCCAATTTGGCGGCGTTGGAAATCCACGTTCCCCAGTGGCGGGTGGTCGGCGATCAGCCGGGCCAAGAGCGTGTGGGCGACTGCGACCTGCTCGTCTTCGACCTCGATCCTGGACCGCCTGCCAGCGTGGTGGAGTGCGCTCAGGTGGCTCTGAAGCTGCGCGAAGGACTGGCTTCCTTCGGACTCGAGGGCTGGCCCAAGACCAGCGGGAGCAAGGGCATGCAGGTGTACGTGCCAGTGGCCCCGACCTCCGGCGAGGCGACCAGCTCATTCGCCCGCACGTTGGCTCAAGAACTCGAGGGCCGCCACCCGGACCTGGTCGTCTCACGCATGCCGCGTGCGCTGCGCACGGGAAAGGTTTTCGTCGACTGGTCCCAAAACAACGCAGCCAAGACCACCGTGGCGCCGTACTCCCTGCGCGCCCGTGAGCAGCCCACGGTATCCACGCCCATCCACTGGGATGAGGTGGCTCAGTGCCGGGAGCTGCGCGACCTGAGGTTCGTCTCAACCGACGTGCTAACCCGCCTGGATCGCCAGGGTGACCTGCTCGCCGGTCTGCTTACCGCGGATCGGCCGGTTCTGCCCGGTTGATGCGGTCCGAGGGCGCCGGGAAGTGCATCGCCCAGGTGGCCCCCAGCAGCCCGAGAGTCTGGAGCCCGACGTACACCGCCCCCGATCCGAACGTGGCCAGGTACGGCAACGTCACGGCGAGGTTGGGGACATGCACGAACAGGACCTTGCGGAGATTCCAGGACTCGATGTTGTGTTCCGGCGCCACCTTGAGGTCCCAGTACTTGGCGTGCCACACCCCGAGGAACGTGCCAATGGTCAGGAGGGACGCCCCGAGGGCCCACCCCCAAGGAAGCCACCGCTCGGCGACCGTCCACACCGAGACGAAAAGCAGTCCCTCGGAGATGCCCCAGGCCAAGCCAAACGCCAAGACGGCCCAGACCCGCAGCGGACGGCCGTGGGTCAGCGTCCCCTTCGGCCAGATGACCCAGTAGCCAACGATGACCACGACCAGACCGAGGAGGGTCCAGCGCAGCCAACCGACATCGCCGGGAAGAACTGCGCCAGGGAGTGCCGCGAGCGCACCCGACGCCCACGCGACCAACCAGCAGACCGCGAAGTAGATCAGGGCCCGACGCCAGGCCGTCGCCGGCACCGGCGGTCCCGGACCACGTCGGACGTCACCGGGCTGGGCCATTCCCGCAGGCTAGAGGCCTCGGGAACCGACGAGGATCAGCACTCCCGATTCAGGTCCCGTCTTCAGGGTCGGATCTGCGTGACACCAGTGCGCGGGATCAGGTGGTCGGGGCGTCGCTACCCAGCGCTACGAGGGCGGTGGCCGCCGATCCACCCCTGACGTAGGTCAAGGTGACCTCAGTGCCCGGCGCCTGCGAGCGGATTGCCGCGACGAGTCCCTCGGAGCCATCGATGACCCGGCCGTCGATCTTGGTGATGACGTCACCAGAGCGCAGTCCGGCCTGATCGGCGGCGCTGCCAGAGGTGACCTCGCCCAAGGTTGCGCCGGTCCCGGTCTGAACGTCGCCGACGGTGGTTCCCAGCAGCGCGTGCGTGGCATTCCCTGTCCGGATCAGTTCATCTGCGATCCGGGTGGCCTGATCAATCGGAATCGCAAAGCCAAGCCCGATGCTCCCCGTCTGGCCGCCGCTCCCGCCGAGGGTGGCGATGGCCGAGTTGATGCCGACCAGCCGGCCGGCCGAATCGACCAGCGCACCACCGCTGTTGCCCGGGTTGATCGCGGCATCGGTTTGGATCGCCTCGAAGACCGCGGCTCCGCTCTCGCCAGCGGTGACGGGTCGGTTCAGCGCACTGACGATGCCCTCCGTCACGGTGCCCGATAGCCCGAGGGGCGAACCGATGGCCAGCAGCTGATCCCCCACCGCCAAATCAGCCGAGCGGCCCAGGGTCACCGGTTTGAGTCCCTCAAGACCTTCGACCTGGATCACAGCAAGGTCGGTCGACGGGTCCAGGCCCACGATCGTGGCGGTCCCGCTTTGTCCGTCCTGCAGGACCACCGTTAGTTCGCCGTCCTGACCGAGCTCGGCGACGTGGTTGTTGGTCAGGATGTGCCCAGCGTCATCAAGGACGATGCCGGAGCCCTGGCCGGTCGCGCCCTTGATGCTGACCACGCTCGGCAACACCTCTGCGGACACAGCGGCGACGCTGCCTGCTGCGCGCACGGGTGCCGGTGCGGTGCCAGCCAGGGTCGGTGCAAATGCCGAAGCCTGGGTTGAGGTCGTACCCGCCTCGCCTGACACGAAGGCAGCTCCGGTCGCTCCCGCGCCGATCAGCACCCCGACGGCCAATCCGAGAGCCAGGCCCTTGTGGACTCCACGCTTTCTCGTGGGCACCACCGTGCTGTCGGTCTCTCCTGGGGCCGTGGCGCTCGGCATGGAAGCCCATCCGGCGGGAAGCGGCAACGTTGGCTGGCCCTCGGTGGCGGCGTCTTCGTCGCCGATTTCGGGGCGGGCGGTCCACGTGGTGTCAGTCATGGGTCCAGGATGCGGACTCACTCTGAGAACAGACTGAGAATCAGTCGAGGGAAGGCTAAGACTCCCGGGTCACTACGTCACCGGGGCCCGCCAGGTCGGTCACCGCGGGGAACTCCATGGTCAGCCGGGCACCTCCGTTTTCGGCTCGCCCCGCAGACACGGTGCCCCCGTGGCGTTCGGTGGCCTGTCGGACGATCGCCAGCCCTAATCCGGAACCTGGTTCGCCGCGGGCGTCCACAGAACGATAGAAGCGCTCAAAGACGTAGGGCAGGTCCCGGTCGGCGATCCCCGGCCCTTCGTCGACCACCACCAATCGGCCGGCCTTCAGCTGGACCCACACCACCCCGCCCTCGGGGCTCCAGCGGGCGGCATTGTCCAACAGGTTCACCACGGCCCGCTCGAGTTGGGTCGGGTCTCCAGTCATCGGTGACGGGTCGAGGTCGACGGTGAAGGTGATGCTCGGCGCCCTGCGTTGAGCCCGAGTGACCGCACGCTCCACCACGAGCGCAAGATCGATCGGCTCGGCCGCCGGGTGGACCGGGTCTTCTCGGGCCAACTCGACTAGGTCGCCCACCAGCGCGGTCAACTCCTCGATCTGGCCGCGGACATCAGCCAGCAGCGCCGCCCGCTCCTCCTCCGCAAGCGGGCGTTGGCCCCGAGAAGCAGCGGCATCGGACTGGGCCAACAGATCCAGGTTCGTTCGCAGACTGGTCAGCGGCGTCCTCAACTCATGTCCGGCATCTGCGACTAGTTGGCGCTGTCGATCCCGGCTCTCCGCCAGTGCGGCGAGCATGGCATTGAAGGCTGACGCGAGCCGGGCGATCTCGTCCTGAGGGGGACCTTCCTTGATATCGAGCGGTTCTGGCACCCCGGTCCGGCTGACGTGCTCCGCAGCGTCGGTCAACCGTTCCACCGGACGAAGCCCGGCCTGCGCCACGATCAGTCCCGCCACCGCTGCCAGCCCGACACCGACCAAACCGACCAGCAGCAAGACGACCGACAACCTGCCCAACGTCCGCTCCAACTGCGCGGTGGACTGCGCGAGGACCAATGCGCAACCACCCTGGCAGCCGGGCACGGGAACCGCGGCAACCCGAACCTCTTGTCCGCTCGCATCGAGTGCGGACACCAAGGAGCGGGGCGTTTGCGAGCGCGCGACGGAGAGCTCCGCCGGACCGAGCGGAGGCTGCGGGCCACCCTGGGCGAAGAAGGCTCGGCCATCGGCGCTCAACACGGCGATCTGCACGTCCCCCGCGCCCAGCGCCGCCGCCGGCACCTTGACGAGGAGGTCGGGACTGGCGAGTGGCGAGTTGACGGCCGCTTCCGCCCGACCGAGCAGGCCCGCGTCGAGCTGGGCCCGCAGTTGGGTGCTCACAGTGATGTAGGCGGCGATGGCCACCAGGGCGATACCGAAGGCGACGGCGAGGGCGACGAGCAGCGACAGCCTGGCCCGCAGGCTCACGGAGCGGTCTCGCGCAAGACGTATCCGACCCCGCGGACCGTGTGCAGCAGGCGTGGCTCGCCGTCTTCTTCGGTCTTGCGGCGGAGATACCCCACATAGACCTCGAGTGAGTTCGCGGTCGTGGGGAAGTCGAACCCCCACACCTCATCCAGGATGAAGGCTCTCGACAACACGCGGCGTGGGCTACGCAGGAACAGGTCCAGCAGCGAGAACTCGGTACGAGTCAAACGAAGAGGTCGGGTGCCTCGGCTGACGTCGCGGGTCACTGGGTCGAGGCTGAGGTCGCCGAAGGTCAGCAGGTCCTCCGTCTCGTCCGCGGACCGCTGGCTGGTGCGGCGAAGGAGCGCCCTTAGCCGAGCGAGCAGCTCTTCGAGGGCGAAGGGCTTGGGGAGGTAGTCATCGGCGCCGGCGTCCAGCCCGGCCACGCGATCAGCCACTCCGTCTCGAGCGGTGAGCATGAGCACCGGTAGATCGTTGCCTTGCGACCGCAACGTGCGGCAGGCCTGCAGACCGTCGACTCTAGGCATCATCACATCGAGAATGACCGCGTCAGGGGCGTCGGCTGTGATCAAGCTCAGGGCCTCCGCGCCGTCGCCCGCGGTCACGACGTCGTAGCCGTTGAATGCCAGGGATCGTCGCAGTGACTCTCGGACGGAGGGGTCATCGTCAGCGACCAGGATGCGCATCCGCCCAGTGTGACCCACGTCCTGGCCCGGCAACGGCCAACGGTCTCGATGAGCGAGGGATCACACCTACTCGCGAGTAGGCTCAACCCCCGTGACTGCGACCGAGCAAGCCGTGGACAGCAGCGGCAGCTCCCTGAACGCGCGTAGCGGGAGGCTGCCACGCCTCGCGCGTCGCGTCCAACTGCTCGATGCAGCCCGCTCCGTGTTCGTCGCACAGGGCTACCACGCGGCGGCCATGGACGACATCGCCGAGCGGGCCGGGGTGTCTAAACCGGTTCTCTATCAACACTTCCCCAGCAAGCTCGAGCTCTACCTCGCGCTCCTCGATGAGAGCGCCGAGGGGATGGTCAACACGGTGGGGCAGGCCCTGGAGTCCACGTCGGACAACAAGAACCGGGTGCACGCGACCATCTCCGCCTACTACGAATTCGTGGCCGCAGACGGCGGCGCTTTCCGGCTGGTCTTCGAGTCGGATCTGACGTCGGAACCCGAGGTGCGCGACCGCGTCGACTCGGCCAATCGGCGGTGTGCCGAGCTTGTCACCCGTGTGATCGCAGCCGACGCCGGCCTGTCCTCCCACGAAGCGCATCTGCTGGCCGTCGGACTGATCGGCTTGGCTCAGGTGAGCGCGCGGGCCTGGCTCAACGACGATGCCCCGGTTGATCAGGAGACAGCTGTCCGCCTGCTTTCGGGCTTGGCGTGGCGCGGCATCGGCGGGTTCCCGCGTACCACCTGACACGCGGGGATGCCCCAGACCGCCGCCCGATGTCGATCGGCGATGGGCCTCCATTAGGTTGGCAGCAGTCCCCCACCCTCGGGGTACGACAGCGACGGAGGTTGGCGTGGAGGTCAAGATCGGTGTCCGGGGAGCGCCCCGCGAACTCATCGTCGAAAGCGATGCGAGCGCGTCGGAGATCACCGCGAGCGTGACCGCCGCCCTGCAGTCCGAGGGTGGGTTGTTTGTGCTCGAGGACAACAGGGGACGGCAGGTCCTGGTGCCCGTGGACAAGCTGGCCTTCGTCGAGATCGGTGAGGCGGAAGCGCGCAAAGTCGGGTTCGGCTCCCTGTAACAGTCCCAGCACGTCGAGCGTCGCTCCCTGGTGAGCATGCACACTCGTGAGAACGTGTCGAGATGCCTTCACCCAGACTCCATCTGGTCTTCGATCCCGAAGGCGACGATCTCGATGAAGCGCGCGCGTGCGAGGCCGAGGTGTTTCTTCGGTGGTACGGGAACTCCGAAGCGCAGCTCCTTGAGGAGTACGGCCCCTACGAGGCCGCCTCGACCTTCCTCGCGTTAGCCCGAGAAGACGCCCGGGTGGTCGGCACCTGTCGGCTGATCAGTCCCAGCAAGCTCGGCCTGAAGACCTTGGTGGACTTGGAGCGTCCACCTTGGGGAATCGATGGCTCTCGAAGCGCCGCATCGGTCGATCTCGACCCGGCGACCACCTGGGACGTGGGCACGCTCGGTATCCGCAGCGGGCTGACTGGCTCCGACCTTCGCGTCGCCGCCGCGCTCTACCACGGCCTGGTGCTCGTGGCCCGCGCCAACCAGGTCCACTCCTTCGTCGCGATCTTGGACGATCGGCTGCGCCGACTGTTCCGGTCGATGGGCCTCGTCCTGCACACGCTGCCCGGCGCGTCGTCCGGGGAATACCTGGGATCGGCCAGCAGCACCCCGATCTATGCGCACTTCGCCTCGTTGCTTGATCAACAGCGACGGACCGAGCCGGAGACCTACCGTCTGGTCACGATGGGGGAGGGCCTCGATTTGGTGATCCCAGACCCGGCGGCCTTCGTTCTCAAGCCTCGCGTCGTCGATCTCACCGCGTTCGACGACCGCTCAGCCGCCCAACCGGGCGCTCGGAGCCGCGGCTAGTCCCTCGGTCCATCGTCGGGTCCACGTGGAAACGTCGGAGGCACGCATCGGCTCCGCGATATGCATGCCTTGGAGAACGTCGACGCCCATGGCCATCAACTCGGCCGCCGTCTCTGAGTTCTCCACTCCTTCGGCCACGACCCGAAGACCCATGGCATGGGCCATTTGCTTGGTAGAACTGACAATGACGCGACTCCGCGCATCGGTGCGTATCGTGCCCACGAACGAGCGGTCCATCTTCAGCTCTTGAATCGGTAGGTCGCGAAGATAGGCCAGGGACGAGAAGCCGGTGCCGTAGTCGTCGATGGCGACCTGGACCTCGTGATCTCGGATCTCCAGCAGCATCTCGCGCGCTCGCTCCGGGTCGGACAGGAACGAGTCCTCGGTCACCTCTACGCCCAAGACGTCTGGCGGCAGCCCGGCCGCATCGATGGCCTCAAACAGGCGGGGTAGCAAGCTTCCGCCGAGCAACTCAGGGGGCGCGCAGTTCATGCTTACCCGGAAGTCGAAGCCGGCATCGAGCCATCGCCGAGTGTCAGCCACGATCTGTCCGGCTACCGCCACGGACAGCGACAGCATCAAGCCGGATCGCCGGGCGTCGGGAAGGAAGTGCAGCGGGAGCAAGAGGCCCTCCTTCGGGTGCCTCCAGCGGACCAAACCCTCCATGCCGGTGACGCGCTCCGTGGTCGCATCGACTTGCGGCTGGTACCAGACTTCGAGTTGTCCCTCTCCGATCCCGCGCCGCAGATCCTCAGCCATCCGCAGCCGGTGCCGCGAGAAGCCATCGCGTGAGGCGTCGTAGAGCAGCGTCCCGGACCGGCCGACCTTGGCCTCGTACATGGCCACATCAGCGCGACGCAACAAATCGGTGGCGTGCGTGTCGTCAGGGCGCCGAACGGTGATCCCGACGGAAGCGCGGATCGCCAGCTCCAGCCCTTCGACCCGAAGCGGTTCCAGCAGCGCAGTGCGGATAGCTTGCCCGCGCTCCATCAACGCGATGGGGTCCTCATCACGAACCACTAGGGCGAACTCGTCTCCGCCGAGTCGGCTCACGCTGAGATCTGGACCGATGGACCGCCGCATCCGATCGGCGGCGGCGCCTAGTACAGCGTCCCCGGCCGCATGGCCCAGGCTGTCGTTGATGTCCTTGAAGCCATCGACGTCAAGAAGCATGAGGGCCAGCGGCCTGCCGTCGCTGAGTCCGGCATCGATCTCCGCAAGCACCGCTCTGCGGTTCGGAAGCCCCGTGAGCTCGTCGGTCCGGGACAGGCGCAACGCCTCGGCCGCTCCCTGAGCATCACGTAGCGCCAGCACCAGCCGCCAGCCCACTGCGATCAAGGTGACGACGGCAGGGATGCTGACGTACCACGTGGCCACGCCGCTGGGCCGCAACGCGAGGGCGCCCAGGGCAACGGCGGCTGCCGAGACCATGGTCCAGGACCGCGGGTTATGGGAGGTGACGGGGGCGAGCTCGGGTCGCCGCATGCACGCCGCGGACGAGACCAGGGCGAAACCGAGGCCGTACAGAACATCTACGATCCGGCTCGACACGTAGGTGTCTTGATGCAGATTGAGGGCCAGGCTGGCATCGGCGAAAGCCAGCACCACGAAGCCCATCGTGAGGAAGTACGTGGGGCGGGTCCAATCGCGAAGCCGCATGACCGTTTGACCGATGACCAAGGTGGCCAGCAGCACGTCAATCAACGGATAGAGCAGGGCGAGGAAGCCTTGGATTCCTTCGGCTCCGTATGCGAGCGCCACCGGCGTGAGCACCACCACACCGGCCAGGGTCGCCGCGCCGCCACACATCACGGCGGTCTCGAGCCAAACGCGCGCCGGGTGCCCCCGCTGGCGCCTCACATCGAGCAGCAGAAAGGTCGCCATGCAGATGTAGGCCAACAGGAAGACCGTTTCCCCGCGCGACGGGAACTCGGTGTCAGTCAGCGACTCTCCGGACGTGAGTGCGGCGGACGCGACCGCCCAGAGCAGGAATCCAACGGTCAAGGCGACCAGGGCGGACCGACGGGATGAGAACCCCACAGCAGCAGCCGCCAGCCGTGCAATGACGACAGCGAAGAAGCTGGCCAGCATGAGGAGGAGCAACGGTTGTGAGTCGGGAGCATCGATGTCCAGAAGTTCGACGGTGACGGCTAGCAGCACGCCAAAGGCGAGCAGGCCCCAGACCACAGCGCCCAACACACGGACGATGCGCAGGGACCGACTCGTCTGCGATGACCGAGATGCCGCCAACATCGCCCCTCCCGCGAGCAACCCGGGACCACCTCTGGCGGCGCCTAGGGACCGGGCGTGCTCACCCCTGCGCGGGATATCGGCAGTTCGGTGGCCTGACCTGAGCGCTATCGCCGCGAACCCAACGATTAGGCGGACAGGCCCAGGGTCTGCATGCGACGCGTGTGGTTGTCGGTCAGCCGGGTGAACATGTTCGACAGGGCCATCAGATCAAGGGACGGCTGATCGTCGGGGCCCATGCCTCCGATGATCAACGTGACCAAGGCGTCGCGTTCCGCGGCTACTCGTTGGGCCTGACTCAGCATCTCGCCCACTAGTCTGCGGCCCCACAGAGCGAGCCGCCCGGCGAGCCGAGGATCGGCCGCGATGGCCGCCCGAACGCGATCGACGGCGAAATCGGAGTGGCCGGTGTCCGCGCACACGTCTAGAACCAGAGCCCGGGTTTGTGGATCGAGGTACTCAGCGACCTCTCGATAGAAGTCGGAACCGATGCCGTCGCCGACGTACGCCTTGACCAGGCCCTCAAGCCAATCCGCAGGGGCGGTCGAGTCGTGGAAGCCATCGACGCCTTCGCGGAAGGGCTGCATGGCTTCCTCTGGATCCGAGCCGAGTTCGATCAGCCGATCCCGAAGGGTCACGAAGTGGCGGTACTCGGCGACCGCCATACCCGCCAGTTCCGCCTTGTCCCCGACCGTCGGCGCGAGCGCAGCGTCCGCAGCCAACCGCTCGAACGCACTGAGCTCGCCGTAGGCCAGAACTCCGACCAGGTCGACCACAGCCGCGCGGTAGCCCGGCTCGTCCCACGCGTCGTGAGTCACCGACACCTCCATGCCGACCGGAGCGTGAACCACATCACCCATGGGCGCAGCGTAGTCATGGGGTCAAGCAACAGCGGATACACTCAGCGGGTACTCGTGAGCGCGGGCGCGACTGCACTCCGTGAAGCATCAGGCATGTGGGCGCCCTCCGGTACGGACCAACCCTCCGGGTGGCGCAGCCCCGCCTCCGCGCTCGATCGCATCCAATCGAATAGAGGCGTTTCCTCTGACCACCTTCCGTGATCTCGGGGTCCTCCCCGCGACCTGCGACGCGCTCGAAGCCGTCGGCATCACTGAACCTTTCGCCATCCAGGAGCAGACCCTTCCGGTCGCGCTGGCGGGCAACGACGTCATCGGCCAGGCCAAGACGGGCACTGGCAAGACCCTCGGCTTCGGCATCCCGCTGTTGCAGCGCGTCTCCGGGCCGCAGGACTCCGGCTTCGATGACCTCGCCGCGCCCGGCAAGCCGCAGGCCCTGGTCGTCGTCCCCACCCGCGAACTCTGCGTTCAGGTCACCCGCGACATCAACGCTGCCGGCAGCCTGAGGGGTGTCCGCGTCATGGCCGTGTACGGCGGCCGCGCGTACGAGCCCCAGATCGAAGCCCTGCGCAAGGGCATCGAGGTCGTCGTCGGCACCCCCGGCCGGCTGATCGACCTCGCCAATCGGGGGGATCTCGAGCTCGGGCATGTACGGATGCTCGTGCTGGATGAGGCCGACGAGATGTTGGACCTGGGATTCCTGCCCGACGTCGAGCGGATCTTGCGCTTCATCCCCGAGGGCCGCCAAACGATGCTGTTCTCCGCGACCATGCCCGGTCCGGTGATTGCCCTCGCCCGGCAGTACATGAGCCAACCGACCCACATCCGCGCGCACGACCCCGAAGACGCCGGCCTGTTCGTCGCGAACGTCGAGCAACACGTGTTCCGCGCGCACGCGATGGACAAGGTGGAGATGCTGGCCCGCATTCTGCAGGCGCAAGGTCGCGGCCACACCATGGTGTTCTGCCGGACCAAACGCACCGCCCAGAAGGTGTCCGACGAACTGGCCACGCGCGGGTTCGCCTCTGGCGCCGTGCACGGCGACCTGGGGCAAGGCGCGCGCGAACAAGCGCTGCGCGCCTTCCGCAACGGCAAGGTGGATGTCTTGGTAGCCACCGATGTGGCTGCCCGCGGCATCGACGTCGACGGGGTGACCCACGTCGTCAACTACCAGTGCCCCGAGGACGAGAAGACCTACCTCCACCGAATCGGCCGTACGGCTCGCGCAGGTGCCTCCGGCACTGCCGTCACCTTCGTCGACTGGGATGACATTCCTCGGTGGACCCTGATCAACAAGGCGCTCAGCCTCGACTTCGAGGACCCGGCGGAGACGTACTCGACGTCGCAGCATCTCTACGACGCACTCGACATCCCCGAGCACGTGACCGGGCAACTGCCCAAATCGGCGCAGACGCTGGCCGGCCTTGGCGCCGAGGAGGTCGAGGACCTAGGCGAGACCGGAAAGGTCGCCCGCGACCGCTCGGGTGGTGGCACGAAGCCCAGCAGTTCGAAGTCCGGTGGATCACGATCGCAGGGGTCGAGCACCAATCGGTCGGGCCGGTCTTCGGGCACCTCGAACGACGGGAAGGACTCCGCCGCCGATCGGCCGCGCAAGGCCCGTTCGCGGACCCGCACGCGCACCAGAAGTGGTGCGCCAGTCTCCGAGTCCGCGACCAGTTCTGGGGCCGTACCCGGCTCGGCAGCCACATCCGGCGCGCCGGAATCGGCCAGCCCGGAGACGTCCGACCCAGCGAGGCGCCGTCGTCGGCGCGGTGGACGCGGGAGAGGCCGTGGAAACGGGGGCGAGATCAGCGCGCCAGCGTCCGAGTCATCGGCATCTCCGTCGGCCGTCGGATCCGGAGCGGCGTCGGTCACTGAATGACTCGGGTCAGGCCGTGGCCGACCCGCGCGACTCCAGGGACACGCCTCCTAAAGGTGCAAACCGAGACGCACCCAGGTGCGGCGGCCGCAGGCTGGGCACAGCATGAACGAACCGTGGTCTCGGCGTAGGTAGGGAAGATGCAGGGACGGGATCGCCGCTCGGGCGGCCGCGCGTAGGCCCACCACCGACCTCTCCTGGCAAGACGAGCAGGTGATCGTGACGGCGCCGACCGAAGGAGCTGCCACGACGTCGCTCCACAACGCGCCGCGGCCGTCATGATCCGTCGGGCCATCGGGGGACAGTTCCGGCAGGGCCTGCCCCCGCGGTCGGATCCGGTCGAACCCCGGCTGGGTCACGCCCCGACCTCCACCGCGCAGTACCGCTGGTCGAGCTCGCGGGCATGCACCCGATACGCCTCGGCGCCCTTCGACGTTCGGGCGGTCCGCAGGATCGACCGCCCGATCGCAGGCGCCTCAGCGAAACGCACCGACTTGGGAATCGGCGGCTCCAGCACGTCGAGTCCGTAGCGAACCCCGACGTCGGCAAGGACAGCGCGAGCGTGATTAGTCCTTCCATCGAACAAGGTCGGCAAGACGCCCAGCACCTTGAGGTCGCGGTTGGTCCGCTTCTGTACCTCTTGAACGGTGTCCAACAGGGCCCCGACCCCGCGGTGGGACAGGGTCTCGCACTGCAGCGGGATGACGACAACGTCCGCTGCAGTGAGCGCATTCAGGGTCAGGACACCCAAGGACGGGCTGCAGTCGAGAAGGACGAAGTCGTAGTCGCTGCTGACCTCAGCCAGAGCCTCTTGGAGGACGTACTCGCGTCCCGCGCGCATCAGTAGATGGGCCTCGGCACCGGCGAGGTCGATCGTGGCGGGCAGGACGTCGACTCCGTCCTCGGTCTGGCGAATCGCCAGCTGCGGGGAAACGCGCTCGAGCAGGACGTCGTGAACGGAGAGCTCGACGGCCTCCGGATCAAGGCCAACCGAGAAGGACAGGCAGGCCTGAGGGTCGAGGTCGACGAGGAGAACGCGGCGTCCCAACTCGGCCAGCGCTGCTCCGATGGAGACCACCGTCGTGGTCTTGGCGACGCCGCCCTTTTGGTTGACGACGGCGAGCGTGGTGGTCACGGGGTCACGGTTTCCGAGGAGCTGGATGGCTGGGACACCCAACCTATCCTGCTCGACCTATCCTGGTTCGTTGTGAGCACCCCTCCTTTCTTGGCTCCCCCCGAGGCCACGGACCGGCGGCAGCATGAGACGGCCCGAGGTGCCTTCTCGACCTGGATCCTCGACCCGCCCGACGCCGAGCCAATAGGCACGGGGATCCTCATCCCCGGCTTCACGGGGAGCAAAGAGGATTTCGTAGCGATCCTTGGGCCGCTGGCCCTAGCCGGTTGGCGGGTCGTCACGTTTGATCAACGAGGGCAACACGAATCCCCGGGTGGAAGCGTCGAGGGATACACGCTCAGCGAATTGGCGGCCGACGCGCTCGCCCTCACCGGGGCTACCGCGGTCGGTCCGACTCACCTCGTCGGTCATTCCTTCGGCGGGTTGGTGGCCCGCGAGGCCGTACTGGCCAACCCACGGGCCTTTCAGTCGTTAACCCTGCTCTGCTCGGGGCCGAGCGGAGTCGGCGGCCCGACCGCCGAGATTGCGCACCTGTTTGCTGCGGCCCTGGACACCATGCCGATCGAGCACGTGTGGGACGCCAAGGTCGCCTACGACGCCAGTCAGCAGGTCTTCCTGCCGGAGGACCCAGTCATCGCTGGCTTCCTGCGTGACCGGTTCATCGCCAATGATCCAGCCGGACTTGCCGCGGTAGCCCGACTGCTGACTTCTGCCCCCGACCACACCGCCGAGCTCGCGGCGACCGGAGTTCCGGTGCTGGTCGCCTACGGCGAGCAAGACGAAGGCTGGCCGCAGGACGTCCAGGAGTCGATGGCCGCACGGCTGTCGGCGCGCTGCGTCGTGATCGCCGGTTCCGGCCATTCCCCTGCGGCGGAGTGCCCAGAAGAGACTTCCACGCTGTTGGGCGAGTTCTGGGCTGAAGCAGACTCCACGAAGTAACGTGGAGCACCGATGGGCAGTCCCACTGGGTGGGGAAAGGTTGGCGTGGAGTTGGTAGCGGCGCTCAGCGCCGACCCGGGGCAGGTTGCAGTGGCGCGGCGATTGCTGCGCGGCTACCTGTGCGACCACTGCCGTGACGCCGATCCCGATGACCTGGACATCCCGGTGCTGCTGGCCAGCGAATTGGTGACCAATGCGATCGTGCACGCCGCCACACCGCTGGAGCTGCACGCTCAGAGCCTCGGCTGTGGCGTTCGTGTGGAGGTCCACGACGGGGTGAACCGACCGCCGGTACTGGAACCCCAGTCTGACTCGAACACGTCGAGCGAACACGGGCGCGGCCTGTTTCTCGTGGCCGCCCTCGCCGATCGCTGGGGTTGGGACGGATACGCCTCGGGCAAGTCCGTCTGGTTCGAACTCGACGCCATCTAGCGCAGGCGCCTCCCCGCTGAGGGTGACGTTGTGCGGGGAAACGCCCGGCGCGTTGCGTACGCTTCGTCACCCTCAGCGGGGTGGGTTGGGGCGAACCCGCGGGGTGGGCCCGGCGCGAGGTCACGCGCCGCAGCGGCGGCGATGATCGATGAATCGACCGACGCGCCGAGCGGCGCTGGCTAGGCTTCGGTCACCATCCGACGCGTCGCTCGTTCTCGTGGTGCCCCTGGACCTGGAGGAGCCGGAATGCTCTGCACGACCTGTTCGGCGGAGCTCCCGGCCGGGATGAAGTTCTGCAGGGAGTGCGGCACCTCGACCACAACCCGGGCCTGCCCCTCGTGCGGCACCGCGGCTGATTCCGGTCGATTCTGTGGTGAATGCGGGACCTCCCTGGATACGTCCCCGCCGCAAGACCCGGTCTCCAACGCACTCCCGAACCCAGTCAGCGAACGACGGGTCACCTCCGTGCTCTTTGCTGACCTCGTCGGCTTCACCCCGCTTTCTGAGAGCCGGGATCCGGAGGAAGTCCGCGAACTCCTCTCGCGCTATTTCGCAGAATCCCGCACCGTGATCGGGCGATACGGCGGCACCGTCGAGAAGTTCATAGGCGACGCAGTGATGGCCGTCTGGGGCGTGCCCACCACACACGAGGACGACGCCGAGCGCGCCGTACGCGCCGGGCTCGAACTGACCTCGGTCGTGGCTGGTATTGGTGAGGACGTGGGGGCACCCGGACTCGCCCTGCGAGTCGGCGTGGTGACCGGGGAAGTCGCAGTCACCATCGGAGCAACCGCCGAGGGAATGGTGGCGGGCGACGCCGTCAACACCGCGGCCCGCGTGCAGAGCGCTGCCCAGCCGGGCAGCGTCTACGTCGACGAGGCCACCCGTTCGTTGACCGCCGCCGCCATCGCGTATTCCGCAACCGGCGCGCATCCGCTCAAGGGCAAGTCCGAGCCCATGGAGCTGTTCGCCGCGGAGGCCGTCGTCGCAGAGGTCGGCGGCGCCCAACGCGTCGATGGACTCGAGGCCCCTCTCGCTGGCCGAACCCGAGAGATGCGGCTACTCAAGGAGCTCTTCCACGCCACCGAGGAGTCCGAACGCCCTCGGCTGATGGTCCTGGACGGCGAGGCCGGCGTGGGCAAGTCCCGGCTCGCGTGGGAATTCGAGAAGTACGTGGACGGGCTCTCGGCCACCACCCGCTGGCACCGCGGGCGATGCTTGTCCTACGGCGACGCCGTCGCCTTTTGGCCGCTCTCGGAAGCCGTGCGCACGCGGCTGGGCCTGACGGAGGGCGACTCGGGGGAGACCGTCTCGGGCAAGCTCGACGCCGGCCTTGAGACCTATGTCCCCGACATGGAGGAGAGGGACTGGCTGCGGCCACGTCTGGCAGCTCTGGTTCGGGCCGGATCGACGACCGACTTCACCAGATCCGAGTTGTTCATTGCCTGGACCACCTGGTTCGAAAGGGTCGGCGCGGACTCCGGTTCCGTGGTGCTGGTCGTCGACGACGCCCAACACGCCGACGATGCGCTGCTCGAGTTCTTGGAACACCTGGTCGCCAACGCACAGTCAGCGATCTTCGTCCTCGCTTTGGCCAGGCCGGAACTGCTCGCCCATCAGCCCGGGCTGGGCGGACGACGTGCATCGGTGATCCGCCTGGACCCCCTCGACAACGAGGCGATGGCTGCACTCGTCGATGGCCTTGTCGACGGCCTGTCGGACCAGAGCCGGTCGGCCCTCGTCGGACGGGCGGAGGGCGTGCCGCTCTTTGCCGTCGAGACCGTACGCGCGCTCATCGACCTTGACGCGGTCGTTCCGCGCGACGGGCGGTACGTCCCTGCCGACGGGGCCGACATCGACCTGGCCCGGATCGGCGCGCCGGTCTCGCTCCAGGCCCTGATCGCCGCTCGCGTGGATGCGCTGTCGTCGGACGAACGTCGGATCGTGGCCGATGCGAGCGTTCTCGGCGCGGTGTTCACTCGCGAAGGCCTGCTCGCACTCGGCAATGACCCCGGCATCCTGGATACGTGTCTGGAATCGTTGCAACGCAAGGAAATTGTCGCCGTCCAGCAGGATCGGTTCGCTGCGGACCGGGGACAGTTCCGCTTCGTCCAGTCCGTGGTGCGCCAGGTCGTCTACGGCATGCAGTCCCGCCGCGACCGCAAGGCGCGCCACCTTGCCGCCGCGGACTATATGAGCGACCTGCCAGATGCCGAGGGTGACCTGGCCATGGTGATCGGCCAGCACCTCATCGACGCCGTCGACTCGTCCTCCCAGGGGGACACGGACGCAGAGGTCCTCAATGCACGGGCCTGCGCGCTGCTGGAGAAGGCGGCGGATCGGTCCCGATCTCTGGGCTCCACGGCCGAGGCCAGGAGACTGTTCGCTTCGGCCCTCGAGCGCGCCACTGAACCCGTGCACCGGGCACGCTTGACGCTCTCGACAGCCAAGGCCTCGTCCGGGTCGGGCGACTATGAGGCCGCATACGAACTCGCCACCTCAGCAGTCCGACTCTTCGACAGCCTCGACCTCCCCATCGAGGCTGGGTATGCGGCCGGGGTCGCCGCCGACAGCACCGCGCTCCTCCTTAATCCATCCGCGGCCATATCGATCGCGCGCCCTCGTTGGGATGCATTACAGGACGTCAAGGGAGCTGATCGTTCGCTGATCAAACTCGCCCAAGCCCTGGGGCGGGCGTACGCAGACCTTGGCGACACAGACTCGGTGTGGGAAGTGTGCAACCGGCGTCTTCTGTGTGCCGAGGCCAACGGCGATCCTGACCACATCGCTCAGGCCATGCTGGCGCTTGGTATCTCCTACAGCAACGCCGGCTCGCCCCATATGCAACAGGCGCTGATGGAATGGGCGGCACGATTGTGTCGACAGCACGACCGGCCGGCCGTCCTCGCTCAAGCCCTGAACAACCAGGCAGCCATGGCTGCCAGCCGTGACCTCGTGCGGGCCCAGGCGTTGGCTCGAGAGGCACTCGAGGTCGCGCGCCGTTCGGGGATCGTGGGGATGATGGACTACACCGTGCTGAACCTTGCATCGGCGTTGTGGATGTCCGGTGATGTTTCGGGGACGGCCGAAGTCTTGGACGACGCCCGGCAGTGGGTCTCGCTGCCGCTGATCCGGCTGGTGATCGTGTGCCTCGACAACCGCGTCGCGGATGCACGCGGGCTGCCCCTCGTCGAACTCCCGGACCTCGGAACCGGAAGTCATGGGAGCGAAATCGGAGCCTGGTCCGATATGGCGATCTTCCACGCGCGCGCTTCTGGGGACCGCGTACGGGCGGCTGAGATCGCCGACGCCGCCTTGCCGCACGTGCTGGCGACGGGCGGCATCGACGATGACTTCCCGTGGCTGTGGCCGCCCCTGGTACGGGCCGCCGTTGCCGCTGGCGACGTCGCGTGCGCCGAGCGTTTGCTTGCCCCAGTCGAGACGGCGGCGCCCGGGATCATCACCCCGGCTGTTTCCGCCGAGGCTCACTGGCTCCGAGGCTTGGTCGCAGCTCTGCGCGGCGACGACGCGGCGACCGTCGAGGAGGAACTACGAACCGGGATCTCAGCCCTGCAGGCCTTCGGCGCCTTGGGGATGCGCGCTCAGGCGCAGGAGGACCTCGCGCGCTGGCTCACCGAGCAGGGGCGATCCACCGACGCTGAGCCACTGCTGACCGCTGCGCGAGAGACGTACACCGAAATCGGGGCCGATGGCTGGCTGGCGCGGCTCAATGCGTGGGCCGTCGACAACGCCCTCGTCTGAGCCGGCGGAACGTTCACTGGTCCAGCGCCGCCCACGGCTGTTTGGTCGGAGCGGCCGCGCGACCCTCAGGGCAGTGTCGCGCGAAGTCGCACCAGGCGCACAGGGAGCCCGTCCGAGGCGGGAAGGTCGTCGCCCAGTCATCGGGGCGCTCAGACAGTCCACCCTTCCACTCAGCCTCGGCGGCGGCTGCCTCCGCTCCGATCTCCTCGGCGCGACGCAACTGACGGGCCAGTGATTCCTCGGTGTGGATCCAGCGAACCGTCGTCGCGCTGGGCAGATGATGCAGCTCCACCGTCCGGCACGGCCGGCGCAGGGTCCTTTCTGCCGCCAGGGCGTACAGGGCCAACGCCAACGATCCGCGGGCTTCGTCGGTATCAGGCACCCAGCGTCCGGTTTTGTAGTCGACCACCACGAGCTCGCTGTCTTCGTCGACCGCGCCCTCGCCCGGGTCATCGTCGTCGAGCAATCGTTCGACGGGCCGCTCGTCGATGCGATCGACACGGCCACTGACCGCGAGCGAGTCGGTGCGAAAGGACACCGTGCGCTCGACGCCAGCCGGCTCGTCGTGTGGATCGAGGTCAGCGACGTACGCCTCGACCATCGATCGCGCCCGCGAGCGCCATTCGAGGCACTGCTCGTCGTCGCGGAAACCGTCGGTCAGCCAGACCTCCTCGACCAGGTCTCCGCCCGCCCGCGCGGTCCGCGCCGCGACGGGCAGGTCGTACCAGCGTTTGAGTGCCGTGTGGATCGCGGCACCCACGCTCGTGTGCGCCCACGGCGCCCCTTTGGGCGGAGTTGGACGATCGAGATACGTCATCCGGTAGCGGCGGGGACAGTCCAGCCACGTGGTGAGACGCGTGGGGTACGTCTGGAACAGTCGCCTCGGCATCCCGCCGAGCCCCAGTTGTTCAGTCATTCACGCGGCCCGTCGATGGCAGAGCCCGGAGCCATCGACGCAAGCCGGGCGAGTGCATCCGGGTCCGTGGTGCAGGCCCCCAGCTGCTGAAGTTTGCCCGTTCCGTGGAAGTCGCTGGACCCAGTGCCAACCAGGCCCAGCTCCTTGGCCAAGGCTCCGTAGTGGAGGCGTGCCTGCACGTCGTGATCGGGGTGGTCGACCTCAAGACCCGCAAGGCCCACCGTGGCCAGATCGGCGATCACCTGGTCGGAGACCAAGCGCCCCCGCCGACCCGCGCCCGGGTGCGCAAACACCACGACGCCCCCAGCGGCAGTGACCAAGCGGATGGCCTCAGCTGGCTCAGTGGCGTGGTGTGAGACGTAGAACGACGAGTCGTTGTGAAGGAGGTCGGCGAAGGCCGCGTCTCGATCCGGGACGACGCCCCGGGCCACCAGCGCGTCGGCGAGATGGGGGCGGCCCACCGTCGCGCCCGGGGATATTTGGCGTTCGACATCGGCCCAGGTGATCGGATAGCCGGCCTCGGCCAGTTGACGCACCATCTCTTGCGCGCGAGGGACCCGGTCGTCGCGGTTCAGTTCGAGCTCGGCGGAGAGCGCGGGATGCTGGGGATCCGGCCAGTAGCCGAGCAGGTGCAGCGAGATCCCTTGGTTGACACAGGAGATCTCGACGCCGGGGATGAGTTGGATGGCCCCAGCCGCGACCGATTGGGCTTCTGACAGGCCGCTCAAGGTGTCGTGGTCGGTGAGGGCCACCACGTCGAGGCCAGCCCCCAGCGCGGCACGAACGAGATCGGCCGGACGGTCGGTGCCGTCGCTGGCCGTGGAGTGGGTGTGTAGATCGATGCGCATGTGCTGGCGAGCCTAGGGGGCCGCTACCCCACCGACTGCGCCCAAGTCACAGGCACGCCGTGCGGCGGCGCCGTACCGATCACTTCGTCGGCGCTCTCGCTACCCATGGTCCAGCGCAGTCGCACGTCGAAATCTGCCGCCGGATCCGCTGCGGGCTCGAAACTCACGTGGGCCAAGGGTCGGTCGGCCGTGGCCCGCCCCGCCAAGCGCTCGACCTCCCTCAGCACGTCGTTCTGGCCGGACGGATCGAGGTACTGCCACATCACGCTGTGCCAAAGCACCGTGACGGTGCCCGACTCCAAGTCGAGCCGTTGTAGGAGCTCGGTCGCGTCGCCCTTCTCGACCTTGGCGGGCACGCGCGCCGCGATGTCCAACGCCGCGCGAAGCCGCTCGAATCGCAGGATGTCGTCCGGCCAGACGTACGAAGTGAGCGTGAGCCTCCCCTCCGTGGTGGTTGGGTCGACCGGATCGAGGTCACACCCGAGCCGCTCGACCACTGCGTAGGGAGGGGCCGCCGGCAATGCATCCAGATCAACGCAGCGATGCAGCGGCGCCAAGGCGTCTGCCCGAAGATTCAGACCCGCGCTGGCACCGATCTCAACGAGGCGTACGGGGCGGCCGCCCGAGCGCCGACTGATGACGGCGAGGGCGCCGAGGAGCGGGAGCGAGCGACCCGTCTCATTCGTTTGCGGAGCGCGGGTCAGCACCTCATGCACCTCGCCGCGATGATCGATCAGCACCTGCCGGAAACCCGCCCAGATGGCGTCGTCCACGTCCCGATCCCCTGGGAGATACCTTCCACCGACACTCGGATAGTGCACCGCCAAGGCAGGGGCCCGGCGATCGAGAACGATCCGGTGAACAGCGCCCGTCATCCTTAAGGCGACCGCAGCGCCGGGCAGGGATTCCTCATAGTCCTCAAGGACTCCGGCCACGACACCGCCGAGTTCGTAGTCGACGGCGGCGCGCGTGAGCAAAGCGGCATACAGCGGCGAGCCCAGCTCCGAGCAGGCGGTCGATTGCCGCCTCAGTCGCTCGGCCATGGTCAGGTCAGGTGCCACCGACGACTCCGCAGGCCTCCCGCACGGACTTCGGGACCTTGACCTCGACACCAAAGAAGGTCGCCTTCCCGCGGCAGGTTTCGACGTAGTCGAGCAGTGCCGCACGCTGACTCCATACCGCGAACCCAATCCCCAGCGCGACCACCAGGATCAGCACCTTCATGAGGACTGACTTCACGACGAGTGCGAGGACGACGCCCCCCAAGGGCACGACAATCCCCAGGACCAAGGCCCAGGTCTTCACGGTGTCGAGATCGACGTCGAGGCTCACGCCCCCATCCTGACGGGTGTCGGACGGCGCCGGGCCCGCACCGCCGTTCATCCGATCTCGAAATCTCGGCGATTCCCCGTCCCACGGCCGCTAGCGTCCGAGGTCGGAGGCTCGTCGACCTAGGCACTGGAGGATGTATGGAAAGGGACCTCGTCGACCAAGTCCTCGATGCGGCCGTTCGCGTCGTTGCGAGCGGCGCCATCTCTACGAACGGGCACGGCAACATCAGCCTGCGCGTGCCAGGTGCGGAGGAGATGTACTTCACCGCCGCCCCATCGCTGCACAACCACCCTCGTGACGCTGTCGTGCGCGTGGGACTCGACGGCACCCTCCTGGAGGGAAACCTCCCACCGATCCAAGGCGCTGTGGTCGCCATGCACACCGCGATGTACTCCGACAGCGCGGAGGTCGGCTGCGTCCTCCACACCCATTCGCCGTACGCCACCGCCTACGCCGTCGCCCACCAGCCAATTGGGTGTTGGAACGAAGCTCTCGCCATGTTTGGGCTACCCACCGGGGTGCCCGTCGCGGGGTACGGTCCACGCGGATCCGACGAGGCCGTGGCCAACATCCGGACAGCCCTGACGCCGGGCGTACCCGCCGTGTTGCTCGCAAACCACGGAGTACTCGTGTTTCACCGGACTCCCGACCTCGCCATAGTGGTCGGAGGCATCGTCGAGGAGGCCGCGCAGGCGGGCATCAATGCGGCAAACCTCGGTGGCCCGGTCGAGATCCCCGAATCGATGAGGGCCGCGGCGCTTCAGCGCGCGATGACCTTTGACCACCAAGGAACGCAACGGGCCTGACCTGCCCAAGGGATGGCCATGCACCAAGGACCAGAAGGTGGGCCAGACCGTTTGAGGCGTCGTTCCTAGAGTTTGTAGTCCTCGAGCAGCCGTCGTCCGATGATCATCTTCTGGATGTCGGCCGTGCCCTCGCCGATGAGCAGCATGGGGGCCTCGCGGTAGAGCCGCTCGATCTCGTACTCCTTGGAATACCCGTAGCCGCCGTGGATGCGGAAGGAGTCCTCGACGACCTCCTTGCAGTACTCACTCGCTAGGTATTTGGCCATCCCGGCCTCGACGTCGTTGCGCTCGCCGGAGTCCTTCTTGCGCGCCGCCATCACCATCATCTGGTGAGCGGCCTCGACCTTCGTCGCCATCTCGGCCAGCCGGAACATCACCGCCTGGTGCTCGGCGATCGGCTTGCCGAAACTGGACCGCTGCTGCGCATAAGCAATGCCCAGCTCGAAGGCCCGCTGGGCGACACCACAGCCGCGCGCCGCGACATTGACGCGACCCACTTCGACTCCGTCCATCATTTGGTAGAAGCCACGGCCGGGAGCCTCGCCGAGCACCGCGTCGGTCGGCAGCCGTAAACCGGTCATCACCAGCTCGGTGGTGTCGACCCCCTTGTAGCCCATCTTGTCGATCTTGCCGGGGATGGTCAGCCCCGGGCGGACCTCACCGAAGCCGGCCGGCTTCTCGACAAGGAACGTGGTCATGTTGCGATAGACGCTGTCCGCGCCTTCGTCGGTCTTCATCAGGACGGCAACGAGTGTCGACGTGCCCCCGTTGGTGAGCCACATCTTCTGCCCGTCCAGGACGTAGTCGTTGCCTGCCCTGACGGCCTTGCTCGTGATGGCTGCGACGTCGGACCCGCACCCCGGCTCTGACATGGAGAACGCCCCGCGGACCTCGCCTGCCGCCATGCGCGGCAGGAAATACTGCTTCTGGGCTTCTGTTCCGTGCTGTTTCAGCATGTACGCCACGATGAAGTGGGTGTTGATGATGCCGCTCACGCTCATCCATCCGCGGGCGATCTCCTCGACGCACAGGGCGTAGGTCAGCAGCGACTCGCCGAGCCCGCCGTACTCCTCGGGGATCATCAGCCCGAAGACGCCCATTTCCTTGAGGCCCTCGACGATCGCCTCGGGGTAGGTGTCGGAGCGCTCGAGTTCCTGCGCGTGCGGGATGACCTCGGCGTCTACGAAGTCCTTGAGCGTCCGGAGGATCTCGGTCTGCATCTCGGTGAGACCGTCGGTGTGCGCGAGGCGTCCCATGACGTGGATGAATCCCTTCGGTGGTGGCGCGAGTCGGCGGCCGTGCAGCGCTGGGTCCTCGCGGCCGCCCGTGGACATCGTGCCCTGTCCACGAGAAGCAGCCGAGTGGGGGAGGCTCCCATCGTCGAGAACCGAGCTGAAGCACCACCTCCACCGAGCACGACGAGGATCGGTCAGACCCCGCGGGGGCCGCACGGCTTCCTGGTTTCGGTGATCAGCTCGGCAGGTTGCGCTGGGCCCACAGGGCGGCCGAGGTCCGATCCCCGACCCCGATGGCCTGAAAGACGTTGGTGAGATGTGCCTTGACCGTGTGCTCGGTGATGCCCAGCGCGCGGGCGATTTGCTTGTTGGCCATGCCCTGCGCCACGAGCACCAGCACTTCACGCTCCCGATCGGTCAGCACGCCGCGGGAGGCCGGCGTGAGCCGGTCGGCGAGCAGCGTGCGCGCGACGCGCGGGTCAAGCGGCGAACCGCCCACGGCCACGGCTCGAACGGCCTCGAGCAGCCCGGCGGGTTCTGAGTCCTTGAGCAGATAGCCGACGGCCCCGGCGTCGAGGGCCGCGGTGACCTGCTCCATGTCCGCGAAGGAGGTCAGGACGAGAACCTGGACGCTCGGGTCCTCGGCGAGGATCATCCGGGTCGCCATGACACCGTCCATACCGGGCATCGACAAATCCATGAGCACGACCTGTGGTCGCACGTCCCGCACGCGAAGCACGGCCTCGAAACCGTCGGCAGCACTGCCGACTACGGTCATATCGTCGGCGGCGTCGAGCAGGGCCTCGAGACCTGAGCGGACTAGCAGGTGGTCGTCCGCGACCAGGACCCGGATCACGATCCGGCCACGACCAGTCGGATGCTTGTGCCACGTCCCGGAGCAGACGCGACGTCCAGCGTGGCTCCGAGCTCACCGGCAAGATCGCTCAGGACGGGCAGACCCACGTGCCCCTCCGAGACGCGAGCCTGGATGATCGAGGGGTCGAAGCCGACACCGTCGTCGGTCACGGTGAGTTCGAGCCCATCGGTCCTGCTCTTGAGCCGCACCTCGACGTGAGAAGCACGCGCGTGCTTCACGACGTTACGCAGTGCCTCCTGAGCGACCCGGAAGGCCAGTCCGTCCAGGGGTTCGGGTGGCTCGCGGTCGGCGGGCAGTTCCAGGTCCACATCCACGACGAGGCCACGGGCTCGGAGGGGCCCAGCCAGATCGGTCAGGGCCGCACCGAGCCCGGCTGAGCGCAGGCTCGGCGGATAGATCTCAACGAGCATGGTCCGGAGCGCGCGGATCGATTGCCGAACCGCGGCAGCAGCCGGCTCAAGGTCGGCAGGTCTTACCGCGCTTCCCTGCACACCGGCCCGATCCACGGCCCCCGCTAGGACGTAGGACGCCCCGGCCAAATCTTGAACCACCCCGTCGTGCAGGTGTCCGGCGATGCGTCGCCTCTCGTCGAGGGAGGCGTCGACGGCGCGCGTAAGAAGAAGCTCTCGTTCTTCCTGCGCCTGGTTCAGCTGGCGCAGCATCAGGCGCGCCAGTGGGATCTGGACCAGCGCGAGCAACAACACGACGAGCACAGAGATCGGGGCGAAGGCGAACCAAATCTCGGTCGCCCGCGACGCGACGGAGTCATAGCGCGCATAGGTCTCGAACAGCAGCGGAGTCCCGTCGGTCGCACGGATGGGCCGGTAGACCTCGAGCAGCGAACCGCTCGCACTCTCGAACTGGTTCTCTGGTCGCGACACATCACTGAGCTCCGCCCTGGTCATACCGTCGACCATGGCTTCGAGCTCATCCACTCCCAACGGGTAAGTCGCCCCGATCAATTCCGGCTCGTCCGAGTAGACGATCCGACCAGCCGCCGTCCAGACCTTGACTCGCACTGTCGTCCCGTCCAGCACCCTGGCCCGAACCAGGTCGTCAAGGTCTGCGAGCGCCGTGGGATCCCCAGCGAGAACTCGCTCGTCGACCAGCGGGGCGACGACGGCTGTCGCGATGAGATCCGTGCTCCTGCGTGCGTCCCGCAGCGCCTCGTCGCGCGCCACGATCCTGCCCACGACCAGACCCAATCCCAGCAGCAAAACGACGGCCACGATGTTCGCCACGACAAATCGTCCGATGATCCGTTTCGAGGACGGTGCGCCTCCGCGGACGACCCGTGTCGACCCTCCCGCGTCGCTCGTCAACCGGACCCACGGGAGGGACGGTTCGCCCACTGCGGTTTCCCGTACAGCGGCC
Source organism: uncultured Actinomycetota bacterium (assembly GCA_963851405.1). Lineage (GTDB taxonomy): Bacteria > Actinomycetota > Actinomycetes > DATJPE01 > DATJPE01 > JANPBY01. The sequence goes on along the minus strand of CAWKPB010000005.1, from coordinate 402,795 downwards.
AGCCGGGGCTGCTGAGCCCGCGGAGTCACCACCGCGTCAGTGTCGCCCCGGGGGCGGCGGTCTGTCGACCGCCGCCCGGAGGAACAACCATGCGGCTTAGAGGCTGACGCGCGCGGTGCACTTCTCGCCGGATTTCGTGTTCTTGGCGACCGCCACGAAGGAGTCAGTACCGGCGCGGTTAGGGACGCGCTTCTCGACCGAGAATGAACCGCTGGGCGCCTTGGTCACGCGATGACCCGAGAACACCCGGTCCCCGTCGTCCTTGATCCGTACGGCCCAGGTCTGGCCGACCTTGTTGCTGTCGACCTCGAACTCGACCTCGATGCGCCCATCGTCGTGCTTCGCCTTGATCTTCGAGGTCGCGCCGGCCGAGCAGCTGCCACTCGCGCGAACGCCGTCGCTACCCTTGGCGGAAGCGGCAGGGGCGAGCGCCATCGAAGTCGCGACCAGGGTCCCGATCGCGAAGGTGGTCGTGAGAGTGCGGATGGTGTTCATGGGTCCTCCCAGAGTAGTGACCACCCGGTGGTGGTCGACAGTTCGTCCGCCATCAACACTCACGCACACGGGGTCGAGGACACCATCGGACCTTCGTCGTACGACCCTTCTTGTGCTGGGCTTAACCCGGATCTAGGCCAGCCCTAGCGCGCGGCGCACCTACTCGGGCGGGGTGAAGGATTCCGTACGGCTCATCCCGGCGGCCCGACCCTTGGCGGCGATCACCAGGGCCATCTTGCGTGACGCCTCGTCGATCATCTCGTCACCGAGCATCGCAGCGCCCCGCGCCCCGCCGGCAGCGGATGTGTACCAGTCGTAGGCATCGAGGATGAGCTCCGCGTGGTCGTAGTCCGCCTGACGCGGCGAGTACGCCTCGTTGGCCGCGTCGATCTGGCCAGGGTGCAGCGCCCACTTGCCGTCGTAGCCGAGTGCGGCCGAGCGGCCAGCCACCCGGGAGAAGCCCTCGACATCCCGGATCTGAAGGTAAGGGCCATCGATGGCCTGTTTGTCGTTCGCTCGAGCCGCCATCAGGATCGACATCAGGATGTGGTGGTAGGCATCGCCGACGTCATAGCCCGGCGGCTGCTCACCCACGACCAGAGACTTCATATTGATCGAGGCCATGAAATCCGCAGGCCCGAAGATGATGGTTTCGACGCGCGGTGACGCCTGAGCAATCGCATCCACCTCGATCAGCCCTCGGGCATTCTCGATCTGCGCCTCGATGCCGATCCGTCCGACCTCGTAGCCCATCGTCGTCTCGATCTGAGTGATGAGCAGGTCGAGCGCGACGACCTGTTGGGCCGTCTGCACCTTCGGCAGCATGATGCAGTCGAGATTGGCTCCGGCTCCTTCGACCACCTGGATGACGTCCCGGTACGTCCAATGGGTCGTCCAGTCGTTGACCCGTACGACGCGCGTCTTTTCCCCCCACCCGCCCTCGTTGAGGGCGCTCACAATCGTTCCGCGCGCCTCTGGCTTTGCCAGGGGCGCGCAAGCATCCTCCAGATCAAGAAAGACCTGGTCGGCGGGCAACGTCCGCGCCTTGTCGATCATCTTCTGGCTGCTTCCAGGAACGGCCAGGCACGAACGCCTGGGGCGCAGGCGTCGCTCAGCAGCGGGAGTCTCAGACATGTGCCGCACGCTATCTGGATCCGGCGCGCGACTAGCCAGGGGGATCGGGCACCGGCGTGCGGTCGGCCGTCACTCGTACGACCAAGGCAATCCCGAAGAGCATCAGGGCGACCGCGGGTAGGACTTGCAGCGGCGGGACCTGATTGAGCAGGGCCGCAGCAATCACGATGGATCCCGGGACCTCGAACAAGATCGCCAGTGACACGACGGTCGGAGAGGTCGAGCGCAAAACGACGTTGATCACCGTGTGCCCGAGCAGCTGAGCCAGCACGGTGAGCAAGACGAGCAGGCCCCAGTCACCCGCGGTGTAACCACCGAATGGCACCCCGGCGGTCACACACACCAACGCCAAAACGGCGGCGCAAGCGGAGTAGCAGACCAAGGTATAGACGCTGGTACTCACTGTTCGGCGGACCTGCGACCCGATGAGGGTGTATCCCGCAACGACCATGCCACCGATCAACGCCAATAGGTCGCCTAGCAGCGCCTCGGCGCCTCGGCCCGCGTCGATCCCCGTGAGGACCAGGACGCCCGCGAAGGCCACGGCGACTCCCAGCCAGGTGCCCCCTGGGATCGCTTCGCCCCTGAACCGGGCATAGATCACGATCCACACCGGCTGCAGACAGACCAGGGCCACGGAGGATGCCACCGTGGTCAACCGCAACGACGGGATCCAGGTGGCAAAGTGGGCCGCCAGAAAGGCACCGGCCGTGACGCTCAGACGGAGCTCGCGGCGCGACAACCCCGTGAGCTCGTGTCGCCGCTCCCGTCGGGTCCCGACATACGCACCGATCGCCACGACCGCGAGAGCATTCCGCCAGAAGGCGATCGCCAGCGCAGGGATCGCCATGGCCACCACCAGCGGGGCGGAGGCACTGACGGCAGCCACGCCGAGAACCAGGAGCCCGGTGTCTCGGGTGGATGGCCGTCCCGACAGTGTCGGACCCGTAGCTCGGGTAGTCATGAGCCGTAGGCTCCCAGGTCGTGCGTACGGAGCCGAATGCCGCCTCGCAGAGCCCCGTGGAGATCGCGGCAGGGGAGCTTCAACTTCGGGTCTGGTCCGACCACCTCGTATCGGCCGTGCTGAGCGCCAGCAACGACCCCGAGATCAGCCGCTGGAACCCTCTCCGACTCGACACTCAGCCCGGCGCCAGCGAACGGGAGAAGGCTCTGTCCTGGATTTCCTCCCGGGCGAAGGGGTGGGAGAACCACGCCACCTGGGCCGTCACCGAGGCCACCTCAGGTGACGTACTCGGTTACGTGTCGCTGCACGGGATCAACGCCGTTCAGCGGTCCGCGGAAGTCGGCTACTGGACACTGCCTGCGAGCCGGGGCCGTGGCATCGCGACCGCGGCGGTCAGCATTGCCTGCAGGTACGGCTTCCGAGCGCTGGATCTACATCGGATCGAACTTCTGCACGCGGTCGACAACGCTGCCTCGTGCATCGTGGCTGAGCGCGCTGGCTTCTTGGTCGAAGGCACCGCTCGGCAGGCGTACTGCTACGGCGATGGCGTCTTCCACGACGACCACATGCATGCGCGCCTGGCCAGCGACCCCGAACCGCAGCTGTGAGCCTCCTCCGCCTGGAGGACCCCAGGAGCGACAACCAGGCCGCCCGCCAGCGCCCTCAGTGGTAGCCCTCCGGCACCGGACCCAAGACCCGCATGTGGTGTCGCGCTGCCATCTGCGCGAGCGCATCGTCGTCCAGCGGAGCGTGGGCGGCTGCCGCGTGCTGGAGGTCGTCGAAATACCCAACCATGGCTGCGGGGCTGTAGATATTGAGTTTCCGACTCGGCTGGTTGCCGACCCGGAAACCGTGGACCAGGCCGGCCGGAATGAAGACGAAAGAGCCAGCCGGGCACAGGTACTCCCGCTCGTCCAGGAAGACCCGGTATTCGCCCTCCAGAACGTAGAACGCTTCTCCGGCATCGTCGTGGATGTGCATGGGTGGTCCGAAACCCGGAGGCTCGGCAGCCTCCAAAAGCGAGAAGGACCCACCCGTGTCCCTCGCGTCGGCCTTCAGAATCATGCTGAATCCGCCCATGTCGATCGCTCGCCCCTCGCCGGGCCGGTGAATGATCGGGCGCCCGTGCTCTGGCTGCATGGCTGGGCCCTTCCGTCGGTGGAGCCCTATCGTGCCAACGAGGCAGCCCGATCGCCGCTACCGCACCCATCGGCGCATGAGTAGTGCGTCTGGTCCCGCGGGGTCAGCAAAGGTGGTGACCGGCTCGAAGCCCGCGGACGTGTAGAAGCCGGCACGGGTGGGAGCGCATTCCAAGACCAATTGGATCGGCGTTTTCACTGCCAGGGTTTCACCCGCTGAGTCGAGCAAGATTCGCCCAATTCCCAATCCGTGCAGGGCCGTCTCGGTCGCTACTTTGCCGACCCATGCGTGCGTCGCCAAGGGCGCGTGCACGGCCGCGATGTTCTGGTGGAACTGCCAGTCGATGGCGGCCCCCACCTCACTTGGTTTGGGTTCCTGAGCGATCCCTTGGCATAGGTAACAGCCACCCGGCGTCGACCCGATAAGGACTCCGACCAACACTCCTTCAAGCCTGGCCCCAAGTGCGAGCGAGTATGACGAACGGCGCAGCGGCGCGTAGAGCCCCCAAGACTGCCCCCACCGCGTAAGACGGTCATCGCCATACATCTCGACCGTAAACGATTCATCGACGAAAGCACGGTGCACCAGCGAGAGGGCTGCCGGCCATTCGGCGTCACTGAGTTCATCTACGGAGACCGCCACAGCCGAAGTCTGCCAGCAGCTGGGTGCCATGACGGCAGTCGGCAATCCCGCTCGGCGCAGCCGAATACTGCGCCGGCTCGATCGGTCAAGCAGCTGCCACAGCCGTGAACAAGCCGGGTCGATCGCCCATTGACGTGTGGTAGGTCGTCCACATCCCTACTGGTGCCACCCAGCCATGCCAGCGCACGCTCGGTCGGGAGCGGGTTGAACGTCTGGCTGAGCTACGCGAGCGCAGCAAGGTCGCGGGATAGTCCGTTGCCGCGGCCGGACACCACGACCGCCGAGAGCCCCAGCCACTGGGCCATTTGGCCCAATTCACCACACAACTGCTGGGCCGTGTCCGTCGGTGCCTCCGGCTCAGCGAACGCCCCCTGCACCCGCAGGACGCCGGCAGCGCGATCGGCTTTCAGGTCGACGCGTGCCACCAGCTCGTCGCCCAAAAGGAACGGAAGTACGTAGTACCCGTAGACCCGCTTGTCCGCAGGGACGTAGATCTCGATCCGATAGCGCATCCCAAACAGCGCTTCCACCCGAGCCCGCTCCCAAACGAGGGGGTCGAAGGGCGCTAGCAGGGCGCACCCTGAGACCGAGCGGGGCACGCGTGCGCTTGCATGCAGGTACGCCGGCCTCGACCAACCCTGGACTTGAACCGGCATGATCTCGCCGGAATCGATCAACTCGGCCAACGCTGGGCGGGCGTCGTCTGTCCCTAGCCGGAAATAGTCCCGAAGGCATTGCTCGCTGCCCACCCCGTGCGCCTGCGCAGCGATCGACATGAGCGCCCGGAAGGCGTCGCGCTCGTCCGGGTCAGGCGCGTTGAGGACCTCTCGCGGCAGGACTCGTTCCGGCAGGTCGTAGCGGCGCTCGAACTGCTGGGTCCGACCCGCCGACGTGATCTCGCCGGCCCAAAACAAGTACTCCAGCGATCGCTTGACTTCGGACCAGTTCCACCCCCAATGCTCCTTGCTCCGGGGTGCATCGTGGGCGAGGGCCTGCTCGACCTCCTTGGACGTCAGCGGGCCCCGATCGCGTACTTCGTTGAGCACGGCGTCGACCACCTGAGGATGTTCATCGACGACCCGCTTCATGCCTCCCCAGGCCTCATCACGCCAGCGCGCCATGCGCCAACGAAACAACCGATGGGTGCTCGGAGGAATCAGCGAGGCTTCGTGGGCCCAGTACTCAACCAAGCGTCTCGGGGCGCGACCGGACGCCCGATCGAGCAGACCGGAGTCGTACGGGCCTAGTCTGCTGAACACCGGCAGGTAGTGGGCGCGGCTGAGGACGTTCACGCTGTCGATCTGCAACAAGCCGATGCGCTGGACTACGCCGGTGATCTGGCGCATTCCTGGATCCACTGGTCGCGGACGATCCAAACCCTGGGCAGCGATCGCCACCCGTCTCGCTTGGGAGCGGGACATCGTCTGTCGGACCCGCGGGGGCATCAGGTGATCTCGAGCAATTTCTCGCGAACGGCGTACACGACAGCGGCCATCCTCGAGTGCAATTGCAGCTTCTCCAGGATGTTGCGGATGTGGTTCTTCACCGTGTTCTCGCTGATGTAAAGCTCGCGCGCGATGTCGCGATTGTTGTGACCCTTGGCGACCAGTCGGAGCACCTCCAACTCCCGGCCGGTCAAGCGAGGCGTTCCCGGGGAATCGCTCCGCTCCCCTTCGCGCCTGGACATCGCAGCAAACTCCGACAAGAGCTTGCCCGCCATCGGCGGACTGACGAGCGACTGGCCGCCATGAACTGATCGCACGGCTGATGCCAGGTCGTCGGCCGAAATGTCCTTGAGCAGGTAGCCGCTCGCTCCGGCCCGGACTGCGGTGTAGAGATCATCTTCGTCGTCGCTCACCGTGAGCATGATGACCTGCGCGCCAGGGGCGGCAGCCATGATCTCGGCGCACACCTCGAGCCCCGATCGACCAGGCATCCTGATGTCGAGAAGGACTATCTCGGGATGGATCTGGGCCGCGTGAGCGATGGCGGACTCACCGTCCGCCACCTCGCCGACGATCTCTAGGCGCGGTTGCCCGGAAGCCTGCCGCAGGGCCGAGACGACACCGTGCCGAAACAACTCGTGGTCATCGACCACGAGAACCCGGATGGCAACGTCGTCACGCTCACTTCTAGGCAACGGCCGCCGAGATGAACTCGCGGCCGCGTTCGCGGTCGGCATGCCTCGCTCCAAGGTACGAATCCCCCAAACGGGCTCATGATGGCACGTTTAGGACATCCGCATGGGGCTGACCCGGTTCAGGCAGCCCCGTCCTTGGATACCCCGTCGAAAGAGGAACCCTCGTTGGGGACCAGGTGAAGGACGCCGTAGTGATAGCCCCGGCGTCGGTAGACCACCGAGGCGGTCCCGCTGGCAGAGTCTTGGAACAAGTAGAAGTCGTGCCCCACGAGCTCCATCGCCTCGAGGGCCTGATCCAGCGTCATGGGCACGGCGGTGTGGGTCTTCTCGCGAACGACCATGGGTCCGTCGTCGGGCAGTTCCTCGGCGGTCGCATCATCCTCATCCGAGTGCGCGGACTCAGCGATCGGCGGCGCGGAATCCAGCCAGGCGTCGGACGGCACGGCGTCGCCGCGCCGGTGGTGATCGTGTCGCCGGTCGGCGGCCTTGCGCAGCCGGGCCTCGAGCCGGTCGTACGCGATGTCGAGCGCCACGAACTTGTCGTCGGACGCCGCCTCGGCCCGCACGACTGGTCCCCGACTGCGAACCGTGAGCTCGACCCGCAACGCACGTTCGGCGAGCCGAGGGTTCTGCTCCTTGGACACCTCGACGTCGACTCGTTGAATCTTCGAGTCGAAACGCTCGAGCTTGCCTATGCGCTCGGAAGCGTGCTCGCGAAAGCGCTCAGACAACTCGACCTGGCGACCCCTGACAACGATGTCCACGCGGTGCTCCTCCTCAGTTGGCGAGTCAATAACGTTCAGCGAGCGATCACTTGCCCAGTTCGAGCGCGGTCCAGGGACACCCGCCCGGCCGACCTGGTCTTCGACCCCACATCCGCCTGCTGAGGGGCTTGCAGGCTCAGCGGCCCACTCCACCCTTCTCCCGGCTCGGCTGCCATCTGGGCCTCCGACGGGGCAGGACTTATCCCTAAGCCGCACCGTGATCGAACGACAACGAGTCGCCTTACGTGGGCCGTTTTGCCTGCGGCTGGCATCGGCTTGTCGAGGACCGCGACACGATGCAACCTCATGGATCGACCGTACCTGTGTCTCGACGCAACCACGGACCCGGGCGGGTGCCACGACCGACGTTAGTCGCGTCCGAGCGAGTGGTCGAACCGGAGGACTGTGGCGGCGACGACTACTGCGCCGAGGGGTCGGCGGCCCGCGAAGTTCAGGGCGCGTGCGGCCTCGGCCAACGTGGCCCCTGTCGTCACCAGGTCATCGACCAACACGAGCTCGGTTCCGTGAGCCAGCCTCCGCAACCTGCGACCGTTGACCCGATGCGCACCAGCAAGATTGACCGTGCGCTGGCCTGCGCCGAGCCCCGCCTGATCCGCGGTTCTGCGCCCGAGGTCCAAGACCGGACAACACCAGACCCGCCCCTGCATCCTGCGCAGTTTGGCCGCCGCCCGACGCGACATCCGTAGCACCGGATCATGTCCGCGCGACCTCGTGGCGGCTGGAGTCGACGGCACCGGGACCAAGGCCACCGACCTGGCCCCGGCCAGGCCCTCCGAGTCGAGCAATCGCCGAACCGCGTCAGCAAGGGCATCACCGAGGGGTGCGGCGAGACCGAGCCGACCGTGCTCCTTGTGCGCCACAATGACCTCTCGGACCGAACCGTCGTAGGGCGCCAACGCCCAGGTCCGCGGGAAACCCACCGGTGCTGGCCGGGGCTCGGTCGGATAGGCCGGACCGCGAAGTAGCGTGCGGCAGGTGGCACACAGCAGACACCCGGGCTCGCCACAACCGGCACATCGACGGGGGGCCACTAGGTCGATCAGAGCCTCAGACACTTGCAGCGCCGAGGGATCCGACCAGGCCCGCATGCCCGCGAGGCTTCCGCTCGCCCAGCGATGTCGCCAGCAGCGAGAGGCGATCTGTGGACGTCCAATGACCGCCGCGTCAGCCTGGGTAGGCGGGGTCTGCCCCTTGGCCGATGCTCTGCCACCCGGCGTCTGTATCCACCCACAGGGTCCCATCGGAGGTCGCCGCGAGCAGGGGGCGTCCGGGTGCCGCCGCCAACCGAACCAACTCCGACAGCGATCCGGCAGCCCTGGTGACCGTTCCGTTGGGTTCAACGATCAACGGCTGCGGGACTCCGTTGGGTTCCTGCCCAATGACAGCCAGGCGATCGGCATCGGCCCACACGACGTCCGTCACGTCCACCAGAGCCGCCTCAACCCGACGCAGACCGGTCAGCTGCAGCGTCTGACCGCGCTCAATTCGGGCCAGGTAGAGAGCGTGGCTTGCGCCGGGTCGTTCAACGACGAGCGCGACGCGAACGCCATCCTTGGCGACTCGTAGGGCGACCACCTGTCGCCCCTTGAGGGCCGGAGCTCGAACGCGGCGCACACCGTCGGCCTCCGCGTCGATAGCCCACACCGTGGTACGAGAGCCGGTCCAGCCGGCCGTCCAGACCGATCCGGTCGCATCCCACGAAGGAGGAGTGAGGTCGGACCCGGTCAACCGTGAACGGACCGGGCTGGCGAGACCCGTCCGAGTGACATAGAGGATTTCGCGACTGGGTGACAGCGCCGCCAAGAATTGCCCGTCGAGCGAGACCGCCGGGTTGGACGCGGGAACCCGACCGTCGCCCATGGCCCCTGGAACCACGTCGAGCTCCGCACCGCTCAGACGCAGTAGGCGTCCATCCCTGGCCAGATACGCGTCCCCCGTGCTGGGGCCATCGGGAGAAAACTCCGGCCAAGCATCGCGAGGCTGTTCGACGCTGACGCCGGGCAACGGGACGCCGTCCACCGTGACCCGGACCGCTGACACATCAGGAAGTTGCCGCAGCGTCCACACCAGTTGGGCGGACATGGCCAATCGGTCCTCCGCGGACGCCAGCAGAGCCGACCCGTCAAGGTCGACCTGCGCCACTCCGTCCTGGATGGGAGCCGAGGGCACGGTGAGGCCGGTGCCCTCGGGGAAGGCCGTTCGGGCAGCCGGGCGCAGCCAGTCGGTCGGTCCCTTCAGCAGGTCAGCCACGAGCGTGGTGGAGGCCAACGGCCCTACGGGGATGAGCACCGCGTTGGGAACCAACCGGGTCGACGTGGGATCGAGGAAGTAGAGATTGAAGGACCGGTACGAGCGATCGACGTCCAGCGGCGTGAGAAACAGTCCGTTTGGTAGGCGATCGATGCGCCACTCGCCGTCGGTCTTGCGCAGACCAAATTCGGCATCGACGGTCGTTGCTCCGTCGGCTGCCGTCAGCTCACCACGCTCGGACAAGGTCGCGACCTCGTTGCCGACCAGATTCAGGACGTTGCCCTTTCGGCTGAGCAACTCCTCCGCAGGGTCTTCCTGATACACGACCGCCCCACTGCCGGAGTCCCATCCGGCCGCCGCCTCACGGGTCAAGAACGATCGAGCGATCGCGTGGCTGTCGTCGAACGAGGCGGACGCCCGCAAGAACCCCTTGAGGATGGCCTCAGGGCTCATACCCTCCGAGGGTCCCTTGGCAAGTACCCGAACGAAAGGATCGTCGCGCTCGGTGCGGATCTCCCCCCGCTGCTCGACTGGGCCCGATGTGGGAATAGACGCGCAGGCAGTAAGGAGCAGAAGCGGGACCGCAGCCACGATCACGCTTCGGCGACGCCACGAATGCCCGTTCACAGGTCTCTCCGCTCTGGCGCGGCCGCCGCTAGCGGAAGTCGGTGGTCATCTCGCCGCGCGTCTCGAGGTTCTAGCGGAAGCGGCGAGGTCGTGATCTCCGCGCCGGCCTTCCGCGGGAGCGTCAAGCGGAAGTTGCAGCCATCGCCGGGTTCCCCCCAGGCCTGCAACCATCCGCCGTGCAGGCGAGCGTCCTCCAAGGCGATGGCCAGTCCTAGTCCGGTTCCGCCGGTCGCCCTGGCCCGCGCGGGGTCCGCACGCCAGAAGCGGTTGAAGACCAACGCGGACTCACCCGGCCGCAAGCCCACACCGTGATCTCGAACCGTGATGGCCACCGCCTGAGCGTCCGAATCCAAAGTCACGCAGATGGGGCGTCCCTCGCCGTGTTCCACGGCGTTGACCACAAGATTGCTCAGAATTCTGCTGACCCGGCGGGTGTCGACCTCGGCCACGCACCGCCGGCCGGGGGCCTCCAACCGCAGTTCACTCCCGCGCATTTCAGCCAGCGGTTCGGCGGCTTCAAGTGCTCGGCGAGCGACCTCGACCAGGTCAGCCGCCTCGGCATCAAGCAGGGCCGCACCCGCGTCATAGCGGCTGATCTCCAAGAGGTCAGCAAGCAGAAGCTCGAAGCGGTCCAGTTGGGTCTGAAGGAGTTCGGCAGAACGAGACGTTGCCGGATCGAAGTCGAGGCGAGCATCGTGCAAGACATCGGCCGCCATCCGGACCGTGGTCAGTGGCGTTCTCAGCTCATGCGAGACATCAGACACGAAACGGCGTTGGACTCTCGACAAATCCTCGAGCTGACGGATCTGCCCCTGCAGGGATCCAGCCATCTGGTTGAACGACGTCGCGAGTTTGGCGAGGTCGTCCTCCCCCTTGACCGTCATGCGCTCCTCAAGCCGCCCAGCCGAGAACTGCTCCGCGGTGCGCGCCGCCATCCGAACCGGTGACACCACCTGGCGCGTCACGACCCAAGCAATCAGACCGAGCATGAGGACGAGAGCGACTCCAGCTGCGGCCAGCGCCCGCTCAACTAGTGACAGCGTCGTGGCTTCCTGGTTCAGCGGGAAGACGTAGTACAGCTCGTACGACCCGACCCCGGGAAGAGACAGCGGAGCGCCCACCGCAAGGCCGGGCACGGGCGGGCGCCCGTCCGCGTAGCTCACCTCGGTGTAGGTCGAAGACTGGCGAAGCGTCTCTCGTACGGCATCGCGAAGCGTGGTCGGCACGCTCACTGCTAGCACTTGGTTCGAGCCGAACTCAGGCGCGTCGGCAACCAGGTTGCGGGGTGAACGGAGCAGAAGGACTTCGTAGATCGAGGGATTGCCCGCGCGGTTGGCCAGTTGCCGAGCGATGCCGTCCACGAGTGCCACATTGCTGACCGGGTCGCCCCCACGCTCCGCTGAGTCGGCCAGAAGTTCGGCTTGGGCCAGGCCCGCCCGTGCCTCGTCCAAGGCCGATCTCTCCTTGGCGGCGAGCAGCCCGTCCGTCACGCGACCCAGCAGGAACTGCGCCAACAGGACGAGCACAAGCGCGGACAGCGCCAAGGTTGTGAGCACGACCCGCAGGTGCAGCGACGAACGCCAGGTGTGGCGTATGCCCCGGATCGGGCGGAGCAGGGCATCTCGAAGATCCCTCCCGGTCGACCACAATCGGTCCGACCACGGCGTGCGCGGCTCAGGCGCAGAGCCGGGAGACGAGATCTGATTCATGTCGATGGGAAGTCACAGGTCGTTCTGGGCGCCGGCCTTGTAGCCGACTCCACGAACGGTCAGCACGATCTCTGGGTTCTCCGGATCGCGCTCGATCTTCGAGCGAAGCCGTTGAACATGGACGTTGACCAGGCGGGTATCGGCCGCGTGCCGGTAGCCCCACACCTGATCCAGCAAGAGCTCCCGGGTGAACACCTGCTTCGGTTTGCGGGCCAACGCGACCAACAGATCGAACTCCAGCGGGGTCAGGTTGATCTCCGCACCGTCCCGGCTGACCACATGCCCCGCCACGTCGATGGTCAGGTCCCCGATCGAGATCTCGCCCGTCTCGTGGTCTTGGCTCGGCCGCAGCCGGGCGCGAACGCGAGCCACCAGCTCCTTGGGCTTGAACGGCTTGACGACATAGTCATCCGCCCCGCTTTCGAGGCCGAGCACCACGTCAACCGTGTCGCTTTTGGCTGTGAGCATGACGATGGGCACCCCGGACTCCGCCCGGATCTGCTTGGCCACGTCGATTCCGTCCCTGCCCGGGAGCATGAGATCGAGCAGGACCAGGTCGGGACGAGTGTCCACGAAGGCTTGGTACGCCGCCGAGCCGTCCGCGCAGAAGAAGGGTTCGAAGCCCTCTCCGCGCAGCACGATGCCCAGCATCTCCGCCAGCGCGGTGTCGTCGTCGACGACGAGCACACGGCCCCTCATCAGCGTCCCTTCTTCGTCATCGGGTCCACGGTAAGCCCGACCTCACCCCCACGGAGACTTCTCCGCCTGGATTCGACGTTCGAGCGCCGCACCAGGTTCCCGGAACGGCTGGCCCGCGAGGCGGCGACAGCCCGCGGGCGCGGCCTGCGACGATGGGGGTATGACCGAGCCTGGAAGCGGGGAGCAGGGAACGCCCGCGGACGCCAGCACCCCACACCCCGGCTGGTCGCCCGAGCAGCCACCACTCGTACCACCTGCTTCAGCCCCTTCCGGCGGTGCTTGGTCCGCCGCCGGCGACTGGGGCTCGCCCAACCCACCGCCTCCCCCGCCCGCGGCCCCAGGCGGCCCCCCACCCGGCCAGTACGGGGGCCCGCCCGGTCCTGCGACGGTGTCGAGTCCCTACGGCGCCTACACCTACGCCCCGCCAGCGGCCCCCAAGCCCGGCGTGATCCCGCTGCGTCCGATGGGCATCGGCGAGATCCTGGACGGCGCGATCCAAAGCGTCCGGCGCAATCCGGCGATCATGCTCGGTCTGACCGCGATCGTGGTCACGATCACTCAGTTGTTGGCCTTTGCTGCCACCTGGTCCTTCGTCCAGGATGTGAATGCCCTCGATCCGGCGACTGCTTCCGGGGACGACTTCCTCGCTGCCTACGGCGGCCTGGCCACCGGCAGCATCCCAGCGTGGTTCATCGGCTCCATCGCCCAAACCATTCTGGTGGGGCTGCTGACGGTGGTGATCGGGCGCGCGGTGCTGGGCCAGCAGACCTCCCTCGCCGGGGCCTGGCAGCAGTTCCGCCCACGACTGCTTCCGCTCATCGGGCTCTCCATCCTGGTGACGTTCGCTACGTGGGGTCTGCTTGCGCTATCGGTGGGACTCGTCGTCCTCCTGGCGGCGACCGTCTCCCCGCTTCTTCTGGTCTTGGGGCCTGTTGCGGTTCTGCCCGCCGTCTTCCTGTACGTCAAGTGGTGGGTGGCTGGACCAGCGCTCATCCTGGAGAAGGCCAACATCCTGCGCGCGATGAGCCGGTCCTACTCACTGACGGCAGGCGCCTGGTGGCGCACCTTCTTCATCATCGCGCTCACCCTGCTCCTGACCACCGTGATCTCGTCCGTCGTGGCCGCGCCGTTCCAGATCCTTGGACTCGGTGGTGCCGTCTTGACGTCGGGTTCAGCCGAAACACTGCAGATCGGTTTCTGGAGTCTGTTCGTCCAGACCATCGGCCAAATCGTGGGGCTCACCATCACCTACCCGTTCACGGCTGGGGTCACCGCCCTCGTCTACATCGACCGGCGCATGCGCGCCGAGGGACTCGACCTGGAACTGGCCCGAGCAGCCACCCCACCAACCCGGTGACGAAAATCGCCCGATGACCGTGCCTGTGCTGGTTGGGCTGGCTCCGACCAAGGAGCCGGTCGAGTTGGGCCGCGACCAGGCCCAGCAACTGGCCGTGGAGGAACTCGCAAAACCTGAGTACCACGTCGACGATCCCAGCCTGTCCGAGCGACTCATCCGGTGGCTCTACGACGAATTCACGCAGTTGCTCGACACCGCATCAAGGAACGTCCCGGGTGGCTGGTGGGGGCTTGCCGGGCTAGCGCTGTTGATCGCCCTGGTCATCGGCGCTGCGCTGTGGCGAGGCGGTCCTGTCCGGCGCACAAGCTCAGGCGGGCACGCCCTGTTCGCGGGCAAGACCCGATCCGCCGCTGACCACCGACGCTCCGCAGATCGCGCGGCTGCCACTGGACAGTGGGAGGAGGCGGTCCTCGAGCGCTATCGGGCCATCGTCCGCGGCCTGGAGGAGCGGACGATCCTGGAGCCCCACCCCGGCCGTACGGCTGACGAGGCCGCGGCCGGCGGCGGGCAGGCTCTCCCCGAACTCGCCGGAGACCTCGCGGCCGCCGCAGCCACCTTTGATGCCGTGGCCTATGGCGGGCGAAGTGCCTGTTCGACCGATGATCGTTTCCTCCGGGGCCTCGACCGCGCCTGCCACGACGCGCGCTTCAACCTCCGTCCGTCGGCACTGCCCGTGGATCCCCGATGATCGACTCGGCCGTAGAAACGGAAACGGCGGTTTCGCCCACGGGGCGGACGCTATGGCATCGAGGCCGCCTCCCGGCCCTGCTCGTGGTCGCCGCACTCCTCGCGGCGATCCTCATCGCTGCCGTGACCTCCGGAGGACGACTCGGGAGTCTCGACCCCGACTCGGTCAGCGCGACAGGAAGCAAAGCCCTCGCTCAGATCCTGCGGGGCCAAGGTGTCGAAGTCGTGCGAGCCCAAGGCATCGCCGCGGCCACGCAGGCTCAGGAGGGTGACACGCTAGTCATCCCGGGACCGGACTATCTGACCGTCACTCAAGCGAAGGAACTGATTTCCACGGGAGCCGACCTCGTTGTGGTGGGTGCTACCCGGCCGGAGATCATCACCACCTTCGCCCCCGGAGTGTCCCCCCGCGATGGCGGACCCGCTCGGGTGCGAGATCCGTCGTGCTCGTGGAGTCCTGCGCTCCGGGCCGGAAACGCGGAGACGGGCGGTACGTCGTACCGCGTAGCCCCCGAATTCGGGCTGGTCAGCGTCAGCGCCTGCTACCCCATCGACGGAGACCCGACCATCCTCGAAGCCCTCGTGGACGGTCAGCGGGTGGTCCTGATCGGAGCGCCTGATCCCCTGGAGAACGATCGCCTCCCGGTGGCCGGAAACGCGGCCTTGGCGTTGAGCATTCTCGGGGTGCATCCGCGCGTTGTCTGGCATGTCACGTCGGTGGACGACTTCCCCGTGGAGGCACAGAAGTCCTTCTGGCAACTCGTGCCCACGTGGGTCAAGACCCTGCTTATTCAGCTTGGTCTGGCGCTCGTCCTGATGGCGCTGTGGCGGGCCCGCCGACTGGGCGGAGTCGTCAGCGAGCCGCTCCCGGTTGTTGTTCGCGCGGCCGAAGCCACGGAGGGCCGAGGGCGTCTGTACCGACGCGCCGGAGCCCGCGGCCGAGCCGCCGAACGGCTCCGGGTCACCTCTCGCTCCCGCCTGGCACCGCTCGTTGGCCTGGACCGCGCAGCGGCGCCCGCCGCCGTGGTCCAGGCGGTCGCCGGGCGTGCGGGTCGACCGGAGGGGGCGGTGCACGAGTTGTTGTACGGCGACCCGCCTTCGGACGACGCTGGTTTGGTGGCACTCGCGGACCGGCTCGACTCGCTGGAAAGGGAGGTCCGCGACCTTCCACCCCACCAGCCTCGAATACGGTGATCCGGTGACCATTCCTGAAGAATCGTCGAGCGAAGCGGCACCCACCCCCGGCGAACGCCCCGTGCCAGGCCGCGGCGACGAGGCGAGGGCGTCGCTCCTCGCGCTGCGCGGCGAAGTGTCCAAGGCCGTCGTCGGCCAGGACGCCGCAGTCACGGGGCTGGTGATCGCCCTGCTCTGCCGCGGCCATGTGCTACTCGAAGGCGTTCCCGGGGTGGCCAAGACCCTCCTCGTTCGGAGCCTGGCAACCGCACTGGCCCTCGACACCAAGCGCATTCAGTTCACTCCCGACCTGATGCCCGGTGACGTCACCGGATCTCTCGTCTACGACGCCCGCACGTCAGAATTCTCCTTCCGGCCCGGGCCGGTCTTCACGAACTTGCTGCTCGCTGACGAGATCAACCGCACTCCCCCGAAAACCCAAGCTTCCTTGCTTGAGGCGATGGAAGAACGTCAGGTGTCGATCGACGGAGCGCCGCGGCCCCTCCCCGATCCCTTCGTCGTCTGTGCAACCCAGAACCCCATCGAGTACGAGGGCACCTATCCGCTGCCCGAAGCCCAACTCGATCGATTCCTGCTGAAGCTGACGCTTCCGCTGCCGCCCCGCGATGACGAGGTGCAGGTCGTCTCCCGCCATGCGTCCGGCTTCGATCCACGCAACCTGGTGGCGGCCGGTCTTCGCCCCGTGGCCGGCGCGGCGGAGCTGGCAGCTGGCCGAGAGGCGGTGGCCGCGATGACCCTCGCCCCCGATGTCGTCGGATACATCGTGGATGTTTGCCGGGCCACCCGCCAGGTCCCTTCGCTCTCACTGGGGGTCTCGCCTCGAGGAGCAACCGCACTCATGGCGGCGGCCCGCGCCTGGGCATGGTTGTCGGGGCGAGACTTCGTCACGCCCGACGACGTCAAGGCCTTGGCCCGTCCCACCCTGCGGCACCGGGTCAGGCTGCGTCCGGAAGCTGAGTTGGAGGGTGTCACGGCCGACGGAGTCCTCGACGCCCTGCTCGCCACGGTCCCCGTACCCCGCTGAGGGCGCCCGATGGCCCTGACCGCGCGCCTGGTTGTCGCCGCGATCGTCGCGGCGGCGATCGCGGCTGTCCTGGTCGGTGGCGCCGGCTGGTCCCCCGCGGTCGCTCTACTAGTCGTGAACGTGGTTTTGGTCGCGGCCGTCCTCGTCGACCTCTCACTCGCCGGCTCGGTTCGGGCCCTGCGTCTCCAACGCGCCGGGGACACCCGGGTCCGGCTCGGAGAAACCGCCCAGGTCCAGCTTTTCGTGACGAATTCCGGGCGGGTACGGATGCGAGGACAGGTCCGCGACGCGTGGCCGCCGTCGGCTGGCGCACGAGACCAGCGCCACCGGGTGGATGTTCCCGCCGGAGAACGCCGTCGCATCAGCGCGATCCTTCAGCCGACGCGACGGGGCGACCGGCACGCCGCCCGGGTGACCGTCCGCTCCCGCGGGCCGCTCGGTCTAGCCGCCCGACAGGGCTCGCATCAGGTTCCCTGGACCGTTCGAGCACTCCCGCCTTTCACCTCGCGCAAGCACCTGCCAGCCAAACTTGCACGACTCCGCGAGTTGGATGGACGTGCCGCGGTGCTCGTCCGCGGCCAAGGAACCGAGTTCGACTCGCTGCGCGAGTACGTCGACGGTGACGACGTCCGCTCCATCGACTGGCGCGCCACGGCCCGGTCTGGCGGGCTGGTGGTCAGGACCTGGCGGCCGGAACGGGATCGTCACCTTCTGTTGGTCTTGGACACGGGGAGGACGGCCGCTGGCCGGGTAGGTGACGCGCCCCGCCTGGACGCGGCCATGGACGCAGCACTCCTGCTGGCGGCCTTGGCCGCCAAAGCCGGCGACCGCGTGGACCTCGTCGCCCACGACCGGGTGGAACGGGCCGCAGTTTCGGGAACGCGCGGCCCCGACTTGCTGCAGCAGTTGGTGCAGGCGATGGCTCCCCTGGATGCCGGGCTGGTCGAGACGGACTGGCGGGCCGTCACCTCCTGTGTCATGCGGCGAGCGAGCCGACGGTCACTCGTGGTCTTGTTGACGGGGCTGGACACGGCGCCGTTGTCTGAGGGGCTGCTCCCAGTCCTCCCCCTGTTGGCCGCTCGTCATCGCGTGTTGATCGCCTCCGTCGCCGACCCACGGGTGGAGGAGTTGGCGGCCGGGCGCGGTGACGCCGACTCGGTCTACCTGGCTGCAGCTGCGGCCGCAACACGGGTCTCTCGCGATCAGCTCGAGCTGGTTCTCCGCCGTCAGGGCGTCGACGTGGTGGAGGCCCCCCCTGCGTTCCTCCCGCCCGCGCTGGCCGACCGGTACCTGGCCCTCAAGGCTGCGGGCCGACTCTGAGAGTTGGGCGCTGAGTGACCGAGGGAGCTAGCCGGCCGTCGGGAGCGTGTCGCCACGTAGTTCGGCGACCAGGTCCCCGGTTTCCCCACGAGACTCAGCCGGCCGGCCTAGTACGACGATCCAGGCCACGAACGCCGCCCAGACCACGAAGCCGACGAGAATTCTGGCCCAGGTGGGCAGCGGTGATGGCGTGACGAAGGCTTCGACGACTCCCGACACGAGCAGCACCAGCCCGAGTCCCAGCGCTACCGACATCGCTGCCCGCCCCTGACGGGAGAATGCCTCGGCGCGGGTCAGTGGCCCCGGATCGATCAGGGACCAGCCCAACCGCAAGCCCACACCTGCGGCCACGAAAACGCAGGAGAGTTCGAGCATTCCGTGCGGCAGGATCAGGCCGAAGAACTGGTCGAGTCGGCCGTTGGCCGCCATCAAGCCTCCGGCGACCCCAACATTGAAGGCGTTCGTCCACAGCAAATAGAGGACGGGGATCCCGAAGAGCCCACCCAAAGCGATGCACAGAGCTGCGACCCACGCATTGTTCGTCCACACCCGAAACGCAAAGGACGACGCGGGTGAGGAGGAGTAGTAGTCCTCGAAGTCTTGCTCGACGAGCTGCCTGATCTGATCGGGAGAAGCGATCGATGACTGCACCTCGGGGGTCGTCGCCACCCACCAACCGACCAGCAAGCCCACCAGGCAGAAACCCAACCCCGACGCGAGGACCCACCACCGAGCTCTCCAGACGGCCACGGGGAAGTCCACCCCAAGGAATCGGGCCACGGAGGACCATCCCGACGGCGACGCCGAAGTGACACGTGCCCTGGCCCGGGCGACCAAGGAGGACAGCCGACCCACCAAGGCCGGGTCCGGTGCCCGAGACTGCAGCACGGACAGATGCGTGGCCACACGCTGGTAGAGGTCGACGAGCTCGTCCACCTCAGCACCCGACAACCCTCGTCGGTGCGTGAGTGCATCGAGCCGTTCCCACTCGGCACGATGCGCGGCCACGTAGGCGTCGATGTCCATCCCCGCCAGGCTACGCGGACGGCCGTGAGATCCGCCTTCGGGCAGGATGAGACCCGTGAGCAGCCATCAGACGCCCGGTTCGCATGACGTCGTGACCGGCGAAGCCGTGGCCCTGGAACTCAGGCTGGCTCAGCTCCCGTCCAGGGCGCTCGGGTTGCTGATGGACATGACGCTTCAAGTGATCCTGCTAGCCGCGCTCATCCTCTTGTTGGCCGCCGCAGGTGCGACGCTCGACGACACCGCGACCGCGGCGCTGCTGCTGGTTCTTGTCGTGGCTGTCATCGTGGGGTACCCGCTGATCTTCGAGACCCTCACTCGCGGCAAGACCCTCGGGAAGATGGCCCTCGGGCTGCGCGCCGTGCGCGACGACGGGGGAGCCATTCGGTTCCGTCACGCGACCGCTCGGGCGCTCGTCGAGGTGGTCGAGATCTGGTTGCTGTTCGGCGTTCCGGCCTTCTTCTGCTCGCTGCTCAACTCCAAGGGAAAACGCTTCGGAGACCTCGCCGCCGGGACCGTGGTGATTCGCGAGCGGGTTCCCAGCGCGGCCGGATCACGCGCGGTCATGCCAGCGGAACTCGCAGCTTGGGCGGCCTCCACCGATGTCGGGCGCGTGCCCGACGACTTAGCGCTCGCCAGCCGACAGTTCCTGGTACGAGCATCCGGTCTCGATCCGCAGGTCAGGGTCTCGATGGGGTCCCGGCTGGCTGCGGAAGTCGCTCGCTGGTTGGCCCCACCGCCGCCGGCGGGCACACCCGTCGAACGTCTGTTGGCCGCGGTCGTGGCCGAGCGAAGCCAGCGGGAGGAACGGCGCATCACCGGCCAGGCTGCCGCGACCAACGCCTGGCTCGCCGGACCCGCCACAGCGCCGGGCGCTACAAACCAGACTCCCCCGCTACCGAGGACGGCTCCCGATGCATCCCGTGGACCCGCCCCACCCCCGATTGGCGGGGAGTTCGCCCCTCCCTCATGACCACGTCAACCAAGGGCTAGAGCCACCAGCGCGATTCCCCCGGGCAGGTTGTTGACCAGGTGCGCCACCATGCTCGCGCTCGTCGAGCGGGTCCGCGCCCGGACGTAACCCAGCACGATTCCCACGACGAACAGCAACGCAAACCGGCTGACCTCGAGATGGAACGCCGAGAACACCGCCGCGGTGAGCACGATGTTCGGCCACACCGCCCAGCCACGTTTCGCCAGCGCTCCGAACATCAGCCCGCGAAAGGCGATCTCCTCGACCACCGGAGCCGCAAACACAGCCAGGAGGGCCAAGGCAATGACCGGCCAAGGCGAGGCCTCGGCCAACGTGTCGGCCAGCTGCCCGACGCTTGACTCCAGTTGGTCGCCCATCACCAGCTCGGTCAGCGTGGCGATCAGGGCTGCGCACACCAGTCCGACCACACCTGCTGCCGCGCCGAACGCCAGGTCTCCCCTGCCCCCCCGGAGTCTGAGATCCTGCACCGGCCCCTGGCCCTTCAGCCCCGTGGCCAACAACGGCCAGCCCGCTAAACCGATCCAGGGCAAAGCGACGGAGGCCACCAGCGCCCAAGCGCGCGCATCGGGTGTGTCTGGCGCCGCCAGAACCACACCCGCTCCCACGAAGGCAAAGAGCACATACAACGCCAGCGTGATCCAGACGTCCCCGAGACCCCATCGCCCGGGCGGCCCGGCCGGCCCGACCGCACCCGCCACCTCGAGCGGGTCCCCGGGATCAGTCATGCACGGTCCACCAGCACGTTGGTGTGGAAACAGCCCTCGGTCGGCGTCAGTAGCGGTACTGGTCGGACTTGTACGGGCCTTCGACGTCGATGCCGAGGTATTCGGCCTGCACCTTGGTCAGCTCGGTCAGCCGGGCCCCAAGCGCGTCCAGGTGCAAGCGCGCCACCTCCTCATCGAGATGCTTGGGCAGCACATGTACTCCCATGGGGTACTCCGACGCCTTGGTGAACAACTCGATCTGCGCCATCACTTGGTTGGTGAAGGAGTTGGACATGACGAAACTCGGGTGGCCGGTCGCATTGCCGAGGTTCATCAAGCGACCCTCAGACAACACGATGATCGAATGCCCATCGGCGAAGACCCATTCGTCGACCTGCGGCTTCACCTGAATGCGCCGCGCGCCCGGGAATCCAGCCAATCCGGCCATGTCCAGCTCGTTGTCGAAGTGCCCGATGTTTCCCAGGATGGCCTGGTGTTTCATCCGCGACATCTGTTCCGCCGTGACGACCTCGAAGCAGCCGGTAGCGGTGATGATGATGTCCGCGGTGCCGAGAACATCCTCAAGGGTCGCGACCTGGTAGCCATCCATGGCGGCTTGCAGGGCGCAGATGGGATCGATCTCGGTCACGATGACGCGCGCGCCTTGGCCGCGCAGGGACTCAGCGCACCCCTTGCCGACGTCTCCGTATCCGCAGACGACCGCAACCTTGCCGCCGATCAACACGTCCGTGGCGCGGTTGATACCGTCGATCAGGGAGTGACGGCAGCCGTACTTGTTGTCGAACTTGCTCTTCGTGACCGAGTCATTGACGTTGATCGCGGGGAAGAGCAACCGGCCGGCCTTCGCCATCTCATAGAGGCGGTGGACCCCAGTGGTCGTTTCTTCGGTCACCCCCTGAATGCCCGCGGCGATGGTGGTCCATCGAGACGGGTCTTCGGTGAGCGAGCGGGCCAGGAGCTCAAGGACAACGGCAGCTTCGTCGGACTCGGCCGTATCAACCGGAGGAACGGCGCCGGCCAGTTCGAAGTCGCGGCCGTTGTGCACGAGCAGGGTCGCGTCGCCGCCATCGTCGAGAATCATGTTCGGTCCGGTGTCGCCGGGCCAACACAGAGCCTGCTGGGTGCACCACCAGTACTCCTCAAGAGTTTCGCCCTTCCAGGCGAAGACCGGTACGCCGCTGGGGTCGTCGGGTGTGCCATCCGGCCCAACGACTACGGCAGCCGCCGCATGGTCCTGCGTCGAGAAGATGTTGCACGAAGCCCAGCGCACCTCAGCACCTAGTGCCACTAGCGTCTCGATGAGCACCGCTGTCTGCACGGTCATGTGCAAAGACCCCGTGATGCGCGCTCCGGACAGCGGCTTGGATGCGCCGTGCTGGTCTCGCATAGCCATCAGGCCGGGCATCTCGTGCTCGGCGAACTGGATCTCTTTGCGGCCGAAACCGGCCAGGCTCAGATCGGCGACCTTGAAGTCGGCCGAATGTGTGGCCGTAGGTACTGGGTTAGGCATGCGTCGGCGCTCCACGGGTCGAACGGTTAGGTGGGGGCGCGACGGGCGGCTCGAGGCTTCGATGCGCGTCACGACTGGCGGCGAACCGCCACCCTCATTGTCGCACGGCACCGGCCATGGTGCCGGGCTCGGCAATCCAGACCGACCCCTCGCCTGACAAAGTCAACGGTCCAGTCTGTCCGGGCACATAGGCCGCATGACCGGGCCGGACCGCCACCACGCGATCACGCGCCGTCAAACAGACCTCGCCCGCGGTGACCAACGCCAGCCTGGGACCAGCCGGGGGGATCGTCATAGCGGACTCCACCTGGGCGTGCATCAGCCTGAATGCGGCCACCCCACAGTCGTAGATCTCCAGGCCCTCATCAGCGCGGACCGGAGTGATCCGAGGAACCGTTCCTGCATGGAAATCGATGATGTCCAACAAGGCGGCGACGTCGACGTGTTTTCCGGTCAGCGCGCCCCGTAAGACATTGTCGGAACTCCCCATCACCTCAATCGCGCCACCCCCCAGGTACGCATGCAAGGTGCGTGCCGGCAGTGCCAGAGCCTCGCCGGGCTGCAAGCTGACGGTCTGCAGCAACAGCGGAGCCAGCGCCCCGACGTCTCCGGGGTGAAGGAGCGCGAGCCGCGCGACCCAGGCAAAAGCCCGCGCGTCGTCACCGTCGGTGGACGGATTCGCTGCGAGACCAGCTGCCGCCGCCGCAGCTGCAACAACCGTGGGCGTACGAGCTTCGGGAGCCAGGGTCATCCCCAGCGTCAGGGCATCGCGAAGCGCTGATTCAGCGTCTGCCTGGCCGAGTGCGTCGGCCAACGGATCGACCGCGGGGCAGTCCAGCGCCCGAATGAGGCGCTCCGCCTCTGCGGGTTCCCGGAAGCCACACAGGGCCGAGAAGGGGGTAAGAGCGACCACCATCTCCGGCTTTGCATGCGGATCCTTAAACGTGCGGTGGGGCGCATCGAAAGCAAGGCCCGCGCGCTCTTCGCGCGCAAAACCCGCCGCCGCCTGGCTCGCATCTGGGTGGGCCTGCAGCGACAGCGGCTCGACGGCGCTCAACAGCTTGAGCAAATAGGGAAGATCGGGCTCGACCTCCGCCAGGCTGCGGCCGTCCGGCAGGCGGGAAGCGCCGCCCGGATGGGCGCCCACCCACAGTTCGGCCCACGGGTCGGGCGCGGGGGCGGGCAGGCCGAGTAGGGCCGGGATGAGGGTGCGCGACCCCCATGCGTAGTGCTGAACCACCGTCTCCAGCGGGACCGGGCCGTTCACAGCTCGACCGGACGGCGATCGACGTCGGGCTCGAGATAGATCACCCGAGCCGCGGGAACCGCAGCCCGAACTCCACGCTCTGCTTGATCGATCGTCGCGGCGATCTCGGCTCCTGAGGCCGTGGACGAGACCCCGACCTTGGCCGCGACCAACAGTTCATCCGGCCCCAGATAGAGCGTCTTCATGTGGATGACGCGATGGACACCCGCCACTTGGAGGAGCGCGTGCTCGATAGCCGACACATCGGCTGGGGCTGCGCCTTCACCCAAGAGCAGCGACTTGGTCTCGATCCCGAGGACAAGGGCGACGATGATCAGCAGGATCCCGATCATGATCGATCCCAGACCGTCGTAAAAACCGTTCCCCGTGATCACCGCGGCGCTGACACCACTCAACGCAAGCGCCAGACCAACGAGTGCTGCACTGTCCTCCAACAGCACGACCGGCAACTCCGGCGCCTTCGCGTGCCGAACGAAGCCCACCCAGGACTGTCCATGCGGGCGCACGCTGTTGGATTCCCGCACGGCAGTGCGAAGCGACCAGGACTCGAGCGCGAGAGCGATCAGCAAAACGGCAATCGGCAACCAAGCATCGCGAATCGGCTCCGGGTGCTGGACCTTGTGAACCCCCTCATACACCGAGAACAATCCCCCGACGCTGAACAAGACGATCGAGACGACGAAGGCATAGACATACCGCTCGCGGCCGTAACCGAAGGGATGATCCGCTGTCGCCTGTCGCTTCGACCGGCGGCCGCCGATGATCAGGAGAACCTGGTTGCCCGAGTCGGCCAGGGAGTGAATCGATTCGGCGAGCATCGAGGCCGACCCGCTCACGAGGTAGGCCACGAACTTCGTGACCGCGATCCCGAGGTTCGCCAACAAGGCAGCAACGATGGCTTTGGTGCCGTCTGCGGCACTCATCGGGCGGTCCTGGCGCGCAAATCTGCGACGTGCGGGGAGGTCGCGGGATCCAGGCCTGACCCCAAGGCGAGATACGCCGACGCGAAATCGGTGAGGGCGATCAGTCCGGCGATCCGCGCCAAGGAGTAAGTCCCTGTGGCCTCGAGCTCCTCGACACGGACACCGCTTTCGGCTGCGGTGTCCCGTACGACGTCGGTGACGCGTCGGGTCTCCTGCGCGGACTGATCGTCGCGCAACAGCACGAGTCGCAGCGGCGACACAGCACCAGCCGACTGCTCCTCGGGATCGGCAAAGATGTCCCTGGCGCTAACCGCGAACGGCCCGTCGAAAGTCGCGACCACAGCGGTCGCATCATCAGGCAGCGTCCCGTGCCCTGCGGGGTATCTGGCGCTGCGCGCGAGTTCTGCCGCGGCCCGCGTCGCCGCAGCCCCAGCGAAGGGGCCTTCACCAAGGACCATCGGCACGGACCCATCGAGCGCCAACGCCAGAGCCTTGGCCGGGTTGACGAACGATTCCGAGGATGGGCGTGCCCGCTCAGCGACGTCGTCCAGGACAGCCGCAGTCTCATCAATCGCCGCCTGAGACAGATCGATGATGGCCAAGGCATGTGCAGCGAGCAGGACCGGCACCGACAATCCCCACAGGCTCGAACGCGACGAGGTCAAGGTGCGCCCGATGGGCACGTGGACCCCATGGGCCTGGGCACTGACCGCCGCCAACGGCGAGTCAGCGGAGCCAATCGTGAGCAATCGGCAACCCCGCCGGGCAGCCTCCGCCGCTACGGAGAGGGGACCCGCAGCGCGACCGGACAGCGACACAGCCACGACAAGGTCCACCGGCCCGGCCCAGCCGGGAAGCGTGTCGGTGCGGACCGCCTGCACAGGGACGGGGGCGCCCGGCCCGGCCAGCGCGGTGAGCAGATCGCCAGCCGCTGCGGATCCACCCAGGGCAGCCACAACCATCGCCCGGGGCCGGCCCTCCTCGGCAACTCGAGAGACCCGGGCCTCCGCGGCCAACGTGGCGGCCTCCCGCACCTGCGCTCCCGCAGCTGCGAGGGCGACCAGAGTGCCACGCGAGTCCGCTTCGGCCAGTGCCTCGGGGTCGTCCAGCAGGCCGAGGTCCAACAGCGAAGTCATGCTTGGCCTGGGGCCCTGCCTACTTCGCCGACGCCATGCGGCCCCGGCGTCGCGTCATCGAGCAGCATGACTGGGATGTTGTCTTGCACCGGGAACGTCGTGCGGCAGTAGGTGCACACGATGACTTCCGCCGCATGATCCGGCTCGACCGGTTCGTGTCGAGGGCATGGACACGCCAGGATTTCGAGCAGAAACGGATCGAGTTCCATCACGCCTCCACGCGGATCCGGTCGAGCACTGCGTCGCGAACGCTGTCCATCATCGGACGATCGCGCGCCTCGACATTGAGCCGCAGGAGCGGCTCGGTGTTGCTGGGCCGCAGGTTGAACCACCAGTCCTCACCGGACACCGTGAGACCGTCCAGGTGGTCAATGAAGACGCCAGGAGTAGATCCGTAGGCAGCCTCAACCTGCTGCATGACCAAGACCGCATCGACGACGGTTGAGTTGATTTCGCCCGAGTCCGCATAGCGGATGTACGGAGCGAGCAGTTGAGACAGGGGCTCCTGCGTGTGGCCCAGGGCGGACAGCACGTGCATGGCGGCCAACAAACCGGAGTCAGCCCGCCAGAAGTCACGGAAGTAGAAGTGCCCCGAGTGCTCGCCCCCGAAGATCGCTCCCGTCTCAGCCATGACGGCCTTGATGAAAGAGTGGCCGACGCGGGTCCGTACCGGTGTTCCGCCCAACTCGGAGACCACCTCGGGCACCGCCCGGCTGGTAATCAGATTGTGGATCACCGTCGCCCCAGGCTCGCGCTCGAGTTCCCGGGCCGCAATCAGCGCCGTGACCGTGGACGGACTGACTAAGGCCCCCTTCTCATCCACCACAAAGCAACGATCAGCATCGCCATCGAGAGCGAGTCCGAGGTCGGCTCCCTGCGCGAGGACGGCCGCTTGGAGGTCGACCAGGTTGGCGGGGTCGATGGGGTTCGCTTCGTGATTGGGGAAGGAGCCGTCCAGCTCGAAGTACAGCTCCGTCACGTCCAGCGGGAGACCATCGAACACCACCGGCACCGTCAAGCCGCCCATCCCGTTCCCAGCGTCGACGACGACACGGAGCGGTCTGATGGCCTCCAGAGGCACGAGCGTGTGCAGATGCCGGGCGTAGTCAGCGAGGACCTCTCGGTCGGTCACGGTTCCCGCGACGCTTACGGGGGGGACCGTCGTCCCGTCTTCGATCAGGGCGCGGATCGTCGATAGACCGGTGTCTTGGCCCACCGGGGCCGCACCCGCGCGGCATAGCTTGATCCCGTTGTAGCGCGCCGGGTTGTGGCTCGCCGTGAACATCGCCCCCGGAACCCCCAGGCTGCCGCTCGCGTAGTACAACGCGTCGGTCGAGCACAGCCCCACTCGAATCACGTCCGCTCCACGGCTGGTGGCGCCCTCAGCAAAGGCTGCCACCAACTCCGGCGAGCTCGGGCGCATGTCGTGGCCCACCACGATGGCACCGCCAGCGGCACCGACGACCTCGACGAAGGCAGCCCCTACCTCGCGAGCGAGGTTCGCATCGAGCTCGTCCGGCACGACCCCACGGACGTCATAGGCCTTGATGATGCTGCTCAGGTCGCGGTCGTTGGCGGGCACGGCGGGAGCCTAGTGCCCCCCCGGATCAGCCGGTCTTGCGCGCCTTGTCGAGCACGCGGTCGCGTTCGATGGCCCGACCCGTTGGATCGATCCACGTCCGGTGCTCACACCGGTGACAGGACGTGAACGACACCGGAGTTCCATCAGTCAGGGTCATCCCCAGCCTGGTGACTCGCTCGCTCCCGCAGGCCACGCAGCACACGCCGTCGCGAGCCCCTGGCTGCGTCAATGATCCCAGCGGGGGGCAGGGCTGCGAGCGTCGGGCCGCCGCGGAGGAACGAGGCGCCTTGGTGGTGGGCTTTGAGGAACCGGGCTTGGTCACGTGATCATCTCCGGGGGAAGGGGAGTCCGACCGAGGGGTTCTCGGCAGAAACGACGAAGAACCTTAAATATAGGGAGGTTCTATCTCAAATAGGACATTTCTCACGCTTCGGGAGAGCGCAGGACCCGCAGGTGGCCCCTGCGACCGATCTCCATCCCCACGCCTACCGGCTCGGGCTCCAAGCGGTGCGTCGGCTGGGCGGCCTCCCGTACGGCCTCAGCCAGGGCCTCGAGGTCGTCGGGCGTGGGTAGGAGCGCCTCCGGGTCCGCCGCCAAGCGGACGACCTCCCATCCACGGGGCGCTGTCAGGCGCTGGGAATGCTGTTCGCACAAGTCGTAGCCGTGTGGCTCGGCGTACGTCGCCAAGGGCCCGAGGACGGCCGTGGAGTCCGCATAGACGTACGTCAGGGTGGCCACGGCCGGATGCCCACAACCCGACCGGGAGCATCGCCGCATCAAGCTCACGCTGCCGGAACCTACCGGCGGATCCGCGAGCCTCCGGGTAGGCGCGCCGCGGACGCCGGCGTCACCGGAGCGTCGATACCCTGCCCGTGTGCGTGGACGACGTAGGGCCCCCCTCCCCACGTCTCGAGGCGTACGGCGCCGCGATCGCCGTGGACGGGGTTTGCGGGGTCCCCTCGCTCCACCCGACCTACCGGTCGTACGCACCAGGGCGGAGCGATTTGATGACGGCGTCCTCGAGGCGCTAGCTCGGCTGGACCGACGATGGACCGACGAGTTGGCTGTGGTTCAAGTGCTCGTGGAGGACGTGCCCGCGACCGGCGACCAGACGCAGTCCATCGAATCTGGGGCGCCCCTGGGACGGGTGGACCCTGGCGCCCGGAGGCGCCCCGCCCGACTGATCGTCTACCGGCGACCGATCGAAGCGCGGTCGCGCGCGGGGCGTGAAAGGGACACCCTGACGCGTGCCGTGCTCGTGGGTCTGCTCGCCGACTTGCTCGGTCGCAGCCCCGAAGAGATCGACCCGGACCTGGCCGGCGGGACGAGCGACTGACCCGGTCAGTGCCCGGGCACCCCGGTCGCAGGATCGGGGCGGACCGGAGGGATAGACACGACGGCAGTCGCGGTCACCAGGGGAACGGTGGTGATCACCGCGCCGTCGGTGCGGCTGTTCGTCAACTGAACAGCTGCAAACACGGGGCCGGACTCAGCCAACGGCACCACGATGACAGCCGACCCCGGCGGCAGGCCTTCCAGATCGATGCGACGCGTGGACTGGTCGCGGATCTCGAAGCTCTTGGTCGCGGTCTCACCCTCGGGGGTCACCGTCGTCACCGAGACGAGGCCGGCGGTGTCGAGAGCCGTGACGGAGACACTGGCCTGGTGGCTGTTGTCAGCTCGCACCGGGCCGAATCCCGTGGGACCACTGAGGGCCGGAGTTCCGGAGGTGTTCGCGGTCTCGGTGCGACGTTGACCCAGGGGCACGACCGTTCGAAGACCCGCGACGATCGGGGTATCACTGGACAACCAGATCGCCGAGGCCCCGGCCCCGTCGAAATAGCGAGCGAGATCGACCTGCTTGACCGCGCCCGCAGGCACCTCCAAAACCGCCGCCGAATCGGGGGCGAAGATCCCGTCACTGGCCACGATACGAACCTCGACGATGGCGTTGGCCGACCCCGGGGCCAACACGTGCAGCATCCTTGACCCGGTGGTCCCGCCGCGAACACCCGGCAGCACGACTTCGGTCGAAGGTGCAGCCGAAAGCGGGACGAAGTCCACCCCGCGCGGGATCAATCCGAGCGTGTTGTTGTCCCTCAGCGCCGATGAGACGCGTCCAGCGCGAGCGACGACGTGCACGGCCGCCCGTCGAACCCCAGGGACCAAGACATCGAGCCGCAGGGCGCGTTGGCCGTTGGGCGCGACCTCGATGCCTTCGCCTCGTCCTCCACCGACCCGCCCGCTCGGACCGTAGATCTCAATGTCCACCAACGCAGGCGAGGAATCGGTGTTCGTGAGCCACAGCGAACTCCGTCTCCCAACCGTGCCCGCTCCACCTACGAACCACGCGTCGCTCGACGGGGCCGAACAAGCCACCGCCATGAGCCCTCGCGTGCTGCCGGTCGGCGACGAAGTCACCAACCCGGCGCCCAGATACGGCGCCAGCCCACCGAACGCCGAAGCTTCGAGAGCGAAACTCGTCGCCGACTCCGCGCGTACGGTTCCGACCTCCGGCGCGGAGTCAACGCTCACCAGCGCTTCGGTCGCCCCCTTCAGGGGTCGAAGCAGCGCCTGTCCGCTCACCCCAACGGAATCGTCGGTGAGCGTGCTCGCCGCGGTCACCACGCTGGCCGTGGTGGTCGACGAACCTCCCGTGTACGTCCGAGGGCAGCCGAGAACCGCCGCCTCGACCGGTGACGCCGTCACCGTGGCCACGCCTGGCGGTGCAGGTTGCAGCAGAGCAGCAGCCCCGCAGGCCACAACCACCACACCGACGACGAGCGTGAGGGCGCGAGTGGGGCTTAAGACGGGAAGCGTCATCACCGCTCGACCCCTTCTGGCGCGGGCGGCGCTGGCTCCGGATCATGAGCAATCCCCAGGACCGCGTCAGGGTCTTCATCGTCGTCGATTCCGCGTCGGCGGCCTGGGAGCGCGGTGATAACCAACGCCACAACCAGGGCTGCCTCGGCCAGCAACCACCGGCTCCGGGCCGTGCCGTCGTAGGTCAGCTCGAGCTGCCCGCCGGATGGCGCCAGGGAGAAGCGTTGGGCCCAGGTCGCCGAGGGGCCCGCGTACGCCGGAACCGGCGGGTCGGTGGCGAACGGCTGGCCGGCCGCGACGGCGTCCAGCGGTAGTCCATTGACCAAGGCTCGCCATCCGCCATCCGCCGCGTTCGACAGGGCCAAGACCCGAGTCTCCGTCGCATCCAGCGGTTGGCCCGGCACCGGTCCCGAGACGTCGACCGGACCGGCGGGCAGGGGGGTCGCCGCCCCATCCGAGGATTGGACTCGCGCGCGACTCGGAGTCCCCGACACGCCCCATAGCGCCGAACCGTCGGTCGCGGCCAATCGCTCAAGACCGGGCGCAGTATCTAACCCCGACACCAGGGACGTCTCGGCCGGGGGAGTGACCAAGACATAGGCCGTTCCGTACGTCAGAAGCCGGCCGGCGATGTCGTCTCCCGCGCGGCCGGAAGCCAGGTCTGCGACGAGGTCGTCGAGTGGGCCTGCTGCCGCTGCAGGAGGAGCGACGTCCGCGTCGCCAAGCGCCACCCCAGCACCCTGTAGGACCGTGTAGCTCACCGGGAGCCCGGGGCGGCTGGTCAGGATCAGCGTGCTCGGTCTCAGCGCCGTACTTGACTCGGCGGCGACGAAGGCGGGCAACACGTCCGCGCTGGTGCGAGTGAGCGGACCTTCGACGCCGCGAGACAACCACCCGAACGCCGACGCTGCCGGAGCCAGCACCGCGAGACCGACCACAAGCGCCACGAGAGGCTGACGCCAGCCGAACGACCGACCGGAAAGGGCTTGGCCGACTCCTTCTGCTCCCACGGCAGCGGCTGTGATCATGCCACCGCCGATCAACAGCGTCGCCACACCCGGCCACGGGACCACCGACTCGCCCAGCGACGAGACCGGGACGCGCACGACCACGGTAAGCAGCCCGAGCAGGAGTCCGACCAGGGCGACGAGCCACGCCGAGGCGACGACGCGTCGTCTACCAGCCATCAAAAGAGCACCCAACGCAGCGACCAACAGGCCGAGGGTGATTCCGGTCGCCGGTACACCGGGGCCTCCCGGTGAGGACAGCAGCACGGCCCACGCCGGAAGCGAGGGATCCGACAGGCCGGGGCCGGCGGCGCCGGCTTCCAACAGGAGCCGGGACGGATGAGCCACCAACTGCAAGGACCAGGGAGCCAATACGCCGATCGGAAGGAGTACCAGCACACCGACCTTGGCCCACCAAGCACGTGACGCGGAGCCGGCCAAGCCGGCAGCCAGGAAGCAGGCAGCGGCGGCCACCCATGCGACCGGAACGAAGGCGACCGCCAACGACAGCAGTAGACCTCGGCCGGCGACCCCTCGCCACGTCGGTTCCTGCCCCCGTTCGGGAGCCACGCTCATGGCAGCGAGGACCAGCAGCGGGAGCAACCAGGCAAGGATCGTCGTGCCCAGGCGGCCCGCCGCAAGACCCCCGGTCACGGCTGGGAGCAACGCATAAGCCGCGCTCCCCCACCAGCGAACTGCACGCGACGTCGTCAGCCGCCCAGCCAGGAGGTAGGCCGAAACCCCGGCGAAAGGCACGGCCAGGAGAAACAACAGGCTCACCAACAACCCCGGCTTGGCCAGGGTGAAGACCGAGAACGCAGACACGACACCGATCCACGGTGGTCCGGGCAGGCTGGAGCCGACACCGACCGAGTGCCAGGGCTGCACGAACGCCTGCCATAGGTCGGACGCCCCCGACGGGGAAGCAAGCAGCGCGCCCCCCTGTAGGACACCGCGTCCCGTGAGCCCCCGAAACGCGAGGAGGGACAGAAGAAGCAAGGCCAGGGCCAGGACCACGCCGGGGCGTCGGATGAAACGAGCCACCGCTCCGTCGCCAGCAGGCGCCATGACATCGCTGTCCTCGCTCACCGGACCTGATTCGAGCGCGCCGCCGGAGGGGCTCCCAGATCCGCCGGTGCCGACCGCCCCGAGGAGCGCCTCGGCTCCGTGCCGAACGTGCGAGCCCGTTGGTGCGAGCAGCGGTGCCACGGCTGACCACGGCTCGGTCACCGGAGTACTTCGCCGCTGACGAGCGGCGTGCACGCGGTCCGGCCGTCCGACGACGGCAGCCCACGCCCGCGCTTCCTCGGCAGCAGCGCCCGGTGCTT
Source organism: uncultured Actinomycetota bacterium (assembly GCA_963851405.1). GTDB lineage: Bacteria > Actinomycetota > Actinomycetes > DATJPE01 > DATJPE01 > JANPBY01. Next base: position 370,310 of record CAWKPB010000005.1, on the reverse strand, counting down.
TCTCGACCAGCATCAGCAAGGATCGCCCGATCGATCCTAAGGTCAGCCGGACATAGGCCCAGGGCAATCCGCGGGTCCGCAGGTTCCCTAGGAGGAGCACGAGCGCGGACCGACGATCCGCCCCTTCGACGCTGCCACCCGTGGCATCCACGACGCGATGTCCGCGGGCGCCGGCTTCCGCGTGGTGCAGAACGGCGGCCGGCGCCACCACGACTCGATGTCCCGCTCGCCTGGCCCGCCAACAGAAGTCGATGTCGTCGCGAAACATGGGCAGGTCCGTAGCAAAGCCGCCCAAGTCGTCCCACACATCTCGGCGCACAAGCATCCCGGCCGAGCCCACGGCGAGGACGTCTTTTCGTTGGTCGTGCTGGCCCTGGTCGGTTTCTCCCCGCTCCAGAAACGTCTCGCGCAGGCCGCCTCGGCCCACGGTGACCCCCAACTCAAGGAGCAACCGACCGTCGCGCCAGCCTCGTACCTTGGGGCCGATGATCGCTGCCGCCGGCGTGCGCTGGGCCTCGAAGAGCAGTTCGCGCAGCACGTTCGATTCCGGAGCACTGTCATCGTGCAGGAGCCACAACCAGTCAGTCACGTCCACCCCGCCGGGCGGAACCGCTCGGGACGGGATCTCGCTCACACCAACAGCGACGGCCGCCCCGTACCCGGAGTCTCGTGCCGCGCGCAGCAAGCCGGCGGACCCGAGCGAGGCCTCGAGCAGCGCGGGTGTGGCGTCCGTCGAGCCGGTGTCGACCGCAATGACCCGATCGGGAGCGTGATCAAGGTCGGCGAGGGCCGCGAGTGTGAATGGCAGCCAACGAGCTCCGTCGTGCGCGACCAGAACAAGGGTGACCGTGTGCTGCGCGAGCCCGTCCTCGAGGCGTTGCCGCTCGGCCTCGTGCGCTTGCTCGTCGAGGGCGTCGTCGAGGAACGCGCCCCACAACTCGTCCACTTCGGTTCGACCGGTTCCGGAGTCGCCAGTGGTCCCGTTGGTCGGATCATCCGACGGGTCGGGAGCAGCGGCGGGAATGGTGGTCGACACGGGGCGCCCAGGGTACGTGAGTGGGATGACGGTCGGTCGACAGCGGCGCAGGCGGCCGCGACGGTCAGCTCAGACCGCGGCCTTCTTCAGGCGCCGCCGCTCGCGCTCGGACAGACCGCCCCAGATCCCGAAGCGCTCATCATGGGCGAGCGCGTATTCGAGGCATTCGTCTCGAACCTCACAACCCGTGCACACTCGCTTGGCCTCCCGAGTGGACCCACCCTTTTCAGGGAAGAACGACTCAGGGTCGGTCTGCGCGCACAAGGCCCGCTCCTGCCAACTGAGCTCGGCTTCCGCCGGGTCCACCACTGCGGCAACCACCTCCGCGGACGCCAACTCGGGAACCTGCAGGGGCTGCACCATGCTCATGACAGGCCCTCCTCGACCCGGTTCCGGATGTGCCGTACCGAGGCTTGCTCGGCCTGGACCGAAAAACGCGCCGGCAACCGGCGACCCAAACGACATGGGTGGAATTACAGAGGAGTGACCTCGACCGCGTCAAGTGGGGAGGGCCCCCCAATCTGATCCACCCTCGGTGACGGCTCACTGACAGATGGTGAGATTTTGATCATTTTGAACGGGGAAATGACCCTAAGCCACCGACAACGGCCGGCCCACGGGGCCCTCAAGATCTCCGTAGATCGTGGTCCGCTGACGGACCGTGCGACCGATTCCGGCTGCAATCTCGGCCAACTGCTCGACCGTCTTGGCCGACCCATGCTGGCTGCCCGCCATGCGGGAGATCGTTTCCTCCATCAGGGTTCCACCCAAATCATTGGCTCCGCCCCGAAGCATCAGCCGGGTGCCGTCAACTCCCAGCTTGACCCACGACGTCTGCACGTGATCGATGCGCCCATGCAACATCAACCGCGCCACGGCGTGCACCGCCCGGTTCTCTTCGACGGTGGGGCCGGGACGAGCCAGCCCGGCGAGGTAGATCGGTGCCGAGGTGTGGACGAAGGGCAGCGGGACGAACTCTGTGAAGCCACCCGTCTCGTCCTGCAGGCGCGTGATCACCCGAAGGTGCGCCACCCAATGGTGGGGCGCATCGACATGTCCGTACATCATCGTGGCACTGCTGGGGAGGCCAACCTCGTGTGCGGTTCGGATCACCTCGACCCACGCCGCGGCCGGCAGCTTGCCCTTGGTGAGCACCCAACGCACCTCGTCATCCAAGATTTCCGCGGCCGTGCCGGGGATCGAGTCCACCCCGGAACTCTTGGCCTCACTAAGGAACTCCCGGTACGACATCTCGGTGCGCGAGGCACCGTTGACGATCTCCATGGGGCTAAACGCATGGACGTGGAGCGCGGGGACGCGCTTCTTCACGGCTCGAGCCAAGGCGAAATACGCGGTGCCGGGAAGGTCTGGGTGGATGCCGCCCTGCATGCATACCTCGGTCGCACCCAGCACCACCGCCTCCTCCGCCCGGTCGGCGACCTGCTCCAACGACAACGTGAACGCGTCGGCGTCGGAACGTCGCTGGGCGAAGGCACAAAACCGGCACCCGGTGTAGCAGACATTGGTGAAGTTGATGTTGCGGTTGACCACGTACGTCACGTCATCGCCGACCGTGTCGCGGCGCACGTCGTCGGCGAGGGCGCAGACGGCATCAAGATCTGAACCGGTCGCCGTGATGAGAGCCAGGTACTCGGCATCCGTGAGACCAGCCGGATCCAGGTGAGCGCGTTGCAAGGCCGCCAACACGGCCCTGTCCCCGACCCTGAGTCGGACCGAATGACTGGCGCCCGGATCTACCAACTCCCCGACCGCGGACCAGTCGCCGTACACGGCATCGAAGTCGGAGCGCCGATCGTGACTGCGGCCGGAAGTGTCGACCTCGCGATGGAGTTCGACCCTCCCAGAACCGACCTGACCCCAGTGGGGGTCGGGCTCCTGCCAGGGCTGGCCGACCGGCTGACGCCCTTCCACACCAAGGCCCCTGGGGTCGGCGAGCGCGTCGACATGAGGGCGAACCCGTGGATCGAGCCATGGCTCTGGGGACAGGACGTACTCCGGGTGCACGGTCAGCCGCTCGGCCAGCTGGTACCCCGCGGCACTGGTGTGACGGGCCAGATCATCCAGATGCGGCCAAGGCCGGTCTGGGTTTACGTGATCCGGGGTCAACGGCGACACCCCGCCCCAGTCATCCACGCCGGCTCGCAGCAGCAGCCCCAACTCATCGGAGTCACTGAGGTTGGGGGGCGCCTGGACTCGCGCCCGCGGGCCGAGGAGCAGCCGGGCTACGGCCACCGTTGCCACATATGCGGCCGTATCGAGGTCCGGCGCGGCACGCATCGGGGTTCGATCCTTGGCGCGGAAGTTCTGGACGATGACCTCCTGCACGTGACCGTGGCGCCGCGCCGCCGCCCGTATCGCCAACAGTGACTCGACACGATCGGCCGGTGTCTCGCCGATGCCAACCAGGATCCCCGTAGTGAAAGGAACCGCGCTGCGGCCAGCGTCCTCGATGACCCGCAGGCGTACTGCTGGCTCCTTGTCCGGAGAGCCGAAGTGCGGCTGTCCGGGCTCGGTAAACAACCGGGTGGAGGTCGTCTCCAGCATGAGCCCCATGGACGGTGCCACCGGCTTGAGTCGTTGGATCTCGTCCCAGCTCAGCACTCCCGCGTTCAGATGCGGCAGAAGGCCGGTCTCCTCGAGAACGAGGATCGCCATGGCCCGGAGATATCCCAGGGTTGAGTCGTAGCCTTCGTTCTCCAACCATTCGCGGGCCTCGGACCAGCGCTCCTCCGGCCGATCACCGAGAGTGAAGAGTGCCTCTTTGCAGCCAAGCGCAGCACCCTCGCGAGCCAGCTCCAGCACGGCGTCCGGGGTCATGAACAGGCCCGAGCCCTCGGCCTCCAGCCGACTGGGCGTTGTCGCGAATGTGCAGTAGTGGCAACGATCGCGGCACAGGCGAGTGAGCGGGACGAAGACCTTGCGAGAGTAGGTGATCAGTCCCGATCGGCCCGCGCTGGCCAAACCGGCGTCTCGAACGCGGCCCGCTGCCACGACCAATCGGTCGAGGTCCTCATCCCGAGCTCCCAGCAGAATCTCGGCCTCGCCCGCGTCCAGGCTCTTGCCGGCCTCCGCCCTCGCCAGGACGCGGCGCATCCCGTGAGAGCCAGCCGCCGCCATGGCACGACCCTACGACGCGGCGGCCATCGAGTGTCACTGCGCGGCGCCCGTCCCGAGGCACCGTGGCGAGGCACCGCAGCAAGACACCGCGCCAGGCTTTTGGATCAGCGCCCAAGCAGCAGGGTGTCCAGGCCTCGTTTCAGGCCGACGAGCTCGGGAGCCGGACCGAGTACACCTGGGTCCCGTTGATGTCAGCGCCGAGCGTCCCGTCCATCCGGTTGCTCCGGCGATGCACACGGCGGTCATCGGTCACTCCACGGGAGGCTCGAATCCAGGCTTCGGGTTCACAGTCTGCTCGTTCGCGAGTCAGCGAGCCTGCGCTGGGTCATCAATCGCTGACGCCGACCCGCTCCAGGACACAGTGACGACATCTCGCGGGGCAGGAGGCAACGCGTCGCGGGCCGCGGCCACCCTCGGCTCGGCCGACTCGGGCAGGCACAGCCGCCGGGTGATCAGCGCGACATCCACCGGATGCCGCGGATCGGTGGTGACCCATCGGTCCACGCGCAGGTCTGCGACCCCCATCGCCTCGATGAGCGCAAGAGCGGTGTCGGCTGTGGGCTCGGTGGGGCGAACGATGCCCTGGAACTCCAGCCACAAAGGCGCCATCCACGTCAACGGATGGCGCGGCGGGAGCTCGATCACGACCCGCCGCCGAGCGGCACCCGTGAGCGCCACGAGGAACGGGTGAAGGTCCGGGACGTCGTACACGACGTGATGCGCGACCACCACGTCGTGTACGCCCGCGTCCTTAGCCACCTCCGGCCAGCGGCCAACGACCGTGCGCGTGGGTATCGAGCTCAGCGCCGCGGCGCGTTGGGCCAACATCTCCACCATCGGACCCGAGGGGTCCACAGCCGTCAGGCGTGAAGCGTTGGGCAGCAGCGGCAGCCCGGCCGCGCCCACGCCGGCGCCGACGTCCAGGACAGTTCCCGGTCGAGCCAGCGCTTCTACCGCCCGGTCGTAGCTCGCTCCTCCTGGCTCGGCGAGCGCCGTGTCCGCGCGCAGGGCGAAGCGCTCGGGGGAATGGCCCCACGGCGAACGGTCCGCTGCAGCCTCGATCTCCGCAGGGATCGCCCAGGCCAGCAGTTCGCGCTGCCAACGGGCCGCCGCCGACGTCACCCGGCCCGATACCGCTCCTGCGTGCTCCTCCTTGCGTCTTACCGTCACCTGACACTTCCCTTCTGGGGGCGAAGAACGTGGACCCGCGGCCGTACGCTCCCGGAATGGCTCACGTACTCGTCGTCGAGGACGACCCGACGGTTGCCGAGGTCGTCGTTACGTACCTCAGGCACGCGGGACTCGACGCTACTCATGTGGCCGATGGCGGGCTGGCGCTCACCGCGTTCGAGCAGACCCGGCCCGATCTGGTGGTTCTCGACCTCATGCTCCCGACACTCGACGGGCTGGAGGTGTGTCGCCGGATCCGGGCCATGGACCCCCCACGTAACACCATCCCCGTGGTCATGCTCACGGCCATGGGCGAGGAAGGTGACCGCGTGGCCGGCCTAACCGTGGGCGCCGACGACTACGTCACCAAGCCGTTCTCACCGCGTGAGCTCGTTCTGCGCGTTCAGTCCGTACTCAGGCGCACGACCGCGGGCGGCGAGGCCGAGGGGAGTCAGCTCGGGGAGAACCTTGCTGACGGCGACCTGACGGTCGACGTCACCGCGCACCGAGTACTCCTCGGCGGCGGCGAGCTCGCGCTGACCACTCGGGAGTACGACCTGCTCTGCTTCTTCCTACGCCACCCCAAGCAGGCGTTCACCCGAGCCGAGCTCATGGACCAAGTCTGGGGCTGGACGTACGGGGACCAGTCCACCGTGACCGTCCACGTCCGGCGGCTTCGAGAGAAGGTTGAAGTCGACCCGGCCGACCCAGTGCGCCTGACCACGGTGTGGGGCGTGGGCTATCGCTGGGACCCCCATGAGCCCTGAAAGCCAAGTCGTCCTCACGGCGGCCGTCTCCGCGGGAGCTGTGGGCCTGGTCGGCTGGATAGCCGTTCGCGCCGCAGGCCGCCGGTCCGTACGCCTCGCCGCAGTTCTGGCCGCCGCCACGACCGTGGCGGCTGTGACCGCGGGTGTGATCGCCACCGCAGCGCGCATGTTCTTGTCTCCACACGACTTGGCCGTCGTCCTCATCGTTTGTGCGGTCGCCGGGGTCGTAGCGGTGGCGGTTGGCCTGGCCCTCGCGCGCCAGGTCGGCGAACTGCAGGCAGAGTCTGTGCGGCTGACCGAACAGGCGCAGCGAGACGCGGTCGTCGAAGCCTCGCGTCGAGACCTAGTTGCGTGGGTGAGCCATGATCTGCGCACACCCCTCGCTGGCCTGCGGGCGATGGCTGAAGCGCTCGAGGACGGGGTTGCTGAGGATCCGCCGCGTTACCACCGCCAGATACGGGTCGAGGTCGATCGGCTGTCCTCGCTCGTGGACGACCTGTTCGAACTCTCGCGACTACAAGCAGGATCGCTTTCCTTGGCCTATGAACGCGTCCTCGCCGCGGACCTCGTCTCGGACGCCATCGCCGCGGCCGACCCTCTCGCCAAGGCCGAAGGCGTACGACTGGATGGCTCGGCGAGCGGCCCGCTAGCGGTTCGCGCCGATGGCCGCGAGCTCAGCCGAGCCTTGAGCAACCTGGTGGTGAACGCGATTCGCCACACCCCCGCCGATGGTGCGGTTCACATTGACGCTCGGCCGTTGGCTGACGGCGAGGGGGTCGTGCTCTCCGTGAGCGACGGTTGTGGCGGCATCCCGGATCGCGAGATTGAGCGCGTCTTCGATGTCGCCTGGCGAGGAAGTGAGGAGCGGGACGGACATGCGGGCGGCGGCCTCGGCCTGGCGATCGTGCGCGGCATTGCCGAGGCGCACGGCGGGGTCGTGGATGTGACAAACGTGGACGGAGGGTGCCGATTCGAACTCCGCATCCCGGCCACTGCTGGGTAGGCACCCTGCGAAGATGGCCCAGTGCGGATCACAGCGCTCGCAGGAGGCATCGGAGGGGCGCGATTCCTTCGTGGGCTTCGAGACGGCCTAGCCGTGGATCCGACGTACGGCCCCGCCGGGTCGGACCCGGCCACGATCACGGTGATCGGCAACACCGCCGACGACATCACGCTGTTCGGGCTCCGGGTCTGCCCCGACCTGGACACGGTCATGTACACCTTGGGCGGCGGGATCGATGAGGCGCAGGGCTGGGGCCGGGCCGAGGAGACGTTCTCCGCGTCGGCCGAGCTCAAGGCCTATGGCCTGGAGCCCCAGTGGTTCGGGTTGGGCGACCGCGACCTCGGGACTCACATCGTCCGAACCATGATGCTGGACCAGGGGTACCCGCTCTCCACGATCACTGCGGCGCTGTGCGCCCGCTGGCAACCCGGCGTCGAGCTGCTACCGATGTCCGATGACCGGGTGGAGACCCATGTCGTCATCGAGGACGAGAGCGGGCGACGGGCCATCCATTTCCAGGAATGGTGGGTACGCCTGCGCGCCGGAGTCCCTGCGCGGGAAATCATCCCGGTCGGAGCCGAGGAGGCGACGCCGGCGCCGGGAGTCATCGCGGCGCTCACGTCCGCAGACCTGGTTGTGCTTCCCCCGTCAAACCCCGTGGTGTCGATTGGCACCATCTTGGCCGTACCCGGAGTGAGGGAAGCCCTGGCCGCCACCCAGGCACCAGTTGTGGGGGTGTCCCCGATCATTGGCGGCCGACCGGTACGGGGGATGGCTGACGCCTGCTTGACCGCCTTGGGAGTCGAGACCACCTCTGCCTCCGTCGCCGGTCTCTACACCGGCCTGATCGATGGCTGGTTGGTCGATGAAGCGGACCCGGCCGTCGACCTGCCCGGGGTGCGCGTCGTGGCGTGCCCGCTGTTGATGTCCGACGATGTCGCCACACAAGCCCTCGCACGGGCGGCTTTCGACCTGGCCCTGGCGTTGCGTCGCGAACGCGTCGCATGAGCCGGTTGGAGATCCGCGGGGTTGCAGGACTGCCCGAGATCACGCCGGGCACGAACCTGGTCGATCAACTCGCCCCCTATTTGGTGGGTGTCGCTGATGGCGCGATCGTGGTTGTCACCAGCAAGATCGTCAGCAAAGCGGAGGGGCGACAGGTAGCCGGCGAAGACCGCGACCAAGCCATCGCCGACGAGACTGTACGAACCGTTGCCCGGCGAGGGTCTACCTGCATCGTTGAAACCAGGAACGGACTTGTCCTGGCCGCAGCGGGAGTCGATGGTTCCAACACCGCGGCCGGCGTCGTGCTCTTGCTTCCCGTCGACGCGGACGAGAGCGCTCGCCAACTCAGGAGTGGGCTGACTCGGCGGCTGGGTGTGCGACTCGGGGTCATCATCACCGACACCGCCGGCCGACCGTGGCGCCACGGTCTGACTGACATCGCCATCGGGGTCGCCGGGGTGGCCCCCCTCGATGATCATCGGGGCCGTAGCGATCCAGAAGGGAGGCCATTGGAGATGACGATCACGGCCGTGGCAGACGAGATCGCCGCCGCTGCTGAACTAGTCAAAGGCAAGCTCGAGCGCGTCCCCGTGGCTGTGGTGACGGGACTGGAGCGACTGGTGACGACGGCCGACGGCCCAGGAGCCGGCGCCATGGTCCGACCGGCGTCGGAGGACATGTTCCGGCTTGGGCACCGCGAGGTCGTTCCCGCTCGGCGGACCGTTCGGGCCTTCACCAGCGAACCCATCGACCGGTCCACCGTGCTGACGGCGATCTCAGCGGCAATCACTGCGCCGGCCCCGCACCACACGACCCCATGGCGATTCGTCCTCGTCGAGAATCCTGAGGTGCGCACTGAGCTCCTGGACGCCATGGCGCTGGCCTGGGCGGAGGATCTTCGAGCGGATGGCTTCACGGACGACCAGGTCGAGCGCCGTCTCCGGCGGGGCGACCTCCTCCGGATGGCGCCACGGCTCATCGTTCCTTGCCTGACAAGCGAGGGGGCTCACACCTATCCCGATCGCCGCCGGGCGACCGCCGAACACGAGATGTTCCTTGTCGCCGCGGGCGCCGGTGTGGAGAACCTGCTCGTGGCCCTCGCTGCCGAAGGGCTGGGGTCAGCGTGGGTTTCCTCAACCATGTTCTGTCGAGAGGTGGTTCGCGCCGTACTTCAGCTACCGCAAGCCTGGGATCCGCTCGGAGCGGTGGCTGTTGGCTATGCGGCCGTGCCCCCCCCGTTGCGCGCACCGCGAGACCCTGGCGAGTTCGCGGTGATTCGATGACCCCGCCCGGCGTGATGTGGTGGCGAGGCGCAGCATTGCTGTCTGACCTCAACGGCACCCTGGTGACCGCTCATCGCCCGGACGGGCGCGACGCGGTCGCCAACCCCGGGGTCGCCGTCGTGCTCAGCGAACTGCACAGGCTCGGCGCGCCCTGGGCGATCGTCACGTCGGTTTCGTCGCTCGTGGCGATCGCTGAACTCGAAGCCGCCTGCTTGCCGGCTCCGGCGGTGCTCATTACCGCAGACACCGTGACCAACGGCAAGCCGGCACCCGACGGATACCTGGCTGCCGCCGCGGCCCTGAACGCTCGCGCGAGCGCGTGCTTGGTCGTAGAGGACACGCGAGCGGGGATCGAGGCGGGGCTGGCTGCCGGGGCCCGGGTCCTCACAGTCGACCCCCACGCCGGGCCCGAAGACGAGCGGGTGAGCGCGTTCAACTGGTCCGACGTCGTGGACATCCGGGGCGGCCAGGACGACGTGGTCCTGCACCTGCGCTGACGCTCGGGGCGCGACGTTAGCGGGCTCGGTGATCAAGGGGCGCATAGCGAGGTCCACGCCGGGGACGCTGCACCTCGGACAACTCGATCATCCGGACCACGCGATAGCGGTGGCCGGCGTACGGCTCGAGCAGCTCAAGCATCGCAGCGTCGTCGCCGTTCATCGCCCCCGTCAGAGCGAAGACGACCTGACCGGCCAGGTGGAAGTCGCCCACAGAGACGGCGTCCGGATCGCCGTGAGCTCGCTGACGGACCTCGGCTGCCGTCCACGCTCCAACGCCCGGAAGGGCGCGCAGGGCCTCGTCAACCTGCGTTAGAGGAAGCGCGAGAGTTCGCTCGAGGGATGCCGCGCGGCCGACGGCGCCAACGATGGTGCGAGCGCGCTCAGGCCCCACGCCCGCCCGGTGCCACTCCCACGTCGGGATGCGTCGCCAGGCTTCGGCCGCAGGTGGCAGCCATAGCGGCCGGGGGAACTGATCGGTCGGCCCCGGAGCTGGCTCGCCGAAACGCACCACCAGCGTTCGCCACGAGCGCTTCGCCTCGGCGCCGGTGACCTTCTGCTCGAGCACGGTGGGCACCAAGGACTCAAGCACCTGACCAGTGCGAGGCACTCGCCATCCCGGATACCGCCGCCAACTGGCCCGCAGAATTGGGAGATCTGGAACGAAATCGTCGTGACCGAGGTCGGATTGCCCGAGCAGATCGGGAAGCTGCTGCAGCGCCCAGTCCGCGCCTGGCCCCCAGGCCTCGCACCGAACCTCATCACCATCGATCGCCAGATGTTGTGTGGCCGGCCCTTCCGGCGTGCGACCGGCCCGCCAGACTCCCGAGGTCGAAGCCATGCTCATCGTGGGGTCCGAGCCCCCCGCTGGAGCGGTCGGAGTGTGGAACGCAGGTCAACAGGGCGACCCGGCGCCCATCGCCTCAGATGCGACTGCATGGCGCGACACCCGGGTCATCCATCGCTGGACAAGCGGACGGCCTTGTCCGGAAGTGTGACATCCGCCCACACTCGCGATCCGGGCGCTAGTTCGCAGTCGCTTCCGACGTGAGCGCGTTCGCCGACAACAACCCCGCGCAGAACAGACCGCTCTCCCACTGAGCAGCCGAGACCCAGGACCGAATCTTCGATCACACAGTCTGCACCCACAGTCGTCCCCGCCTGCAGCACAGAACCGGTCACGACAGCGTGACCCTCGACCCTCGCACCGGCTCCGACGACAGACCCGCCGTCAACGCGGGCCGTCGGAGCGATCACGCTGCCCTCAAGGACGAGCCGTGCCCCGGTCGGGCCCGGCAAGGCCGGTGACGTCACCACTCCGCGGACCAGATCGGCTGAGCCCCGCGCGTACGACTCCGGGGTGCCCAGGTCGAGCCAGTACGCGGACTCGAGGTACCCATGAACCAAGGCGCCCTCCGCGAGCAGCGTCGGGAAAGTTTCGCGTTCAACCGACACCGATCGCCCGGCCGGAATCGCGTCGATCACCGCACGCCGGAAGACGTAGCAGCCCGCGTTGATCTGACGGGTGGGCGGATCTTCGGACTTCTCGAGGAACTCAACGACACGCCCCGAAGGGTCGGTGGGTACGGACCCGAAGGCACGCGCATCTGGAACCTCAACGAGGTGCAGGGTGACTGCGGCGTGCGCCGACTCATGAGCGGCCACCTGTGCGCGCAGGTCATGCCCGGAAAGGACATCGCCGTTGAGCACGACCACTGGATCGTCCGCGCCAACGCTGAGCTGGGCGGCTGCGTGCCGAATCCCGCCACCGGTCCCGAGCGGTTCCGACTCGTGGACGTGGATCAGTTCGACCCCCCAAGCGGAGCCGTCACCAAGTTCGGTGAAGACCTCCGGTCGGTATGAGGTGGCCAGGACCACCCGCCGTACCCCCGCGGCGCTCGCCCGGGCCAGCTGGTGAGCCACGAACGGCACGCCGGCGACCGGCAACATCGGCTTCGGACAGGACAGGGTGAGGGGACGCAACCGAGTCCCCAACCCGCCGACCAACAAGATGGCTTCCAGGTCTCGCACGATCGTGCAGCCTAACGACCTCGAGGCGCGGACTTGGTTCAGTCAGCCTGTGACGTAGCCGGCCACATCTATCCCCACGCGGGCACTCCCTGACGGCAGGTACACCTGGACAGCTCCGCTGGCGCCCACCTTCGCGATGACCGTTGTCCGCACGGTCGCGGTGGCGTCAAAAGACAGCGCCCGGGTCGACGGCCGAGCGGCGCCGGCCGGGAACACGACCAGCCAGCCAGGAGCCGTCGCCTTGGAAGCAACGACGTTGAGGATCACAGCCGAGACACCACTGCTCGGCACCCCGCCACGTCCGAGAACGGGAACCGTGAGCGTCGAGCGCTGTAAGGGCAGCGGTTCCGCCGTTCCTTCGGTCGTAAACACCCGTGTCGGCGGCAGCGCACGGACCCTGCCTGCCGCGGCCAAGCCGTTGTCCGGCAGGTAGTAGCCGTGGACATCCACGGAGACCCGGGTACCTGGTCCGGTGGCGAGCATTCGCACGGAGCCGTCCGCACTCATCCGAGCCACGACGGGCACCGTGATGGTCTTTCCTGCGGGCACGGTGACTGCAGGGACCGCCTTGGCTGCACGGCCATCCGGAGACACCCGGACGGTGGTGGCCGTCGGTCCTGCTGAAACGGTCGCTTGGAGGAGCACCTCTTTGGCCGTAGTGGGAATCTCGGCTAGGCCGGCCACCCGAAGTGTGAAGGGAATCGAGCTGGCCACCGGCCCGGAGCCCAGCCAGGTCGGGGCCACAGCGATCAACCGACGGCCGACGCCGCCCTTGCGTGTCTGGTAGCCGACCACCTCGGCCTTCACCGAAATGGCCCGCGAGGATTTCAGAGCCACGGCCCCATCCGAGCCCGGCTTCACCATGAGTAGGTTCGTCGACGAGGCGCCGGCGCCAACGCTTTGCTGAGCAACCGGGGTCGACGATCCGTTGGTCATCACCCGCAGCCACGCAGACCGGTTCTTCGCATTCGTCGCCGTCACCCGAAGAACCACGGCAGCCACGGCCCGTTTCGGGACGCCTGCCCGCCCGAGGACGGTTACCGACTGCGCCACGCGGCTCTTGAGGCTCCCCGCCCAAATCTTGCTGGCAGGCAACGAGATCTGATACCCGAAGGGCGATGACGGTGTCGCTTTGATCGTGACCGGACGGGACGCCCCACTGGAGTTCCGGGCGACCACACTCACGCTGTAGGAGCGCCCGTTCACGAGTTTCGAGAACTTGACCTTTCGGTCCGACTTCGGGAGTTTCACGACCCGGTCGCCAGGTGCGAGCGTCACGCGATAGCCCGTCAGCTTGCTGGCCCCGGAGCTAGCCGGCTTGCTCCACGAAACCACGGCGTTGCGGTCACCGGTCGACACGTTGATCCCGCGCACTGTGGTCGGGACCGACGCCGTCCCAACTGGCGGGGACTTGGGGATCTGGATCGGCGGCGCCGCTGGCGCCACCTGCCCAGCGCGGAACCACTCGCTCTTGAGCCCGAGGGCGCTACGAAGAGCCGTGCCGGTGACAGAGACGGTTCCCTTCGAACCTTCAAGCCGCGCCTTGAGTACCCGACCACCCCAGGCTCCAAGCCCCACCCGGTCCGTGACGACAATCCGCTGCACGCTGCCCAAACTGGGATAGGCCGCCTGAACAGCCGCGGCGGAGACGTCTCTGGTCCAGGCGTGGCCCCAGTTGGCGCTGCCGGCGACAACCCCGTCGTAGGGATCTTCCTGGGCTACCAGGTACGGCTTCCCACCGGCTGAGGACCAGCCACCGTTCGCCGAACTGAACTCGGCGAAGATGGGCTGACCCGCGTAGGCAAGGTACAAGCCAGCCGTAGCAGTGGCAGCCTTCGACTCCGGCGTGGTCTCTCCCGAGTACCCGTTGTACACCTGACACTGAGTGCTATCGCAGATGTGCCAGGGAGAGCCAGCCGCCTGGGCGGCCGAGCGCTTGAACATGGCGTACGAGCGAGCGGCGACCGCCTGCGCCTGGTAGGCGGTCGACGTCCAGCCACCGGGCATCTCCGCCGAGACGACGGACTTGACGTAGTCATCGAGCAGGACCACGGACACGGCGTTCAGGGTGTCGCGCGACGCGTTTCTGCGGACCAGGATCGACCCGCGATAGACGACCTCCTGACCGGTGTTTCTGATCAAGGTCAAGCGCGCGGTCGTCGGCGCGTCAGCGGCATTCGTAAACGTCACCGGCCCGTCGAGACCGGCCCAGCCCTTCAGCTTGTTGTACTTCGACCCGGTCCAGCCGTACACGCCGAGTGAGCCATCACCGGCGAGCAGAGTGCGCCAAGCGGACACAGTTCGGCCGCCTAGTTTCACAGGGAGCAGGGTGGTTCGGGCCCCTTCTGTCACCGTCAATCCGGCCACCGGGCGAAGGCGCACATCCTGACCAGCGGGCTTCTTTCGGGGCGCGGCTGCCAGCTGAACTCGGATCTTGGTCTTGGCGGGCGCCTTCACGGTGGTAGTTCCGGGGTAGTAGAAGGAGAGGATCTGGCTGCGGGTCAGCCCCTTTCGGGCGGCACCTTCTGCCCCGAACTGGGACAGGCCGTGTCCGTGACCGTAGCCGCGTCCCTCGAGGCGGAAAACCCCGTCCGCGGGGCGCTCGAACACGTCCGGGTCGCCGAAGAGGCCCACGTTGACGGCGAAGGGGACAGCCGCATCTTGACCGTTCCAGGACTGCAAGGTGACGGTGTAGACGCCCTTGGTGACCTTCTCACCAGCGGAGTCGTTCAGATTCCAACTCACGTCGATGACGGCTCCGGCCGAGGCCGATCCGTCGTAGGTTCGTATCACCTCGCTGGTCCCTTGCTTCTTGACCTCCAGGCGCCAGTCCTGTGCCGTCATGGCCGTGGCCTTGATGCGGACGGGGGTGGTCTTGCCCTTAGCCACCAGGAGTGGGCTGGCCGACGTGTCGTACAGCTGGGCACCGATCAGTGACGCTGCGCCGGACCGGATGCTCGGGAGCTTCGCGTAGAGCCGCGCGCCGGGACAGGCCGTGGCTCCGGCGTCGCGGTGACCTGAGATCACGTCGAACGCCACCTTGGTGCCGTCCTTGTACTTGGCGGTGGTTCCGCTGCCGTTGGCCGCCGTGAGGGTCGTTTGACCTGTCGGATCCAGATGCGCGATGCCGACCTTCCAGGCCAGGATCTTCTTAATCGATGTCAGCTGTGCATCACTGGGCTCGAGGTCCACGTTGTTGCCCAGCGCCGCCAGGGCCCACGTCTTGGCGTTGAAACCGCCCGTCGCACCTGACCGGACCGCATGCTCCAGCCCGCCATATCGGCCTTCGAAGATCTGGCCGTACTTGTCGACAATCACGTTGTACGCGATGTCAGACCAGCCAAGACTGTTGGTGTCGTAGGCATAGATCGACCGCACGGCGGCCGCGGCCTGGCTTTTCGTGTAGCTGTTCGACGTGGCCGTGTGGTGGACAAACAAGGCTTTGATCTTTGGCTCGTACGTGGGGCCAGCATTGCGAAGTGACTCAACCGCGCCCCATTGAGAGCGCGAGATGACCGCGGGCAAACCAGCTGCGGCGTGAGCGGCCGACGGCGCCGACGCAACAAGCTGGTCGTCGGCCGCAGAAGATCCGGGGTCCACCAGGTCAGCGCGCAGGCCGACCGGAAGGGGCTGCTGCGAGTCGACCCAGACCTGGATGCCGTCCGAGGGGCCTGCGAAGTACGGCGAGGTCCCGGCCCGAGCCGGTCGACCGCCTCCCTCTGGTTCTTCCAGGGGTACGGCACCCTCACCCTCGTCCGGACGGTCTCCCGAGTCTGTGGCCAGGGAAACCCAGGGTTGCCACTGGCCCCCGGTTCGGGTCCGAACGGCGATATCGAGGTCTTCAGCGACGAATGAGGGGTGCTGTTCGTACTCCCAGGTGATACCCACGAGGCTGTACCCCGCCGTGGTCGACCGAGCTGTGAAAGCCGCAGGTTCGGACTCGCGGCCCCAGAGGGCGACTTCGGGGTCCGACGCAGCGGGAGACAGCGCCTCAGCCTCCCAGGCCCGAGAGTCCACGCCCGTCAGCTCGACGAAGGTCAGGGCCGGGGCCACGGGGTGGGATTGAGCCGCGCCGTGGCCCAGCGTGGGCACAACGACGAGGGCTGGGGCCATCGCACTGACCATCAGGACCGCAGCGAACCGGCGCACCTGCACGACTCCTCGACGTCGGGCGTGACGTTACGGGATCGGATGACCCCATTTAGGGACTATCGGCCGGACCCCCCGCAACCCTGAGTTGCGGCCTGGCACGCTGGGCGAGTGACGACTCCGGCGACCGCCTACGGCTCGCTGCTGGCCCGAGCAGCCGTCGAGGGCAGCGAGCCCTTGTTTACCGACGTGGACCTCGGGGCCGGAACTCGGGTCGAGCTCTCCGTGGCCAGTGCCGCAAATGGTGCAGCGAAGGCCGCCCATCTATTCATTGAAGTTGCCGAGGAGTTGGGCAGGCCGCCCATCGTCGGATGGCGGCTCCCCCTGCATTGGCAGGCAGCCACGTTGGCGCTTGGGTGTTGGGGCGCCGGCGGGAGGATCCACGTCGGAGACGGCGACGACGACCCCGCACGAGTCGACGTACTCGTCCTCGGCCCGGAACAAATCGTGGACCCTTCCGCCCCGCTCCCGGACCTCGTCTGGACCAGCCGCCTCCACCCCTTCGGCTTGCCCTTCGATCAGCCACCGCCCTTCCCCCTCGAGGACCTCACCCCACTGCTCCGGGCTCAGCCGGATGAACCGCCCCAGGACCGAGGACACATCGATGATCTGGCCGTGCTCGGAACGAGCCGGCCGCTCACCCATGCCGACCTACGACGACGAGCTGAGGCGGCCACCGATGTGCTCGGCCCTCGTGACCGGGTCCTTACCTGCCTCCCGTGGGCGGAGGAGGACGCCTGGGCCCTCGCGCTGACGCTCCCGCTCATGGATCGGCGTGCGAGCGTGCTCGTGCGTGGCCTCCCCGAGTTGGCTCCGGTAGACCGCCCACCGACCCTTGCCCAACTGGTCGCGGATGAGCGCGTCGACCTGGTCCTCGGTTGCACGGATACCGAAGCCGGGGAACCGTAGAGACGGGCCGGCCGTCCTACCCTGACCGCGGCCGTAGACTGGCCAGCCCCCCGCAAGGAGCCTTTTGGTGTCGAGCCTGCGCCGATGAGTGACGTGTCCACCGACGATCAGCCGACCGAACCGTCGGCGGTTCGCGCGCGCCCCCATCACAAGCGTCGAGTCGTCTTGGTCACCCTCGCTAGCGTGCTCTCGGTGGTGCTCGTGGCCGGCGTCGCCTTTGGGGTCTATGCGTATCGCCACTTGGGGGCGAACATCGCCACGATCGAGGATCCCCAGGAACAAGCGGACCGTCCGACTGCCGTGGTCCAACCGGTCGAAGAGAGCAAAGCGCCCCTCAACATCTTGTTGATCGGCTCAGACTCCAGGAGTGGCGACAACGGTTTCGTCGGCGGCATCGCCGATGCGGGGCGCTCGGACACCACGATGCTCTTGCACGTCTCTGCCGATCGGAGTCGAGCGCTGGCGGTCAGCATCCCTCGGGACTCGATGGTCGACATGCCCGCATGCAAAACCACGACTGGCGGTACCAGCAGCGCCGGCCTGCGCATGTTCAACGAGGCGTACAGCCTCGGCGGGGCTTCCTGCGTTCGAAGGACCGTTGAGCAACTCACCGATATTCGGATCGACCATTTCGTCGTGGTCGACTTCGCGGGTTTCCGAGACATGGTCGGGGCGTTGGGCGGCGTCAAGGTCTACCTGCCCGAAGCGGTGAACGACGCTCAGCACGGCATTACGCTGCCCGCCGGCTGCGTCACCCTCGACGGAGAGCAGTCCCTGAAATACGTCCGGGTCCGCTATATCGGCGGAGGCAGTGACCCCGAGCGGCTCGCACGGCAGCAGGCCTTCCTCTCGTCAGTCATTCAGAAGGTGACCTCCAAGGGCACCCTGACCAACCCGGTCAAGCTCTACTCATTCCTCGATGCAGCAACGCGCTCGCTGGCCACCGACCGACCGCTCAACAGCGTGTCAGCGCTCGCCTCCTTGGCCCAGGACCTGCGTTCGGTCGGCCTCGACCGGATTCAACTCATGACGATTCCCTATGAGGCCTATGTGCCCGACCCCAACCGCCTTCAGTGGGCGAGCGCGGCTGAAGACGTCTGGACGGCGATCCGCGAAGACGAGCCTCTCCCTGGACGCCCAAGCGGCGCCACGAACGGATCGGTGAGCGGCCGGCCCTTGACCGCGGCCCCCAGCACGATCAACGTGCGCGTGGTGAATGGATCCGGGTCACCGAAGGCAGCCAAGGCCGCGGCGGCGGGACTGACCCGTCTCGGCTACACGGTCGTGGAGTCCACGACGGCGCCCGCTACGTCCGACTCCATCGTTCGATGGTCGGCGCCGAGGAATCAATCCTCCAGAACCCTCGCGGCGGCGACCGGTCTTCCGCGCCAACAAGTCGATGGACTCGGTCAGGTGATCGAGCTCGTGGTGGGCGCGGACTATGCCGGAGTCTCGTCCGTCAAGCTTTCGGATTCGTCGGGTTCGTCGGGTTCGGCCGGAAAGCCAAGCCCGAAACCGACGTTCGACACCCGGACGGCCAGCACGTCGATTTGTCGTTGATCGTTGGGCCGGCTGTCTTCTGCACCGCCTGACCCCATGCCATGAGGCCCACTAGGGTCGGGAGACATGAACAAGGTCTACTCATCCGCGGCCGAGGCCGTGGCCGACATCCCGGATGGAGCCTCCATCGCCGTCGGCGGTTTTGGCCTCTGTGGCATCCCCAGCCTGTTGATCGAGGCGATCCATGCGACGGGCATCTCCGGCCTCAGAGTCGTCTCCAACAACTGCGGCGTGGACGGCTGGGGGCTGGGTTTGCTCCTCACCTCGCGGCAGATCGCTCGGACCACGTCGTCCTATGTCGGGGAAAACAAGGAGTTCGAACGCCAGTTTCTGACCGGCGAACTAGAGGTCGAATTGGTCCCCCAAGGCACGCTGGCCGAGCGGCTGCGCGCCGGAGGCGCGGGCATCCCGGCTTTCTATACCGCAACGGGGGTCGGTACCCAAGTGGCCGAGGGTGGTCTGCCCTGGCGCTACGCCCCTGATGGCTCCGTCACTCTCGCGTCACCAGCCAAGGACACCCGCGATTTTGGCGGACGCACCTACGTCTTGGAAGAGGCGATCACGACTGATGTGGCGCTGGTGCATGCGCGACTCGGCGACCGTGCGGGAAACCTCGTCTTTCACGAGTCGGCCCGGAACTTCAACCCGCTGTGCGCGACTGCCGGCCGGCTGACGATCGCGACAGTTGAGCAGCTGGTGGAGCCTGGCGAGTTGAACCCCGACCTCGTGCACACCCCTGGAATCTTTGTTCAACGCGTGGTCGAGGTGGACCCCTCCAACCCACTCGCCGAGAAGAGGATCGAGCGCCGCACGGTCCGGCCCAGGGAGGATCTGCCATGACCTTGACCCGCCAGCAGCTGGCTGCCCGGACCGCCCTGGAACTCGAAAACGGCCAATACGTCAATCTCGGGATTGGCCTGCCGACCCTGGTCCCCAACTACCTGCCCTCCGATATCACGGTCGTCCTGCAGTCCGAGAACGGGATTCTGGGCGTCGGTCCCTACCCCCTGGAGGGCGACGAGGACCCCGACCTGATCAACGCCGGGAAGGAGACCGTCACGATCTTGCCGGGCGCCTCGTACTTCGATTCGGCGACCTCGTTCGCCATGATCCGTGGCGGCCACGTCGATGCGGCCGTTCTCGGGGCCATGCAGGTGTCGGAGAAGGGTGACCTGGCTAACTGGATGATCCCCGGGAAGATGGTCAAGGGGATGGGAGGAGCCATGGATCTGGTGCACGGCGCTCGCCGCGTGATCGTGATGATGGAGCATGTCGCGAAGGATGGTTCGCACAAAATCGTCACCGAGTGCAGCCTTCCGTACACAGGGCGTGGTGTCGTCGATCGGATCATCACCGATCTGGCTGTTATTGACGTCACGTCGAGCGGACTGGTGTTGCGCGAGACGGCTCCAGGCGTAACAGTGGAGGAGATCCGAGCAGCAACAGGCCCGGATCTGTCAGTGCCGGCACCTCCGTCCGTCATGGCCATCCCCGCCTGAGGGCAACGTGGGCGATTCGTCGCCCGAACGGGCGATCAGGATGCCCCACGCATCCTGTCGAAGGGACACTGTGAATCGATCGCGAGTGGTGCTCATTGGCACGCTCGCAGTGGCGCTCATCGGATTCGGGGTCGTGGCCTCGCCGAGTTCGCCCGTGACCGCCGAGGCGAGCCTGCAGTACTGGGAAGGCAAGGTCACGAGCGTCGCGGACGGCGACACCCTGTGGGTCAACATCAAAGGCGACGGCACGTCGAAATCCTTTGAAGTCCGAAATGCGGGCATCCAGGCGACCGAGATCGCCCATCCCAAGAACGGCACGAACAAGGACGAATGCCACAGCCGTGAGGCCGCGGACCGGATGACCGAGCTGGTTTTCGCCGAGAACAGACATGTAAGGCTGTCCGCGTACAGCGCCAGCAGCAAAGCTGGTTCACGACTTCTTCGCTTTGTCGACGTCGACGTGGCCCCGGGCCCGGCGGTCGAGTGGGTCGATGTCCAGGAGGTCCTCCTCCGCGAGGGTTACGTCTGGTGGAAACCCAACGCCACCGAGCCAGCACACAACGGCGACTATCACCTCGCCGCGGCTCCAGCGATGCGCGCGGGCCTGCGGATCTATGACCCCAACTACCGCCTCGGACGCTGCGCCAAGGGCCCTCAGCAAGGTCTGCCCATCACGGTCTCCCTGCAGTACAACGGCTTTCACCCGACCCTCGGCAACCGGGTCAACAGCGAGTGGATCAAGATCCACAACGGCGGAGACAAGGCCCTGTCCCTCGGTCGCTGGGTGGTCCGAAGCGGCGGGCACGAGGCGCCCTTCACCTTCCCCTCCGGCGCGACAGTCAAGCCTGGCGGATCCGTTCTGGTCAGGGCAGGCAAAGGAAGCGCCGCCAATAGGACGTTTTACTGGGGTCGATCGACAAATCCCTTCCCAGACCCCAAGTACGGGACCGCCTACCCCGGCCGGGCCGTGTACCTGCTCGACCCCGACGGCGACATCCGGGGCTTCACCGCCTACCCATGCGTCGACGGCTGCAACGACCCACTCCGGTCGCGCGTCAAGATCAGCGACGTCCGGTGGAACGCCAACGGGGACGACTCCAAGAACCCCAACGGGGAATGGGTGGAGATTCGCTCAACATCCGGGACGGTCAATCTCTCCGGATACGTCCTTGAGCGGATGCCGTACAACAAGGTGCTGCCCGCGGGGACGATCCTTAGCCCTGGGGACAAGCTGCTGGTGAAGATGGGGCAAGGTTCGACGGATCTCAGCGGCTCTACCCTTGTGGTGCACCTGGGGGCCGACCACGGCATCTTGAGCAACTCCGGCCAAAAGGTCGTGTTGCGGTCGTTGACCGATGTTCGCCTGGACTGCCACAGCTGGGGCAAGTACAGCTGCTGATCGTCGCCCGGCCTTGGCGGGCGCCTCAATCGTCGTTGGGGCCGTCAAGTTCTTGGTCGGCGTAGTACGTCGATACGACCTCGTCGATGGGGCCATCAAGGGCCAACTCGCCTTGCCGCAGGTACAGACCTCGCGAGCAGAAACGCTTGAGCTCCCGTTGGCTGTGCGATACCAGGAACAGCGTCCGTCCATCCGCCAGCATGTCTTCCATCCGCCGGTAGCACTTCCGCTTGAACTTCCGGTCGCCGACCGCCAAGACCTCGTCCACCAAGACGATCGGCTCATCCAGTTGAGTGATGACGGCGAACCCGAGCCGCACCTTCATCCCGCTGGACAGGTGCCGGTACGGCATGTCAAGGCGATCTCCGATAGCGGCAAAGTCCGTGATCTCATCGAACCTCGCCTCGATCTGATCCTGGCTCAAGCCGTGCAGACCTGCCGTGAGGAAGATGTTGTCCCTGGCGGTCAGGTCATTCACGAAACCACCCGTCACCTCGATCAGGGGCGCTACGCCCCCGTTGACCGCCACCGAGCCCTCGTCAGGGATCAGAACGCCGGCGACCAGCTTCAACAGCGTCGACTTACCCTGGCCATTTGCGCCGACCAACCCGACCGCCTCGCCCGGCTGGACGGTGAATGAGATATGCCGCAACCCCCAGAACTGCTCCGACGGCCGTACCCGCCCGGGATGAAACAACTGAGTGCGCAACGAAGACCTACGGCGACGGCTCTTGAAGAACTGGATTCCGAGATCATCGGCAACGATCGCCGGCGTGGTCACCTAGAGCTCCTTCAGGACGGCCGACTCGAGCCGGGCGAAGACCCACCAGCCGACGGCGAACAGGACCAGACTGACGGCGGCCGAGACGCCGACGAGCCACCACCCGACAAAGTTCTCAGGGAACAGCGCCGCACGATAGAGGTTGATGATCCCGACCATGGGGTTGAGCGAATACAACACTTTCACGAACGTGGGCAGGCCTAGCGTTTCGTCGAAAACCCGGGTGGCGCTGTAGATGATGGGTGTCAGGTAGAAGAAGATCCGCAGGAGAATTTTGATCAGTCGCTCAAGGTCTCCGATCAGCACCGTCACGGGAGACACGATCAGCGCCATGCCGATCAAGAAGATCCCCTGAATGACGATGGCGATGGGCAGCGTGAGCACGTACCAACTCGGGCGGACGCCCAAAACCGCCGCGAACACGATGACGATCGGAACGCTGTAAATCATCTCCAGGAACTTGCTCCCGATCAGGCGCAGCGGCCAGACCTCCCGGGGCAGGCGCGTCGAGCGGACCAACTTGTGTTGTCCCGTGATCGATTTCGTCGATCCACCGATGACCCCGTTGCACCAATTCCACGGAAGCAGAGCAACGAGCAGGAAAACGATGTACGGCTCGAGGCCGAATCGGCCCCGGGAGAAGAGAACCGTGAAGATGAACCAGAAGACCAGCGCCATCAGCAGTGGATCGAGGATGGTCCACAGGTAGCCCAAGTACGAGTCGGCATAGCGCACCCGCAAATCGCGCCGCACCAGCAATAGCAGGATCGAGCGATGCTGGAGCACGGCCCGGACCCTGGTGAACACCGCGCCTACCGTAGTCCCCCCAGCGGCTGAGAGCGGTCCAAGACCATCGTTCACCGGCGACCCCAGAACGTGATGCTGCTCACTTGCCCAGCCCCGCGTGCACCGAATCGCCTTCTCGTACGTCTACTCTCGATGAGCGACTGGTCAACCCGGACTTCCGGGTTCTACACGAGGCGGAACCATGGGTCATGCGGGCGATTCTCGCGCGCTACCCCCGGAACTCGACCCACGAGCCCAAGAGTCGAAGACCCGGTCCGGTGGCGCCGGCGTCGGCACCGTAGTGGCCTCCGTCGCCGCGGCGACGGTTCTGATCGTCAGTGCGGGTGGCTGGTTCGCGCTCGACCGGCTGGACAGCCAACTCAACAAGCGAGACGTCGGGATCAGCTCCAACGGATCCACCATCGGCGAAAGCGCCCAGACCATCCTGCTCGTCGGGTCGGACAACCGTGAGGGTTTGAGTCGGAAGGAGGCCAAGCGGCTGCACGTCGGCTCCGGACGGGCGGAAAACATCTCCGGCCGGCGGTCGGACACGATGATCTTGATGCATCTGTCCAAGGAACGGGACCAGGTCACCATGGTGTCCCTTCCAAGGGACTCCCTCGTGCGCATCCCGGCCTGGACGGATTCGGCCGGGGAGAAGCACTCCGCCGCAACGAACAAGCTCAACGCCTCCTTCGCGTTTGGCGGACCGAAATTGGCTATCGACACCATCGAAGCCAACACGGGCGTCACCATCGACCACTACGTCGAGGTCGATTTCGCCGGTTTCGCGGGGATGGTCGACGCCCTCGGTGGCGTCAAGGTCTGCTCCAAACAAGCCATCCAGGACAGCAAGTCGGGGCTTGACCTGCCCAAGGGCACCAGCACGCTGGACGGCGCCCAAGCGCTGTCCTTCGTCCGAGCCCGGTACTTCGATCCGCGAGCAGACATTGGCCGGATCGAGCGCCAGCAGAAGTTCCTGGGCGCGATGTTCCGCAAGGCGACTGCAAGCGAGATCCTTCTGAACCCGATCAAGCTGAACGGCTTCCTCGATGCCGCCTTGAATTCGGTGACGACCGACAAGGGCATCGACCGACAGGACATCGTCGCCCTAGCCGCCAAGCTGAAGCAGGTTGCGGCCGGCAACGTGGCGTTCTTGACGGTGCCCATCGCCGACTACGACTACCGGCACCCGGTGTACGGGTCGTCTCTCAAATGGGACAGGCCTGCGGCCCAGCAGTTGTTTGCCAAGATCGAGAACGATGAAGTGATCGTTCCTCCAGCGGCGACCGCTGGGAAGTCCAGCCCCACGGTGGCGCCCGGGTCGATCAAGGTGCAGGTATTGAACGGCGCCGGCATCACCGGACTCGCTCGCCGAGGTGCCGATGACCTGGCCGCCGTCGGCTTCGCCATCGCCACTGCACCGGCCAACGCGGCTACCACCGGCGCAGCCACCACGGTGATCGCCTACGACCCCAAGTACAACGAATCGGTGAAGACCTTGGCGGCCGCGCTACCCAACGCCGAGTTAAAGGCAGTCCCCGGCCAGGGGGCGACCTTCCAAGTGATCCTGGGTACGGACTACACCGGCGCAACGACACCGGTTGTGACAGCGAAAGCACCCGATACCGAGTCGGACGTTCAAACGGCGGCAAACCAACGTTGCGCCTGAACTGATCGCTAGCCGTGGGTCCTCGTGGCTCGGGTGAGTACGCCCAGGACAGCTTCCTTGACCAGGTCCACCGGTAGATCCTGCGGCTCGTCGGTGATGGCGGCACCACGACTCGCTGGCCTTAGGCCCAAACTGGACAAGTCGCCGATGACCGCCGCTCCGGTCGCGGCGATCGCCTTGGCCGCCGCCGAGCCGATCTCGGCCACCCGGTCCAAAGCCCAATCCGGAGTGCTGATCCCGTGTTCATCCGGGCCAGGCACGTACACATCCTGAAGCCGCTGCATCATCGGGAAGATGTGGGTCCGGAACCTCCGGTCGGACCAAGACTGCCTCTGGAACTCCAGGTTGATCTGCCGGACCAGCTCGATCTCCCCCGAGGTGAACGACCGGTTACTCCGTCCGGGTTCTGGCTGAAGCAGGTCCCTCGGCAATCCCAGGAGCTGCTCCACCGAGTGCAGCAGCATCGTGCGGTCCTGCTCGTCGATGACCAGAACCGTCACACGATCAGCGCCGACGATTGAGACCCACCGCTCGACGAGCACCTCGTGATGGTGGCGTCGCCAGAAGCTGGGCGTCGGTTTGTCATAGGGGGGCTTGCGAAGCATGCCGTCCAGCCATGACTCATAGGTCATAGATCGGCCGTTGCGTATGTACTGCTGCCACTGGGACGGCATGATCTTGGCCAGCGGCCGCAGCGTCACCAGCACGTGAACCCGTGGCCCGCCCAGCGCTTCGGTCACCACCCGCGCCGTGTCCTCGTCAGAGTCACCGAAGTACTCACTGCTCAGAACGACAATCCCGTCGCGGGGCGCCCGGTCGACCTTCGCCACCAAGCGCTCCCACTCCCCGCGCTTGGCCGGCTTGGAACCCCTGAGCCCGCGGTGGCCGCAGATATAGAGCGCTTCTCTGCTGTGCTGACGCCGACGTCCGGGGTAGACCACGCCGTTGGACTCCAGGTCGGCGCGTGCATAGGCGAGCGCACCCTGAAGCGCAGTGGTGCCCGTCTTGTGGGGTCCAACGTGCAACAGCGTTGTCCCTGGTTTCAGGGCGGTTGGATCAACCACCGGTGGTCGGCTTCCGGCGAGCCTGCCCACGAGTCGACTTCCGTCTGGCAGCGCGAGCCTTGTCGGCGAGGCGATCCATCGCAACGCTCATGCGGCGCTGATTGGCGGGCCGCACGACGACGGTCGAACGCCTGCGCTTGGTGTGAGCCGCTTTGATCGTTCCGATGACCGCCTCGGTGGCCGCCTCCACCGACAGCCGCGGCGGGTCGTTGAATACGTCATTGGTGGACGCCGGCACCTCAGCCAGTTGATTCAGATCGCCAACAACATGAACACCGAGCCCAGCGATGACGTCAGCGGCCTCGGCCCCTATCTCCGCTACTCGCTCAAGAGCCCAGGTGGGCGTCGGGATCTGTCCTTCGAATGGCAGCGGCTGGTGCTTGGACTGCAGTCGGATGATCAGACCCTGACGAATGAGGTCCCGAAACATCTCATCCGACCAGTCACGTCTGGCGAACTCCTGACCGAGAGCACGCACGAGTTCGATCTCGCCGTAGGTCAGGGAGCGATTGGCGACACCTTCCTCGGGCTTCAGCGTTCCGGCCGGAAGCCCCACGAGGTCCTCGACCGTTCGCGGCAGCATGCTGTGGTCCGAGCTGTCCACCACGACGACCGTGAGACGCTCAGGACCGACCACCGAGGTCCACAGCTCGATCAATCGATCGTGAGCGTGCCGGGTCCAGAACGACGGCGTGGGCCGGTCGTACGGCTCCTCGAGCAGCATCCCCTTCAACCACCGCTCGTAGGACGCCTTCAGACCCTCTCGGACGTACTGCTGCCACGCAGAGGGCATGACCTTCGCCAGTGGCCGGAGTGTCACCAGCACGTGGACTGAGTCACCGCCCAGCGCATCCACGATCTTCTTCGCATCGTTCTTGGTCGCGTTTGCGAAGGATTCGCTGCTGATGATGACCCGCAGATCCCTGGCCTGGTTCACCTCGCGAACCAGCTCATCCCAGTCGCGCGCTGTGGGCGGACGATCGCCGCGGGGGCCGCTGTTGCCGGTCACCGCGCGTGCGGCGAGTGCATGCTGGCGACGATCGCCCGGATAGAGCGCGCCCAGGGCGGGGAGGTCAGGTCGGGCAAGGTTCAGGGCACCTTGCAGCGCCGTGGTTCCGGTCTTGTGCGGCCCGATGTGCAGCAGCCTCGTTCCCCGTGGGAGCAGCAGATCCGTCACCAGGGTTCTCCGAAAGTCCGTGAAGCAAGTGGGCGAGAGGGCAGGCTATCCCAGCACCCCGCCGACGCTTGGCTTCGTTGGCCAGGCAGGCTAACCACCTGCCGCGGCTTCAAGCCACCAGCGGGTACCCTCGGCTGGGCGTTCATGCCGGATCGAGGCGGCGCGTCACCAGCACGACCGATGAGCCGGAACAACTACCCAGCAGCCAGACCAGGGAGACGTCGATCGTGACCATCGAATCCCCCGAATCACGCACGATCGCCATCGTGCTCGCAGGGGGCACCGGGACGAGAGTCGGCCTCAAGACCCCCAAGCAGCTGCTGAAAGTTGCTGGCAAAACCATTCTCGAGCACACGATCTCGGCCTTTGAGGACTGTCCGTTGATCGACGACGTGATCGTCCTCATGGCGCCCGGTTGGGTGCCCGAAGCCGAAGACGTCGTAGACAAGGCCGGCTTTGCCAAGGTCGCGCGCGTTCTGGCAGGCGGCCAGTCACGAAACGACACCACCATGATCGCCCTCGGTGCGGTGACCGACCTGGTTGGTGACGCCGACTGCAAGTTGCTCTTCCACGACGCCGTGAGGCCGCTCGTCGATCGACGCATCATCGGCGACTGCGTCGAAGCACTCGACACGTACCGGGCGGTGGATGTCGCGATCCCCTCCGCGGACACCATCATCGAAGCCGCGGACGACGTCATCACGTCCATTCCTCCGCGAGCAGGGTTGCGACGCGGACAGACACCGCAAGCGTTCCGGGCGACAACGATCCGTCAGGCGTACGCGCTCGCCCGAAAGGACCCAGACTTCGCAGCCACGGATGACTGCTCGGTCGTTCTCAAATACTTGCCTGACGTCCCCATCTATGTCGTCGAGGGATCCGAACGCAACATCAAGGTGACCCATCCCATCGACGTGTTCTTGGTCGATCAGCTGTTTCGACTCGGCTCACATGCGCCTCCCCGCACGACAGACGATGCCGAGACCGCGCGGCGAATGAACGGCCATACCCTGGTGGTATTCGGTGGCAGTTACGGAATCGGTTCGGAGATCGCCGATCTCGGGCGTGAACTCGGCGCTAGCGTTTTCAGTTTCAGCCGGTCTCAAACCGGCACCGCCGTGCAAGACCCGAGCGCGGTCGAAGCCGCCCTCGCGCAGGCCTACGAGAAGACTGGGCGCATCGACTATGTCGTGGTCACCGCAGGCGTGCTACACCGCAGCGCCCTGACCGAATCAAGTGAGGATGTGATCAGGGAGAGCATCGATATCAACTTGACCGGACCCCTGTTCATCGCCCGCGCCAGCGCTCGATATCTCGCCGAAACTCGTGGGCAACTGCTGCTTTTCACCTCGTCGTCCTACACCCGCGGTCGCGCTGGGTACAGCTTGTACTCGTCGACCAAATCTGCCGTGGTCAACCTCACTCAGGCCCTGGCAGAGGAATGGAAGACCTTGGGGATCCGCGTCAATTGCGTCAATCCTGAGCGGACGAGCACGCCCATGCGCACCAACGCTTTCGGACTCGAGCCGGAGGGCTCGCTGCTGAGCGCTCGCACCGTCGCGCTCTCATCCATCGACGTCCTGACGTCCGAGGAGAGCGGACACGTGATGGACGTGCGGCTGTCCCGAGGAGAGGAGTCGACCTCAGGCGCAGCCGACGCGGTGGACCAGGCTCTTGAGCTCGCTGAGGACGACGCCAACTTGGCGTCGCTTCCCACTCGGAGTCACGGGTTGGACGACCAGGACGGACCCGCGTGACCCTCGGTGGCCGCGAGGTCATCCGGCAAAACTCACGCCTCGGCCTTCGTCTCATCGCCCTCGCGGTGCTGTACGTCGCTCTGGCCGTCGCAGCAGTTGCCGATCTCCCCTTGGTTTGGGCGGTTGCCCTCCTGTTGATCGTCGTCGTGGACCTGGTGGGAACACCACCGCCGAACTTCAAACGACTGCTTCGAATTGGCGGCCTCGAGCCCAGTGCGTTGGGGCTCCTCCAGGTGCTCACCTTCGGCGTCTTGTTGGCGCGGCATTTCCCTGATTGGGCTAGCGGCGAAGTCTTGGCCTTTGCGCTGCTTCTACTGGTGCCCTTGTCGCGCGCGGCCTACCTCCTCATGGCCTTCGCATGGCGAGTGCGGTTTCTCCGCCCCATCGCCGTACGCAACATCGATCTTGGCCCGTTGATGGCCCCCGCATCACGCGAGGTCGCCGGCTGGGGCGAAGCGCGCTTGATTCGGATCGGCGCGCTGGCTCTTGCCGTCGGAGCCATCGGCGTCGCCACCGATCAGATCTGGCCCTTCGTACTCCTGACTTTGGCGTACGTCGCTGTGGTCTTGTCAGGAAGCGCCATTCTGGCCGCGCGGATCCTCGGCTGGGGTGGTCTGCCCAGCAACTCGGAGTGGCTACGGCGTGCCTTCCAGCGCATCCGTGCCCTGGAACCCGAGGTGATCGTGCACTTCACCGGGTCGGTCGACGCCGTCTATCAGATCAACATGTGGCTGAAACCTCTCAGCGACCTCCAGCGGCCGGTCCTGCTCATGCTTCGTGAACGCGCCATGCTGGCGGCGCTTGCCCCGACTGAACTTCCGGTCGTCTGCATGCCTGATTCGGTCACGGTGATGAGTGCGAAACTCACCTCAGCGCGGGTCGCCATGTACGTGGCGCACTCAGGCAAGAACATCCATTTACTGCGTGAACCCGGCATGAGGCACGTCTTTATCGGCCATGGGGACAGCGACAAAGTAAGCAGCATCAACCCCTTCGCCAAGGCGTACGACGAACTGTGGGTGGCCGGGCCGGCCGCGCGCGAGCGATGGGCGGCCGCCGACGTCGGCATCCGCGATGACGCGATCGTGGAAGTAGGGCGGCCACAACTCATCGCCATCGATCACGTGGATCGACCACCCGAAGGCGGTCGGAAACGCATTCTCTATGCGCCGACCTGGGAGGGGTGGACCAACGAGGACTTCGGTACGTCGATCACTGATATGGGACCTGTGCTCATCGAGGGACTCCTCGCCGCGCCGGGCGATTGGGAAATCCTCTACAAGCCGCACCCGTTCACCGGAGTGCGCGATCCGCGGGCCAGAAGGGCGCACAACGCCATCGTGGACATGCTCGAACGCGCGAATGGAGCCAAGCCTGGGCCCAGCCAGGCTCCGAGGGTCCGCGCGCTGACCGAGCGTCTGTCTGAGCCGGGTCTCAGCGCGGCGCAGTTCGCAGAGTTGTCGGCCGAGTGGGAGGCCGCCTTCTGGAGCGAGCACGAACCTGGCGCGCACCTCGTGATCGATGCCAAGTTGCCGGAGCTCTTCTCCTGCTTCAATCACGCGGACGCAATGATCGCCGATGTGTCCAGTGTCGTGTCGGACTTTCTCTCGAGCGGCAAGCCGTACGTCTGCGCGAACCCCCGTGGAATAGACCCTGACCAGTTCTTACGGGAGAACCCCACGACCGGCGGGGCCTATCTGCTGGGTCCAGATTGCCCCGAGCTTGGGGAAATCCTCGCTCAGATCCGTGGCGAGGACCCCCTTGCCACGCGGCGTCTGGAGTTGCGTGAGCACATCCTGGGACCCGCCGAACCACCGTCCATCCACCGTTGGAGAGACGCGGTCGATCGGCTCGCAGCGACCGCCAACGTGGGCGCCACCAGCGGCCTCGATCCAGACCTGATGGACACGGACGCGACCGAACTGCAGGACGACCAGGCCTAAAGGATCAGGTCCAAGGGATCAGATCGAGGAACACCTGCTCACGAGGACGGCTTCTTCTGGCGGTCGATGAGGGTGAGGTACCACTCCATGGCCCGAGCCACCAGGCGGTTGCGATCGGCGACGTCCGCCGCTGCTCGCTTGGAGCGAAAGGAGACGCTTCGTGCCGCACTCGAGGCACGCACCCCTCTCGACGCCGGTTCGACGGCGGGCTTGTCGCGCTTTCGTCTACGCCACCAGCGTTCGGCATATCGCTCGCTGACCGCCTGAAGGGCCACCAAAGCCGCGTCGAGCAACTCCTCCGTGGTGAACTCATCGGGTCGGTGCTGGGGCTTTCCAGGCTTGGGGATGAGATCTTCGAGGTCGCCGGTGACGTCGTACCCGCCTGAACCGATCGCTTCGACGTGGCGCAGCGCCTGCGCGTGCACCCAGTCGAATTCCGATTCCGGTAGGCCGTACTTGGTGTCATTCCCGTTGCGAACGAGGTACGGCACAATCGCCTGCTTGACCAGGAAAGAGTGCTGGCGCTGGTTCAGCGAGTGATCAAGTTTCACATTGAGTCGACGAACGACCTCCGTGCCAGCCGTCCCGAGGGAGGAGTTGTCCCACGGTGGCTCCTCGGTCAGCAGGGCGGCGTCAAATCCCACCACCGAACCAACTCGACGCAGCAACTCGTCGGTCGGCGCGCCGGGCGGAGGGACGGTGACCACGTGGATCCGCTCCGGCGGCACGACTTCGCGCCAGGTCGCCACAATCGAGGGCAGGTCCTGAGCGCGCCAAAAACCTCGAGCCGGGTTCTGCCCTCGGCGGCCAGGGTCCTGCAGCGCCGCTATGAACTCGGGCCATGTCCAGGTGCGATTGTTCTTGACCTCTTCTTGCCAAGCTGACACCACGACGCGGGCAAGGTCACGACAGGTCAAAACGACATGAACCTCGGCGTCGGGAAAACTGTCCACCGCTTTGGCGGCTTGTCTGGGGGTCCCGAAGATCAGGCCCTCGTCAGAGATCAACGCCGTGGGGTGCGGTGATGTGGTGATGGCGTCCACGAGGGCCTTCCACTGGCCAGGAACGCGCTGGTCGTCGACGCGACGCGGGCGACGTCCAAGCAAGTCATAGGCCGCCATGCGTTGCACAGGCTCGCCGGGACCCCCCGGGTAGTGCACGCCCTGATCGGCAAGGCCAGCACGGTTGGCTCGCCAAACATTCTGCAGGAAGGTGGTTCCTGACTTGTGCAAGCCGACATGAAGCATCACTCGGCGCGGCACAGCGGCGAGCATAACAGCGGGCGAGGTCACGTTCCGGCGGGTCACCGGCTCCCCGAAACCCGACTAGCGGCCAGCCCGCCCGCGTGCGGTGATGACCTGCCAGGCGGCATCGCGCTCCGCGATCACCCGGGAACAAGCATCGACGAAACGCTGGGTGGCAGCACCCGGCGTGATGTCTCCGAGGTAGTACTCGACGAGCGACAGTCGCTCGGCCTTGGTCGGGTCGGCAGTGACCTGATCGCGGATCAGGCCGACGACGTCAGCAACCCCGTCCGGAGCGAGCCGAGGCACGACATCCAACAACGCTGTACCCGCGGTGACCACTTCCTCCGCCTGCGGCTCGGTGACCACTAGGGGTTTGCCTGAAGGCAACCAGTCCATCACTGCAGCTGACACGTCGCAGACCAAGAGGTCGGCCCCTCCGAACGCCTCCTCAAGGGTTCCCCCAACGGCCACCCGGTGGCCCGCCGCCGGATCACGCGCAGTGGCTGCTTCGATGAACGAGCGAATGCGGGCATCAGCCGCCCCGTAGGTCGCATCGGTAACTCCGCTGAGCGGATGGGGGCGGTAGACAACCGTGCAGGAACCTGACTCGATGAGTCTGGTCACGAGCGATAGGCCCATCGAAGCGATCGAGCCGTAGGCCACCGACGGCTGCGCGCCCTCCCAGGTCGGGGCATACAAGACCGTTGGGTGCCCTGGATCGCCCGAACCGGTTGATGCCACCGGGTGAGCGTCGAGCTGTGGACGCCCGATGGTCCGGCACCATTGGGCCGGTTCAGTAAACATCAGGGCCGCCGCGAACCGGTCGATGGCAGCTTGCCCCGCTACGAAACAGAAGTCATACGCCTTGTTTTGGTGGGAGACGGTGACGCCCTTGTCGCTGTCGCCATGAGTCAAGTAGACGTGCGCGAGTGAGGTGAACCGGAGGCCGGAGAAGTTCTGCGGCGTGTGGTTCACATACAGCGCCAGCTTGAGGTCGCTGCGGCCGAGCAACCCGTCCAGGGCGCCATACCTGGCGATCGTGATCACGGGAAGCCCAAGCTCGGCCCTGATCACCGAAGCAGTACGAGAGTCCTGACAAACGACAACGACCGCATGGCGTTTGTTCAACGCCTTCAATGGCTCGTACCAAGGCCGGAGTTGATAGAGGCTTTCTCTCGTGTCCGCGAAGTAGACCATCACGGTCTGCGACAGGGACGACTCCGCCAGCGCGTCGTCGTCGCCGAGCCGGTCCGGGACCGTTGAGGGAAGCAACCTCGAACGGCGCACGGCCTGAACGGCCGCGCGCCGGAAGCGCCGCCGAACCTGGTGCGAGCGCGCCCGGCTCACACCGGATCCCCACCAAACATCGGGC
Organism: uncultured Actinomycetota bacterium; assembly: GCA_963851405.1. Lineage (GTDB taxonomy): Bacteria > Actinomycetota > Actinomycetes > DATJPE01 > DATJPE01 > JANPBY01. The sequence goes on along the minus strand of CAWKPB010000005.1, from coordinate 337,065 downwards.
GCAGCCGCTGGTCGTACGTCGTCAGCGCGGCACCGATCGCCATGTGCATGTCGAGGTATTGATAGCTCCCCAGACGGCCACCGAAGACGACGTCCGGCTCCGCTTGCGCACGCTCCCGATAGGCGAGCAGCCGGCTCCGGTCCGCAGCCGTTGCCAGGGGGTAGTAGGGCTCGTCCTCAGCCTCCGCGAAGCGCGAGAACTCCCTCATGATCACAGTTCGACCCGAGGTATTGGGGCGCTCCGGGTGGAAATGCTGGAACTCGTGGATCCGCGTGTAGGGCACCTCCACGTCGGCGTAGTTCATCACGGAGGTCCCTTGGAAATCGAGAACGTCATGCACCTCAGTCTCGAAGTCCAAGGTTCGCCAAGCCAGGGGGCCCTCGGCGTGATCGAAGTAGCGATCAATCGGCCCGGTGTAGACGACTGGGGTCTGCCCGACGACGGCGTCGCGATGGACGGCTTGGTTCCCGTCGAAGAAGTCCGTACTGAGCCGGACCTCGATCCGAGAGTGCTCGGCCATCCGATTCAACCAGGCCGCATACCCATCCGTGGGCAACCCCTGATGACGATCGCTGAAGTAGCGATTGTCGTAGGTGTAGCGAACCGGCAGCCGGCTGATGATCTCCGCAGGCAGCTCACGGGGGTCGGTCTGCCACTGCTTGGCGCTGTACCCCTGGATGAACGCTTCATAGAGCGGACGCCCCACCAGGGAGATCGCTTTGTCCTCCATGCATGACGCTGTCGCGCCCTCGACTTCGGCCGCCTGCTCGGCCACCAGCGCCCGGGCCGCATCCGGACCCATGGCGGACCGGAAGAACTGATTGATGGTGCCCAGATTGATCGGCATCGGGAAGACCTCGCCGCCCCGGTTCGTGTACACCCGGTGCCGATACCCCGTGAACGAGGTGAATCGGTTGACGTAGTCCCACACCCGATTGTTGTTGGTATGGAAGATGTGGGCTCCGTACTTGTGCACTTCGATACCTGTGCTCGGGTCCGTCTCCGAGTAGGCGTTCCCACCGATGTGGTCCCGTCGATCCATCACGAGGACCCGCAGTCCCAGCTCGTCAGCGCATCGCTCGGCGATGGTGAGGCCGAACAAGCCAGCTCCCACGATCACGAGATCCGGGTCCACGCCTGGCTCCTCCCACTGGTGGCCCACGCGCGGACCGTCCGCCTAGCCTAGGTCTTGAGGCCTCCGCCGGGGTCACGCACCACGAGACGCCGATAGGCCGCGCGGCGAACCTGTTCGGGCACCAGGCGATAGCCACCGCGCATCGTGACATTCCGTACGAACTGCGTTCTCGACGTGAATCCCTCGCGCCGCAAGCGTCGCTGAAGCGCCACCTCCGAACGCAACAGCCGAACCCCGCCTCGACGTGCGTAGGACCCAGCGCCGATTCGGTAGAGGACCAGCGGTTCTACCAGGTTGGCGACGCGGGCCCCTTCAGCGATCATCCGAGCGAACAGCCAATAGTCCTCGAGCAGATCGAGGTGCCGATAGCCCCCAGCCGCGCGGACCGCGCCCTTCCGGTAGACCACTGAAGGGTGGTTGAAGGGATCATGAAACCGGGCGTAGGCGCGGATTTGCTCCTCACCGACGGGCGGAGTGCGCACGACCCCCCAGGCTTGTTCGTCATCCACGAACTCGACAATGGCCGATCCGATCAGGTCTACCCCGGCTGCGACGAGTGGCACTTGAGCGGCGAATCGCGCGGGCAGGCTGATGTCGTCCGCGTCGGCCCTGGCCACAATCTCGAAGCGGCATCGGTCGAGTCCGACATCCAGCGCCCGGGCCAGTCCTCGATTGATGGGTAGCGGCACCCGGGACACGGGGATCTGGGTGCGCCTTGACAACTCATCCAAGGCGGCCGTCAACTTCGGCCCGACCGGGCCGTCCACCACCACGACCACCTCGTTGGGTGGGAGCTCCTGCTCACGGGTCGCGGAGTCAAACGCCCGGATCAGGTGGGCTGGACGATCCTTGGCATAGACCGGCAACAGCACCGAGAAGCCTTCCTCAGCCACCCGCCGCCGCCTCAAGCTCGGCTACCTGATCCGACACCGGCCCCAGACCAGCGAGAACCTCAGTCGTCGACCGAGGGCCGTGCCTGAGTCCCTCCCGCAGCCCACGCACACCAGCGCGCCACAGGACCCCGCGGGCCCGGCTCCGCTTGAAGGTTCGGGCCCACCTTCGCGCGGTGGAGCCGGCGTAGAGCAGTCGCTCCTGCGGAGCAAGTGCAGACGACCGAGTGAACATCCAGGTCTTGTTGCGCACCTCGAAAAAGAATCGTTCTCCGGGGTCGGCGTCGGTTGCGCCAAAGACCGCCGTTCGATGTTCGACGACGCTGGGCCGTACGGCCAGACCGGTGTTGTGCTTGAGCAGCCGGCATGAGTATTCGAAGTCGTCGTTCCAGATGAAATAGTCCGCCACCGGCAGGCCGTGTTCGCGCACCGCCTGCGCATCGATGAGCATCGAGACAAAGGAACTGGACCGGACCGGCACGGCCCCCGCTGACGCTGCCCGAGCGAGTTCCTCGCGGGTGGCACCGGGGCGCGGGCGGGGCGTGTTCATTGGATGATCGCGCCGATCGGTCCACACAACCCTGCTTCCCGCCACTGCCACCGGACCGTCGTAGCGAGCCGTGGCTTCAACCAACTCTTCAAGCGCAGTCGGCGATGGAATCGTGTCGTCATCCATCAGCCAGATCAGCTCCGCGTCATGGCCGATCACCGCTCGAGCGAGCCCCGCAGCGAACCCGCCCGCACCGCCGGTATTTCGGTCCAACGTCAGCACATCAGGGGCCAGCGCATGGCCGGAAGCGACGCTGGTCGTGTCGTCAGTGGAGGCATTGTCCACGACGACGACTGCGGCGCAGGAACGGCTTTGGGCAGCCAATGCATCAAGGCAGGCAAGAAGAAGATCGCGCCGGTTGTAGGCCACCACGACGGCTACGACTGCCCCAGAACTGCTCACCAGGTCAGGGTAGGCGCTGGACCGGCCATCACTTCAGCAGGTTCCTCGCCATAACCAGGCGCTGGATCTGGTTGGTCCCCTCATAGATCTGGGTGATCTTGGCATCGCGCATCATTCGCTCGACCGGGTAGTCCTTGACGTAGCCGTAGCCCCCGAGAAGTTGGACTGCGTCGGTCGTGATCTGCATGGCTGCGTCGGAGGCGAACGCCTTGGCGGCCGCCGCGAAGTAGGTGGAGTCCGAGTCGCCGCGCTCGGACTTCTCGGCTGCCGCGTAGGTCATCAACCGGGCAGCATCCAGTCGCATCGCCATGTCCGCCAGCATGAACTGAAGACCCTGGAACTCAGCGATAGCGCGACCGAACTGTTTGCGTTCTTTGACATATCCGAGCGCGTAGTCCAAGGCACCCTGAGCCACGCCCACGGCCTGGGCCGCGATGGTCGGCCGAGTCTGGTCAAGCGCGCGCAGGGCGGTCGAGAACCCAGTGCCGGGCTCGCCCACCAGCCGGTCGTCCCCCAACCGAAGGTTGTCGAAGAACAGCTCGCGCGTCGGCGAGCCCTTGATTCCCATCTTCTTCTCGGGCGCACCCAAGGAGAACCCCTCGTCGTCGTCGTGGACGACGAACATCGAGATCCCGCGTGATCGCGCCTCCGGCTCGGTGACGGCCATGACCGTGTAGTACTTCGACACCCCGGCGTTGGTGATCCACCTCTTGCCCCCGTTGAGCACCCAGCCGTCCCCGTCCCGGACGGCTCGACTGCGCATGGCAGCGGCATCGCTGCCGGCCTCGGGCTCAGACAGCGCATACGAAAACATCACCTCACCGCGAGCGAGCGGCGGCAGGTAGCGGCCCTTGATCTCCTCGGACCCCGACAAGATCAGCCCTGCCGTCCCGAGCTTGTTGACGGCAGGAATCAGAGACGAAGACACGCAGGCCCGCGCGATCTCCTCGATCACGATGCACACGGCCACCGCGTCGGCGCCGGCGCCCTCGTACGCCTCCGGCACGTGCACCGCGTGCAGATCCGCGGCAACCAGAGCCGCATGAACGTCCCAGGGGAACTCCCCAGACTCATCGATCTCAGCGGCTCGGGGGGCGATCTTGGCTTCGGCCAAGGAACGAACAGACGCCCGGAGCATCTCGTGCTCCTCGGTCGGGCGGAACAACTCGGACACGCGTACTCCAGGGGATCCAACGTCGATGATCTCTCGATGTCGAGAGATCCCCACCAGGGTATGCCTCCGCCACTAGCCTCCGCCCATGCCCCTGCCTGTCGTTGTGCCCGGGACAAGGCGCTCAGGGCGACGCGACGTCAGGGTGAAAAGCCGGTCCGACCGGTGCGCTGCCTCCGGAGGGATTCCCCCTTCTCTTTGGCCGTGGCCGTGAGGCCTTCCTGGAACTCGAGCATCTGCTCGCGCAGCCCCGGATCGGCGGTCCCGAGCATCCGGACGGCCAGAAGGCCGGCGTTGCGCGCCCCATCGACCGCGACCACAGCCACCGGGACCCCCGCGGGCATCTGCACCATCGAGAGTAAGGAGTCCATCCCGTCCAGATGCTTGAGAGCGACGGGAACGCCAATCACTGGAAGGGGGCTGACCGAGGCCAACATCCCCGGCAAGTGAGCGGCCCCCCCGGCACCGGCGATGATCACCCGCACGCCATGATCGTGCGCCGTGCGGCCGTACTCGATCATCTCGATCGGCATGCGGTGCGCAGAGACGACATCGACGTCGTAGCCCACGCCGAATTCCTCGAGAGCACCCGCGGCCGCCTGCATCACCGCCCAGTCCGAGTCACTCCCCATGACCAGCCCGACCAGCGTGGGGCTGGCCTTCGCGTCACTCATTGATATCTCCTCGTAGATAGGCGGCGGCATGGCGGGCGCGCTCGAGCAGATCGGGCAGGGAGTCTCCGAAGACCGTGACGTGACCCACCTTGCGCCCGGGTTTGACGTCCTTGCCATACAGGTGAACGCGAAGCGCCGGGTCCCTCGCCATGCAGTGCCGAAAGGCGGGGTGGAGATCCGGAAGGTCGCCTCCGAGCACATTGACCATGACCGTGAAAGGTGCTCGCGCTTGGGGTGACCCGAGGGGGAGGTCGAGGACCGCGCGCAGGTGCTGTTCGAATTGGCTGGTCACCGCTGCGTCGATCGTCCAGTGACCACTGTTGTGTGGCCGCATGGCCAACTCGTTGACCAGAACCCCATCCGGGGTATCGAACATCTCGACAGCCAGGACTCCGGCGACATCCAGCGCGCCAGCAATTTCCAGCGCCACGCGCTGGGCCGCCGTCGCGTGCTCGGCGGACAGACCGGGAGCGGGGGCGATCACCTCGCGGCACACGCCCTCCACCTGGATCGTCTCGACGACGGGGTAGGCCGCGGTCTGACCGGAGGGGGACCGCGCAACCAACGCCGCGAGTTCGCGGGTGAACGCGACCTTCTCCTCGGCCAACAAACTCGGGCCGCCAGCATGCATCCGGCTGACCCAATCGGCGCCATCCGCTGCGTCGTGCACCAGGCGGACTCCCTTGCCGTCATAGCCTCCGCGAGCCGTCTTGAGCACGACCGGCCAACCCACCTTGGTCCCGAAGTCGGACAAATCATCGAGACTGGTGATCTCGGTCCACTGCGGCCCCGGCACCCCGAGCTCGGCCATCCGCCGCCGCATGACCAACTTGTCTTGTGCGTGCTCCAGCGCGCTGGGTCCGGGTCGGACAACCAGACCCAGGGCAGCCAACGACCGAAGATGGTCCGTGGGCACGTGTTCGTGATCAAAGGTGAGTACGTCGCAGCCGTCGGCGAACGCGCCCAACGTCTCGAAATCGTCGTGCTGACCGACCACAACGTCAGGGATAACCTGCGCGGCGGCCGCGTGTGCGGAGTCACTCAGGACGCGCAACCGAACATCTAGCCCGATGGCCGCTGGCTGGGTCATCCGCGCCAATTGCCCACCTCCCACGACACCGACCACGGGACTCATGCGCCGGAGCCTAACGGCGTGGCGACGTAACCCTGAGTCGACGTCACGCCACGGGTCGTGACCGATCAACGCCTGGTCGGCCCAATCGGGTGACCGAGTTCGGACCCGGGGTCGACAAGTCCGGACTCGGCCGACAGACTTCCTCCAGTCGTAAGGGGAGGCGACGAACCTCGGGTGCAGCTGGTCGCGCACCGCCCGGGGGGAGCCACAGCGAAACCGGCCCTGTCGGCGCCAGGTGCGACACCGCCCCTGTGTAGTCGTGCACGTCCGAGGAGCGCCATGTCGACCACCAGCCACCCCAAAGCTTGGACCGTCTTGCCCGCTCGGGTCCGCAGTCGTCGGGGCCTCGTGGCCGCAGGCGCGGCTGTGGGCCTCGTCCTCGCAACCGCAGCGATCGCCCTGCCCGAACAGGCCGGGGCCAGCGGCTACAAGGAACCCGCGGTGGAGATCACGAAGTCTGCCGTCCAGGACGAGACCACGCTTGACAAGGGCGCAATCCTGCTGCCTGGAGACACCTTCGACTATCTGCTCACCGTGACGAACAACGGAGGCGGTAACGCCGATCGAGTCGACGTCGTCGACGATCTGCCCTCTGCGGTGGCTCCGAATGGCGACATCACCGTCCTTGACGGAGACAGTGTCGTGGATACCCTCCCGGGTGCCGACCCGGTCGAGGTCGTACTGAACGACTTGGGAGCCGGCGAGACCCGCACGATCACCGTTCCGGTCAAGGTCATCGTCAAGGCCGAGGGCTGTTCCACGTTCTCGAACGAGGCCGCGGCGACGTACGTGCCTTCCTACAAATCGGTCACCGTCGACAGCAACACGGTCACGCTGGCTGTGGGATGCGCCGACCTCCTGATCGAGAAGGTGGCTGAGGTTGACGGCCCGGTCGCCGTAGGTGACGAGGTCAGCTATTCCATCAGCGTTTCGCTGGCGGAGGTCGACTATCCCGTGGCCGTGAAGCCGGTCGTGATCACGGACACCTTCGATACCGATCTGTTCTCGTTCGTCTCCGCCAGCGACGGCGGCGACTACACGAACGGCACCGTGACCTGGACGCTGAAGGAGGGCCTCGCGCCCGGTGACTCGCCCGAGGTCGTTTCGCTCACCCTGAAGGTCCTCGAGGCTGACAACGACGCCGAATACATCAACACCGCGTGCGTGGCTCTCACACCGGACGACAGCACGCCGGTCGTCGGCACCAAGGACGACTGTGACGAAGTGCCGATCACCGTGACAGAGGGCGACTCCAGCCTCAGTCTGATCAAGACCAACGACCCAACCGGCACCCTCAGCGGCTACCTGGACTCAACCGGTGCCCCCCGCACCATCGAGTACGCGTTGGAGGTGACGGCCGGCGAGGGTGCTGATCAGGAGGGAGTCGTGGTCACGGACACGGTTCCCGATCAGACCGAGCTGGTCGCCGGGACCGCCACCTGCGACGGCGGACCCGCGGACTGCGCCGAGGTCGATGGTCGAGACATCAGCTGGACGGTCGGAGCGATCTCCGCCGGAGCCTCCAAGACCGTTCGCTTCACTGTCGCTTTGCTGCCACCGACGGGGTCGGATGCCGAAGGTGGGAACTACACGATCCGCAACGTTGCCGTCGCGACGTCAACCACGGACAAGACCACCTCGAACCCGGTTGAGAACCCCGTGACGATTCGGCCCTTGACACCGACGACGTCGGAGGAGTGCGACGTCGACACCCCGTATGTGTCGTTCACCTCCAAGGGCTGGGTCGCGAGCGAGCAACTGACCATGGTGGTGCTCGACAACGCAGCCCCAGGCAACCTCGATCTCACCGACGAGGCCTCCTTCGGCCCCTATGTCATCGACGAGATCCCCGTCTCTGCGAACGCCGAAGGGGTCGTCACGGTCACCGACCTGCTGTGGCCGGGGTACTCCGCCGGTGACTCCTACCCCGGGCCGGAAGTGCGGCCTCTCGTGTTCTTCCTCACCGGCTCGGGCACGACGCCGTCCGTGAGCGTTCCATTCCCCGCCGGGCCCCAGGGGTGTGACTCGACGCTCACCATCGCCAAGGCCAACGATCCGACCGGGGTGGTGGCCTTTGGTACGACGATCACCTACACGCTCACGGTCAGCGTGGACGAGAGCGGTGCCTACGAGCAAACCGGGGTGGTCGTCACCGACACGATTCCCGGGTACGACGATGAACAGCCGACCTCGGGGATCACCACGTACGTCCCCGACTCCGCGATCTGCGTGGGCGAACCCCCTGAAGGCGGCACCTGCGAGGTCACGCAGATCAAGGACGCCGGCACGACCACAGGGCTCACCTGGGCCTTGGGAAGCATGAACCCGGGCGAGACTCGACAGGTGCAGTTCGCGGTCACGGCTGACGAGCAGGATGCTGTGGTCGAGGGCTCGGAGACCGTCGACTTCGTCAACGTGTCGGCCGTGGAGAGCGTGGACCAGCCGTCCACTCCTTCGAACGTGGTCACCAACACCGCGGTGATCACCGAGGTTTCGGACAATGGCACTGACGATCTGCCCGCCACCGGGAGTCAGTTGCCGCTGCCCAAGGTCGCCTTGGTCGGACTGCTCCTGATCGCAGCAGGGGCCGCCATGGTCCGCCAGCCGCGTAGGCGGCCCGGACGCCACACGGCCCACTGAACGAGGTCTCCCGTGCCGGTCACGTCGATCGGCACGGGAGACTAGGTTCCAGACCAGGCTGTCGGCAGAAGTGTGGGCCGGATGGGCGTACTAGAGCCCGAGGTCTCGAGCGATGAGCATGCGCTGCACCTCGGACGTCCCTTCGCCGACCTCGAGCACCTTTGCGTCGCGATAGAAGCGGCCCACCGGGTAGTCGTTCATGAATCCGTAGCCGCCAAAGACCTGGCTGGCCACTCTCGCGTTGTCCATGGCGGCCTCGGACGCGACCAGTTTGGCGATCGCGGCTTGCCGCTTAAACGGCCGCCCGGCCACCATTCGAGCCGCTGCTTCGTAGTAGGCCAGCCGCGCCGTGTGCGCTCGTACCTCGAGATCGGCGATCTGGAAGGCCAGCCCCTGATTCGAGCCGATCGGCACTCCGAATGCGTGCCGTTCCTTGGCGTAACGGACCGCCTCATCGACGCAGCCCTGGGCCAGCCCCACAGACAGGGCGGCAATGGCGATCCGACCCTCATCCAGAATCTCCAGGAACTGCGCGAATCCACGACCGCGGGTGCCGACCAGGTTCTCCGCCGGCACGCGGCACCCAGCGAAGGAGAGCTCATGGGTGTCGGAGCATCGCCAACCCACCTTGGAGTAGGGCGGCCCGACCGTGAACCCCGGTGTGCCTGACGGCACCAGGATCGTCGAGATCTCCTTCCCCCCGTTTTCTGCGACACCGGTGACGGCGGTCACGGTCACGAATGCGGTGATCGGAGTTCCGCTGTTGGTGATGAAGCACTTCGTCCCGTCGATGACCCACTCCCCACCATCCAACCGCGCAGTCGTCGCGGTCGCCCCCGCGTCAGTGCCTCCACCGGGCTCGGTGAGTCCGAAGGCCCCGAGCAGCTGCCCAGCCGCGAGCCGCGGTAACCATTCCTGCTGGTGCGCGTCGGACCCGAACCGGAACAGCGGCATGGCACCGAGTGAAACGGCCGCCTCCAGGGTGATCGCCAACGAGGAGTCGACCCTGGCGAGCTCTTCAAGAGCCAGACACAAGGCGAAGTAGTCCCCGCCCATGCCGCCTACCTCCTCCGGGAAGGGGAGCCCGAACAGGCCCATCGAGGCCATCTGCTGCACCAGGTCGAGGGGGAACTCGCCGCGCTCGTAGTAGTCACCGATAACGGGCGCGACCTTGCTCACGGCGAACTCGCGGACGGTGAGCCGCAGGGCCTCCAGGTCCGGGTCCAGGCTCATGTCGATCATCGGATTCCCTCCTCGCCGGGCCGGTCGATGTGACGGACATCGCCGCCAACGCGGCCATGGTGTCACGGGCCCGGTGGGTACAGTCGCGGCCATGGCCGGCCTCCCACCTGCGGCCCGACGTTTCCTTCACGAGGTGGCGAAGTTCGGCACGGTCGGACTTGTCGCGCTCGTAGTGGACATCGGGACCTTCAACCTGCTCCGGTTCGCGGGCGGAGAGGGACCCCTCTACGACAAGCCCCTCACGGCCAAGGTCATCTCCGTCGTGCTGGCCACGCTCGTGGCCTACCTCGGCAACCGGTTCTGGACCTACCGACACCGTCGCAAGCAGGGCTATGTCCGGGAATACGTGTTGTTCTTCGTGTTCAACGCCGTGGGCCTTGGCATTGCGCTCACCTGTCTGTGGTTCACGCACTACCAACTCGACCTCACGAGCCCCCTGGCGGACAACATCTCGGCCAACGTGGTGGGCCTCGGGCTGAGCACGATGTTCCGGTTTTGGGCCTATCGGACGTACGTCTTCCAGCGGTTCGGCGATGACGACGAACTCAAGGCCGGGCTCCGCGAGCCGGTCTAGCCGGGACTCATCGGCTGGCGAGCCATGCGTGCGCCCTAGTCGACGAGCGCGGCAGCGAGTAGGGCGCGGGCCGAGGGAAGTACGCCCACCAAGGTGGGGCCACCCGCATGCAGTTCGAGCAGCCAGCCCGACGTGGCCACCAGTCCCACTCGGGCCACGCCGCGGATGTCGGCCAGTGGCACGGCCGGGTCGCCAGCGAGCAGCTCCACCCCGTGCACTCGGGCGCGCTGCAACCACTCCTCCTCCGGCGAGGCTGGGAACGCATGACCGGTGACGTCGAGCCCGTCGGGCCAGCCCACGGGCACCGCGACGCCATCACGCAACACCGATAACACCCAACCGCTGGCCCCCCACTCCTCAGTCAGTAACGAGGCCAGTGCAGAGACGCGCTGGGCTGCCGGCAACCCGGAGAAGCGCGAGAGGAGTTCGAGAGCACGGGGAAGAACGTCGGCCCCAGCCGAGCCCCGCCATCTGCGGCGCTCATATTTCTGCCCGGGTTCGTCGCGCCCTGCCACGACGGGGCGAGCTGAACCGGCCGCTTTCGCGACGTACTGAGCCTCATCTGCCCAGGCGAGCAACTGCTGCCTGGTCACCGGCCCGGTAGCGAACTCCGTGCTAGCGACGCCTACCGCGACGCCCCGGATGTAGGGAGCGGTCGCAGCCAGCTCGACGAACTCCATGGCCAGCGCCTCGGCCACGTCGGCGCCACCCTCAACCACAGCGCAGAACTCGTCTCCCCCGATCCGTCCGGCGACCGAGCCTGGCACGCGCCCAGTCGCCCGGGACAGCGCTGAGGCGACCACTTTGAGTGCCACATCGCCCTCGGCGTGCGACTGGTTGCGGTCGTTCGCGGCCTTCAGCCCATTCACATCAGCCATCACCAACGAAACCGGGCGGCCGTCTCCCGCGTGCGCGGCGAGGGCCAGCTCCAAGCGCTCCTCGACGAAGCGTCGGTTCCCCAACCCGGTCAACGAGTCGGTGTAGGCCATGCGGCGCACGCGTTCGTTGTGCTGGACCTGGCCGAGCCCGGCCGAAACCAGCCCCGCGAACGCGACCGCAAAATCAAGGTCCCGGGCATCGAAGGGCGGGTCCGACCCGCGCCGGGAGACGAATAGCTCCCCCCACACAGCACCCTCAAGGAGTACCGGAACCGCCAACCCGCTGTTCCGGCCGAGCGCGGCCAGCCGCGCTCCGCTCTCCGACGGGGCTTCGGTGTCCGCGGCAGAAATCAGCCACGGCTGGGCATCCCCCACCATGGCGGCCAGTTGGGGGAAGTCGACCAGGCGGTAGGTCTCTTCGGCGGGTTCAGCCACAGCTCCGGCGGCCAGACTGCCGCTGTTCACGAGGATCCGGAGGATCCCTCGCTCTCGTTCGAGGCGGCCGATGGAGGCAGAGTCAGCGCCGAAGGCGAATCGGCCCTCGTCGCCAGCGGTCCGGGCGACCTCGAGATCGGACCGGGCCGCGACGAGCGAGCGCGCCAGCCGGGCGAGGCTGCCCAGTCGGTCGACGCCCTCGGTCATGGTCCAACCAGGGCCAGGGCCACTAACACCCGCAACGTAGGCCCGAGGTCCTCGACCGCCCCGCTGATCTCGTCGGTGAAGATCTCAAGCAGCCATCCACCGCCGTCGGCGTCGCGGGCGCCCGCCATCAGGTTGGCCGTCCAACCCGATGCTGACAGGAACGCCAGTTCGGCAGCGTCGGCCCCGGCATCAGCGGCCAGGATGATCGCTGACCCGCCCTCGACCGATCGCGCCGTCACGGGGTACGAGGCGAGATCGAAGCCGACGAACTGGTCAGCATCCGGCGGTCGACCGTCCACGGGCTGTCCCGACGAGACCCGGATCGCAGAGAAGCCCACGCTCGCCAGAACGGTCGCCCCGGGCGGGACGTAGGAGACCCACCAGGACGCAGCGTCGACGAGCCGCGCAACCGCATCCGCCACCACCTCCAGCCGGCCGCGCACATCGGGCGCCCCGCTGTGATCCAAGGTCCCCACGACGTCATCGAGCAACCGGGACGCGACGGAACCGCCACGCTGGCGCAGTCGGCGCCGATCGTCGCGACGACCACGCTCCAAATTGGCGAGCCGCACGGTGGCGTCATCGGGCAAGTCCCGCCCCGCGACCACCGGGACGCGCGAGCGGCTCCGCTTCGCCCGGGTTTGAGCGGCGTCGGCCAGCCGGAACAGGCGTGCCGGATGGTCAATGAGGCCTACTGGATCCGCCGTCGACGCCACCCCACAAGCCACACCGTCGGCCAGCCCCGCTGCCGCGCGGCGACACAGATCATCGGCCACCCAGACGGCGTGGTCGGGTGCCGCTCCTTCGATGACGATGCAGAATTCATCGCCAGCCAGTCGGCCAGCGAGGCTGCCCGGTACCAATCCTGCTGAAGCCGAGAGCATCCCGGCGAAGTGCACGAGGGCCCGGTCTCCGGCCTCGTGCCCACGGTCGTCATTGATGCGCTTGAGTCCATTGACGTCGGCAATGATGAGGCTGACGGACGTGGCGTCGGCCTGGTGGCGAGCCATGGCCGCATCTAGCCGGTCGTCGATGGCGCGCCTGTTTGCGAGCCCCGTCAGCGGGTCCGAGTAGGCCAGCCGAGAGACCCGCTCCAGGTGTTGTACCTGCGCGACACCGGCAGCGATCTGGCCGGCAACTGCCACAGCGAAGTCCAGGTCGTCCGGCCCGTAGGGGCGGTCGTGTTGATAACGGGTCGCGAACAGCTCACCCCAGACCCGGCCCTCGAGGACGACCGGCACCCCCAGGCACGAGCCCTTGCCAAGCTGCATGAGCAAGCGCACCAGCGCGGCGTCGTAGCCAAGGCCCTCCGGGTCCGCATCGACCCGGTGCACGTAGCCCTCGGTCTCGAGCAAACCCTCGATGACGGGGTAGTCAGTGAGCGCGTAGACCTCGCCGGACCCATCAGGCGACTCACCCCCACCTAGGTCGCCGAGGTTGAAAAGCACGCGCAGCCACCCCCGGTCTCGCTCCCAGACCGACAGGGACAGGCTCGCGGCACCCAAGGCGGCGCGGGCCTCGGCCGCAGTCAACCGCAGGACGTCGTCGAAGGCCTCCGCCGAAGCCACGACCTTCGCGATCGAAACCAGGGAATGCAGTCGGTCGATGGACTCGGCTTCGCCCCTGGTCATCGGCACGGCTACCAGGGGCACGGGAGCAGGGTCGATCGTCGTCACAGCGAACGGCCTCCCCCCAACCAGAGCAGCGCGTATCGCTACCTGAAGTACTGCGTCGGCTGAAGTTGGCTCCGCGTTGACCCCGACTGGGCCGAATGGGTGAGACCTCGTGAGCAACGTCATGGCTGTGTCGTCCCCATCGGTTCCAGCACCCACGGCTCGAGTACACCCAACCCGCGGACGGCGCGCGCCGACATCGGCGCGGCCGCGACGCCAGGGAGATCCGTGACTGCAGCCGCGGTTGCCGCATCGGCCCACACCGCTCCAGCGCCCGCGAACGACGTCAGGCGACTCGCCAGGTTGACGGGCGTACCGAACACATCGCCCATGCGATGCACGACCCGTCCCGTGGCCATGCCCACCCGGATAGGTGGCAGCTCATCGCCTCGGCCGGCAGCCAAAAGAAGCGCGGCCATCACCCCGTCCGCGGGCTCTGCCGCTTCAAACATCACTCCATCACCCATGGTCTTGATCACCCGACCACCCTGGGCAACCACGAGTTCCGCGGCCCAACTCTCGAAGTCCTGAACCAGCGTCCCCAACGCCTCCTCGTCCAGCCGACGAGTCAACGCCGTGAACCCCACGAGATCGGCAAAGCCGACGGTGAGCGGAACCGCCGCCAAGCCAGCCTCATCCGCCTCAAGCACGCGGGTCAGCGCGGCCAGCAGATGTCGCCGCCAGGCATGGACGAGCATCCGCTCAAGGTCGGGAAGGCTCGCCTCGAGCCTCATCCGGGCCCGGTCGAACTCCAAGGGGCGGCCCTCGGACTGCAATCGGTCGACGGCGATGTCGACCTGCCAGTCGGCCAGCCGCGCCATCGTGTGGCCGAGGGCGCGGGTGAGCGCGAGCACGTACCGGTCGCCGATACCTCCCGCGGCAGCCAGGTCCGCCGCCCGCTGCAGGGCCACGACATCGGTGTCTGCGTACGCGGGCTCATCCGGGGCAGGATCGGAAAAGCCAAGAGCCCGCCAGTAGTTGCGAGCGCGGTCGAGAGGAATTCCTGATGCTTGTTCGAAGCCTGCTTGGTCGTACCTCGGGAGTCCCCCGAGGACCAGCGCCTCGAGTTCCGGTCGCAGGGCCTCCCGGGCCTCAGGATCGGCCCGAGGATCGCCTCGGTCCACGGGGTCAGTCGTCGTCGACACCGGTGCCGGGGGGTGGGCCGCCGTGCGCCCGCCGGCGGCGCTCCTCTTCATGCTCGCGCAACCGATAGATCTCGCGCTGGATTTCCTCAACGCGGGGAACGTCAGCGATCACGAGATTCTCATCCGAAGCCGAAGACACATCGAGAGTCCCGCATTGCAGGATCCGATCGATGACGGAGTAACTGAACGAGACATCATTGACCTTCGACAGCGGCATGTCACGACCACTGCGTGCAATCACCCCGGTCCGCGTGATGATGCGGCGGTCAGTGAATACGTACTGCGTGGTGAGCCAGCGCACCAGCGGGCGGATGAACCAGACCGAAAGCACCACGAGGCAGACGATCACGATGATCCAGGTGGCAGCCGGATCGATGGCGTCAGGGGCCACCCCGATGAGGTACCCACCGATCACCACGGTCGCAATCAGGACCAGAGCGGGAACCACCATCGACTTCCAATGTGGGCGCATCTCGAAATCAATGCGCTCACCTTGTGCGAGCAACTTAGCCGGGTAACCCATCCCGGCATCCTTGCACCTCACGCCCAATCAGCGCAGGTGGACCACGTCGCCAGCGGACACGGCCGTTCGCTGGCCGCCGGTGTCCTCGATCACCAGCCGGCCGGCATCGTCGACCGCTAGGGCTCGCCCCACCAAGTCAGCGGCTGAAGGCCGTTGCACCCGTACGTCTCGGCCCAGCGAGTCGCAACATTCCCGGTAAGCGGGGCCGGGGTCCCGGCCACGACCCCATTCGCCGAGCCAGAGATCGAGGGCGCGAAGGATGCAGACCGTGAGGGTCTGACGATCCAGCGGGGCGCCATCAGCGAGGGCGAGAGACGTGGCCGTCGATATCGGAAGCTCATCCGTCGTGGTCGTCACGTTCAGCCCCAACCCGATCACAGCGTGGGCGATCCCCCCAACGTCGATCCGCTCCGCCAGGAGCCCGCCCAACTTGCGTCCGTCGGGCGCCAGGATGTCGTTGGGCCACTTGAGGCTCCCGCGAACGCTCGTGGCCTCTTCGATTCCCTCCACGACCGCGAGGCCTGCGATGAGCGGTAGCCATCCCCATTCGGCCACCGGCCGTTCCGGGCCGACGAGTACCGAAAGCGTCAGACCGGCTCGCGGCGGGCTCTCCCACCGACGATCGAGTCGCCCGCGACCCTGCCGCTGGTATTCAGCGAGCAGCACCGCGCCAGCGCTCACGCGACCCGCGTGGGCGGCCTGCGTGAGTTCTGCGTTGGTCGAGGTCACTTCATCGACAACCTGCACCGAGTGCCAGGAGCTGTCGGGCCGCACCAGGGACCTGCGCAACGTGTGCGGGACCAGCGGCGGTCGACCGAGGTCGCCGAAGACGGAACCGACGGTGGGCTCCTTGGTCGACTCGGACACGCCGTTACGCTACGCCGCAAGCCACGAAGCCCGTTGGCTCGAGGTTCTGACCGCCAGCAAGGAGTGCCCCGTGGCCGCCGATCCAGCCGACGCTTCCCCGTCCGAAGAGCGACCCGACCTGCACACAACGGCTGGAAAGCTCGCCCAACTGCGCCACAAGGTGGACGAGTCCACCCACGCCGGATCTGAGAAAGCCGTCACCGCGCAGCACGACCGCGGAAAGATGACTGCCCGCGAGCGGGTCGAGGCCCTGCTGGACGAAGGCAGCTTCGTCGAAACCGATGCCCTGGCACGACACCGCTCGACGGCGTTTGGGTTGGCGGCACGCCGGCCCTACGGGGACGGCGTGATCACCGGGTACGGAACGATTGACGGTCGTCAGGTGTGCATCTTCGCTCAGGACTTCACCGTCTTCGGGGGATCGTTGGGTGAGGTCTTCGGCGAGAAGATCGTCAAGATCATGGACCTATCGATCAAGACCGGCGTTCCGATGATCGGGATCAACGACTCTGGCGGTGCCCGCATCCAGGAGGGCGTCGTTTCCCTGGGCCGCTATGGCGAGATCTTTCGACGCAACGTATTGGCATCGGGTGTGGTCCCTCAGATCTCGCTGGTCATGGGGCCATGCGCCGGCGGGGCCGTCTACTCCCCCGCAATCACTGACTTCACCGTGATGGTGGACCAGACCTCACACATGTTCATCACCGGTCCGGACGTCATCAAGACTGTCACCGGCGAAGACGTGGGGTTCGAGGAGCTCGGCGGCGCCCGGACGCACAACTCCAAGAGCGGCGTCGCCCATTTCATGGGCCAAGACGAGGCCGACGCCATTGACTACGTCAAGGCACTGCTGTCCTACCTTCCGAGCAACAACCTGGACGACCCACCGGTGTTCGAGACGGTGGCTGATCTGGCTCTGAACGAAAGCGACCTCGCCCTCAACACGATCGTGCCGGATTCCGCCAACCAGCCGTACGACATGCATGACGTCATCCGCGCGGTCGTCGACGACGGCGAGTTCTTAGAGTCACACCCCCTTTTCGCGCCAAACATCCTCTGCGGCTTCGGCCGGGTCGAAGGGCACTCCGTCGGTGTCGTGGCCAACCAGCCCATGCAGTTCGCAGGGACCCTCGACATCGATGCCTCAGAGAAGGCCGCGCGGTTTGTCCGCACCTGCGACGCCTTCAACCTCCCCGTCCTGACGTTCGTGGACGTGCCGGGCTTCTTGCCGGGCACCGACCAGGAGTGGAATGGCATCATCCGGCGGGGCGCCAAGTTGATCTACGCCTACGCAGAGGCGACCGTCCCGTTGGTCACGGTCATCACGCGCAAGGCGTACGGCGGCGCGTACGACGTGATGGGGTCCAAGCACTTGGGCGCCGACATCAATCTGGCCTGGCCCACCGCGCAGATCGCCGTGATGGGCGCTCAGGGCGCCGTCAACATCCTGCACCGCAAGGAACTCGCCGTCGCTGAGGACGTCGAGGCCGAGCGAGCGCGGTTGATCGCCTCCTACGAGGACACCCTGCTGAACCCCTACCTCGCCGCTGAGCGGGGATACGTCGATGCGGTCATCGAGCCAGCAGAGACCCGCGCCCAGCTCGTCCAGGCCCTGCGAGCCCTGCGCACCAAGCGCGAGAACCGGCCGCCCAAGAAGCACGGAAACATCCCGCTGTGAGCGACGAAGCACCACCGATGTTGCGGGTGGTTCGTGGGGAACCCACGCCCGAGGAACTCGCTGCCGTCGTCGTCGTCCTGGCCGCGGCAAGCGCGGCACCGGCCACAACTGCGGCGAAGCCACCTGGGCCATGGCGGGCACGAGGGCGCAACATCCGGCCCGCCCTGGGCCACGGTGATGGCGCCTGGCGTGCGTCCGGGCTCCCCAGGTAGTCCGCGATCCGTGACTCGCCTCGTGCTCGCCTCGGCCTCGCCAGCGCGGTTGGCGCAGCTTCGCGCGGCCGGGATCGACCCCGAGGTGATCGTGAGCGGCGTCGACGAGGACGCAGCCACCGGCACCCCGGGGCAGGTGGCTCTGTCCTTAGCTAGGCACAAGGCCGAGGCGGTCGCCCTTCGGGTGGCCGACCCCGCGGCCATCGTCATCGGCTGTGACTCGGTGTTGGACCTTGACGGCGAGCCGCTGGGCAAGCCGGCAGACAGCGCAGATGCGATACGACGGTGGCGGCGCATGCGCCGCCGTACGGGAGCGCTGGTCACTGGCCACTGCGTCATCCGCGGTGAGCGGCGAGCCCAAGCCGTGGCCCGAACGACCGTTCGGTTCGGAGACCCCACCGACGCGGAGATCGACGCTTACGTGGCCACCGGGGAGCCGTTGCGAGTTGCCGGCGCCTTCACCATCGACGGCCTCGGCGGCTGGTTCGTGGACTCAGTGGACGGAGACCCGGGCACCGTGACCGGCTTGTCGCTTCCCCTCCTGCGGCTCTTGCTCCTCGAGGTCGGGACTTCGGTTACCGACCTATGGGGACCAGAGGGCGCCAGTGGTCCAGACGACCCGGCTAGGCTGCCCGCCGACGCCGAATAGCTACAGGCCGACGAGCTACAGAAGGGCACGACACGTGCGCAAGGTCCTCATCGCCAACCGGGGCGAGATCGCTGTCCGGGTGGTCCGCGCCTGCCACGACGCAAGCCTCGCGAGCGTTGCCGTGTACGCCGACTCCGACCGCGACGCCCCCCATGTGCTGCTCGCCGATGAGGCGTACGCCCTGCAAGGCGACACCCCGGCGTCGACCTACCTCGACATCGCGAAGCTGCTGGACGTGGCGCAGAGATCCGGTGCCGACGCGATCCATCCTGGGTACGGCTTCCTGTCAGAGAACGCCCACTTCGCGCAGGCCGTGATCGATGCCGGTCTGATCTGGATCGGTCCGCCACCCAGTGCCATCGACTCCCTGGGTGACAAGGTCAAGGCCCGACACATCGCTCAGAAGGCCAATGCACCGCTGGTCCCCGGAACAACCGATCCGGTCGACGGGGCGGACGAGGTTCTGGCCTTTGCCCAGGCCCACGGCCTGCCAGTCGCCATCAAGGCGGCGTACGGCGGCGGCGGCCGCGGCATGAAGGTCGCCCGCACACTCGAGGAGATCCCGGACCTGTACGACTCGGCCGTGCGTGAGGCGGTCACTGCCTTCGGGCGCGGAGAATGCTTCGTCGAGCGGTTCCTGGACAAGCCGCGGCACGTAGAAACCCAGTGCCTCGCCGACTCCCATGGCAACGTCGTGGTGATCTCGACGCGCGACTGCTCCCTTCAACGCCGCTACCAAAAACTCGTGGAGGAGGCGCCCGCACCCTTCCTCACCCCCGAGCAGGAGGCCGAGATCTACCGGGCGTCCAAGGCGATCATGAAGGAAGCTGGGTACGTCGGCGCCGGGACCTGCGAGTTCCTGGTAGGCCAGGACGGCACCATCTCATTCCTCGAGGTCAACACCAGGCTGCAGGTTGAGCACCCTGTCTCCGAGGAGGTCTCGGGCATCGACCTGGTTCGAGAAATGTTCCGGATCGCCGATGGCGAAGCGCTTGGCTACGACGACCCTGATCTGCGCGGGCACTCCTTCGAGTTCAGGATCAACGGCGAAGACCCGGGCCGTGGCTTTCTTCCGGCACCGGGGACGGTGACGACTTGGGTGGCCCCCGGAGGTCCCGGAGTACGCCTCGATTCCGGAGTGGCGGAGGGTTCCGTCATCGGCGGAGCCTTCGATTCGCTGCTCGCCAAGTTGATCGTAACCGGGGCGACCCGGCAACAAGCCCTCGAACGGTCACGACGAGCCCTAGCTGAATTCGAGATCGAGGGGATGGCGACCGCGCTCACGTTTCATCGCGCGGTAGTGGCGGACCCGGCCTTCGCACCGGGAGATCCCGATGAGGCCTTTTCCGTACACACCCGATGGATCGAGACCGAGTTTGACAACACGATCCCCGCCTTCAACGCGGCTGGGGCAGCGGGCGACCCATCCGCCGCCGAGCGCCAGAACGTCGTCGTCGAGGTCGGGGGCAAACGCGTTGAGGTCACGCTCCCTGCGGGTCTAGGTGTGGGGAACGCTACGGCGTCGGCGGCCCAGGCACCGCGCCGGAGCAATCGCAGCAAGGCGGCAGGAGGAGCATCCGGGGACTCGCTCACTTCGCCGATGCAAGGAACCATCGTGAAGCTGGCCGTGACGGACGGACAGCAAGTCGAGGCCGGGGAACTCGTCGTGGTTCTCGAGGCCATGAAGATGGAACAACCGCTCAACGCGCACAAGGCGGGCATCGTGACTGGCCTGAACGCCGAGGTCGGGTCCACCGTCGCCGCGGGTACCGTCCTTTGCGAGATCAAGGACTGACCAGCGACGAACACTCGGTAGCCGGAAGCCGGCTACTCGTTGTGGGCCGATCTCAAGGCGACGAGATGATCTCGTGGGCCGCTCGTGTTCCGCTGCGCAAGGCCCCCTCCATCAGCCCGGCCCATAACCCTGCGGTCCATTCACCACACATATGAATCGGGCCGAACGGGCGAGCCAAGAGGTCATCGTCCTCCGGGCGGGACGCAACACCGAGCGCGGTGTACGCCCCGCGGGCCCATGGGTCATCAGCCCAGGTCGTCAGCAGTGCGCCCGGCAGGTCAAGGTCCAGTTCTGGCCGCAGCCGCTGGAGGGACTCGGCCCAGCGGCCGGCCCCGGCCCTTACGTCCAGCGCAGCCAGCGCAGCCGCCGAACCGGCGAAACAGTGGACGGCCGGCAGCACCTCGGCCGTGCTGCCCGCGACCGCCGGGCCGGTTAGCGTCCAGGACCAGTAGGTCTCGGCGCTCGCCATGACGGCCGAGATCGAAGCCCGCGCCCGCAACGGCACCTGCAGTTTCGCCGCGTCCCCGTAGGAAACCCGCTCAATGACCTCGCCCTTCCAGGCGGGGATCCCCGGGGACAGTCCAAGATCGGGAAGGAGCGGTAACGGAACGGCCAGAACCACTCGGTCTGCGGAGGTCTCATCGGCATCAGTTCGCACGTGAACGCGTCCGTCGGTTCCCCAGTCGATGCTCCGGACTGCGGCGGACAGCCGTACGGCCCCTCCCAAGCCTCGGGCGAGCGCCTCAGCGAGGCGCTGGTTCCCCCCTCCGATTCGCGCCGACGTGAGCGGCGCGAAGGAGGCGGCATGGTCCAAGACCTCAGCGGAAAGTCCGGCGCTGTCGAAGGCGCAAGACATCTCGATCCGCGCGGTCAACGCCTCACGTAGCGACGGGTCAAGACCGATCTGGTCGAGAACTTCGGTGACCGACGTACCCGGCTTCGCAGCGTCGCGCGCTGGCCCCAGCTGGCGAGCCGCGGATTCGAGTTGTTCTGCCGTGGCGCCCAGCCCACCCCTTGGTTCTCGGACGTAGTAGCTCATGCCCGTGTCCGCGACATCGAGGGCGAAGCGGGCGCACAACCTACGCAGAACGTCGTAACCGTCAAGCACGAACTCGGCACCGCGCTCCACGACACAAGGGCCTAGCGGCCCTTCGATCTCCGCAGACCAGACCCGACCTCCGACCCGGTCCCGAGCCTCGAGCACGACGACCTCGTGTCCCGCGCGCAGAAGCTCATCGGCGCAAGCCAAGCCCGCGAACCCCGCACCGACCACGACAACCCGCATCGCACTACTCCTGGGGGTGGAGCTGGCGGGCGGCTTCTGCGACCGAACCCGACAGGGAGGGGTAGACGGTGAACGCACCGGCCAGCTCGTCCACCGTCAGTCGCTGCTGAACGGCCAGGGCCAGAGGAAAGATCAGTTCGCTAGCCCGCGGGGCCACGACGACGCCGCCCATCACGGTGCCCATCCCGCCAGTCGCGAATACCTTGACGAAACCGTCAGCGATCCCCTGCATCTTCGCCCGCGCGTTGGTCGCGAGCGGAAGCTTGACGGCCACCAGGCTCGGATCTGCGTCGACCTCGGCCTGTGTGCACCCCACCGTCGCGATCTCGGGGTCGGTAAACACGTTGGATGCCACCGACTTGAGGTCGAGGGGAGCGACGGCGTCACCGAGGGCATGCCGCATCGCGATTCGACCCTGCATAGCGGCGACCGACGCGAGCATGAGAACTCCCGTGCAGTCCCCCGCGGCATAGACGCCGCGGGCCGACGTCCGAGACACCCGATCGACAGTCACGAAGCCGCGGGCGTCCAGATCCACCCCCGCCGAGTCGAGACCCAGCTCAGCGGTGTTGGGCACAGATCCGACGGCCATCAGGCAATGCGACCCCTCGACGACGTGCCCGCCGACGAGGGTCACGACCACGCGGTCGCCGTCCCTGGACACCGAGGCGGCCCGCGACTGGCTCAACACGGTCATCCCGCGACGCTGCAACACACCCTCGAGTACCAACGCAGCATCGGCGTCCTCACCCGGCAGCACCCGATCCCTGGAGGACACGAGCACTACTTCCGAGCCCAACGCGAGGTAGGCCGAGGCGAACTCCGCACCGGTCACTCCGGATCCGACCACGACCAGCCGTTCCGGCACCTCCTGCAACTCATAGATCTGCGTCCAGGTCAGAATCCGCTCGCCGTCCGGCTCGGCCCCGGTGACCATCCGGGGGCTCGCTCCTGTGGCAACCAGGACGGCGTCGGCGTCGAGCCGGACACCACCGACCTCGACCGTGCTGCCCCCGACGAAACGCCCGGCCCCGGAAATGACCCGGACCCCCTCGTGCTCCAGCCGGGCTCGAATGTCCTCGGACTGCGCCAACGCGAGCCGCTTCACTCGCTCGTTGACCGCCGCAAGGTCGACCTTGACCGCGGCAGCGCCCCGACCGGCTCCGACCCTGACGCCGAGCTCTGCGCTCTCGGCGGTGAGGGTCATCACCTCGGCGGTGGCGACCAAGGTCTTGCTGGGCACGCAGTCGGTCAGCACGGCCGATCCGCCGATCCCGTCGCGGTCCACCACCGAGACCTCGGCGCCCAGCTGGGCAGCGACCAGCGCTGCCTCGTACCCGCCGGGTCCGCCACCAATGATCACAACACGCGTCACGCGGGTCATCGTTTCAGACGACTATGCATGGTGGCCCGCGCGGGCGGCGCCGATTTCGTACGCTTGCCGCCGTGGCTCTCTACGCGGCGTACGGCAGCAACCTGGACCCGCGTCAGATGGCCGAGCGTGCGCCGACCTCCCCCCCGCGGGGAACCGGCTGGATCGCCGGGTGGCGGTTGACCTTCGGGGGCGAGGAACACGGGTGGGACGGCGCCCTCGCGACGGTGGCTGAGGACGCTGAGGGGCAAGTGTTCGCGATGCTCTACGAGGTCTCGGCCGTGGACGAGGCCGGGCTCGACCAGTGGGAGGGCTCCGACCTCGGGCTGTATCGCAAGCTTCGGGTCAGGGTCCACGCACTGGATGGAGATGTCACAGCGTGGATGTACGTACTGGATGCCTATGAGGGCGGGCTGCCCTCAGCGCGGACGGTCGGCATCATCGCGGAGGCCGCGGAGTTCGCGGGAGCCCCCAAGGACTACGTGGAGCAGATCAGGAACCGTCCGTGCAGGTCCTCGGGGTTGTAGCGTCGAGGGATGGGCGACGCAACGAAGGCCACTGCCGCTGACAACCCATACGCCGCCGCCCGCGACGCGGCAGCGGCGCTAGCCGAGGCCACCGGGGTCGAGCGGCATGATGCGGCGCTGGTGCTGGGCTCGGGTTGGGTTCCCGCCGCCGACCTGTTGGGGACGACGGTGGCCGACTTGGCCGTCACCGACCTGCCGGGGTTCGCGCCGCCAGCTGTCGAGGGACACGCCGGCCGGATTCGCTCGGTGGAGGCCGGAGACCGGCGACTGCTGGTGTTCTTGGGGCGCACCCACCTCTACGAGGGCCGAGGAGTCGCGCCAGTCGTCCACGGCGTCCGTACCGCTGCCGCCGCCGGTTGTCGGGTCATCGTGTTGACCAACGGGTGCGGCGGCCTCGATCCCCGATGGTCGCCGGGTACCCCGGTCCTGATCAGCGATCACCTCAACCTCACGGGGCGCTCGCCCCTGACTGGAGCCACCTTCATCGATCTCACAGACCTGTACTCCAAGCGGCTCCGGGACCTGTGCCGGACGATCGATCCGGAGCTACCGGAAGGGGTCTATGCGCAGTTCCCCGGTCCCCAGTACGAAACGCCCGCCGAGATTGCGATGGTCCGCGCCATCGGCGGCCATCTGGTCGGGATGTCCACAGCCTTGGAGGCGATCGCCGCCAGGGAGGCTGGCCTTGAGGTTCTCGGTCTCTCTTTGGTGACCAACGCCGCGGCAGGGATGACGGGTGCTCCGCTCAACCACGAAGAGGTTCTCGAAGCAGGACGTTCGGCTGCCACCCGGATGGGTGCGCTGTTGGCCGAAGTCACGAGCCGACTGTGAACCCACGATGAGCGCCGACTTGTTCGACCGAGCCTGGGAATGGGTCCGCGAGGATCCCGACGAGGACACACGCACGGAACTCGAGGCGCTGCTGGTCACCGGGGACGTCGAGGAGGTCGCCGACCGGTTCTCCGGATCGCTCCAGTTCGGCACCGCGGGGTTGCGCGGGGCGTTGGGTGCTGGCCCCAATCGGATGAACCGAGTCGTCGTGATCCGCGCCGCCGCCGGCCTGGCGGCCTGGGTGAACGACAACGGCGGTGGAAGTGTCGTCGTCGGCTACGACGCTCGCCACAAGTCCGAGGTGTTCGCCCGCGACACGGCGGAGGTGATGGCCGGTGCTGGCTTGCAGGCCTATGTATTGCCCCGCCCGCTCCCGACGCCCGTCCTCGCGTTCGCGATCCGGCGGCTGGGTTGCGCGGCCGGAGTGATGGTGACGGCGAGCCACAACCCTCCGCAGGACAACGGATACAAGGTCTACGTCGGATCCGGTTCGCAGATCGTTCCGCCGGTTGACACCGAGATCTCCCGGAGGATCGAACAGGTCGGCCCGCTGTCCGACGTCCCCCGTGGCAGCGGTTGGTCGGTCCTCGGCGATGACGTGCTCGAGGCCTACCTCGACCGGGTCGCGGCCCTGGTTGCGCCGGATGCACCGCGTGATCTGGTGACTGCGTACACCCCGCTCCATGGAGTCGGGGGTGCGGTGATCATCGACGCGTTCGAGCGGGCCGGTTTCCCGCCCCCGCACGTGGTCGAGGCGCAGGAGACGCCGGATCCCGAGTTCCCCACGGTGGCGTTTCCGAACCCCGAGGAGCCGGGTGCCATCGATCTCGCCCTGCTGACCGGTCATGACGTCGAAGCCGATCTGGTGCTCGCGAACGACCCCGACGCTGATCGGTGTGCCGTGGCGGTTCCCGTGCCTGAGGGCGGATGGCGGATGCTGCGCGGCGACGAGGTCGGCGCGCTCCTCGCGGGCCACGTCCTCGATCGCGGGCGCCGAGGGACGTTCGCCTGCTCGATCGTCTCCTCGTCGCTGCTGTCCCGGATTGCCGCGGCAGCCCAACCGCCGCAGCCATACGCCGAGACGCTCACCGGCTTCAAGTGGATCGCCAAGGTGCCCGGACTTGTGTACGGCTATGAGGAGGCGCTCGGCTACTGCGTCGACCCCGAGGCCGTCTGCGACAAGGACGGGGTGAGCGCGGCGATCCTGATGGCCGAGCTCGCGGCGAGGCTCAAGGCCGAAGGACGAACTCTGCTGGACGCCTTGGACGAGATCATGACGCGCCACGGGTTGCACGCCACCGAGCAGCTCTCCGTGCGCTTCGCTGACCTCGATGACATCCCGGCCGCACTCGAGCGGCTGCGGGCAACACCGCCAGAATCCTTCGCGGGGCTGAAGGTCGTCTCTGTCGAGGATCTGTCGTCGGGCTCGGAAAACCTTCCCCCGACCGACGGATTGCGTTACCGGTTGTCGGGCGACCAGGTCGTCAGCGCCCGGGTCATCGTGCGTCCGTCCGGAACCGAGCCGAAGCTCAAGGCCTACCTCGAGGTCGTGCTCTCCCCACCCCTCGGCCTTGGTGGCGATCTCGGTGGTCTGGCCGCAGATCGGGAACTCGCCACGGTGCTGCTGGCCAATCTCAAGCGCGACGTTGCTGCCGCCGCGGGGGTATGAGCGATCCCGCTTGACTCTCTACCTACCGAAGACCTCACAGTGATCACCGTGGCCGCGAGCGAATCCCCCAAGCAGTCTGACAACGACCTGTTGTCCATCGGCGAGTTCTCGCGTTTGAGTGGGCTTTCCATCGGAGCCCTGCGCCACTACGACAGCGTCGACCTCCTGCGACCGGCAGCCGTCGATGAAACGACGTCCTATCGTCGCTACCGGCGAGGGCAGCTCGAGGAGGCCCGCGACGTCGCTCAACTACGGGCCTTGGAGGTGCCCCTGGAGGAGATCAGGGCAGCGCTGGACGGCGGAGACCGCCAGCGGCGCCGACGCACTCTCACCCGACATCGCGACCGCGTCCACGCCAGAGTGACGCGGCTGCACTGGATCCTGCACCAGCTCACCCACCTGACCGACTCAGAGGCCGAGAGGAACGCCATGCCCGCCACTGCCATCACCGATCAGATCGACGCGGCTACGCAGAAGTCGTTGGCCAGCAGCCTGTTCAACCGGGTGTGGGAGCTGCTCGAGCAACCCGATCGGTCACTCGTCGACGACGAGGAGTTGGTCAACGCGGCCCACGCCAGCCGCTACTTCTGGACCCTGGTCGGAGACACGCAGAACCTCGCCATCGGTGAGTGGCAGCTCAGCCGGGTGTATGCGGTGCTTGGTCGCGCCGAACCCGCCGTGCACCACGCGCGACGGTGCCAGCAACTGGCCGAGTCGCTCCCCGAGGTCACCTGGTTGCAGGGGTCCGCGTTCGAGGCTCTGTCCCGTGCCTACGCCGTCGCCGGTGACCGGGCCGCCGCGCGTGAGTGGCGAGCGAAGGCCATGGCACAGCTGGAACTGATCAGCGATCCGGACGAACGGGACATCGTGGCGCGCGACATTTCCACGCTGCCGGTCGACGACTGAGACCCCACGATCTGCGCCTCAGGGTGCGCGACTGTGGGGTGATCCTCGAACCTCCGGCCGGGTCACCGAGGTCCTGCCACTCGGGCTGATCCAGAACAGCTGGCCCCAGATGTTGATCACCCGCCAGCCGGGGGCGAACGTCTTCACCCGGTGGTGCCGACGACAAAGGGCGATCAGATTGCACAGGCAGGTCGGCCCGGCCGGGTGAGGAATCACGTGGTCAAGATCGCAGTCGATAGCCGGGACTGCGCACCCAGGAAATCGGCAGGTGACGTCGCGGCCTACGACCGCCGCAGCCAGGTCCTGCCCGGCAAAGCGGGGGCCTGGCGTGGAGGCTTCATGATCACCGGGGCAGGCCGCCGCCCGCGGCAGACGGAGTCGGGCGCGGCCCTTGGAACCTTGACGTCCGGCCAGTGCGAGCAGATCGGTCAGGGCTTCTGGGCCGCTGGAACCGACGTGATCGATGGACACGTCCCCGTCGGCGGCGAGGTGGACGTCGAGGTTGATGACTGGTCCTGGGTCGCCGTCAGAGCTGGCTCCCAGCATCAGGTCGACGAAGGCGTCGGCACGGAGCTGAGCCAGGGTGCGGTCCTCGCGATCAGCGGCGCCTGCTCGCAGCACCCGCGCTAGTCCGTCCACTCGGTCGTACACAACTGCTGCCGAGGCGTCCGGAAGCAGCGCACCCACCCATGAGGTGCCTGGCTCGGCCGCCCAGACGCGCACGTCCCGGTCCGCGGCCGACCGGGCTCGACGAGCGCGAACGGCATCGGCGTCTTCGCTGGCGACCGCTCGACGCGCTAGCTGCGCCAGTCGTGCGGGAGAAGCAACCGAAGCAAGCTGCCCGGCCAGGCCGGGGTCCAGCACCTCGAGAGCCTCCAGGTCAAAGACAGCGCGCTGGCCGAGCAGCTCGGCGGCCGGCACCTCCGGGAGCACCGGCCGAGACAGTCGGTCGAAGATGTCCGCCTCGACGAGGTCCACTCGAGCCTCGTCCACATGGACGGTCTCGACGACGACCGTGTGCGCCGCGGGCATCGACAACCAGCCTCCAGCCAACGCGGCCAAGGTGCGCGGTAGTCGCTCGGTCAGGGCTAGGGCGTCATCCAAACGCGATGCCGCCTGCCGCGGGCCCAGGCCCAGCGAGGACGCGACCAGCACGCCCATGAAGTCAGGGTCGACACAGCCGCTGGAAGCCCGCTCCCTGGCCCAGACACTGCGAGCCAGATCGGCCAGCGCAACCAGGCCTCGCGCCTGCGCCGCTCGTTCATCGCGCTCGGCCCGCTGCACCGAATCCACCAACGCCGAGCCGTCTGGCCCCAACCATGGATCGATCGCTTCCGTGGGGAGGCGATCGCCACCACTGACTGCAAGGACGTCGACCGAGAACTGGTCGTCAGCTCGATCCAGCTCAACCAACGCGGCAGCGAACAACCGCTCCTCGGGAGTCGGCTCCGACACCCCGAGATCAGCCGAATCTCCCGTTTCAGCAACGAGATTCGAACCTCGGTGCGAGTTGGTGACCACGGTCAAACGCTAGCCGTACCCACCGACAGTCTTTCTTGGCCGTTAAGCCGGGGTGAGAACGGATTCTCGGGATCTGTCATCCCAGCGGTGCCCGGAGATCGTGTAGTCGTTGAGTCGCGAAATGCGAGCACCAACCGTTCGCCGGGGAGTAGCCGTGAACAGAGCAATTCTGGTCGCCGCCGTCGCATCGGCACTTTTCGTGGCTGGCTGCACATCCAGCGGTGGCGTCAATGCCGCCGATGTGCCACCCGCCGCTGTGTCTGCCACGTCGCCACCAACGCAGTCGCCGACCGAATTGCCCCCTTGCCCGAATCCTCATGGCGGCACTTGCCTTGGGGCCCTCGAACCGGGCGAGTACACGACCACAACGCTCGCGCCGCAGTTGACCTACACCGTTCCCGCGGGCTGGACCAACCTGGAAGACCTGCCGGGCAACTTCCTGCTCGAGAACGTCAACGACCCACAACCTGACGACCCGATCGGCGGCAGCTTCTTCGGCATCTACACCAACGTGCATGCGGCCGCGATCGACTGCAAGGAAGCCGCACAGACCGGCGTCGGCATCAAGCCCAAGGAGTTGGTCGCCTGGTACCAGTCACTGCCGGGGCTGATCGTGTCCACGCCAAAGCAGGTGTCCGTCGGCGGACTCGACGGGCTCCAAGTCGACCTGGCAGCCAAGCCCAAGAAGGAACCGTGCACCTTCGACGGGTATGACGCGGTCCCGCTGATCATCGGCGACGGTGTCTCCCAGGTGCATCACACCATCGGCAAGGGGGCCGGCGTTCGGATGATCATCTTGGGCTGGGAGGACGGCAACGTCACCCTGGAGATCAACAACGTCGACAAGCAGCACAGCGCCAAGGAGTACCGAGCCCAGGTCCAGCCGATCATCGATTCGATGGAGTTCCAGCGCTGAGCAGGTGCGATGCACCAGGAGCCGTGAAATCCTGCCGCGATGGCTGACTACCCCCAATTGCTGCACACCGCCATTGACACGACCGACGTTCGTAGACTCGCCGAGTTCTACCGACAGTTGCTCGGGCTGCACTACCGCCCGGGCGACGAACCGCCTCGGGCCGGCCACACCGACGATGCCGACTGGCTGGTGCTCGTCGATGCCGACGGGGTACGAAGACTGGCGTTTCAACAGGTCGAGCGCTTAGAACCCACGACCTGGCCGTCCCACGAGGTCCCGATGCAGATGCATCTCGACCTCACGGTTTCAAGCCGCGCAGAACTCGAGCGGCACAAGGAGCGAGCGGAGTCCCTGGGTGCGCGCTTGCGCCTGGACCGGACCGACGACCCCGAGGAGCCGCTCTATGTCCTCGCGGATCCGTCGGGCCACCCGTTCTGCATTTTCGTGGCCTGAGCAACCGCCGTTCTTGAACTGCCGAGCAGTCAGTTCACGGTCAAGAGCTCAGCGGGTCATCCCGGAGCACGGCATAGCTGACGAGGTCGTGATGCACGCCGTCGCCACGGAACTGCGCACCGCGCAGGATTCCTTCCCGAGTGAAGCCCGCCTTCTCCAGCGCGCGCTGCTCGGCCACGTTGGTGACATCCGTCGACGCCTCAACTCGGTGCACGGAGGTTGTGGCAAACAGGTGTTCGGCCAACAACCGCTGCGCCAGCGACCCGATCCCTCGCCCACGCGCGCTGGGAATCAGGTCGATGCCGATGTTGTACGCCGTCGATCCGGCATTACCTCCGTATGAGGTCGCATGCCAACTGAGGTCGCCGACCGGCTCGTCTGCCTCGAGGACGACCATCCGCCCCAAGACCTCGACCTTCGGGGCGCCGGTTCGATCACCCCAGTCGCCGTACGGCCCCGGATCGGCACCGGCCGCCTTGAGGAGTGCTTCGTCGGCCTTCACGGCCAGACGCAGCCGCACGTTCGTTCGGTTCGGCACCCCCACATCCTGGCGCGCGTAGGCTGACGGGGTGACGGCCACCCCCACCGACAGCCTGGAAGGCGTCGCCTCGTCGGCCGCCAGCCTGCGTCAGTTCCTGCACGGGCTCCCCGGCGTCGATCAGGTCGGAGCCGATGGGCGCGCGGCAGGGTTGGCCACACGCTCCATCAAGACGGCGTCGAAGGGCTGGGCGATCGATCTCGCCATCACGATGATCGACCTCACAACACTCGAGGGGGCTGACACTCCGGGCAAGGTTCGCGCCTTGTGCGCGAAGGCCCAGCGACCCGACCCCGCAGATCCCACCGCACCCTCGGTGGCTGCCGTCTGCGTCTACAACGACCTGGTCGGCGTCGCCCGGGAGGCACTTGGGTCCTCACCCGTCCACGTCGCCGCGGTCTCCACCGCGTTCCCCTCCGGACGCGCCTCCCTGGCCGTGAAGCTGGCTGACACTCGCACAGCGGTGTCGGAGGGCGCGGACGAAATCGACATGGTCATCGACCGTGGCGCCTTCCTGACAGGGAGCTACAAGGCCGTTCACGACGAGATCGTGGCGATCAAGCAGGAGTGCTTCAGCCCCGACCGCGAGGTCCACCTGAAGGTCATCCTCGAGACCGGGGAACTGCAGACGTACGACAACGTGCGTCGCGCCTCCTGGTTGGCGATGCTCGCGGGAGCGGATTTCATCAAGACCAGCACAGGCAAGATCGCCCCGGCTGCAACCCTTCCCGTCACGTTGGTCATGCTCGAGGCCGTCCGCGACTTCCGGGAGGCTGGCGGCCGACAGGTCGGCGTCAAGCCCGCCGGTGGGATCCGCACCACCAAGGATGCGCTGAAGTACCTCGTGCTCGTCAACGAGACGGTGGGCGGCGACTGGCTGGACCCAGATTGGTTCCGACTGGGCGCATCGAGTGTCCTGAACGATCTGCTCATGCAGCGCACGAAACTAACCACGGGTCGATACTCCGGCCCCGACTACTTCACCCTCGACTGACGGGCTGGAGCCTATGACCGACACACCCTTCGCCTACAGTCCCGCCCCAGAGTCACGCGCCGTCGTCGACATCGCGGCGTCGTACGGACTGTTCGTGGGCGGCGAATTCGTCCAAACCGTCGACGGCGCTTCCTTCAAGACGATCTCGCCTTCAACAGAGGAGGTCCTGGCCGAGGTCACGGAGGCGGGACCCGCAGACGTCGACCTCGCCGTCCGCGCGGCCCGCAAGGCCTACTCCTCGACCTGGTCGAAGATGAGCGGCCGGGAGCGAGGCAAGTACCTGTTCCGCATCGCTCGCCTGATCCAGGAGCGCAGCCGCGAGATCGCCGTCCTGGAGACGCTCAACAACGGCAAGCCGATCAAGGAGTCACGAGACGTCGACATCCCGCTGGCGGCTGCCCACTTCTTCTACCACGCGGGTTGGGCGGACAAGCTCGAGCACGCGGGGTACGGCCCCGACCCCCAGCCACTCGGCGTCGCCGCCCAGGTCATTCCTTGGAACTTCCCGTTCCTGATGCTCGCGTGGAAGATCGCGCCAGCCCTGGCCACGGGCAATACGGTCGTGCTCAAACCAGCCGAAACCACCCCCCTGACGGCACTGCTGTTCGCCGAGATCTGCCAGCAGGCCGAACTGCCGCCCGGCGTGGTCAACATCGTCACCGGTGCCGGGCCGACAGGTCAGAGCCTCGTCGAGCACCCCGGCGTCGACAAGGTCGCGTTCACCGGGTCGACCGAGGTGGGCAAAGCGATCCGTCGAGCGGTGGCGGGTAGCAGCAAGAAGGTCACCCTGGAGCTCGGGGGCAAGGCCGCGAACATCGTCTTCGATGACGCCCCGATCGACCAGGCCGTCGAGGGAATTGTCCGAGGCGTGTTCTTCAACCAAGGGCATGTCTGTTGCGCAGGGACCCGGCTGCTGCTGCAGGAGTCCGTCGCAGAAGAGGTCGTTCATTCGCTCAAGCGCCGGCTCGGCACACTTCGGCTCGGCGACCCGATGGACAAGAACACCGACATCGGCGCCATCAACTCCTCGGTGCAACTGGAACGCATTCGTTCGATGACCGCCATCGGCGAGGCCGAAGGGGCGCAGCGCTGGGCCGCCCCGTGCGAGCTACCCGACCGAGGATTCTGGTTCCCGCCGACGGTGTTTACCGGCGTCTCTCAGGCGCATCGGATCGCCCGCGAAGAGATCTTTGGGCCGGTCCTGTCGGTGCTGACGTTCCGGACTCCGGCCGAGGCCGTGGAGAAGGCCAACAACACGCCGTACGGCCTCTCGGCGGGTGTCTGGACCGAGAAGGGCAGCCTGATCCTGCACATGGCGCAGCACCTGCGCGCCGGCGTGGTGTGGGCCAACACGTTCAACCACTTCGACCCCGCATCTCCCTTCGGGGGATACAAGGAGTCCGGTTTTGGTCGCGAGGGCGGCCGCCACGGTCTGGAGGCCTACCTCGATGTCTGACCGACTGGACGTGCGCAAGACGTACAAGCTGTACATCGGCGGGGCGTTCCCCCGCAGCGAGAGCGGACGCAGCTACGAAGTGACCGACACCAAGGGGCGGTTC
The DNA here is from genome assembly GCA_963851405.1 of uncultured Actinomycetota bacterium. Lineage (GTDB taxonomy): Bacteria > Actinomycetota > Actinomycetes > DATJPE01 > DATJPE01 > JANPBY01. The sequence goes on along the minus strand of CAWKPB010000005.1, from coordinate 304,019 downwards.
TTGGCCAATGCCTCGCTCGCGTCGCGCAAGGACGCCCGCGACGCCGTGGTGGCTGCGCGCAAGGCGTTCCCTGCGTGGTCCACGGCCACGCCGTACAACCGCGGTCAGGTGATCTACCGAGTCGCCGAGATGCTCGAAGGACGTCGCGGCCAGTTCGTCACCGAGATCGCCGAGGCCGAAGGCATCAACGCCAAGAAAGCTGGCCAGAGCGTCGACCTCAGCGTCGACCGACTGGTCTGGTACGCCGGCTGGGCCGACAAACATGCTCAGGTTCTGGGTGGGTCAAACCCGGTGGCGGGACCGTTCTTCAACTTCTCGGTCCCCGAGCCAACCGGCGTCGTCGCCGTGCTTGCCCCTCAGGACAGTTCGTTGCTCGGGCTCGTCTCATGCGTCGCTCCTGTCATCGCCACGGGCAACACCTGCGTCGTGCTCGCGGCCGGAGATCGCCCGCTGCCTCGGTCACCTTCGGTGAAGTCCTCGCGACCTCCGACGTACCCGGGCGGAGTCGTCAACATCCTGACCGGCCGGGTATCGGAAGTCGCGCCGCACCTGGCCGCGCACATGGACGTGAATGCCATCGACCTGACCGGAGCGGGTGACGCCAGCGCCGAGTTGGAGGGCGCCGCTGCAGACAACGTCAAGCGCGTGCTCCGTCCAAGGGCAGCCGGGGAAGACTGGGCCGCGACACCAGATCTGCGTCGCCTACGGGCCTTCGTCGAGACCAAGACCGTCTGGCATCCGGTCGGTGTCTGAGCACGTTCTTGCCCAGAGCACTTCACAGGCAAGGGCCGCGATCCGAGCCAAATCACACTTGCTCGATCAGGCCCGCCGTCGGGCAGGCGAGCTCGTCGCAGGACCAACCGGGCTCTGGGGAGTCTTCGACGCGCGATGGCCCGTCTCGCATCTGTCCAATCGTGTCCTGGTCACCGCTGGGCTATCTCGGGAGGCCACGCTGACCGAGGTCTTGGCCTTCACCAACGAGGTTTCGGCCGACCGCGGGCTGAAGTACCGCAAGGTCGATGTCCTCGACGAGGCCCTTGGGCTCAAGCTGACCGACGGGCTCGTAGCAGCGGGCTACGGCCACGCACCGGTGCTCCTGATGGTCGCCGACCAACCACCGGCGGCCTCGCCCAGCCTGGTTACGGTGGACGCAGTTCCCGAATCCGCCGTACGAACCCTGGTCGAGAAGGGGTGGCACCTCGAAGCTCCCGACTTCACGGCAGACACGGTCAGCCAACTAGTTGGGCGCAGGGATGCACTCGACGACGCGGGAGACGTCACTCGGTTGGTCGTTCGGGACCCGGCGACCCAAGCGGTTGTCGCCAAAGCCGACCTGCTGATCAGCGACCGGGTGGCGCAGATCGATGACGTCCTGACCCTGCCCGACCACCGCGGCCGCGGGTACGCCTCGGCGCTGGTCCTCGACGCAGCGGCGCGCGCGCAGGCTCAGGGCGCGGACCTGGTGTACCTCGAGGCGGCCGAAGACGACTGGCCGAAAGAGTTGTACGCCCGGCTCGGGTTCGTGGTTGCCGATCGCATTCACGAGCACACGCTGGTGGATGTGGCTTCGACCGAATGACGGAGACGAATCGGGAGTCGCTGGCCGACGACCAAGGGCGACCCGTGCTGACGTACGTCCGCTCAACCCGCGACGGACTCCCCCTGGCCGACCTGGTCGAGACATCCCCCGGCGTCGACGTCGATGACGCAGCCGACCTGGCAATCCTCGCATTCCCCGGGTGGGCGTTCTCCGCGACGCCGGAACTCGGCACGCGGCTGATCGATCGCGGGGCCGCCCACATGCGCCATGCGCACTGGCTGTCCCGCGACCTCGTCGCCGATCCACCGGACGCAGAGTGGGCGGCACTCGTTCCCTCCAACCCGGCGCATGTCCTGGGATCGGCGCGACGGGACCCCGCCGACTATGTCGCGACGTTCGAGGCCGCCTATCCGCCGGGGCACCTCGATCACGAGTTGCACGCCACCACCGAGGACCTCATCGCACAAGACGTACTCCCCCTGCTCGACGGAACCCACGGCGCTCTCCTCGATGCCAGCGGAGTGGTTCTCGAAGCTGGACTGGTCGTGGCGGCCTGCCTGGTCGGCGACCGCACGAGTGTCGGTCCCTGGGTCAATGACGTGTCCCGCCGACCGGGCGCCGCCTACCGAGGGCTCGGTGCTCTGTTGTTACGGCGGATGATCGCCCACCTAGCCGCCGACGGCTTCCCGCAGGTGGGGCTGACCGTGACCGACGGCAACCCGGCGCGAGCGACGTACGACCGACTCGGCTTTCGCCCCGTCCTCGAATCCCTCACCGTTCGCCTCCCCGTCGTCTCCTGAGACCGCAGTGGTTCTGGGATCCGGGCTAACACGAATGCCTCGAGTACACCGGTGTGAGACCGTCTCGAGGTGAGCCAGCGCCAGACGGTCCTCATCGTGGACGACCACGCCGACTTCCGGGCCGCGGCTCGCTCGCTCCTCGATGCTGAGGGCTTCGACGTCGTGGGTGAAGCCGCGGACGGCCCCGAGGCGTTGCTTGAGGTGGACCGGTGCCACCCGGCCCTGGTCCTCCTCGATATCCAGCTTCCCGGGATGGACGGGATCGAGGTTGCGGCATACCTCGCCGACGGACCCGAGCCTCCCCAGGTCGTACTGATCTCCAGCCGCAGCGCCGTCGTTTACGGCACGCGGCTGACGGCCGCTCCGGTAGCCGGGTTCCTCGCCAAGTCCGAGCTGACCGGGGCTGCGCTGACCGACGTGCTCTCCTGAGATACAGCCCCGCGCCGAGAAGTCATCTGCCGGCGCCGGGGGCACTCAAAGCCCAACTCCCCAGGTTGTGGCCACCACTACATGGGCACGGTCGATGCTCGGGGTAGCCACGATGTGACGCGAGAGCCCGGTGACCAGCCTTGGGGCACGCCGGTCGCACAGGCGGCCGGTACCCCGACTCAGGGTGGTGCTTCTCATGCGAGCTCGATCCAAAACAACGCTTGCCGTCCTTACCGCCGCGGTCCTCGGCGCGCCCATCGCTTCCCCTCAGGCAACGGCTGCGCCCTCCGCGACCAACCAACCCGCCGCGACGACTGCGAGCGCCGCATCAGAGCGCAGCGCGCACCGCTGCGTGGCTGTGGGCGAGGCCTGCTACCACTCTCTGCGCGCCGCCCTGGCGGCGGCCGGCGACGGGGATACCGTGACGGTTCCTGCTGGCACCTATCGAGGTGGCCAGACGATCAAGACCAGCATCACGCTGATCGGCGCCGGCGCAGGTCGTACAGTCCTCAAAGGTGGTGGGCCAGTCCTCACAGTCGGGACCTACAACGCCGACGACCAGCCGACGGTGCGCATCTCAGGCGTCACGCTGACCGGCGGGGTAACGCACTCCAGCGCGTACTCCATGGACTGGACTGGCGTGCCCGACGCGATCGCCAGCGCGGGCGGGCTGTCGATCCCGGCATCCGCAGCCGGGCTGGGCGCGACGGTCACCCTCACCGACAGCGTCGTGTCGCACAACCGGTCCGCGCCCAGCGGGCAGCTGCACCGGGACTGGGGCGACGGCGGCCCGGTCTGCCCCGACGGGCCCTGCCCGTTCGCCGGTGCTTTCGGGGGAGGCATCGACAACTGGGGGACGCTGCGCGTCCTGCGTTCGGTCATCAGGCACAACACCGCGTCGGGGATCATGGCCTCCGATGCGACCGGAGGCGGAATCCTCAATAAGGGCACCCTCACCATCGACCACTCGCGCGTGGTCGACAACACCGTCTCCGCGGGACCGCTGTGGGGTCGCTACGCCGAGGGTGGCGGAATCTTCAGCGGGCACGAGACGACGTTGGAAGTTCGGCACAGTTCGGTGTCCCACAACACCGCCCGCCTGCGCAGCACTTTCCCGACCACGCTGCCCGACGGCACCTACCTGGACTTGCTCGCCAACGGCGGTGGTATCCACATCAGCGAGGGAAGTCCCACGACGATCGTTGCGTCACGCATCGACCACAACAGAGCGACCTTCATCGACCCGAACGCCGAGGGCTACGGAGTGATCAACGTCGGTCTGCAGGCCAGCGGTCCACTCGTGATGCGCAACTCGAGCGTCAGCTACAACCGTCTGGTGACCCGCCAGCAGGCGGCTCCCGAGATCCCCGGCGGCGCGTTCCAGTGGGACGACGTGGCCCGGATCAGTGGTTCACGCTTCGTCGGGAACACCCAGCTCGTCGTTGCTTCACGGGGCGACGCCACAGTGGGCGGAGCCGTTGCACCGCTGGCCATCCTGGTGCAAGAGTCCGACCCGGGTCGGTCAGTCATGCGGGACAGCCGGGTCGAGGACAACCGGACCAAGGTGGTGGCTCAGCACGGCGACGCGGTCATCTTTGGGGTCGGCTTGTTCAACGACTCGAGCCTGACCCTGAGGAACGTCGTAGTGCGGCGCAACGTCGGGGTCGCCAAGAGCCGTCACGGAACCCTGATGGGCGCCGGCATCTGGAACGGTGCGGCCTTCGGGTTTGACGACCCGCCCCCGAGGCTGACACTGCGGCACTCCCAGGTCACAAACAACACGCTTCGCGGCCCCGGACTCGAGCGCCAGGGCGGCGGGATCTACACCGAGTTCCCGATCCGACGACTACATTCCGTCGTGGCCAACAACCAGCCGGACAACTGTTACGGATGCAGCAGCAAGGTCTTGAGCATCGCCATCGCCATGGGCGCACCGCTGGATCAGCGTGCCGGCCCATCGCGGGGTTCCGCACCCCAGGCGCGGACGTCAGCCTGGCTGGGTTCGTTGTCGACGCGCTAGGCCAACTCGCAGGTACGCGGTTCTGCGGCGGGCCCCGGCTCGCCGCAGAACCCGCCTTAGTGCTCAAGGTATTCGGGCTGACACGAATGTGTGGGCCAGCTCGATGTGAGAGCGTCGCGTCGTGAGCCTGAGTCCGACCGGCCTGATCCTCTGAAAGCATGGCCGCGCGCCGGGGACTCGTCCGCACGGCTCCGACCCTGCTGCTCGTGGCCGGGCTCTTGTTTGGTGCATGGGTCGAGAGCGTCGCGTTTGCCGCGCATCAGGTCGAGGCATGGCTCCCCGATCTGATCGTCGGCTGGACCTTCCTGGTCACTGGGTGGATCGCCGACTATCGCCGCAGTCACAGCACCGGAGTGCTGCTCGGGGCAGTCGGCTTGGCCTGGTTCGCGGGAACGCTCGCCCCCGAACTGGTCTTCCTCCATCGCGGGCCACTCGTCCACCTTCTGATCACGTATCCGGTGGCGCGCCCCGCCCGGAGCATCTCGGCGGTGGCCGTTGCCCTCGGGTACTTGGCGTCCCTCTGGCCGGTGCTATGGACAGACGCGAGCGTCACGCTTGTCGGTGCTGGCGCGCTTGTCGGCCTGCTGGGGATCAAGGCGCACCGGGCCACCGGTCGGCAGCGCAGGTACCGGCGGGTCGCGCTCGCGGCGAGTCTGCCCGCCACTGCTGTGATTGCGGTCGGGGCGATCGTGCGGATGTTCGACGGAACCCCTGGATCCTTCGGATTGGCCGCTTATCAGGCGGCACTCTGCGCGCTTGCGGTCATCCTGGTTGCGTCGCTAGCCGGCCCCTCGCCGCAGACCGTCACAGACCTGGTCGTCGAACTCGGCGAGACCCGGTCGGGTACGGCGCGCGACCAGTTGGCACGCGCGCTCGGAGATCCAACGCTGCGGCTGGGTTTCTGGTCGAGGGACCTGTCGGCCTACGTAGACGAACACGGAACGCTGGCGGCGCCATCCGCGAGCGACCCTGACCGCTCGGCCACCAAAGTGGATCGTGGCGGGCACCCGTTCGCTCTGCTTGTCCATGACTCGGCCCTGCAAGACGACCCCGCCTTGACGGCCGCCGTCACAGCGGCCGGGCGCCTCGCCACGTCGAACGCTGCACTCCAGGCCGAGGTGGTCGACCAGGTGGTGGCGCTCAACGAGTCACGCCGGGCGCTCCTCATCGCCGCCGACGAGGAACGGCGACGCCTCGAAGCGCGGCTCCGCTCGAGCACCGAGCAACATCTGCGCGCCCTCTCCGCAGCCCTGCCCCCCACCGACCCGAAGGCCCAGCCCGGTAGTCATGCCGGCAAGGCAAGAGACCAACTTGAACTCACGCTTTCGGACCTGGACGATCTGGCTCAGGGCCTCTATCCGCGTGCTCTGCGTGAACTTGGCCTCGCTGGCGCACTGAAATCCCTCGACACGGGTGCCCTCCCTTTCTCGCTTTCCGTGGATGTCCCAAATCTGGCCCTCCCCGACGAGGTGGTGTTGTCGGTGTGGTTCGTCTGCGTCGAGGCACTCGCCAATGCAGCCAAGCACGCCCACGCTCGCCGGGTCGCGATTGCTGGCGATCTGACGGAGCAGCGAATCCTCCGAATCTCCATTTCTGATGATGGAGTCGGTGGCGCTCAAGAGACCGGAGCTGGCCTCCGAGGCTTGGCCGACCGCATGGGCGCACTCGGCGGGGAGCTCCGCGTCATCAATACGCCGGGGGCGGGACCGTGCTGGCTATCGACCTCCCGCTCGATCGCCAGCACGGTTCGTCCGCACCGGCTAGTCCAGGTCTTTGATGAACACCCACGGATCGGCCACGATGGCACCTGTGAGGTCGTCGAGGGCCTCGACGACTTCGAACGTCAAGTCGCCGGCCCTGTTGCGTGACCACGTCCACGTCTCGCTCCCCCCGTCCGGATACATGAGGGTCAGCTCATCCCCATTCACGACATAGGTGCTGCAGTCGTCCGGGTTCGCGAGCGCGTTGTCCGCCTTCTGCACAAAGCACCAGGCCCCATCGTCGAAGGTCCACGTGTACACCCCGTGGTTCTCCAGCACCTCTGAAGAGTCGGTAATCCCCTCGGCCGCCAGCTCGTTGTCGGTGATCTCGAAGCGATACACGCCGTTGAGGACAGCCGGGTCGCTCTTGCCGCCGGTGTCTGAAGCACGGCTAGTCCCACACGGTTCCACCGCGGGCTCCGGCCGCTGCTGGGTCTGCCTCGAGCCGGATCGCCTCGATCAGCTCCGCGGTCTGAGGGTCCTGCTGCAACTCGGCGTAGACCGGCGCGGCCGCATCCTGGAGGGCCGCCACGTCCGCTCCTCGGCCAACTCGACGGATCCACCAGCCGCGCAGAACTCGATCGCCTTCTCAGCATCCGGCTGCGCCGAAGCGATCACGCTGTCGCGGGCAGCCTCAGCTGCCTCCACGAGCAGAGACCGCTGGTCTTCAGAGAGCTCGGCCAGCACGTCGTTGTTGATCACCAGAACGTCAACTTTGGGGAAGTACGTCACATTGCCTGTCGCTACGAAGTTCGAGGCCCAGTCGTAGGAAGATTCCATACCCGCATGCTCGTTCCGATCGATTTCATGGTCATTCGTCTGAGCGCCCCAGGCAGCGAACATCGAACTCACCGTGGCCGACGTCGGCGCGCGCACGCTCTGACCCGCATAATCCGCGGGCCCAAACAACGGCTCGCTGAGACCGAAGGGATGCCGCAGGGACTCCGGGAACAGCGCCAACCCAGAGACCCCCGCAGCCGACAAACCGCTCATCAACGGCTCGGCCAACGATCCGCCCACGACGTCGTTCACCACGACATCACTTTGGATCAGGAACGGAGCGTTCAATGCCCGCAAGCTGGTCACGCCTTCGGTGTCCCACGCCCGCGACGGAATCAGCCCCAACTCCATCTCCCCCGACATCACCAGCCGCGCCACCTGCTGGTCCCAGTGCGATCCGACCGCCATCCCCGCCGCCTCGTACGCCGGCTCGATCACCAGGGCACCGTCTGACCGCTGCTGCACCTCGCGGGCGAACGCCTCGATCATCGCCGTCGTCGGCCGACCGGATTCATCATCGGTAGCCACCCGCAGCACGATCGGGCCCGTCGGCGCTCCGTCCTTACCCGCACTAGATGCCCCGCTCGAACACCCCGCGAGTGCGATCACAGCGACGCAGGAAAGGACCAGGACCGAGCGAGCCGGGAGTCGGAGCCGGTTCCTACCCATGCCACCCTCCAGGATCGGTTTCGTCCCCCGACCGTAGAAACACCGTCCCTGCTCGCACATCAGCGCTGACACGAGATCCAACCGCAACCGCACTGTGGCTGACCACACTGTGCCCCGCCCCAGCGGTCCGCCACAATCCACCCAATCAGACGCGGCTGACCCGCGGTCGGAAAGGCGCAGGATCCCCATGCCTGGCCAGCCCCCATGACCGCTCTCGGCGGAGCTAGTCCACGTCCTTGACGAACACCCACGGATCGGCCACGAAGGCACCAGTGAGGTCGTCGAAGGTCTCTACGACTTCGAACGTCAAGTCGCCGGCCTTGTTACGTGACCATTTCCACGTCTCGCTTGCCCCATCAGGATAGGTGAGCGTCAGTTCGTCTCCACTCACGGAGTACGTGCTGCAGCCAGACGGGTCCCCGATGGCATTGTCCGCCTTCTGCACGTAGCACCAGGCCCCATCGTCGAAGGTCCACGTGAACACCCCGTGGTTCTCCAACACCGCAGCCGGGTCGGTAATCCCCTCGGCCGCCAGTTCCTTGTCGGTGATCTCGAAGCGATACACGCCGTTGAGTTGCGCGGGGTCACTCGTGCCGCTGGCGCCTGAAGAGGGCCGAGTCCCACACGGTTGCACCGCGGGCTCCGCCGCTGACGGAACGGCTTGCAGCCGGATCGCCTCGATCAGCTCCGCGGTCTGAGAGTCCTGCTGCAACTCGGCATAGACCTGCGCAGCCGCGTCCCGAAGGGCGGATACGTCACGCTCCTCAGCCAACACAATGGATCCGCCGGCTGCGCAGAACTCGATCGCCTTCTCAGCATCCGTCTGGGCCGAAGCAATCACGCTGTCACGGGCAGCCTCAGCTGCCTCCACGAGCAGAGACCGCTGGTCTTCAGAGAGCTCGGCCAGCACGTCGTTGTTGATCACCAGAACGTCAACTTTGGGGAAGAACGTCACATTGCCAGTCGCCACGTAGTTCGGGGCCCAGTCGAAGGAGGACTCGATGCCCACATGCTTGTTTCGGTCGATCTCCTCGTCATCGGTCTGAGCGCCCCAAGCGTCGAACATCGAACTCACCGTCGCCGACGGTCGGTGCGTGCACGCTCTGACCCGCATAGTCCACCGGCCCAAACAGCGGCTCGCTGAGACCGAAGGGATGCCGCAGGGACTCCGGGAACAGCGCCAACCCCGTGACCCCCGCAGCCGACAATCCGCTCATCAGCGGCTCGGCCAACGGGCCGGCGACGATGTCGTGCATCACCGCATCGCTTTGGATCAGAAACGGAGCGTTCAATGCCCGCAAGCTGGTCACGCCTTCGGTGTCCCACGCCCGGGACGGAATCAGTCCCATCTCCATCTCACCAGACGTCACGAGCCGCGCCACCTGCTGGTCCCAGTCCGGCACCGCCAGCCCCGCCGCCTCGTACGCCGGCTCGATCACCAGGGCACCGTCTGACCGCTGCTGCACCTCGCGGGCGAACGCCTCGATCATCGCCGTCGTCGGCCGACCGGATTCATCATCGGTCGCCACCCGCAGCACGATCGGACCCGTCGGCGCTCCGTCCTTACCCGCACTAGATGCCCCGCTCGAACACCCCGCGAGTGCGATCACAGCGACGCAGGAAAGGACCAGGACCGAGCGAGCCGGGAGTCGGAGCCGGTTCCTACTCATGCCAACCTCCAGGATCGGTTTCGTCCCCCGACCGTAGAAACACCGTCCCTGCTCGCACATCAGCGCTGACACGAGATCCAACCGCAACCGCACTGTGGCTGACCACACTGTGCCCCGCCCCAGCGGTCCGCCACAATCCCCTCATGCCAGACGCGGGTGACCCGCGCAGCGGTCATCGTTCTCGTGGCGCTCTACGGTGCCGCCACGATCACCCTCGTCGCCCGGAGCACCGCCAACAACTCCTACGCCTCGGTGTCGTCGCTCCTGGCCGGAGCGGGGGTGACCGCGGGACTGACCCTTCTGACGTGTGGGTCGATTGCCTGGGTCCGACCTGGCGCCGGAGCACTCGGTCCGTTGACGATCGCTCTCGGTGTGACCTGGCTGGCAGCCGACTGGATCGCCTGGCCCGGTGGCTCGGAAGCCCTCCGCACGGTGGCGACGCTCGCGCTACCGCTGACCATGCCTTTGTTGCTCCACCTGGTGTTGGTAGCGCCCCGCGGCCAGCTCAAGAACCGCGGGGGGGCGACCCTCGTGCTGGCCGCGTACGGAGCGACACTGGCGATCAGCGTGGTGCGAGGCGCGGTCTATGACCCGCTTCTGGACCTATCCTGCTGGCGAACCTGCACAGCCAATTCACTGCTGGTCGCCTCGAACCCGGACGCGGCCCAGACACTGGATTCGATGCTGGAGCTCTTAGGGATCGCGCTTGGCCTGGCGACGTTCGCCGTGGCCGGGGTCCGTCTGGCGGAAGCAACGACCGTCGGGCGTCGGACACTTGCGCCGCTGCTGCTCCCGGCTGGAGTGGCAAGCGCTGCGCTGGCCGCGACGGCCGGGCTTCGCTGGCGACTCGAGGAAGACCCGCTCGATCCGGTCTTCTCGCGCTCCTTCCTGCTCGTCTCGCTGTCCTTGTTGGCGGTCGGACTCGGGGTCGGCTGGACGCTGGTTCGAGAGTCCGCACTTCAGCGAGCACTCACCCAGATCGCCGAAGACCTCGGGGACACTCCGTTGCCAGGATCTCTCGAGGCGACGCTTCGCCGGGCGGTCGGAGATCCGGACTTGGACGTGGCCTACCGCCTGGATGGTCCCGAAGCGTACGTCGACGCCTATGGCCGGCGCTGTGACCCCTTCGCCGATTCACGACGGGCGACGACGGCCATCGTGCGCGGTCCCCGCACTATCGCAGTAGTGAGCCATGACCCCACGGTGGCCGACCAGGAGATCCTCGAACGCGAGATCGGCGCGGCCGCACGCCTTGCCGCGGACAACGAGCGGCTCCGAGCCCAGGTTCTCTCCCAGCTCGAGGACGTCCGAGCATCCGCCGCACGGGTGGTCGAGGCCGAAGACCAGGCCAGGGAACGGATCGAGCGAGACCTCCATGACGGAGCCCAACAGCGGTTGCTCGCCCTGAGTTATGAGTTGCGGTTGGCGCGGGCGGACGCCCAGGCTGCGGGGGACGCGGATCGCGCCTCGGCGCTCGCTGACGCGAGCGAGCAAGCTCAATCAGCGCTCGCAGAACTGCGCGAACTGGCACACGGGATCTACCCGGCGATTCTCACCGAGGCAGGACTTGGACCCGCACTGGGAACCCTCGCCGCGACGGCCAGCATCCCGGTCACGGTAGCTCCGGTTCCCGACGGTCGCTTCGATCCCGCTCTCGAGCGAGCGGTCTATGTCGTTTCGTCCCGCGCGATTGAGCACGCTGCTTCCACGGCGCGGGGTATCGACATCCGCTTGACCCTCGAGGAGGAGCAGCTGCGCCTCACCATCGACGGGTTGGCCGCACAGCCGACGGAAGGGTCGCTTGACGGTTCCGCCCATCGCGTCCGCGCGATCGGTGGGACGCTCTACGTGACCGGGGGCACCCTGCGAGCGGAGATCCCATGCGGGTAATCGTGGCCGACGATGTGCTGCTGACCCGCGAGGGTGTCTCCCATGTCCTGGTCGACGGCGGACTCGAGGTGGTGGAGCAGGTCGGTGACGCCGAGGCGCTGAAACGCGCCGTCGCCACGCGCAGTCCCGATCTAGCCGTCGTGGACATCCGGATGCCTCCCACCCACACCGACGAAGGCCTGGTGGCGGCCCAGTGGATCAAAGAAAACTACCCGTCGGTCAGCGTGCTCGTACTCTCCCAATACGTGGAATCCAGCTACGCCATGCGGCTGCTGCAGGACCACCCCGAGGGTATGGGCTACTTGCTCAAGGAACGGGTGTACGACGCTGCCGTACTCGTGGATGCGGTCCGCCGGATCACTGAGCACGAGTGCGTCATCGACCCGACGATCGTTTCCCAGCTGATGAACCGGGCCCGGGTTGACAACCCACTGAGCGCCCTCAGCGCGCGCGAGCGAGAAGTGTTGTCCCTCGTAGCCGAGGGCATGTCCAACCGTGGCATCGCGGCACAACTGTTCATCACCGAGCGAACAGTGGAAGCTCACACCAAGCAGGTCTTCACCAAGCTGGGCCTGGACGAGGACCCAACCACCAACCGCCGGATCCTCGCCGTCCTCGCCTTCCTCCGCGCCTAACCCCCGCTGAGGGTGACGTTGGGTACGGCGACACCGGCGTGTTGCGTACGTTTCGTCACCCTCAGCGGGGGGGAGGGCGGCGTAACGGGGCTTGATGACGTCGTTGATCAGCGCCAGGCGCTCTTCGAACGGGATGAACGCCGACTTCATGGCATTCACCGTGAACCAGCGGAAGTCGTCCAGGTCGTAGCCGAAGGCATCCGCCAGCAGGGCGAACTCGCGCGACATCGAGGTGCCGCTCATGAGCCGGTTGTCGGTGTTGATGGTCACCCTGAACCGTAGCCGCGCCAACGGGCCGATCGGGTGCTCCGCGATGGAGGCCGCTGCCCCGGTCTGGATATTGGACGAGGGACACATCTCCAGCGGGATCCGCTTGTCCCGGACGTACGCGGCCAGCCGCCCGAGCGTGGCCGTCCCGTCGGGAGCCACAGTGACATCGTCGATGATCCGTACGCCGTGGCCGAGCCGGTCGGCTCCGCACCACTGGATGGCCTCCCAGATGGACGGCAGCCCGAACGCCTCGCCCGCGTGGATCGTGAAGTGGGCGTTCTCCCGCTGCAAGTACTCGAACGCGTCCAGATGCCTGGTGGGCGGGAACCCGGCTTCGGCACCCGCGATATCGAAGCCCACCACGCCGCGATCGCGGTACGCCACCGTCAGCTCGGCGATCTCCCGCGACCGGGCCGCGTGCCGCATGGCCGTCAACAGCGTGCCCATCCGGATCTGGGCTCCACGCGCGGCGGCGCGTTCGCTCCCGAGAGCGAAGCCCTCTTGAACGGCCTCGACCACCTCGGTCAAACTGAGCCCGCCCTCGACGAGCAGTTCCGGGGCGTACCGCACCTCCGCGTAGACCACGCCATCGTCGGCCAGGTCCTCAGCACACTCAGCCGCGACCCGAACGAGGGCTTCGCGCGTCTGCATCACGGCCACCGTGTGCGTGAACGTCTCCAGGTAGCGCACGAGTGAGCCGGAATCACAGGCCTCGACGAACCAGCGGGCCAGTTCGGCGGCGTCCTGCGAGGGCAGCGCCTCGTACCCGACCTCGGTCGCCAGGTCGATGATGGTCTGCGGGCGCAGCCCACCATCCAGATGGTCGTGCAGGAGCACCTTGGGCAGGGGGATGAAGCGCGCAACGTCACTTGAGTCATCGATCACGACTCACACCGTAGTCAGGCTCAACCTCCGAGCGCTTTGCGCCGACAAAGAGCGCATGTTTGCGAAGGAGGAAACCCGGGTCATTCGGCCTGCCGCGATCCTGGACGAGCGCACGACGGGCCGGGTCATGACCGAGCTTTCCCGGCTGGACGTCGCCAACGGCGGATTGTGGAATGCCTCCTCGTCGCTTTGGCAGCGCTACGACAAGAGTTGGGACGGCCTGGGCGGGACCCGCGGAAGCGCGCGTCTGCTTGGCTCGATTGCCGTCATGTACGACGCTCCCCATCGGCACCAGATCACCATCTACAAGGTGACGGTCACCGCCTATGGCAAGGAGAACGGCTGGGAGGTAGGCGCGTTGTGCGATGACGCGCTCTCATGGGTCGGCCTCACGCTGGACAGCTGTCCACGAGCCACCCTCAGCACCCCGCCCGAGCGCGACCCGTTCAAGCCCACGGACACGCCGTCCGGATCGGTCAAGCCCTAGCTGCAGCCCACCTGAGCTCAGCCGGGTGTGCCGCCCTCCACTCGGCCCAAGATCAAGGGCAAGGACCGGTGAACCCCGCCGACCTCGATGCCGCCATCTAGCGCGGCGATCGCCCGACTGAAACGGTCCCCGTCGTCGGCCCGGAGGGTCAGCAGCGGCTGCCCCGCGACCACCTGGTCCCCCGGTTTCGCATGCATGATGACGCCAGCTCCCGCGGAGACGACATCCTCCTTGCGCGCCCGACCGGCTCCCAGGCGCCAGGAGGCAACGCCGACTGCGTACGCGTCCAGCCTGGTCAGCGTCCCGGTCGCGGGAGCCATCACAATCTCGGACTCCTTTGCCACCGGAAGTGTGGCGTCCGGGTCGCCGCCCTGGGCGCGGATCATCCGTCGCCAATGATCCATCGCCGACCCATCGGCCAGTCGATCGGCCGGATCCACCCGGGTGACCCCGGCCACGCTCAGCATCTCTCGAGCAAACGCGAGGGTGAGTTCGACGACGTCGGCCGGGCCGCCTCCCGCCAGCACCTCCACCGATTCCTCCACCTCGAGGGCGTTCCCGGCCGTCCGGCCAAGTGGCGTGTCCATGGCGGTCAGCAGGGCCACGGTCTTCACGCCGGCCGCAGAACCCAGCGCAACCATCGTTCGGGCCAACGTGCGGCCCCGCTCCGCGTCCTTGGTGAACGCCCCGGAGCCCACCTTCACATCCAAGACCAGCGAGCCGGTGCCCTCGGCGATCTTCTTGCTCATGATCGAGGACGCGATGAGCGGGATGGACTCCACGGTTCCCGTCACGTCCCGCAGCGCATACAGCTTCTTGTCAGCGGGCGCAAGGCCATCTCCAGCAGCACAGATGACCCCGCCGGCATCGGCCAGCACCGACAGCATCTCTTCATTGCTCAGCGAGGCGCGCCAGCCCGGAATGGCCTCGAGCTTGTCCAGGGTACCGCCGGTGTGACCCAGTCCGCGGCCGGACAACTGGGGAACCGCCAAGCCGCAGGCCGCGACCAATGGCACCAGCGGGAGCGTGACTTTGTCGCCGACACCGCCAGTCGAGTGCTTGTCCACCGTGGGCAGCGGCAGCGATGAGAAGTCCATCCGCTCACCGCTGCGGATCATCGCGTCGGTCCAGCGGGCGATCTCGTGGGCCGTCATCCCATTAATCAAGATGGCCATCGCGAGCGCAGACATCTGCTCGTCCGCGACGGCGCCGCGCGTATACGCGTCGATCACCCAGTCGATCTGGGAGTCGCTGAGCTCCACGCCGTCACGTTTTGCGACGATCACCTCGACCGCGTCATGGGCCTCCACGCGTCATGCGCGCTCGATCAGGTCATCGGGACCAAACGCGTCAGGGAGCACGTCCGACAGAGGCCGAACGCCACGCACCGTCTCCAGCAGGCAGTCGGCCCCACCGTACTCCCACAGCAGCTGCCGACACCGGCCGCACGGCATGAGCGCAGCTCCGTGCTGGTCGACGCACGACGACCGCGACGAGGCGTCCGCCTCCCGTGGCGTGCAAGGCCGAGACCAGGCCGCACTCCGCGCACAACCCCACGCCGTACGACGCGTTCTCGACGTTGCACCCGACGACGACCCGACCGTCGTCGACCCGGGCGGCCACTCCGACTCGGAACTCGAGTACGGCGCGTACGCCCGATCCATGACCGCGACCGCCGCGGAGGGCACTCCTCCCAGTCCGGGTCCACGGGTCAGTACTCCTCACCCTTGATGTAGGGCTTGCCGTCGGCCGCTGGTCGCAGCCGTTGTGTCGCGAGCGCGAGGACGAGCAGCGTGGTGACGTACGGCGTCACGAACGTGACCTGCGGCGCGACGTCGTCGGTGCTGAGGTACCAGTAGTGAGACGCCAGCCAAGATCAGGCGCGATCACTCCGCCCACGGCGTGACGCTTGTAGAGCAGCAGCCAAAGGCCGCACAGCACGAGCACCACCGCGGTGACCAGCAGCAGCGCGTGCACGGCCGCTGACCGCGCAGTTGCAGGGCGTCGGTGTAGCCGAACAACCCGGCGCCGGCGAGCAGACCACCGGGTCGCCAGTTGCCGAAGATCATCGCGGCCAGGCCGATGTAGCCGCGACCAGCCGTCTGGCCCTCGCGGTAGATGTTCGCCGCGACCACGGCCAGGAACGCGCCGCCTAGCCGGCGAGCCCGCCGGAGACGATCACCGCGATGTACTTGTACTTCATCACGTTGACGCCGAGCGTGGCCGCCGCGTACGGCGCCTCGCCGCACGACCGCAGACGCAGACCGAAGGCGGTGCGCCAGAGCACGACGTAGGTGACGAACAGCAGGAGCACCGCGAGGATCGTGAGGTAGGAGACGTTGGTCGTGAGTCCGGCGATGACCCCGGCCAGGTCGGAGACGAAGAACCACCCCTGGTCGGCGATCGACTCGCGCCCACGAGGAGATGAGCGGGAATGGTCACGCTGCCGGCCGTGGGGATCGGCGGTGACTGGGTGGCCCCCGCGTTCGGCACGCCGGTGAACAGCTCGCTGCCAGGAACTGGGTGAGGCCCACCGCGAGGATGTTGATCGCGACGCCGCTCACGATCTGGTCGACCGCGAAGGTCACCGTCGCGATCGCGTGCAGGACGCCGCCGAGGGCGCCGAAGGCGACGCCGCACGCCAGACCGGCCCATGGTCCCCACTGGTAGCCAGCCCAGCCGGCACCGAACGTGCCGAGGATCATCATGCCCTCGAGCCCGATGTTGACCACGCCCGAGCGCTCGGACCACAGCCCGCCGAGCCCCGCCATGCCGATCGGCACGGCCAAGGCCGAGCGCGGCGGCGACGGTGCCGGCGGAGGTCAGGTTGCCGACTCCGGTGATGACGCGCACGACGGAGAGCAGCAGGAGCAGCACCGAGGCGATGTAGAGCAGCCGCCGAACACCCGGCGTCGCGCGTGCTCACGCGCACGTGCGCGGCCGCGGTCTCGGTCGAGACGGTCGGAGCTCATGCCGACACCCCTTCGGCCGTGGCGGACGGTCATCGGCGAGCTGGCGGCCGACGTCCTTGCCACGGCCGGATGCGGTAGCGGCGGACGAACTCGTAGGCGATGACGACGGAGCAGCACGATGACGCCCTGCATGATCAGGACGATCTGCTTGGGCACGCCCTCGAACTCGAGGCTGTTCGACGAGTTGTCCAGGAAGGACCACAGCAGCGCGCCGAACGCGATGCCGATGGGTGAGTTGCGACCGAGCAGCGCGATCGCGATGCCCGTGAACCCGAGCCCGGTCGGGAAGTCCAGGCCGTAGGAGTACGACGACCCGAGCAGCTGCGGCATCCCGACGAGTCCGGCCACCGCACCGGAGAGCAGCATGCTGTAAGAACGCATGCGCTTGACGTTCACGCCGCTGGCGACGGCCGCCGTCTCCGAGGCGCCGGTGGCGCGCAGGTCGAAGCCGAAGCGGGTGCGGTTGAGCACGAACCAGTAGCCGAAGCCCACGAACGCGGCGACCAGGATGAAGCCGAAGACCACGTTGGTTGTGCCCGGGATGATCGGCAGCCCCGGGACCTGACCGCGACGGCGGGATCGGCTGTCGTGCGGATGTTGTTGGACCCCTCGTCGTCTGCGCCAGGCGTCCTGGAGTCAGCAGATAGGCGACGATGCCGGTCGCGATGAAGTTCAGCATGATCGTCGAGATGACCTCGCTGACGCCCCGGGTCACCTTGAGCAGACCCGCGATCCCGGCCCAGAAGGCGCCGACGGCCATGGCGACCACGACGATCAGTGCGACGTGGAGCGGCGGCGGTAGCGTCACGGCGCCGCCGACCGCCGCCGCGAGCATCGCCGCGAGGCGGTACTGGCCGTCGACGCCGATGTTGAACAGATTCATCTTGAACCCGATGGCCACCGCGATCGCCGACAGGTAGTAGGTCGTCGCGGAATTGAAGATCTTCACCTGGATCCGCGGCTTGCCGATCTCCTCGACCATCGTTCGGTACGTCATGATCGGGTTCTTGCCGCTCAGGACCAGCACGACCGACGTCACCAGCATCGCGAACAGAATCGCGAGCAGCGGCGCTGCGACCGCGATCACGATCTGGCGCAGGCTGAATCGCTCCGCACATCGGCTGCCCTCCCCGCTCCGGTCATGGCCGAGCCAAGATCCTCAGGCGTCACGGTGGCGGGGTCGACCTCGGCCACGATCTTTCCGCGCAGCATCACCTTGATGGTGTCCGAGAGTCCGATCAGCTCGTCGAGGTCGGCCGAGACGAGCAGCACGGCCAGTCCCTTGACCGCGCGCGTCGCGCAATGAGGTCCCAGATCGCTGCCTGAGCCCCCACGTCGACGCCGCGCGTCGGGTGAGCAGCGACGAACACCGCCGGGGTTGCGCTCATCTCGCGCCCGACGATCAACTTCTGCTGATTTCCGCCCGGATAGCGCCGACGCGAGCACCTCGATCGACGGCGTCCGCACGTCGTACTCCGCCACGATGCGCTGGGTGTCGTTCCGGGCGCCGCGAATGTCCAGCAAGGGCCCCTTCGCGTTGGGCGGCTGAGTCTGGTGACCGAGCATCCGGTTCTCCCACAGCGGGGCACTCAAGCAGCAGGCCGTGCCGGCTGCGGTCCTCGGGGATGTAGGCGATCCCGGCCTCGCGTCGGCGGCGGGTCGACCACGCGGTGATGTCTTCATCGCCGAGGAGCACGGTCCCGACCCACGGCGCATCCCCAGAGCGTCTCGACGAGCTCGGACTGCCCGTTGCCCTCCACCCCCGCGATACCGAGGACCTCACCCGCATGGATCGTGCACGACGACGTCGGTGAGCAGGGCGCGCCCGTCGCTCGAGCAGGTGATCCCCTCGACCATGAGCACCTTCGACGTCGGTCACCGTCGACTCGCGGGTCTCCGGCGATGGCAGTTCGCTGCCCACCATGAGCTCGGCGAGCTGACGCGCTGTGACCTTCGACGGGAGGACGGTGGCGACGGTCGTACCACGGCGGATCACCGTGATCTCGTCGGCGACCTTGAGCACCTCGTCGAGCTTGTGCGAGATGAAGATGATCGCGAGCCCCTCGGACTTCAGCTCGCGTAGCGCGTCGAAGAGTTCGTCGACCTCCTGCGGCACAAGCACCGAGGTCGGCTCGTCGAGGATGAACGTACGGGCGCCGCGATAGAGCACCTTGAGGATCTCGACCCGCTGCCGGTCACCGACACCCAATTCCTCGACGAGCAGTCGGGGTGGATGTCGAGGCCGTAGGTGTCCGAGATCTCCAGGATTTTGCGGCGCGCTTCCGCGAAGTCGAGGGACCCTCGGCGGCTCGGTTCGCTCCGCAGTACGACGTTCTCAAGCACCGTGAGGTTGTCCGCCAGCTGGAAGTGCTGGTGAACCATCCCGAGCCCTCGCGCGATCGCCTGCGACGGTGACGCCAGCACCACGACCTCGCCATCGACGGCGATGGTGCCGCTCATCCGGCCGGTGCATCCCGTACAGCGTCTTCATCAGCGTGGACTTGCCGGCCCCGTTCTCGCCCACGATGGCGTGCACCGTGCCACGACGAACAGTGAGGTCGACGTCGTGGTTGGCAATCACACCGGGGAACTTCTTCGTGATGCCACGCAGTTCAACGGCGGGCGGGAGGTCGCTGGGCGGGGTCGGGCTCGGCGACTCGTCGGTGACGGTGATGGTGTAACTCCTCCGCTCGAGGGGTGGGCCGAACACCACGGGCCCGATCCGCACGCTATCGCGCGCGAACCGGGCCCGGTGGCCGACCGGTCAAGCCGGCCCGTGCTGCCTTACAGGGTGTCCGACACCGTGATCTCGCCGGCGATGATCTTCGCCTCGAGCGCGTCGGTCTCTTCTTCGAACGGCTGGACGGCCGGGTTGGACTTCGAGTACGCGACGCCACCCTTGGCCAGGTCGAAGACCTGGACTCCGGTGAGGCACGTGCCCGCGACACCGGACGCGATCATGTCCTTGACCGCAACGTCGACGCGCTTGAGCATCGAGGTCAAGATGACGTCCTTGATGTCGTTCAGGGCCGGCTGCTTGTACTGATCGGAGTCGACACCGATCGCCCACGTGCTTCCCGGCTTCGCAGCGGCGAAAACGCCGGCACCGGATCCGCCCGCGGCGGCGAAGATGATGTCAACGCCGTTGTCGTACATGCCCTGGGCTGCGTCTGGCCCTTCGCCGGGTCACCGAAACCGGAGAAGTCCGGGGGCTCGGTGAGGTACTTGACCTTCACCTTCGTGTCCGGGTTGACAGCCTTGACGCCCTCGGTGAATCCGGCCTCAAACTTCTGGATCAGCGGCACATTCACGCCGCCGATGAAGCCGACGGAGTTGGACTTGGTGGCCTGACCGGCCACCGCGCCGACCAGGAACGAACCCTGCTCCTCGGCGAAGACCAAGCTGGCGACGTTGGGGGCGTCGGACAGGGAAGCGTCATCGACGATCGCGAAGCTCACATCCGGGAACTCAGGTGCTACCTGCAGCGAGGGCGATGCCGTAGGCGAAACCGATCGCGATGATCGGGTTGTAACCGGCCTCGGCGAGCTGGGTAAGACGCTCTTCGCGCGTTGCATCGGTCTCACCCTGCGGCGCTGCTGACAGCTCCTTGACGGTGAGTCCGGGGTATTCGGTGACCGAGGCGTCAAGACCAGCGGCAGCCGAGTCGTTGAACGACTGGTCGCCGCGGCCACCTACGTCGTAGGCGAGCCCGACCTTGATCGTCGTGGTGGAGCCAGCGGGGGACGCACTGTCCGATGTTCCCGTGCTGGCGGTGCTGCTACACGCAGCAAGAGTGAGGGCCAGGACTGACGTCGCGGCCGCGATTTTGACCACCCTGCGCAAGGGCTTTCTCCTTCCGTGTCGCGCCCAGGCGAGGGTGCCGGCGCGTTCGGTCGTCACCCTAGTGGGCCGTAGGGAGGGAAAGCCCCAACCCCTGGTCTGGGATCCAAGTCGTTACCGAATTGGAGGATTGGGCCGCCTAGAAGGCGTCGGCCGGGGTGTACGTGCCCCAGATCTCGCGAAGGGCGTCGCACACCTCACCGCCCGTCGCTGATGCGGCGAGCGCCTCCCGCATGGGTGGGAGGCAATTGTCCGAGCCCTCGGCCGCGCGTCTGAGGGCATCGAGACCGCGGGTGACGGCCGCCGCGTCCCGCCCCGCACGCAAGACCTCCAGTCGCTTCGCCTGCTGCTCCTCGATGCTGGGATCGACGCGCAGCGGCGTGTACGGCTCCTCGGCGTCGAGCGCGAACCGATTGACCCCGACCACCACGCGCTCCCCGGCGTCCACCTGGCGGGTCACCGCGTAGGCGGAGTCCTCGATCTCACTCTTTTGGAACCCCTGCTCGATGGCCGCCACGGCCCCTCCGTGGTCCTCGACCCGTTCCATGAGGGCTCGTGCTGCCGCTTCGAGGTCGTCGGTCAGGGACTCGACCACGTACGACCCGGCAAACGGATCAACGGTCGCTGTGACGTCGGTCTCGAAGGCCAGCACCTGTTGAGTGCGCAGCGCGAGACGGGCCGATTTTTCCGTGGGCAAAGCGATGGCCTCGTCAAAGGAGTTGGTATGCAGCGACTGGGTGCCGCCAAGGACGGCCGCCAAGCCCTGCACAGCCACCCGGACCAGGTTGACCTCCGGCTGCTGCGCCGTGAGTTGGACACCCGCGGTCTGGGTGTGAAACCGCAACTGAAGCGACTTCGGGTTAGTGGCTCCGAACTCCTCGCGCATGACGTGGGCCCAGATACGACGCGCGGCGCGGAACTTGGCCACCTCCTCCAGCAGCGTCGTACGAGCCACGAAGAAGAAGGCGAGCCGAGGGGCGAACTCGTCCACGTCCTGCCCGGACCGGACTGCAGCCCGGACGTATTCGATGCCGTTCGCCAAGGTGAAGGCGATCTCCTGCGCGGGCGTCGCCCCAGCCTCGGCCATGTGATAGCCCGAGATGGAAATCGTGTTCCACCGAGGGATCTCCGATCGGCAGTAGCTGAAGATGTCGGTCACGAGGCGCAGCGAAGCCTGCGGAGGAAAGATGTACGTGCCGCGAGCGATGTACTCCTTGAGTACGTCGTTTTGGATGGTGCCGTTGAGCGCCCCGCCCGCGACGCCTTGCTCGGCTCCGACCAACTGGTAGAGCAGGAGCAGTACGGCCGCCGGGGCATTGATGGTCATCGAGGTCGAGACGCGGTCCAACGGGATGCCTCCGAACAACGTCCGCATGTCCTCGATCGAATCGATGGCCACGCCGACCTTCCCGACCTCCCCGTGGGCGAGCTGTGCGTCGGAGTCGTACCCCATCTGAGTAGGCAAGTCGAAGGCCACGGAGAGACCGGTCGTTCCCGCGGCCAGCAACTGCTTGTATCGCTCGTTGGACTCCGCCGCCGTGCCGAATCCGGCGTATTGCCGCATCGTCCACGGACGACCCGTGTACATGGTCGGATAGACGCCGCGGGTGAATGGGAATTGGCCCGGTTGTCCCAACTGGGTGTCCGGGTCCCAACCCGCGAGGGCCTGCGGCCCGTACACCGCATCGATGGGCCTGCCGGACTCGGTGAGGCGCTGCTGGCTCGTGGGATCGGGCACGAAACCTGACTCTATCGCCGTCGCCACGCAGGCTTCGGCTCGCGTCAGTCGGTCACGCCGGTCGGTCCGTGACGCGTCTACCGGATCACGGCAGCCGCTGTCGCCCGACCGGTACGCACGGCCCCTTCCATCGAACCGCTGACCCACTGGTCGGCGCCACACACATAGAACGGTGGGGCGTGAGTGCCATGCAAGGGACCAACGGCCATCACATCGCCGGGGCGCCACGCGGTGAACACCCCCTGGGCCATGGGGTCGCTGTGCCAGCGACGGACAAAGACCTGGGTCGGGTCTCCACCGGCCGCTCCGAAGGTCTTGCTCATCTGCGCAACCAGCTGCGCTTCGACCAAATCGGTGGCTGCGGCGTCGAAGGTGGCCACACGATCAGGCGGAACGCTCGCGGAGAGCACCCCCGACTGTTGCGAGCGAGTGCCTGCGAGCAGGTCCTCCTCGAAAAACGCAGTGCCGTTCTGCCCCTGCTGCTCCCAGTAGGGAACGGGATACACGAACACCGCATGGGCCGAACGCGTCTGGTGCTGGCGCTCCAACGACGCGAGTCGAGCGGGCGGTACGCCGTCCAGGCGCACCTGACTCAACGGACCAACCGGCAGGGCGCTGACCACTGCGTCTGCTTCCAACCGCTCACCTGTCGTCAACCACACGGTGCAGCCCTCGGGGGCGACGTCGATGCGTCGCACGACAGCACCAAGCCGGATCCGCCAGCCGAGCTCCTCGGCCATCCGCTGGGCTACCGTCGCCGAACCCTCGACGACGCGCAGACACTCCCAGGTTGCCGACGACGAAAAGGACGTGCTGCCCACGGCAATCTCTTTGCGCAGCTCGGCCAGCAGCGAGGTCCGCTCGACTGATTCGTTGGCTTGAGCCAGGGCCACGAGTTCCCGGCGGCGCACGACTGCAGGGGTGGCTCCCTCAGCACGCAGGAAGTCGCCGAGACTCAGCTGGTCCAGACGTTCCGCCTCCGGATGCGACCACGGATCTGCCGGGTCAACGGTTTCAGCGAGCGTGGCGAAGGCCGCCTCCGCAACCTTGTACGCCCGGCGATCGGCTTCGGTGAACCATGGCACGTCATCGCCGACCAGTTGGCCCTCACGCAGCACCCAGGTGGCCTCCCCGGGGAGGTGCGCGAAGGAGGGTTCGAGGCTCAGTCCCAGTTCGCCGACGAGCCTTGCGTACGCCGTGGCGCCAGGCCCCACCACGTCACCGCCCAACTGAACGAGACGCCCATCAGCCAGCGGCTGCTGCTCAACGCGACCGCCCGTTCGCTCACGCCCGTCCAACACGCAGACATCGACCCGAGCGGCAGCCAGGTCGCGGGCGCAGGACAGCCCAGCCAGCCCAGCCCCGACGACGATCACGTCACTGCGAAGCGTCAAGCCGAGACCCTCTCCTGGCGCGCGGTTGTCCCGCGACCATCCCACTGGTCGGATGCGTACTCCAGGGCCTCACCAATGATGTCCACGATGCGGTCCAACAACGCGTGGTCTGCGACCAAGGGCGGTGATAGCTGGATGACGGGATCCCCGCGATCGTCGAGGCGACACAACAGGCCCAGGGCCCCCATCCGCTCCGAGAGCACCTGGCGCAGCAGCCAGTCCGCTTCCTCACCCTCAAAGGTTTCTCGGGTTTCACGATCCTTGACCAGTTCGACCGCCCAGAAATAGCCGGCGCCGCGCACATCGCCCACCAGCGGAATCCGATCGAGTTCGCGGAGTCGCTTCTCGAAGAACCCCTCGTTGGCGCGCACGTTCTCCACGACGCCCTCGCGCTCGTAGACGTCCAGCGCCGCTCCCGCGATCGCCGTGGCCAACGGGTGCCCGCCGTAGGTCAGGCCGTGCATGTACATCGTGCCGGACACGAACGGGGCAGCGACGCGGTCATTCACGAGCACGCCGCCGAGAGGCGCGTGCCCCGCGGTCGCTCCCTTGGCAAAGGTGAGCAGGTCCGGACGGGCCCCGTACCGGGTCGACCCGAACCACTCGCCGACCCGACCAAACGCCGTGATGACCTCATCGGCCACCAGGAGGATTCCGTATTTGTCGCACAGCGCCCGCAACCCTGGCCAGTATCCAGCCGGCGGCGTGAAACAACCGCCGGAGTTCTGTACGGGCTCCGCGATGAGCATCGCGATCTGGTCCGGCCCTTCGAACTCGATCACGTCCTCGACCTCGGCAAGGAGAGCCTTCGTGAAACCGGCCTCATCGCCCCCCTGCGGATGCCGGTAGGCGTTGGTGTTGCTGACGAAACGCGTGGGCACTGCGAGCGGCTCGAAGGGCCAGCGGGTCTCCGGGATGCCGGTGAAGGACAACGCCCCAAGGTGCGTGCCGTGATAGGCGACGCGGCGTGAGATCGCCTTGCGGCGCTGAGGCTGCCCGTTGGCCGCGTGCCATTGGCGAGCCAGCTTCCACGCGCTCTCGACAGCTTCGCCTCCGCCGCTGGTCAGGAAGACCCGGTTCAGTCCGAGCGGCGCGGCCTTCTGGGCCAGTCGAGCCGACAGGTCAGCGGCCGAGGGGTGCGTGACATACCAGGAGGGGGTGAAGACCAACTCAGCGAGTTGCGCAGCGCCCGCAGCACCGATCTCGGCACCGTAGGAGTGGCCCAGGTTGGTGCAGTAGAGCCCGGACAGCCCGTCGATGACCCGCGTTCCGTCGTGATCGATGACGTAACAGCCGTCGCCGCGGACGTACACCGGCACGTCCTGGTCCTGGTAGAGGTCCCAGTCGGTGAAGTGCAGCAGCATGTGGTCACGCACTTCACGCTGTACCTCGGCCCGCCGGACGGGCGTGAGCGCCCCGTCCAACTCGATGGACGTGCTCGCGGTCATGCCTGGCTCCAGTCGTTGAGCATCCTGAACGGTCATTCAGGAAGTGTGAGATCGAGGGTACCGCGCGGGGACGGCTCACAACTCGGCGTGCAACTCCAGAGCCGCCGACGACAGCCAGAGCCGGCGCATCCGGTCCGGGCCCATCCCTACATCTTCCAGCGCGAGCTGAATCGCTAGACCATCCATCAAACAGGCCAGCCGCACCGTCGCCTCGGCCGGCTCGCTCGTGAGAAACACGCCGCTGGCGGCACCCTCATCAATGACCTCGCGCAGGCACTGACGCCACCGTCGGTCGAGCTGCTCACGTGCCGCGCGCGCCGACGGATCACGCAGCGCGCGAACCCAGAGCTCCAGCCACAGCGTCCAGTCGCCCACGGCGGGTCCCGAACCGGCACCAAGCTCGGCGATGTGGCGAAGCTTCTCGACCGGTCCGTCTGTCGCGGCGAGATCACGCTCGAGATCGTCATAGAAGGCGTCCTCGAGGGTCGTCAGAGCCTCGGCCAACGCGCCCGCGAGAGAGGAGAAGTGGTAGAGCACCAAACCGGACGAGGTGCCCGCTGCCTCAGCGATGTCCGCGACGCGCGTCCCGGCGTAGCCGCGCTCTCGTAGCACCTCGACCACTGCGGCCAGGATGCGCCGGCGGCGCAATTCGGGGTCCTTGGTGGCGATGGCCATGTGACCTCCTGACCCGCGGTTGGCCGTGCGTCGGCTTGACTCAGTCCTGAACGAGCGTTCAGGATACCCCCGCGGCGTCGAACCACAACGATTGCGCGCCGCTGGAGGGGTTGTGGACGCATTCACCCAGCTCAGCGCCGAGCAACGGGCGCTCGCTGACCGAGCGACGGCATTTGCCGAACAAGTCATCGTTCCCATCGAGCTCGAGTCCGAGCTCGCGGGTGGGCCGATCTCGGCGGACAGCGCCGCGCGGATCCGCGCGGCAGCTCTTGAAGCCGGGCTTCAGGGCGGTCTCCACCGCCGGGAGGACGGCGGCAACTCGTGGAGTCACCTGGAGTGGTTTCTCGTCGAGGAGGCCTTCGGGCGGACCACCAACGCGGTGAGTTGGTATGTCCCCAACGCCTACAACGTCTGGCGAGCGGCCAGCCCTGAACTGAAAGACCGTTGGCTGCGCCCCGCCCTGCGCGGCGAACTGCACGACGCCTATGCCGTGACTGAAGCCGGGGCCGGCTCGGACCCAAGCATGATGCTGTCCACGGCCACCCGGGTCGACGGAGGCTGGTCCCTCAACGGGGAGAAGTGGTTCGTGACCTTCGGCGACGTCGCCGATGTCATCGTGGTGAACGCCTGGGCGCTCCCGGAAGGCCCGGATGGTCCGCGGCTGCCGACCTTGTTCGCAGTGCCAGCAGACGCAGCCGGCATCTCCGTCGTGGACCAGCCCGTTTTCACGCATAACTACCCCCATGGGCACCCCACCCTGGCGTTCACCGACGTCCGCGTGGACGACGGCGATGTCATCGGAGCCGTCGGGGCGGGAGATGATCTGCAGCGTTCGTGGTTCGTCGAGGAGCGGCTCGGCATTGCGGCCCGCTGCGGCGGCGCCATGCAGCGGCTGCTCAGCGAGGCCGTCGACTGGGCCGTGTCCCGGGAGCAAGGCGGATCGCGGCTCTTCGACCACCAGGGAGTCTCCTTCCCGCTCGCGGACTCAGCCACCGAAGCGGCCGCCGGCCGACTTCTTGCCCTGGAGGTTGCGCGCCTGGCCGACGCCGGAGCCGACGCCAAACTCGTTCACGGAAAAGCGTCGATGGCCAAGTTGTTCTGCTCCGAGGCTGCCTACCGGTGCGCGGACCGCGCGGTCCAGGTCTTCGGTGGCCGTGGCTACATGCGGACGACGGCCGCTGAGCGGTACTGGCGCGAGCTTCGCGTCGACCGCATCTGGGAAGGTTCCTCGGAGATCCAACGCCTGATCGTGGCCCGCTCGCTCGAGAAGCGCGGCGTCACAACGATGCTCACCTAGTCCGGACTTTCGCCCCGTCCATGGACCTGAATCGACTACTCGCGCCACGCTCGATCGTCGTTGTCGGAGCGACCGAACGGACGCGCCTCCTACGGTGGCCAGACCGTTCTCAATCTTGTCAACGCGGACTTCGACGGCGCCCTGATCGGGGTCAACCCAACGCGCAGTTCGGCGCACGGCGTGCCGTGTGCTCCCACTCTGCAAGACGCCGTGGCAGCGCTGGGCGCCTCGCCCGATGCAGTCGTGCTCGCCACCCCCGCGCCTGGCGTACCCGCCTTGGTGGACGAGGCCGGCCGACTCGGGGCTGGCGGCTGCGTCGTCTATGCCGCGGGGTTCGCCGAAGCGTCCGGAGACGAGCGGGGCGTCACCCTCCAAGAGGAGTTGATCGCCGCCGCACACCGTCATGAAATCCCCCTCGTCGGCCCCAACGGCAACGGCATCGTCGCCGTACATGCCAAGGCCCCCATGTGGGGGGATGCGGTCACGCTGCACGACCCAGGCGGCATCGCATTCATCACCCAAAGCGGCAATCTCGGGGTCAACGCGCTGGCTTTGTCTAGCGGCCCGGGTTTTCACACCGTGGTGTCCGGCGGCAACCAGGCGGTGGTTGACGCAGCTGCCCTGCTCCAGCATTTCGTGAGCGTCGACGACGTGCGTGTCGTCGCGCTCTACCTGGAAGCTGACGGCGACGGACCACGCTTGGCCAACGCCCTCGCGGGCTGCCTTGACGCGGGAAAGCGCGTGGTCGTGCTCAAGGGTGGCCGTTCGGTCGCCGGCCGTGACGCTGGCACGGCACACACTGCGGCCCTCGCTGGAGACGACCGCGTGTTCCGAGCGCTCATGAAGGAAGCCGGAGCCATCGTCGTCGCGGACCTCGCAGAACTGGTCGGCGTGGCCTCGGCCCTGGACCGTCCGACCCCACCGCGGCGCCCCGGAGCCGATGCCTTGGCCATCGTCACCTGTTCGGGCGGCGACTGCACGATGGCCGCTGATCTGGCCGAAGAAATGGGCATCCCGCTGGCTCCCCTCACTGCTGCGACCCGCGCCCGACTACGCGAAGTCCTCCCGTCGACGGCTTCGGTCGTGAACCCGCTCGATCACACCAACACCGTCTTCGGCGACACCGAAGCGGTTGCGGAGATCGTGAGCGTGCTGGCCAGCGATCCCAGGGTCGGCGTCGTTCTCGCCGTCCAAGACCAACCGATCGAGCTCCCCGAAGATGCCGCGGTGGAGTGGCGAGACACCTTGGAGGGCGATGTGCGTGGGGCGAACGCCGCCGGCGTCCCCGTGCTCGTCGCCTCGACGCTCCCCGAGCACCGCCCGGACCTCGAAGGAGCACTCGGGGGCCTGCGGACCGGACTGCTGGCGGCCCACGCTGTGGTCCTTGAGCGACCGGGGCATGGGGATCGGCTGCGCGCCATCGCCAAGGCGTCCGGACCCCGGACTGGAACAGCGGGCTCGGGCGCGTGGTCGGAGTCGCGCGGCAAGGCCCTTCTCGCTTCAGCGGGGCTGCCCGTACCCAGGGGCGAGGTTGTGGACACCCCCGAGGATGCAGCTGCCGCCGCGCTGAACCTAGGATCGGCCGTGGCCGTGAAGGCTGACCACCCGGACCTGCTGCACAAGAGCGACATCGGGGCCGTCGTCCTTGGTCTCACCGAGCCGGAGGCCATCCGCGAGGCCGCAGCTGCCGTCCTGGCTGCGGCGCCCCACGGGGCGCGGGTCCTGGTCGAGCAGATGGCGGACCCGGGCCTGGAGATCGTGGTGTCAGCCCATCGCGGTGGAGTCGTACCCGTCCTGGTCCTCGGGTTGGGTGGAATGTGGGCCGAGACCCTCGACGACGTCGCCCTGATTCCGCTCCCGGCCGACCAGCCCGCCGTACTGGCGGCGCTTGGGCGACTTCGCGCCGCCCCCGTGCTGCTGGGCGCCCGCGGCGGGACGCCGTACGGAATGGCCGCGCTCGCCCGACTAGCCGTCGCCGTGGGTGAGCTCTTGCTCGCCGAGGGACTTGACCTCATCGAACTGAACCCGGTGCTGGTTGGATCCGGTCCCGAGGCCGGCGTGACGATCGTCGATGCTGTCCTCCGCTCTTGACCGTCGGAGCGGGGGACCCGGCGCAGGTACTGTGATCGCCGCCATGCCCACCGTCCGCCTCCGCACCCGCCGCGTCGGTGCAGCCCCGAAGGGGCTGTGCGTCCTCGCTGTCGTCGCTGGGCTCACCATGCCGGTGAACATGGCGCACGCGACTTCGGCCGCCTCGGCCTCGGGATCGGGGATTCGGACGAGCGCGGACGCCACACCGGTCGGGGGGCCAGGCCTGATCGGCCAAGGCGTCCTGGTCTCAGACGGCGCCTCAGCCCCCGTGCCCAAGATTCGGGCCAAGTCCTGGGTCCTCGCCGACATGGACACCGGCGAGGTCCTTGCTGCGAAGGCGCCGCACCTCGCCCGCCCGCCAGCCAGCACCTTGAAGACGCTCACCGCGCTCACCTTGATCCCGGCGCTCGACCCCAAGTCGACCTACCGGACACAGTGGGCCGACGTCGCCGTCGAAGGCAGCCGCGCCGGTCTGGTCGAGAACGCCCGGTACCGGATCAAGGACCTCTTTTACGCCATGTTGCTCCCGTCGGGCAACGATGCCGCGCACGCGCTAGCCGCAGCCAACGGCGGGGTTCACCCGACCCTCGAGCAGATGAATGCGGTAGCCGCCAGCCTGCAGGCGACTGACACCGTGGCCATGAGTCCACACGGTCTCGACCGACCGGGCCAGACATCATCGGCCTACGATCTGGCGCTGATCGGACGGGCCGCACTGGCTTTGCCGCAATTCCAGACCTACGTGACGACGATGAGGTACGACCTCCCCGGAGGGAAGCCCAAGCAGGGTCATCGACGGGCGACCTTTGAGATCGGCAACCAGAACCCTTTGTTGTGGTCCGGCTACCGAGGAGCCATCGGTGTCAAGACCGGCTACACGACCCTGGCCGGGCGCACGTTCATCGGCGCCGCCACCCGCGGCGGCCGGACCCTGATCGTGACGCTCATGGGGATCAACCAACCCACCGGGGACGCGGCCGCAGCCCTGTTGACGTGGGGCTTCAAGCACACCGATGCCATCACGCCGATCGGTGAGCTGGTGACCCCTGCAACCGATGCGGGTACGCCCGTTGCCGACCAAGCATCCGCCGATCCGATCGCAGGCACCTTGACCGAGGACACCGTCGCGGTCGCCGGCATCAGCGCTCCCACAGCCACCACATCTTGGGCGCTAGCCCGTCTGGCCGGGATCCTCCTACTCGGAGCCGGAGCCGTCCTCGCTTGGCGGAGCATCCGGGGACGCCGCCGCGACGCCCGTAGCAGACAGCGGTTGATCGCCGCTGCCCGACGGGCTCGGTAGGAAGCTGTAGGTCCCCAGCCCACCGTCCTCGTACACCGCCACCCAGGCGGCGGTGATCAGCACCCACTTGACGGTGAGATTGATCCAGATCAACAGCCCGATCGTCACCGCAAAGATCCCGTAGACGGGGTTCGACAGAGAGTTCTCGATGATCAGGGTCGCGCCCAACCGCAGTCCCTCGAGACCCACGGCACCGACGATCGCGCCCTTGACCAGCGCAACTCTTGAAACCGGCCGCCCAGCGAGGCGCTGGATGACCAGTCCCAGGATCAGCGCGCCGGACAGCAAGGACACCGCCAGGGCGGCGATCCGTACAGGAGCGTCGAACGACGACCAGCCTACGGACTCGGCCAACCAACTGGCTGAGGTCGTCGTGATGACCGACAACACCACCCAGGCCAGAAGTACCAGACCAAGGAGGAGGAGAAGGACGAGGTCCGCGGCGATCCGCCGCGTCAGGTTCCCGCGCGGTGGGTCGCCCCCGTTGACGATGGCGATCGCCTCGCGGAGTGCCTCGATCCACCGGACACCCGCGTAGATGAGAAAGCCCAGGCTGATCAGCCCCAAACTCACAGCCGCGTTCTTGAACTGATCGACGAACGCAGGGCTCAGGCCAAAGACCGCAACCTGGTCTTGCATGGTGCTGTCAACCGCATCGTCGAGTTGGGGCACGTACCGGGCCAACACGCCTACAACTGCGAAGGCCAAGGTCGCCAGCGGGAACAGGCCCATGAATCCGTAGTAGGTGACGAAGCCGGCCAGCCGGTTGATCCGTACCTCGACATATCGAGCGGCAGTTCGCCAGATTCGCGCCAGCCCCGGGCGGGCGACCGCGTAGCGGCTCGCGCGGTCATACCACGCAGCGGCTTTGGCCGCTCGAGCTTGCGCACTCATGGAGCAGCCTCAGGACTCGACAACTGCGGGTCCCGCCCCCCCTGCTTCGGGAGCGGTCAAGGAAAAGGACCGCTGGACTCGCCAGACTCCTGCCACATGCTCATACAGACAGAACTCGCGAACGGTGAATCCCGCCTGGTACCCGGCCAGCTCGTCGAAGGCCCGGTCGAGCACCAGGTCGGGCAGATCGTGCGCAACCGTCACGTGCGGGTGGTACGGGAACTCCAAGTCGCGGGCCAGCAGACCCGAACGGATCTCGCGCTCTAGCCGCTCGCAACCGGAGATTCCCCGAGCCAATTGCACGAAAACCACGGGTGAGACCGGCCGGAAGGTCGCGCTCCCCCTGAGCTCGATCTCGAAGCAGGCCTGCTGAGCCGCGGCGGATTCCAGGTGACCCTCGATCTCGGGCATGAGTACCTCATCGACGGTCACCGGTGGCAGCAAGGTGACGTGGGTCGGGATCGCCTGAGCAAGAGGGTCACCGAAGTCCGCGCGGTGTGCTTGGAGTTCTGAGCAGTACGGCTCTGCGATCGGGATCGCAACGCCGATTACCCGGGCGGCACCCCCGGCTTGCGCTTGGTCGGTCACGAGGGGGGGACGGGAAGGAATCCCACCCGTTCGTAGACCTCGGCGAGGGTCTTCGACGAGACCTCGCGGGCGCGCCGGGCACCGGTCGCGAGGACTCGGTCGAGCTCGGTCGGGTCATCGAGCAGCTCCATCGTCCTGGCTCGGAACGGCGTGGCGACCTCGACGTACACCTCGGCCAAATCCTTCTTCAGGTCTCCGTAGCCGCGCCCGGTGTACTCCGCCTCCAGCTCGGCGATGGTCCGGCCGGACAACGCCGAATAGATGGTCAGCAGATTGCTCACGCCGGGCTTGGCAACCGGGTCGTAGACGACGTCTCGCTCGGCGTCGGTCACGGCCGACCTGATCCGCTTCGCCGACACCGCAGGATCGTCGAGCAGCCACAAACAACCGCTCCCACCAATGCTCTTCGACATCTGTTTGTCGACGACCTGGAGGTCGTAGATCTTCGCGGTCTGCTTCATGATGTACGGCTCTGGGACGGTGAACGTCTGCCCGAAACGGGCGTTGAACCGTTGCGCCAGGTCCCGAGTGAGCTCGAGGTGCTGCCTTTGGTCCTCCCCGACCGGCACCTGGTCGGCCTGATACAGGAGGATGTCGGCGGCCATCAGCACCGGGTAGGTAAACAAGCCCACGCTCGAGGAATCGTTGCCCTGACGTTGCGACTTGTCTTTGAACTGCGTCATCCGGCTTGCTTCGCCGTACCCGGTGATGCAGCCGAGCACCCAGGCCAACTCCGCGTGCTCAGGGACCTGGCTTTGGACGAACAGGACCGAACGGTCGGGGTCGACTCCGCCCGCGAGGTACTGAGCGGCCACCACACGGGTACGCCTTCGCAGGTCTTCGGGATCGTGCGGGACGGTGATGCCGTGCAGGTCAACGACGCAATAGAACGTCTCATGGTCTTCTTGCAGCGCCACCCACTGCCTCAGCGCGCCGAGGTAGTTGCCTATGTGCAGGGAGTCGGCCGTGGGCTGCATGCCCGAGAAGACCCGGGGGCGTGCATCACTGGTCACGTCGGTCATTCTGACCTACGCCTCCTCGTCGTCCGCAGGGGGCGAGGGGTCCGCGGGGGGTTGCATGACGCTGACCCCGACCCTCGAGATGCGACGGCCATCAAGCTCGAGCACCGACAGTCGATGTCCATCGCTGTCGACCGCGTCACCGACTGAGGGCAGCCGGCCGAGGGTCGCGACCATGAAGCCGGCGACTGTCTCGTACGGCCCTTCGGGGAGGGCGAATCCCACCTCGTCCTCGAAGTCCTCGAGGTTGAGCAGGCCTTCAACCTCGAAGGATCCACCGACCAGGTAGCGCGTCTCGCCGCCGGCCTCGTCGTACTCGTCTCGGATGTCGCCGATCAGCTCCTCGACCAGATCCTCGAGCGTGACGATTCCGGCGGTTCCGCCGTACTCGTCCACGACGATGGCCAGATGGTGGCCGGCCGCGCGCATCTCCGACAAGGCAGGGAGGACCCGCTTCGTTGCGGGGAGCAGCATCACCTCGCGGGCGAGGTCGGAAACGCGTGCCGATCGGTGAGGGATGTCGGGGGCGAACAAGTCCCGAACATGGACGAAGCCCACCACCTCGTCCACGGACCTGGCGACGACCGGATAGCGGGAATGTGGTTTGTCTCGACACTCACGCATCGCCCGATCGACCGGCATGGCACCGGACAGGAAATCGACCTCGGTGCGCGGCAGCATCACCTCGCGCAGTTGTCGATCGCCGACATCGAGGACGTCCTCCACGATGCGCCGTTCCTCGTCGCCCAACTCCTGGTTGGCCAAGACGATGCTGCGCAGCTCCTCAGCCGAGATCTCCTCACGCCTTTGCGAGGGGTCCCCACCCAGGAGCCGGACCACCACATTCGTCGAACGGGAGAGCAGCCAGATCACGGGACGCAAGACTCGGGCGAGGAAGTCGACGGCCGGCGCGACAGCCAGGGACACCCCTTCCGCCCGCTGGAGTGCCAGGCGCTTGGGGGCGAGTTCACCGAGGACGAGTGAGAAGTACGAGATCACGATGGTGATGCTCACCAGCGCGACGGCTCCCGCCACCGACGGTGACACACCCCAAGAGACCAGCACCGGCTCCAACTCGTCGGTGAGGGTCGCCGCGCCGAGTGCGGCCGAGAGGAACCCGGCGAGGGTGACCCCCACCTGGAGTGCGGCCAGGAAGGTGTTGGGGTGCGCAGTGAGTCGTTCGACCGCATGCCCACGGCGGCCCTTCCCGGCCAGGGCCCGGACCTGGCTTTCCCGCAGAGACACCAGGGCGAGCTCGGACGCGGCGAACACACCGCCGATCAGGATGAACACAAAGATCAGCGCGACGTTGATCCACACGCCGCTCATGGGTAACCAGCGTAGTGGGGAGGGGGACCACCCAGGCTGCCCTGGCCCTGTCAGTGAGGGAGGATGGATCGGTGGCCCCCTCCAGCCTCAACCCGACGACGCGCGCGGCAGCCCTGCGACGCATGACTACCGAACGGTTCGACGTCCTTGTCGTGGGTGGCGGAGTGACCGGAGCTGGCGCAGCCCTCGACGCGGCTGCCCGAGGGCTTTCCGTGGCCCTGGTCGAGCAGCGCGACTTCGCGAGCGGCACCTCCAGCCGCTCCAGCAAGCTGGTCCATGGCGGTCTCCGCTACCTTGAGCAGAAGGATTTCAGACTCGTCCGCGAGGCCCTGCACGAGCGGCGACAACTGATTACGACGATTGCCCCACACCTGGTTCGACCGCTCCCGTTCTTGTATCCGCTGCGGCGACGAGTGTGGGAACGGGCCTATGTCGGCGCTGGAGTCACGCTCTACGACGCGCTCGCGGGTACGTCTGCCGCCGTTCCCCGCCACCGCCACCTGTCCAAGACGGCCGCCCTGGCGCTCGCCCCCTCCCTTCGAGACGACGCGCTGACTGGCGCCATCCGCTACCACGACGCGCAGGTGGATGACGCGCGCCACACGTTGGCCGTCGTGCGAACGGCGGCCGGTCTGGGAGCAGCCGTGGCGTCCGGCGTACGCGTGACGGGCATGGTTACCGACGGCCAACGCGTCGTCGGGGCCCAGCTTCATGACACGGAGTCCGGCACCGATCTGGAGGTGAGAGCCCGCGTGGTCATCGGGGCAGTTGGCCCGTGGGCGACCGGTTTCGAGACGCTCGCGGGCGTGCCCGACCCGGTGCAGGTGCGGACGAGCAAGGGCGTGCACCTGATCGTTCCGGGGCACCGCATCAACTCATCCACGGCGCTCATCCTGCGAACCGACACCTCGGTGCTGTTCGTCCTGCCGTGGGGACGCGATCGCTGGATGATCGGGACCACCGATACCGACTGGGTGCTCGACCCAGACCATCCGGCTGTCAGTCGCGCTGACGTGGACTATCTGCTCGGGCAGGTGAACACCGTCCTGAGCGAACCACTCACCCCTGGCGACGTGGTCTCGAGTTTCGCCGGGCTCCGCCCGCTGGTGAACCGAGAAGGGCTCACGGCGAGCCAGCTGTCCCGCGAGCACCTCGTGCGGCGTCCGCTCCCGGGTCTGGTCACGATCACCGGCGGGAAGTACACGACCTACCGGGTCATGGCCGCTGACGCCGTGGACGCGGCCGCCATCGATCTGGTCGCCGCCCCCTCCGATGGGTCACGTCCAATGCTGCCGCCGAGCCCTACGGCGGAGTTGCCCCTGCTCGGTGCTGGAACCAGCGGGGAGATCCGGATAGCGGCCCAGCGTCATCCCATCGCCGAGTTGGTGGGATCCGACGCCGTGGCGCGGTTGGCCGACCGCCACGGAATGCTGGCGAGCGACGTACTCGACCTGGTCGTCGACGACCCATCGCTTGCAGCTCCGCTGCGGATGGCGCCCGGTTACCTGCGCGCCGAGGCCGTCTACGCGGCCGCGCACGAAGGCGCGTTGGTACTCGACGACGTGCTCACCCGCCGGACCCGAGCTTCCATCGAGGCCGTCGATCGGGGCGAGGCGGCGGCGACCGAGGTGGCGGATCTGGTCGGGGACGTCCTCAACTGGGGCCAGGGCCGTCGAAGCGACGAGGTCGCGCGCTATCACCGCCGGCTCGACGCCGAACGGCTGGCGCGCGAAGAGCCCGACGACATCTCCGCCGACCGAGTCCGTCGGGAAGTCCGAGACCCGCGACTCGGCACCTGAGCGCACGCCCCTTGACATCGACCGTGCAGCCGACGGGAGCGTTCTAGGCCATAGCCTTCTGCAGATTGGCGTCGATGCTGGCCAGGAACTCCTGCGTGGTCTCCCACGGCTGGTCCGGGCCGACCAACAAGGCGAGGTCCTTGGTCATGGAGCCCGACTCGACGGTCTCCACACACACCCGCTCAAGGGTCTGCGCGAACTGCGTGACGTCCGGGGTCTCATCCATCCGGCCGCGGTGGCTCAAGCCCTGGGTCCACGCGAAGATCGACGCGATGGGGTTGGTCGACGTCGGGTTGCCCTGCTGGTGCTGCCGGTAGTGGCGGGTCACCGTTCCGTGCGCCGCCTCGGCCTCGACCGTACGCCGTCCGGTGTCATCAGCACGGAGGTCATGAGGCCTAGCGAGCCGAAGCCTTGCGCAACAGTGTCCGACTGCACGTCGCCGTCGTAGTTCTTGCAGGCCCAGACGTAGCCGCCCTCCCACTTCATCGCCGCCGCGACCATGTCGTCGATCAAGCGGTGCTCGTAGGTGATGCCCGCGGCCTCGAAGTCGGCCTTGAACTCGGTCTCGAAGATCTCGGCGAACAGGTCCTTGAACCGACCGTCGTACGCCTTGAGGATGGTGTTCTTGGTCGAGAGATAGACGGGGTAGCCGCGGCCGAGCCCGTATCGCATCGAGGCTCTCGCGAAGTCACGGATCGAGTCGTCGAGGTTGTACATCGCCATCGCCACACCGCCGCTCGGGAAATCGAAAACGTTCAGCTCGAGCGGCTCGCCGCCATCCTTGGGCGTGTAGGTCAGCGTGAGCGTGCCCTCGCCAGGCACCACGAGGTCCGTGGCACGGTACTGATCGCCGAACGCGTGCCGGCCGATGACGATCGGCTTGGTCCAACTCGGCACCAACCGAGGGATGTTGGAGATCACGATCGGCTCGCGGAAGATCACGCCGCCGAGGATGTTGCGGATAGTCCCGTTCGGCGAGCGTTCACATCTGCTTGAGCCCGAACTCCTCGACCCGGGCCTCATCTGGCGTGATCGTGGCGCACTTCACTGCGACGCCGTACTCGCTGCGTGGCGTGGGCCGCGTCAATCGTCACCTGGTCGTCGGTCGCATCGCGGTGCTCGATCCCGAGGTCGTAGTACGTCGAGGTCGACATCGACGTAGGGCAGGATCAGCTGCTCCTTGATGAACGACCAGATGATGCGGGTCATCTCGTCGCCGTCCATCTCGACGATCGTGCCCTGCGCCTTGATCTTCGCCATCGAATGTCCTGTCCTTACTGCTGTGGATCGTGCTCGGAACGAGACGGCTTCTGCTCATCGGATCTGCAGCAACCATCCCCGTTGAGGAAAATGTCAGAGGAGGCCGAGGGCCCGTGACGGCCTCGCGCTCCTCGACGAGCTCAGCGACCGAGGCGTCGATGCGGCCGCGCGAGAAGTCGTTGATCTCCAGGCCCTGGCACGATCTGCCACTCGCCCGTCCACGGAGCGTGCACGGGAACGACGAGATGAGCCCCTCGGGGACGTCGTACGACCCATCGGAAGGAAGCGCCAGCCGAGGTCCAGTCACCCTCAGGGGTGCCGTTGACCCAGGAGTAGACGTGGTCGACTCGCGGCGTTGGCCGCAGACGGCCGCAGACGAGGCACCGCGCGCCTCGATGATCGCCGCGCCGCGCTTGGCCACGGTGGGGATGAACGTCGTTCTCGAGCCACTCCTGGTCGCCGACCACCTCGGCGGCATCGCGCCCGTTGATCCGAGCGTTGAACAGGTCGGGGTACTGCGTGGCCGAGTGATTGCCCCAGATCGTCAGCTGGCTGATGTCGTTGACGGTGACGCCGGCCTTCGTCGCGAGCTGCGTCGAGCGCGCGGTTGTGGTCGAGCCGCGTCATCGCGGTGAAGCGCTCAGCTGGCACGTCGGGGGCGTGTGACGACGCGATGAGCGCGTTGGTGTTGGCGGGGTTGCCCACGACGAGGACGCGCATGTCGTCCGCGGCACCGGCGTTGATGGCCTCACCCTGCGGCTTGAAGATGCCGCCGTTGGCCTCGAGCAGATCGCCACGCTCCATCCCCGCAGTGCGCGGCCGCGCGCCGACCAGAAGGGCGACGTTGGCCCCGTCGAAGGCGGCCGTCGCGTCGTCGGTGATGTCGATGCCCGACAGCAGCGGGAAGGCGCAGTCGTCGAGTTCCATCGCGGTGCCCTCGGCGGCCTTCAATGCCGGGCGTGATCTCGAGCAGGCGCAAGCGCGACCGGGACGTCGGCGCCGAGCAGGTGCCCGGAGGCGATGCGGAAGAGCAGGGCGTAGCCGATCTGCCCGGCGGCGCCGGTGACGGTCACGGTGACGGGGGTACGGGCCATGGCCGTACGGCTCCCGGCGCGACTGTCGACCCGCTGCGGCCGGTATCTCGTCGTCCGCCGGCCGAGCCTGCGGTCAGCCGGGCGAAGGGACGGATCCACGCGACCCCGTCGAGCCCGAGGGCCGACGACGGCCAGCGAGATCACGTCGTCCCGACGCGACCGAGACACCGCGAGTCGATCGACTCGCGGCCGCAGAGCCCGAACCACCGCGGAGACCAGGCGCAGAAACAGCGAGGGCGATGCCGCAGAAGAGCACGATCGCCCGCGACGGAAGTGACCCGTGGCCGACCACGGCGAGGCCGGCGACACCGCCAGTACCGCCACGATCGGCCACTCGCGGCGGACCACCGATCAGGCGCGCACGGTCATGTCCAGCCGACGGACCGCTCCGCGGCCTCGACCACGTTGGCGAGCAGCATCGCGCGGGTCATCGGCCCGACGCCGCCCGGCATCGGGGCGACGAAGCCCGCCACCTCGCGGACGTCCGGGTGCACGTCGCCCACGAGGCCGGCGTCGGTGCGCGTGATGCCGACGTCGAGCACGGCGGCACCCGGCTTCACCAGGTCGGCGGTGATCAGGTGGGCCACGCCCGCCGCGGCCACCACGATGTCGGCGGCGCGCGTGTGCGGCGCCAGGTCGCGGGTGCCGGTGTGGCACAGCGTGACCGTGGCGTTCTCGCTCTCGCCGGGTGAGCAGCAGCCCGAGCGGGCGTCCGACCGTGACGCCGCGACCGACGACCGTCACCTCGGCGCCGGCGATAGGTACGTCGTACCGGCGCAGCAGCTCGACGATGCCGCGCGGCGTGCACGGCAGCGGCGCCGGGATGCCGAGCACGAGGCGGCCGAGGTTCATCGGGTGCAGCCCGTCCGCGTCCTTGTCGGGATCGATGAGCTCGAGCGCACGCGCCGCGTCGAGTCCCGTGGCAGCGGCAGCTGGACGATGTAGCCCGTGCAGGTCGGGTCGGCGTTGAGCTCGAGGCACGGCGCCGTCGACCTCTGCCTGCGACGCGTCGGCCGGCAGGTCGACGCGGTGCGAGGTGATGCCCACCTCGGCGCAGTCACGGTGCTTGCCGGCCACGTACGAGCGGCTGCCGGGATCGTCGCCCACGAGCATCGTGCCGAGGCCGGGGTGCATGCCATGCTCGCCGCAGGACCGCCACCCGCTCGCGAGTTCGGACTTGATCGCCGCCGCGGTGGCCTTGCCGTCCAGGATCGTCGCCGTCACGACCGCGATCCTGCCATGGCTCGGTATCGGTGATCTCAGCCCCGTAGGCCAAGGCGAACGAGACAGCGAAAGCCGTGTCGACGACTGCGCCGGCCACGTCCACCTCGGTGAGGTCGACCCCGGCCACCTGGGTTTCACGCAGGTCACATCCAGTGAGCCGCGCACCCCTCAGCACCGCACCGGTCAGGTCACAGCCTCGAAGCGAGGCACCGGTGAGATCCGCCATCGACAAATCACACTCCCTCAGCCGGACGCCGGTGAACGAAACCCCGGACAGGTTCACTCCCCTCAGCGTGACGAATGACCAGTCGCCCTCGACGACCCTCAGTGGCCGAAGCGTGCAACCGTCCCCGATCACGGTTCCCGCAAGCTTGCATGCGTCAAAGGAGGCGGCGAACAGGTTGGTGTGCCGCAAGGCGCAGCGGACAAACGCGCTGCGCAGGTGAGTGGAAGCGTTGAGTCGAGCCCCACCGAAGGTGCACTCTTCGAAGACGCAACCCTCGGTCGCCGCCTCGGTGAGGTCGGAGTCGGTGAAGTCACAGCGAATGAAGCGTTCATTCACCAGGGCCCTGGCGTACCAGTCGACGCCACGGAAATCCTCGTCTTCATGGTCGGTCACGAAGGCGGTCCGGACGCGCTGCGCAACGTGAACGCGTCCGGCCCGGGACCCTCAGACCTGAGACGATCCAGCCGCTGCTTGGCTTCGATCAGCGTGGGCTGGTGACCGGCCGGCACCCACCAGGCGACGACGGCTGGCCCACCGAAGGGCTGGAACCATTCCCGTCGCCGCTTGAGCAAACCAGAATGCGCCCGGCCGTACATGAAATCTGTCAAGGACTCCAAGGACTCCCACACCGACAAATTGACGATGATGTCGTCACCAAACGGGCGCAGCGCGGTCGCATCGCCGGACTCGTCCTGAAGTCGCCACACGAAGCCGGGCGATCGGTCCGCCACCGCATTGACCGGATCCAAGCCGTCGACAAAATCGGTCAGTTCCGGACTGTCGATCGGAGCCGTCAGCCGTGCCACGTTGAGTTGGGCGAGGTGCCACTGTGGTGGGCCAGCAGCGGTCGGCGGCATGGCGACTAGTGGAAGAAGTGCCGGGTAGCGGTGAAGTACATCGTGGCTCCGGCCGCATCAGCGGCGGCAACGACCTCGGCGTCGCGCACTGAGCCACCCGGGGAAACAACGGCCCTCACGCCCGCCTCGAGCAGGACCTCGAGGCCGTCGGGGAACGGGAAGAAGGCATCCGAGGCCGCGACACTCCCGCGAGCCCGGTCCTCCCCCGCTCGCGCGACGGCGAGTCGAGCCGAATCCACCCGGTTCACCTGGCCCATGCCCACACCGACCGTCGCTCCCCCACGGGCCAACAGGATCGCATTGGATTTCACCGCCCGGCAGGCGCGCCACGCGAATTCAAGGTCAGCGAGGGTCTCCTCGTCGGCCGGCGAGCCACACGCCAGCTCCCAGGCGCTCGCCGCGTCGCCCGGTGCATCGATGCGATCGTTTTGCTGCAAGAGCATCCCCCCGCTGACCGCCCGAAGCTTGCACCGGCACGACGCCGGGCGCCGCGCACTCGAGTACGCGTATCGACGGCTTGCGCGCCAGAACCTCGACAGCACCCTCGTCATACCCCGGGGCCACCAGGACCTCGGTGAAGATCTCGCTGACCTGCTCAGCCAACGCGACTGAGACCGGCCGGTTGACGGCAATC
The DNA here is from genome assembly GCA_963851405.1 of uncultured Actinomycetota bacterium. Taxonomy (GTDB): domain Bacteria; phylum Actinomycetota; class Actinomycetes; order DATJPE01; family DATJPE01; genus JANPBY01. The sequence continues at coordinate 262,505 of CAWKPB010000005.1, read as the reverse complement.
ACGCCGCCGAACGCGGAAACCGGGTCGCACCCGTGAGCGAGACGATGCGCCTCAGCCACGTCCGCACCGATAGCGATCCCACACGGATTGGCGTGCTTGATGATCGCCACTGCCGGAGCCGAGTGATCCCAGGCAGCCCGCCAAGCCGCATCCGCGTCCAAATAGTTGTTGTAAGACATAGCTTTTCCGTGCAACTGAGTGGCGGTCACCAGGCCAGGTTGACCACCACCGGAGACATACGACGCGGCGCGCTGGTGGGGGTTCTCCCCGTACCTCAGGACGTCGGAGCGCTGCCACGTGCCACCGACCCAGGTCGGGAACTGGGGATCGTCGTCTGCGGTGGCGAAGGCCGAGCCGATCCAACTCGCCACCTGCACGTCATAGGTGGCTGTATGCCGAAAGGCCTCTACCGCGAGCTCACGACGCTGAGCGAGGCTGAAGCCGCCAGCGGCGACCGCGGCGATCACTTGCTGGTACCGCTCCGGCGATACGACCACCGCAACGCTCGGGTGGTTCTTCGCCGCTGCCCGAACCATGGACGGGCCCCCGATATCGATCTGTTCGACACACTCATCCGGCGCAGCGCCCGAAGCGACGGTCGCAGCAAAGGGATAGAGATTGACGACCACCAGGTCGAAGGCCTCGATACCGAGTTCATCAAGCTGGGCCTGGTGATCGGTTTTCCGCATGTCGGCCAGGATTCCCGCATGGATACGCGGGTGCAGCGTCTTGACTCGCCCCTCGAGACATTCGGGGAAGCCAGTCAGCTCCTCGACGGGCGTGACCGGCAGGCCCGAGTCCGCGATCCGGGACGCCGTCGACCCAGTCGACACCAGCGCCACCCCGGCCTCGTGAAGTGCTGCGGCCAGTTCGATCAATCCGGACTTGTCGTAGACGCTCAGCAGAGCTCGGCGGATGGGGCGGACGTCGCTCACGGGATCGTGACCTTCCTGCCGTGGATGGACCAGCCCTCGCGCGCCATCCGGCCCACGAGCTCGACAAGCAGTTGGCGCTCAGCGCTCTTGATGCGCTCGTGCAGGCTGTACTCGTCGTCATCGGCCAGGACCGGCACCGTGGCCTGGGCCACAATCGGTCCAGTGTCGACCCCCGCGTCGACGACGAAGAGCGTGCAACCCGTGACGGTGACGCCGTACGCCAGAGCGTCTCGTGGCCCATACATTCCTGGGAACGACGGCAGCAGAGACGGGTGCGTATTGATATATCGGCCCGCGAACCGCTGCAGGAACGCAGCACCGGCCAGCCGCATGAATCCTGCAGAAACGACCAAATCCGGCTGATGGGCCGCGACCTGGTCGGTGAAGTGCCGATCCCAGTCCTCGCGGTCGTCGAAACCGTCAACGGGGAGGACAAAGGTCTCCACGCCGGCCGCGCGCGCTCGTTCCTCGGCTCCGGTCCCCGGCCGGTCTGAGCCAACCGCGACGATGGTCACGCCGTACGCGGGATCACCGGTCGCGTCCAACAAGGCCTGGAGATTGGTGCCGGTCCCAGAGGCGAGGACGACGACACGGGAAGGGTTCCGAGCCGTCACGGGGGCCGAGCCTAGTGGGGCGCGGGGGGTGCTCCCGACTGGGCCAAGTCGAGCACTGTCTCGGTCAGGTCCACGGACGTCCGGCGCAGGGCGTGCCTTCGCCATTCCCAACAGGTCGCCGCTGCCACGACGGAAATCTCCAGGGCTCCGACGAGGGCCACCTCCAGCCCAAGCGGGCCGAGGTCGCTCATCCGACCCCCGAGCAAAGATCCGGACGAAGCCGAGCACAACAGCCCCATCGCCACGCCCGCGATCACTCCGGCCCCCGAGGCGATCAGCGCCGCCCGCGGAGCCGTTTCGGCTGCGCAACGGCGATCTCGCGCCACCACGATCCCGGTCACGACACCGGCCACGACCGGGAGCAGCAGCCCGATCAATGAAGGCAGCGGCGCCGGGCCGGCCCCGGGCAGGGCCCCGAGCAACGGCAGCGCGGGTACAGCCCCAACGCTCACCCCTGTCGGGGCGACCAAGGTGCCGGCACCGACTGCGAAACCTGGCCCCATCGCGTACGCGCACGCCCACAGCACGGCATTGGGCAACAGGGCCACCGAAACGAGGAGCAGCAACGCTCCGCCCCATGGGTCGGGACCAAGCGCGTTCCACAGTTCCGCGACCTGGCCACCGTGCGCAGCAAGTGCTCCCGCAACCAGCAACGCCCCTCCGGCCACCATGACGGCGACCGCGCCCAACGCACCACGCAGCAGCGGAACCGTCGACCGGGGTGCGCGCTCGACCACGTCGCGCCACAGGCCGGCCGCCCTGAGGACCCCCCAGCCGCCGCCGACGAAAGCAAGTACCCCGGTGGCGAACACGGCCGAGACAGGAACCGGGCGCGCCGCGGGTGTCACGGCCAGCAGGGCCACGGCCCATCCGGCCAGCGCGTAGAAGACAGTAAGCAATCCGATCGTGCGCGCCGCGTCTGGCCAGCTGCGTACGTCTGCTGCCCGAGACGCCCAGGCCCCTGATCGGGCGAGGACCACCAAGGGGATGAGCAGTAGTCCGAGCGGAGTGACCGTGAGCATGCCACCCGAGGTGAGGATGAGGTCTGCGCCCTGGCCCAGCAGCCAGGCTTGGCCGCCCGTAGCGACAGCAACGCCGGGCGACGTTTCGTGATGCGGGCCAAGAGCCCAGCCGAGGACCACCAAGACGGTGACCACGGCGAGGGTCAGGACGGCCGACCAGAGTGCCGCGGGCAGCGCCGCCCCGAGCGGAGTCCGAACCCTCGTAGGCGCGACGGCCGGTTTCCGAGGCCGGCGCCCCAGTCGGGCCCGGCGAGCCTGTCGTGCATCGGTGCTGGCCACGCCGACCATCGTGTGCGATCAGCCGGTCAGCGGGTCCGACCGACACGCCCCAACCCCGGCGCTCGGCGGCAACTACCGCGTGATGATCTCGCGCATCAAGGCGGCCGTCGCGCTCGGCGTGCGGCCGACCCGGACGCCCACGGCCTCCAGAGCTTCCTGCTTGGCCAAGGCCGTACCCGAGGACCCCGACACGATCGCCCCGGCGTGGCCCATCGTCTTGCCCTCCGGTGCCGTGAATCCCGCGACATATCCCACGACTGGTTTGGTGACGTGCTCGGCGATGTAGGCCGCCGCACGCTCCTCAGCGTCCCCGCCGATTTCCCCGATCATCACGATGGCGTCGGTGTCCGGGTCATCCTGGAACGCGGCCAGGCAGTCGATATGGGTCGTGCCGATCACCGGATCGCCGCCGATACCGACACAGGTTGAAAAGCCGAGATCGCGCAGCTCGTACATCATCTGGTAGGTCAGTGTGCCGGACTTGCTGACCAAGCCGATGCGCCCAGACTGAGTGATGGTGGCCGGGATGATTCCGGCATTGGACTGCCCCGGGCTGATCAAGCCCGGGCAGTTCGGACCGATCAGCCGCGTGGTCCCGGAGTCCTCTGCGTACTGAAAGAACTCGGCCGTGTCCTTGACGGGGACCCCTTCGGTGATGACGACGACCAGCGGCAGCCCTGCGTCGACCGATTCCACGACCGCTGCGCGGGTGAACTTCGGCGGCACGAAGACCACCGAGACGTCGGCGCCCGTCTCCTGAACCGCCTCGGAAACCGACCCGAACACCGGGACTGTGGTCCCGTCGAAGTCGACGCTCTGGCCGCCCTTTCCGGGAGTGACACCGCCGACGATCTGGGTGCCGGAGGCGAGCATGCGGGAGGTGTGCTTGGTCCCTTCGGAACCGGTCATGCCCTGCACGATCACGCGAGACGTGGCGTTGAGGAAGATAGACATCGGATTCCCTCTCAGGCCGCGGCGGCGGCGTGTTCAGCAGCGCGACGCGCGGCGTCATCCATGGAGTCGACCATCTCGACCACACCGTGCTCGGCCTCGTCGAGGATGCGGCGCCCTTCGGCGGCGTTGTTGCCATCGAGACGGACCACGATGGGTTTCGACAGATCCTCGCCCTTGGCCTTCAACATCTCCAGCGCCTGAACGATCCCTCGGGCAACCTTGTCGCACGCGGTGATCCCCCCGAAAACGTTAACGAACACACTGCGGACCGAAGGGTCGCCCAGGATGATTTCCAGCCCGTCCGCCATGACGTCGGCCGAGGCGCCGCCACCGATATCGAGGAAGTTGGCGGGTCTGACGACGGGGCCGCCGGTGGCCGCGGCCACGTCCTCACCCGCGTAGGCGACCACGTCGAGGGTGCTCATGACCAAGCCCGCACCATTGCCGATGATTCCCACCTCGCCCTCGAGCTTGACGTAGTTGAGGCCCTTCTCCTTTGCGGCGAGCTCCAGTGGATCGGTCTCCTCGGTCACGACGAATTCCTCGTGATCGGGGTGACGGAATGCGGCGTTCTCGTCCACCGTGACCTTCCCGTCGAGCGCGAGCACCTGGTCGCCCGGGGTACGGACCAACGGGTTGACCTCTACGAGCGTGGCATCCTCAGCGACGAACACGGTCCAGAGCTTCTGCAGCACTTCGATGACCTGTTCGCGCACTTGCGCGGGGAACCGCCCAGCTTCTGCGATCTGAGCGGCCTTCTCGGCGTCGACACCTCGAAGGGCGTCCACGGGGATCATGGCCAAAGCCTCCGGGCGTTCTACTGCGAGTTGCTCGATCTCCATGCCGCCGTCCTTGGACGCCATAGCGAGGTAGCTCCGGTTGGCCCGATCGAGCAGGAACGAGACGTAGTACTCCTCGAGGATGTCGGCGGCCGGAGTGACCAGAACCCGGCGCACGATGTGTCCCTTGATCTCCAGGCCGAGGATGTCTCCCGCCTTCTCACGAACGTCATCGAGAGTGGCGCAAAACTTCACCCCGCCAGCCTTGCCGCGTCCACCGGTCTTGACCTGGGCCTTGACCATGACTGGGGTGCCCAGTCGCTTCGCTGCCTCGACCGCGTCGTCCACCGAGGTTGCGACTTCACCCGGTGGGCACGGAACACCGTGCCGGGCAAACAACTCTTTGGCCTGGTACTCGAACAGGTCCACGCGCGCTCCCGACTCGTCGGACGCCGGCCACGAACGGGATCGGGCCTGACCCGAGCCCACCGGGCGTCGGCGCGAGCCTAGCCGCGACCTGCTGGCCGTCGACCGCCGGACTCCGCCCTGGCGTGACGGCCAGGGTCGGCACTGGCATCCTGGGGTTCCTACTGAACGCTCATTCAGTTTCGTTTTCGAGAGCTCGACCGAGAGGTAGCCGTGGACCCCCGTCACGCGATCTTGTTCGAACCGATCCAGATCGGCCCCAAGACTCTCCCCAATCGGTTCTATCAGGTGCCGCATGCCTCTGGATTCGGTGTCGAGCGCCCCCGGACCCAGGCCGCATTTCGCGGCATCAAGGCCGAAGGAGGCTGGGGGGGCGTGTGCGTCGACTACACGGCGGTGTCGGTGGATAGCGAGGAATCCCCAGCCGTCTCGGCCGTCTGCTGGGACGACACGGATGCACGGGCGCTCGGGCTCTCGGCGGAGGCGATCCATCAGCATGGCGGTCTCGCGGGCGTCGAGCTCTTTCACGGTGGCGCCTACAGCGAGAACGGCCAGTCTCGGGCACCGCGGGTCGCACCCAGCCAACGGAGTTCGGCCCCGCTCTGGGGCGGGCTGGCGAAAGAGCTCAGCACCGACGACATCGAGCGGATCCAGCGTGAGTGGGTCGAGGCTGCCCAGCGCGCGCGTGACGTCGGGTTCGACATCGTCTATCTGTACGGCGCACACGGATACCTGTTCACACAATTCTTCTCGCCGCACACCAACCAACGCGCCGATGGCTATGGCGGCAGCCTCGCGAACCGTGGCCGGTTCTGGCTCGAGACGCTGGCCAGGGTCCGAGACGCGGTGGGAGCGGACTGCGCGATCGCCACGAGGATCGCCGTCCACGGGCGAGACGGCCTGCCCGGGATCGAGATCGAGGAGATGCTGGAGCTGATCCAGACGGCCAGCGACCTGGTCGACCTGTTCGACGTGAACGTGGGGCTGTGGCCTGAGGACTCGGGCACCTCCCGCTACTACGCCGAAGGGCACCAGCGCCCCTGGACCGACCGCGTGCGTGAGGCCACAGCCAAGCCCATCGTCGGCGTGGGGCGTTACACGTCGCCAGACTTGATGGCCGAGATCGTCCGGGGCGGTCATCTCGACATCATCGGGGCCGCGCGCCCGGCCATCGCGGATCCGTTCCTGCCACACAAGATCCGCGACGGCCGACTGGACGAGATCCGCGAATGCACCGGGTCCAACGTGTGCATCGCCCGCGAGGAGACCTTCGACCAGGTGGGCTGTATCCAAAACGCCACGGCCGGCGAGGAGTACCGGCGCGGCTGGCACCCGGAGCTGTTCACCAAGGCCAAGAACGCGGACCGCGCTGCCCTCGTCGTCGGCGCGGGTCCGGCTGGCATGGAGTGCGCCATCGTGCTGGCCAAGCGCGGCTTCGAGGCCGTCCATCTCATCGACGCCGCTGGTGAGATCGGTGGGCACTTGCGCTGGACCAGACGCCTACCGGGGCTCGGCGATTGGGGTCGCATCATCGATTACCGCGCCATTCAGCTGGACAAGTTGGACAACGTCGACGTCATTACCGGCCGCACCTTGGGTGCAGTTGACGTTCTCGACTACGGGGCCGGGCTGGTCGTGCTCGCCACCGGTTCGTACTGGCGCTCCGACGGATTCCAGCCCGACCAGTCGACACCGATCTCCGGGGCCGACGCCACGCTTCCGTACGTGCTCACGCCGGAACAGATCATGGTCGAAGGGAAGCGACCGCCGCCGGGGCGCGTCGTGGTCTACGACGCCGACGGCTACTTCGCGGGGCCGGGGCTGGCCGAGCTGCTGGCCGCTGAGGGCGCCGAGGTCCACCTGGTGACACCGCTGTCGATGGTTTCTCCGGTGTCGGATCCCACCCTCGAAGGGGAGTTCCTCCGTCGCCACCTGCACGAACGAGGCATCATCGCGCACCGTGGGGTCACCATCGACGCGGTGAACGCCACCATGGTGAGCGGGGCCGATGAGTACGGAGCCGGGTGGTCTCTCCCATGCTCCGCGATCGTCTTGGTGACCCAGCGGGCCAGCAACGACGAACTTCACCGGGCCCTCAAAGACGACCCGGCTGCGTCCGAGGCAGCTGGGGTCGAGGGCATCTACGTGATCGGCGATGCCGTCTCGCCGCGACCAATCAGCGAAGCCGTCTTCGACGGGCACCGGCTGGCACGGGAGATCGACGGACCGCATCCCGCTCATCCGCAGCCCTACCTGCGCGAGCGATCGATCGCGCCGTTCGCCTAGGCAGGGTCAGGCCGTCGCCGGCGCGAGATCCTGGACCCAGTCAACTATTTCTTGAGTGGGCGTTCCCGGGGTGAACACCTTGGCCACGCCCATCTCACTGAGCAGCGGGATGTCATCAGCAGGGATGATGCCGCCGCCGAAGACGACGATGTCGGTGGCCTCCCGCTCACCGAGCAGCTCAACCACGCGGGCGAACAGGGTCATGTGGGCACCCGACAGGACCGACAGTCCAACCGCGTCCGCGTCCTCCTGGATAGCCGTATCCACAATCTGCTCGGGTGTTTGGTGCAAGCCCGTGTAGATGACTTCCACGCCGGAGTCACGCAAAGCCCTCGCGACCACCTTGGCCCCGCGGTCGTGCCCATCTAGGCCAGGCTTCGCGATGATGACGCGCACCGGGCTGTTCGCCACGATCAACCACCCCACGGACTAGGCCTGTCAACGATCCTCGCTCGTTTGCAGACTAAACCCTCGCAGAGCGGCGTTTCGGTTCACCCTGCGCCCCGAGACTGCAGCTGCTGTGCGACGGTTACCTGGGACCTCCTGCGGAGTCGTCCATCAGCCGTCCATTCGAGTCGCAACCCGGGGGTGCACGTGGAGACGGACATTCTTGAGTTGGGCTCGGCCCTTCGACGAACGATAGGTCGCAGTGCCCGGGCCGTGCTCTCACCCCGCGGGATCCGCGGTACGACCCTTGAGTTGGCGTGGATCGGTGCCCACTTGGTGCTCTACCCGTTGGGCGCCGTGCGTGACGGGGTTCGGGTTGAGGCGCAACGCTTCGGTGTGGGAATGCTCCCACCGGTTCAGCGCGGCCTGGTCATCGGTGACGTGGAGGCTGCCGGAACCCCCATTCTGCTGGTCCACGGAATGGTCGACAACCGCTCGATCTTCACCATGCTCCGACGTGGACTCCGACGACGCGGCTTCGGCCGCGTGATCGCCCTCAACTACAGCCCATTCACTGACGACGTCCGCGACGTAGCCGCTCGGCTCGGCGATCTGGTTGAGCGCTTGTGCGATGAGACCGGCTATGAGCGCATCCACGTCGTCGGGCACTCCATGGGTGGCATCGTCGCCCGGTACTACGTACAACGCCTCGACGGCGACCAGCGGGTTCACACGCTGGTCACGCTCGGCACGCCCCACGGTGGGACGCTCCCTGCTCGGCTGTTCCCGCACCCTCTGGTGCGGCAGATGCGCCCCGACAGTGACATCGTCGATGAGCTGCAAGGACCGGCGCCCGGTTGCCGAACGCGCTTCGTGGCTATCTGGTCAGACCTCGACCAGCTCGTGGTCCCCAAGCAGGCGGCCAAGGTGGACCACCCAGACCTGTCTGCGCGCAACGTCCTTGTGCGAGGCGTGGGACACATGTCGTTGCCCGTTGACGGCCGGGTGGTGCATGAGATCTGCGCCACGCTGGCCCACCTCGACGCTGAAGGCCACACCGTGCAGGCTGGGACGACGACGATCACCAGCACCCCTTCTGACCTGCGACGACGCCGCCATCCGGCACCAGGGCACGCGAGCAACGGCAAGGCTTGGCCGGCCAACAGCTGAGACCCAGGTCACGGCCTGAGGATTCGGGTCCTGCGGGCCGCCTGGGTGACCATGCAAGCGCCCGGTGCTGTCGCCCGGGAACCTCCCACGCTCCGAACTGAGGCCACCGCTATGCCCCGCGCCAAGCACGCTGAGCCCAAGCTGCGACACCCTCGCACTCGATGGCTGGCCGTTGCTGCGACAGCTGCGGTGGCAACTACGTGGTTCGCGGGTCCCGCTAACGCCCACGTCGGTGTGAGCAGCCCCGTCATCAACCCAGTTGCCGGTCCGCAGGTCGACCTGGGGATCTCGACAGACGTCGACACCATGGCGACCTTCGACCACCTCCTTCGGTCCACCCGCGCGCTCGCGCGCGAGCAGCGGGAGGCCCGCGAGCAACGCCACCGCGAGCGTGTTCACGAGCGTCAAGTGGCGCGCCAGAAGGCGCACGCCAAGGAGCGCGCTAGGCGTGCGGCGGCCGCCGTGCGCGCCAGCCGAGCCGCCCTGCGTTCCACCGTCGTCCGTCCGATCTCCTCCGGCTATCGCGTGACCGCGCGATTTGGGGAAAGCAGCAGCCGGTGGGGTTCGGGGCACCACACCGGTTTGGACTTCGCCTGCGCGTCCGGTACACCGGTGCGGGTCGTTGCCACGGGGGTGGTTGTACGCGCTGGATACGAGGGTTCGTACGGGAACCGGATTGAGGTTCGGCACGCGGACGGGACGGTGACCAGCTACAGCCACCTGTCCAGGATTGGGGTACGCGGCGGTGCCGTCTCGGCTGGGCAGATCATCGGCCGAGTGGGCGCCACCGGGAATGTCACCGGCGCGCACCTGCACTTTGAAGTATTCCGCGGCGGGTCGCCGATCGACCCCTCCAACTGGCTGGCGGCGCGGCACGTCGCCTTCTGATTTCTTCACCGCCCGGGCGCCGTACCGATCACAGCTTGTCCACGGGTGCGTACCTCAGCAACAGTCGCTTGGTTCCGTAGTCGCCGAAGTCGATGGTCGCTTCCGACTTCTCGGCCGCACCCGCCGTGGCAACCACGGTCCCAAGACCGAAGGTGTCGTGGGTGACCCGATCGCCAGGGTCGAGATGGACGATGGCTCGATTGCCCGGTGACTTCGTGCTCGGCTTCGCAGCGACGTGGGCGAGTCTCGGCGCCGCGGTGCCGCGGCCCGAGCGGGGCTCCGCGCGCTCCCAGTGCAGGAGCTCGTCAGGAACCTCGTCAAGGAACCGTGAGGGCGGGTTCCACGATGGCTGACCGAACGCCGAACGCATCAATGCCCTCGACAGATAGAGGCGTTTGCGGGCCCGCGTGATCCCGACGTAGGCGAGTCGGCGCTCCTCCTCCAGTTCGCTCTCGTCTCCGAGCGAACGCATGTGGGGAAACACCCCGTCCTCCAGACCGGTCAGAAACACGACCGGGAACTCCAGGCCCTTGGCGGTGTGCAAGGTCATGAGCGTGACGACGCCGCCGTGTTCGTCCGCGTCAGGGATCTCATCGGCATCCGCGACCAGGGAGACCTGTTCCAGGAAATCACCGAGGGTTCCCTCCGGGTTGGCCTCCTCGTACTCACGAGCCACCGCCTCGAGCTCGCGCAGGTTCTCCACACGGGTCTCGTCCTGCGGATCGGAACTCGCCTGCAACTCCCTCAGCAAGCCGGTCTCCTCATAGACCGCCTCGAGCACGGTTGCGGGTCCGCTGCCGGCCTCGACCAAGGTCCGCAACGCATCGATCAACGCCTGGAAACCTTCCACGGCAGCAAGAGATCGAGGATTGATCCCCGGGGCCTGTCTCGCCCGGGCAACGGCCGCCCCGAAAGGGATTCGTTCGCGTTCTGCCAGCACCTCGAGGCAGGCCTGAGCTCGATCGCCGATCCCTCTTCGAGGCGTGTTGAGGACACGTCGCAGGGACACCGTGTCCTCGGGGTTGGCGAGCAGTCGAAGGTAGGCCAGGGCGTCCCGCACCTCTCGTCGCTCGTAGAACCGCACCCCTCCCACGACCTTGTAGGGGAGCCCGACCCTGATGAACACCTCCTCGAAGACCCGGGACTGCGCGTTGGTCCGATAGAAGACGGCCACCTGGGACGGGGCGAACTCGCCGCCATCGTGCAGAGCATCGATGGTCGTGGCCACAAAGGCCGCTTCGTCGTGCTCGTTGTCCGCCACGTAGGCCGTCAGTGGGGCGCCCGGGTCGGCGTCGGTCCACAGCTTCTTCGGCTTGGGCCGCGGGTTACGAGCGATAACAGCGTTGGCAGCACTCAGGATCGTCTGGGTCGATCGGTAGTTCTGCTCGAGCAGGATCGTCGTCGCGTCCGGATAGTCCTCCTCGAAGTCGAGGATGTTGCGGATCGTCGCACCCCGAAACGCGTAGATGGATTGATCAGCGTCACCAACGACGCACAGCTCAGCCGGATCAACGCCCGGTGTGCCCACGGTGAGCTCCCGCACCAGCACGTACTGGGCGTGGTTTGTGTCTTGGTACTCGTCGACGAGCACGTGCCGAAAACGCCGTCGATAGTGCTCAGCCACATCGGGGTAGTTCCGCAGCAGGCGTACCGTCTCCATGATCAGATCGTCGAAGTCGAAAGCGTTCGCCTCGCGGAGTCTGCGCTGATAGAGCGCGTACGCCTCCGCCAGCGTCTTCTCGATGTGATTGTTCGCGCCAGCGGCGAAGGTCTGCGGGTCGATCAGGTCGTTCTTCAAATTGCTGACCTGGTTGAGAAAGGCTCGTGGATTGAATCGTTTGGGATCCAGGTCCAGCTCCCGGCAGACCAAGACCATGAGACGTTGGGAGTCGGCCGCGTCGTAGATCGAGAAGGTCGTCGCGCGGCCCAGGGTGCGCGCCTCCGACCGGAGAATCCGGACGCAGGCGGAGTGGAACGTGGATACCCACATCGCCCGCGCTCGCCCTCCCACCAGCGCCGCCACCCGCTCCTTCATCTCGGCAGCGGCCTTGTTGGTGAACGTGATCGCGAGTACCTCGCCCGGCTGCGCGTTTCGCGCTGCGAGCAAATAGGCGATGCGGTGGGCCAGGACCCTGGTCTTCCCTGAACCGGCTCCGGCGACGATCAGCAGCGGCCCACCCTCGTGGACGACGGCAGCGCGTTGTTGCGGATTGAGCCCCTCGAGCAACTCATCGACTCGCGAGGGACGCCGGGCCACTGCGGGCGCGACATCGAGGTCGGGGATCGGGCTGCTCATCGCGCACCCATCCTAGGTAGCGCTCCCGACACCCTTAGACGAGCGTGTAGTAGGTCCAGGTGACCGTGAATGTCTTCGCCTCGTAGCGGGCGCCGCCTTCCACCAACAAGACCCAGCGAAGACTCTTCCCCTTCAGCAGGCGAGACGTGATCTTCACGCTGTCACCCGTATGCGTACCGGTAGCCGGCCCCAGCTTGGTCGGACCAATCAGGTCATCACGATCGTCGACGTAGTAAAGGTAGCCGGGGGACGTGCCGTAGCCGCGGGCGTAGGTGGCCACGCGTCCCCTTCCGTACTTGACCGCCTCGGGAATGCCGACGTGATGCAGGGTGAACACGCCTCCCCCGACGCAGGCGTCCCAAACCAAAGCCCCTGGCGCCCAGCCACTGCGGTAGACACCTGAGCAGGTGTCACCCTCGGCGGCACTCCAGCCGTCGACCGACTTCTCGGCAGTGACGGTCTTGGTCGCCTGCTTCGGCTTGGACAGACGCTTCGACGAGACCTTGATGCGGTTCGACTTCGATGCGGAGACGTTGCCCGCCTTGTCCTTCGCGACAAAGCTGAATCGATAGGCCCCCGGATCCAGACGCTGTCCTGACGTGGATCGGCCTCCGAAGGTGAAGCGCACCTTCCCGGGTCCGACGGCTGACTTGGACTTCTTCCAAACCGTCGACCCCTTGGCGTTGGAGACTTGCGCCGTCAACGTCTTCGCCTGCTCATCGACCTTGACCGATAGCGCCGTCGTGTCCCGGTACCCATCCTTGACCGGGTACACAGTGGACAGGCTCGTCGCTCGCCTCGTCAGCGAAGGATCGACCGTGTCGATCACCAACTGCCGCTTGGCCTGTCCTTGCAGTAGGACCCCAGACACCGTGGCGAAGGATGAGAGAACCAGCGTGTACGTACCCGACCGTGCCACCACTCCGTCAGGCCCGCGCGCTGACCACTTCCACGCGTGGGGGCCAGCCCCGTTTCGGCCGAGGGCTTTGGTCGTGAAGGTCGCGCCATTTGATTGTCGAATCTCGATCGTCACGGTCGACGCGACATCCAACTCATAGCGCAACGTCGTCCGGTCACGACGTCCGTCTCCGTCCGGCGAGAAGGGATTTGGCGTCAGCCGGGTGATCACCGGTGACAAACGGGCAACAGTCACACCGATGGGTGCCGACGGGTTGTTCGAAGCGCACGTCTTACCCTCGTCGTCACAGGCGATCGCGGTGATCACATGCGGGCCGGGGCTGAGCTTCGTGACGGGAACAGTGACTGCGAACGGTGCTTCCAGGTCCGTACCCAGGCTCGTGGCTCCGTCAGCGACAAAGCGGACGCCCGCGCTAGCGGAGGTCGCGGTCAGTCCGAAGGCCTGGGTCACGGCGCTTCCGTCCGAAGGGGCGGTGATCGTCGGGGCGGGGTTGTCCACGTCAAGGTCGACGTTGGTACCCGTCTTCGAGCACAGCGATTGGCGACAGGCAACCACGCGCAGCGTCTCAAGCCCACTCGAACCGTCACTCGGCAAGCTGAAGGTGGCAGCGCCAGCGACGAGCGGAACGCGCACCGATGTCGCCGCTCCGATCAGCGCTGCCCGTACGTGGCTCGCCGAGGCGGGCACCCCGCCTACCGTGACCGTGATGTTGCCCGCCACCGTGGCCCCGGCCGTGGGTGACAGCACGGTCGGGCCGCCCAGTACGAGCTCATGTCCTAACGCCTCGTAGGCATCCACCAGGCCATGGCGGAACCCATAGTCCTTGTTCGTAGCGGTCGCGGTGATGGCTCGACGGACCCCTTTCTGATCCAACTCGGGACGTGACGCACGGACCAACGCGGCGACGCCTGCAACCAGAGGGGAAGCAAACGACGTTCCGTCGCCGGAGTCATAGTCGGGGCCGAAGTCATGGTCAGCGCTGGCCCCTAGAATCGATACCCCCGGAGCGCCGACGTCCACCCAGCTACCACGCTGGGAGAAACCGGCTCGGTTACCGCCAGCTCGGGTGGTTGCGCCCACAGCGAGGACATCTGGAAGAGCGGCGGGATAGAACTTCTCGGTGCCTCCCGAGTTCCCCGCGGCAGCCACCACCACCACGTCAGCGGCAACCGCATCGGCCACCGCGGCGCGCACGGCCACGTCGTTGGACTCGCTCCCGAGGCTGAGGTTGATCACATCAGCGCCGCGAGCAACCGCCCAGTCGATCCCGTTAGCCAGCGAGGCGTTGGTGATTCGCTTGTCGGCGCCGGCAACCTTGACGGCCAGAATGGAGGTGTCCCATCCCGACCCCGCCATCCCGGTGGAGTTGTTGGTTCCCGCACCGATCATCGAGGCGACCATCGTTCCGTGTCCCACGGCATCGGTCACCGAGCTCCCGCCGCTCGCCGCATCGTGCTGGTCGACGACTTTGCCGGCCAGGTCTGGATGGCCGACCTCCACCCCGCTATCGATGACGGCCACGACCACAGATCCGGAGCCCCGAGTGACGTCCCAGGCCCGCGGGAGGCGCAGGGCCTTCAGGCTCGACCTCTGATCGCCGTACAACGGGTCGTTCGGGGTGTCGAACAGCGTGTACGTGGTCTCCGGCACGAGCGCCGAGACATCGTTCTCGGCCGTGATAGCAGCGGCGACGGTGGTTGCCTCATCGATCGGCACCTCGACGGTGACCACGCGGCCGCCAGGAGCTGCAGCGATGACCCGGAGTCCGGCCTCGGTCAGGCCGGAGAGGCTACGAAGGCGGTCGGCGACCGCGTCGGCCTGGCCGGCGTCGTCGGTGACGACCACGGCACGGAAGGTGGGCTCACGGGGGGCTGGCGGCTGCGCATCGTTGGCCCTCGCAGGGGTGACGAACGACAAGACGACAACTACGGAGGCCAGCCCCGCGCTCGCAGACGCGAGTCGCCGCCTCACAGATCCCCCCAAGTCACGGACGCAGCCATGCACCAACTACGGCAAGAACCAGTATCCAACACTGTAGGCGCGGACGTCGACCGCGGCCTTGGTCGACCTCAGGGCTGCTGCACCGTCGGCCAGTGGAGCCACCACCCAGGCTGTGTTGTCGAGCCCGTATCGCGGCGAGGCAGACCGCGTCTTCGGGCTCTCGGTGCCGGACTCCATGGCGACCAGCACGGTGTCGCTGCCAGGCTGCACGGCAGTCAACTGGAGTGCGACGGCAGTCACGCCATCCGCAGCGATCCCGCCAATTCCAGCCAGCGACACGTCGCTGGTGGAGCCGGCCTTCAAACGCGCGCCAATGCCTTTGCCCTCAGTCGAGTCCACGATCTCCTTGGGCTTCAGGAGCATGAACTGGGAACCGTCCGCAATCGTGTTCACGGACCACCAACCCAGCACATCCATCCGGACGTGGCGGGCGCCGGCAGCGTCGTTGCGGACCTGCACCGAGCCGTCCTCGCCGACCCGAGCGATGACGACATTGGTTCGTTGCTTGCCCGCCGGCGAATACACCGACTCCACGCGCTTTCCGGGTGCCTTGTCCTCCGGGCCGTAGACGACGACTCCGCCAGCTTCGGTCCCACCGGAGACAGTGACTGCGAGCGCCACCGCTTCGACATTCTTTGCGGGGAGCCCGGCCCGCCCCTCAGCGGCTACCGCCCGCGCCTGCCCCGCTTTGAATTTCGTGGAGTCGGCGACCGTGTCGAGGAGGCGCTTGGGTTGGGCCGGGTGGAACTGAAGGGTTTCAGAAGTAGGAGCGACGTAGTAGCCGACCACGTGAACCCGGACGTCAGCGGCCCCGGTCGGGATAGTCAGGCTGACCCGCCCCGAGGATCCCAGCGGCACTGTCACGGCGCCGAGCCCATTCACCCGGAGACCGGTCGTGACAACCCGGAGTCGTGGCCAGGGCGAGCCAGTCGGTTCGACGAACAACTTCGTGGGCGCATTGGGACCTCGGACCTCGATGGACAGCGACACCGCACTGACACCGGTGAGAGGCACGCCGCCTCGCCCGGCCACCTTGAGGTCGATCCGGTTCCGGTCGCCCGCCGAGTCCGCCCGGGTCAGGCGGCACCTGGAATCGACCCCGACGGCTCGTGCCGTGTCGAGAAGCATCGTCGGCCGTATCGCCACGAACTCTTGCCCCGTCTTGGGCACCGACGGTGCGGTTCCTCGAGATGCATAGGTAGTACAGGCCGGGGCGGTCATCGCTTTCCCGCTCCAGTAAGACGTCTTGGCAGCGGCTCCGTCCCACGTGAATGACAAGTGCACATGATCTCGATGGCACGTGGTGTCACTCGACGAGGAGAGCGTGGATAGGCAGTTGCTGTACTCGGTCCAACCTCGAGAGGGGTCGTAGAGACGGAACATCCGGTTGTCCCAGATGATGTACATCAGCCCCATCCGACGAGCCATGGCTTGCTTGTTTCCGTCGGCGTCCTTGGCCAAGACCCAGTCCAGGAACGCCTCGGCGTTCTTCACCTCGGCCTTACCGCTGATCATCCAGTCGAGCGCGCGACCCTCGTTGTGCTCGGACGTGCCCGAGCCTCCGCTGCACGAGCGCGTGATCCCAAAGGACGTCGATCCGTACGTTTTCGCCAGGAGCTTCTTCATGGCGATAACTCCGGGGCGGGCTACCGGGTCGCACCACTGGACGCCGTCCCACACGGGCAGGGGTTCGATCGCTGCCGGGAGCCCGACGGCCGCTGGCACGACCGGCACCGCCGCCGCGATACCAACCGGCTGCAGCACCGCGATCCCCAACCCTAGAACCACGGCTGACGCGACCATCAGGGCGCGGTCGACCCGGGCACGCGGAAGGGCGGTCATCTGTTACCCCTCGGCATCCGCGGGGCGCATCTCAAGTTCCGTTCCTTACGATGGACCGACGTTAGGCCATCTGGACTACTCATCTGAACACTGATCTGGACCGCTGAGAGGGAGCCCCACCTTGCTCGAGGACTCCGCGATCGAACGTGTACTCGTTGTCACCGCCCACCCGGACGACGTCGATTTCGGTGCGGCGGGCACCATCGCCACCTGGACCCGCGCCGGGATCGAGGTGACGTATTGCGTGGTCACCGACGGCGACGCAGGCGGATTCGATCCCAACGTCCCACGGACGGAGATCCCCACGATTCGTCGGGCCGAGCAAGAAGCCGCGGCCAAGGCGGTGGGGGTGAGTGACGTGCGGTTCCTCGGCTACACCGATGGAGAACTCACGGTGACCCACGAGCTGCGCCGTGACATCAGCCGAGTGATCCGGCAGGTGCGCCCTCAGCGCATGTTGATCCAGTCGCCCGAACGTAACTGGAATCGCATCCAGGCCTCACATCCGGATCATCTGGCAGCGGGTGAGGCTGCCATCCAGGCGGTCTACCCCGACGCTCGCAATCCCTTTGCCCATCCGGGTCTGCTCGCCGACGGGCTCGCCGACTGGGCCGTTCCAGAGGTGTGGGTGATGGCGCACGCGACACCAGATTGGTACGTGGACATCACCGACACGTTCGAGACCAAGATCGAGGCCCTCACCGCCCACGAGTCCCAGACAGCGCACTTCGAGGACCTGGCTGGCTTCCTCCGCGAGTGGGGTCGGCGCAATGCGGAACTGGCCGGATTACCCGAAGGGCGCCTGGCGGAGGCTTTCAAGGTCGTCGCCACAGCCTAAGCAATCACCAGAGAACGGCGACACACACGTTGACGAGCGCCAAGATCCCCGTGATCGCCCAGTAGGGCTGCTGTGCCTCGGCTGGCTTTCTCCGTCCCAGTAGGACCACGGCCACAATCACCAGGGCGACCAGGAGCTTGACGGTGATCTTCGCGTTGTCAGGCAGGGCTTCCGTCGGATCCTGGTCGTTCAGCGGGTACGCCAGTCCGACCAGGAGCACACCTGTCACGAGCTGCGTGATGGCACCGTCGCGCATCGACTGGTTGACGATTCGGAGTTCGCCACGCTTGGGGGCCGATATCTGAACCAGGAAGCCACCCAACAGGGCGGCCAGACCGACGAAGTGGACGATGAGGACCAGGTTGTGGAGGAGGTTCACGGCTGCGAGCCTAGGCGGTGGAGCGGCTCATTGGTTGGCCGGGGAAGGAACCCATGAACAAGACCTCATTGACCGCCCAAGTCCGGCAGCAACTCAAAGCCGCAGGCGAGGCCAGCAGTGGCCGCAGCGCACACACGGTCTATGGCGGCCACGAATTGACGCTACGTCAAACCCTGATCGCGCTGGTCGCGGGACGACGTTTGGACGAACACGAAAACCCGGGCGAGGCCACCGTGCACGTCCTGCACGGCCGCGTCCTGCTGCACTCCGGTGACGCGTCATGGGAGGGATCACCGGGAGATCTGCTGATCGTTCCCAAGGCCAGGCACTCGCTGGAAGCTGTAGATGACAGTGCGGTACTGCTGACCGTGGCCAAGACTCAGCAGTGAACGGAGGGCTGGCGGCCCCTTCCCCCGACGCGGCCGGTCCAGCAGGATCCAGACATGGATCTCTCCCAAGCCCTTGGTTTCGCCGCTGAACGCACGAAAGGCACGCTGGTCACCATCAGGCGGGACGGCCGACCGCAGGTGTCGAACGTTCTGTACATCTCGGATGCGCATCAACTGACCCTGTCGCTGACAGAGACGCGAGCGAAGACGCGGAACCTACGCGCCGACCCCCGAGCCTGCATGCACGTGACCGACGAGAGCTTTTGGCAGTACGTCGTTCTCGACGGAACGGTCGAGGTGAGCGCGCCGGCAAAAGCCCCACACGACGGAACGGTCGAACGCCTCGTCGAGTACTACCGCCGGAGCGGCGGCGAACACCCGGACTGGGACGAATACCGCGCGGCAATGGTCGCCGAGCAGCGCGTGGTCGCCGTGCTGACCGTCACTAGCGCCTATGGGCAGGTCTCCGGCTGAACCGCTAGGGCAGATAGCGCCCGAAGAGGGCGTCGATCTCGGCGCGCTCGGCGTCGGACCAGGCGTCCTTACGAAGTTGATCCCACTGCTCGCGCAGTGCCTCGCTGTCTCCGGCGTCAGGTTTCATTGGTATCTCCCTTCTGTTCTTGAGATCACGGTAGGCACTGGGTGTGAACGCCGGGCGACAGGCGGATGACGTCGATGTTGCGCCGTTCATGACCAAGCTCACAAGGCGCCATCCAGCCAGGCCGGGGCAGCCGTCGCCAGCACGAGCGGAATAGACTCGCCCTGCGTCCGAGGGGTGTTGCGGGCCCGCTCGCAAGCGGCGGCGGGCAGGCGTGGCCCCCCGTAGTTCAGGGAGTTGCCATGAGGGCCGAAGGCAAGATCTGGGTCGTCACCGGCGGGGGCAACGGC
Source organism: uncultured Actinomycetota bacterium (assembly GCA_963851405.1). Lineage (GTDB taxonomy): Bacteria > Actinomycetota > Actinomycetes > DATJPE01 > DATJPE01 > JANPBY01. The sequence continues at coordinate 243,213 of CAWKPB010000005.1, read as the reverse complement.
ATGGGCCGTGAGTTGGTCCTGCTCCTCTTGCGCCGGGGCGCGCGGGTCGCGGCCGTAGATATCCGCGAAGCGGACCTCCGCCAGACCGCCGAGTTGGCCGTGGCCGGTGACCGCCTGACCACGCACGTCGTCGATGTCACCGACCGAACTGCCGTCGAGGCCCTGCCGGAAGCCGTGATGTCGGCCCATGGAGCCGTAGACGGAGTCATCAACAACGCCGGCATCATCCAACCGTTCGTCCCGCTCAACGACCTCGAACACGAGGCCATCGATCACGTGCTGGACGTCAATTTCCGTGGCTGCCTCTACATGGTGAAGGCCTTCCTCCCGGTCCTGCTCGAACGGCCGGAAGGCCACCTTGCCAACGTGTCGAGCATGGGCGGCTTCTTTCCGTTCCCCGGCCAGACGCTGTACGGAGCCAGCAAGGCTGCGGTGAAGCTCATGACTGAGGGTCTCTACGCAGAACTGATTGACACGTCCGTGCGCGTCTCAGTGATCATGCCCGGAGCCGTGTCGACGGCCATCTCGGAGCATTCGGGCATCGAGATGCCAACGACCGACTCCGCGGGCCTGCCCATGACCTCGCCCGCCGACGCAGCCCGGATCATGCTCGACGGAATCGAGCGCAACCGGCTCTACATCTACGTGGGCAAGGACGCTCGGCTCATGAACCTCGCCATCCGAGTAGCCCCTCGCCAAGCGATCCTCCTCGTCCAGAAGCAGATGAAGCGATTCATGCCGGATAGCGAACAGAGCGAACCCTCAACTCCATGAGTCGACCGCCTCGACCCATGGAGTTGAGGATCAAGTTTCGGACGGGGGCGTGGGACTTCGACCTAGTCCGGGATGTCGGCGACCGCGTTGCAGTACTGCTTGACGTCTCGTGTCTGGCTCAAGTCGTTCACCACGGCCCAGACGACAATCCCCTGCTTGTCGATGACGAACGTCGCTCGCGTCGCGATCCCGCGGTCAGGAAGAAAAACCCCGTAGTCGCTGGCAACTCGGCCGTAGGGCCAGGAGTCCGACAACAGTTGGAAGTCGTACCCATCGCGCTCGGCGAAGACCCGATGGACCCACATCGAATCGCAGGACATCGCGAAGACGATGGTGTCATCCTGCTCGATCGCAGCACGCTCATCACGGATGCTCGCGAGTTCGTCGGTGCACGTCGGGCTGAAAGCGAACGGGAAGAACACGAGGACCACGTTCTTCTTGCCACGGAACGCCGAAAGCGTCACCTCTTTGCCCAAGTGATCCATCACCTTGAAGTCCGGAGCCTCCTGGCCAACCGAGATCGTCATCGTCTCTCCCTCGCTAGCGGTCTGATTCCCATTGTCTCAACTGATGGCCGTGGCCGCAGGTCGGTCCGTCGCGCCCCGCGTAGACCCGGGTCGAACCGTTGGGGCTTCGGCGGCCCGACCGACTTCGATGAAACGATGATCAGCCCGATCAAGACCCCGGGCCAGAGGCCCCTAGACTCCGTCTGTCCAACGTCCCCAGGGGCCTCAACGGTCCATGCAGGTTTCCGCCAGCAATCGCGCACGTCCCGCCCTCGTAGCTCAGGGGATAGAGCAACGGTTTCCTAAACCGTGTGTCGGCAGTTCGATTCTGCCCGGGGGCACTACCGATGAATCCAAACCACTGTGAGCAACCCTTCGAGTGGTCACAATCGGGACACCTAGCGCCGGCCTTGCGACGCACCGCGCTCGACGGGCACCCACGCCCGACATCTGTCAGGGTCGGGGGATGACTTCACTCACCGGTCGCTCCGTATTGGTCGCGGGTGCCTCGGGAGAGCTCGGCCGCCGCATCAGCTGCCGGCTCGCCGCCGCGGGAGCGCACCTCACCATCACCGGCCGTGACCAGGGTCGACTTGATTCGCTCGGCCTCGACGCCGTGGTCGTCACCGGTGACCTACGGCGGGCAGAGACTGCTCGCGAGGCTGTCAAGGCAGCCGTCGACAGGTATGACCGACTCGACGGCTTGATCATCGCGTCCGGCGTCGTGGCGTTCGGAGCAGTCGAAACTCTTCCCGACGCCGCACTGGTCGACTTGTTCCGAACAAACACGATCGCACCGATCCGGCTGATCCAAACGGCGCTGCCGTACCTCAGCACCTCTGCCCGCCAGGAGCGCGGACCGTTCGTGGTCAACATCAGCGCCGTCGTAGCCGAGCAGCCGACTGCCGGGATGGCGGCCTACTCAGCGTCAAAGGCGGCTCTGACGGCCTACGACGCGGCGGCCGGGAGAGAGCTTCGCAGAGTGGGTATCCGGCTGATCGACGCCCGCCCGCCGCACACAGACACCGGACTCGCCGACCGCCCGATCGCGGGAACAGCGCCGCGACTTCCCGCCGGTCTGGACCCCGCAGCGGTCGTCGAGCGAGTACTCACCGCGATCGAGGGCGACGAGCGAGATCTTCCGAGCGCCGCTTTCCTCTAGGCCCCGGACGCCGGTGACCCCGCGTATGGCTTTCGCCCTACCTTCTGTCCGTGTCTGACAGGACCGCTTCGGCGGCGTGCCGCCCCGACACCAACGCGCCCTGGATTGACGAGGTCGAACGGTGGTCGCCACACACGTACAACCCATCCCCGAATCGGACCTCTGGACTGATGTCGACCGGTGGCAGCATGGCCGGAAGTGCATCATCAACAGCGTAGGTAGCCACGTGCGCCCACCGGCCGGCCGAGCGGCCATACATGAGCGACAGGTGCTCGCGCACCTGCTTCTCGTCTTCGGTGGTATTGCGCTCGCCGAGCGCGGACGACGACACAAGCACCTGGCCCGCGGCTGCGTATTCGCTTGCTGCGCTGGAGATGACCACCGAGTTGGCCAGGGGGCCACGGCGGTCGGAGTCGACGACTAACACGGGCACTCCACCGAGGAGACCCGAAGCTTCGCAGTCAGCGAGGTGGTACCAGGTGGTGACGGTGTTCGTCCGCGGAGTCGGCAGGGCTGGGATCAGGGTCGACGCCGAGCGACCGTCCGTCGCGACGACCACAGCACGCGCCCTCACGGCACCGGACGTGGTGACAACCCGTTGCCTCTCGACGGCTGTCACGGTCACCCCAAGGTGAAGTGAGCCCGGCGCGAGTCCAGCCGCAAGTTGCGCTGGGATCTGCTGCATCCCTCGCGCGGGCACGCATGGCGTGCCGCGGACAAAGGAGCGCAGCACCAGATCGAGGAAACGTCGTGACGTCGCAAGGTCGGCTTCGAGAAACACGCCCTCGAGAAACGGGCGCAACAACACATCGATGGCTGCGCTACCGACTCCTGCGGTAGCCAAGGCCTCGGCGGCCGACACGTCGGGCCGCGCCCTCAACTGCGCTATCGAGTCCCGCGAACACGAGATCGCATAGGCAGCGAAGCGAGCCCGGCCGACTGGGGACCCGAGCGGCGCCAACAACGTCGAGAAGGCCCAGCTGGGTTTGCGACGCGGGTCAGCCACCCGATGGCGGCGTGCCCCCTTCGCAAGGACTACTCCAGCAATGAACGGCTTGAGATCGAGCGCGACATGGTCGAGCGAGCGACGACCCTCCGGGTAGGACGGGTTGTAGAGCTGGAAGCCGCGATCGAGCCGCAAACCGTCAATTTCGTCAGTGCGGACCCTCCCGCCGACGGCGTCACCGCGCTCGAGCACGAGAACGTCGAGCCCCGCTTCCTGGAGGAGCCGAGCGGCACGCAGACCAGACAGCCCGGCGCCGACCACAACGACTTCGGCGGAACGCGGGAGATCATCCATCCTTGCCAAGGTACCTGCGACGCAACCCGTACGTCCGCGCCCGCCCGGGGCGTGCGGCGTCGGGGTCGATGCGTTGGACCAGGTCCCGGGCGATGCGACCCAGGTGGGTGGTGGTGGCCCGCGCCGAGACCCCCATCACCGTGTCGGTGGACAGCGCGGCCATCTGTTCGGCGGGGACCGACACGATGCCGGCGCCCAACACGGCTAGGAGTTGGGGTGGCGGGTCGTGAACCCGCCGGCTTCGGCGGCGCGCACACGCCGTGTGCCTGGGGATCCCCGCTGAGACCGCGAGCTCGTCCAGGGCGTAGCCGGAAAGACGTCCTTCGGCGGGGTCCCCGGAGGGATCCGGGCGACGAACCGCCAACTCAGCTCGGTTGAACGCGAAGGCCATGACGGTGGAGACGAGCTGGCCAGGACCGCCCCGGGCCATCGCCTCAGTGATGTTGGTGGGCAGGACCTAAGGCCCTTAACGACCCCCACCCCCACAGGAGAGGGTGGTGATCGTGACTGAACTCGCCACCGGTCCGGGCGCCGATGGGCCCGTAGCCGATGCCCTCCTCCAGACCGGTCGCTTCTTTACCCGATGGGACGAGTCGTCCGACGGCCGAGCCGTCTTCCGGGAGGGTGGTCGCAAGGGCGACGTCTTCTACCGGGACCGCTGGAGCCACGACAAGGTGGTTCGCTCCACGCACGGCGTCAACTGCACCGGGTCGTGTTCGTGGAAGGTCTACGTCAAAGACGGGATCATTACCTGGGAGACCCAGCAGACGGACTACCCGTCGGTCGGTCCCGACAGCCCTGAGTACGAGCCGCGCGGCTGTCCGCGCGGCGCCGCCTTCAGCTGGTACACCTACTCCCCTACTCGCGTGCGTTACCCCTACGTGCGCGGCGTGCTCGTCGAGATGTACCGCGAGGCCAAGGCGCGACTGGGTGACCCGGTTCTCGCCTGGGCCGATGTCGTCGGCGACCCGGAGCGGCGCAGGCGCTATCAGCAGGCCCGCGGAAAGGGCGGCCTCGTGCGTACCTCCTGGGAAGAGGCCGTCGAGATCGTCGCGGCCAGCCACGTCCACACCATCAAGACCTACGGGCCCGACCGCTGCGCCGGCTTCTCGCCCATCCCGGCGATGTCGATCGTCTCTCACTGTGTCGGCACGCGCTTCATCCAGCTCATCGGCGGGGTGATGACTTCCTTCTACGACTGGTACGCCGACCTCCCGGTAGCCAGCCCGCAAGTCTTCGGCGACCAGACCGATGTCCCCGAATCTGGCGACTGGTGGGACTCGACCTACCTGATGATGTGGGGCTCTAACGTCCCGGTCACCCGTACGCCGGACGCACACTGGATGGCCGAGGTGCGCTACCGCGGCACCAAGGTCGTCACGGTCAGCCCCGACTACGCCGACAACACGAAGTTCGCGGACGAGTGGCTGCCAGCCCAAGCCGGCACCGATGCGGCGCTCGCCATGGCCATGGGCCATGTGATTCTCAAGGAGTACCTCGTCGATCGCGAGGTTCCCTTCTTCCGCGACTACGTGCGCACCTACACCGACCTTCCCTTCCTGGTACGGCTGGCCGAGCGAGGCGGCGCCTACGTGCCGGCCAAGAACCTGATGGCCGCCGATCTCGCAACGCCACCGGACGGAGAGTCCGGCGAAGGCGACGAGTGGAAGACCGTGCTGCTCGACTCAACGTCGGGGCAGCCGGTCGTGCCCAACGGCAGCATGGGTTTCCGCTACACCGACTCGGGCGAGGGCAAGTGGAACCTCGACCTCGAGGGAGTCATACCTGCCTTGTCCTGCGCAGATCTGCCCGGGAGCGAGAGCGTGGAAGTCCTGCTTCCTTGCTTCGAAGCGCCCGACGGATCTGGCAGTGTGCTTCGCAGAGGCGTCCCGGTCCGCCGTATCGGCGACCACCTGGTCACGACGGTCTACGACCTGATGCTGGCCCAGTACGGCGTAGGCCGTGAGGGACTTCCGGGCGAGTGGCCGACCGGATACGAGGACGCGTCCACCCCGTACACCCCGGCTTGGCAAGAAGAAATCACCAGCGTCCCGGCGGAGGCTGTGACCCGGATTGCGCGCGAGTTCGCCACCAACGCCGAGGAGTCCAACGGACGGTCAATGATCATCATGGGCGCGGGCATCTGCCAGTGGTTCCACGGCGATGCTACGTATCGCGCGATCCTTACCCTGCTGATGCTGACCGGCTGCATGGGCCGCAATGGGGGTGGCTGGGCGCACTACGTCGGGCAAGAGAAGTGCCGCCCCATCACCGGGTGGATCTCCCTCGCCAACGCACTCGACTGGTCGCGGCCGCCTCGAACCATGATCGGTACGGCCTATTGGTACATGCACACCGATCAATGGCGCTTCGACGGCTACCGCGCGGACGCGCTCGCCTCCCCGCTGGCCGAGGGAAACCTCACCGGGATGCACACCGCCGACACGATCGCTCAGTCGGCGAGGCTCGGCTGGATGCCGTTCTATCCGCAGTTCGATCGCAACCCGCTCGACCTGGCCGACGAGGCCGTCGCAGCCAATGCTGATTCCCCCATCGACCACGTCGTCGAGGAACTCACCGAAGGTCGCTTGAACTTCGCCGTTGACGATGTCGACGCACCAGAGAACTGGCCGCGCACGCTCGTGTTGTGGCGGGCCAACCTGCTGGGTTCCTCTAGCAAGGGCAACGAGTACTTCCTCAAGCACCTGCTCGGCACGCACTCCAACCTGATGGCCGAGTTGCCCCCGGAGTCCGTCGCTCCGTCGGAGGTGACCGTCCGCGACGAAATCCCTGAGGGCAAGCTCGACCTGTTGGTCAGCGCGGACTTCCGGATGACCTCGACCACGATGCTGTCCGACGTCGTCTTCCCGGCGGCGACTTGGTACGAGAAGCATGACCTCTCGACGACGGACATGCATCCGTTCGTCCACGCCTTCAGCCCGGCCATCGACCCCCCATGGGAGGCCAAGAGCGACTTCGAGACCTTCCACCTGATCGCGCAACGGCTGTCCGACCTCTCACGGACACATCTGGGCGTCCGTAAGGACCTGGTGAGCGTGCCCATGCAGCACGACACCCCGGGCGAAACCTCACAACCCGGCGGAGTCGTCAGGGACTGGCGGCATGGCGACGTGGAGCCAATCCCCGGCAAGACCATGCCGATGCTTCAGGTCGTGGAGCGCGACTACACCACCATCGCTGACAAGCTCGCGAGCATCGGGCCACTCGCCGAACGCCTCGGCTTCACCGTCAAAAACGTGACCTACCCGATGGGCGATGAGGTCGAGCGGCTCAAGCGGCGCAACGGGGTGATGTTGGGCGGAGCCGGAGATGGCCGTCCTGCCATCGACACCGACATCAAGATGGCCGAAGCCGTGCTCTCCATGTCCGGGACGACGAATGGCGAACTCGCGGTCAAGGGTTTCGAGGCCCTTGAGAAGCGGGTGGGCAAGCCCCTCGCCGATCTCGCCGAGGGCAGCGAGGAGAAGCGGATCACCTTCGCCGACACCCAAGCGCGTCCCGTGCCAGTCATCACCAGCCCGGAGTGGTCCGGCTCGGAGACGGGTGGCCGACGGTACGCACCGTTCACCGTCAACGTGGAACGGCTCAAGCCGTGGCACACGTTGACCGGGCGCATGCACTTCTTCCTCGATCACGACTGGATGCGAGATCTTGGAGAAGCCTTACCCATCTACCGCCCGCCGCTCGATCTGCATCGGTTGCTCGGCGAGCCGACGCTCGGAGTCGACGGCAGCAAACAGGTCACCGTCCGGTACCTGACGCCGCACTCGAAGTGGTCCATTCACTCGGAGTACCAAGACAACTTGTTCATGCTGGCTCTGTCACGTGGTGGTCCGACCTGCTGGATGAGCCCCGCTGATGCCGCCTCGATCGAGGTCCAGGACAACGACTGGATCGAGTGTGTGAACGCTAACGGCGTGCTCGTCTGCCGGGCGATCGTCAGCCACCGGATGCCGGACGGAATCGTCTACGTTCACCACGCCCAGGAGCGCACCATCGACGTGCCGAAGTCGGAAGCCACGGGACGTCGGGGCGGCATTCACAACTCGGTCACGCGTCTGCTGGTCAAGCCCACCCACCTGATCGGGGGCTACGCCCAGTTGTCGTACACGTTCAACTACCTCGGCCCGACGGGCAACCAGCGCGACATGGTCACCACGATCCGCCGTCGCTCTCAGGAGGTGACCTACTGATGCGAGTCATGGCCCAGATGGGCATGGTGATGAATCTCGACAAATGCATTGGCTGTCACACCTGTTCGGTGACGTGCAAGCAGGCGTGGACCAACCGGGCCGGCGTCGAATACGTGTGGTTCAACAACGTGGAGACGCGCCCGGGTCAGGGCTACCCCCGACGACATGAAGACCAACAGGCCTGGCGCGGAGGCTGGAAACTCAACCGTCGGGGACGCTTGTCTCTGCGCGCAGGGGGTCGACTGCGCAAGGTCCTGGGCCTGTTCGCTAGTCCGGTTCAGCCCAAGCTCGAGGACTACTACGAGCCGTGGACCTACGACTACGAAACTCTGGTCAACGCTCCGCTGGGCGACGACTTCCCCGTGGCGCGCCCGAAATCCCTCATCACCGGCGAAGACACCAAGATCAGTTGGTCCGCCAACTGGGACGACGACCTCGGTGGAGCGACGGAGATGGGCCACCTGGACCCCATCGTCGAGCAGGTCCGGCGCGAGTCCGAGGACCGAATCAAGTTCGAGTTCGAGCAGACCTTCATGTTCTACCTGCCGCGGATCTGTGAACACTGCCTCAACCCAGCCTGCGTGGCCTCCTGCCCCTCCGGGGCCATCTACAAGCGAACCGAGGACGGAATCGTCCTGGTGGACCAAGATCGGTGCCGCGGCTGGCGGCAGTGCATCACCGGCTGCCCGTACAAGAAGATCTATTTCAACCACAAGACGGGCAAAGCCGAGAAATGCACCTTCTGCTACCCCCGCATCGAGGTCGGCCTACCGACGGTGTGTTCGGAAACCTGTGTGGGGCGCCTGCGCTACATCGGCCTGTTCCTCTACGACGCCGACCGAGTCACTGAGGCCGCCTCGGTTGCCGATGACAAGGACTTGTACGAGGCCCAGCTCGACCTGATGCTCGACCCGACCGATCCGACTGTCGTCGCAGCGGCGAAAGCTCAAGGGATCCCAGACGATTGGCTGGACGCGGCTCGCCGGTCGCCGGTCTATGCGCTGGCCAAGACCTTCCGGGTCGCCCTGCCGCTGCATCCGGAATACCGCACCATGCCTATGGTTTGGTACGTCCCGCCGCTGTCGCCGATCGTCGACCTACTACGCGAGCAGGGCCACGACGCGGAGGCCGCCGGCAGCTTGTTCGGAGCCATCGAGGCGCTTCGGATCCCCGTCGAGTACCTCGCGGGCCTGTTTACGGCCGGCGATACCGAACCGGTCACAACCGTCTTGCGCAAGCTCGCCGCGATGCGCGGCTACATGCGCGACGTCACCTTGGGCCGGGAGCCCGACGAGTCGATCGCTACCGCAGTTGGCATGACGGGTGCCTCGATCCACGCGATGTACCGGCTGATGGCCATCGCGAAGTACAGCGATCGTTACGTGGTGCCCACGGCCCACGAGGAGCAGGCACACAACCTGGAAGAGCTGGGCTGCTCCCTGGACTTCGACGAAGGACCGGGCATGTATGCCTCTGGCGCCGTCGGCGAGGCGTCGGGACGACCGGTCCCCGTCGCAGTGGAGACCTTCCACGCACTGAAGCAGCGACAGACCTCTGAAGGGATCTCGGCATCGGATCAGATGCGGGGCCGGGTGAACCTGCTCAACTGGGACGGCGTTGGCACTCCAGAAGGTGTCTTCCCACCGAAGGAGGAGTCATGAGCCGCCACTCCGACGCCGAGGCGCCAGCAGGCGCGAGGGTCGTCCACCAAGTGGCCTCCTGGTGCCTGGCGTACCCGATGGCTGACTTGATCGCCCGACTTCCCCTGCTGCGTGCAGCCAGTCAAACGCTGGCCAGAGGACCGGCTCGGGACGGCCTACTGCGATGCATCGACCACCTCGATGCGCAGCCGCTCGACCAACTCCAACAGCACTACGTCGAGCTGTTCGACCTCTCCCGCAAGCACGCCCTCTACCTGTCGTACTGGACCGATGGCGATACCCGGCGCAGGGGCGAGGTTTTGCTTTCATTCAAGGAGCGCTACCGCGCCAGCGGTTTCCTCGTCGATACGCACGGGGAACTCACGGACTTCTTGCCGCTGGTCCTCGAGTACGCCGCAGTCGCCGATCCGGTCGACGGACGCGCGCTGCTCCAGGAGTATCGGCCCAGTCTTGAACTGCTCAAATTCGCCCTGCTCGAATCGGATCCCGTCTACGCCGGACCTGTCGAGGCCGTTTGTTGGACCCTGCCAGGGGCATCCCCCGCCGACCGCGCGGCGGTTCACGCCATGGCTGCTGCGGGGCCGCCGCTCGAGGAAGTCGGGCTCGAGTCCTACGACCCCCGATTGCTTCCGCTTGAGACCGCCTCAGGAGTCACTCCGTGAACGTCCTGCTGTGGGGAATCCTCCCGTATGTGGCTCTCGCGCTGCTGATCGGCGGATCGATCTGGCGCTACCGCTACGACCAGTTCGGCTGGACGACGCGTTCCAGCCAGCTCTATGAATCACGGCTGCTCCGGATCGGATCGCCGCTGTTCCACTTCGGCATCTTCTTCGTGATCTTCGGCCACATCATCGGTCTGGTCATCCCAGCCACATGGACTGCCGCGGTCGGGGTGAGCCAGGGCCTCTACCACCTGAACGCCTTGCTGGTCGGAGGACTGGCTGGCTTCTGCACGCTGGTGGGCGTCTCGATCTTGGTCTACCGGCGACGCACGACTGGGCCGGTGTTCATGGCGACCACCCGCAATGACAAGGCGATGTACGTGGCACTGGTCAGCGCCATCGCGCTCGGGCTCATCGCCACCATGGCCGGCGCGGGTGTCATTGCTGAGGAACACAACTACCGCGAGACGGTCTCGATCTGGTTCCGTTCGCTCTTCGTGTTCCAACCGGATGTGGATGCCATGGCCGCAGCGCCGTTCGCCTTCCATATCCATGTTCTCGTTGGGCTCTTGCTCATAGCGATGTGGCCGTTTACCCGTTTGGTGCACGCCTTTAGTGCACCCTTCCACTACTTCTTCCGCCCCTACGTCGTGTACCGCTCGCGAGACGAGCACTCCGGTCCGGGCAGCACGGCTCCACGGCGCGGGTGGGACCCGATCGGCACTCGCGACCGGGGGCACTAACCGGGCAAGGCCCTGCAAAAAACCTGGGCAAGCGACCACCGACGCAGACGCCATTCGGAGGTAGCCTTCAAGGAGCGGACGGGAAGCCCCGCATCAGTGCTTCTGTTCCGTAGCGGAGGCTCTCATGTGGTCGACTCGGCTCATCGCAGCGGTTTCGGTCGGGGTGACCACCCTGGCCTTGAGCGCCATCCCCACTGCCCCGGCGCTAGCCGCGACGCCCACCTGCTTCGGTGTTCCGGCGACCATCGTGGGGACTAGCGGCGCGGACGATCTCCATGGCACGCCCGGGCGCGACGTGATCGTCGGCCTCGGAGGTAATGACGAGATCGAGGGCCGCGACGGCGACGACCTCATCTGCGGCGGGAGCGGCCACGATGAACTCCGTGGGAACAAGGGAAATGACCAGATCTCAGGTGGTTCCGGGAACGACTATCTGAAGGGCAAGGATGGCGCAGACCTCCTGCGCGGCGGCAAAGGAAACGACCGCATCCTCGGAATGGACGGCCCGGACCAAATCACCGGCGGTCCGGGGAACGACGATCTGGATGGAATGGACGGCGACGACACCGTGGCAGGGGGAACAGACTCTGACTATCTGAGCGGAGGACAGGGAGCGGATCGCCTAGAAGGGGGAGAGGGCGACGACACCCTCTACGGCGAGGACGGCCGAGATCGCCTCAAGGGGGAGGGCGGACGCGATCGGCTCGTCGGCGGAAACGCTGCGGACCAACTTGAGGCCGGCCCCGACAACGACTACCTCGAGGGATCACGCGGTGACGACACTCTGCAAGGGGGGAGCGGTGACGACACCCTCCAAGGCGACGCAGCCACCTACCGCAGGGGTGAACCCAAAGGTGACGACGTGGTCAAAGGCGGCTCCGGCACCGACACAGTACGACTGTGGAAACACCGCGATGACCCGGGCAATATCCGCCTCGACCTAGCGGCCGGAACGGCGCGCGGTCAGGGCCGCGACACCCTCGTAGCGATCGAATCGGCTGATGTCTTTAGTCCACACGACGATGTCTTGCTCGGTTCATCCGATGACAACCGCCTCTTCAGCGACGACGGAAACGACGTCGAACGGGGCCGTGGGGGCGACGACACCCTGGTGTCCGCTCGAGGCGATGACGAGCAGCGGGGAGGGTCCGGCTCCGACACCATCGACTTCTCCGGGAACTACAGCGCAGTGACGGTCAATCTGCTGAGTGGGTTGGCACAGAGCCCAAGTAGCGGCTTCGACTTGCTCGCGGACGTGGAGAACGTCACCGGATCCAACTACGACGATGTCATCACCGGCGATGACGCACCTAACCTGCTGCGCGGTCTCAACGGAGAGGACACCCTGCGCGGAGGATCGGGCGACGACATCTTGCGGGGTGGCTACAACTCCTTCGCCGACGACGATGACGTCGATCAACTCTCCGGTGGCCCCGGTGACGACCTCATTGACGGATTCGACGTCGGTCCGCAGTACTACCCCACCTCGGATTCTCGCGACGAGGTCAACTTCTCGGAAGCCGCTCAAGCCGTAACCGTGGATCTGGCGGCTGGCACGGCGGATGGCGAGGGACACGACACCCTTGTCAACATCGAGGACGTCGTTGGCTCTGCGCACGACGACTCGATCATGGGGAGCGAGAAGGCCAATGAACTCAACGGTGGCCCCGGAGATGACGTCCTCGACGGTGCGGCCGGGGATGACGAACTCGAGGGCAGCGCCGGGGACGATGCCTTCGACGGCGGGGACGGCGTCGATGAGCTGCAGTTCAATTTCGCCCCGGCCGGCGTGGTGGCCAACCTCCAGACAGGCACAGCCAGTGGCCAGGGCGCGGACACCATCGAAGGGATCGAGAACCTCGCAGGCAGCCTCTTTGATGATGAGCTCACCGGTGACTCAGGTGACAACCTGCTCCGCGGCAGCCTCGGCGACGACGTCCTTTCAGGCGGCGACGGGGCTGACGAATTGAGCCCAGGAAGCGGGGACGACAGCACCTCCGGAGGTGCCGGCGACGACCTGCTGTGGGGGTCGATCGGTTCGGATGAGCACGTCGGCGGTCCGGGCGTCGATACCGTGAATTACTCGAAGTCCAAGGCTGGGTTGGAGATCGACCTGGAAACAGGAACCGCCTATGACGGGGAACTCGACTTGGTTGCCACCATCGAGAATGTCCTCGGGACCGACTACAAGGATGTCATCCGCGGGAACGCCGACAACAACACGCTGGACGGCGGAGCCCGGATCGACAAGATCGAAGGAATGGGTGGTGACGATGTCCTGATCGGTGGCCCCGAACGAAAGAAGGACTTTCTCTCGGGAGGGGATGGCACCGACACGGCGGACTACTCGGGAGCGCCACGCCGGGTCCTTGTCGACCTGCGCGCTGGACTCTCTGAGGGAACCGGCAGCGATGTCCTGCTGTCGATCGAGAACGTGATTGGTTCCCCCTACGGAGATGACCTGCGGGGCGACGACGGGCCAGAACGTCATCCTGGCCGGAGCTGGTGATGATGTGGTCGACCTCGGAGCCGGCGACGACATCGTCGACGGCGGGCCGGGCACGGACATCGGCGACGGTGGTGCTGGCATTGACCTATGCCTGGTGGAGTTTGCCTTCGCCTGCGAGCCGTAGGCACCAATCCAGTCGCTCTGCGCGGGCGCGTCGTCACGATTCGTGAGGGGAGGGGGCGGATACTCGACCTGGCGGAGCGACGCCGCCCCCGGTGCCCAGGGAGGTTCAGGTCATGGGCGTCCATGCATTTCTGCGCACGTGGTCAGCCAAGCGTTCGGACGCGCGAAAAGCACCCGAGACGTTCGCGGGCATGCACTCGGCCGATCTCGACGTTCACATCGCCGCAGTCGCCCGCGCACCGTCGACCAAACCCCCGTGGAACGACAGCACCTGGCACCGCCACGAAGCTGCGCGACGTACGCCGCCGTCCGCCTTGGCCCAGGTCCTCCTCGATCTGCACCCAGCTTTTGTGGAGTCCCACGCAGGTGCGGCGCACTGGGCCCTCATCGATCAAGCCGAAGCCCTCGCCATGGAGTGGTCGGCCTCATGGTTCACGCCCCACGAGGCCGGCGAATGGTTGGCGAACTGGCCAGCCATCTTCCCGGCCCAGGCTCGAGCGCTTGCCGACGCCGGACTGGGTCCGGCCGATCCCATCGACCTGCGCGACGAGCGCCCCAAGTCGTCGGCCTCGGCGGATAGGCACCTACCGGAGACCGGATAGCCCTCAGCGGTGGCCCAACGCGCCGGAGGTCACCGGTCCGCCTAAGGTCTGAGGATGCTCGTCATCACGCCCACTGAGTGGGGGCTCACTCTCGGCCTCATCCTCGTGCTGTTCCTCTTCGATCTAGTCGTATCCGGGCGACGGCCGCACGCCGTCGGCTTCCGCGAAGCCGTCTTCTGGTCGGTGTTCTACATCGGTGCGGCCATTGCGTTCGGCATCGCCTTCGGCCAGCTCAAGGGCTGGGACTACGGGGGGGAGTACTTCGCCGGCTATCTCGTCGAGAAATCGCTCAGCGTGGACAACCTGTTCGTGTTCGTCATCATCTTCGCGACCTTCGCCGTCCCCGAAAAACACCAGCACCGAATCTTGACGTTCGGCATCGTGCTTGCACTCGTTCTACGAGCCATCTTCATCGCCCTCGGGGCAGCGTTGCTCGCAGCCTTCAGCTTCATGTTCTTGGTTTTCGGGCTGGTCCTGATCGTGACGGCGGTCAAGCTGTTTCAACACCGGGACCAAGACCCCACCGTGGAAGACAACGGACTCGTCCGCCTGACGCGACGGGTCCTCCCGGTCACCGACGACTACGACGAAGGACGTTTGACGACCAAACTCAACGGTCGGCGGGTGTTCACTCCCATGTTCGTGGTCCTGGTCGCCGTCGGAAGCACGGACCTGCTGTTCGCGCTCGACTCGATTCCAGCGGTCTTCGGGGTCACCGAGTCGGCATACATCGTCTTCGTCGCCAACGCCTTTGCCCTGCTCGGGCTCAGGGCGTTGTTCTTCCTGGTCCAAGGATTGCTCGATCGACTGGTGTATCTATCCACCGGGCTCGCACTGATCTTGGCGTTCATCGGTCTCAAGTTGATCCTGCATTGGGGCCACAAGGCCATCGACCCTGCAGTCCCGGAAATCCCGACGTCGGTTTCGCTGGTCGTGATCGGCGTGATTCTGGTCATCACCACCCTGGCGAGCCTGGCCAAGACCAAGAGTGACCCAAGCCTGAAAGCCCATGCGGGCTCACTTCGTGCACACCCAGACCAGACGTCCCCGCCCTCTACCGGCTAGTCGCCGGCGCGGGCCTCTCAGACGCGGCCGAAGCTCACCCTGCTGCTGAAGATGGGGCCTAGTCCGACGCGCTTGCCTGGCGTGCTCGAGTGATAGAGCTTGCCGTGGCCAGCGAAAATCCCGACGTGGTAGACGTGTCCGCTGCTGCTGTGGAAGAAGATCAGATCTCCGACGCGGGCGTTTGACCGGCTGACGCGCTTGGACTGGGCGCGCTGAGCCGCAGAGTTGTGCGGGAGCGAGCGGCCCATCTTGGCAAAGACGTACCGCGTGTAGCCCGAGCAGTCGAAGCCCGCGGGCGTCGTACCCCCGGCGCGGTAGTAGCCGCCGTCGTACTTGCGAGCCAGCGCGATGATCCGCTGGCTACGGGCCTTGGCCCGCTGCTTGGCTTTCTTCGCCTTCTTGGCAGCCTTCTGCTTGGCTGACTGCTTCGCACCCTTCGGCTTCACTGACAGCGTGGCTGAGACTCCCGGGGCGGCCGTCAGCGTCGTCGACGCCTGCGTCGACGAGCCCTTGAGCCCCCATGGCCCCGCCGGATCGATCGCGGCGTGAGCGGCCGAACCGAAGCCCAAGGGGGCCATCACGGACGCGGCCATCACCGCGGCGATGGCGATGGATCGGCCGCGGAAGCGGCCGGATCGGGACGTGGACGATCGAGGGGCTGAGGTGCCGAGCACGGTGGTTCCTTCTCCGACGCCTGCGAGGTGAGCTGTCGGGTTCGGGCCGGAGTGTGGCCCGGCCGCACATCGTGCGGCTTCACCCCAAGATCAGCGGACCGGTCTGAGCGTCCGAACTGATCGTGGAACCTGTGGTTCCCCCACTCCTGCCCAACGGTTCGGTGCTGAGAGCCTCGATGCCGGGCAGGACTCGGCGATCACATCGAAGCGCCCCCACTGCTGTGGAGGCGTCAACGACGGTACGGGAGACCCCGCCGAATGTCACATTTATGTCTCAGCGTGTCGCCCGAAAGGCGGATCAAGGACCGAGAACGCGCGAAATCCCGCCTATTCGACCTCAATCAGCGTCGACAAACACATGCCCAGCGATCTCGAGATCGAGCTCGACGTACTCCATCCCCGACCCCACGAGTACACCTCCAGGCGACGTGGTCACCTTCACGACCTCGCCCGGACGCACCCCCGCGCGGCGCATGGACGCCATCAAGGCGCCATCGTTTTGGACCGGTTCCCCGATCCTTCGAACCACCACCCGATGGGGGTTGGGCGAGGCGACCGAGCCCAGTGTGACCAACCCCGCCTCGGACACCGAGCCCTGCGATCCGGCGGACCGATCTCCTCCGAGCCCCAACTCCACGAGCCCCGGGATTGGATTGCCGTACGGCGAGGTCGTGGGGTTGTCCAACAATTCAAGGAGACGGCGCTCCACAGCCTCCGACATCACGTGCTCCCACCGGCACGCCTCCGCATGCACATCGGCCCAATCCATCCCGATGACGTCGACGAGCAAACACTCCGCCAACCGGTGCTTGCGCATCACTCGCGTGGCCAACTGCCGACCCTGGGGGGAGAGTTCGAGGTGCCGGTCGCCCTGCACCGTGACCAACCCGTCGCGCTCCATTCGGGCCACCGTTTGGCTGACCGTCGGACCGCTTTGACCAAGTCGTTCAGCAATCCGCGCGCGCAACGGAACGATGCCCTCCTCCTCCAGCTCGAAAATCGTGCGGAGGTACATCTCCGTTGTGTCGATCAGGTCGCTCACGTTGAGTACTGCTCCCGAAGGGGTACGGCGCTGGGGTGAGCGCCCATCCTCACACGCGACGACGTCGACCGGAACCGGCCAACACCAGCGCGAGACCGAGCCCGATCAACATGACGGCGAGCGAGACGGCTCCGACTGGCTGTGATGCGAGTTGACCCGCCGCCGAGCGCCGTTCGGGTTGCGTGTGACGGGGGTCTCAGCCACTGTCGGAACGTGAGTGCGACCGTGTGTTGGTTTCGCCGAGACCTACGCCTGGGCGACAACCCCGCGCTCCTCGAAGCGCTCGATCGCGGTGAGGGCCAGACGATCCCGCTGTTCGTGCTGGACCCGTACCTATGGAGCCGCGCGGGCGTGAGCCGTCGTACCTATCTCGCCGAGTCGCTCAGAGCCCTCAATGAGTCCTTGGCCGGCCAGCTGCTGGTCCTGGAAGGACAGCCGTGGCGCGTGATCCCCGAACTCGCGGCGAACGTTGGCGCAACATCCGTACACGCGGCCGAGGACTTCGGCCCGTACGGCCGCCTGCGAGACCACCGTGTGGCCACGGAGCTTGGAACCGGGCTCGTCCTTACCGGATCGCCGTACGCCGCCAACCCGGGCACGGTTCTCAAGTCCGACGGGACGCCGTACCGCGTGTTCACTCCGTTCTATCGGGCGTGGCGCGACCGTGGCTGGGGGGAAGTCGCCGGTCCTCCGACCGGCGGCACGTGGATCCGACCGGTCGAGGGCACCTCCTTGCCCGCGGTCCCCGACGGCCAGTCGCGTTGGGCCGCCGGGGAAGCCCACGCGCAGGACCGCTGGGCGGAGTTCCTGTCCACCGGGCTCGCGAACTACCCAACCGACCGCGATCGACCGGACCTGTCGTCCTCCTCCGGTCTCAGCGCCGCGTTGCGCTGGGGAGAGCTGCATCCGCGGACCTTGCTCAGCGAACTCGGCGAGGACGCCGACGCCGAGTCCTTCCGCCGACAACTGGCCTGGCGGGAGTTCTACGCCGATGTCCTGCACCACCATCCCCAGTCCAAGACGCAAAGCCTGCGCTCCGACCTAGCCGACCTGCGCTGGGACCACGGGGCGACCGCCGAGGACCGATTTGCCGCCTGGGCCGAAGGGCGAACGGGCTTTCCCTTCGTCGACGCAGGCATGCGCCAACTTCGGACCGAAGGCTGGATGCACAACCGCTTGCGCATGGTGACGGCGTCCTTCCTCGTCAAGGACCTGCACATCGACTGGACCCGCGGCGCTCGCGAGTTCATGCACTGGCTGCGCGACGGAGACCTCGCCTCGAACGGCCACGGCTGGCAATGGGTTGCGGGCGTAGGCACCGATGCCGCACCGTTTTTCCGCGTGTTCAACCCGGTATCCCAGGGGTTGCGCTTCGATCCGCACGGTGACTACGTGCGCCGCTACATTCCCGAACTACGGACGGTGCGCGGAGCTGCCGTCCACGAGCCCTGGACCCTGAGTGGCGGCCTCCCCTCCGGTTACCCCGAACGCATCGTTGACCATGCCAGCGAGCGCATGGAAGCGTTGGCGCGCTACTCGATCGCGCGCGAGTTGTCCAAGGGCTCCCGCTGAGTGCGGCAGACTCAGGGCGTGCTCGTCATCAGCGTGGTCAGTCTCAAGGGCGGGGTCGGCAAGACATCGGTCACGCTCGGGCTGGCCGGAGCCGCCTGGGACCGCGGGGTGCGCACGCTCGTCATCGACCTGGACCCGCAGGGCAACGCATCCACCGTGCTCGACCCACCGGAGATCCGGTTCTCGGCGTCCGACGTCTTGAGCGACCCGAATCCCGACCTGCTGGGACACGCGATCACTCCCAGCGGGTGGGGGGCCGGCGTAGACGTGCTGCCCTCCGACAGCCTGCTTGAACGCCACAACGTGATGTCCGGACGATCCTCGGCGCTGCATCTGCGGGCCGCTATGACCGGGCTCAAGAATTACGGCCTGGTCCTGATCGATGCGCCGCCTTCACTCGGGGGCTTGACCCGAAATGCCTTGGCCACAGCTCACTACGCGTTGGTGGTCGCCGAACCCTCTCTGTTCGCCCTCCAAGGTACCCAGGCTGCCTTGGAAGCCGTCGCAACCATGCAAGCGGACAACCTCCGCCTGCGTACCGCGGGAATCGTCGTCAACAAGGTGCGTCCGCAGTCGACCGAGCATCGATTTCGGCTCGTCGAACTCAGCGCCGCGTACGGCGACCTCGTCCTCAGCCCACCGATCCCCGATCGGACCGCCGTTCAGCAGGCGGAGGGAGCCTGCGTGCCGGTCCAAACCTGGCGCAGTCCCGGTGCACGACAAGTCAGCGACGCTTTCGACGACCACCTGGACCACCTGCTCCAGCTCAATTCCAAACACGGACCCCTCAGCGGGAAGGCTCGCTCATGACGACCAGCCACGCCCGCAACCCGACGCCTCGTCCAGCTCTTCGTCCACGCGCAGGCCCCGAGGACGGAGTCGAGGCAGCCCGACCGACCACACAAGATCCCTCCTCCACCGGGGCCGGTCCAGCGATGCCCGGACCGAAGGCCATGGGTCGACGGAGTGGGCCGAAGTCGGCCAAGTCCAAGAAGAACAAGAAGTCGAAGAAGGATGCCCGTGCGCGCAAGGGCGACCGTGAGGTGGAACTCACGATCACCCTCTCGAAGGGGGGACGGAAAGCCCTCAGCCAAGCAGCGGCCGAGCGTGAAACCAGCCCCGAGCAACTGGCGAGCCTGGTGCTCATGGCTTGGCTCGACTAGGCCTTCACTTTCTCAGTTCGCTCGTCGAAGTACTGAACATGTCGTTCGGTCTGCGCATCCTTACTGCCGCGCTGACCGGCGCGGTGCTCCTGGGCGCTCCTGTCACCGCGCAGGCGGCCGGGCCGCGCGCGATCGAGAGCGCGTCCGTCGGCGGGTCAGCGGTCCTCATCGACGGATCGGGGCCGCTGCCGGGGGGCGCCGAGGGCGAGGTCGAGCCCGCGCTGCCTCCGATGAAGGCCAAGGTGTCCGGCCCGCTGACCCGCTCCGATGTCCCCCGGTCGTACCGTCCGGGTTGTCCGGTGCCTCCTGGTCAACTGCGAAAGATCACCCTGCGCTATTGGGACTTCCAGGGAGAGACCCAACTGGGATCACTCATCGCTCGCAGTACTGCGGTCGGCGCCCTCGTGCACGTGTTCACCAAGGCGTACGCCGCGGGATTCCCGATCAACCGAATGGAACCCAGTGACGCGTTCTACATCCCTGGCAAGACGTCGCCGGCCCAGTCGGACCTGCGCGCCATGCGCGCCGACAACACCTCCGCCTTCAACTGCCGACCGGTGACCGGCAACCCGTACCGCATGTCGAATCACTCGTACGGCATCGCGATCGACATCAATCCGTTGGAGAACCCCTACGTCACCTCTGGGCGCGTCTACCCGGAACGGTCAGGGACCTACCTCGATCGACAGTCGGCGCGCCCTGGGATGATCCTGAAGGGCAGCGTGATCGCTCGGGCCATGGCTTCACGGGGATGGCTGTGGGGGGCCCGGTGGAGTAGGCCCGACTACCAGCACTTCTCAGCCAATGGTGGCTAGGAAGTCGCTCGGGCGAGCGTGGTCCGGCTGCCGTCCAAGGATCGGGCCGCTCGCGGTGCCGATCCTTAGCGTGGTGCTCGTCGGATGTGCGGGCGGGCCTGGCACCGTGAACCCGAGCGCTAACGAGCTGAAGGCCACGCCTCTGGGCTCCTCAGCGCCGTCCAGCCCCCAAGCCACGACAGCCGCGGAGACCGTCGACGCCCGGCCAGTGGAATTCGACCTCGGTCGGGACTGGCGCGTGCGGGAGCCGTCCGCGATACCGAGAGACGTGGACGAGGTCCTGGCTCTGGTCATCCCGCTCGGCTGCGTACAGCGCAGTCCACTGCCAGCGCCGACCCGGGTACTCGAGACCACGTACAAACACCGCACGGCGAAGCTCGATTCGGTGGTCCTCCGGATGGACTTCAGCACGCGAGCCGCGGTTCGGCAGTTCCTCGGAAACCGAAACAAGGATCTTCGCGCGTGCCGGCGCCAGCCCGTCGATGAGTACTCGGGGGCGGCGACCCCCGTCCGTTCGGTCATGACTGTGACGCCGCTGCACACGCGCTCCGAGCGTTTTGATCCCTTTGTTCCAGCCCGGTTAGGCACCTGGACCGAACACTTCATCGCCCGCAACACCACGATCTACGCGCTGGCGGTCAGCAGCGGCGCCCATGGCTCGCCCGAACTCAGACGCCTCGATGGACTGGTCGCCGACTTTGCGGTCTAGGGCCGGACGCTCCCGTCAAGGAGACAGTCGTTCCACGGCCCACGGGGCTGCTGTGTCTGCGCGCACGTAGCGGAGCCGGTCATGCATCCGGTCACGGCGCCCTTGCCAAAACTCCACGCTGCTCGGCTCGAGCCGAAGGCCGCCCCAATGATCGGGGAGCGGGACCGACCCACCCTCGGGATACCGCTCCTGAGCCTGCTGCCACCACTGATCCAGGACGTCTCGACCGCCGACGACGGTGGACTGTGCACTCGCCCAGGCTCCGATCCGGGAACCGTACGGCCGGGTGTCCCAGTACGCCTCCGTCTCCGCTCGCTTAACCGGGACGACCTGGCCAAGCACCACGACCTGACGCTCGAGGTCGTACCAGGGGAAGACCAGGCTGGCCCTCGGGTTCGCCTCGAGCTCGCGTCCCTTGCGCGAGTGCAGGTTGGTGAAGAACGTGAAGCCGCGAGCATCGGCGCCCTTGAGTAACACCGTGCGCGAACTCGGCTGCCCCTCCGCCGAAACCGTGGACAAGACCATGGCGTTGGGTTCGAGTACGCCGCCGCCCACCGCGGCAACCAACCAGTCGTCAAACAGGGCCATCGGCGTCGCGGGGACATCGGTTTCGACCAAACCGGCGGCTCCGTACGAGCGCCGCAGCGCCTCTACGTTGACGCTCGGCGTGCTTCCAGGACGATCATCGGGGCCCACCGCACAAGCGTGACACACCCCACGTACGGTTGAATCTCCGGATGGGGCGGCCATGCCTGCCCCTGGGACACGTAGCCGCGCGTCCGCGGCGAACGCAGAGGAGACGCAGGGATGTCGGAGTTCGTACCCGGTCTTGAGGGAGTCATCGCCTTCGAGACCGAGATCGCTGAACCGGATCGAGACGGCGGTTCCCTCCGCTACCGAGGGGTCGACATCGAAGACCTCGTGGGCAAGGTGTCCTATGGCCAGGTGTGGGGCCTGCTGGTCGACAACGAGTTCAACCCTGGCCTCCCCCCTGCGGAGCCCTTCCCGATCCCCGTGCACTCCGGTGACGTCCGGGTGGACGTCCAATCAGCGATCGCCATGCTGGCGCCAGCGTGGGGGCTCAAGCCGCTGCTGGACATCGATCACGACGAGGCGCGCGAAAACCTCTCTCACGTGTCCGTGATGGCGCTGTCGTTCATCGCCCAGTCGGCGCGTGGCACTGGACGCCCGATGGTGCCTCAGGCCCGCATTGACGAAGCCCGCACCGTGGTCGAGCGCTTCATGGTGCGGTGGCGTGGCGAGCCGGAGCCTCGACACGTAGAAGCCGTCGATGCGTACTTCGTGTCCGCGGCCGAACACGGGATGAATGCTTCCACGTTCACCTCTCGCGTGATCGCCTCCACAGGGGCGGACGTCGCGGCGGCGATCTCTGGGGCGATCGGGGCCATGTCCGGCCCGCTGCATGGCGGCGCCCCGTCTCGCGTGCTCGGGATGATCGAGGAGATCGAGCGGCGTGGCGATGCTGACTCCTACGTCAAGGAGGTACTCGACAAGGGCGACCGCCTGATGGGCTTCGGGCACCGCGTGTACCGGGCCGAAGACCCGCGGGCGCGCGTGCTTCGTCGGACGGCACGAGAACTCGGCGCACCCAGATATGAGGTCGCTGCGGCGCTGGAGAAGGCGGCGCTCACCGAGTTGCGCTCCCGCCGCCCCGACCGGGTGCTCGAGACCAACGTCGAGTTCTGGGCGGCGATCGTCCTCGACTTCGCCGAGGTGCCGTCGCACATGTTTACCTCGATGTTTACCTGCGCCCGGCTGGCTGGCTGGAGCGCCCACATCCTGGAGCAGAAGGAGACCGGGCGCCTGATCCGGCCGTCTGCGCGCTACGTCGGGCCGGCGCCACGCAAGCCCGAAGAGGTCCCCGGTTGGGATCCAGTCATGATCCTCCCCTCCGGTTACACCCTCGGCTGACGCCGCACGCCTGGTTCGTTCGGCGGGTCCGGTCCGATCCCGATATCGCCATCGATGGATCCCCCAGACCCCTAGGGTCGATCGTGCGCGGCGCTTGGCGCCCGACCGACCGACCGACCGAGGAGGATTCGTCGTGGCGATGGACCCCACTGAGACAAACCCGGACCAGTACAAGGTGGTCTTCGAAAACGATCGAGTCCGCGTCCTTGAGTACACAGACCAGCCGGGGCTGAAGACCACTCAGCACACGCACCCCGACAGCGTGATGTACACACTCAGCACGTTCAAGCGCCGGCTCTATGCCGAAGACGGCCAGACGCGCGACGTTGACATCGTCGCAGGAACCACCGCCTGGCTGCCCGCTCAGCAGCACGCCGGCCACAACGTCGGCGACACGGACACCCACGTCATCTTCGTGGAACTCAAGGAGAGCGCCCCGACCGCCACCGGTGACCCCGAGATCGGGCCTGCCAGCAAGGCGTGATGCGTCCAGACTGTTGGTGGGGCGCGATCACGTGAACGAAATGGGCTTGCGGGGTGACCGGTCCACGGTGAGCGTGAAGATATCCGGGCGCCCATAGTGCCCTGCTACGTCAAGGGTCTGGTGGGCGCTCGCTGATTCGCTGGGCCGGATGTCGGCGTAGAGGATTCCGTACTCCGCGTGCATCGGGCCGGCCACGATCTGTCCGGTTGGAGCGACGATGACCGAGTCGCCGTCATTGATCCAAGCGTCGGCGTCACCGAACAGCGTGTCACGCGAAGGGAGGCTTTCAGGAACGTCTCGGGTGTTCAGTGCGGAACCAGATCCGATGACCCAACACCGGCCTTCGCTGGCGATGTGGCGCATGGTGGACAACCACCCATCCCCGCTATCCCAGGTCGAGGCCACGTACACCTCCACGCCGTCAGCAAATAGCGCATAGCGGGCCAAAGGCATGTAGTTCTCCCAGCAGATCAGTCCCCCCAGCCGCCCTACCGCGGTGTCAACGACTCGCAATCCCGATGCGTCACCTTGCCCCCAGACCATGCGCTCGGGGTTCGTGGGCACCAACTTGCGGTGGCGGTTCACGATCGAGCCATCGCGATCGATGGTGACAAGGGTGTTATAGAGCGTGCTCCGGCTGAACTCGCCATCCCGCTCGTGGATGCCGCAGACGACCACCACCTGGTGCTCCGCTGCGGCCTGGCGGACCGGCACCAAGTCATCGGTGGTCAAGTCAACGCTTTCCTCCACCAGAAGTCGGTAGAGGTCAGCGCCGAACTCGTAATCGTCACCAGGCTTCAGCGACCACACCCACGCCGGATATCCAGGGATAAACGTCTCCGGGAAGACAACCAAGGTCGCACCGGCCCCAGCAGCCTCACCGATCGAGTCGACCACTAAGCCCATCGTTGCGGTCCGATCGAGCAGCACCGGGGGGCGCTGAACGACGGCCACCTTCACCGTGCCGAGAGGCATGGTCTGGATCCCTTCGTCGCATTCGCTGACCCGCTCCCGCAGAGTACGACAGGCCGCCAGGCCTTAGGGCGGCCTGCGCTCAGCGCCCCCAAGGCATGCAGTGAACTGCGCAATTCTCCGGCGGGGGCGGCTACCAGTCGGCAAACTCTCGACAACGCACCATCTCGCCTCGAAGGATGACGATGACCGAGACCAGCCCGATCGATGTCCGAGACATGGCGATCGTCCACCGCACCTTTCGGCGGGCGTTTGACGAAAGCGCCACGCTCGTACGCGCCAACCCGACTCCCTCGGCCCAACGGGTGGTCTTCCTCGCCGATCACATCGACTTCTGCATCGGTCTGCTCCATACCCACCACGCGAGCGAAGACGAGCTCCTCTACCCACTGCTGCTAGCTCGGGCGCCCGAGCAGACGGCTGCCATCGAACAGACCGGGCATGAACACGTGCTCGTGAACGACACCATCGAGTCCGTCACCGAGGCTTGTGCGGTCTGGCGGGTGAATCCCACGACGGAATCGGGCGAAAGGCTGGCGGTGGCGCTCGACACCCTGAACGAGACCCTCCAGCCACACCTCGACCACGAGGAACGTGACATCGTTTCGTTGGCGGCAGTCACTCTGACTCAGGCCGAGTGGGATGCGCTGGGAGAGCATGCGACCTCTCACATCCCCCGCAAGATGATGCCCGTGGCCTTCGGGATGCTCCTGGAGCCGCTGGACGAGGATGATCGGGCCCGGATGAAGCGCGAGCTTCCGGCGCCCGTCCGGCTGCTCTTCGGACCCCTCATTCAGCGGCCCTGGAACAAATACGCGAAGACGCTCCGATCCGGCACCTGACAGCTGGAAGCAAGCACGCGCGACGCAGCATCTCGCAGGTCGGACCTGCGTAACGCGCACTTGGCCACTCGACCTACCCTTCTGCCCATGCCTGCTGAACCCGCTGACATCGTCATTCCCGCCGAGCTGCTGCCCGCCGACGGCCGTTTCGGGTCGGGGCCTAGCAAGGTGCGAGCGGAGCAGATCGATGGGCTGGTCGCCGTTGCTCCGACCTATCTCGGGACCTCGCACCGCCAGGCCACCGTCAAGAGTCAGGTCGCTAGAGTCCAGCACGGCCTGACGGACCTCTTCGCCCTGCCCGACGGGTACGAGGTCGTCCTAGGCAACGGTGGATCGACCGCGTTCTGGGACGCCGCGACGTTCGGCCTGATCGAGGACCGCGCTCAGTTCCTGAGTTTCGGGGAGTTCGGTTCGAAGTTCGCCTCGGCCGCCAAGAGCGCCCCGCACCTAGGTGTTCCCACAATTCTTGGCTCCGATCCCGGTGACGCCCCGTCCTTCGAGGCCGAGGCTGGCATCGACGTCTATGCCAGCCCGCACAACGAAACATCCACTGGCGTGGCGATCCGCCCCGCACGAGTCGGCGGCGCGGATCCCGGGGCCCTCATGGTCCTCGACGCAACGTCCGCTGCCGGCGGGCTGCCGGTCGACCCGAACGAGTTCGACGTGTACTACTTCGCGCCGCAGAAGTGCTTCGGCTCAGACGGCGGACTGTGGTTTGCCCTAATGAGTCCAGCGGCCCTCGACCGGGTGGCCCGACTCAAGGCGTCCGGTCGCTGGATGCCCGCATTCCTCGACCTCTCAATCGCCGTGGACAACAGCCGCCTCAATCAGACCTACAACACCCCGGCACTGGCGACGATCCTGCTCATGGCCGAGCAAGTTGACTGGTTCAACAGCCAAGGCGGCCTAGATTGGTGCGTCGCCCGCACCGCCGATTCCTCCAGCCGGCTCTACTCCTGGGCCGAGGCAACGGAATGGACGACGCCGTACGTCTCCGATCCAGCCAAGCGCTCGCAGGTCGTCGGCACCATCGATCTGGCCGAGTCGATCGATGCCACTTCAGTCGCAAAAGTACTGCGAAGGCACGGGATTCTCGACTGCGAGCCCTACCGGAAGCTCGGACGAAACCAGGTCCGGGTGGCCATGTTCCCAGCCGTCGACCCCGAGGACGTGAGCGCTTTGACCGGGTGCATCGACCACGTCGTGAACGCCCTCACCTAGGTCAAGCAGCCTCACTCGCCGCCCGGACCAGACCGGCGAGATCCTCGCCGCCGGGTCGAATGCAACGCGGCCAGGCCCCCGCCCACGGCAAGGCCCAGCGCTGCGATCACCCAGGGCGACGGCGAAGTGGACTCGTTGTTGGCCGTGGCGAACGCAGTGGGCGAGCCCTCGGGTGTGGCCACCGCGTCCTCCTCGCCACGTTGTTCCGCGCTCGTCGGCGAACTAGCTACGGTCGCAAGAGGCACTCGCCACACCGCACTTCTGAACCCTTCGCTCCCCACCAGCAACGCCGAGCCATCCAACGTCCACGTCAGAGATTCGCCTTGCGGGAGGACAGGAAGCGGCACGATCGTCCTGGCAGCCCACCGATCGCCAACGTGTGCGACCAGATAGTCGCGCAGTGCAAGCGTGCCATCCGGAGCAAAGGCGCCGTCGGTCACGAGAGGAGGCGCCTTGGCCACCCGGGTCAGGGTGTTCACCCGATCAGTTCGAAGCGTTCTCGGGAGCCGGTAGACAGCCGCCCCCTGGACCCGTTTGGACACGATGAACAGACGGCCCGTCACGGGATCGACGAGCAGGGCCTCGGCGTTACGTGGGCCGTCCGGGTACCGAAGGTCGTACGCCGACCACGTCACGGTCCGGTCCCCCGACTCGACTGGTTCAGCGAGGCGGTAGACCCGAACGGTCGGCCAGGTGGACAAATTGTCCCCGATGTCACCCACCCAGATCCAGTGTCGCCCGCCCGACCGAGGACCGACCGACACCGCCTCCCAGTCCCTCGCGGTCGCCCCGCTCAAAGACAGCGTCGCGACCGTTCGCCCCTGACGGTCCAAGCCGTACACCTGGGCTAGGCCATCGCTGTCGTTGACCGTCCAGGTGACGCCTGGGAGCGTGGCACTCGACGCCAGGCCACTGGACTCCACGATGCGAGGGTCCTTGATGACAAAGGCCCGCTCTTGCGCATCACTGGTCGCATAGGCTCCGCCGCCAGTCACCAGCGCGCAGAGACCAACGAGGCAAGCCGCAGCGCCCAGGGCCGCTGACTGGCCCCCCATCGACCGCCCTCTCATTGGGGGGACGCTCGCTCCAGCTCCACGGTCAGCTCCGGCTCCAGCATCGCCGCAAGCGCCGGGCGGACTCCCCACGCATCGATGAGGGCTCGATAGTCCGCGACCACCTGAGGAGCGGGAGGCATGCCGGTTCGAACGGCCCGGATCAACGTGTTTCGCGGGGTGTGCTCGGAGCCTACGAACTCCATCACCTCCACCCGATAGCCAAGGATTCGCAGGATCTGCGCTCGAAGGCTGTCGGTGAGGACGTCGGCGAAGCGCTCCCTGATGATCCCGTGCCGAACCAGAGCGGCGTACGGCGGAGGAGCGCTTGTCCCCTTGAGCTGGCTGGCGAGATCGTGATGGCAGCACGGAGCAGCAAGGAGTGCGGGTGCAGCCCACCGAACCGCGCGAGCGATCGCTTCGTCGGTTGCCGTATCGCAGGCGTGCAGGGCCACGACGAGATCCAGCCGCGCCGGTGACATATCGACCTCGGCATCGGCAATCGCTGAGGTGACGAACCTGACCTGTTCGCTCCACCCCAGCCCCGCTGCGATCTCCTCGTTATGTTCCTTGGACTGGATCTTGAGATCAACGCCGACGACCCGCGCCTCGCGACCGGAATGTTCAGTCAAATAGCGATATGCGGCGAAGGTCAGCGCCGCGTTCCCGCACCCCAGATCGACCAAACCCACGGGCTGGTCCACGTCGGTCGGAACCACCGGATCCATCGCCCTTAGGAAGGCCTCGACCTGCCGTCGCTTGTCGGCCCCCGTAGCTGGCGCGAACAGCGGATCGTCATCAGCGATGAGCCGCCGGCGGCTGCGGTCGTGCCCCGTCTGCTGAGCCCGTTCTTTGGGCGCCCGATGGAGTTGGGCCCCGCCCTTCTTCGTGACCCGCAGCTGGACGGTTTCCGTCACGGTCTCGACATGCCAGTTCCCGTAAGGCTGATCCAGAAGTCCATCGAGCACGGCCGCAGCCTCATCGCCGTAGGCCACGTGTCGAGAGGTCGCCTGCACGCCATCTTGGGAGGTCATGAGAAGCCGCCTTCCCTGCTTGAGATCGACTGGGCGCAACTCCACGCGCGCCGGGTCGGGGCGCGGACGACCCTGACGACGTCCGGCCGAGATGGCGCGGACGAGGCGGTCTGGATCAAGCACCAAAAGCCGGATCTCCGCGAGAGCGAGATCGAGCGGTAGAGCCACGGCTAGCGGCCCAGAGATCCGAGCAGCACGAGCGCAACGAGGAGCACGAGGACGACCGGCACCAGCCAACGACGCGTCCGAGGGTTCACGGGAATCGAGGGTACGCGGCTCCCTCGCCGCTGGTTAGGGTCATGGCATGTCCCAGCCTGTCGTCCCAGAGCCCAGCAGACCCTTGGCGCTGCCAGACGCTCCCCACACCGACGCCGTGGTCCCGGCGACAGTGGGCACAGCACTGTGGCTGATCGCTTTGCTCGCCGGGCTGGCCACCAGCGCCACATCGACCTGGATCGCCGGGTGCGCAGCCGGATTTGTTCTAGGCCTGATGGGATTGTCGATTGCGCTCGTCCGACGCACGCGGTACCGCGAGGCCGGTCGCTCGGCATCCGGTCAGAGCTAGGGCCAGTCCCGCCCCTCGTCCGTGACGGTTCAGCTGTGGCCGAGGTCGTCGTACCCCAAGTCGTCGACTACTGGCGCGGGTAGAGAAATGGGCCGTTGAGAGCGCCGACTGGCCGACGAACCCTCCGAATGACCGCCGCACCCGTGATCCAGTGAGACGACATGCCCATCGCTGGGTGAGAAGACGTTGGCACACAGACCGAAGGCCTGCCCGAGAGCGCCCGATGCGCACGAAGAAGCCACACGAATCACAGGTTGCTGGGGCCTGCTCGGCCAACGGCACGAACGGTCCTCCGGCGGAGTTCAACCAGCGATCCGCGGCTTCTTCCCGACCCTCGGCGGAGAGCACCCGGCGACGCGCGAGGCCCAAGTCCCTCGCCACGAACTCGACCTCGGGATCGACCTCATCCCCCACGGACGACCACCCCGGCTCGAGTCGAGGATCCTCCTCAGCAGCAGGGAGTAGGTCGCCCACACCGACATCGCCAGGTTGCAGCCGCTCCGCCCAGGGAACCCACGGTGGAGCGAGCAAGGCTTGCGAGCCCGGAAGGTGCACCACCTCGTCGACGGTGATGACGCGGCCGCGGGACACCCGGGTCACGGTGACGGCCCAACGCCAACCCCGGTAGCCGGGCAGCTGACTGTCGAACAGGTGCGTGACCAGCCGCTCGCCGTCTGCCTCCACCCCGAGGTGGTCGCCGACCACGGATTCGCCGACCAACTCGACTGCGGCGGCACGAGCCACGTCTATCGCGGAGACGCACGCAGCGTCCGGGCGCGCCGTACGGGTGGGGGCATTCACGCTCGCGAGGGTACCTTCCGGTGGCGTTGGCGAGGTCCTGGCCATGGCGTCAGCCCTCGAGTTGGTCGGCCACCGCTCGGAGCATCTTCGCCACCTTGCCGGTGTCGGCTGGGTAACGACCACGCCGCAGACCGTTGCCCACGTTGTCGAGCACCTTGATCAGGTCTTCCACGATGACTGCCATGTCGTCCGCCGGCCGCCGGCTGGCCTTGACCACGGAAGGCAGCGGGTCAAGCACGCGTACGGACAGCGCCTGCTCACCCTTCTTGCCCTCGGCGACACCAAACTCCACGCGAGTCCCGTTCGGCAGCTCGTCGACGCCTTCCGGAAGGGCGGACGCGTGCAGGAAGACGTCGCCTCCGTCGTCGCGAGAGAAAGCCGAAGCCCTTCTCGGTATCGAAGAACTTGACCTTGCCG
Organism: uncultured Actinomycetota bacterium; assembly: GCA_963851405.1. Taxonomy (GTDB): domain Bacteria; phylum Actinomycetota; class Actinomycetes; order DATJPE01; family DATJPE01; genus JANPBY01. The sequence continues at coordinate 212,597 of CAWKPB010000005.1, read as the reverse complement.
GTGGGCACGAGAATCTCCAGAGTTAGTGGGTCGGACGGGAAGTGGCCAACGCAGGCGATCAACCTCGACTGAGCCGGCCCCAGCCTAGCCCGTCGCCACAGATAACTCGCGCCGATCACGGCCGGCCGAGAACCACGGTGCGGGCGCCCATCGGCGCTAGGCCCTCCAGCGAGGACTCATTTCGTCCAGGTGCCCGCTCAGCCATTCCGGGAACTCCTCGAGGCTGTCGAGTACAGCGCTGGCCCCAGCCGCCTGGAGTTCAGCTGCTGACGTGGCACCGGTCGTCACGCCGATCCCGATCGCGTCGGCCGACCGCGCGCCGATCATGTCACCCGGGTGGTCCCCGACGTACACGCTTGCGCCGTGCTCGCGAAGGGCCAGCCCTTTGGCTTCAGCCCATCGCCAGCCCTCGACCTTGTCGACCGGCAGTCCCAAGTGGCGCAGGTGGAGGCGCGCGTTGGGTGCGTACTTGGCCGTGACGACCAGCGTGCGGCCACCGCCGTCCCGGACGGCCGCAAGCGCCCGACGTGCGCCGGGAAGCGCTGGCGTCGGTTCGATCGCAAGGTCGGGGTAGAGCGCCCGAAATCGATCGCTCATGGCCGCCACCTCGTCAGCGGGAAACCAGTGCGCCAACTCCACGTCCAGCGGTGGACCCAGCCTGGACTGAACGAGCGGGATATCGATCTGGACGCCCGTTTCGGCCGTCAGCGCGGCCAATACAGCACCGATCCCCGGACGCGAGTCGATCAGCGTCATGTCTAGATCGAAACCGATCACCAAGGGGCCGAGAGACACGGCGGGAGCCTAGCCAGTCGGACGCATCTGGCCCCAAGCGAGGGAGGACGCGGTCGAGGGATTGGCCCACGGAAGGTAACGTCGTGCGGATGACCTCGAGCCCCGCGCGCAGCCTCGCGGCAGAGATCCGTGGCTGGGACGACGCGTCACTCGAGTGGTTGCTACAGCAGCGGCCAGACCTGCTATCGCCCGTACCTGTCGACATGGCGTCTCTGGCGACCCGGGCTGGATCGACGCCGTCAGTTGCTCGGGTTCTCGACCGGTTCAATCGCTTCGAACTGGACATCCTCGAGGCGGCCGCTGTCCTGCACGAACCCCTGAACCGGCTGCAACTCGCCGCGGCCGTGCCGGATGCCCGGCCTGAGGCGATCGATGCGGTTCTGTCCCGGGCCGGCGCGCTCGCTGTCTGCTTTGGCCCGCCCGACGATCAGCGCCTGGTTCGCGCCGCCATCGACTTGCTCGCGCCCGCGGCTGGCGGACTCGGACCGGCCATGGCGCCCTCCCACCCTCGACTGGCGGAGTTGTTGGCCGAACCAGCAGCGCTGGAACACCTCCTGGCCACCGCCCCAGACGGGGCCCGCGCTGCCCTTGAGCACTTGCTCTGGGGGCCACCGCACGGTCAAGTTGCCGACGCTCGGCGTTCGGTGTCCGACCCCAATGACGCTCGTACTCCCGTCGACTGGCTGCTGGCCCATGAGCTGCTCATCCCCGTCGGACCTGACACCGTGGTCTTGCCCCGTGAAGTCGCGCTGCGACTGCGCCAGGGAGTCGTTCATCGGCTCACCTCCGATGAGGCACCCGAGCTAGCCGTCCAAACTCACGACCCCGACTCAACCGGCCGCCTAGCCGCCAGCCACGCGTTCTCCGCCGTCCGCCTGGTGGAGAACCTCCTTGAGGCCTGGGGCCTCGACGGACCGCCCGTCCTTCGCGCCGGCGGGCTGGGCGTGCGGGACCGCCGCCGGGCGGCAGGTCTCCTCGACACCGACGAGGCGACCGCCACCCTCGTCATGGAAGTGGCGTACGGCGCTGGCTTGGTGGCGGGAGACGGCCAAGTGGAGGAAGCCTTCGCCCCCACCCCGGCCTACGACGTCTGGCTCACCCGAGACACCGCCGAGCGTTGGGTCGTCCTTGTTGAAGGCTGGCTCACGATGCCCCGTGTACCTGGCCTGGCCGGAACCCGCGACGAGCGAGACAAGGCCCTGGCCGCGCTCGGCCCGGATCTGGAGTGGGCCTACGCGCCGGAACTCAGAGCCACGATCCTCGATGAACTCTGCGCGTTAACCCTTGGCGCTGCTACAGATGCTGCCAGTCTGCAGGCCCGACTGGAGTGGCTGCACCCCCGGCGGCGAGGACGCCTACTGGGGCCAATGGTGACGTGGACGCTCGCTGAGGCGGAGATCCTGGGCCTCACCGGACGCGGGTCGCTGGCCGAGTTCGGTCGTACGCTGCTCAGCGAGGGCGCGGATGGAACCGCCCAACAACTCGCCCCCCTTCTGCCCACGCCCGTCGACCACGTCTTGCTGCAGGCGGACCTGACGGCTGTTGCCCCCGGCCCCTTGGAGTCCGGCCTGGCCGCCGAGCTCGCGCTGCTGGCTGATGTGGAGTCCACGGGCGGCGCAACGGTCTACCGATTCACACCGTCCTCCGTGCGCCGGGCGCTGGACGCCGGCCGCAGCGCGGGAGATGTCCACGCCCTGCTCGCAACCAAGTCCAAGACCCCCGTCCCTCAGCCACTGACGTACTTGATCGACGACGTTGCGCGGCGGCACGGGCAAATCCGGGTCGGTGCCGCATCCGCCTACATCCGATGCGATGACGAATCAGTGCTCAACGAGCTGATCGCCGACAAGCGCTCCAGCCCGCTGCGCCTGCGACGGCTGGCTCCAACGGTCCTCACCGCGTTGGTTCCGGTGGACCACGTGCTGAATGAGCTGCGCACGATGGGATACGCGCCCGCAGCCGAGTCGACGGACGGCAGTCTCGTGGTCAGGAGGCCGGATACTCATCGAACCCCGCCTCGCCAGCGCCTCCCACGGCTCTCGACGCCCTCGAAGGTCCCGGGCGACACCCTGGTTTCGGCGGCGGTCCGCGCGATCCGAGCCGGCGAACGCGCATCCACCGCGCCTCGGCGCCAGGCCGTGGGAGGACGGCTGGGCGGCGTCCTGCCACGAAGCACGGCCGGCCAGACGTTGCAGGTGCTGCGCCGCGCGGTGGCGACTCGAACCTCCGTGTGGATCGGGTACGTCGACAATCACGGCGGAGTCAGTGAGCGGGTCGTCGACCCGCTGACCTTGGCCGGCGGCTATCTCACCGCCTTCGATCACCGCCTCGACGCCATGCACACCTTCGCGGTGCACCGCGTCACCGGTGTGGCGGAGCTCACCGAGGGGGACGTCGACCCAGACGCAGGAGACAATGACTCCGCTCCCCAGACTCCGGAAGGCGCCGCGTGACCGAAGGCCCGCTCATCGTCCAGTCCGACAAGACGCTGCTGCTCGAGGTCGACCACGTTCAGGCCGAGGCCTGTCGACGTGCCATCGCCCCGTTCGCCGAACTCGAGCGTTCCCCTGAGCACGTACACACCTACCGGCTGACTCCGTTGGGCCTGTGGAATGCCCGGGCCGCAGGACACGACGCCGAGCAGGTCGTCAACGCGCTGCTCACCTACAGCCGATACTCCGTCCCTCACGCCCTGCTGGTCGACATCGCCGAGACGATGGCCCGGTACGGGCGGCTGCGCCTGCTCAAGCACCCGACCCACGGGTTGGTGCTGGAGACCACCGATCGGCCGGTGCTCGAAGAAGTCATCCGATCGGCGAAGATGCGCCCACTCCTTGGCGACCGCGTCGACCCCGACACCATCACGGTGCACCCCAGTGAGCGCGGCACGGTCAAACAGGTCCTCTTGAAGCTCGGCTGGCCGGCTGAGGACCTGGCTGGGTACGTCGACGGCGAGGCGCACGCGATCCAGCTGCTCCAAGAGGACTGGGAGCTTCGGACCTACCAGAAGGAGGCCGTCTCCGGGTTCTGGCATGGAGGTTCCGGCGTGGTTGTGCTCCCCTGCGGAGCTGGCAAGACCCTGGTCGGTGCGGCCGCCATGGCCGAGGCGCAGGCGACGACGCTGATCCTGGTGACCAACACCGTGGCCGCCCGCCAGTGGAAACACGAATTGCTGCGCCGCACCTCATTGACCGAGGACGAGATCGGCGAGTACTCCGGCTCCCGCAAGGAGATTCGTGCCGTCACGATCGCCACGTATCAGGTGATGACGACGCGCCGGAAGGGCGTCTACACCCACCTTGAAGTGTTCGACGAACGCGACTGGGGCTTGATCATCTACGACGAAGTTCACCTCCTGCCCGCGCCCATCTTTCGGTTCACCGCTGATATTCAGTCGCGGCGTCGGCTGGGCCTGACGGCCACGCTCGTGCGCGAAGACGGGCGCGAAGGTGACGTGTTCTCCCTGATCGGACCCAAGCGTTACGACGCACCATGGAAAGACATCGAGGCTCAGGGGTGGATCGCGCCGGCGGACTGCGTGGAGGTGCGGGTGACCCTCACTGAGCACGAGCGGTTGACCTACGCAACCGCCGAACCCGACGAGAGGTACCGGCTGTGCGCGACCGCCCGCTCGAAGCGCTCCGTCGTCGAGGAACTCGTGAGGCGCCACGACAACGATCAGGTGCTCGTCATCGGCCAGTACCTCGACCAACTCGATGACCTGGGAGAACGGTTGGCGGCTCCGGTCCTCAAGGGAGAGACGACCGTGAAGGAGCGAGAGAGACTCTTTGAGGCCTTCAGATCCGGGGAGATTCCCACCCTGGTCGTCAGCAAGGTCGCGAACTTCTCGGTCGACCTCCCGGAGGCGTCCGTGGCCATCCAGGTTTCCGGCACCTTCGGCTCCCGCCAGGAGGAGGCGCAGCGTCTGGGTCGGGTCCTACGGCCCAAGTCGGACGGCCGTACCGCACGTTTCTACTCCGTGGTGTCGCGCGACACCCTCGATCAGGACTACGCCGCGCACCGACAGCGCTTCCTCGCGGAGCAGGGCTACGCCTATCGAATCGTCGACTCCCACGAGCTCGACCGTCTCGACGCCCCCGACTGATCGGGCTGTGGTAGACCGGGCAGGTGCAGCCGCATCACCTCGCGCCCGACTGGATCAACCTGTGCCGCGCCGTGGGCGCGCAAGATGATGTCGCCGCGGTGGGTGCCAGGCTGCTCGCGGCCTATGGCGCCCCAACTCGCCGCTACCACGACCTGCACCACCTCAGCGAGGTGCTCGACCACGTCAGCACCCTGTCCGACGTGGCAACCGATCCGCACGCCGTACGGCTGGCCGCGTGGTTTCACGACAGCGTGTACGACCCTGCGAGGCCGGACAACGAGCGCCGCAGCGCCATGCTTGCTGCTCACGAGTTGGGTGGGCTTCGCGTCCCGAACTCGGTGATCAACGAGGTCGCACGACTCGTCCTTCTGACCGAGTCCCACGATCCGATGACCGACGATCGCAACGGCGCCGTGCTGTGCGACTGCGACCTGGCTGTTCTGGGACGCGAGCCGGACGCGTACCTCGCCTACACCACGCTGGTACGGCAGGAGTACGCGTACCTCGATGACGCCGCGTTCCGGGCTAGTCGAGCCAAGCTCCTGCACGGTTTGCTCGAACGGCCGCACCTGTTCCACACCGCCCCGGCGATCGACCGCTGGGAATCCATGGCGCGCCACAACATGGCCAGCGAACTCACCACCCTCGCGACTGACTAGCCGGCACCCGGACCAAGTGCGTCCTACTGAGGGATAGGTGGCGGGCGATGCTTGGGACGACGAAGGCCCGCGGCCGTGAGCCGGGCCACCAATTCCTTGCTGGACACTTCGATCGCACCGGCAGCCACCAGCGCACCACGGTGCGTCGAAGGTATGTCGTAGTGGTCACGCTCGAAGCCGCGCTCGGGGATCCCCACAGCGGAGGCGAAGGCGTGCAGCTCCGCAAACGACGTGTCACTTACCAAGTGACACCACATGCGGCCACGGCCGGGCCAGGTCGCAGGGTCGACGAGGATGGCCACCCGGGCGACCCTACGACCCCGTGCTGCGAAGGGCTACCAGCGGACCAGCACGTGCTTGGGTTCGGCATAGTGGTCCAGCGCGTACGTCGACAGGTCCTTGCCGTAGCCGGACCGCCCGAAGCCGCCGTGCGGCATCTCGGAGCACCCCGTGATGTGGTCGTTGATCCACACCGCGCCGAACCTCAACTGCGCAGCCGCAGCCATGGCGCGGCCCACATCGCGGGTCCACACACTCGCCGATAAGCCGTACGGAACGTCCGCCGCCCAAGCCAACGCCTGCTCATCGTTTGCCGCGCGCTGCACGGTCACCACGGGACCAAAGACCTCGTTCTGGATGATCTCCGACCGCTGATCGGCACCGGCCACCACGGTTGGCTGATAGAACGCCCCCGGCCCATCAACGCGGGCACCTCCGGTGGTCACGCGAGCTCCAGCAGCGGTCGCGTGCTCCACGAACCCAGCCACTCGGTCTCGCTGGGCCGTGGAAACAAGCGGCCCTAGTTCCACGCCGTCCTCCTCTGGAGGCCCGAGCTTGAGCGACGACGCCGCTTCGGTGATCGCCTCCAGAACCTGGTCATGCACGCGCTCGGTTGCGACGACCCGGCAAGCCGCTGTGCAGTCCTGCCCGGCGTTCCCGTAGCCGGCTGAGCGGACGGCCGCCGCCACAGCATCGACGTCTGCGTCGTCCAACACCACGACCGGGGCCTTGCCACCCAGCTCCAGGTGCAGACGTTTGAGCGTCGGCGCCGCCGCCGCAGCAACCGCTTGGCCCGTCGCCACGGACCCGGTGACCGAGACCATGTCGATGCCGGGGTGGGCCGCCAAGGCGGCACCGACCGACCCTTCCCCAGTGACCACACTCAGAACCCCCGAGGGGAGCACCTGGGCAGCGAGTTCAGCCAGGCGCATGGTCGACAACGGAGTCAGCTGAGACGGCTTCAACACCACGGGACAGCCGGCAGCGATGGCCGGGGCGATTTTCCACACGGCCATCATCAGCGGGTAGTTCCACGGAGCGATCGCTCCAACGACACCGACCGGCTCCCGTCGGATCATGGACGTGCAGCCTTCGACGTACTCTCCGGCCGCCAAGCCGTCCTGCAACCGCGCAGCCCCAGCCAAGAAGCGAAGGTTGTCCACGCAGAAGTCGATTTCCTCAGGCGTCGCGGCCAGCGGCTTGCCAACGTTGCGGGATTCGAGGTCGGTCAATTGATCGCGGTCCGCGGCTACCAGGTCAGCCAGCCCGTGGAGAGCCTCCGAGCGATGCTGCGGCGTCGTGCGCCGCCACGTCTCGAACGCCGTACGGGCCGATGCAACAACGTCGTCCAACTCTTGAACGCTCGTCCGCGGTACTGACTCGTACGTCTCGCCGGTCGCGGGGTCGACGACCGGATCGAGCACGCCCTCTTCGATCACCGTCATATCTTCGATGGCGCAACCGGCGCCCCACGGAGGGCAGTAGCCATGGCCTCGAAGTTGCCGACGAAGCGCTCGACGTCGTCCTCGGTGTGCTGGACGGACATGGTCCACTGCTCACACTTGCCCCACGGCGGAAGGAAGACACCGCCGTTGTGCTGGTAGAGCCAGTGCGCGTTCCCCCACTGATCGTCATAGCCGAGGAAGTCCCGGTACCCGTTCAGTCGGTTGGTGAAGATCACCGCGCCCTTGGCTCCGAAGGACTGCACGTATCCAGGCAACTGGTAGCGCATCAGGATGTCCTCGCACCCCGCCACCTGGAGCTGCCGAAGCCGCTCGAGTTCGTCGTAGGCGTCCGGCGTGAGCACCTGTTCGAGCATCGCGCGCGAGGCGGCCATCGTGAGCGGATTGCCGTTGAAGGTGCCTACTTGCTCGTAGGTTTTGTTGGACACCAATTCCATCAATTCAGGCACGGCACCGATCGCTCCGCAGGGCAAGCCACCGCCCATCGCCTTGGCTACGCAGATGATGTCCGGCGTGACGCCTGACAACTCAGTGGCTCCTCCCGGTGCCACGCCAAACCCGGACTTGACCTCGTCAAAGGTGAGGTACGCGCCATGGGCGTGCAAGAGATCCTTGAGGGCCTGGAGATACCCCGGGGGCGGCGGAATCATCCCGATGTTCATCATGATCGGCTCGACGATCATGCCGGCTACCTCGCCGCGGTTCTCGACAAGGAGTCGCTCGACCGCCTCGAGGTCGCCGAACGGCACAACCAAGGTAAGCCGCGCCATCGCTTCGGGGATCGCTTGGTTGGACCGCACCGAGTTGGGGTGCTCCTCTGCGCCGACCTCGTCCGGCATCGGGTACACCGAGACCTGAACGGCATCGTGATGTCCGTGATAACTGCCTTCGACCTTGATGACCTTGTCGCGACCGGTCGCGATCCGCATGAGGTGGAGTGCGTCCATCGTCGACTCGGTACCCGAATTGTTGTAGCGCCACAGCGGCAGGCCGAACCTCCGGGCCAGCTCACGCGACACCGGAATGACGTCCTCGGTCGGTTGAGCGAAGTGGGTGCCCAGCTTCACCCGACGGGTGACCGCTTCGACGATGGCCGGGTGCGCGTGCCCCGCGAGCCCCACCCCGAAACCACCATGGAAGTCGGAGTATTCGAACCCGTCCACGTCCCAGACTCGCGACCCCTTGCCATGGCTGATCCAGACCGATGCGGGAGGGGCGTCCTGCCAAGAAGAGGCGACGCCTCCCGCCAACGTGGCCCGAGCCTCCGCCTGCAGAGCCTGGGATGCCGTTGTTCGTCCGAGTAGGACCTTCTCCTGCTCGGCGATCAGCTGGTCCATCCGCTGGAGGTCCGCCTCCGGTGTGTGCTCCTGAGACTCAACAGCGTGGGTCGATGCATCGGTGAGCGTCATGCGCTCGCTCCTTCTTGGGCGGCCAGTGATCGGAGAGCATTGAGCGGTGGCGCTGTAGAGAGCGGGGTCCCGTCTCTGTAGGCCCGCGCCACCTGCTCGGTGAACGCGTGCACGACGATCTCGTGGAAGTCCGAGAACGGCCCGGGCGTGAAGGATCGCGCACCAATCCCCCGCTGAACCGACTCACAAGCCGTCCAGTCCTGCCGGTTCGTGAGATCCCAGAAGTCGACGGCATAGGCCGGATCGAAGTCTGGAAGTTCGAACGCTTCCTTCGGGAACAGCCACTGGCACTCGACCTTGGTACGACCCGGGGCCACGGGCTCCATCCGATGGGTCATCACATAGTCGGGGTGGAGGCTGACCAGGAGGTTGGGCGTGACCTGGAGGTAGATGACCTCGATCAGTCGATCCTCGGGAACGCTGGGTATGGGAACTCCATGTGACTGACCGTCGAGAGACATGGTCACTTTCCCGTCGAGCAATTCCATGCTGCCGCCGATCCACGAACCATGGCCGAGCATGCTGTCGCCCGACGTCGGGGATGACACCCGGCACAGCTCGGGGTGAATCGACGGGCAGTGGAAACACTCGTGGTAGTTCTCCACGATCAGTTTCCAGTTGCTCTCCAGTTCGTAGCTGTGGGATGCGGCCACACGCAGCGACGCACAGCTGTAGCGGTCGAAGATCGGGTCGAGATCGGCCAGGTGCTCCTCCAATGGCTCCGCGTCACCCGAAAGGTTCACCATGATGAAGCCCTGCCACTCCCGCACCGTCACCGGATTCAGTGAGTACGGCGTCTTGTCAGGAACGTCTTCGCGGTGCAAGGGCGGCACACCCTTCAGCGTGCCGTCGAGGTCATAAACCCATGCGTGGTAGGGACAAACCAGCGCCCTTCCAGTGCCGGCTCCCCCGCACGGCAGCATCTCGTGGCCCCGGTGCCTGCAGGCGTTGGAGAACCCTCGCAACACCCCGTCTGCACCGCGGACGGCGAGGACGCCTTCGCCGTCCACGACGAAAGCGTGCCTGGCTCCAGCCTCGCCCAAATCGGTGGACCGGCCGACGCACACCCATCCGCGACGGACCAGCTGCTCGCGCTCCCAGTCGAAGACTGCGTCATCGACGTATGCCGCGCGCGGCAGCATCGTGCCGGTCGACTCAGTGTCGAGAACGGAGGCGAGCGCAACCGCATCGATGGGCGCTGGTGACGTCATGCTCATGATCCTTTCCCTCTCGCTATCGAGACCGACGGAACGTCCGCCGCTTGCGGTCGGCCAAGATCCGGGAGCTACACATCAATCCAGCGATACCCGTGACGCCACCGCCTCCATGCGTTGCGGAGGACGCCTGGTAGAGGCCGCTGATCGGCGTCGTGTAGTCGCTGTAGCCGGGCGCGGGCCGCATGTGGAACAACTGCTCCGGGGTGAGTTCTCCGTGGAAGATGTTGCCGCCGATCAAGCCGTACTCGTGCTCCATCTCGTAGGGGCCGATGACTTGGCGGTGCAGGATCTGGTTCTTGAAGCCGGGCGCGAGTCGGTCATATGCGTCGATGACCCGGTCGGCGTAGGCCGCGAGTTCCTCTGGGTGCGACTCGTCGCTCCACGTGTGGGGCACCCACTGGGTGAACATCGACATGATGTTGGTGCCTTCGGGACACAGTGTGCGGTCCACGGTCGAGGGGATCACGGTGTCGCTGAACGGTTGTTCGGCCGCCTTCCCGGACCGCGCATCTTGAAACGCTCGCTCCACGTACTCCAACGAGTCACACAACTCGAGAACGCCCGTGTAGTGCTCCGGCGGGAGGTCGGGGTCGGAGGCGAACTTGGGCAGTCCTTCGATGGCGAGGTTGATTTTCACCGTCCCGCTGCGTGACTTCCACCGCTCGATGTCGGTGACGAAGTCCTCCGGCAAGGCGGACCGATCGATCTGCCGGAGAAAGGCGATCTGCGGGTGCGTGGCCGTGACGACCAGATCCGACTTGATCTCGCTGCCGTCGGCCAGCGCGACACCAACCGCGCGGCCGTCCTTGACCAGAATCTGCTCCACCGGTGCGCCGGTGCGGATCTCGGCCCCGAACGAACGGGCGCTACTGGCGATAGCCGCAGACACCGCACCCATGCCGCCGACCGGATAGCCCCAGGAACCCAGGGTTCCGTCCGAAGAGCCGTCGCCGACGTCACCGATGGAGTGGTGGAGCATCACGTATGCGGTGCCCGGCTCGCACGGGCCGGCCCAGGTCCCGATGACGCCATTGATCGACATCATCCCCTTGACCTGCGGCGACTCGAACCAGTCGTCGAGCAGGTCGGAGATGCTCATCGTGAACAACCGGGTTGTGTCGCCCACGCTGCGCACGTCGAGCCCCCGCATGCCCCAGGCCAGGCGGAGCTGGTCGACGAGGTCACCGGGGCGCTTGGACCCTACCTTCGGCGGCGACTTCAGCAGCAGCGGGGAAAGGACATCCGCGATCCCCTTCAGCCACGCCTCATACCTGGGGAACGCGTCCGCATCCTTGGCCGAGAACTTGCTGAGCTCCTTGTGGTCGTTCGCATGGTCGCCGGTGAGCAGCATGGAGCGACCATCCGGGAAGGGGATGTAGCTCGGACCCATGGGGATCACCTGGTAGCCGTGCGCCGGCAACTGGAGGTCGCGCAGGATCTGCGGCGGCATCAGGCTCATCACATACGACAGCGCCGTGACCTTGAAGTCGGGCCCCCACGGCGTCTCGGTCGTGGCCGCGCCACCCAGGTTGTCCCTGGCCTCGAGGACCAACGGCTTCAGGCCGGCGCGAGCAAGGTATGCCGCAGTCACGAGGCCGTTGTGCCCTCCTCCGACCACGACCGCGTCGTATCGGTCAACCCTCGCACCAGACTCGTTCACAGTCCCGGTCACGTCACAGCTCCGTCTCACCTGGGTGGGCCCGCTAACTCGAGGGCGAATGCTCGTAGACTAACTGAACGACCAATCAGTTTGGCAAGACCCGCCTGGGCGAGGCTTCGGCGAGCCCGGGTCCGAGCGGCCGTCCTCAGGCTGCGCGGGCCGTGCGAGTCGTGCCCGCGGCGCTGCCTTGAACGAGGCAACCGGCGGTGGCCATCCAAAACTGATTGGTCAACCAGTAAGTGAGCGCGTCTCGCCCGGCGTACCCTGGCGCCTGTGGCACACAAACCGGCGTCCGGCCGCGCCGGCCAGGTTGCTGCCCGGAGAGCGGATCTCCTGGACGCCACCGAACGCGTCGTGCTGGCCCGCGGGTTCGCCGAGACCCGCGTTGCCGACGTGGCCCAGGAAAGCGGTGTCAGCGGCGGCCTGATCCACTATCACTTCGCGAGCAAGGACAAGTTGCTCACGACCATGCTGCGAACGGCCGCCGAACGCGACATCGCGCGAGCCCGAGCGGTGGCCGTCGGGCCGGGATCGGCTGTCGCCCGGCTGGACAAAGTCATGCGCGAGTTCGCACCTGGACCTGTGGGTCAGGACGCCAGTTGGACGCTGTGGATCGATGCCTGGGGGTCAGCGCTTCGGGACTCCCACATCCGAGAAATCTCCGCCGAGCTCGACGGCGGTTGGGTCGAGGTCTTGGAGCAGGTGATCCGAGACGGCGCCGACTCGGGCGAGTTCGAGTGCCCCGACCCCGCCGCATCCGCTTGGCGGCTGGCCGCTCTCCTCGACGGCCTCGGGCTGCGCATCACGCTGCAGCGTGGCTCCATGAACCGCCGACAGATGATCGACCACGCACGTTTTGCGGCGGCCCACGAGATCGGGCTGCCCGTGGAAGCGTTCGAAGGTTGACCCACTCCTGACCGCTGAAGCTGTCAGCCGTGAAAGGAACCACCGTGGACTTCGCCTACCCGCCCCGACTACAGGAGTTGGCCGAACGCGCGGCCCGCCTTGCCGCATTCATTCAGCCCTACGAGCTGCCGTGCGAGGAAGACAACGGTCTCCCTCTCGACGCCCACCACCTGATCGCCGAAGAAGTTCGAGCTCAGGGCTTGCACGCCATCAACATGCCCACGGAGTGGGGCGGCCAGGGCCTCACGACTCTCGAGCAGGTGGTCGTGCAGGAACGCTTAGGAGGACTGACGAACGCACTGTGGGACACAGTCTGGCGCCCGGCGAACGCGTTGAAGGCATGCACACCCGAGCAGCGAGAACGCTGGTTGTTGCCCGGAATCGAGGGGCGTCGTAGGGATGCCGTAGCTATCACCGAGGAGCTCGCCGGCAGCGATCCCCTGGCCATCGAGTCGACGGCCCGACGTGATGGAGATGCCTGGATTCTCAACGGCACGAAGTGGTTCGTCACCGTGGGAGACGTAGCTGACTACCTGATCGTCCTCGCCATGGCAGGCACCGAGCGCGCCCCGACCATGTTCCTCGTCGACAAAGACACCCCAGGTGTCTCCGTGTCCCGGACCCCGCGCTACATGCACACGTTCGTATACGAACACCCAGAGTTTGTCCTGGCCGACGTGCGCGTGGGAGACGACCACAGACTGGGCGAGGTAGGCCAGGGGTACGAGCTGACGAGGGACTGGTTCGTCGAGGAGCGGCTGATGATCGGCGCCCGGACGGTCGGCGCTGCGGAACGTGCCCTGCAGGAAGCCACCGAGTGGGCCACCAGTCGGGTTCAAGGCGGAGGGCCGATTGCCGGCCATCAGCTGATCCAGGGGATGATGGCCGATTGCGCCGTTGACATCGCGACGAACCGCGCCCTCGTCCATCAGGTCGCCTGGGAAGCCGACCAGGGACTTCCACGAAAGACACTGCATGCGAAGGCCGCACTGGTGAAGCTGTCCGCCTCCGAAGCGGCCGGCAGAGTGATCGATCGCTGCGTGCAGATCTTCGGTGGCCGGGGCTATATGCGCGAGTACGCAGTCGAGCGTCTCTACCGCGAGCTGCGCGTGGACCGGATCTGGGAAGGAACCTCAGAGGTCCAGCGCCTGATCATTGCCAACGAGCTCATCAAACGCGGCACCGACGGCCTCCTCGCGCTCCCCCGCTCCTAGTCACGCACCCGCTGCGTCCGCTGTCTGGTCCAGAGCACCCGCCCAATAGAACGTGCGCCGGTTGGCTGGCTAGGTCACGGTGAAGTTGATGGGGGTGGAGCAGACGCTCACGTTGCCCACAGCGTCTTCGGCCTCGGCCGATACCGAGTAGTTGTTCGCCCCGAGGGAACCGAGTGCTGCTCCGGAGTTGGCAAAGGGAACCGCGCCAAGGGAATCCACGGGAGCGCCAGCGCAGGACCCGTTGAGATACACCCGTACGGTGCTGCCGGACTCGGCGTTGCCTGTCGCGAAGTAGTCACCGGGTGCCCCGTCATCGATCGGGTTCACGGTGGGCGCCGCCGGCGCCGTGCCATCCACCTCGAAGATCACCAACGACCCCGAACACCCACTGCTCTGCAGGCCATCCGAAGCGCGCGCGTGAACCGTGTAGACCCCGTCGGCCAGCGACGAGGTCAAGAGCCCGGCACCGGAGAACACCGATTCCGCACCACTCGCCAACTGAACATCACAAGCGGTGCCGCCATCGTCGGAGTCCGCAAACAACGTCACCGTCGCGCCTGGCTCGGCCGACCCACGAATCCGCGGCGTCCGATCCGACGTCGGCGACGACCCCACCAACTCAAGGTTCGTCGGCTCCGCAGGTGCCGTCACGTCAACCTCGGCGGTCACACTGTCGGCGGAACAGTCGCTGGTCAGCCCCACACCATCGGTGGCCACCGCCCGCAATGTGTACGTCGCCGACGAATTTGGCAGCGACACAGCGATCCCACCCGCGGACTGGAAAGCAGCGGCCGTCCCCGACCCCACCTGTGTCCCACAGGCGGCACCGCGATAGATCGCCACGCTCACCGCATCACCCGACACCGCACCCCGCACCGCGAACGAATCCGGATCACTGGACGGCGACGACCCCACCAGCTGAAGGTTCGTCGGCTCCGCGGGTGCCGTTGCGTCCACGACTACCGTTGCCGCTGTCGTGGAGCAGGAGCCCTCGCGGCCCAACCCGTCTGTGGCGGTTGCGCGCAAGGTGTGCGAACCGTCGGGGAGGCTCGATGTAGGTATCCCCTGGCCGCGGAAGGTGCTGACCGGTCCCGAACCGACCTCTATATTGCAGCCCCCAGCGGCGGCCGTGTCACGGTAGAGCGTCACAGTGGAACCGTTCTCGGCATCCCCAGAAACCCGCGCCACCGGGTTCGCGGTGGGCGAGGACGTCTCAAGTGTGAGGCCAGTTGGCGCCGCTGGCGCGGTGGTGTCCACAGTCACAGTCTCCGGCCCGGCGCACGGACCGACGTTGCCCGCGCTATCGACTGCCCTCGCAAACAGGTCGTGATCGCCCTCGGCAAGGGCGGACACCGCGATCCCAGCGCCAGCGAATTGCTCCGCGGTTCCTGTGGTCAACTGGGCGCTCGGGCATGAACCGACGAACACGCGCACCGTCGATCCCGACTCAGCCGTCCCCTGAAGTCTCGGCGTGGTGTCGGAGGTGATTGGAGCAGGCAAGATCGCTAACGCTGCCGGGGCCGCCGGATCGATGGTGTCGATTTCAAGGGGAAGCTGAGCACTGCAGTCGCTGACGTTCCCCGCTGCGTCCGTCGCCGTGAACCTCAATTGGTACAGGACATTGGGTGTCAGAGCGCCCGGCGATACACCCGCCGGATCGACGAACTGCGCTGCACTGACGGCCTCGACCGGCGTGCCCGTGCAGCTCGTGTCGACATAGACGCTGACCGTCGAGCCGGCCTCCGCGGTGCCACGGACGGTCGGGGAGGTGTTGGTGGTCGGGCTGCCTTGCACGACCTGTAGGCCGTCGGGCACCGCCGGGGCAGTCTGGTCCCAGACGTAGGTGAGTGAAGCTGAGCAGTTGGTGTCGGCTCCGCCCACGGTGTTCGTTCCCTTGACGGAGACGAGATAACTGGCCTCAGCTGGAAGAGCAAGGATGATGCCGGGCGCCGCAAACTGGGCGGCAGACCCGGTGGCGGCGACGGGCCCGGTGCAGTCGTCGCTGAGATACACGTTCACGGTCGACTCGGCCGGGGCCACCCCGAAAACCCTCGGGTTCGCGATTTGGGCTGGGGACGCAGGGTTGAACCCCGTGATCTCGGCTCTGGTGGGGTCGTCGTCGTCAAGGATCTGCGCGTCGGTGGCGCTGGAAGGAAGCCGGACGTGCGAGGCCTGACTCCACTTCAGCCCGAAACCTTCGTCGGTCTCGTCGCGATCATCAGCGACGACCCGGACGACGGCCTTCCTGCTGGTTACCCCCTTCTTGAAGACCAGCTCGCCAGTGTCTTTGCGGAGATCGGATCCGAACTTCGCCTTGCGCTCCTTGACGGTGTAGAGCGCCGAGATCTTCTTCGCGCTCGGGGACGAAAGGGTCACGATGATCTTGCGCTCCACCACCCCAGACGTCTGGGTACCCTCCACCACCTGCGCCGAGACCGACGCCACCTTGATCTTCGGGGGGCGGTCATCGTCGTAGATCTTGGCTCGGCCGTTGGCGTCCTTGATCTTGACGTTCCCGGAGGCCTTAGAAATGCGCACGCCAAAGGATTCCGTGTACTCGTCGATGGCGTCCGCCTTCACGGTCACGAACAGGACCGTCGACGTCTTGCCCTTCTTGATGGTCGCCTTCCGCGCTGATCTGCCGCTGAAATCCGACGGCGCCGTTGCCGATCCCTCGCGAGTGGACCAGGTGAAAGTGATGTCCTTGGGAGCCTTGGCGGACAGCCGGACGAGGAAGACCGCTTGAACCGTGCCCCCGGTGCCCTCAGTCACCGTGGCGTCAAACACCCGGAGTTTGAGTGTGGCCGCAGCCGCCGGTGGTGCCACAGCCACGACAAGTCCCGCCACGACGACCAGCACGCTCACAGCGGCCGCAAGACGGCCGACGATCCCGGTCGTGCTCGGCACCCCCACCAAGTCCCCTCCGTCTGACGACGAGGCGCTCCCGTCGACCTCCATTCCATCACCCCAGCAGCCTTGAGGAAACCCGGGAGGTGGGTCAGACGAAGTCACCCGTTCGGCCCATTCCAGCGGCCCGTGACGTCCCTCGAGATGGTGCCAAGAAGGCTGACCGCGCAGGCTCGGGAGTCTTCCCAGAGCACAAAATCATCACGATCTGGCTCGGCAGGGACCGAAAGTGCCTACGTTGGGCTGAGTATTGCTTGTGGGCTCGATCCTTGTCATCGACGCTCGATCTCGACATACTAACTGAACGACCAGTCAGTAAGTTCGGCCGCGGAGATCCAGTCCCTTGTCACAGGAGGACCAGGCATGCCGTTCGATCCCAAGACAACCGACCATGCTCCACAATGGCGGCCCCAGTTGCACCGCCGCGACGTCCTTCGCTTCGGAGCGTTGGCGGCCGCGGGTGCGGCAGCCACTCCGTTGCTGGCCGCCTGCTCGCGCGACGCGACCACTACCGGCGGCTCAGGCGCGCCCGGCGCCTCGGGCGGCACCGGCGACGGGCCGTACCCGCTCGCGCGTCCCGACGCGCCTGTGACGCTGCCGATTTTCGAAGACAACCAACCAATCGCGAGCGGGCAAGATCTGGAAAAGGTCGCGACGCTTCGAGTCCTGAACTATGCCGATTACATCGCCCCCAAGGTGAAGAAGCAGTTCAAGGAGAAGTACGGCGCGGAGATCCAGGTCACCCCCTACAACAACTACGACGAAATGCTGACCAAGCTCACCTCACCAGGCGCAGAGTTCGACGTGGTGTTTCCTGGGCCGAGCTACCTCAGCCGCCTCGTGTACGGCCAGTTGCTCCAGCCCTTCCAGCAGTCCTACCTGCCCAACCTGAAGAACGTGTGGGATAAGTACCAGGACCCCTGGTACGACCAAGGGTCGCAGTACACGGTTCCGTACGTCGTCTACACCAGTGGTGTGGGCTACCGCGCAGACCGGGTGAGCGATACCTCCGAGGGCTACCGGATGCTGTGGAACCCGGCGTACACCGGGAAGATGGGCGTGCTCGACGATTCCGGCGAAGCGCTTGCCATGGCGATGCTGGCGTGGGACATCACCCGCGACATCAATACCGCAGACCCGGCGCTGGTTGCCGCCGCCCAGGCCAAACTGGACGAGCTCATCCCGCTGGGCGTGAAGGTCGACATCACTCAGTACGAGACCATCGCGAGTGGCAAGTTCACCGTTCACCAGGCCTGGTCCGGAGACCTGATCGCCGCCCGGTGGTACCTCCCCAAGGGCGTGAGCACCGATGTCCTCGGCTACTGGGTCCCGGAGGCCAACACCGACCGGGTGATCGGGAACGACAACATCGCGATTCCCAAGTCCTCACCTTCCCCGGTGCTCGCGCACAAGTTCATCGATGACTTGCTCGACAACGAGATCGCCGAACGGAACTTCAGCTGGAACGGCTACCAGCCGCCTCTCACGGCGTTGAGCGCCGACTACCTCGTCGCAGAGGACTACATCAAGGAAAACTTGACATCGGCGATTGTCGTGCCCGAGGACTTCGTCAGCGAGCTCCAGTTCTTCGAGCAGACTCCAGCGGTCGAGAATATGTGGCTTGCTGCCTTCCAGGCGTTCCAGAGTGGCGGCAGCTGAGACCGCGGGGGGGCGCCGCGACGCCTCCACCCGCCTCCTTTGGCCGCTCCTAGCAATTCCAGGGACGGTCTGGCTCATCCTCCTGTTCGTCGTGCCGTTCTACGGGATCATGGCGGTCGCCTTTTCGAGCCAGTTCAATATCCTCGGCCAGCCCATTCCCGAGTGGAACCCTGCCTACTGGGACTTCACCGTCATGCAGCAGGTGATCGCCCAGTCCACGGACGGGATCTACCGGTCGGCCTGGGAGCACACGTTCGTTTACGCGGCGATCGCTATGTCGCTGTGCGTCCTGATCGGTTATCCCGTCGCCTACTACGTGGCTCGGCTGGCCAGCGGCAACCGCGGCCTGTTGCTCGCGCTGATCCTGGCCCCGTGGTGGATCAACTACCTGACGCGGATGCTCGCCTGGGTCGGGATCCTCGGGGACGAGGGATACGCCAACGACATCGTCGGCTTCTTGGGATTTGAAAAGGTGGACTGGCTGGGGGGGCAGTGGTACGTCGTCGTGATCGGCCTCGTGTACGGCTACCTGCCGTTTTTCATCGTCCCGCTTTACGCGTTCTTGGACCGGATCGATCAACGCCTGCTCGAGGCTTCACGTGATCTTGGAGCGAACAGCTTTCGGACCTTCTTTCGGGTCACCTTGCCGCTCAGTCGCGTCGGCTTGATCACCGCGATCGTGATTACGGCCCTTCCGATGTTCGGCGACTACTACACGAACACCCTCGTGTCCGGCTCACCGACCACGGTCATGATCGGGAACTCGATTGAGCGTTCGATCCAGAGCGGTTTCTCGCGATCACAGGGGGCAAGTCTGGTGCTGCTGCTATCGGCTGTGCTTCTCGTGTTCATGACGTACTACCTGGTCACAACCGTGCGAACCTCTCGGGCGGCCCGATGACCACCATCGGTCTGGACGCGCCGGACGCCTCGAAGGCCTGGGACGACACCGATCGCTTCGTACCGCCGCCAACGGGCGTGAAGCCAGCCAAGAAGGGGTTCGTCCCTCCCTGGCGCAACCCATGGCGCCGCCCATACGTGCTCGCGACGATCACCTGGGTGTACATCCTGTGGAGCCTGGTGCCGGTTCTTATCGCGATCCAGTTCTCCTTCAACGACTCACGATCGCGTAGTTCCTGGAACGGTTTCACCACCGACTGGTACTGCTGCGGCGGTCCCGATTCCATCGCCTCCGGAGCATCTCTTTCCGAGGACCCAGCGCTGTTCCTCTCCCTCCGTAACAGTCTGACGATCGCGCTTCTCACCACCCTCATCGCGGTGCCCATCGGCACCGCCTTGGCCCTCGGCCTGACTCGGTGGCATTCCCGGACCAGCAACGTCGCCAATGGCGTATCGCTGTTCCCTCTCGTTACCCCCGAACTCGTTCTCGGCTCGGCGCTCTACCTGGTGATCACCAACTTGTACGTCGGTATCGGGCTGGGTCGCACAGCCCTGCTGCTCGGCCACATCACGTTCTCGATCTCGTTCATCCTGGTCATCGTGCGCGGTCGCCTGGTCAGCATCGGCTCCGAGTTCGAGACCGCGGCCCAAGACCTGGGCGCCACCCGTATGCAGGCCATCCGGACCGTCTTGTTCCCGATGCTCACTCCCGCTGTATTCGCGGCAGCGATGATCACCTTTGCTGCATCGCTCGACGACTTCGTCGTCAGCAACTTCCTGTACGGCGACGCGAGCAACATCACCGTCCCCGTTCTGCTCTACAGCGCGGTGAAGGCCGCTCCGTCACCGGCACTCAATGCCCTGGCTACCGTCTTGTTGGTTGGCACCATGACGGCCCTCGTGCTGGCCTACATCGTGCTGCGGCTGCGCAAGAAGGGGGAGAGTGGCTCGGCCCTGGACGAGCTCGCAGGCATCGAGATGTAGCAGTCGGTCAGCCGGTCTGGGTCACCGGGCCAGCGTCGGACCAGGCTTGGTCCTCTGAGTGTTCGAGCACTCGCAGCGAGTCGGAGGGCATCCGCACACGGCACGCGTCGCCCGAGCTCCAGGGCTCTTCGTGTACGGCATTGGTCACGAGTGATTGCACTGAGGACCCGTCTGGGAGTCGAACGAAGACCTGCGAGGTGGAACCGAGGTACACCACCCGTTCGACCATCCCCGGCAGGCGGTTGTCACCCGTACCCTCGCCCTCCTCGAGATGCAGGCTCTCCGGTCGGATGACGGCCCGCCCGGGGCCGAGCGTGAAACCTTCCGGGATCTGGGCATCAAGGGTGAAGTCACCGAGGCGGACCCGGCCCGGGCCTCCGGCGCCGGACTCAACCGTAACGTCCATCAGATTGGCAACGCCGAGGAAGTCGGCGACGAACTCGCTGCGCGGGAACTGGTAGATGTCACGGGGCGCACCGAGTTGCATGATCTGACCGTGGCTCATGACCGCGAGGCGGTCGGACATCTCGAGGGCCTCTTCCTGGTCGTGCGTCACGAAGACGAACGTGATGCCCACTTCGCGCTGCAAACTGGTGAGCTCGGCCCGCAAGGAGTGACGTAGCTTGGCGTCCAAGGCACCGAGCGGCTCGTCGAGCAACAACACCGAGGGCTCAAGGACCAGGGCGCGGGCGAGAGCCACCCGCTGCTGCTGACCTCCGGACAGCTGGCCCGGGCGGCGCTTGGCGTACTCAGACATCTGCACCAGCTCAAGCGCCAGGTCCACCTTCGGCTTGCGTTGGTTCTTGGGCCCGCCTGACCAGCGAAGGCCGTACTCCACGTTCTTCCACACGTCCATGTGGGGGAACAGCGCGTAACTTTGGAACACGGTGTTCACCGGACGCTTATGCGGCGGTGTCTGAGCGACATCGGTGCCGTCAATCAGGATCTGGCCCTCGGTTGGCTGCTCGAAGCCGGCCAACATGCGCAAGGTGGTTGTCTTGCCGCACCCGGAGGGCCCGAGCAAGGAGAAGAACTCCCCTGACGCGATATCGAGATCAATCCCGTCCACAGCGACGGACCCACCCTCGAACTCTTTCCGGAGGCCCCGAATCGAGATCGAACCGCCACCGGTATGAGTTCCGTCGTCAGCCATGGGCAGCAGTGTAGGCGGGTCGGCGGCTTCTGCGGGGGAGAGTGACTGAGTACGAAGGGTGCTTTCCCACGTCGTCTCAGGCACCGTCGGGTGGTGCTGAAAAGACCAGAGGGTCCGCGCCCTGTCGGACGCAGACCCTCTGGTCCTGCTAGTTATCTGTGTGGACGACAAGTCCATGCGGTTCGGCCTACAAGACCATGCCGTTTGGACTTCGTCTTACTCACTACGCGGCCGACCGCAAAGAACGCGGTCGTCCACTTCGCTCGCTGGTCCTAGAAGTCCATGCCACCCATGCCGCCGTCGCCACCCATCGGCGCCGCCGGCGTCTTCTCGGGCTTGTCAGCGATAACGGCCTCCGTAGTGAGGAACAGCGCCGCGATGGACGCGGCGTTCTGCAGCGCGGAGCGCGTGACCTTGGCCGGGTCGATGATGCCGGCCTTGATCAGGTCGACGTATTCGCCGTTGGCCGCGTTGAGCCCGAAGCCGCTCTCAAGGTTCCGGACCTTCTCCGCAACAACGCCGCCCTCGAGGCCAGCGTTGATAGCGATCTGCTTCAGCGGAGCCTCGACCGCGACCTCGACGATGCGAGCGCCCGTGGCCTCGTCACCCTCAAGCTCGAGCTTGGCAAAAGCCGCCTTGGAGGCCTGCAGCAGAGCCACGCCGCCGCCGGCGACGATGCCCTCTTCGACGGCCGCCTTGGCGTTACGGACGGCATCTTCAATGCGGTGCTTGCGCTCCTTGAGTTCGACCTCGGTCGCTGCGCCCGCCTTGATGACTGCCACACCGCCAGCCAACTTGGCCAACCGCTCCTGCAGCTTCTCGCGGTCGTAGTCCGAGTCGCTCTTGTCGATCTCGGCACGGATCTGGTTGACCCGGCCAGCGATCTGGTCAGCGTCGCCAGCACCCTCAACGATGGTGGTCTCGTCCTTGGTCACCACGACCTTGCGCGCGCGGCCAAGCAGCTCAAGACCGGTCGAGTCGAGCTTCAGGCCGACCTCTTCGGAGATGACCTGTCCGCCCGTCAGGATCGCAATGTCCTGCAGCATGGCCTTGCGGCGGTCGCCGAAGCCCGGAGCCTTGACCGCAACGGAGCGGAAGGTCCCGCGAATCTTGTTGACCACCAGGGTCGCGAGCGCCTCACCCTCGACATCCTCGGAGAGGATGACCAGCGGCTTGCCGCCCTGCATGACCTTCTCCAGGATCGGGAGCAGGTCTTTCACTGCGGAGATCTTCTGGTTGGCGATGAGGATGTAGGCGTCCTCCAGGACGGCTTCCATGCGCTCAGCGTCGGTGACGAAGTACGGCGAGATGTAACCCTTGTCGAAGCGCATGCCCTCGGTGAGCTCCAGCTCAAGACCGAAGGTGTTGCTCTCCTCAACGGTGATGACGCCTTCCTTGCCAACCTTGTCCATCGCCTCGGCGATCATGTCGCCGATCTGGGGGTCAGCCGCTGAGATCGAGGCGGTCGCAGCGATCTGCTCCTTGGTCTCGACCTCCTTGGCCATGCCCAGGAGCTGCTCGCTGACAGCCTCAACGGCCTGCTCGATGCCGCGCTTGAGAGCCATCGGGTTGGCACCGGCAGCCACATTGCGCAGACCCTCGCGGACCATCGCCTGGGCGAGCACGGTTGCGGTGGTGGTGCCGTCGCCAGCGACGTCGTCAGTCTTCTTGGCGACCTCCTTGACGAGTTCGGCGCCGATCTTCTCGTAGGGGTCCTCGAGTTCGATCTCCTTGGCGATCGAGACACCGTCGTTGGTGATCGTGGGGGCGCCCCACTTCTTCTCGAGAACGACGTTGCGGCCCTTCGGGCCGAGCGTCACCTTGACGGCGTCCGCCAGGGTGTTCATTCCGCGCTCGAGGCCACGACGAGCTTCCTCGTCGAATGCAATGATCTTGGCCATGGGGTGTCCGTCCTCCTGGAACGGTCGGCCGGGGGCGGCGACGCCCGCGACGGACGGCCCAAACGGCCTCGTCCCCGCGCGCCCGGCGGGTGGTTGTCACTCTCAGGGTCGGAGTGCTAACGACAGTTTTAGCACTCTCACCCGGTGAGTGACAACTCCTGGACGAGTCCTAGACCACTTCTGGACCATTGGTGAGCGTCTGCTCGCGCTCCTGGTGGCCCCCAGGCGGACGAAGATCGAGGCGTCACCCCCGGCCCCGGTGACTCAGGCGATGACGCGTACGGCTTCCGCCTGCGGGCCCTTCTGCCCCTGGGTCACCTCGAACTCAACTCGCTGGTCCGGCTCGAGGGAGCGGTATCCCTCGGACTCGATCACGCTGTAATGGACGAAGACGTCCTGACCACCGTCAACGGCGATGAATCCGTAACCCTTTTCACTGTTGAACCACTTGACGGTTCCTTGAGCCATGGCCAACTCCCGGTCGATAGCGCTGCTCGCCCACACGGAAATCGCGGACTCCACGGAGGCTAGCGATCCTGCGGGTCCCTCACCAGGTCCGGCCCGCCCAGTCACGCTCTCGAAGGCACATCAGCCACCGGCGACCGCCGGGATGATCGACACGGAGACACCGTCGGGTGTGAGCGTCTCCAGACCAGAAGAGAAGCGGACGTCGTCGTCATTCACGTATACGTTGACGAATCGCCGCAACTTGCCCTCGTCGTCCAGCACGCGCGCACCGATGCCGGGGTTGTGGGCGTCGAGCGCGGCGATGACGTCGGCGAGATTGACGCCCTCAACGGTCACCTCCGCCTCTCCTCCGGTGTACTGGCGAAGGATGGTCGGGATCCGAACGACGACACTCATGCGCGTACTGCCTCTCTGAAGGCATGAAGGGATGGGGAGATCGTTGCCGTAGGGCCGACCACCGGCGCCACCGCATCCAGGGTCTTAAGCCCGTCGCCGGTGTTCAAGATCACGGTTTCGGCCTCCGGGTCGAGAAGTCCGTCGGCAAGAAGTTTGCGCAAGGTGGCCACCGTCACTCCGCCGGCCGTCTCACCGAAGATCCCTTCGGTCGAAGCCAACAGTCGGATTCCTTGAACTACCTCGGCGTCGGAGACATCCTCGATGGCGCCACCGGTACGGCGTACGACATCAAGGGCGTAAGGCCCATCAGCCGGGTTACCGATGGCCAAGGACTTCGCGATGGTGTCGGGGCGTACTGGCCGAACCACGTCGAATCCAGATCGGAAGGCCTGCGCGACCGGAGAGCAACCCGTGGCCTGCGCGCCGAAGACCCGCACGGCTGACTCATCGACCACGTCGAGCGAGACCAGCTCCCGGAAGGCTTTGTCCACCTTCGTGAGCAGAGAGCCAGAGGCCACGGGCGCGACGACCTGTGCTGGCAACCGCCAACCAAGGTCCTCCGCGATTTCGTAGCCCACCGTCTTGGAACCCTCTGCGTAGTACGGGCGCAGGTTGACGTTCACGAAGCCCCAGTCGGCGACCTCAGGCTCACCTGCGATCTCCGAACAGAGCCGGTTCACGTCGTCATAGGTTCCCTCGACCGCGATCAAGGTCCCCCCGTACACCGCGGTCGTAATCGTCTTCCCGGCCTCAAGATCTGACGGGATAACCACGACCGAGGCCAGTCCGGCGCGCGCGGCGGCCGCTGCTACTGCGTTGGCCAGGTTGCCGGTTGACGCGCACGCAATCGTGCGGATCCCCAGTGGACGCGCCGCGGCCAGCGCGACCGCGACCACCCGATCTTTGAAGGAGTGAGTCGGATTGCCCGTATCGTCCTTCACCCACAACGCCCGCATTCCGAGCGCCTTGGCCAAGTTCTCAGCGCGTACGAGCTTCGTGCGACCCGGGGCCAGGTTCGGCTGACCCCCAGCGTCGGCCGGCACGGGTAACAGGTTGCGGTAGCGCCAGATCGAGGCGGGTCCCGCTTCGATCGACGTCTTGATTTCCGCGCCGGAGGCGAACTCATAGGCCACCTCGAGCGGCCCGAAGCACTCCGAGCAGACGTAACGCGCGCCCAGGGCGTACGTCTCACCGCACTCGCGGCAAGTGAGGCCGACGGCTGGCCCGAGCGACCCCGGGGGGAGTTCGACACGGGACGGTAGATCGAGAGATGCAGTCACGAGAGGCCTTTCTCCTCATCTTCCCCAGCTGCGCACACCGGGACGGAGGTGGCACCTGTCAGGCCGGGCCTTGCGAGCCTTGAGCAGGCCGCTTAGCAGCGTGATGGTTGCCGGGGCTTCATCGGGCCGTATCCCTCTGCCCCTCTGGATGAGCGGTATGAAGTTGTCATCGAGAGCCCGAAGGTGTCGTGCCACAACGATGTGCGCGAAACTGTACCCAAGGCCGGTCGCCTCGCTCACGTGTCGTCCGGCTGGCGAGACACCATCGGCCCGCAACCAAGGAGCGGCTTGTGCGTCCCGACGTCAGACGCTGGAGTCAGCGCCGTACCTCGCGGGCGGCCCAGTGGCCCTTGGCCACGCTTCTCGCGGCCAAGGCCGCGTCCGAGACAACCGTGAGCGTGGTGCTTCCCGCCCTCAACGAGGCGGCCACCATCGGCGCGATTGTCGCCAGTCTCGTCCGAGACCTTCGTGATGTTTCGGAACCCCTCATCGAAGAGGTTGTCGTCATCGACAGCGGGAGTAGCGACCAGACAGCGGCGGCAGCCAGGGCGGCTGGTGCCCGGGTCCTGCATCGCGAGGACGTACTTCCCGATATCGAGCCGGTGCCCGGCAAAGGGGAGGTGCTGTGGCGCTCGCTGGCAGCGACCAGCGGCGATGTGGTCGTGTTCATCGATGCCGACCTGCGCGACTTCAGCTCGCGCAGCGTCACCGGATTGTTGGGTCCGTTGCTCACCGATCCCGGGATCCAGCTGGTCAAGGGCTGCTATGACCGACCGCTCCGGGCCGGCGACACCGTGCTCTGGAACGGAGGTGGGCGGGTCACCGAGCTGGTCGCTCGGCCCCTTCTGAATCTGCATTGGCCCGAACTCTCCGGCTTGATCCAGCCCTTGGTCGGTGAGTACGCCGCGCGGCGAGCGCTATTGGAGCGCCTGGCGTTCCCTACGGGATACGGCGTCGAGTTGGCCATCCTGATCGACTCGCTCGCGCTCGTGGGCCTCGACGCGTTGGCCCAGGTCGACCTTGGTGCGCGCCATCACGAACATCAGGATGAGCAGGCACTCGGGCGGATGGCCGCCGAGATATGGCACGCGGCTGCGGTACGCCTCGACCTCGAGGGGCGAGGCGACACCCAGCGTCGAGGCGCGACCCTTACCCAATTCGCGCGCGTCGATGGTGACTTCCGGGCAACCACAGCAGAACTGTCCATTCGGGAACGCCCGCCGATGGCCGCCCTCCTCCAGGAGCGTGAGCGTCGCGCGTCGTGACGGCGTGAGCACCGGCCAGGGACGGATTCGGGCGCGGCAGATCGCCAACGCCGCGAACCTGTCAACTCTGCTCGGGCTGGCCCTCGCGAGGTGTGGACTGGCCCGACTTCGGAACGGACCGGACTTGCTTGTCCTTGCGTATGGGTGGCGCCCAGCCCTCCCCCGAGCCGCTGCGTTCACCGTCGGAAATGTGATCATCACGCGCCACCCTGAGGGCTTCTTCGACACGCGCCAGGCGTTGCTGCGACACGAGTCGCGCCACAGCGACCAGTGGGCTTGTTGGCTCGGTTTACCCTTCCTCGCTGCGTACGGCGTCGCGGCGGCATGGTCCTATGGGCGAACCGGATCACCCGCTCTGGGCAACGTGTTCGAGCGGCGCGCGGGTCTCACCGGCGGCGGCTACCTCCCGGACGTCGGAGTCGTTGACTGATCTGAGTCAGCGACGGAGGTCTTCGTACAGAGCACGGAGGAACGCCACGACTCCCGCGGGGCCATCGACGACGAGGTCGGCTGCTTGCGCCACCGACGGGCTCTCCTGCGACGCGCTCGCGACGGTCAGACCGGGGATGGTGTGCTCGGAGCGCAAGTCCTCCACCGCGCCGAAGGCCGCCAGATCACCCAGGTCGTCACCGATGAACACCACGGCAGCCGCGCAGGACTCCGTAGCCAGCCTGGTGAGCGCCGATCCCTTATCCATGCCCCTTGGCCGCAACTCAAGGACCAAGCGGCCGGGCTCCATCGTCAGCCCAGACTCGGTGGCGATCAGAGCCAACTCCGACCGGATCTCCTGCATGGCAGCGGAAGGCTCGGCACAGTCGCGAAAGTGCACGGCAACGGCGCTTCCCTTGAGCTCAACTCGGACCCCCGCAGCGGCCCTGGCTACGACCGACTCCACGTCCAGCCGCACCGACTCCGCGAGATCGGGGTCACCCGGTTCAGTGACGTGGCCGTCGAACCAGCGCTGGGCGCCGTACGCCCCGAGAATCGTGAGTCTCGGTACAGCGGCGAGCCCACCCAGCTCGACGGCCGTCAGCGCGGGGCGACCGGTGAGCACTGCGATGGTTCCGACGAGGTCCGCCAGGGCCGTGAGCGCGTCCACGGCGCCGTGCTCCGGGAAGGCGCAGGTGGGATCGGCGACGATGGGCGCCAGGGTGCCGTCGTAGTCACAGACCAACAGGGCGCGCGCCGGGTCCGCGAGGAAGGCCGTGAGGCCCGCTAGCCCTTGGGGCGTGACGGGCCGAGCGTGCTGGGGGCCGCCGTTCATGGCACGACGATCATGGCACGACGATCATGGCGCGACGATCAGCCAGGTGCCTGAGTGAGGATCACGGTGAGCCGGTCGGCCCGCATCGGAGCCACCCGTGGCAGGACCCGGCTGACTCCCAGATCACGCGCCAACTGTTGTGCTTGCGCCAGATCACCCGGTGGGTAATAGACCGTGGTCGTAGGGACGTTCCCCCGCCAGTTGCCCACACCGGTGACGTTCCAGCCGAGCCGCTCGAGTCGAGCAGCCGTAGCTGCGGCTAGACCCGTCACCGAGGACTGGTTGAGAACAACGACGGGCTCCGTCCGAACGATCGGCGGTGGCGCCTGCGTCTTGGACGGCTTTGGCTTGGGCTTGTCCGTCTTTGTGGGCGATGGTTTCGGCGACTTGCTTGCCGAAGGGGACTTCGTCGGTTCCGTCGATGCCGACTCGCTCGGGACTGGGGTCGGTGACGGCGATGCAGGCAGGGACGACGCCGGCGGAGCCACGCTGGGTTGTGACGTCGGCGTCCCTGCCGCTGGCTGCGCAACGATCGCTGTCTCCGACACCGGTTGTGCGGTCATCCATCCGTAGATGCCGACACCGATCGCCAGCACAGCGACCGCCACCACGAGGACCGGGATGACACTCGAGGTTGCCGAACGAGAGGCCCGGTGGCTCCTCGCCTGAGGCGCCGGTTGTCCAGCCGCGCCGCCGTCGGGCGTCGCAGAATCGAGAGGGTCTTGGCTCACGCCTCGATGCCGAGTCGGCGGGCCGAGCGAGCCCGCTGACGGGCCGCCCGCAGCCTGCGGAGCCGCTTGACGAGCATGGGGTCGTGGGCGAGCGCCGCTGCATCGTCCATCAGCGCGTTCAGGAGTTGGTAGTAGCGGGTCGCGGACATGTCGAACAGCTCGCGGATTGCCTGCTCCTTGGCGCCCGCGTACTTCCACCACTGACGCTCAAACGCAAGCATCTGCTCCTCGCGCTCGGTCAACAGCCGTACGTCGTGCGCAGGCGCAGAACTCGTCGGCACGTAGGCGGCGTCCATGGTCGATCCTCTCGCAGCGTGTGTGCGGCCCGGGCTTCCCCTCCCGGGCCGCACAAGCATCGTAGGCCGAGAACCACACCGATGTCATTCGCCCTCGGGCGAGTCGTGTCCTTCCGTCCCGGTACGCCGGCTCCTCCCGAGCTCTGACTAGTCTCAGGCGATGACCTGTCGTGCCGTGGATGCTTCGGCCGTACCCCTCGACGAGGGACCTCTCGACGCTGAACAGGTCCGATCCGGGAATCCCGTGGTCGGATCGGCCGTTCTCGGGGAGATCGCCTCGCTCGAGGTCGGCCTCTGGGAACACTCCATCGGGACCTCGACCGACACTGAGGCCGACGAGGTGTTCGTCGTGCTGAGCGGTCGGGCCACCGTGTTGGTCGAGGGCGGACCGACGCTCGAGCTCTACCCAGGCGTGGTCTCGTTCCTGACCCAGGGTGCGAAGACGACGTGGACGGTTCACGAGACGCTTCGGAAGGTCTACGTCACGCGCTGAGCAGCTCTCGGCTTACGGCTCTGCCAGGATCACTGCATGATCGTGGTCATCAGCCAGGCTTGGGCGCGCGATGCTGACGCGCACGCGGACGCGTACGTGCACCTATCGGAGGGCTTCGCCACCTTCTTCGCCGACCATCCTCGCTACCGAGGCAGGCTGTTGGTGCGTGACTCGGCGGACGGCACGCATTTCACTCACCTTCGATTCTTCGACGACCTGGCGGCGTACGAGGAGTGCACTCAGCGGCCCGGATATGTCGCGCACACCGAGTTGATGTACGAGCACTTGGCGCCGTACGAGGGCTACCCCCGGCAATTGGCCGATGTCGTCCTCGCCGACGGGCAGGTAGCTGAAGGTCTCGGACTGACCCAGCGCTGATGGCGCGCTTCATCCTGATCCACGGGGCCTTTCGCGGCGGCTGGGCCTGGGACCGAGTGCGCCCGGGACTCGAGGCCGAGGGGCACCAGGTGCTCAACCCGACCTTGTCCCTGGGCGGCGAGGTAACGCTTTCTGGGTGGGCCAGTGACATCGCAGATCTCATCGATGAGGCGTCACCGGCGAAAGACCTGTGCATCGTGGGTCACAGCCAAGGGGGCATCGTTGCGCTCGCGGCGGTGGGGCAGCGCCCGGACGCTGTCCGGCGGCTGATCTTGCTGGACTCACCGATCCCTACCGCGGGTCAAACGGCCGCCGACGTCCTCCCCCATGAGGTACGGCACGCGTACGGAGACCCGCCGAGGGAGGCCTGGCTGGCTCCGACGCCCACCGGGGACCCCTGGGTAGACAGCCGGTTGGTCTCAGCTCCGGTTGCCCCTGCGTACGACCCGGTGGACTCCGGCGGCCGAGCTGCGACCGTCGACACGGCCTACGTCTTCTGCTCGCGCAGCGGCCCTGGGGTGCCAGCGACGTACTCACGGAAGGCCTTCGACGCCGCCGGGCGGGCGTACCGGCTCATCGACGCTGACCATGACGCCCCGCTGCTCCAGCCGGCGCTGGTCGTGGAGCTTCTCCTCGAATTGACGCCGACCGGCTCTACTGCGTGATCGAGAAGCCGGTTGCGCCGAACCCGGCACCGTTTTGGAAGCTGCCGTTCATGTACGCATCGCCAGCACCCAGCATGAGGTCGGCTCCCGTACTGAGCGCTCCGAAGGTCGAGGCTTTGAACGGGAGGAAGTGGACCACCCCGGCGTCGGTATAGATCTCAGCTCCCCTGGCGAGGTCTTCACCGGGCGCACCGACCACCGCGCCGTTCACCGAGAAACTCAGACTGCTCCCAAACCGGTCCCCCGTTTCAGCAGCACCCAGAACGCCAGCCGTCGCTTCACTCACGGACTGTTCTCGAGAGCCCGAAAGCCGGTAGGTGGATGGCGACGCGGTCATCCGGTGGACCATGCCGGTGTCGTTGGACGACCCAAGATCCTCGCCTGGAACCCCGACAAGAATCACCTCGTTGAAGGCGCTCAGCGCCGCACCGAACAGGTCGCCCGACTCTGGCGAACCATCGATGCGCCCGTTTGAGCCCTTGGTCCCTTGCTGGAACGCGGCCCAGGATTTGTCCTGGTAGGCGACGGCGATGACGCCAGCGTCCTTACGCTTGCCGACATTCTCGTGCGGGATCCCGACCACGGGTTGGCGCGCACCGGCTTTCGCCGTGACGTATCCACTCAGTACCTCTCCGAACTGGTCGCCGCCCTCGGCTTTGCCTGGCACCCGTGGGCTGTTCTGAGTGATCGCCTTTACCCCGCCCATGGTTCCCGGCAACGTGACCGTATCGACCTCGGCGACGCAGCCGTTGGGGCACTTCCCCGGCAACTGATCGATGAGCCCGGCATTGGGCTTCGATCCAACGTCCTCGCCTGGCACACCAACCCACAGTGAATACACGTTGTATCCCGGCCCAAGGGCTGCACCGAATCGATCGCCAGCCTGCGCCTTACCCGGAACGGGACCACTGCCTTGCCGATGGGTCACGCTCTCGCCGTCCCATGCAGCCGTGATCGGAACGATGTGGACCATCCCCGCATTGGACCTGGAGCCGATGTCTTCATTGGGCGCGCCAATCGCCAACCACCGGACCGCGAGGTCTCCGCCGAAGAACAACGAGGCACCAAAGCCGTCTCCAGCCTCAGGGCTGTCGCCAAGCCCGCCGGAGCCCTGCGTCAGAACCTTGATCGACGAGGGATCGATGCCGTCCTTGTCAGCGACAAAGACGTAGACCTTGCCGCTTCCGCCGTCCGCGCCTGGCGCTCCGATGGCGACCATCGAGCAACCGGGACTGTGGATGTCATCGAAACCCCACGCGAGTGCGGCGCCGAACCGGGCTCCTTCGGCCGCAGTGCCACCCAAGTCCTCCTCGGAGATGCTCACATCAGCGGCGTTCCCAAAGGTGCCGTCGTCGGACTCGAACACCAAGGTGACGCGTCCGGCGTCAACAGCGCCTTCCACATCTTCACTGGGCGTCCCAAGCACGACGTCCACCTGGCCATTACATGCATCGGCACTGATGGCCGGGGCTGAGGACGGTGCGAGGGCGACGGCGAAGGAGAGGATCGGGGCAGCAACAAGCAGGCGGAGGCGCGCGCGGGTCATGAGTCAATCCTCGGCCGATGACCCCCTCCTGCTTGAGTCACGCGAGCGCAACTCCAGCCTCGATCTCTGGTCCGCCGCCACGCGAGTGGCTGCGCGGCTCGACAGCCGAGGCCCTCTTTGACACCCCTACCCCCTAGGGGTACAAAGAAGCAATGGCTGGCTACTCGGACAACAAGGATGCGGTGCTCGCGCGCCTGAGCAGGGTCGAGGGACAAGTGCGCGGGGTTTCTCGGATGGTCGCGGAGGACACCTATTGCATCGATGTCCTGACTCAGGTGTCCGCGGCAACAAGCGCCCTGGAATCGGTCGCTCTGCTACTGCTTGAGGACCACCTGAGCCATTGCGTGGCCGAGGCGGCCCGCGCCGGCGGCGACGAGGCCGACCTCAAGATTCGCGAGGCCACCGAGGCGATCGCCAGGCTGGTGCGGTCATGAACCCCTCAGATCCCGGCGAGGCCGGCCTCCCCGCGACACTCACCTTGACCGTGTCGGGCATGACGTGTGGTCACTGCGTCGCCGCGGTGAGCCAAGAACTGAAGCTGGTCGCGTGTGTGACCGACGTCCGGATCGACTTGATCCCAGGCGGAGCATCCACGGTGACGGTGACCACCACTCGGCAGCCCTCGCTGTGGGAGATCGCGGCCGCCATCGACGAGGCGGGCTACGAACTCCTCGACCCCAAGCCATGAGCACCCGCCAGGGCACGACCATCGACCTCAACATCGGCGGCATGACCTGCGGGTCCTGTGCAGCGCGAGTGGAGAAGAAGCTCAACCGAATGCCCGGGGTCCTGGCATCGGTCAACTACGCGACCGAACGAGCCCATGTGGACCTTCCCCCGGGAGTCACCCCCGAGGACGCCATCGCCACGGTGTCGGCCACGGGCTACACCGCCTCAGTCGTCGCCGCCGTCGAATCGGGCGGCCAGCCGGTCGGCGATTCAGACGACAACGTTCGACTCTTGCTGTGGCGCCTGATCGTCTCTGCGGGACTGACCATCCCCGTCGTCGTCCTGTCGATGGTCCTCCCGCTGCAGTTTGGTGGATGGCCTTGGGTTGCCCTCGCCTTAATCTCGCCCGTGGTCGTCTGGGGCGCCGCGCCGTTCCATCGCGCTGCCTGGACGAATCTCAAACACGGCGCCCTCACTATGGACACGCTGATCAGCCTCGGCGTCCTCGTCGCGTATGGAGCCTCGGTCGCGGCGATGCTCTTCGGCTCCGCGGCGGATGGTGCCGCAACCATGGGTTTCGAGCTGGTGCCCTCGCGCCAGGGGGCCGGATCCCACCTCTACTTCGAGGTCGCCGGGGCGATCACCGTATTGATCCTCGCCGGTCGCTACGCCGAAGTACGCGCCCGACGACGCTCGAGTGATGCCCTTCGCGCCCTGCTTGAGCTCGGCGCCCGGTTTGCCAACGTGCTCCGGGACGGGATCGAGACCCAGGTAGCGGTCGATGAGCTTCGAGTAGGTGACCGTTTCGTCGTCCGTCCCGGCGAGAAGGTCGCGACCGATGGCGTGGTCCTCGAGGGGACCTCGGCCATCGACGCGAGCCTCCTCACCGGAGAGTCGATCCCCGTCGAGGTGGGTCCGCGATCCGAGGTCGTTGGAGCCACCATCAACGCGGGTGGGCGATTGCTCGTCGAGGCAACAAGGGTCGGTGCAGAGACTGAGTTGGCCGCCATCGCGCGGCTAGTCGAGCAGGCACAGACTGGAAAGGCTCCGGTCCAACGACTGGCCGACCGCGTCTCAGCTGTGTTCGTTCCGGTGGTCCTCATCCTGGCGCTGCTCACCTTCGGCGGCTGGCTCGCCGCCGGCTATGGCCTCGCGTTCGCCTTGGGCACCGCAGTCTCCGTGCTCATCATCGCCTGCCCGTGTGCCCTCGGCCTGGCTACGCCAACCGCGCTGCTGGTCGGAACGGGCCGGGGTGCCCAATTGGGGATTCTGATCAAGGGCCCTGAGATTCTGGAGCAGACCCGACGAGTCGACACCATCGTCTTGGATAAGACCGGCACAGTGACCACAGGCCAGATGGCTGTGGTCGAAGTTGTCGCAGGGCCAGGTCTTGATCGCAGCGAAGTACTCAAGATGGCTGGCGCCCTGGAGTCTGCCTCGGAGCACCCCATCGGTCGGGCTGTGGCGGAGGCGGCTGGCCGGCAAGGCCCAGTACCTGCCGCTACGGACTTCTTGAGCTCCCCCGGCATGGGAGTCCAGGGAACGGTCGAGGGCACAACGATCGTCGCCGGACAAGCGCGTTGGTTGAGCACAGCCTGGTCCATGGCACTCCCGGCCGAGCTCGGAGCAGAGCTCGAGCGGACCCTGGCGGCCGGCCGGACGGCCGTCGTCGTTGGTTGGGACAGCCAGGTCGCCGGTGTGATTGCCGTCGCTGACACCGTCCGCAACACGAGCGCAGCCGCAGTGGCGACCCTCAAGGAACTGGGATTGGAGCCCGTCTTGCTCACGGGCGATCACCGCGCTGCAGCACAGGCCGTGGCCGACGAGGTCCAGATCAGTCAGGTGCTGGCCGAGGTGCTGCCGATCGACAAGGTCGAGGCAGTCCGGAAACTGCAGGCCGATGGCCGAGTCGTCGCCATGGTGGGGGACGGCGTCAACGACGCGGCCGCTCTTGCCCAGGCCGATCTAGGTCTCGCCATCGGCGCTGGCTCGGACGTCGCCATCGAGGCCAGTGACATCACCTTGATGCGCAGTGACCTGATGCTCGCCGCAGACGCAGTCCGGCTGTCCCGCCGGACGCTAGGCACCATCAAGGGCAATCTGTTCTGGGCCTTCGCCTACAACGCGGCAGCCATTCCACTCGCGATGGCTGGACTCCTGAATCCCATCGTTGCGGCGGCCGCGATGGCCTTCTCCTCGGTCTTCGTCGTGAGCAACAGCCTTCGGCTGCGCCGCTTCAGCTGAAATCCATGCGCCGCTGTGCCTCGGCGCGGGTCCTCCCGGCACGACCCTTGATGCCGACCGCGATGACCGGGAACACCAGAACAGACAGAACGCCGGCCCCGATGATCGTGGCTTGGGTCCCGCTCGTCATCCGACCGTTGTCGACGCTCACTTGGGTCAGGGCCACCAGCATCGGCAGGGTCGTAGCGGTGAGAAAGACCATCCGCCAACGGTCGGGCTTCGGCAGGTCTTTGCGATACCAGAACAGGTTCGGCAGCCCACGCACGGCGAAGATCAAGGCGCAGAAGACCAGGACGCGTATCGGACTTCCTGCGATCGAGTCGACGTCGAGGGTGAGGCCCGAGGCGATGAAGAAGATGGGGATGAAGAAGCCGTATCCGACCGCGTCCAATTTCGACTCCAGGCGTTCGATGTCGCCCGGCGACCAGGCTCGGAGCACCATGCCCGCCACGAATGCGCCGAGCACACTGTCGAATCCGAAGTACGCAGAGGTCGCCAGCAGGAAGAACAGCAACGCGATGGCGATTCGCAGTGTCGTCTGCGAGGTGGAGTGTTCCCGCTCCAAGATGATCGCCCCGATGCGTGTCCCATCGAAGACCCGCTGGAATCGCACCGCCAGCAAGGCGAAGGTCAACATCACCAGCAGCGCGACCAGCTCGACCAGCGTCCCCGACGTGCCGAGCAGGAGCGCCATGGCCAAGATCGGGCCGATTTCTCCTACTGCCCCTGCGCTGAGAATGAAGGGGCCGAAACGACCGCCGAGCATGCCGTTGTCACGCAAGATCGGCAGCAGCGTCCCTAGCGCCGTGGTCGTCAAGGCGATGGCGATGACTAGCGGCGATGTCCCTTCGTGCATGAAGGCGAGCACAGCCAGCACGGCGAAGGCACCACCGAAGCTGACGACCCACGCCCGAATCGCCACGTGCCCGGCATGGGTTCTCATTAGGGCCGGGTCGAACTCGTAGCCCGCCATCAGAAACAGGAATCCGAGACCGATCGCCGAAAACAACTCCACCGCGTTCGGTTGAGCCAGGTTCAGGATCTCGGGTCCCACGAGGACCCCGCCGGCGATCAAGATGACCACCTGAGGAAACCGCGCGCGACCTGGGATCAGGTCAACGATGATCGGCGCTAGTGCGGCCACCACGACTACGACGACCAGCGATGAAAAGCCCTCCGGCACGTCAACACTCTGACAGACCGAAATGCGTGTCCCCCACGGGGAGCGGCCAAGATGGGGTGATGACCACTGAAGGGTCGGATGTGCTGCGTGAGCCTCCCCCTGTCGTCGACGCGGCCTGGGCGGCCGATCTCCTGCTCGCTTCGTACGACCTCCGAGTCGCGATCACGCCGCTACGAAGCGAGCGAGACCGCAACTTCTTGGCGACGACGCCGGACGCTGGGGCCTTCGTCCTCAAGGTGTCGAACTCCGCCGAGGACCAGGCAGTCATCGACATGGAGAACGCCGCGATGACGTACGTGGCCGGGAAGGATCCGGGACTGGCTATCCCCCGTCTGGTCGTGGCCATCGACGGGTCGCTCGTGACGTCAGCCGTAGCCCCAGACGGGCGGCGACATGCGGTGCGCGTGCTCACCGTCATCCCCGGCCAGGCCGCCGACACATCCCCGCTCCCCGACGGCTTCGCCGGCCAACTCGGGCAGTGGGCGGCACGGACCGCCAAGGCGCTCGAGGGCTTCTCGCATCCCGCCGATCGGCGACTTCTCGAGTGGGACCCCCGCCAGGTGCAGACTCTGGCTCGCTTCGCAGTAGGCCTCCGCGAGGACCGGCGGCAGCAAGTGCTGAGCCTGTTGGCCAGATGCTCACACCTGACGGAGAAGACCCGCGAGCAGCCATCCGGGACGTTTCACGGCGACGTAACCATGAGCAATGTGCTCGTGGGCAGCAATGGAATTGGGGGTGTCATCGACTTTGGCGACATGCACCACACAGCGAGGATCTGCGATGTCGGGATCAGTCTGGCCTCCCTGCTGAGAGTGGTCGCGATGTCAGGGACCAACCCGTGGAAGGCGACCGAGGACTTCCTTCATGGCTACCAGTCGCGGATCCCCCTGGACCCGAGCGAGCTGGACGTCCTGGGTGATGTGTTGGTGGCGCGGTTGCTCGCCACGGTGTTGATCTCTGCCTGGCGCGCACCGGACAACCCCGACAACGTGGAGTACCTCACCGGCCTCGACGCAGGGAGCTGGTCAATGCTGGAACTGCTTGGAGCAGAGCCATCTTCAGCGGTTTCCGCCCGGCTCCAGGACCTGGCCCGAAGCGCCCGCCCACCCGCTCGACCACAGCCCTAGGGTCGGGCTCGCCTCACGTGAGCAGCCTTCGGTCGTCCCCGCGCCGCGGTGTCACCGCGCTCACTGTCAACTGACGTAGCCGACTCGGACCGGGCCGGCACTGCTGCGCGCCACGATGGAGCGTCCACTGGCTTGATCGGTCTTGACGGTGACGTCTGTAGAGCCGGCTGAGCTGTTCGCAGCGACCCGGTAGGTCTGCTCACCTTCCGGAACCAAGACCTGTACCCCGCCTGCGGAACTCGTGGCGGCGACGGACATGGGCGCCAGCGAAAACGACAGGCGAACGCTGCCAGCGGAACTGCTCGCGGTCACCGACGGCGAACGCAAGCCGCTGCCGAGGACTCGCCCGGCATTCGATGAAACGTCAATCGTGCCCTCCAGACCCTCGAGCCGAATCGACCCGCTCGAGGCCCGAACACGGACTGACGTCGCCGCTGGAACGGACAGCACCAGAGTGGCCGAATCCGCGACCTCGAAGGAGGCGGAGGGGCACATAACCTCAACCACCCGAACCCCGCCGACCAAGTCAGAGGAGATCGTCGGCTTGCCGAACGACCATCTGATCCGGCCAGTCAGATCGATGGTCCCCGATCGTCCTGCGACGACGGAGATGGGGCCGCAGTCGGAGGTGGCACTCAACTCGGCGGTAACCGGATATGACGAGGTAAAGGTCTCCGACCGCAGCCAGAGGGCCGAAACGAAAGACAGCGTTCCCATGACGATGGCCGCGACTGCGATCACCACTCCCACCGCAGTGAGCGCCCGCCCCGTCCCCGGCCTCATGCCTCCCCCTCCGAAAAGCGGAGGACTGCAAGAACGCGTCGATGATCGGTCTCGGCGGGAAGCAGGCCCAGCTTGGTGAAGATGCTGCTGACGTGCTTCTCAACAGCGCCCGAGGTGATCACCAGTTCCTCGCCGATGGCGGCATTCGACCGGCCCTGGGCCATCAGCTCGAGTACCTCCCGCTCGCGAGGAGTCAGCGAGGCCAGCGGGTCTTGCTGGCGAGCACGAACGAGGAGCTGCTTGACCACCTCGGGGTCCAAAACCGTGCCCCCCGCCCCGACCGTCCGCACATCGGTAAGGAAGCCGGAGACATCGGCGACCCGATCCTTGAGGAGGTATCCCACCCCGCTGGTCTTCCCTGCAAGGAGCTCGGAGGCGTAGCGCTCCTCGACATATTGGGACAGAACGAGGACGGCTACATCGGGCCACGACGACCGGATGACCAGTGCCGCGCGCAGGCCCTCGTCGGTGTGGGTCGGAGGCATCCGCACATCGCTTAGCACGAGGTTCGGCTGCAGAGTTTCGACGGCCCTTAGGAGTTCCTGGGCATCAGCAACCGCGGCCACGACTTCGTGTCCGTCTTCCGCGAGCAGTCGCGCCAGCCCCTCACGCAGCAGGGCGAAGTCCTCGGCAATCACCACCCGCATGGAACCTCCAAGGTCACGGTGGTCCCGCCAGAAGCCGGCGATTCCACGATCAACGTCCCATCGACGGCCGCTGCTCGATCCGCTAGACCGGACAGCCCAGACCCAGAAACAGCTCGGGCCCCGCCCGTACCGTCGTCGACGATTTCGACTCTCAACAACTCGCTGGTCGGCAGCGAAACGCGCACGGTGGCATGAGTAGCGTCCGCGTGGCGTGCGACGTTCGTCAGCGCTTCGGCCACGACAAAGTAGGCCACGGCTTCGACCGTCGGATTCAACCGTCGGTCGGACAGCTCGGGGGCTGAGACGACAGTGACCGGCACGGGGGACCGCGCGGCGATGGCGGACAGGGCGGGATCGAGTCCCCGCTCGCTCAGCACAGCTGGGTGCACGCCACGGATCACGCCACGCAGCTCGGAGATCGCGTGCTTGGCCTCCTCAGCCGCCCGGTCGACGAGGGCCCGCGCAGCC
Organism: uncultured Actinomycetota bacterium; assembly: GCA_963851405.1. Taxonomy (GTDB): domain Bacteria; phylum Actinomycetota; class Actinomycetes; order DATJPE01; family DATJPE01; genus JANPBY01. Next base: position 173,483 of record CAWKPB010000005.1, on the reverse strand, counting down.
CGTGGGTCGTCATCGAACTTGCGTTGCGCCAACCCAAGATTCATCGCCAGGGACACCAACTGAGGCTGCACGCCGTCATGCAGGTCGCGCTCGATCCGTCGACGCTCGGCGTCGGCTGCGTCCACGACTGCCGCCCTCGTCGTACGGAGGGTGGTGACTTGTTCGCGGAGGACGTCGGCCTCTTGCAGACCGAGGAGCGCCCCCGCAAGGGCAAGGTCGGCCCGGGCCGTCAACCCAGCCACCCACGCCGCAACGAAGAGCATCGCAATGCCTAGGAGGCCACCCAAAACACGGACCAGGAGACCTCGAGCATCGACGTCCATTGCCCAGTCCGCGTTGCTGACCAAAGAGTCCTCAGGGATCCAGCCCGCGTAGACGGGGTAGCCGACCAAGCCAAACGCCAGCGACCAGGAGATCGTGACGAGCATGAACCAGACAGGGCCGAGGAGAGTCATGAGGAGGCCGTGCAACAGATCCTTCCACCGGCCAGCGCTGGCCAGGACATCAAAAGTGCCGCGCCATAGCCCACGCCCCGGCCGCTCCGAATTGGGTCGTGCCGGGACTTCCGCGGCCAGCACGCCGTCGAGCTTCGCGCGAAAGAGCGAGCCGAAGAAGCTCGCCACAAGCAGAGTGCCTGCGAGGACGAAGATGCCCACTCCCAGCACGAGCAGGCTGACTCCTACCGAGAGCCCGGTGTATAGGACGATTCCGACGATCAGGCCGTAGGGAAGATCCAGCGCGGCATTCGCGGTCGCTCGCCAGGTCCGGGGCGACCACGGCAGGTAGGACATGCGGCGAACCTACCCAGGCGAGCTCAACTCAAGACATCCTGCAACCCCCCGACTCGGGGTAGGGCTAACCCCCGGCTGAACAGGGGTGGCCGCCGTGCTGCCGCGGACCGGTGCCGAACGACACCGTGGGTGAGTCCCGTTCCCACGCTTGAAAGGCCCTCCCAATGAATCGCAGCGGAACCGCCCTCGGGCTCGCGCGCTGGTCAGCTGAACACCCGTGGCGAGCAATCGCCGGCTGGTGCGTTCTCGTGCTCGGTTGCCTTCTGCTCGGCTCCGCCGTCGGCACCAACACCTTGACCGACGCCGAGACCGGATCCGGCGAGGCTGGTCGCGCTGATCGCGTGGTGGAGGCAGCGGCCTTTCCCCCGCAGGTGACAGAGATCGCGCTCATCGAGGCGAAGGACGGACTCCTCGACCATGTGACGGCGGCCGAAGTCGCCCAACAACTCACCGCCGCCTACCTTGCCCTCCCAGGGGTCGCCTCCGTCGGCGCCCCGGTGGCTTCTGAGGGAAGGGAGGCCGTTCAACTGCCGGTGGAGATGGCTACTGAGGGGCTCGCCGGTAACGACGCCCTCGAGCACGTGACCGCCGGGATCGGCGCCATGACCGCTGCAACCGCCCAGGTCCAGGCGTCCCATCCTGAGCTCCGCATCGCGCAGGTCGGGGATGCATCCTTGGAGGCCTCCCTCGGGCACCAGATCGATTCTGACTTCCGCAAGGCAGAAATGCTGAGCCTGCCCATCACCTTGCTCATTCTGATCATCGCCTTCGGCGCGCTCTTCGCCGCAGGGGTTCCGGTTCTGCTGGCCCTGACGGCCGTCATGGGTGCAATCGGCCTTGCTGGAATCGTTTCGCACCTGGCGCCGGTCACCGACATCCTGGGAAGCGTCATCCTGCTCATCGGCATGGCCGTCGGCGTGGACTACTCGTTGTTCTACGTCCGACGGGCCCGCGAAGAGCGAGCCAAGGGCGCCGGCACGCTGGACAGCGTCGAGATCGCCGCCGCCACGTCAGGACGCGCCGTGCTGGTGTCTGCCGTCGCCGTGATGATTGCCATGGGCGGCATGTTCCTGTCCGGCAACGCGGTCTTCGTCTCCTTTGCCGTCGGCACGATCTTGGTCGTCGCTATGGCCGCGGTCGGGTCCCTGACCGTCCTGCCCGCCATCTTGGCCAAGCTGGGCGACAGGATTGACCGTCCTCGCATTCCGTACCTGCACCGGCTGCGCCGTCCGGCCAGCGAGTCCGGGCGTGTGTGGCCGGCGATCATGAGAGTCGTTTTGGCTCGGCCCGCCGTCTCCTTGTCCATCGGCGTAGCGGTTCTGCTCTCGCTCGCGGCACCGGCGCTTGAGATGACACTGCGCGACACCGGGCCAGCCGACCTGCCTCGGACGATCGCTGAAATCCAGACCTATGACCGGGTCATCGCGGCCTTCCCGCAGGAAGGGACGGCGCACACCGTGGTCGTCTGGTCCGACGACCCGCTGGGTCGGACCACGATCGATCGGACGGCCGCCGCTCTCGCTCGGGAGGCGGCAGCAACCGGGCTCTTTGCTCCTATCCCGCTAGCCCCGGTGTTCTCACCGGACGGCAAGACGGCCACCGTGGACCTCCCGCTGACCTTCGGACCCGAGGATCCGCGTGCGGCCGAGAGCCTCGCACAACTACGCGACCACCTGCTCCCAGTCACCTTCGGCCAGCTCACGGGAGTTCAGACGGCAGTGACGGGGGACGTGGCCGGCAGCGCGGACTTCACTGCACGGATGGTGTCGCGCCTCCCGTTCGTCATTGCGTTTGTCTTGGCCTTGACGTTCATGGTCCTGCTGCTCGCGTTCCGGTCCGTGGTCATCGCCAGCACGGCGATTGCACTCACGCTGTTGTCGGTTGCGGCTTCGTACGGTCTGCTTGTCCTCGTCTTCCAGCACACCTGGGCCGAGTCGCTGCTCGGGTTCAATTCGAACGGCGCGATCGTGTCTTGGTTGCCGCTGTTCATGTTTGTGGTGCTCTTCGGATTGTCGATGGACTACGAGGTGTTCGTTGTCAGTCGGATCAGGGAAGCCGCGCAGCGTGGACTCCCGACCAAGGAGGCGGTGGCCGAGGGAATCACGGCGTCAGCCGGCGTCGTGACCAGCGCCGCGGTCGTCATGGTGGGGGTCTTCAGCGTCTTTGCCTCGCTCTCGCTGCTGGACTTCAAGCAGATGGGAATCGGGCTCGCGGCCGCCATCTTGATCGATGCGACGATCGTGCGGGCCCTGCTCCTGCCGTCGGCGATGGCACTCCTCGGGCGCTGGAACTGGTGGATGCCGGCGGCCTGGGAGCGCTTGCCTCACTTGGAAGGCCACGGGGCCCTCGAGGACAGCATGGGGCTGCTGGCCGAGCCGAGCCCGCAGCCCGAGCTCGTGTCGAGCTGAACGATCACTCACGCCCCCCGCGGCCGTCGTCAGCATTTCCGGCGGCGGCCGCGACACGTGCTCCCTCAACGCGCCACTTTCATCGCGCAGCCCTAGATTTGAGGGATGACCACCCAGACCACTGCCCCGCCGGATAACGCCCGATTCCGTAAGCTGCGCCGCTACAACGTCGGGATGGGTGGCTTCCACGCCCTCCAGGCTGTCGCCATTCTGGCGCTTGCCACCGCGTTTGCGCTGCCCGTCACCGGGACGTATCTCGCCGGGCCACCTGGCTCCGCGCCCGAGCCTGCGGTGACTCTGTTCTCGATCAACGTGGCGTGGGGGGTCGCGCTCTTCCTCATGTTGTCCGCTGGAGCGCACTGGATCATCTCGTCAAAACCGTACTTCCCTCGTTACCGCGCCGGGCTGCTCGAGCATCGCAATACTGCGCGGTGGGTCGAGTATTCGCTGAGCTCCTCGATCATGATCGTGCTCATCGCCCAGCTGACGGGGATCACCGATGTGGCGGCCCTGGTCGCGTTGTTCGGGGTCAACGTGTCCATGATCTTGTTCGGGCTCGTGCAGGAGAAGTACCAAGCCCCAGGGGACGGGGGGCTGCTCCCGTTCTGGCTCGGCTGTATTGCCGGGATCTTTCCCTGGATCGCCATCGGCACCTACCTCGTAGCACCAGGAAGCGACTCGACCGCGCCGACCTTCGTCTACGCCATCTTCTTTTCGCTGTTCGTGCTCTTCAACTGTTTCGCTGTCAATCAGTGGCTGCAGTACAAGCAGGTCGGACGCTGGCGTGATTACCTGTTCGGCGAGACCGTCTACATCACGCTGAGTTTGGTCGCCAAGTCACTGCTCGCCTGGCAGGTCTTCTCGGGCACCCTGGCCGGCACCGGCTGACGGCTCGGTAGCAGCCCCACGCCATCTGCCCACGCGCAAACCAAACCGGGGCCGACGAGGGGACTTGAACCCCTAACCGCCCGATTACAAGTCGGGTGCGCTACCAGTTGCGCCACGTCGGCAAGCCGCGCACGTCAGCGCGTCCACGGGATTCTACGGCTCCGGCCCGCTCCAGCCCCACGGTGGCACCCAGCCGTCAAGCCGCTAGGGCAAGGCCAGCGAGCGGAAAGCCAGGCCCCAGGCGAGCAGCCCCAACCTCGCCCTAGGCCATGGTGTCCAAGATCGCTTGCACGTCGGCCACGGTCGTTCGAGGGTTGACGATCGCGAAACGCGTGACGGTCTCACCCTCGTGGACGGTCGGCGTCACGAATGCGAAGTTCGCCGCCATGAGGCGGTCCGACCAGTCGTAGTACTGCTCAGGGGTCCAGCCGAGCCGCCGAAAGACCACCACTGAAAGGTCCGGCTCCCGCAACAGCTCCAAGTAGGAGCGGCGTCGCACTTCCTCGGTTGCCGCTCGAGCGACCGACATGGTTGTCTCTACGGCCTCGGAGTAGGCACGCGTCCCGTGGGTGGCGAGTGAGAACCACAGCGGCAGTCCGCGGGCGCGCCTGGAGAGGTGGTAGGCGTAGTCGGAGGGATTCCAGTCCCCAGCCGAGCCCTCGGTGATGACGTCTAGGTAGCCCGCCTTCTGCGTGTGGGCAGCCTTGCCCAACTTCGGATCCCGGTAGATCAGGGCGCAGGCATCGAAGGGCGCAAACAGCCACTTGTGCGGATCGACGATGAAGGAGTCAGCACGCTCGAGCCCGAGAAATAGGTCGCGAGCGCTCGGTGCCGCGAGAGCGGCTAGTCCGTACGCGCCGTCCACATGCATCCAGATCCCCCGCGCCGCGGCGACCTCGGCCACTCCCGCGAGGTCGTCGACGATCCCGAAGTTGGTGGTTCCCCCCGTCCCGACCACAGCGAACACGTTGTCTTCATCGCGCGCCGCGAGGCATCGGTCCAGCTCTTCTCCGGTCAGCCGACCCCGATCGTCACCGGGCACCAGAAGCAGATCGACGTCCATGACGCTCGCGGCGTGAGCGATCGACGAGTGCGCCTCCGCGCTGCACGCGATCACCCATCGGCTCGGCTGGTCGCCCCCCCGCTTGCCCCGTGCCGCATGCCGGGCAGCCACCAGGGCTGAGAGGTTTCCCAGGGTTCCACCCTGAACGAACACCCCTCCCGCCTCCGCCGGGAAATCCGCCAGGTCTGCGATCCAGCGCAGCGCCTGGTTTTCGGCGTAGACCGCACCGGCACCCTCGAGCCAGGAACCGCCATAGATAGACGACGCACCCACGACCAGATCGAAGAGCGACGCCGCTTCGGTCGGTGCAGCCGGTATGAACGAGAGGTAGCGAGGATGGTCCACGGAGATGCATGCCTTGGACAGAACCTCGTCGAAGAGGCGAAGGGCAACCAGGCCGCCAAGACCCTCCTCGGTAATCGTCTGGCCAGCGAGCTCCTGCAAACGCTCGAAGGGCTTGGGCCCGTCGAGGGGGACCGGATCCAGTCGAAGACGGCGCTGGGCATAGTCGAGAATGGCCTGACCGAGCTCATCGGTCTCGTCGTCGTATCGGTGCACGGCGCCCGATCCTACGGCCCTTCTGAGTCCTGCAGTCCCCGTCGACGTGCGGCGACCTCGTGGAGAACGATTCCAGCTGCCATTCCAGCATTCAGCGACTCACTACTGGAGTGCATGGGAATGGAAACAAGGAGATCGCACGTCTCCTTGACCAACCGGGAAAGCCCCTTGCCCTCAGAACCCACCACAAGCACCATGGGGTCGGTCGCGGCGTCCAGGTCTGCAAGTCCCACGTCACCGTCAGCGGCGAGCCCCACGATCATGCAGCCCGCGTCTCGCCAAGCCATGAGCGCCCGGTTGAGGTTGGTGGCCCGGGCCACTCGAACTCGGCTGGCGGCACCGGCCGACGCCTTCCATGCGCCCGCGGTCATGCCCGCCGAACGTCGTTCTGGCACCAGCACGCCGTGCCCCCCGAAGGCCGCCACCGAGCGGACGATGGCGCCCAGGTTTCGCGGGTCAGTCACTCCATCCAGCGCGACCAGCAACGGGGTCTCTCCTGCGTCGGTCGCGGCAGCCAGGAGGTCGCCTGGATGCGCGTAGTCGTAGGGCGGCACTTGGAGGACCAAACCTTGATGGATGGCCCCGTGACTCATGCGGTCGAGCTCGGGCCGCGCCGCCTCAAGCAAGGCGAGCCCACGATCACCCGCCAGCTTGAGGACCTCGCGGACCCGGTCATCGGAGTCGATACGAGAGGCGACGAACAACGTGCTGGCTGGGACGTGAGCGCGGAGAGCTTCGAGGACGCTGTTGCGCCCGACAACCAATTCGGTCGACGACTTCCCACGCGCGTCGCGACGCGGTCCGCGGCCCCCCATGGAGGGCCCCCCTGAGGAAGCGCCCTCGCGGGTCCTGACCGACCTGCGCGCGGCGGGGTGACCCTTCCGCTCGGCCGCTTTGGGAGTCGGACCCCGGCCCTTGAGTTGTTTGCCCTTCTGCCCCCCCGACCCGGCGGTCGCCCCCTTCTTGCTTCCCGACTTGCGCATGGCTCCCTTGCGTTGGGAGTTCCCGGCCATCAGGTTCCACCTTCCAGGGACCAACGTGACCCCGAGGGGGAGTCCTCGATGACTATTCCGGCCGCCGCCAACCGATCACGAACGGCGTCCGCGGCTACGAAGTCCTTGCGGTGACGGGCCGCCTGACGCTCCTCGAGCGCATGCGCGACGAGGACATCGACCGCGTCCCGCAGGCGGGCGCTCTCCGCGCCGTCGTGGTGCCAGGCCGGGTCAGCCGGGTCCAGACCGAGCACGTTCAGCATGGCGCGCACGGCGCCGAGCGCGCCGCGAAGGGCGGCTGAGTCGCCTGCAGCGAGCAAGGCGTTGCCCTCCCGTACCGCATCGTGCAGCGCCGCCAGTGCCGCGGGAACGCCAAGGTCATCGTTCATGGCTGCTTCGAACTCGGCGCAGACAACGCTTGGAACTACGCCATCGGTCAACTCCGAGGCACGCTGCACGAAGCCCTCAATGCGCCGGTAGGCCGTGGCCGCCTCCGCCAGCGCCTCTTCCGAGTACTCGATGTGAGACCGGTAGTGCGCCGCGCCAAGGTAGTACCTCAACTCCACCGGTCGAACCCGCTTGACGACCTCCTCCACAAGAAGGCTGTTTCCCAAAGACTTGCCCATCTTCTCGCCCGATGTAGTCACCCAGGCGTTGTGCATCCACCAGCGTGAGAATGGCCGCCCGACCGCCCGCGACTGGGCCTGCTCGTTCTCATGGTGCGGGAAACGCAGGTCGATTCCACCACCGTGGATGTCGAACTCGTCTCCCAGATACTTTCCTGCCATCGCCGAGCACTCGAGGTGCCAGCCGGGCCGACCGTCACCCCAAGGAGTGGGCCACGACGGCTCGCCTGGCTTGGCGCCCTTCCAGAGCGCGAAATCGCGAGGGTCCCGCTTGCCTCGCGGGTCGGCGTCTCCGGCGGGCTCCATCTCGTCCAGTCGCATGCCCGTCAACGATCCGTAGGCCGGCCAGGACCGTACGTCGAAGTAGACGTCGCCCGAGTTGTCCTCCGCCGCATACGCATGACCCGCTTCGATGAGCTCGGCCATGAGCGTCACCATCTCTGTGACATGCCCGGTGGCCCGAGGCTCATACGTCGCTCGACGAATGTTGAGCACCTCGTATGCCGACTGCGTGGCCTGCTCGTTGATGGCTGCCCACGCCCACCAAGCCATGTGGTGGTCCGCTGACTTGGCGATGATCTTGTCGTCGATGTCCGTGACATTCCGGACCAGGGTGACGGTACGCCCCTGATAGTCCAGCCAACGTCCGAGGATGTCGAATACCAACGCAGACCGGATGTGCCCCACGTGCGGTGGCCCCTGAACGGTCAGGCCGCACACATAGATGGAGACCTCGCCGGCGCGCAACGGCTCGAACGAGCGCGTCTCCCGGGAGGCGGAGTCGTACAGCCGCAGCGTCACCGGCCCACTCTACGGCCCCGTGCACGCCGCCCATCAGGTCAGGCTCGAGCGTCCCAGAGTGGGTCCCTTCAACCCGCGAAGGGCGAACGTCAGTCGAGATCAGGGGGCGGAACCTCGAGCTGCTTGGCCCGTTCGTAGGCCGCCGCCGACTCTTGCGGTCGGCGCACACACCCGAGCACATATCCGCGCGCCTCGAAAGCCGAAGATTGGGTTGGGCCCACAGCGACCACCCGATCGGCCGCCAACAGCGCCTCGTCAGCAACATCTCGCAACTGTCTGAGATCGGCCCGGTCTCCCGAGTTGCCCAGCCGGACCAGTAGTCGACCGAGCGCGAAGCACAGATTTTCTTGGGCCTCGGCGCTGTTCGGCGAGAGCCGGACGGCCTCGCGGGCCGCGCGAGCCGAGCCATCCAGGTCGCCTGCCTCGCTCAAGATCATGCTCGCCAGCCGGTGCGGCCAGTCGTTCGAGGGACCGAGTGCTGCACCTCTGTTCGCCGCTTCCAACGCCTCGGGCAGGCGGTCGAGCGCGAGGAGTGCCTGGGACTGCAAGCACCGAAGGCCCGGATCGTCCGGCGCCCCGTCGATGAGTGTCTCGACGAGAGCCAACGCACCTTCGGCGTTGTCGGCATCGAGCAACATCACGACTCGGGCCCGCTGGGTGGCTAGGTCATCCATGGCTGCCCGGTCCTTAGATCAGGCTGGCAAACGACCAGCGCGTTGGCGACTGCGGCCAGGCCCTCGCCTCGACCGGTCAACCCCAACCCGTCGGTGGTCGTCGCCGACACCGACACCGGTGCGCCGCCCAACGCACCCGACAGAACAGCCCTGGCCTCTTCGCGACGTGGCCCCAGGCGCGGGATGTCGCCGATGAGCTGCACCGAAACATTGCCGATCCGGCCGCCCGCGGACACGATCCGATTGAAGACCTCACCAAGCAAGACCAGACCAGAAGCACCAGCCAGCGCCGGATCGTCAGTGCCAAACACTACGCCGAGGTCGCCCAAGCCAGCGGCAGACAGCAACGCGTCACACATGGCGTGCGCCACCACATCCCCATCGGAGTGGCCGTCGCATCCGACCTCTACATCCGGCCACTCGAGACCAGCCATCCGCATGGGACGGCCAGCGACGAGCGGGTGGGCGTCGAAGCCGATCCCGACCCGGAAGGCGCCAGCGTCCGAGATCATCAGCGCCCCGCAGCCGGGCGAGACAGCAGGGCAGCGAGGCGGGAGGACACAAGGCAGACCGTACGCAATCTCCGGCTCGCAGGCGCCCCAACTGCTCCCCCGGCCCGCACGGCGAGCACGAATTGGGACGAATTCGAGTGACGTGAACTACTCGGCGGCGACTGGCCGCCCAGCCAACGACAGCGGACGGGCGAAGACGAGGCGTCCGTTGGCGGTGGTGAGCACGCTCGTCACCTGAACGAGGGCCTCGTGGCCGACTGCCTCCTTGGCCCGCTCGACGACGACCATCGTGCCGTCGTCGAGATAGCCGACCGCCTGGCCGGGCTCCTTGCCAGTCTTCGTGAGCAGGACGGTCACCTCATCGCCCGCGATCACCGGCGGGCGCAGCGACAGGGCCAAAGCGTGCAGATTCAGAACCCGCACGCCGGCCAGCGAGGCGGCTCTGGCCAGGTTGGTGTCGAGCGTCAGCAAGGAACACGACCGGTCAATGGCGACCCGAACCAGCTTCGCGTCGACCTCCGGAACAGCAACGGCTTCGTCCGCAATCACCAGGACCTCGACCCCCGGTTCACGGCGGAGAACGTCGAGCACCTCCAGGCCACGGCGGCCCTTGGCTCGGCGCAGGTCGTCCCCGGCATCGGCGAGCCCCTGCAGCTCGTCGAGGACCGGTTGGGTCACGAGCATCTGCCCGCCCAAGAATCCCGCTCGAACGACATCGACGATCCGGCCATCGATGGCTACCGAGGAATCAACCAGACGCGGCAGCACTGACGCGGACAGGCTCGGGGTGGCCATACCGGCCTGGGCGCCGAACATGCCGATCATGGACGAGCGTCTCGCAGATCCCACTCGATAACCGAGCAGCCCGGTGGTCACAAGCACGAACATGAACAGCGGGACGGCAAAGATCCGCCGATCCAGGAAGAACACCGGCCAGGCGATGGCGGCGCCCGCCAAAATGCCGATCATGGCCCCGAACGTGCCGGCCACGATTTGCTCGGCGGAGACATCGCTGAGCGCACGCTCTGAACGTTCGACGGCGGTCAGCGTCGTGCGGCCGAGTACTCCGCCGAGCACATACCCCACGGCAGAGCCCAGCAGGAGACCAATCACCACTGGGTCGAACCCGCCGAGCCGCTCGAAACCCAACGCAATCGCGACCTGATAACCCAGCGCGGCACCAAAGACGACCACACACAGGCGGAGCAGTTCTACCACCGGCTGTGGAACCGAGCGGCGGGGTACGAGCCGAGCACGCATGTCCAGCGCGACCTTTCAGGTCAGCGCCCACAATGAGGGCGCGAACGGCGACTGATCGAGGCCGCCGCGCGCGAGGTTCAGGAAGCCAGCACCTCGTCGAGGATGGCCTCGGCCTTGTCCTCGTTCGTGTTCTCGGCAAGAGCAAGCTCCGACACAAGGATCTGCCGGGCCTTGGCCAACATTCGCTTCTCCCCAGCGGACAGGCCACGCTCACGTTCACGCCGCCACAGGTCGCGAACGACCTCGGCGACCTTGATGACGTCTCCGGAGGCTAACTTCTCAAGATTGGCCTTGTAGCGGCGCGACCAGTTGGTCGGCTCCTCCGTGTGGGGGGCGCGCAGGACGTCGAAGACGCGCTCCAAACCTTCCTGGCCAACCACATCGCGGACGCCAACGAACTCTGCGTTATCCGCGGGTACCCGGACCGTCAGGTCACCTTGGGCGACCTTAAGCACCAGGTAGAGACGCTCTTCGCCCTTGACGGTTCGAGTCTCGACCGCCTCGATGAGCGCGGCTCCGTGGTGCGGGTAGACGACTGTCTCGCCGACCTGAAACGACATGAATACCGCCCTTTCGCTGGAGTCAAGGGTAACACGCCGAATCGGGGCAACAGGCCGCGTTTACGCAGGTCAGAGGGCCTATGGATGCGATCTGGGGACTTGACAGATCAGCCGATCCATGGTGGGGAGCCTTCGCCGGGAAGACGGCCGAGGGCCAACCGCCCCGCACTGCGGGGGCCAGACTGGGCCCGTGACCGTTCCGCCGCAGGCCCAACGCGGCATCGCCGAGTCCAGCCGGCGCACCTCGGTGCGCGGCCTGGTGAAGGGCTGTCATCCGGGCCCTTCACTGGTCGTCACCGCGCTGGCGACCGCTATCGGCGCAGCCATCGGGCTCACCGAGGCTCGGCTGCTGTTGCTCGCCGGCGCCGTGCTCACGGGCCAGTTGACGATCGGCTGGCTCAACGACCTGGTCGACCACGAATCCGACGTACTGAGTCACCGTTCGGACAAGCCGCTCGTCACAGGCGCCGCCACCCCGGCCGCCTATCGGGCCGCCACCACCGTCGCTGCGGTGCTCTGCCTGCCGTTGTCCTTGGCGCTGGGCTGGGCCGCCGGACTCCTCCATCTCGTTGTTGTCGCCTCTGGGTGGGCCTACGACCTGCGGCTCAAGCGGACCATCTGGTCCTGGGCTCCTTACGTGGTCGCGTTCGGCCTGTTGCCCGCGGTGGTCGTGCTCAGCCTTCCCGGGAGTCCCTCGCCCCCTTGGTGGGGATGCCTGGCAGGAGCCCTCCTCGGGGTCGGGGCCCATCTGGCCAATGCCTTGCCCGACATCGAGGAGGACACCGAACTCGGCGTGGGCGGCCTACCAGCGCGTATCGGCGCGCGTTGGACCCGCGGACTGGCTGCCGCGTCACTGATCGCCGCGACGGTCGTCCTCGCGTTCGCCCCACCAGGGCCGGTAGGGCGCGCCGGCTGGGCGGCGCTGGCCCTGGCCGTCAGTCTGCTCGCTTTGGGGCTTGGGCCGAAATGGCGTGGCCACCCCCGGGCCCCCTTCGTGTTCGTCGTCGGCCTAGCCATCGTGAATGTGGTGCTCCTGGTGGGCCGAACCGACGCGTGGGCCACCACCGGCTGAATCCTGCGCGCTGCGCCGCTACGCTACCCGCGTGACCCGCACCGCACGCCGCGCCCTAACCATGCCGCTGGCCGTACTGCTGGCTAGCATGCTCGCCGGTTGCGCCACGGGATTCCTCGCCTCGACCAACCAGCCGTACGTCCCTTCGAACGGCTCCTCGTTGACCGTTGGCGCTATGGACGCACGCAACCTGCTGCTGGTGGAGGATGACCTTCGTCCGGGCACGTTCTCCCTGATCGGTGCGCTGGTCAACAACGCTGCGGAGCCGGAGACCCTCATCGGTATCGGCATCGAAGGAGCTGGGCCGATACCTCTCACGCCGATCACCGTGCCCGGTCGTGGCCTGATCACCACTGGCGCTGAGCCCGCGAGCACGATTCTCGTTCCCGACGCAACCTTCCCGGTCGGCTCGTTCACGACCGTGACCTTGACCTACGCAGGTGAAGGGTCGGGGACGGTCGACGTTCTCTCGCTCACAGCAGAGGGCACCACGGCGGGCGGCTAGGCGGCAGAGTCAGGCCTCGAACTTGTACCCGAGGCCGCGAACGGTAATCAGATGGACCGGAACATTCGGCTCGGGTTCGATCTTCGATCGCAGCCGCTTGACGTGAACGTCCAAGGTCTTCGTGTCTCCGACGTAGTCAGACCCCCACACCCGATCGATGAGTTGGCCCCGGGTGAGCACCCGACCCGCATTCCGTAACAGGAATTCCAGGAGATCGAACTCCTTGAGCGGCATGGGCACCGCCTGGCCCGCGACGGTCACCGTATGTCGCTCGACGTCCATGCGCACCGAACCCACCTCGAGGACCGACCAGCCGGGCTCCTCGATCTCTCCACGCCGGAGAACCGCCCGGATCCGAGCCAACAGCTCACGCATGGAGAAGGGCTTGGTCACGTAGTCGTCGGCACCCAACTCCAGGCCAACCACTTTGTCGATCTCGCTGTCCTTGGCGGTCAACATGATCACCGGCACGGCGGAGCGAGTGCGCAGCGCACGACACACCTCAGACCCGGACAACCCAGGAAGCATGAGATCGAGGAGAACGAGGTCGGCCCCGCTACGGTCGAATTCAGCTAGAGCGGCACGTCCATCGCCGGCGACGACCACCTCATAGCCCTCCTTGCGAAGCATGAAGGCCAGCGACTCGCTGATCGACACCTCGTCCTCCACCACGAGCACGCGCGTCATCCAACCCCCTTGGCGAGTGCGCCGGTCTTGACCTCGAGGGAGGAATCGGGCGGGGCAGACAGCGGAAACCGCAGGGTGAAGGTCGAACCCGCTCCCTCGACACTCCACACGTCCACCTCGCCCTCATGGTTGGCACAGACGTGCTTGACGATCGAGAGGCCGAGGCCCGTGCCCCCGGTCGCACGGGAACGTGCCGGGTCCACCCGGTAGAACCGCTCGAAGATCCGGTCGAGGTCTCGTGGCGAGATCCCAATGCCCTGATCAGTAACGCCGATTTCGACCTGGTCGCCACTCCGCCGAGCAGCAATGGCGACCCGCGTGCCGGAGGGCGAGTAGGCCACGGCGTTCTTGATCAGGTTGGCAAGAGCCGAGACGATCTGCTCCTGATCCCCGTACATGTGCAGGCCCGGTTGGACCGAGGTCGCCAGCTCAATCGAGCTCGCGGCCGCAGACAGCCTGGTGCGGCTCACTGCCTCCCCCACGATCTCCCCGAGATCGAGATCTCTGGCCCCTGCCAGCGGCGCCTCTCCCTCCAGGCGCGACAGATCGATCAACTCGTTCACCAGCGTGGACAAGCGAGCAGTTTCGAGCTGCATGCGTTCGGTGAATCGCTCCACAGCGTCCCGATCATCTGCCGCCGCGAGCACTGACTCGCCAAGGAGCGAGAGCGCAGCAATGGGCGTCTTCAACTCGTGGCTCACATTCGCGACGAAGTCTCTGCGGACATCGTCGATTCTCCGCTCGTGCGTCATGTCGCCCACGAGTACCAGCACCTGTCCGCCGCCGATCGGTGTCACCTGGACGTTCAAGAGCAACATTCGGCTCCGGCCGCGCACTCGCTCCAGCACGAGCGACTCGCGATGGCCGCTTCGTCGTGCGCTCTTGGCCGCCTCGGCGATCTCCGCGTCGAGGAGCCTCCCGCCTCGGATCACACCCAGCGCTTGCGCTCCAGGCGTGCTGTGGATCGGTCGATCCCTGGCGTCAAGGACGACGCTCGCGCGGCTCAGGGTTCGAAGCACAGCCACCATGTCGACTCCCTCGGCCGTACCGGCTGTCGGCGCCACGGGCGGGGTAGCAGGACCTTTGCCCCCGAATCGCCATGCTGCCGAAATCCCGACTCCCACCACGAGCCCGAGAGTCAGCAGGGCCATCACCGCCACACCATTCACGCATACCAGCGTAGGGACCACTACGGCCTTTGCGGACCATCCGACAAAGTCCACCCGTGTCTCGCACGCGTGTCGCGCGGGTCTTGGACCAAGAGTTCACCTACCCCTTGGGCGGCGTTCACCTGACCGGCCCCGGCCGGCCGATCGGGCGCCTACTCTGTTCGGCATGCGGGAGAGCTACCACGACGCCCTCGATGGCGTGACCGACCAGTTGGTACAGATGACCCGCGCCGTGGGGTTCATGATCGAGCGGGCGAGTTCGGCGTTACTCGACGCCGACCTGGCCAAGGCCGAGTCGGTCATCGCCGCAGACGGCGAAGTCGACGACATGGAAGTCGAACTCGAACAGCGGTGCATGGACCTGCTCGCCCTGCAGCAGCCGGTCGCCACCGACTTGCGGCTGGTCACCGGGGCCTTGCGCATGTCCGCCACAATTGAGCGAATGGGCGACCTGGCCCGCCACATCGCCAAGATCGCCCGGATGCGCTACCCCGACTCAGCCGTTCCCGTAGAGGTTCGGCCGATCTTCGTCGAAATCGCCCGACAGGTGTCGGTCATGGGCCTGCGCGTTGGCGACGTCGTTGCCGACCGTGACCTATCGCTCGCCTACGAGATCGAGCGCCTTGATGACGGAGTCGATGATCTGCACCGAGAACTGATTCAGGCCCTGCTCGGCGACTGGCCGGGGACTGTCGACCAGGCCGTCGACGTCACGCTCATGGCCCGCTTCTACGAGCGCTACGCCGACCACGCGGTCAGCATCGCGCGACGCATCGTCTACACCACCACCGGCACGCGCTACAGCGAACTCGAAAAGGGCTGATCAGCGAAACGTCCGGCGCTTAGCGCCCTTGATTAGCCACGGCGGCGATCGCGCCTGCCGCAGCTTCTGGATCTAGGTACTCCCCACCCTTGACGGTGGGACGAAGTTGCGCATCGAGACGGTAGACGAGAGGGATGCCGGTCGGAATATTGAGCCCGGCGATGGCCTCATCTGAGATCCCGTCGAGGTGCTTCACCAGGGCCCGCAACGAATTGCCGTGAGCCACGATCAGCACCACCTTGTTGGCCCTCAGGTCTGCGACAACCACGTCTTCCCAATACGGGAGCAAACGGATCCCGACGTCCTTCAGACACTCGGTTCGTGGATTCGCCTCCGGTGGCAGCCACGCATAGCGCGGGTCGTGGGTTTGCGAGAACTCGTCGTCGGGGTCGATGGGCGGGGGCGGGGTGTCGTATGAGCGTCGCCAGAGCATGAACTGCTCGTCACCAAAGGCCTCCAGCGTCTGCTTCTTGTTCTTCCCCTGGAGGGCACCGTAATGCCGCTCATTCAGGCGCCAGTTCCGGATCACGGGGATCCAGTGCCGATCGCAGCGGTCCAACGCGAGATTCGCGGTCGCGATCGCCCGACGCAGTAAAGAAGTGTGCACGACGTCGGGGAGCAACCCAGCTGACGCAAGCAGCTCTCCCCCGCGAACGGCCTCGTCGACGCCCCGATCGGACAACGGCACGTCAACCCATCCGGTGAACTGGTTGCTCTCGTTCCAGGTGCTTTGACCATGCCGGAGCAAAACCAGGGTGTACGGGCTTTCAGCCATGGACTGGACCTTACCGATCGGCCCGGTCGCCAGCGGAGCCGCGGTCCGGCCCTTCGCCCCGTTCCGGATCAGCGAATCGGGCAAAAGCGGCCAAGTTCGCCAGGCTCTCCCCACGCTTGGCGCGCCAAGCCCATTCCTTGCGGATCGACGATGCGAAACCCAACTCGAGTAGCCGGTCGAACTCCTCGTCGGCGTAGGTCATCACGCAGCCGAGCAAGCGGTCGATCTCCTGCGCGTCGACAGCCGACAGCGGCACTCGCCCGACCAGGTACACATCGCCGAGGCGGTCCACCGAAAAGTGGACTCCGTACTGCCTGGCGTTCTTCTCCAGCAGGTATCGATAGAAGGCCGCGTGGTTCTCATCGGGTTGCCGGACGACGAAAGCCTCAATGAGCAAGCTGTGATCTCCGACCACCAACCACGCGACGGTCTTCAGTTTGTGCAGCCCGGGGAGGGTAATCAAGAAGGCACTTGGTCGGACCTGCTCGTACTCCACTCCGCGCTCGTCCAGCGCAGCGCGGATCACGACTTCCAAGGAGGAAGTCACGGAACCGCCGAGCGGGTCTTCGTGACGCTCGCCGCATGACTGGTCATGGCCTCGCCGTAGACCCTCAGCAACCCACTCGCCGTCGCATCCCAGCCGAAGTCCGCGGCGTGGGTCAGTGCTCCAACCGCCAAGCTGCGACGCCGCTGGGGATCGGCCAACAACTCAGCGATCACTTGGGCCCAACGATCCGGATCGTGGCCCTCCACGAGGACGCCACTGAATTGGTCAGCTACCGCAGTGGGCAAACCACCGACGTTGCTCGCGACTACCGGTGTGCCGCACGCCTGCCCTTCGATCGCAACCAGCCCGAAGGACTCGCTGTAGGACGGGACTACGACCAAATCCGCGGCCCGGTAGAACTCGGTCAACGCCTCTTGGGTCACGGGAGAGTAAAACCGGACCACATCCCGGACTCCTAGCGCCCGGGCCAGCTCATCCAGGCTCTCGGGGTGCGCCAGGCCCGATCCACTGGGACCGCCGACGATGGCCACCACCAGCCGCGACCGAAGCTCAGGCTGTTCCTCGAGAATCCTGGCGGCGGCTCGAATGAGCAAATCGGGCGCCTTGAGTGGCTGAATGCGCCCGACGAAGAGCAGCACCAACGCCTGGTGTGGCAGCCCTAGGGCGCGTCGAGCAGCCCCTTGATCGCCAGGCGAAAACCGGCCGAGATCGACTCCTGGGCTGACGACGCTGACACGCGCCGGATCGGCACCGTACAAACCGACGAGCTGGGCGGCCTCGTCATCGGTGTTGGCGACCAATCGATCTGCGGCCTCGATCACCTGAGCCTCTCCGATGCTGCGCAGCGCCGGCTCCGGCGAGTCCCCCTCGGCCAGGGCCGAGTTCTTGACCTTGGCCATGGTGTGCATCGAATGGACGAGAGGGAGATCCCATCGCTCCTTGGCGAGCCAACCGACCTGACCCGACAGCCAGTAATGACTGTGGACCAGGTCGTAGTGACCAGGATCACGCTGCGCCTCGGCGCGCAGCACTCCGCTCGTCACCGCACACAACTGCGCCGGGAGGTCCTCCTTCGCAAGACCCTCGTACGGACCCGCTGGAACATGCCGGACGAGAACACCGCTGTCCATTTCTACGACTGGGGGAAGACCACCTCTGGTAGCTCGGGTGAAGACTTCGACCTCTGTTCCTGCGGCCGCCAGTCTGCGCGCCAACTCCACCACGTACACATTCATCCCGCCCGCGTCGCCGGTGCCGGGCTGATCGAGTGGGGAGGTGTGGACGCTGAGCATCGCCACCCGGCGGGGAGCATCCCGCAGGACGCGAATTCCGCTCACGTTCAGATTCTCCAGGATCTGCGAACCGGGCGCACCCCGATCAGCGTCGCGCCCCACCAACCGAACGTCGCTCGCCCGGCTACCGCGGCAACGTTCGGGAAGCACAACGTGATTCCCGAATGAGCCGTGCGCTCGAGTCGCGTTCGGGGCGGCCCATCCCAGGAACTTCCTCTAGGTCCCTCAGCACGAGGGATCGCGCCAACCGAGACCCCAAGCCGCCTGCTTGAACTCCTCGGTTGCCGCATCGCTGAACAGCACGAATCGGATCTGCTCGACGGCCGTCCGCGCTGACGCTACCGATGTCAAGGCGATGCTCGCCGCAGACGCAAGCGGCCACCCGTACGCCCCGGTCGAGATTGCGGGAAATGCGACCGATCCGGCGCCCAGGTCGTCAGCGATGGCCAGGCTGTCGACATGGGCCGCGGCGAGGAGACCACCGCGGTCCTCCGACGGCGTCCAGACCGGGCCAACAGTGTGGATGACCCATCGAGCTGGAAGCTCGCCCGCCGTCGTGGCAACCGCCTGCCCCACTGGCAGCCCTTGCGGATAGCGCCCGGCCCGGAGCACCCGGCACGCGTCGAGGAGGGCCGGACCTGCCCGGCGGTGGATTGCGCCGTCGACCCCGCCTCCGCCGAGCAGCGACGAGTTCGCGGCATTCACCACGGCGTCGACCGTGGCGTCGCAGAGGTCACCCCGTTCGATGACGAGCGTCGGGCCAGACCATGGACCATCGTGATTCACACCAGCCCGGTCGACCATCGCACTACGGTGCCGCACATGGAGGCGGTGAGCGGGGAAGACCCGCTGCAGACCGAACGGCTATTGCTTCGTCCCTGGGCGGAGGATGACGCCGAGGACCACCTCGCGATCTATGGGTCGTGGGACGTTGCTCGATGGTTGGGGGCGCAGCCTCGGGCCGTGGCCACGGTCGCGGAGTCCAAGGAGCGCATCCAGCGTTGGGAGTCTCGGCGAGTCGATCCGTTCGGCCTGTGGGCCATCGTGCCGCGGCAGCCCAGGGAAGCGGCCAAACCAAGACCGATCGGCACCGCGCTGCTGGTCCCCCTCAGCGATGCGGACGGCCTTCCTGTCGAGGAGACCGAGATCGGGTGGCATCTCCACCCCGACCATTGGGGTCGTGGCCTGGCGACCGAGGCTGCGACGTGCCTGTTGGACCGCGCCTGGCGTTGGGGCCGGCCAGAAGTCTGGGCTGTGGTGCGGCCAGACAACTACCGATCGATCGCGGTAGCCGAACGTCTGGGCATGCAGGCCCAGGGTCGGACGAGTCAGTGGTACGGGATCGAACTCGCGGCCTTCCGAAGCCTCAACCCCACGATCACCGCAGGACGCAGCACGACATGAGGGACGCCAGGGGCGGGGTACTCACCAGGGGCCGTACGGGCCCATGTTCTTGCGGTTGTCCCCCCGCCCACCGCCAAGTGAGCGGACCGCCGGCCGTACGTCCAGGATGTAGACGGCGGCAGCGACGACTCCGATCAGGCCGATGAGGAACGGGCTCAGCGGACCGAAGTAGAGCGTGGCCAAGGCACCGAGCCCGAGCAGCAGCAACCAGAACTGCTTGGTTTGTTTGTCGGCGGCCACGAACGCTGGCGCCTGACGAGTCAGCGCATCGACGAAGGCGAATACCTCGAGTCCGACGAGTGCGACATACAGCACCCACAGCAGGCTGGTGACACGCAAGAAGTCCACCGACGAGAGCCTACGGCCGGGAATGCGAGAACAGCGTGCGCACCGCCCGTACGGCTCCAACCGGCTCGCCACCGCCCAAGAGGGGCGTTTCGGCCTGAGTGACGAGGATCTCGGCCTCCACGCCCAGCTCGGACAGCGCCGCGGCCATGACCGGTCCACGCGCTCGCTCGGCTCCGTCTTCGATCTTCAGAGCCACCGCGCGGCCATCGGGAAGGGCCGCGGCATAGACACCCTCAGCTCCCTCCTTGGCCACGAGTCCTGGGACACCGGCTATCAGCGCCGTGACATCGCTCGATGTCCCGCAAACCCACTCGGGGAAGGCCCGGACAGCGTCGTAGGTACGTCGCTCATGTGATCCTGGCGCGCCGAGCGCCCAGTGCGAGAAGCCACGTGCCAGGCCGGTGAGGCTCACCCCGAAGATTGGGGTGCCGCAGCCGTCGGTCCCCGTGACCTGGACTTCCTCGCCGGTGAGTTCCTCGATGGTCCGTCGGAGGCTCAACTGGAGTGGGTGCTCCAAGGATCGGTAAGTGGTCACGTCCCAGCCGTGAGCCACGCAGGTCGCGAGCATCGCTGCATGCTTGCCCGAGCAGCACATGGCGACGGGTTCACGCTTTCGGCCAGCCGCAATCCATTCCTCTCGAGACCGTTCACCGAGGGGAAAGTCGGGAGGGGTCTGCAGGGCAGCTTCCTCCAAACTGGCGGCACTCAAGATCCGTCGCACGCCCTCGAGATGGAACGCTTCGCCGTCGTGGGAGCCGGTGGCCAGCGCCAACAGCTCGCCTTCGAGATCAAGACCTTCCCGCAGCATTCCCACCGCCTGCATGGGCTTGTTCGATGACCGCGGGAAGATCGGTTCCTCCGGCAAACCAACCGCGAAGATCACCTCACCCGATGCGTCCACGGCAACGATCGAGCCTCGATGGGTGCCTTCGACAAATCCGGAACGAACAGCTGCTGCGAGGACCGGCGGATGCATTCAGCTGCCGGGAGTGAGCAGCGCCGACACGTCGGCTTCGCCCTCTCGGTAGCGACGGGTGATCTCCGCAGTCAATGTGTCCATGACGGATTGAACCCGACCACGCAAGGCGCTCACGGTTCTCTCGTGCTCCGCCAGGGCCTCCAAGGACGCGGCCAACTCGGCGTCGGAACGGGCCGCCACGTCTGAAATTCCGACATCGGACACAATCTGTTCTACGCGTCTGCGGTGCTCGTCCACCCGCGAGGGCTCGACGCTGAGGAAGCGGCCGGAGCCCCGATCCGAACGCGGCCCATCCGCCAAAACATCGACCAGCAGATCGATCAGCGGCGCGCCACCGGTCGCCGTGCGGCGCTGCTGCTCCGCGCGTACGAGGTCCATGCGGCCCTGCAGGAGGCGGCGCACGTAGGAGAGGTCGGCCTCTTCCTGTTCCGCGTCGTGGCGCAAGGCCCGGACTTCGTCGAGGGGCCGCCCAGCGACGCCATCGACGAAGTCTGGCGCCAGCACGCGATCGATACGCCTGCGGCCACCCTCCATCGGCTCAGTCATGCAGCCACTCCCGTCCGGTCCTTGGTCCTCAACAGCGCTCTTGCCTCACTTGTGGTCATAGGCGGCCGTTGCGCCAACGATGCAAGCGCCGCCGCTCTCTCGACCAACTGAGCGTTGTCACGCACCGGCTCTCCCCGCTTGAAGGTCAGCGTATCTTCCATCCCAACTCTCAGGTGCCCCCCAGCGGACAAGGCGGCGAGGGCCACCGGGAGGGTCGAGCGACCAACCCCGGTCGCTGACCAACTCGCATCGGCAGGCAGTTCACGAACTGCTGCGACCAGAGCGTCGGCGGTTCCGGGCATGCCTCCAGGGACACCCATCACCAGGTCGCAGTGAACGTGACCGCCGTACGGCAACCCCTCTTGGTCAAGTAGGCGTCGAAGGGCGTGAACCTGGCCCAGATCGAACAACTCGAACTCCGGAACGACCTGTCGCTCCTGGGTCAACCGATACAGGTCCACCATGAAAGGCCACGGGTTGAGGAAGACGTCGTCCCCGAAATTGACGGTGCCGCAGGTCAGGGAGCAGGAGTCCGGCTCCGCCTCGAGGACTCGAAGCCGGGCGTCGTAGGAGTCATGCACGCTGCCCCCGGTGGACAACTGAACGACTAATGAGGATGCCTCGCGCAGCGCCGTGACCGTGTCTTTCAGGCGGCTCGGGTCAAGGCTTGGGGCCGCGGACTCGTCGCGGATGTGCACGTGGATCAACCCAGCGCCCGCCGCCTCGCACGAGATGGCTGTGGCAACCAGCTCCTCGAGCGTGACCGGCAGCGCCGGGGCGTCCGCCTTTGCCGTCTCGGCGCCCGTGGGGGCCACCGTGATCAGCGTGCTCGTGGGCGGCATGGGCGCCATGGTGTCATGTTCACCCGGTTGGGGGTAAAGACGCACCGACAACACCGCTCAACGTAGACGCCCACCATGCCGATGGACTCCTACAAGCGGCGCGTATCGGCGCGCTGCCGCGGACGAGCGCGGGGAGGGAGGGCAGGCATGCTCGACGGAGACCTCCTCACGAACCAGGTGGAACAGGTTCTCCTCGACCTCGGCGCACAACAGGCCACCGGCTGCCTGACCGTCATCGACGCCGCGGCAGAGGAGGCTGAGGTCTACCTCAAAGAGGGCCTGCTCTACTCAGTCTTCGTACCCGGTCGGCGCCCGCTGCTCGGGCATCGTCTGGTGTCCTCGGGCGACCTGGCCCCGGAAACGCTCGCGGAAACCCTCGAGATCCAGCGCACCGAGCTGCATGGATTCCGGCTTGGCGAGCTGCTGGTCCACCTCGGGTATGTCGAACGGTCAGTGGTCGAGGCCTTCGTTTCCGAGCAACTCATCGACATGACCGGAGACCTCCTGACTTGGCAGGTGGACAACTGGCGGTTCCGGAAGAACAAGAAGGCCCGACAGGACCTGGCACCTCCGACCTCAGTTGCTGACGTCCTGACACAGGTGCGAGAACGCCAACGTATCTGGCCCGCCTTGGCCCGAGAGACGGGCGGACCCGACGCAGTCCCGACCCTGTCTTCGAACAACGCCGCCACCGATGATGTCGTGCTGGGGCCCGGCGAATGGGCGATGCTCTGTCGCCTCGACGGGGAACGCACCATCGGCGACCTGGCCATGGACTGCGGTTTCACCGTGTTTGAGGCCGCCACGACAGCGCAGGCCCTGATGCGTGCCGGCCTGATCGAGATCGATGCTGACGCCGCACCGGACGAACAGCCGGCCCCGGATGGCTTCTCGGGAGTCGGTTGGGACGACCTGCCCGAACCGAGCGCCGCCGAGGTCGCCGCCTCGGTGGCCCGCGTGACCGAGGCGCTGGAGCAGATGTACAGGGAGCCGGACGAGGCGGCTCAACTGGCCACCGCAGACGGCGCCATGCCCGCCGCAGCTGAGGCCCAGGCGGACGCGCCCGCTGCCTGGCAGGACCACATCCTGTGGGTCGAGGAGCAGCGTCGAATCGCCGAGGAAGAGGCGCAGCAGGCGCGCGAGGCGAGCCTTCAACTGGAAGAGCAGATGAAGTTGGAGCGGGAGCAGCGCGCCAACGATCGCGAGCGCCGTCGGCGTGACGCGGAGGAAGTCGCCCGGGCCGTAGAGGAAGCGCGCCAGTCCGAACTCGCCCGCATCGAGAAGGAGCGCAAGAAGGAGCGCAAGAAGCAGCAACGCAAAGAAGTCCAAGCACTCGAGGAGGCCGCCTGGTCAGAGCACGCAGCCTTCCTGCGCATCGAGAGGGAGGCTGCCGAACACCTCGCCTGGGAGGCGCATGCCGCCTGGCTGGTTTCCGAGCGTCTATCTGTCGAGAGCGTCGCCTGGGACGACCACTTTGCCTGGCTACAAGCACAGCGTACGGGCGCGGAAGAGGAGGCATGGGAGGACCACGGGGCCTGGCTCCGTGATCAGCGCTCCGCCTCGGAAGAAGAGGCCTGGCATGCACACCTGAACTTCCTCGAAGGCGAACGCCAAGCAGCGGAGACCAGCGCCTGGGAGGACCACCGAGGGTGGCTCGAGGAGCAACGTCGCTCGGTCGAAGAGCAGGCGTGGGAAGACCACCTGGAATGGGTGAGTGACCAGTTGGCCGTCGAGGCCGAGCGGGTCGAGCGGGAAGCTGAGGAAGCCCGCCTCGCAGAAGAAGCCCGCCTCGCCGAAGAAGCCCGCCTCGCAGAAGAAGCCCGCCTCGCCGCCGAAGCAGAAGAAGCCCGCCTCGCAGAAGAAGCCCGCCTCGCCGAAGAAGCAGAAGAAGCCCGCCTCGCCGCCGAAGCAGAAGAAGCCCGCCTCGCAGAAGAAGCCCGCCTCGCCGCCGAAGCAGAAGAAGCCCGCCTCGCCGAGAAGCCCGCCTCGCACGAAGAAGCCCGCCTCGCAGAAGAAGCCCGCCTCGCCGCCGAAGCAGAAGAAGCCCGCCTCGCAGAAGAAGCCCGCCTCGCCGCCGAAGCAGAAGAAGCCCGCCTCGCAGAAGAAGCCCGCCTCGCCGCCGAAGCAGAAGAAGCCCGCCTCGCAGAAGAAGCCCGCCTCGCCGCCGAAGCAGAAGAAGCCCGCCTCGCAGAAGAAGCCCGCCTCGCCGCCGAAGCAGAAGAAGCCCGCCTCGCAGAAGAAGCCCGCCTCGCCGCCGAAGCAGAAGAAGCCCGCCTCGCCGCCGAAGCAGAAGAAGCCCGCCTCGCGAAGAAGCCCGCCTCGCAGAAGAAGCCCGCCTCGCCGCCGAAGCAGAAGAAGCCCGCCTCGCAGAAGAAGCCCGCCTCGCCGACGAAGCAGAAGAAGCCCGCCTCGCAGAAGAACCTCTCGCCGGCGAGACCGTTGATGCTGAAGCTGCCGCGACCAAGTCGGCCGATTCCGGGGCCACCGAACCCCAGGAGAAGTCCTCCGACGAACCCGACTTCACCGTGCCGTCGATCGATCCACCCGACGCGCCCTCCAGCACAGAGATGGTCATGCCGCTCGTTGCCGCCGGGGAAGAAGCTGGCTCTTGGGAGTCCTACACGCCTTCCCCCAGCGCCATCCTCAAGGCCCTGGCCAAGGAAGCACCAGCTCCCCGCCCATCCGACCACGACGCTACCGACCAGGCTGAAGCGGTCGAGCAGATCCCCGACGAACCGATCATCGATCGGTCTATGACCGACACCGCCTCACTGCTCAGAGAACTCTCCGGCCTGTTCCACACCGAGGATCCCGAACCGACACGGCCCAGCCCGTCCTCCCAACGACCGACACCAGCCGCCAACTCAACCAAACCCAAGAAGAAGAAGGGATGGTTACGAGGAGGCTGACCACCCACCACTGCTTCCTCGCGCGCGGCGCAAGGCCCCAAGCCGGCGTCCGAGCGAACCACCCTCAGGGACCGACGATGACCTCTTGGGCCGCAGCGACGTCGCCGACCAGCAAGGGCGCCTCAATCGGGGTGGTGCGTTTGATCAGGGCCAGGGCCGTCGGCCCGAGTTCGTGATGGCGCGCCGCTGTGGTCACGAAACCAACCTTTCGCTCGGCCAAAGTCACCTCCGCTCCGCTGGCGGGCAGATCCAGCGCGGACCCGTCCAGGTGAAGCATGACCAACCGCCTTGGCGGGCGGCCGAGATTGTGAACTCTGGCCACGGTCTCCTGGCCCCGGTAGCAGCCCTTCGTGAGGTGGACCGCTGTGCGCAACCAATCCGCCTCGTGCGGAATTGTTCGGTGGTCGGTCTCGAAGGACAAGCGCGGCCGCCAGGACTCGACGCGCAAAGCCTCATACGCCCATATGCCTGTAGGCGAGTCCGACGAGGCTAGATAACCCGCCCAGTTTCGATCGCGGGACCAGAACCTCCCGCACGCGCCACCGCGTCGTGGCTGGGTGCAGGGCGCCCGTTGGCCCGTAGGCCACCGAACCGTCCACGACCGCAGGCCAGGGATCGACCCAGCTGATCGCATCCCGGGCCACGGATGACTGGGTGTCGGCAGGCTCCGCGACGACCGCCCACTCGGCCGATACATCGCTCACCTCGACGCGAAGCAGAAATCGCATCGAATCAAGCCAGGCAGTCAGGGCCCCGCTTGATTGAGGTTCGACGGTGATCCACGTTGAAGCCCCATCGTCGACGAGGTGCAAGGCATGCTCGATGTGGCCGTTGGGAGACAAAACGAGGGACTCGGCGGAATGGCCGGCGGGTAGGGCTTCAAGCGCCTGAGTGGTGAGTGAGTGAAGCCACGCGAGTCGGTCGGCCCCGTCTACTCGGATGACGCCTCGATTGCTGAGGTCGGCTAGGCCCCGGCCTTCGATCCAGGCCCTCTGCTCGGCAAACGGGTCTCCGTAGTGCCACACCACGCCAGCGTCTGGGCCGTGCTCGACCAGGACGGGGGAACTGACTCCTGGAATCATTGAGTGGCCTGACAGGTCGCGCAAGTGCCGTAAAGGGCGAAGTGCTCCATGTCAGTAATGAACGCGTAGTTCGATCGCAGACTTCCCACGAGGGAGTCCGCCAACTCGACGTCCGCCTCGATCACAGCGCCACACGTGTGGCAGACCAGGTGGAGATGGGGGGCATGGTCGGCCGGATGCCAGGTGGGGGGGCCGGCTCCCAGATGCGCATGACGGACCAACCCGAGTTCTTCGAGGAGCTCCAGCGACCGGTAGACCGTCGAAACGTTGACCCCGTCCGCGTTGGACCGCACCCGCGCGAGCACCTCGTCGGGCGTCGCGTGACCGAACTCGAGAACCGCCTCGAGGACGAGTTGGCGTTGCGGGGTCATCCGAAACCCCTGACCGCGCAACCGCTGGCGTAGACCATCGGACGACGGGTCGCTCGTCATCGGTTCGCTAGCCCAGCCGCTTGAGCCGGGCGGAGACGTGAGGCTGAATGGACTGACCGACCGCCGCCATGTCGAACGCCCACGCGAGGTCGCCTTCAACGAGGCCGTAAAGCCGATGTCCTGCCGTGTATTCCTTGGCGGTCGACGTCCGAGCCACGACGTCCGTGCGCAGCTCGATCCGCGGACCAGTGACGGTGCCGATCCAGATCTCGGAGTAGCCGGTGGGGTGGGAAACCGTGACCTCAAGCTTCCCGTTGGCCTTGGGTCGCCAATACCCGGACTCCGAGGCCAGGGGCCGAACGAAGGCGCCTTCATCGTCCAAGAGCCAGGCCCGGCTGGAGTGCTTGATGAAGGGTCGACCGTCGTGCTCAAAGACCACTTCCTGGCCGAACCTGAACTCCTCCACGCTGGGATACCCGCCAACCCCAGCTCCGGCCCACGAGCCGAGCAACCAGGCGAGCGGGACCAACTCCGGTGGAAGGTCTGCCGTCAACTCCATCGGCCTCAGCCCTCGTCCTTGCAGACGGTGTAAACGACCCACCCGGCGAAGCCGCTGATCGTGAGGGCTACGGCCACCAACAGACCCGCGTAGACAGTTGCGATCACCGCTTCACTCTAGCGTTGGGGGCATGACTGCACAGATCGAGACCCTGGTCGTCAAGGCCACCTCCGGAACGGAAGACCCTGAACGGTGCGCCCAGGCTTTTATGGTGGCGGCTACCGCCGTATCTGCAGGCCTGTCCGTCTCCCTATGGCTCACGGGCGAGGCATCCTGGTTCGCGCTGCCCGGTCGAGCTGAGGCCTTCGAACTCGCCGGCTCACCGCCGCTCGAAGAACTCCTCATGGAAATCATCCAGGGCGGGCGAGTGACCCTGTGCACGCAATGCGCAGGTCGCCGGGGCATCGGCCCCGAGGACGTTCGCCCCGGCATCCGTATTGCCGGCTCGGCCACCTTTGTCAGCGAGATCGCCCAACAAGACGCACGAGCCCTCGTCTACTGACCGGCCGGGACGTCTCCTTTCTCACTCAGCCTGAAGCATGACCTCGACATCTACCACGGCACCGGTGTTGGCCATGACCTGACGATCAGCCGTGGCTCCTGGCGCCAGGACCCTGATCGTCCACGGCCCTGGACCGGCGAAGAACCTGAACTGCCCAGCATCGGACGTAGGCACCTCAGCAGTGAACTCCCCATCCCGGTCCAACAGCCTGACGTAGGCGCCGCTGACTGGCTGCGCGCCACGAGTGACCACGCCCTGAATGACGGCCTCCCGCGTGAGGTTCACACCGTCCACCGACAGTCCGCCCGAAGTCGAGCCACACATCAGGCTGCCCCGCCCTCGGGGGTACCCGGCTCATCCCCGAGCTGCACCGGAACGCCGACCAGGGAGCCGTACTCCGTCCACGATCCGTCGTAATTGCGAACGTTGGGGATTCCGAGAAGCTCGTGCAAGGCGAACCAGGTGTGCGCCGAGCGCTCGCCTATCCGGCAATAGGCAATGGTGTCCTTGGTCAGATCCACGCCCTTGCCTTCGTAGAGTGCCCGCAATTCGTCGTTGGTCTTGAACGTCCCGTCATCGTTGGCGGCCTGGCTCCAGGGGATGTTGGCTGCGGTGGGAACGTGACCGCCTCGTTGCGACTGTTCTTGCGGAAGGTGCGCGGGGGCGAGGAGGCGGCCGGCGTACTCATCCGGACTCCTCACGTCTACCAAGCCTTCAGTCCCAATGGCCTGGAGTACGTCGTCCCGGAAGGCACGGATCGAAAGATCCTGCTCCTGAGCGCGGTAGGTGGTCGGAGCTCGATCGCCCACTTCCGAGACCATGGCGCGGGAGTCCAACTCCCACTTCTTTCGGCCGCCATCGAGAAGTTTGACCGACGCATGCCCATACAAGGTGAAGTACCAATAGGCGTACGCCGCAAACCAGTTGTTGTTTCCCCCGTACAAGACAACGGTGTCGTCATTGCTGATCCCCTTGCGCGACAGCAGCGCCTCGAACTGCGGGCGGTTGACGAAGTCGCGGCGCACAGGATCCTGCAGGTCCTCCCTCCAGTCGATGCGCACCGCACCGCGGATGTGGTTCTTTTCGTACGCCGAGGTGTCTTCGTCGACCTCGACGAGGACAACCGAGGGATCGTCCAGGTGCGCCTCGACCCAGTCGACATCGACCAAGGCGGCGGAGCGAGCAGAGCTAGTCATGTGAAGCCTTTCGGGAGATTTGGGTCTAGGAGACGGACTGGCGAGTCGGCGCGGCGCGGCGAGTCAACAGGTACAGCTCGCAGCCGAGGCAGAATCCAAAGGCGGCATTGAGGAACGCTGCAGCCAGCGCCAAGGCGACCGCGGCGGTACCCAGGAACTCGGCGCCACCAGCGAATGCGAGCAAAGCTGCAACCGCGAAAACAAGCCCGACCGCCTGCGCGAAGCGCACGGGTCGCACGTCTTCCACCTCGGTCGTGGGTCCGAGCCGTGGTCGAAGCAGGCGCCGGAAGGCCCAACCGTATGGAGTCGCCTGAGGACCTCGGATGGCTCCCAGCGCAAAGACGATGGTTTGGAGCGAGAGAAGGGCGGTACCGATCGCGGATCCAGCCAAGACCAGAACCACGGACAAAACGACGGACGTGACAGCGGCGGCGAATCGCGGGCCGCGGGGATCGATGGTCACCACTAGAACTCCTGACGGGTGCGGAAGGGGCACTCGGTCAGGCAGCGTGCGCAAGCCGCACGAAAAGCGAGGGACGCTGCCTGGTCAGGGCATTCGACAGAGGCAGGTGGCCACGCGGCACAGGTCGACCGCGCGCCGTTTGGTGAGGATCACCTGCGGATGCATAAGGCTCAAGGTAGAGACCGTCTCAAGAAGTGTCACCGACCATCCGGATGGTGAGACATGGGTTGGGCCGTAGACCCGCCGATCCCGCGATCACGGAACCACTTCGCCCAGGGACGCGATCACGTCCGCGCGCCGGGGTTGGCCCACAGCTCGTCGAACCACGACTCCATCCTTGTCCAACACCAGAACCGTCGGTGTCCGGCGAATATCGAGGCGGCGGACCAAGTCCAAGTGGCTCTCAGCGTCGATGTCGTGGTGGCGGATCCCCTCCACGTCCTCGGCGACGTCGGCCAGGATGCGGCGTGTGGCTCGACAAGGCTGACAGAACGCCGTTGAGAACTGCACCAAAGTGGCGCGCTGGCCCAGCGGGCCGCCCACCTCGCTGGCCGTCAGGCTTTCCCTCCCAAGGGAGTCACCATGCCTGTCAACTCCCCGTTCCGGATCGACGCCCTTGATGCGACCGTCTGACCGGCGACGCCAGACCCCGAAAGCCGTCGCGGCAACCAGTACCGCGGCGAGCACGAGCAATTGGCGCGTCATGGTGACTGAAAGTCACTCGCCCAGGCGGTCATTCCCCGCCCCGTCGGCTCGCCGTTAGCCGAGCGTGATGCGGGCGGCCGCGAAGGTGGCCGGAGCCGCCAACGCCAGCGGCAGCGCTGCCGCCGACCACGGGGCCGATCGCGCCGAACGGCCGGCCAATCGGCGGACCTGAGCGCCGGACACGGCGGCCACGCCCGCAGCCGCCGCAATCGCAGCCATCGAGCCGGTCGACAACGGCGGCGACGCTGCCCGGCTGAGAACTGCTCCCGCGGCAGCGGCGGCACCCAACGCCAAAGCGACACTCCACCCTTGAGTTCCGCCCAAGAGGACAACCGCAAGTCCGACCAGGCACCCCACCGCCCCAACCGTTACCACCCAGTGACCGCTCGGCCCGC
This sequence comes from uncultured Actinomycetota bacterium, assembly GCA_963851405.1. Taxonomy (GTDB): domain Bacteria; phylum Actinomycetota; class Actinomycetes; order DATJPE01; family DATJPE01; genus JANPBY01. The sequence goes on along the minus strand of CAWKPB010000005.1, from coordinate 143,218 downwards.
GGGCCGCGGCGATCCAGCCGGCGGCCAGCACTTCCACCACCACCAAGGCCACCGTGGCGGTCAGCCGCTCCAGCCGCTCCCGACCGGGCTGGCCGAAAACCAGACACGCCAACATCCCGGCCGCCAATCCGGCGGCGGTGACGACTGCGAGCGCCGAGATGTCCCGGCCCTGATTCCCCAGCAGCACAAGAACCGCGAGCACGCCGGAGCCCAGGCCAACCATCTCGCTGGCTCGATTTCCTGGGATCGCCACGAGCCGGAACCACCCCGAAGCAACAGCCAGTTGGACCAGCAGCACGACCACCGCGAGCGCGAGCGGCCCCGCCCAGGCGCTGGCAGCCAGCGAGGCGGAACCACCCAAAGCCACCACGGCGCCCCACGGCATGGCCCGTTTTGCCAGCACTTCAGCCACCCGCGAACGGCGGCAGCACCTCAACCGTGGAGCCCGCGGCCAGGTGCACGGCGCTGGGGTCCCGGTGGCCAACGGCCACACCGTCGATGAGAAGCGAGGACGCACCCAGGATCGCCTTCAGCCGATCGTCGTGTCGGTCGTGGATCGACCGCAACAACTCAGCCAGCGTCGCGGCCTCATAGGGCTCTGTCTCGACTCCGGCCGCTTCCCGCGCAGCCGCCCAATACCGCACCTCGACGTTGCTCATGGTCGGGATTGCGTGGACGACGAGTTCCGGACCGCCATAGACCAGTGAGCGATTCGTCGTACGAGGTCGTCGCTCATCGCGTTCTCGGCATGGGCAAACCCTTCTTCGATCCAGAGCTCAACATGCGGACCAGCCTCGTGCAGTTGATAGGCGTGGTCGAGCGGGAAGTACGAGTCACGGTCCCCGTGCACCACGAGGAGAGGGGCGGACATCTCTCGGGCCGCGACCCTGGGCTCGATGGGAAACGGGATCGCCCACGGGCGAGGGCTGACTCGCGTGCGCCGAGCGATCCGAACGGCTGCCCGGCCAGCCGACCCGTCCACGAGGCGGTGCAGGCGGCGCATCGAAGGGGTGCCCCGGTAGTACCAGCGGGAGGGACCGCTAACGGCGACGACCGCGTCGGGGGCCCCGCGCAACGCCGCGTGACGGATGACCGCAGACGCCCCCATCGAGAAGCCTAAAGACACCAAACGTCCGTACCCGAGTGCCGATGCCCACTGCAAGGCAGCGTCCACATCGAGGACCTCTAGATCCCCGAGTGTCGACCGACCCGCGCTCAGTCCGTGACCGCGCATCGAAACCGCGATGACCCCAGCATCCTCGGAAAGCACCGAGACCACTCGCTGGATGGCCCGTGATTCGTGGGATCCGGTGAACCCGTGAACAACGACGAAACATGCCCCCGAACCGCTCGCTTGCGGCCTCCTGTGCTCGGCACGCAGAACGACGCCATCCTCGGCACGTAGGGCCGACCGCTCGACGTCTCGAGCCGATGGAGTCAGAGGCACATCGGCTATTCTCTCTCTCGGGGACCCGGGCGAAGACGCCTCAGGGTCCTCAAGCGTTTGTCGGAGGAGACGGGAGGCTGCACAGGTGGCACGGTTGCTGGTGCTCACGCACTCGTCGAATCCATCGATTGACGTCCTGGCCTCGCTCGCGTTGCTCAGTCACCAGGTACGAGTCGCCGCGCCCGATCTGGCCGCACTGGTCGAAGCGCAGCCCGCGGACGCGGTCCTCGTCGACGGTCTGACGAACCTGCCACACGCCCGGTCGCTGTGCCGGCTATTGCGGACCACGGGGATCGACTGTCCGGTCTTGGTGGTGGTCACCGAAGGCGGCCTATCCGCCGTCGCCGCGGACTGGGGCATCGACGATGTGCTGATCACCACGGCCGGCCCCGCCGAGACTGAGGCCCGGCTACGGCTGGCGCAAGGCCGTCGGGCTCGGGACGACGAGCAGAGCCTCCCGGCGGAAATCCGCAATGGCGATATCAGCGTGGATGAGGCTAGCTACACCGCGAAAGTCCACGGGCGACCGCTCGATCTCACCTTCAAAGAGTTCGAGTTGTTGAAGTTTCTTGCCCAGCACCCTGGACGTGTCTTCACCCGAGCACAGCTGCTCCAGGAGGTGTGGGGGTACGACTACTTCGGCGGCACGCGGACTGTCGACGTCCACGTGCGCAGGTTGCGAGCAAAGCTCGGCACCGAGCACGAGTCATCGATCGGAACCGTGCGCAACGTCGGATACCGATTCGTGGCCCAGCCCGCGCAGTTGGACGCGAACGCAGGGCAGACACCGGTTCCGGGGGAACCCTCGGACGGTCCCGGCGCGAGGCACCAACTGGACGCGTACAGGCCCTAGGGTCGACCTGTGGAGCCAAGGGTCGAGGTCGTCGGCCATCTAGACACCGACGAACTCCGGCGGGTCACTGTTCTGGCTGAGAGAGCTACCGAGGCGGACGGGTCCCGCCCCATGTCCGAGCATGTGATGCTCCACTTGCGCCACGGCGGCGACACCACGGTGAGGCACATCCTGGTGTACGACGGCGATGAGCTTGCGGGGTACGCGCACGTGGATCCCACCGACGCCGTAGCGGGCAGCAGTGCGGAGCTCGTCGTGGACCCGCGTGCGCGCGGAAAGGGCGTGGGACGACGCCTCGTGAGCGAATCGCTCGCCGTCACGCCGGACAAGCGACTGCGGTTGTGGGCGCATGGGGACCACCCCGCGGCAGCTCGGCTGGCCTCAGCCTTCGGCATGGCGCACGTGCGGACCTTGTGGCAGATGCGCCGATCGCTGTTCGCACCGCTGCCCGCGTCGGTCCTCCCACCCGCCGTCCACCTACGCCCCTTCATCCCGGGCCAGGACGAGGCCGCCTGGTTGGAGCTCAATGCACAAGCATTCGCTGACCATCCTGAACAGGGACAGTGGGAGATGCGGGACCTGGAGCTCAGGCTCGAGGAGCCCTGGTTCGATCCGCGCGGGTTCTTCCTCGCTGAGCGCGTCGACGACGAAGGCGCACGGCTGATTGCGTTTCACTGGACGAAGGTGCATGGCGGCTCCAGCCCCACGCACACGCACAGCGGTCCTGAGCAATCGCATCCGCACCCGCACACAGAGGAATCGCCCCACGGACACGGCCCGATCGGGGAGGTCTACGTGGTTGGTGTCTCGCCACAGGAGCGCGGCACGGGCCTGGGTCGGGCGGTGACGCTCGCGGGACTGGCGCACCTGCGCAGCTGCGGTCTACCCGAGGTGATGCTCTACGTCGATGAAGACAACCGCGCTGCGATCGCCTTGTACGAGAAGCTTGGCTTCGCTGTCTGGGACCGGGACCTGATGTTCACGACTTGATATCGCCGATCGTGCCCCGCGGTTCCGTCGTGACAGCGAATGCCGTCATCCCCGCGTTGGCGGGGTGGGACAATGGCCCCATGACACAGGGGTTGAACGTGGGAGAACTGGATACGCCCGGCACGGTTTCTATCCCCGAGGAGGCCCTGCCACCTCTGCCCGACGACCGGTTTTCCGAGCGAGAGCTCTCGTGGCTGGCGTTCAACCAGCGGGTTTTGGAACTGGCCGAGGACCCTGACCTGCCGCTGCTCGCGCGGGCGCGCTTCCTCGCCATCTTCGCCAGCAATCTGGACGAGTTCTACATGGTTCGCGTGGCGGGGCTCAAGCGGCGCATCGCCACCGGAATCGCCGTACGCGCCGCCAGCGGTCTGATGCCGGGGGAAGTCCTCGATGCCTTGTGGGCCAAGGCCCGGGTGCTGATGCTGCGCCAGGTCCGCTGCTTCCACGACGACGTGCTGCCCGCTCTGTCCAAAGAGGGCATCGAGCTCATGCGCTGGGAGGAACTCGATGAGGCCGACCGGTTGCAGATGGCGGCGGTCTTCCGGGACCGCATCTTCCCTGTGCTCACACCGCTGGCCGTTGACCCCGCACACCCATTCCCCTATATCTCAGGGTTGTCGCTCAACCTTGCCGTCGTCGTTCGTAACCCCACCACCGGGCTCGAGCACTTCGCCCGGGTGAAGGTTCCGCATTTGTTGGGACGCTTCGCGAGGGTGGGCGGGCACCGCTTTGTCCCCCTCGAGGATGTGATCGCGGCCCACCTGGACGACCTCTTCCCAGGGATGGAGGTCCTACAGAGCCATAGCTTTCGGGTCACCCGCAACGAGGACCTGGAGGTCGAAGAAGACGACGCGGAGAACCTTCTCGTGGCCTTGGAGAAGGAACTCATGCGACGAAAGTTCGGCCCGCCGGTACGTCTGGAGGTCGAAGACACCATCGATCCCCACGTACTGGAACTCCTGGTCCGAGAACTCGGAATCGAACAGAGCGAGGTCATGGCCATCCCCGGGCCCCTGGACCTCACGGGCCTCATGGCCGTGGCCGATGTTGAGCGTCCAGACCTCGATTACCCGGCGTTCATCCCTCGCCGGCACCCGGACCTGTCCGGGGTGGAGAGCGCAGACGAGGTCGACATCCTGGCCGCGATGCGGCAGAAGGACATCCTTCTGCACCACCCGTACGACTCGTTCTCCACGAGTGTGCAGGCGTTTCTCGAGCAGGCGGCTGCCGACCCACAGGTCCTGGCCATCAAACAGACGCTCTATCGCACGAGCGGTGACTCACCCATCGTGGATGCCCTCATTGAGGCCGCGGAGGCGGGCAAGCAGGTCCTCGTCCTCGTGGAGATCAAGGCCCGCTTTGATGAGCAAGCCAACATCAAGCGGGCCCGCAAGCTCGAACAGGCAGGGTGTCATGTCGTGTACGGCCTAGTCGGCCTGAAGACGCACTGCAAGCTGTCCCTGGTGGTTCGCCAAGAGGGAGATCGGATCCATCGCTACGCACACATCGGAACCGGCAACTACCATCCGCGCACCGCGCGACTCTATGAGGACCTCGGTCTTTTAACCGCTGATCCTGCGGTCGGCGAGGACGTCAGCAATCTGTTCAACGTGTTGTCCGGGTATTCGATGAACACCGAGTACTCCCGACTCCTGGTCGCCCCGCACTCGATTCGCGATGGCCTCGTGCAACGCATCCAACGCGAGGTCCAAAACCACAAGAATGGCCAGCCCGCCGGCATCCAGATCAAGATCAACTCCATCGTCGACGAAGGGATCATCGACTCGCTCTACCGTGCCTCGCAGGCCGGTGTCCCCGTTGGAGTCTGGGTCCGCGGAATCTGCGCCGTGCGCGCTGGAATCCCTGGTTTGTCGGAGACCATGGTTGTGCGCAGCGTGCTCGGCCGATTCCTAGAGCATTCGCGGATCTTCTCCTTCACCAATGCTGGCGATCATGAAGTGTGGATCGGGAGCGCGGACCTGATGCACCGCAACCTCGATCGCCGGGTGGAGGCTCTCGTCCAACTCACCGCACCCGAGCACGTCGAGACCGTCCAGAAGCTATTCGAACTGGGCTTCAATGATGAGACCGCGTCCTGGCATCTCCACCGCGACGATTCGTGGGAGGCCCATACGCGGTCCGCTGAAGGGGAGCGGCTCGCGGACATGCAGAGCTACCTGATCTCGGCCACGCAGCGCCGAGTCGGAGGCTGACTCGCGTGATCGACGGGGGGCCGAAGGCTTCCGTTGAAGTGGAGCGGAAGTACCGCGTGCACGGGCTGTTCCGATTGCCTCCGTTCGATCTCCCTAAGGGGCACCGCCTCGGCGCACCAAGATCCATGGCCCTTGCGGCGGTCTATTTCGACACCCCTGACCTCCGGCTGGCCCGGTCTCGGGTCACCCTGAGGCGTCGCACGGGCGGGGCGGACGAGGGATGGCACCTCAAGTTGCCGTTGGGCGGCGAGGCCCGCGAAGAACTCGTCCTGCCCCTTGCGGCCGGCCAGGAGTCCCCACCCGAGGAACTCGCCGATCTCGTTCTTGCGCTCGCCCGATCCTGCCCGCTCGAGGCGGTTGCCACCTTGCGCACCGAGCGCAACGAATATCCCGTCATCGATTCGAACGACACTGACGTCGCCAGCCTCACCGACGACTCGGTGTCGGTGCTCGATGGGGATCGCGCCGTGGCCCGGTTCCGCGAACTGGAGATCGAGCTCAGCGGCGCGTTGTCGCCTTCTGCCGGGCCCGACCTGCTGGACGAGATCGGTGCCGTCCTGGTCAGCGCCGGAGCCGTACCCGGAGGCACCTTGTCCAAAGTCGGGCGCGCTCTGGGGCCGCTAGCCAGCGCACCCGCTGACGTGGAGATCCCGGGTCGCGTGCGGCGCAACGACCCTGCCCGCATGGGCGTGGCGGCCCACGTCGCACTCAACACACGTGCGCTGCTTCGCAACGACGTGGCGGTACGCCGTGATCTTGAGGATTCCGTTCACCAGATGAGGGTGGCCGCACGACGGCTCCGCAGCGGGCTGAAGGTCTTCGGGCCCCTTCTCGAGGCAGATCGGACCACCCCGCTGCGCGGCGAACTCGCCTGGCTCGCCGCGGTGTTGGGCGAGGCCCGAGATGGCGAAGTGCTGCGCGACCGTTTGCTGAACGACCTGGACGAGCTGTTGGCCGACCAGGCCCTTCAAGTCGACGTGACGTCGACCAAGCGCCTGGTCCGCGGTTCCTTCGCGAAGGACATGTCCGGCGCGCGCACTCGAGTTCTCGCCGCTCTCAAGTCAGACCGGTACCTCGCACTGCTGGATTCACTCGTCCTTATCTGTCGGGAGCTGCCGACGACGGAGGCGGCGGAGCAATCCTGCGAGCAGATGCTGCCGCCTCTGGTGGACCACGCGTGGCGACGATTGGCCCGCGACGTGAACAAGCTCGAGATAGACGGACCCGATCACGACTGGCACCGGACTCGCATCTCCGCGAAGCGGGCCCGTTATGCCTGTGAGGCTGTGGTCCCCGTTTTCGGAAAGCCAGCCCGCCGGCTAGCGGAGCAAGTCGAGTTGGTGACCGAGCTCCTGGGCGAGCACCAGGACGCGGCCCTAGCGGCCGCCACCGTGCGCCGCCTTGCTGACCGACCCAGAATCGCTGGCCCCACCGGTTTCGTGCTCGGGCTTCTTCACGGAACGGAGCGCGCAGCCGTGCAGGAAACGAGGATCGCCTTCGTTGAGGCTTGGCCGGAGATCTCCCGGCACCACTGGAGGCGCTGGCTAGGGCATCCCCGATGAGCCGGGCGAAGACCATCGAGGCCGCTGGATGCGTGCCGTGGCGCCGAGACCCTGGATCGGGCGCGATCGAGATCGCGGTCGTCCACCGGGCCATGCGCCAGGATTGGAGCCTGCCGAAAGGGAAGCTCGACCACGGCGAGTCCTGGCCCGCAGCAGCTGTGCGCGAGGTCGAGGAAGAGACCGGCATCCGAGTGACGCTCGGTCCCCCGCTACCTGCCCTGAGCTACTCGGTGGAGGGAATCCCGAAAGAGGTTCGGTACTGGGCCGCAGCTGTGCAGCCGGAGCGGGCTAAAAGCGCCCGGTTCACTCCCAATCAGGAAATCGACGAGGTCCGCTGGATCAGGGCGTCGGACGCGCCCCTCCTGCTGTCATATCCGCAGGACTGCGAAGTGGTACGCGCACTGGTCGCCCTGATCGAACGATGCGAGGACGCCGAGCCGGATCTGCTCATTGTCCTTCGGCACGCGCGGGCCATGAAGCGCCGCCACTGGCGCGGGGCCGACGCGGATCGACCGCTGCACGAGCGGGGGGACTCCGACGCGGAGGCCCTGGTTCCCGTGCTCAGTGCTTACGGAGTCGACTCGATTCACTCCTCGAACACTGCCCGCTGCCTCGCCACCGTTGAGCCGTACGCCTTGGCCAAGCACCTCGACGTCAGCCTTGAGCCTCGCGTGTCCGAACGCGGTCACCGACAAAAGCCGAGTGGCGCCGCTAGACGAACCGCAGCCCTCCTTGCGGAAGGGGGCCGCGCGGTGTTGTGCTCCCACCGACCGGTGATCCCCGCGATCCTCCAGGCAGCCGTAGGCGATGCGGCCACTTCGAGCCTGATCGGAGAGGGGCTCCCCCCGGCTTCGTTGATCGTGATTCACCACCTCCGTGGCGACGTCTTCGCCGTCGAGCGCCACGACCTACCCCGCTGAGCCGCGACACTGGCCCTGCTGGCGGGGCCGTCCGACGATGACAAGCCAGCCCGCTGAGCCGCACCGAGGGCTTCTTCGCCGGCCGCAAGACGTTCACCCCCCGTTAATCGGCGACGGCACCGCGTGTCATCTTCGCTGCCTAGCGTCACAGGCGTACGCACCTGAATCGGCCGAAACCGGCCCAACAGAGAGGTCCAAGAACTGTGAAGCGCACCCACTTGCGCCGGGCGGCCCCAGTCGCGATGGCCGCAGTCATCGCCCTCGGACTTGCCGCCTGCAGCTCAGACAGCGGCACGACCACAGACTCGACCAGCGGAGGCAGCGACCTGTCCGGTGCCGTTCGCATCGACGGCTCTAGCACGGTGGCCCCGCTCAGCACGATCGCAGCCGAACTCTTCCAAGAGGCCAATTCGGGAGTCCAAGTCACCGTAGGAACCTCAGGTACCGGTGGCGGCTTCGAGAAGTTCTGCAACGGCGAGACCGACATCAGTGATGCCTCACGACCCATCGAGGACGACGAGGCAGCAGCCTGTGAGGCGGGCGGCATCACGTACGAGGAGTTCACCGTCGCCCTCGACGCGCTGACCGTCGTCGTCAACAAGGAAAACACCTGGGCCACCTGCTTGACCACAGATCAGCTCAAGGCCATCTGGGAGCCGGACTCCCAGGTCAACAACTGGAACCAGATTGACCCGGCGTTCCCGGACGAGAAACTGGTCCTCTTCGGGCCAGGCACGGACTCGGGAACTTTTGACTACTTCACCGACGCGATCAACGGTGAGGAAGGCGCTTCCCGCACCGACTTCAGCCCCTCGGAGGATGACAACGTCATCGTGCAGGGCGTCCAGGGCAGTCCCGGCGGCATGGGCTACTTCGGCTTCTCGTATTACGAGGAGAACGCCGATAGCCTCACGGCCGTGCAGATCGACAACGGCAGCGGGTGCGTGAGCCCCAGCCCCGAGGCCGCGCAGGACGGAACGTATGCGCCGCTGTCGCGTCCGCTGTTCATCTACCCGAGCGGACAAGCGCTCGACCAAGCGCAGGTACTGGCGTTCGTCGAGTACTACGTGCAGAACAACCAGCAGATCGCTGAGGAGGCGTTGTTCATCCCCCTCAACGCCGAGCAGCAAGCGGAACTCGAGGCCTCGTTCGCCGCCTTCCAAGAAGCGAACGCCTGACCTTGAGCACGACACCGTCGCTCGAGACTGCCGCGGGGACCTCCCTGCGGCAGTCTCGGCGTCGCCCGGGCGAAGCAGTGATCAAGGTCGCCCTGATCGCCGCTGCGCTCGTCGCGGTCGTCACGACCGCCTTGATCTTCCTGTCCTTCCTCCAGCCCACATGGGACTTTTTCCAGCTCGTCAGTCCCCGGGAGTTCTTCTTCGGCACGGACTGGTCGCCCACGTTCGCTGACGCGTCGTTCGGCGTGCTGCCACTGGTGACAGCCACTCTGCTGATCTCCGCCGTCGCTTTGCTCGTAGCCGTCCCGCTGGGCGTCGCCTCAGCGCTGTACCTGAGCGAGTACGCGTACGGACGGGTCCGAAAGACCGTCAAGCCGATGCTCGAGATCCTGGCCGGCATTCCCACCGTCGTGTTCGGCTTCTTCGCCTTGGAGTTTCTGACGCCCGTCCTTCGGGGCGTGCTATCTCCGCTCTTCGACGGCAGACTTCCGGAGATCTTCAACGCCCTCTCGGCCGGGCTCGTCATGGGGATCATGATCGTTCCGACGGTCGCCTCGTTGTCCGAAGACGCGATGGCCGCGGTTCCGCAGGCGCTGCGCAACGGCGGCTACGCGTTGGGCAGCACCAAGCGCCAGGTCAGCACGCGTGTCGTGATCCCGGCGGCACTGAGCGGGATCGTGGCCGCGTGCGTCTTGGGCATCTCGCGCGCCATAGGTGAGACCATGATCGTGGCGATCGCCTCGGGCAACCGACCGAACATGACCTGGAACGTGCTTGAGGGCATGCAGACCATGACCGGTTTCATTGCCCAGATCGCCCAGGGCGACGCATCCACCGGGTCCATCACCTACGACACGATCTTCGCGGTCGGACTGCTTCTGTTCGTCTCTACCTTCGTGATGAACATCGTCTCAATCCGACTGGTCCGCCGCTACCGCGAGGTGTACGAATGACCGCCAGCACGCTGGAGCGTCCGGGCCCAGCTCCTGAGATCGACCTGCGTGGCTCTGGAGAGCCCCTCGGCGACAAAGTCTTCCGCTGGCTACTACTGGCCGCGCTGGTCATCTCCTTGGCCTTCCTCGTCACCCTCTTGAGCTTCTTGATCATTAAGGGCTGGCCTCGTTTGGACTCACGTATCTGGATGAACATGCCGACTCTGCGTCGACCCGAGCAAGCAGGGGCGCAGTCGGCGATCACTGGGACCCTTTGGGTGGTCGGGACAGCGGCCGTCGTCTCGGTTCCAACCGGGATCGCGGCGGCGATTTATCTGGAGGAGTACGCGGACAAGACCAAGCGAATCAACAACCTGATCGAGGTCAGCATCCAGAACCTTGCGGCCGTGCCGTCCATCGTCTTCGGCATCCTCGGACTGGCCTTCATCGTTCGCTATCTCGGTTTGGGCTTCACCATCATTTCCGCGGCCCTCACACTCAGCCTCCTCATCCTCCCGACGGTCATTATTGCTACGCGTGAGGCGATCCGAGCCGTGCCACAGTCGATCCGATTCGGATCGCTCGCCCTGGGGGCCACGCGTTGGCAGACGATCTGGAAGCAGGTCTTGCCCGCCGCCGTCCCCGGGATCGCCACCGGCCAGATCCTTGCCCTGTCTCGCGCGATCGGTGAGGCCGCGCCCCTCCTGCTGCTCGGCGGCCTGGCCTTCATCACCTACAACCCCACGGGGCTGGACTCGGGCTACACGGTGCTGCCGATCCAGATCTACAACTGGATCAGCCAACCCCGTGAGGAGTTCCAACAACTCGCCGCCGCGACCATCGTGTTCCTGCTCATCCTTCTGCTGGCGCTGAACGCCCTGGCGATCTTCATCCGGAATCACTATCAGAAGCGTCTGTGACCAAGGAATCCATCATCATGAGCGAAGGCAACACAGCCCCCGTCACCGAACTGGTTGGACCCATGACTGATTCGTCCGCAACACCGGCCAGCACTGGTGACAGTGCGCTGCCCGGTCGCCGACCCGCGTTGTCCGACGAGCACGCCGAGCGTCTGGCCTCCTTCACCTCGATCATCGAGACACGAGACCTCCACGTGTTCTACGGCGACTTCGACGCCGTGCGGGACGTCAACCTCACGTTCGGGGCGAACCAGATCAGCGCGATGATCGGTCCCTCCGGCTGCGGCAAGAGCACCGTTCTGCGGTGCTTCAACCGGACGAACGACCTGGTCCCAGGGGCCCGGGTCGAGGGCCTCATCACCTACCACAACCAGGATCTTTACGGGCCCGAGGTGGACCCGATCGAGGTCAGGCGTCGGGTCGGCATGGTGTTCCAGAAGCCGAACCCGTTCCCCAAGTCCATCTACGACAACATCGCGTACGGCCCACGGGTCAACAAGATGAAGGTCGACAACATGGACGACCTCGTACAGTCGGCTCTGGAGGAAGCGGCCCTCTGGGACGAGGTCAAGGATCAGCTGAGCAAGAGCGCACTGGCGCTGTCCGGCGGTCAGCAGCAGCGGTTGTGCATCGCGCGGTGTATCGCGGTCCGCCCAGACGTGATCTTGATGGACGAGCCCTGCGCATCACTGGACCCGCTCGCCACGGCCAAGATCGAAGACCTGATGCAGCAACTGGCCAAGGAGTTCACGATCATCATCGTGACTCACAACATGCAGCAGGCTGCGCGAGTCTCAGACCGTACGTCCTTCTTCACCGCTGAGGTCGATAGCGACGGCGTGCGGCACGGCCGCCTCGTAGAGAGCGATCTGACGAGTCGGATCTTCACGAATCCGGCCGACCAGCGCACTGAGGACTACATCTCCGGCCGCTTCGGCTGACGCCCACGTCCGGACTGACTGGGAATTAGGCCACGTGGCCCATTCGAGCGGAGAGCCGCCCCGTGGCTTCGAGCAAGAGGGCCGTGCAATCAGTCATCTCACCCTTGAAGCGCTCCATAGGACCACTCACCGAGATCACGGCGACCGGGCGGCCCTCGTGATCAAAGACCGGGGCGGCGACCGAGGCGGCGCCCGCCATCCGTTCTCCGGCTGACGTTGCGTATCCACGCTTGTGGATGGTGGCCAACTCGCGCCGAAGGCGGTCGTCATCGGTGATCGTCTGATCCGTCATGGCAGCCAGTCGATTCCGCTCGATGTAGGAGTTGATTTCGTCATTGGACAAGTTGGCCAAGAACGCCTTCGACGAGGCCCCCGCGTGCAGCGGATACGGCAACCCCACGGCCACCTCCATACGGACCTCGCGGTCGGGCACGACCTGGTCGACATACATCCGGCTGTCGCCATTGCGGATCGACAAGGTCGCTGTCTCTTGCGACTCGCTGGACAACCACGCCAACTCCGGGGATGCCATGGACCGCACGTCGATGCGCGCCAGATAGGCGCGACCGAGCCCGAGCGCCGCAGGCCCCAGGGAGTACCGCCGGCTCACCGGGTTGACGGCGATGAGGTCGCGACTGCGCAAGGAGGTGAGGATGCGGTGGACGGCAGCCTTGGACAACCCCAGTTCTCCGGAGATCTCGGTGACCCCGAGATCGGCTCTCGAGCTACGGCCGAAGAGCAACAGGACATCGATCGCGCGCTCAACGGCAGCAATGGACTGACTGCCGCCCTCAGCGGGCAGTTTGGTCGCCTCGGCCATGGTTACTCCTGTATGTGGTCCAGGCCGATCCTCGGCCGAGATCATGAGCCGGATCATAGGGTGGACCTCGCGGCTATTCCACCTTGTGGAACGCCGCCACGCGGGCGTTGACACGATGGCGCGTTGGTCTTACGTTTTCCGTAACAGCGTTCCGCTGAATGAAACACTCACGGGAGGTCGACCGGTGGGCGTCGACGCCGCCACATTCCGCAACGTGCTCGGGCAATGGCCCAGCGGCGTCACGGTCGTGACCACGCTGGTCGATGGCCGCTGGCATGGAATGACCGCCTCGTCGTTCAGCAGTGTGAGCCTCGACCCGCCACTGGTCTCGGTGTGTCTGGCCAAGGCCCTGTGGACGCATGGCCTGATCGAAGGCAGCGGGGTCTTCGCCGTGAACATCCTCGCCAAAGACCAGGCTCCGCTCGGCATGCTCTTCGCCGGCCAACGACCCGAGGTGACGGACCGGTTCGAGGGCTTGGCCGCCCGATCGGCCACGACCGGGGCGCCGGTGCTCGCCGACGCGCTCGGCTGGCTGGACTGTCGCGTACGGCACGCCTACGACGGAGGCGACCACACCATCTTCGTCGGCGAGGTCGTCGAGGCGGCGACCCCGCGAGTGACGGCTCCCCTGCTGTTTCACTCCCGGGCGTGGGGGCAGTTCGCTGATCTGCTCCCCGACGACGCCCACGGCGACGACACAGGCTTGGTCGCCACGATGCTCGACCGATCCGTCGTGCCCGCGGAGGTGGCCATGCTTGTCGGTGCCGTGCGCGATGCCGGTGTGCGAGTTCGCCTCGCCGACCTGACCAACGGTCCGCTCACCAGCGACCACCGGGAGGCCTGCGGCCCGACCCGCCCGGACCCGGCGACTGCCTCGGTCCGCGGATCGGCTCTGCCACACATTGAGGACGCGATCGAGCTCGGCGCCGGACATCTGGACCTCGAGGTGCTCCCCACGGCACAGTCAGGCGGCCCGGGTTCGCTCGACGCGCTGGCACCACTCATCGAGGCGGCCCGGGCTAGCGGGTTGAGCGTCGGCGTGACCATCGCCGACGCCTTTGCAGCCGTGGGGCATTCCACCGCCGAGCGCGTCGCAGCCTTCATCGACCACGTCGTGGAGCTCGGTCCGGATGAGATCACCCTTGACGACGCGAGCGGATCAGCGACCCCGCTCTCGGTTCGGGAACTACTCCAAGAGGCCGTCACTCGCGCCAAGCCGATTCCGGTCGGCATGTCCCTCGGCGACCAAGCTGGTCTCGGGCTAGCGAACGCGCTGACGGCCATGAAGAGCGGTGTCCGCCGATTCGAGGCGACACTCGGCGGGGCGGATGGCCGAGTCGCGCTTGAAGACCTCTTGCACCTCGTCGAGTCACTCGAGATCGCCTCGACGGCCGATCGAGCCGCCGTGGTCGAGGCAGCCCGCGCGCTCGAGGCACGCCTGGGCGAGCGGCTGCCAGGACGCACCTACCAATTGGATCTACCTACCGCCCTACCCGGTTCCCTGGCCGACGACGTCACCGATCTGACCGTTCGCACCACCACGCCCACTGCTGGAGGCCACGCATGACCACACTCACCGCGGAGCGTTTGCTCGAATCCATGACCGACGACGAGCGCCGTCGCGCCGCCGTCGTCGAGGAGATCCTCCCGGCCGTGAGGGACGCCGCCGCCGAAGGCGACGCGCAGGCCGAGTTCCCGGAGCACCACCTCAAACTGTTCAGCGAGAGCGGGTTGCTCGGACTCGTCGTACCCGAGCAGTACGGCGGTATGGGAGGGACCCTCCGCGACCTCGCGGCGACCACCTACGCCCTGGGTACGGCCTGCGGATCGACCGCCCTGGCCTACTTCTTCCATTGCTCATCCTCCTCGCGGGGCTTGTTGCCGCTGGCGGCCCTCGAGGCGGGGCTGTACACCCCGGAGGAGGAGCCCGTCGTCCGCGCCTTCGCCGAGAAGGTCCTGACCCTGATGGGCCGGGACGGCCGTTGGATCGGCAACTTCGCCTCTGAGGCGGTCAAGGCGAGCAACGCCAATGTGCTCATCCAAACGGAGGCCACGCCGACCGAGGGCGGCTGGCTGCTCAACGGGACGAAGTCGTTTGGTTGCTTGACCGGGTCGGCTGACTACTACCTCGTGACAGCGCGACTCGCGGACCTGGAAGGCATGGAGAGCCTGGCGCTGTTCCTGGTCGATCGGAAGAGCGAAGGCGTGCGCGCCCGCCAGTTCTGGAACGGACTGGGCATGCGAGCCTCGGGCAACCACGGGATCGTCTTGGAGAACGCCTTCGTGCCCGCGGAGGATGCCCTCACGGTTCCGGGCGGATTCAGCAGGGCGACCCAGGTTTCGCGGGGGTCTTGGGTAGGCAATCAGGTGGCCATCGCGACCATCTACGTCGGGATCGCGCGCGGTGCCTACGAGTACGCGCTGGGACGCACCATGGGCCAGAAGTTCGCAGACACCGGCGCACCGATCGCCTCCAGCCCGATGCATCAGGTCCTCATCGGCCAGGGAGAGACCCTGCTCGAAGAGGCCCACCTCTGGGCCCGGCGCCAATTGCTCCTCGAGTCCAGCGAGCCTCCGGTGCTCCCCAAGCCCGAGGTCGTGAAGACCTGGCGCATGTCAAAGGGCGCCATCTGCGAGCGGTCGTTCGAGACGGTGACGTTGGCGCTGAAGATGTGTGGCACATCTGGAGCACTGATGGACAACGAGATCGGCCGCGCGATGCGCGACTCGGCCATGGGCCTGGTCCAAGCGTTCCCGGCCGAACGTGGGCAACTCGATCTCGCCAAGATGGTGGTGGAGAACGAGGGCTGGGCCGGCTTGGCCACGCTCGAGAAGGCGAAGCCCAGCTCGTGAACCAAGGCCCGGTGGCGCCGTCCACGTTGATCGAGATCCCCCCGCCCAGCGATCTGGTTGACGGTTCCTGGGGGGAACCCCAGATCGGGCTCGACGTCGCACTCGAGAACCCCAATACGGGGGCCGTGATCGCTCACCAGATGGCGACCTCGGACGCTGGCATTGAAGCGGCCGCGGCTGCCGCTGACCGAGTGCACCAAGGCAACGCCTGGCGCGGGCTTCCCGACGACGAGCGCGCGACGGTGCTCGAGGCTGTGGCTGATGAGCTGGACCGCCAGGCTATGACCATCGCCGCACTTGAATCAGTGGGCACCGGCGCCATTATCGGCACGACTGGGATGCTCGCCGCCATCATCAATGGGGGCGCCTTCCGGTTGGCCGCCGCTCAATTGCGAGCTGGCGTCCTGCATCGCACGATGGACGGGCCGACGGGGCACGATGCGGAGATCCACCAACTCCCCTGGGGACCCGCCCTGGCCCTGGTCCCCTGGAACGCACCGGCTCCGATGGCGGCGCACAAGGTAGCCAACTCACTGGCGGCAGGTTGCCCGACGATCCTCAAGCCCAGCGAATGGGCGCCATACGGCACCACCGTGCTCGGCGAGGGAATCGACCGCGCGTTGACCGCGGCCGGCGCTCCCGCGGGGACCTTCCAGCTAGTCCAGGGCGGACCGCACGTCGGAGGGCTCTTGGTCAATGACCCCCGCATCCGCGCGGTGTCGTTCACCGGGGGACTCGGCGGCGGACGAGCGATCGCCGCTGCCTGTGCGGCCGACTTCAAGCCGGCGCAGCTCGAGCTCGGGGGCAACAACGCCATCCTCGTGTTGGACGACGCGGACGTGGATCAGGCCGCGCAGGGCGTGGTCGATCTGCTCACCCAACTCAACGGTCAGTGGTGCCGGGCGCTAGGCCGACTGGTCGTTTCCGAAGGCATTGCCGATGCCCTCCTCGACGAGGTCTTGACCAGGCTGGCCAGACTTCGACTCGGCGATTCACTCGATCCGCAGTCGCAAATGGGTCCGATCGTCCATTCCGCACACCTGGCCACCTTGCGTGCACGGATCGCCGAGTTGGAGGCCGCGGGTGGCAAGGCCCACGCACCGACGCCGCTTCCCGAGTTGGATGGCAACTTCTTGTCCCCCACCCTGGTCACTGGCGTCGACCCGGCGCAAACATTGCACGAAATCTTCGGACCGGTCGCCGCCGTGCACCGAGTCGCAGATGACGCCGAAGCCATCGCGGTCGCCAACGGCACGCCGTACGGCCTGGAGGGCTACGTCTTCGCAGGCGACGTCGAACGCGGCATGGCGGTCGCGCGCCAGGTCCGCGCGGGGGGGGTCAAGGTCAACGGGTCGACCATGCTGGGCCTGAACCTGTTCGCGCCTCGACCGGCCTGGGGGCTCTCGGGACAGGGCCAAGAAGGCACCCTCGAGACGCTGCTGTTCTTCACCAACCCGCGCGTCGTGGGGGTCGAGAACCTCTCCGCGGCAGACCTCGCTCGGCTGGCCGCCGGATGAGCGCCCCGACCGAGCCTCACCCGGGCGCGCTCTGCGACCTGCGGGTCATCGAGATGGGCGTCCTGCTCGCTGGCCCGTTTGCCGGCCAGCTCTTCGCCGATCACGGAGCCGAGGTCATCAAGCTCGAGCCGCCCGGCCAAGGCGACCCCATGCGCGACTGGGGCCAGGAGAAGCCGCACGGTCAATCCCTGTGGTGGCCGGTCGTGGCTCGCAACAAGAAGTCCGTGACTCTGAACTTGCGTCTGGCCGAGGGGCAGCAGTTAGCCCGCGACTTGCTGTCCACAAGCGACCTGCTGGTCGAGAACTTTCGACCGGGAACACTCGAACGGTGGAACCTGGCGCCTGAGCAACTGTGGGAGATCAACCCAGGGCTGGTGATCCTGCGCGTCACAGGCTTCGGTCAGACCGGCCCATTGGCCCCTCAGGCCGGGTACGGGTCGATCGGGGAGGCGATGGGCGGGCTTCGCTACGTCATCGGCGAGCCCGACCGGATGCCCGCTCGCGCCGGGGTCAGCATCGGTGACACGCTCGCGGCCATCTTTGGCGCGATGGGCGCGCTGATGGCCCTGCACGCTCGAACGCGTACGGGGCGCGGGCAGGTCGTCGACTCAGCCATCTACGAGGCCGTGCTGGGAGTCATGGAGAGCCTGGTCAGCGAGTACGACGCCGCCGGCTACATCCGGGAGCGCACCGGACCCATCCTGCCCAACGTGGCCCCGAGCAACGTCTACCCCACCGCGGACGGCCTCGAGATCCTGATCGCCGGCAACCAGGACACCGTGTTCCGCCGGCTGACCGAAGCCATGGGACGGGCCGACCTTGCGGACGACCCGCGCTACGCCACCCACGGCTCGCGCGGAGCGCACCAGGGCGAGTTGGACGAGCTGATCGCTGCCTGGACCGCATCCCTGCCGTGTGACGAGGTCGGGCAACTGATGCGCGAGTTCGGGGTTCCGCACGGCACGATCTACCGAGCCAAGGAGATGCTGGAGGACGAGCATTTTGCGGCGCGGGACGCCATCGTCCGCGTGGCGCACAAGCAGTTCGGCAGCTTGGCCATGCAGAACGCGTTCCCGAAGTTGTCCGATACCCCCGGGGAGGTGCGATGGACCGGCCCCGAGCTCGGCGAGCACACCGAAGAGGTCCTTCGCGAAGTGCTGGGCCGGTCCGATGCTGACATCGACAAACTACGCGCGCTCGGGGTGGTCTGAGCCGTGACCGACGTCGTCGGCTGGCGGGCCAAGGTCGGGGTCATCGTGCCGTCGACCAACACCGTCGTCGAACACGACCTCGCGGTCCTCAAACCGCCCGGGCTGACCTTTCACGCGGGCCGGATGCTGATCACTGACCCAGCCATGGGCGACGATGGACACTTCGAAGCCCTGATCGCCCAACTGCGCGCGACGATTCGCGATGCGGTCGACTCGGTCATGACCTGCCAGCCGGACCATCTGCTGATGGGAATGAGCGCAGAAACGTTTTGGGGCGGGGTGGAGGGCAACGCCGCGTTCGAGCAGCGCATCCAAGAACAGTCGGGCTTGGCCGTCACCACCGGAGCCTCAGCCTGCCGGGCCGCGCTAGAAGCCTTCGGCGCGCGACGTATCGCGGTGTTCTCCCCGTACCAGCCGGTCGCCGACATGGAGGTCGAGCGCTTCTTCACCGAGGCGGGCTTCGAGGTCGCGACCATCACCGGACTGCGCTGCCCCAGCGCCACGGCCATCGCGCAGGTGGACGGCGCCGAGCTGACCAAGGTCGTGTACGCCGTGAACGCCCCCGACGTCGATGCCATCGTGCAGGTCGGCACGAACCTCTCCTTCGTCGCACACGCTGACTCCCTCGAGCGATTGCTCGCAAAGCCTGTCCTCTCGATCAACGCCGCCACCTTGTGGCACACGATGCGGACGCTGGGGATCCAGGACAAGGTGGACGGCGCCGGCCTCCTCCTGCGGGAGCACTGATGGCTTTGACGAAGGCGGACCGGCTGCGCGAGCTCCTGGCCGAGCCAACCCCGGTCGAGGCGCCCGGCGTGTACGACGCGGTCACTGCCCTGCAGGCCACGGCCGCCGGGTTCCCCGCCCTGCACCTGTCCGGGGCGATCGCCTCCGCCACGCTGCTGGGGTTGCCGGACCTGGGCTACGTCAACGGCGGCGACCTGGCCTCGCTGGCCGCTCGGATTACGTCGGTCACCGACCTCCCCCTGGTCTGCGACGCCGACACGGGGTACGGATCGGTGCTCCAAGTGAGCCGTACCGTCGAGGCCTATGCGGCTGCGGGAGTTGCCGGGTTGCACCTGGAGGACCAGGTCTCACCGAAACGGTGCGGCCACCTAGCCGGCAAGCAGGTGCTGCCCCCGGGTGAGGCCACCGCCAAGGTGCGCGCCGCAGTGGACGCTGCGGCGACCAGCGGTCTGGTCGTGATCGCCCGAACCGACGCGCTCTCCGTCGAGGGTCTGGACGCCGCGATCGCCCGGGCTCGGGCTTTCGCCGAGGCCGGTGCCGACCTGGTGTTCGTCGAAGGCGCTGCCGACGAGGCGACGTTAGTGACCCTCCACGCGGCGATTCCGGACTGTGGCTTGGTCGTCAACCAGTCCGAGGCTGACCCAACGATGCGCCCCCTCGACCGGGCCACCCTCGCCGCCTGCGGCGTACGGCTGGTGATCCATCCGGTGAGCGCATTCCTGGCGGCTGCCAGGGCCACCGAGTCCGCTTATCGCGGACTCGCGCGCGAGCGCCACACCCTGAGCGTGAGCAAGTACACCTGGGCCGAGCTGACCGACCTCGTGGGTCAGCCGGGGCTCCTCGACCTTGACGCCAGCTACGCCGTGGCTGACGCACCAACCCCCCAAGGACAGTCATGACCAGCTCGCACGTAGTCGTCTCCGGCGCCGGCCCGGTCGGCCTGACAGCCGCCCTCACGCTTGCCCGGCGCGGTATCGCCGTGACCGTGCTCGAAGCCGGCGACTCCCTGTCTTCGGAGTCGCGCGCCTCGACATTCCACCCGCCGACGTTGGAGATGCTTCAGGAACTCGGCGTGGTCGACGAGTTGCTACCCCTAGGCATCGTGTCCGCACGCTTCCAGTACCGCGACCGCACCGAGGGTGTCATCGCCGAGCTGGACATGGGTGTCCTGGCCGGCGATACCGCCTACCCGTACCGCGTGCAGGTCGAGCAGTCCAAGCTGACCCCAATCCTGTTGGCGCACCTGGAGAAACTCCCCAACGTGTCGGTCCGCTTCGGTGCCGAGGTCGTGGCTGCCGAACAGACCGAAACCTCAGCGACCGCCGTACTCGCATCGGGAGAGCGCGTCACCGGTGACTGGCTGATCGGCGCCGACGGCGCACGCTCGCCCGTACGCAAGTCGACCGGAGTCAGCTTCGAGGGCGTGACCTACCCGGAGCGCTTCCTGGTGATCTCCACCGATGAGGACCTCGACACCGTGTTGCCCGGCATCGCGCCCATCAACTACGTCTTCGACCCCGTCGAGTGGCTGGTCCTGCTGCGCACCCCCGAGCACTGGCGGATCCTGTTCCCAACGCCGTTCGACACTCCCGACGAGGTCGAGCACGACCCGGCTCGGATCCAGGACCGGCTGCGGGGCGTCGTCGACCTCGGCCGGCCCTGGCAGGTGTTGCACACCTCGCTGTACAAGATCAACCAGCGCTACGCAGGATCGTTCCGGGTGGGCCGGATCCTGCTGGCTGGCGACGCGGCTCACGTCAACAACCCGCTGGGCGGGATGGGGATGAACAGCGGGATCCACGACGCAGTCCTCGAGGCGCAGGCTCTGGCTGAGGTGATCGCAAGTACGGCTTCGGAGTCGCTGCTCGACGAGGTGGCCGAGGCCCGCAAGGTGGTCGCGTCGACGTACGTCCAGGCCGTCGCCCACACCAACTGGGAGCAGATCCGAGAGACCGACGACGCCCAGCGCCGCGCCGTCCACGACCAGTTGCGGGCCCGGGCTGCTGACCCAGTCGCCGCGCGCGACTACCTCCTCAAGACCTCGATGATCGACTCGCTGCGGGTGGTTGCTCGGTGACCGAGGGCTGGATCGAGCGATACAACCCAGCCCATCCGGACCAGTTGGTGGGGATGGTCCGCTCGTGCTCTCCTGGCGACATCGACGCCATCGTGCGCGAGGCGGAGGCGGCGCAACGGGAGTGGGCCGACCGACCGACCCAAGCCCGGGTCGCGCAGCTCCTCTCAGCCTCATCAGCGATGGAGCCTCGGGTCGAACTCTGGGCGGAGATCCTGAGTCGTGAGCTGGGCAAGCCGCTGCCGGAAGCACGCGGCGAGCTCGGCTTTTCGTTAGCCACCTTGCGATGGTTTGCCGCGCGCGCCGAGGCCGTCCTCGCAGACACGGAAACCGACGACGCGCTGGGCCGGCTCCTGCTGCGCAAACGGCCGTACGGCGTGGTCGCGGCAGTCACGCCCTGGAACGCTCCGGCCATCCTTTCCATGCTCAAGGTTGCGCCCGCACTCCTGGCTGGCAACGCCATCGTCGTCAAGCCGTCACCGCTGGCTCCACTCGCCGTCGACGCGATGTATGAGGAGCTGGCTCGGCACCTACCCGACGGCCTGCTCACAGTCGTTCATGGGGATGCCGAGACCGGGGCGGCACTGGTTGGACATGCCCGGGTTCACAAGGTGGCGTTCACGGGCGGCAACGCCGTGGGCCGGGCGATCGCTTCGTCTACAGCGAGCGTGCTCACTTCGACCGTCCTTGAGCTCGGCGGCAACGACGCAGCGATCTTCTTGCCCGACGCCGACCCCAGCGACACGGATGTCACTCGTGCGGTCGTCGCGTCCTTCGCCACGGCCGGGCAGGTCTGCATGGCGGCCAAGCGGGTGTACGTGCAAACCAGTCAGGCGGACGCTTTTGTCGAGACCTACGTGCGCCAGGCCGAGCAGTCCCTGGTGCTTGGCGACCCCCTCGTCGCAGGCACGACCGTAGGCCCAGTCGTGACTCCCGAAGCGCAACAGCGCTTGCTCGACCTCCTCGCGGAATCGATCGCCGCCGGCGGGCGGGCCGTTGCGCTCGGCACTGTGGCGGACCCCGAACTCGTCGACCGTGGCTGGTTCGTCCGTCCCACCCTGGTGCTCGGGCTGGATGACGGCGCTCGCCTCGTGCGTGAGGAGCAATTCGGGCCGCTCGTCCCGATCCTGACCTACGAGACCGTGGACGAAGTCGTGGCTCGGGCCAACGCCGGCGATCTTGGCCTCGGGGCCTCGGTGTGGAGCCCGAACGAGGACCTCGCCTTCGACGTGGCCCGCCGCCTCGACGCCGGCTTCACCTTCGTCAACACCCACAACCGCACCGGGATGGCGCTGCGCGCACCCTTCGGCGGGGTCAAGCGGTCCGGGTACGGCCGCGAGTACGGCGACGAGGGGTTGCTCGAGTACGTCCAGACCTGTGCGATCAACGCCCCCGCGGCATTCCGCCCGGGCGCCCCCGACGCAGCCACAGGTGCCAGCCCGTCGGCCTACCCGACGCCCTGATCCCCCGCCTCCCCCGCCGAGTGCGGCGAAAGAGTCGCCTTTCGTCCGAAGAAAGGTCCGCTTCCCCGCATTCGCGGGGCGGGTGGCGTGATGGGGTGGCCCCGGCGTCAGGACTCGGCGTCGACGACGGCCCGAGCCGTCAGCAGGGGTCGCAGCCATGCGCCGAACTCCTGGTGCACCGGATGGCTCTGGTAGGCCACGAGCCCGTCGAGGTCGTCATGGGTGGTCGTGAGAACCAGGTCGTACGACACCTCGGTGCGAGCGACGTCGAGACCGACGGCGAGTGACTTGATCGGCGGGATTTGATCGGTGAGCGCCTCGAGGCGCTGCTTGGCTTGCGGCGCGTTCGCCGCGTCCTCGAACTTCATCAGCACGGTGTGCGTAATCACAAAGGGCTCCAAGAGACGAGCGGGGCAGACGTCCATCAGAAGGTACCCGGCGTCGTTCGCAACCACGCCTCCTGTTGGAGTCGACGTGGGTTGGGGGGCGGCACGCTCGCCCACCCGGCCGCATGGTCATGCGGCCTCCTGCCAGGCCCAACCACGCTCGCTTACCCGCCCCCCGAACACACGCCGGAGACGCCGCGCCTGGGCGCTGGCTCGGTCAGGTCAGCGCGAGCCGGATAAGTGGGCGATGACCTCAGCTTCGGTGACGACATCTGCGTACTTGGCGTCAAGGTCGAACAGGGCTGCCTCGTGCGGGCGCGGGTCGCGATCACCGCAGGCCTCGCGGACCACCAGCGGGATGAAGCCGGATGAGACGGCGTCGACGGCAGTGGCCCGTACACATCCAGAGGTCGACAGCCCCGTGACCAGGACGGTGTCGATCCCTTCCGCGCGCAGAGATTCTGCGAGGCCGGTGCCGAAGAAGGCGCTGGGGTACTGCTTGGTGATCACGAGCTCGTCGGGGAGGGGGGCCGGCCCCGCAGCGGGGAACTCCCCCAGCGGGTTGCCCGACTCGAAGCAGGCCAGCGCTGCCACCTTGCGGAAGAAGACGCCGCCGTCGGCGCCGCCGGCCTGGTACTCGACCCGGGTGAACACCACGGGGACCCTGGCGGCCCTGGCCGCGTCGACCAGACGCGCGCACGACTCGACAGCAGCCTCGACTCCGGCGTACAACGGGGAGTCCGGATCGAGATACGCACGGCACACATCCACCACGATCAACGCGGGCGCTGATCCCCAACCGAGGCGTCCGCTGAACCCGGCCTTGGAGTAGTCGGCCTCAAGGTCGACCATGGTCTCGTCCACGCGAGAAGTGTAGTCTCGTGGAACAGCGTTTCACCAGACGGAAGACCTCGGCAGGAGGCGCACAGGTGTCCGACGTCACCATCGTCGAGGTCGCTGCCCGCGACGGCCTCCAAAACGACCCGGC
Source organism: uncultured Actinomycetota bacterium (assembly GCA_963851405.1). Taxonomy (GTDB): domain Bacteria; phylum Actinomycetota; class Actinomycetes; order DATJPE01; family DATJPE01; genus JANPBY01. Next base: position 119,203 of record CAWKPB010000005.1, on the reverse strand, counting down.
CGAGCTCACGACCGCACAGAAGGTCGAGCTCGTGCAGCGCGCCGTCGCCGCGGGGATCACGCGCGCGGAGGTGGCCAGCTTCGTCAACCCCAAGCGGGTGCCGCAGATGGCCGACGCGGAGGCCGTCATCGACGGGCTGACGAAAACCACCGCCGTCGACCGGCTGGACATGATCGGCCTCGTCCTCAACGAACGCGGCTTCCACCGAGCGGCAGCGACGGCGGTCGACGAAGTCAACATGGTCGTCGTCGCGAGCGAGACGTTCAGCCAACGCAATCAGGGGATGTCCACCGACGACGCGGCCCGAACTGTGGAGACCATCGCCCCGCTGGCGCTTGAGGCCGGCGTCACCCCAACGGTGACCCTGTCGGCAGCCTTCGGCTGCCCGTACGAGGGGGAGGTCGCGTTGGAGCGGGTCGTGGACCTCGCCGAACGCTTGGCGGCCACCGGAGTAGCCGAGCTCGCCATCGCGGACACCATCGGCGTCGCCGTCCCCTCGGACGTGCGCGCGCGCGTGGCCGCCGTGCGAGCCGTGACCGGGGACGTACGCCTGCGGGCTCACTTCCACAACACGCGCAACACCGGGTACGCGAACGCGCTAGCGGCCTATGAGTCGGGAGTGACCGTGCTCGACGCCAGTTTGGGCGGCATCGGCGGCTGCCCGTTCGCGCCCAAGGCGACCGGAAACATCGCCACCGAAGACCTTGCCTACCTCCTCGAACGCTCCGGCGTGAGCACTGGGCTCGACCTCGACGCCCTGATGGCAGCCTCTGACTGGCTCGGTGAGCAATTGGGACGACCGACCCCCGCGCTGGTCAGCAAAGCCGGCGGATTCCCCATCGGAGCAGCCTCATGACCCAGGCCCAGACGGTGCGTGTTGCCGCAGTGCAATTGGCCGCGACCCAGGACCTTGAGGAGAACCTCGAGACCTGCGTGCGAATGATCCACAGAGCAGCCGATGAGGGCGCCGAACTCGTCGTGCTTCCCGAATTCTGCAACCACGTGTCTTGGTACGACGGCCGCGAGCATTCCCAACGCATGGCTCAAGACCTGGATGGGCCGTTCATCGCGGGTATCGCCACCGCGGCATCCGAACGCGACGTGTGGGTCATGGTCAACGTCACGCTGCGCCGCGAAGGCGGGCGGGTGACCGGCACCAACGTCCTGATCGACAGTGCCGGCCGGGTCGTCGCGACCAGCGACAAGCAGGTCCTCATGGGTAGCGAACGCGATCACCTCGACGGAGCAACCGAGGCCGGCCCAGTGGTCGACACGCCCTTCGGACGGGTGGGCATGTACTCGTGCATGGACGGGGTGATCAACGAGACCCCGAGGGGCCTGGCACTCCGTGGCGCGCAGATACTGCTCAACTCGCTCAACTCCTTCGCCCTGGACGAGGCCTCCCTGCACATCCCGGTCCGGGCCCCAGAAAATCGGGTGTGGATCGTTGCGGCCAACAAGGTCGGACCGCTGGTGCCGGCGGCCGCCATTGGCGCTGTGAGTCAAGCGGTGGGAGTCCCTGAGGATCGGCTGCACGGCGCAGGCGAGAGCCAGATCGTCGCGCCCGACGGCACCGTCGTCGCGAAGGGACCGCTGACCGGCGAGGCCGTCGTGATCGCGGACATCGATGTCTGCTTGGCCGATGACAAGCGACGCCCGGACGGAACAGATGTCTTCGCAGCGCGGCGACCGGAGGCGTACGGACCACTCGTTCAGGCTCCGCATGGCCGCCGTGCCGATCCAGGCGATGAGCAGCTGACCGTCGCCGTCGTTCGACCGACAACCGAGGGGCCGGCAGCCATCACGGAGGCAGCCACTCGCGTGGCCGAGGCTGCTGCGGCCGGCGCGCAACTCGTCGTGCTCCCCGAGTTGTTCTGCTTTCCCGAGGGATTGGTCGCCTCGGACGAGGACGCTGACGCCCTCAGCGCAACCGCAGTCCACGCGTTGTCGCGGGCCCTGGTTGGTAGCGGCGCCCAGGTGGTCACGTCACTGCCCGAGCGAGGGGCTCACGTCGGCCTGCTGATCGGGGCCGAGGGCGTCATCCACCGTCAGTCCCAACTGCACGCCAGCACGCGCCACTCCTCGTGGCAGACCGAACTCGGTGACGCGTCAGAGGGCATCGTCGTGGTCGATCTGCCCTGGGGCCGCCTCGCGATCATCGTCGGTGACGATGCGCTCTACCCAGAGACATTCCGCCTGGCCACGCTCGCCGATGCTGAAGTCGTTGCGGTGCCCATGCAGATCCTGGAGGAGTGGGAACTCGCGACCGGGCTCGTCGAACGAGCGGGAGAGAACCGCCTCAACGTGGTGGCGTCGAGCCGCCCCACGGAATACGGCGCGGGCGCGGTCATCGCGCTACCCAAGGACTTCACCCTGTGGGCCGCCTGGGACAAGCCCTTCAATGGAGTCATCAGCCACCCCGACGTGACCATCGTCCCCGCCGATTCCCCGGTCGTGTTGGCCGAGATAAGCCCCGCACAGGCAGCCAACCGGTTCGTCTCGAAGGGAACCGACCTGGTCGATGGGCGCCCCTGGCAATTCATGGACGCGTTTGTCGCCCAGCAGGCCTGAATCCCCTCGGGACTTTGGTCCCGTTGACAGCCACCCCGAAACCTCATACGTTTTCTTGTAACAGCGTTCCACTAGTCGGAAAGTAGGCATGGATGTCCAACGAGACCCTCCAGCATGTCTCGGACTGGGTGGACAACGCCGCCCCCGTGGACATCTCCTCCGCGTACGCCATCTGGACCGAGCTGGTCGGCGAACTGACCGCGCGGATCGAAGAGCGCTTCGACCTCGAGCGTGACCCTTCGGTGGGCCCCTGGGAGAGCTTCACTGGGAATGGGCGAGCGACCGGCTCGATCAAGGCCTACACCGGGCCGGAGATCGACTGGTACATCGACTCCTTTATCTACAACCCGGACGTGTCCTTCTGCAATCTGCACGTCACGGTGTGGCTCGGCCCGCAGGTCAGAGTTCCTCACTTCGGCTTGGCTGTGGCCTGCTTCCCCGAGCCGTGGGCCTTCTGTGACCTCCTCCCGCGCGCCGACATGATCCGCAACCCCGAGTACTTCGACCGCTACTACGCGCCCCGCAACGACGCATGGGTGAAGCTGCGGGCCGAGAACCCCCAACTCAAGTGGTTCACGAGCCTCGACGGCTTCGTCCGGGCGACGCTGTCACCCACCGCGTTCTGCTACTCCGGTCCGGATGAGGCGCGCACCTTTGAGCTCGTTCGTGAGTATGCCCACGCCCAGCTCGACCTCTGGTTCAGTTACCTGGACGAGGCGGAGCCGGTGCCGGTTGAGGAGCAGGCGGAGCTCGCCGCGGCTGACCTGGCGATGCGCCGCAACGTCGCTGACCGCGATCCCGCCAACGTCATGGCGGTTCGCTATTTCGGGGCTGATGTGGAGCCCGAGCTCGTGAAGTCACTGTGGGGCGCCAACCGCGCGTTGGACAGGCCCGGGCCCACCGCGTGAACCCTTGGGCCGAGGCTCCGACCGACGTACGCGCCCTGTGGTGCGCGGCGCGGGTCGATGGTGCCGTGGCCCCGCTCGACACCATCCACGTCAAGGTTCACTACCCGGCAGCGCCGACGGGGTCGCACGAGGAGCGGATGACCGGTCAACTGACCGCCGCCCGCGACCGCGCGCCGTACCCGCTCGCACTCATCCTTCCCGGAGTGAACGTCGGTCAGGACTCCTACCGCTGGCTCGCCGTCACTTTGGCTCGGGCCGGATACGCCGCCGTCACCTACGACTGGGTGGGGGAGATCTTTCCAGGACAGGCTGGCCTCACGCCCGGGATCGACCTGGATGCAGTGCGCCCCGAGTCCTACGGCACTCGCCCAAGCGCGACCGCGATTCGCCCGATCCTCGCGGCTGTGGCTGAGCTAAACGCCGCCGAGGGCGGCGTCCTCCGAGGCCTGCTGGACCTAGATCGAGTGGCTCTGATCGGACACTCCGCCGGGGGCACGATCGCGCTGCAAAGTGCCCGACCGGATTGGTTTCCCGAAGTGCGCGCCGCGCTCACCTTCGGCGCGCACGGCGGCATCTCGACCACGCTCGGCTGGCCGACTGCGTCGATCCCGTCGGTTCTGTGTGAGGTCCCGCTGCTCATGGCGTACGGCTCCGACGACGGTGTCGTCGCGGCCAGCGCCTCTCGCTACGGCGAGGAAACCAGCCCCGACCGACGCGATCCCGTCGAGCGCACCTTCGACGAGGGGTTGGACCGCTCGAGCGGGGATGCTTGGCTGGTCCAACTGAAGGGCGCGAACCACTTCACCCCGGTCGAGATCATCGACCCCACGTCAGCGCGCGCGTTCCTCGATACCGCGCCCACCACCGATCCGGCTGAGTCGCGCGAAGCGCTCGCCCCGATCATCATCGACTTCCTCGAGGCCTATCTGCGCGACGTACCCGCCGCGTTGCAGGGGCTCGAGGATTTGCTCATCCACCAGCCGGCCGCGGTCTCCGCCGCACGCCGGCGCTGATGGACCATCTGGGAGGTTCAGCACCGTGTTCAAGAATTTCTGGTACGCCGTGGAGTTCAGCAAGGACGTCACCACCAAGCCGAAGAAGATCATCTGTCTCGGCCAGCAATTGGTGGTCTATCGGAAGTCCGACGGGTCGGTCGCCTGCCTGTCGGACCTGTGCGTCCACCGTGGTGCCGCGCTGTCCAAGGGTGAGCTGAAGGGCGATTGCCTCGTTTGCCCCTACCACGGCTGGGAGTACGAGCCCAACGGTGCGGTGTCGAAGATCCCCGCGAACCCCCCGGAGCGCAGCATCCCGAAGAAGGCCCGGGTCGACAGCTACCCCACGATCGAGCGCTACGGCTTCTTGTGGGTGTTCCTTGGTGACCTGCCCGAAGAGGAGCGCCCGCCGATCCCAGTGTGGCCCGAATTCGAGCAGACCGACAAGTACCGCGCGGTTACGGGCGAATACCTGTGGCACTCCAGCTATGAGCGCATCATGGAAAACGGCACGGACATCGCACACGCGCCGTTCGTGCACGGGGGCGCCTTCGGTAACCCCGAAAAGGCGGAGGTCCCCGACCACGTTCTGGAAGAAGACGACTGGTCCTGCTTCGCCGAAGTCACCTTGCACCCACCGGCACCCAAGGGCCGAAACAGGTTCCTGACCGCCGACAAGACGAAGGACCTCACCAAGCGCCCGGGCGTGCGCACCCGCACCGGCTGGATGCTGCCCAACCTGATCCGTCTTGAGGTCAACTTGGCCTTCGGCCAGATCGTCATCTACGACACCAACATCCCGATCGACGAAAACACGACGTTGGTCAAGTGGGTCGCCCTTCGGACGTTCTTCAAGGGCGCCTGGGCGGACAAGGATGCGATCCGACGCACGATTCGGATCTTCGACCAGGACAAGCGCATCGTCGACACCGTGCGCCCGGAATTGCTGCCCTTCGACTTGTCCGCCGAGCTGCAGCTCAAGAGTGACGGTGTAGCCGTCGCGTACCGAAGGCGTCGCCAGCAACTCATCGAGATGGGTTGGGGGATCGAGTCCAACACCATCGTTGGCGACGGTCCTCGAACGACGGCCACGGTCATCCCGTCACCCGCCCGACGCGAGAACCCCGAGTTGAACCGCGCGTGGGTGTTCAAGGAAGTGCAGTCGAGGGAGATCACGCGAAGCGGTGAGCAGATCGGCCGACTGGCCGATGCCTCGATCGATGCCGACTCCGCCGTGGTTCAGTCCGAGGCCGAGCGGGCCAAGGACGCCGACGACATCGCTCTTCCCACAGATTCCGAGGAGTCCACCGCATGAGCCTGCCCGGCGACCTTTGTCAGCAGACTTTCGAACGGATCGTCGAGCGTGAAGGTCTGCGCGAGATCCACTCAGCCGACGACGGCGACTACCTGACGTTGGTTTCACCCATGAGTCCCGCCCCAGTGGGAAACATGCGGATCTGGACCGGCGACCGGGTGGCCAAGATGGTCTACGTGGGACTCACGGTCGAAGCCATCGGCCTGGACAGCCACATGGTGTTCGCGTTCGGGCCGGCCGACACTGCGATCCCGCACTTCACCTTGGACTCCGTGGCCGGGCAGGGGACCTACGCGTTCCACCTGGATCTGATCCAGCGCGTGGACCTCGCCACCCACCTGGCGTACATCGATCATGTCTACGAGCCGATCACCGAGGTCTACGAGCGCACGATCGCCCTTGAGGGTTTGTCGAAGGCGAGCATCGGACCGCGCCAATTCTCGATGATGTCGCCGTGGATGTGCGCCTACCGCGCGGATGAAGATGCCTTCCGGGCGATCGAAGAATCGGTACAGGCCTACCAGGACCACTGGTTCTCCCTGTTGGAGAAGGGGTTGGCGACCGAGGTCGTCGAGTCGTTGTCCGACACCGACCTGGCGGACCGCGACCGCAAGAACCGGGCCAATCTGTTCAGCATCGAGGTGGACCCGGTCTGGAACCAGATTCGCCAGCTCATCGGGGACCAGTCCGAGGAGCTCCGCGTGGAGTTGCTCACCAACGAGATCCGCACCAAGTGAAACGAGCGACCCGATGAGCGACACCGACGCGTCCGGCGCGACTGAAAAACCCAGCGAGTGGCAGCAGCGCATCGAGGGTGAGTGGCATGGTCGCCCCAGCCTGTTCGACCCCGCGGGCAACCATGTCGGGTACGAGAACGTGACTCGAGCGAGCGTGTTCGAGAACGGCGAGACCCGCTACTGGATGAACACCCGCCTCGACGCTACGGGCGAGCTCAGGAATCGACTCGAGCTCGGAGCTCAATTCGATTTCGGTGTCATCGACTCCGACGAGAACCGGCGTCTACATGGGACCCGACTTCTACGGCACCGGTCAGCCGTACGGCTTCTTCGTGGACGCCCACTACTACTCCCCCGGTTGGCAGGCGGACCTTCGGACGTGGAACCACGTGCTTCCGGACGGCAACACCCAGGTCTACTCCTCGGTGTTGCACGACGGCTGGGCGGTGTGTGCGGTCTTCAACGGCGTCTACAAGCGGTACTTCGACTCCACGACGCCCGAGGCGCAAACCGAGATCGCCGAGTGGATCGACCTGGAAACCTCGATCGGATCCCGCCCGCAGGTGTTGCCGACCAAGACCCGCGGTACTTGGAGCGGGAACGTGGAGGTGCACGCCGCTGACCAATCGCGGATCGGGGCCAACCACGTGACGATCGCGCACGAGCCGCTCTCGCTCACTCGGGCGCGGCACGACGTCACCTGGGATGGGGTTTCGCCTCGCTCCTACTCCTTCGAGCGGACCCGCAACGGCGCCAACACCACGTTTGACGGGCCGGACCTGCGGGGCAATGCCCGCGGATACGGTCGGGCGCTGTTCACCAGCCAGCACTTCACCGGCGGCGATGTCTGGAAGATCAAGGGCCGCGAATTCCTCCTCGACGACGCGCTGACGATGAGCGTCAACTGGGAGGCCTTCAAGGGTGACCAGTTGACCTATGTGCTGCATGGCCAGCTCGATTGGGCGGCCGCCGAATGAGTACACCGGGCGGTCCACACGGCGACGTCGTCGTCATCACTGGCGGCACCCGTGGAATCGGGCTCGGGCTGGCGGGCGAGCTCCTCAAGCGCGGCGCGCGAGTGGCCATCTGCGGGCGTACCCAAGCTGCTGTGGACAAGGCCGTCGAGCAGCTGTCGGAGGGCGGTCGTGCCGAGCAGGTCCTAGGCATCCCGGCGGACGTCACCCGGCGCGCTGACCTGCAGGCGCTGTGGGACGCGACGATCGAGCGTTTCGGCCAGGTGGATGTGTGGGTCAACAACGCGGGCACCTCTGCCCCGCGTCGGCCCTTCGCCGAGGTCCCGGCCTCCAGCGTCGACACCGTGCTCGGGACCAACCTAGACGGAGTCATCAACGGGACGGCGATCGCCTTCCAGGGCATGGCTCGGCAAGGGCGCGGTCACGTGTGGAACATGGAGGGCTTCGGTTCCGGTGGCCAAAAGGCCGACGGGATGGCCGTGTACGGGGCCTCCAAGCGGGCCGTCACGTACCTGACGGAGTCGCTGGTCAAAGAACAGAAAGGCAAGACGGTCACCGTCGGATTCCTGTCGCCGGGGATCGTGCTCACCGACCTGCTCGAGGATGACTACGCGGGGCAACCTGAAGCCTTTGAGAAGGCGAAGAAGATCTTCAACATCCTGGGCGACCGGGTCGAGACCGTGACCCCGTTCCTGGCCGAGGGGGTCTTGACCAAGCGCAGCAACGGCGCCCGCGTGGCGTGGCTCACCAAGCCGAAGGCCTTCGGTCGGTTCATGAAGGCGCCCGTCGCCAAGCGTGACCTGTGGGCGGACGACAGTGCGCCGGGGGCGGTGAACTGAACCCATGGCCATCGATGTCTGCGCGGAGTACGACCTCTGGCTAGCCGCCGAGGATTTCGTCCCCGTGATCCTGGCCGGCATCGGCACGTTCACCCTGGCCGACCTCGTGCATCGCAGCCTTCCGCGCGTCGGAAGCGCGGCGCGCGTAGGGGCTGGTCTTATCGTTCTCGGCGGGTTGAGCAAGGCCAGCTGGAAGTTGCTTGTCGCCGGGCCGTGCGCGGAGATCCCCCTCCTGGAACAGTCGTTGTTCCCGCTGCTCGGGGCGGGTTTCATGGTCTTGGCGTGGTCCCTGTTGTCCCTGCTCCGCGGCCGGCCCGTGGCCTGGTGGTCCTTCGCCATCGTCTTCGGGCTGGGCCTTGGGGGCGCTGTGGTTGCTCGCAACACCAAGCCACTCCTGGCAGTGGCGGCGCTCGGCGCCCTCGCAGTCGCTGCGTACGGCATCCGACTCGCTCAACGCCACGAAGATCGGCTGACGATCGGGCTGTTCGCGTTCTACGCCGTAGCCACCCTCGTCCTTCCACCACTGGCCGCACAGCCGGACCAGCCGCTTTCCCTGCAATGGGGCGAGCAACTCACGAACACCGTGGCGCAGGCGGCCTTTGCCTACGCCGCGTGGCGGCTGCTGAGGTCTAGCGCCACCGACACCACCACCGTCCCGAATCGCACCATGGAGGCACTGTCGTGACCGATCAGCTGGCGTGGCGCAACAAGTTTGGCGTCCTCGCACCGAGCACCAACAGCATTGTCGAAGCCGATTTCAATCGGATGGGCGTACCCGGAGTCACTCCGCTGTTCGCTCGCATCCACATCAGAGACCAAGACCTCTCTTCCGAAGAGCAGATGGACAAGCTCCGCGTCCAGCTTGATGAGGAGATCGACAGCGCCATTGACCGCGTGTGCACCGCCGAGATCGACTACATGGTCATGGGGATGTCAGCCGAAACCTTCTGGGGCGGCATCGAGGGCAACCGTCAGTTCAAGGCTCGCGTGAGCGAGCGGTCCGGCGGGCTGGGCGTCGCCACTGGCGCCGAGGCGTGCGAGAAGGCCTTGAACCTGTTCGGAGCCAAGCGCATCGCGTGCATCACGCCCTACCAGACCAACGGTGACCAGCAGGTCCAGTGCTTCTTCGAGGAGATGGGCTTCGACGTGACGATGGTCAAGGGCCTGAAGTGCCCCACCGCCGTTTCGATCGCGCACGTCACCGAGAACGAGCTGCGCGACGCGATCATCGAAGTCAACGAGACCGACCCACAAGCGATCGTGCAGTGCGGTACCAACCTGTCCATGGTCCGCCTCGCGGCCGAAGCCGAGCGCTGGTTGCACAAGCCGGTCGTCGCCATCAACGCCGCCACCTGGTGGTTCGCGTTGCGCGAGAACGGCATCAACGACCGCATCTACGGCGAGGGACGGCTCTTCGAGGAGTTCTGAGCCCGACCCACCGAGCGACGCCTTTGCGTCGCCCTAGAGCCGGCCCCCTGCGTCGTCGCCCCAGACGACTGACGCGGGGGGCCGTTCCATGCATCGAGCCCCGCGCGCTTGCTCGCAGGAGCGAGTTCAGACGCCGGCGCCTACAACCAACGGGCCCGAGCGCTCGACGGCGGTCACGTCCCCACCCAGGTAGGACCGGACCACGTCTGGGTGGTTGCGAACCTCCTGTGGCGAACCCGCCGCGATGACCCGGCCGAGCTCCATGGCCACGAGCCGATCGGAGACCTGGAACAACAAGGGCAGATCATGTTCCACGATCACGATCGTCGCACCGAGATCCCGACGGATCGCGCGGATCAACTCAACCAACGCCTGCCCCTCGATCTGCGCCAAACCGCCGGCCGGCTCATCGAGCAGGAGCACGGTCGGGTCCAGGGCCAGCATGCACGTGAGCTCGACCATCCGTCTGGTTCCGGTCGACAATTGACCCACCGGCCGCTGAGCGATCGCGGCGAGCCCCATGACGTCCAGGAGCTCTCTGGCTCGCTTCTCCTTCTTCCCATCCGGCCTCGACCACCCGGTCAGGGAAACCACGGCGTTCGTAGCTCGGGATTGTTCACAGGCCACCATGACGGTCTCAAGAACGGTCAACGTGGGGAACAGCGCGCTGCTCTGGAAGGAGCGCACCAGCCCGTGCCGGGCGCGGACCTCGGGGGGAGCTTGGTCACGTTCTTGCCGTTGAAGACCACCCGACCCTCGTCCGGCGAGGTGAAGCCGGCAATCACCTCGAACAGCGTGGTCTTGCCGGCGCCGTTCGGCCCGATGATGCCCAGGATCTGACCACGCTCGACGTCGAGATCTACCCCCGCAACTGCCTGCACGCCGCCGAAGGACCGCGCAAGGCCCCGTACCGACAACACAACGTCGGTTCCCGCGGGCAGGACGCCCAACGCACCTTCAGCGCCACCCTGTGGGGCCACGGCAGCCCCACTCGGGGCTCGGGTCGTGCCCAAGCGGGTGAGGTCGACGCCCTGCATGGCACGATCCGCCGCTCCCCCTCTGTCAGCCGCTCGCGCTTCCGCCGGAGACACCCCAGACATTCGGGCGAACACGTCGTAGATCCGGTTGCGTAGCCGAATCAGGAAGCCCCCAAACCCGCCGGGCGCCACCACGACCAGCACCAGCCAACCCAGCGAAACCAGGGCCCGGCCGAGGGTGTCCAGCGAAGCCAGCAGCGGCAGGCCGACGATGTACAGCGCACCAAGGATGGGTCCGATGAGGACTCCTAGTCCTCCAACGACGGCGAGCGCCACCACATCGATGCTGGCTCCCGCGGGAAAGACGTTCGTCGTCAGCGAGCTCTGTGAGTGCCCAACGACCGCACCGCCAATGCCCGCCAATGCCCCCGCCACCGCGAAGATCTGCAGCTTCCGCCGAGACGTCCGCACCGAGAAGGCGCGGGCCGCATCCTCGTTGTCGCGCAGGGCCCGCGCCAGGCGCCCTAGGCCCGAGCGGCGGACATTGGCTGCGAGGAACAAGGCGATCGCCAGGATCACCACAGAGAACAGGTAGTAGCCCTTGGCCGTCGACAACTCCCAGTTGCCAACGATCGGCTTGCCCGGGGTCAGCCCGTCGCCGAGCATGAACTCCTGCTTGAGCAGCCAACTGGACGTCACCAGGGCGAAGGCCAGCGTGGTCACCGCGAAGGCCAGACCCCGCAGCCGGAGCCCAGGAATGCCGAGCAGGGCTGCGACCACCGCCCCAGCCACCGCGGCAGCGACCAGCCCCACGTCGAAGAATCCGGTCCGCTGCGAAATCACAACCGAAGCGACAGCACCGATTCCCGCAAACGCGTACTGCCCGAGGGAAAGCTGACCGGCGAGGCCGGTGACGACCGCGACCGAGAGGCCGATGATGGAGGCGCCGACCACGACGGTGAGGATTGATGCCGTCGTGTTCGAGATCCCGAACGCCAGGTAGGCCGCATAGCCGAAAGCCAAGGCCCAAAGGACCCAGGGGAAGGCACGGACGAGAAACAGCTTGCGGTACGCGGTGGGCATCGGCTCGGGTGCCAACTTGATCCAGTCGCCAGTGACCTTTTCTCTTCGAGACAGTGGCTTCTGGAATAGCAGGGCCAACACCACGATGATCGCCAGGACGAGTTCGGCCTGCCCACCCGTGGGGTACTTCGACCGGACGACCTGCTCGACAACGCCGATGCCCAACGAAGCGAAGAACGCGATCGGGAGGCTCTGCAGCCGGCCAACGACGGCACCCGCCAAGCCGGCCAGCAGAAGTGTCGGGCCTAGAGCCTCCACCGACACGGTCCCTTGGGTCGGCCAGACCAGGGCGGCAGAAAAGGCTGCGATGGCACCAGCAATCGCCCACGACAGGGTGACCATCCGGGACGCCGTGACCCCGGCCAGAGAGGCAGCATCTGGGTTGTCGGCCGCCGCGCGGATCGCGAGCCCGTAGCGCGTTCGCTTGAGGAAGAACGACAAGGCGAGCAAGAGAAAGGGGGTCAGCGCAATCATGGCGACGTACGGCGGAGTCACCAAGATGGAGTCGAGTTCGTACTGCGGAAAGCCGGGCGGCTTGGGGAACGTGGCGCCCGAGGAGGCGTTCTTGTTGATGACCAAAGCAAAGACCAACAGGAACTGACTCAGCCCGAGGGTCGCCACCATGCCGAGAACCTTCGGTGCCGAGGACAGCCGCCGGATGATGCCGATCTCGGTCAAAGCGGAGATCCCCGCGCCGGCCAGCAGGGCCGCGGCGAAGGCCAGCCAGTAGGGGACGTTGAACTGCGTGACGAGGACACCGAGGATCGCAGCCCCGAATACCCCGATCGCTCCTTGGGCGAAGTTGATGAAGCGGCTGGCCCGGAAGACCAGGACCAGGCCCACCGCTAGGAGGCCGTAGATCAGGCCGGTGAACAACCCGAGCAGGAGGCGTGCCAGCGACAGGTCGAAGCCCGTCAGCCAGCTCATCTCTTGGCCTCGGCCAACCGGTCGGCGTGGCCGCCCAGGGTTAGATCGGCGACCAGGTCCGGTCGTCCTCGAAGGTCGTCAGCCAGCCCTTCGTAGACGACACGACCCTTCTCCATGAAGTACACGCGCCGCACCAGCGCCAGCGCGACGTTGACCGACTGCTCGACCAGCAGAATGGCCGTGCCGTCGGCGTTGAGTCGCCGCACCAATCCCATCAGCTCACCGACCACCACCGGTGCGAGCCCGAGTGAGAACTCATCGACGAGCAACACTTTCGGCTTGAGCATCAGGGCCTTGGACAGCCCGAGCATCTGCTGCTCTCCGCCGGACAGGGTGGAGGCGAATTGGTCCCTACGCTCCGCAAGGCGAGGGAAGACCTCGAAGGCGGCCTTGGTGCCGGCGTCGACTCCGGCCTTGTCCCGCCCGAGGGAGAAGCCGTACATCCGGAGGTTCTCAGCGATCGTCATCGAGCCAAAGATGGCCTGACCTCCCACGATCTCCGACAACCCCAGCGGCACGCGGCGAGAGGCTCCGAGCCGGGTGACGTCCTCGCCGCCGAGGAGGATTTGCCCCGAGGACGGCTTCGCGAGACCGGACAAATTGCGTAGAAGCGTGGTCTTGCCCACCCCGTTGGGGCCAAGGAGGGCGACCAGTTCCCCTTCCTCCACGCGCAGATCCACATCGAAGAGCACCTGCACGGAGCCATAGGAATAGCTGACACCACGAGCCTCGAGAACGTTGGGTCGTTCGGCCTTGGGCGCTTCCGGCCTCTGGCTAGTTGAGGCGCCGGACAGCGAGTACTCCCAGACAGCGCCGACTTCGTAGGCACCGAGCTGGTCGATGGGCGCGGTCAGCGGATCCAGGTCGGCATCGTGTCCGGGACCGGACGGAAGCAGATCGACGGCGGGGCTGAGGCCGTTCCTGGAACTGCCGTTGCTCCCGTTCTGGCCGTTGCTGCCGTGAGATGCAGGGCCGGCTGACGGATCCGCGACGAGCCGCGCCACCAAAGCCGTACCTCCGACCGCCGCGGGGACGACGACACCCGGAACCGTTCGGTGGTCGGCGGCCATCACGGCCTCGAGGGGAACGTTGGGGTCGAGGGGGTTGATCTCCTCCGCCTTCGTCAACTGGTAGTCGACGGTGCGCATCGGCGAGCTAGCTGGAACGACCCCCGGTAGTTGCGCGGAAGGTGGCCCTGCCGTGACGGGCGCCGCGGGTGCCGGCAGCGCCCGTTGCGAGGGAGTCGCTGCGGCGTAGGCCGCCGGCGCAAGCAAAGCGGCCGGAAGCGACGGACGCCAAAGCGCGGAGGTGTCCACCGACCGCGCCCACCGAGGAACTTCGGCCTCTTCTGGCGCAGGAAACTGCTCGGCACGTAGGACCTGGGCGGCCACAAGATCGTCCAGCGACGAGTCGGCGGCCCGCGGCAGCCGCCAGGTAGCCAGCGCACACGCTGCGACGGGGATCGCCAGCGTGACGAGGGCCGTGGTCGTGGTGTAGCGGTTGCCCAGGAGCTCCAGCCAGACCAAGCCGAGAACGCCACCGCCAGCCATGGACAGCGCGGTGATCGCGGAGACCGCCGGCCGGTCAGCTGGCTCCACGGAGGACAGCGCAGTCGCATCCAAGACGGCCGCCGCCAGCCCTGCGCCAGCGGCCACGACTCCGGCTCCGATGAGCACCGCGATCGCGTTGGGGGCGGATCCGATGGTGAACAGCCCGATCACGGAGACCAACAACAACACCGGTGCGGCGGCAGCCAGGCTTCCGGGCGAGCGGCGGCGGCGAGCTTCCAGGCCATCCGAGGCCATGACGATCGCGATGGCGGCGGCCAGCCAGGCCAATCCCAGTCCGGTGTAGGTGGCCATCGGCGTGAAGCCCAAACTTTCGACCACGCTGGCAATAGCCAGGAGCGGGGCGACGGCGGCAAAACCGACCCCCACATAACCCGAAAGCGTGACGCGCACTCCGCCGGTGCGCGCGACCCGGTCGAGGGACGGGCCGACTTTCCCGAGTAGTCGTGAGGGAGCCGCATCCTCGCCCACTAGCCGGACGAGTCGTGAGTGCTCGAAACCACCGAGACCCGGATCGTCGACGAAGGCAACAGCGAGCCCGATGACGGCAGCGATGCCGCCGGCCAGGCTCAGCATCCCGCGCCAACCCCACTCGGGGCCACCGACGGAGAGTGCCGCAAACCCCGCTGCAGCAGCCGCTCCGAGTACAGCCGCCGAGCGCCAGCGCGCCAAAGCGCGGAAGCGGGCCTCGGGCGGGGTGACGTCGACGAGTAGCGGCCGCTGGACCACTGCAGCCATGCCCAACAAGCCCGCGCGCAACCCCAGGAGGGCCAGGACGGCCCACAGGGCGGACAACTGCGCCGCCAGGATTGCGACCAGCCCTGCATTGGTTCCCACAATGATCGCGACCTTGAGGCGGCGACCCGAAGACGCCAGACCCAAGGACAAGAAGGCCGCCAGGACCGTGACCAGGGCCAGGGCCAGCAGAACCGCGGACAGGGTCGGCTCGTTGCTCCCTAGATCCGGGCCGATCGAGGAGGCCAACAAGACGACAAGGACCGTCGGCAAGGTATCCGCGAATCCCAGCCGGCCCAGAGCCAGGGCACGCGCCCGACCTCGGTCGCCCGCAGCACGCGCATAGCGCGCGACTTGCTGACGTCCCGTGACCCCGAGGGCTACCCGAGTGGCCTGCCCTAGGTAGTCGGGATCGAAGGCGTTGCTCATGGAGATTCCGGGTACGGGAGGGGCTCGCCCTGGTATCGGTAGCAGGCGCACTCAGTGTCGTACGCCAGCACGCTGTAGGCGCTGCCCCCGGCTCGGCGCTCAGCATCAAAACGCGTGCCGAACCCGCTCGCCGCCTGGAAGGCGTCTCCCAGCGTCGCGGCAGCCGCCGCGATCGTGTTGGCGTTCAGGGTGGCGCCGGCGATGTCGCCGGTGGCCTTAAGGAATCGCACCGAGTCGCAGTACATCAGGGCGGTGCGCGCTTGGTCGATCCCTTCGAACGTCACGCCGTACTCGTCGAAGATGTCCTTGCACTCCTGCTGCGCTGGCGTCGTCGCCCACGTGTAGAACTCGTTGGGAGTGTCCGATCCTTGCGAGAAGCCGACTCCGATGGAACCAGGAAGAGAGTCCTGGGGGACCAACTCGGGATTGTCGGTCATGAAATTGGGGCTGTCCCAGGTGCTGAAGGAATAGCGCGCCTTGAAGTTCTGGATGCCCGCGGTCGCTTGGAAGAACGGGCCGATCCGCTCTCCGCCCAAGAAGATGACGTGGCTGACGTTCTTGTCCTTGAAACGGAAGATCGCCTGTTCGATACCTTGGCTCAGGGTCCCCAAAGAAGCCGTGTCGATCCAGAACGTCTCGGTCGGACCGTCGTAGGTCTCCCGCATCTGCGGGAGCACGACCTCATCAACCAGGTCTTTGTTGATTTGCTTGTCCGGGGCCACGATCGCCACGTTTGTGGCCCCGTCGTACCAGGAGTTCGCGGCCAGCGTCGCCATGAGGCCGTTGGCAAAGTCGTCATAACTCGGCAGGCTCGGCTGCCAGAGGAACGGCGAGAGCTCGGCCAAGCTCTTGTCGTCTTGTGGCACCGCGGTTTGGTCGATCATCATCGTGCTAGCGGCTGCGTAGCACGGGCGGGCCGAAGGCTGGAATTGGCCGTTGAGCACCGCCGCGAAGACCTGATCATCCTGGGTGAGCTGCTTGCACAACGCTTCCTCGGATTCCGGTGAGTCCCCCGAGGCCTCGAAGACCCGAACCACCGGCTCGATGGTCCGCCCACCGATTCCGCCGTTGGCGTTGGCCCAGTCGACCATCGCCTGGACCTGCGCGGCCGGATCCCCCTGGCTCGCGACCGTGAAGCCCAGCTGTTTGGAGACCTTCTCGAGGTCCACCGGAACGAAACCGAGCTTGACCGTCGTCGCCGTGACGCCCGGTGCGGCGATGTCGCTCGTGCCCGTGCCCGGCTGCGTCGGCAAGAACCCTTCGGTGGTGGCCCGAACACATCCGCTGGTCAGCAAAGCGCCGGCAAGGACGCCAGCCAGCACCACGCGGTTGATCCGCACGGTCGGCCTCCCTGTCGTCGTCTCTAGCATCCCTCGAAGATCAACCCGAGCAACTCAAGCAACGCCGACTGGCCGGACCAGCGCTCTCGCGCCGTTCCAGCCTGTCCCGTTCAGCGGAACGGCGTTACAAAAATTTGTTCGAGCGTAAGCACGCTGCTATCCAGTGTCAACGTCTTGGGGACCAGTCGCCAATCGGTCGACCGGCTGAACCACGATCCGTGACGGGAACGTGACCGGATGAGACGTCGCTCACCCAACTGGGACCTTGTGTTGTTCCACTATGAGTAGGTACGGTCCACTCAACGGAACGCACGCTCGGGGGACGGCTCGCGAACCTCCCTCCCTGTCGAAGGTCTCTGCCCATGTCTGGCTCGGTCCCCTCCCGCCGATCTGTGCGGCGCTTGGTCACCCTCGTGTCGGCCGTCACGCTGGCGGGAATCGTGGCTGTCACGACCGCCGCGCCAGCGATCGCGGCGAACAACGGATCCTGGGCCATCGAGCCAGCCACGACGTCCAGACACCACCAGCAACCGTGCGTTCTTCGCGATCGAGACGGCTGCCGGGCAGGTCGTCGAGGACTCGGTTCAGATCACCAACGTCACCGAAGACCCGCTGACACTCCAGCTCTTTCCTGCTGACGCGTTCAACTCGCCGGGGGCTGGTTTCGCCCTTCGACCGCAAGGTGAGCCGAACACGATGTCGGGTCTTGGATCACGTTGGGCAAGGACCGAGGTGACGATCAAGCCGAAAAAGACCGTCAAGGTCCCCTTCACTCATGCACGTTCCCCCCGGGGCAACCCCTGGCGACCATGTCGGTGGCATCGTCGTCGCTCAACCCGTGGCCACCGGTGAGCAGACCACGGCCGACGGCGCCGTCGATCGAGGTACAGCAGGCCGTCGGTGTTCGGATGTACGTCCGCGTCGGCCGGACCGCTCAATCCTCAGCTGCGTCGTCCAGTCCGGTCACCATGGATGTCGAGGCAGGCGGCGTCCCCGGCCTGGCCTTCCCCCGAGAAGCGACCATCACCTACACGGTCCGCAATGAGGGCAACGTCCGGATCACCCCGACGAGCACCGTCCAGGCCACCGGCCTGCTTCGGTCGAACCCTGTTCGATGCCGGAACCGCAGCAACTACCCGAAATCTTGCCCGGCAACGAAGCCACTTTCTCCACCGTTTGGTCGAGCCCGCCGTTCGCCGATCGGATCACAACGACCGTCACTGTGACAGGGACGGAGAACTCGCCCGCCTCAGTGGGCGACACCGTGGTATGGATCATTCCGTGGCTTCTTCTCGTGGCAATCGCGATCGCCGTCGGCGTGTGGTTGTGGCGCCGACGGCGCGACTCCGTCGACCAGGTCGGCGGCGACGACCTGTCGGAGTCAAAGCCGGGCGGAGCACACGCGGCGGCGCGATGACGACGAGCCTTCGGCGAGGCAGCCTGACGCTGCTGATCTGCGCGTTCGTCGGTGGTTACGCGACAGCGGCTGGAGCCGTGGACACGGGCTCAGTGGATCCGTCCCCTACGCCAACGCCTCGACAGAAGTGCCTGCGGACGAGACCGTGCAATTGGGCGCTACCGCCAGCCCGCCCTTCGGCAAACCGGGCACTCCGATCGTGGTTCAGGGCCAGGGATGGCCATCGGCACGTACTCCTTCAGGTGGCTCTGTGCGGAAACCTGTTCCTCAATGGCGTCAGCGATTGCGACCTGCCGAACGCCGTTACGACGACGAGCACGCCTGAGGGAACGTTCTTCGTTGACATGGTTGTCGGCACTCCACCCGCACCGTGCCCCTGCGTGATTCACGTCTCAAGCCCCGAGAGTCTGCGGGCCGTCGACCAACCGTTCGAGGTACTTGGGGCAGACACCGCCACGCCGAACACCCAAGTAATCCGGAGAACCGTCGAAGTCAGCAGCACCTTGACAGGGACGGGCCCGTGGACGGCATGGCTCGGGGGCGCGGCCCGCCGCGACTTCACGCTGACCGTGCAGAACACTGGGACGGTCCCTCTGTTGAACCCACCCGTGGTGGTCACCGCGGGTCAGGGCGCGGACCCCACCAGCATCGTCGCGCAGCCGCAGTTGGGGGAGATCGCCCCAGGCGCCAGCGCCACAGCCACGATCCCCGTCACCTTGGGCCCACCCACATTCGGCCGCTACACGGTGAAGGCCACCGTGTCGGGAGTGGACCAGCCGACCACCACATCGAACGAAACCACGAGTTATCCGTGGGCGCTCATAGCCATCGCCTGGCTACTCATCCAGATCCCCCTCCTCGGCCTGTACCGCCGACGCGTGAACGGACCAGAGGATCCGCTGGAGACCGATTTCGATGCCCTGCTCGTCGCACCCGCGGACTACGGCACCGACTCGGTCAGCCGCATGATCGGTGGATATCCGAGCCTGGACGCGCCGGATGAGGACCCCGTCACGACGGCAGTCGTTGCCGGCGCTGGGGCACCGGGCGGCCGCGGGCGACGCGGCTAGGTTCCGCACACCGTCCAGCCCCGGTCGTCAGGGTTGGGCAAGATGGTCGACATGACCTTCCCGCAAGACACCGACGCTGGAGTTCATGCGCGCAGCAGCTTCCCGCCCATTGCCGACTACGCCTTCTTGTCCGATTGCGAGTCCACCTGCCTGATC
Organism: uncultured Actinomycetota bacterium; assembly: GCA_963851405.1. GTDB lineage: Bacteria > Actinomycetota > Actinomycetes > DATJPE01 > DATJPE01 > JANPBY01. Next base: position 99,737 of record CAWKPB010000005.1, on the reverse strand, counting down.
GCCCCCAGTGGGAGCGTGGAATGGATGTGCGTCCCGAGGCCGGACTCGCCCAGCATCTTCGGTGCGATCCTCGATCGAGCCGCGGGCGCCTTCCGGCTCGGGCCGGATGACGTATCCGTTCCCGCCGCCCGCCGATACCTCCCCGGCAGCCTGATGCTGGAGACCACCTGGCAGACCGGGACCGGATGGATCATCGTTCGGGATGCCCTCGTCATGGGGCCATGGCACAACCTCACCGATCGGTCCACGACTCATCGACGCTCCCCCAGCGACTTCGACGCCGAGCACTGCCTGTTGCGCACGGTCCGGTGTGTGTCCGGATCGGTGGACCTGACGATGGACTGCGCCCCGTCCTTCGACTACGGCCGCGAGGACGCGACGTGGGAGTACACCGGCTCCGGCTACGACGCCCTGGCAACGACGCAGCGGGAGTCAGGGCTGCGCCTTCGGCTCACCAGTGATCTGCGCGTCGGCATCGACGGGCGAAGCGCCGTGGCCCGGACCCGGATGACCGATGGCGACGAGCACTTCGTGGCGCTTTCCTGGTCCGACGTGGTGCCACCGAAGACGTTCGCGGAAGCCAAAGTACGACTAGGGCGGACCGCCGAGCACTGGAGGGAGTGGATCACGGCGGGCGAGTTTCCCGATCACCCCTGGCGGACCTACCTCCAGCGCAGCGCACTCGCGCTCAAGGGCCTGACCTACGCACCCACTGGTGCGTTGCTCGCCGCGTCCACGACGTCCCTGCCCGAGACCCCTCAGGGGGAACGCAACTGGGACTACCGCTACACCTGGATCCGGGACAGCACCTTCGCCTTGTGGGGCCTCTATACCCTGGGTCTCGAGCGCGAGGCCGATGACTTCTTCGCCTTCATCGCCGACGTCTGCCAAGACGGTGAGCCCCTCCAGGTGATGTACGGCGTCGGCGGAGAGCGGCAACTCGCCGAGTCCACGCTCCCGCACCTTCGCGGATACGACGCAGCGAAGCCCGTGCGCATCGGAAACGGGGCCTATGACCAGCGTCAGCACGATGTGTGGGGCGCAGTTCTTGACTCGGTGTACCTCCACGTTCGCTCACGCCAGCGGACGTCGTCCGCTCTGTGGTCGATTTTGAAAGAGCAGGTGGAACAAGCCATCGCGAACTGGCGACTGCCCGATCGTGGCATCTGGGAGGTACGGGGAGAGCCCCGGCACTTCACGTCGAGCAAGCTGATGTGCTGGGTGGCCCTGGACCGAGGCGCACGTCTGGCGACGCTCCACGACGAGCCAGAATTCGCGACGCAGTGGCAAGCGATCGCGGACGAGATCCACGCCGATATCTGTGCACAGGGCGTGGATACCCGAGGTGTCTTCACCCAGCATTACGGATCCGCGGCCCTGGACGCCTCGCTCCTCCTCCTCCCGTTGATGCGCTTCCTTCCTCCCGACGACCCTCGAATCCGGGGCACCGTCCTGGCGATTGCTGACGAACTGACCGAGGACGGCCTCGTCCTGCGCTACCGAACCGAGGAAACCGACGACGGGCTGAGCGGGGAAGAGGGCAGTTTCGCCATCTGCTCCTTCTGGCTGGTTTCGGCTCTCGTCGAGATCGGGGAGGTCGACCGAGCTCGCAGGTTGTGTGAGCGCCTGCTGGCCTACGCCAGCCCGCTGCAGCTCTACGCCGAGGAGATCGACCCGCGCAGCGGGCGGCATCTGGGCAACTTCCCGCAAGCCTTCACCCACCTGGCCCTGATCAACGCCGTCGTCCACTTGATCCGCGCCGAGGAGAGCAGCGAAGGGCAGGCCGCGAGCCATGCCTTTGCCGCCGCCCACCAAGGCTCGAGCTGACCGTCGGACGAATGTGCCCGTACCGGTTGTGAGTCCGGCTCCGCGGCCCTACGGTTCGGTGATGGATCTGGTCGCCAAATCGGTGCCGCCCGGCGGCCTGGCGACCCACGTCGTGCCCCAGACGCTGCCCCAGACGGTGGAAGAGGCGGCGGCGCCTGTGCATCTCACCGAGGTCACCGACGAAGGACAGTTCAGCGTCGCGCGCTGCTCGTGCGGCTGGCGCTCCTACGCACGGCGGTCGCGACCTCGTGCTCGGTCCGAGGCCAAGGATCACCTGATCCTGCATGGACTGAGCTGACCTCCGAACGACAGTTTCAGGCGCAGGTCACGTCGGTCGTGGCCCACGGAAGCGCCTCGAGCCGTTCCGGCGCGATCTGTTGGCCACACCGGTCGCACAGTCCGTAGGAACCATCAGCCCTTTTGGCCTGCGCCCGTACGACGTCTGCGCGGACCTGCAGCATCCGCTCATGGGTGGCGACCTGGGTCAGCCGGTCGACCGCCATAGCCGTCCCATCGCCGACCCGTTTGCCGAAGGAGATTTCAGCGCCTTGCTCTGGCGGGGCCGTGATCTCGGCGATTTCGCGGTCCAGCTCAGTCAACTTGTCACTCAGCACGACATCGATGTCCACGCCCCTACCTTGCCGTACCCGAAGCCGAGAACCTCACACCACGTAGGTCTCAGGCCGCGAGGACTGCGCAGCGAAACGCTCCGCGCCAAGAGGCGCTACGTCGATGAGTGGCCGTCGATCGAGGACCAGATCACGGACCACTTCGCCCACGGCTGGGCCTTGCAGGAAGCCATGCCCAGAGAACCCACAGGCGTAGAAGAAGCCCGATACCTCGCGGGATTGCCCAACCAAGGCGTTGCGGTCCGGAGTCACCTCGTAGAGCCCGGCCCACCGGTGAGCGACGCCGGCGTCAAGCAGCGAAGGTGCACGCCCAGCCGCGGTTGTGGCCAAAAGCTCCAAGAAGTCGGGGTCTACCTCGGTCGAAAAGCCGGCAGGCTCCGCAGGGTCAGACATCCCCACGAGCAGCCCCAGACCTTCCCGATGGAAGTACAAGGATGTGGCGAAGTCGATGGTCATGGGGATGCGGTCGGGCAGCCCCGGGATCGGACCGGTGACCACGATCTGGCGGCGATAGGGCGTGACCGGAAGGGTGACCCCTGCGGTGGCGGCAAGGCTCTGGGACCAAGCACCCGCGCAACAGATGACCGTCGATGTGCGCACATCGCCATGATCGGTCACGACACCTCGGATGGCGCCTGCGCTTACGTCGAAGGCGAGAACGTCCACGGCCGTGCGAATCGTGGCGCCGTACCCGCGCGCAGCACTCGCGTACCCCAACACCACCGAATCCGGCGAGCAGGTGCCGTCGTCCGGAGACCAGGCTGCGGCCAGCACGTCGTCAGTGCATAGAAGCGGCGACAAGGCCTTGGCCTCCCGGGCGCTGATCAAACGGGAGTTGACGCCTAAGGAGTTCTGCAGCTCGACTGCCTTTTCGAACTCCTGGACGTCCCGCTGGTTGGTCAAGGCGAACAGGTAGCCGACACGCGCCAGGTCGATGGCTTGGCCGGGCCGGCCCTCAAAGTCGGCCAGCAGCTCGAGCGAGCGATGGCCGAGTCGGATGTTGAGCTCGTCCGCGAACTGCGCCCGTACCCCGCCCGCCGCCTTGGACGTCGAGCCCGACCCCAACGGCCCGCGGTCCAACACAAGGACGTCTGACAAGCCCGCTTCGGATAGATGGAAGGCGATGCTCACGCCCATCACGCCACCCCCGACGATCACCACCTCAGCGGACTCGGGAAAGCTTGGTCATCCGAGCCGAAACGCCTGGTCGTACGGAAGCTCCACGGTGTCCATCTGCGCCTTCTGCAAACGGCCACTGACATCCCAGTTCATGGCCTGCCAGCGAGTGAACTGGTCGAGCACCCAGATTCCGGACTGCCGCGACCCGTTGCCAGATCGACCATTGCCGCCAAAGGGGAGGTGCGCCTCCGCTCCGGAGGTCGAGTTGTTGACCGACACCATCCCCGCCCCACATCGAGCCCGGAAATCGAAGGCCAGCTTGGCATCACGCGTATAGATGGCGGCCGACAGCCCGTATCCGTGGCCCGAGGCCAGCTCAACCGCTTCGTCGAAGGACTCGAAGGTCCCAAGGCCCACCAGCGGCCCGAAGGTCTCAGTGTCGTACAGGGCGTCACCCGCCTCAATCCCCTCGACAATCGTCGGGTGGGCGAAGACCCCCTGGTCGGGGTCCCCGATGAACCCCCGCCGTGGATTCGCGCTGGTGATTCGGCCGACCCCCGTCGAGCCAAGCAAGGCGTGCCGGTCCAGGGCCAGCGCGAGGTTCTTCTCATGGTTGTCGAGGTAGCGGGGGGACAGCATCGGCCCGTACAGCACCTCTGCGAAGGGGTCACCCACGACTGCGTTCTCCACTGCTGACACAAAGCGTTGTTTGAACTCGTCGTACATCGCTCGGTGGACCCAGGCGGTGCCCAGGCTGGTACAGCGTTGGCCGGCCGTGCCGAAGCCGGAGAACAAGGCACCCTCGACGGCGAGATCCAGATCCGCGTCCGGGAGGACGACGAGGGGGTTCTTGCCTCCCAGCTCGAGGCAGGCGCTTTGCAGGTGACGCCCAGCCATTTCGCCGATCGAGCGGCCGACGGCCGTCGAGCCAGTGAAGCCGATCTTGTCGACCGTGCCTGCCGTGAGTGCCTGCTGAAGTCCCGCGGACGTGGTGGGGCCATCGGTGAGAACTAGCTCGAGAACACCCTCTGGTACCCCCGCATTGCGAAACAGGTCGAGGAGTGCGTGAGCCACGCCCGCGGAGCTCTCGGCCGGCTTCCACACCACCGCATTGCCACACAGCAGTGCGGGCACGAGATACCAGGAGGGAACAGCGGTTGGGAAGTTGGCCGCGGTGATGATGGCCGTCACCCCAACAGGCACCCGGAAGGTGAACAGCTGCTTGTCAGCCATCTCACTGGGGACCGTTTGGCCGTACAACCTGCGGCCCTCACCCAAGAAGAAGTCGCAAGTGTCGACGACCTCTTGCACCTCACCGAGCGCCTCGGCGAACGGCTTGCCGATCTCACGGGTGACCAGGCGAGCGAGGGCGTCCTTGTTGGCCTCGACCAGCCGACCGACCTGGGCGATCACCCGGCCACGTACGGGCGCCGGCACCTCGGCCCACCCGGATTGCGCGCCGCGGGCCACCGCGCAAGCGGCGGCAAATTGGTCGGCGGTCGCGAGCGAGCCGCGCCAGATCACCTCCTCCACATGGGCCGGGTTTCGGGTCTGGAACGGCTCATCGGTCATGGCGCCCACCCTCCCATCACCGATCGACGCTCGCGCGAATTCCGCGGTCATTGACGAAGGCGTAACTCAGTTGACCCAATTGGAACATCTATGTTCCCATTGGGTCATGACCACCTCGACCGGCCTGACGCGCCGCCGCCTGCTCGACGCGGCGGCGACGCTGTTGTGCAAGAACAGCGGTGCCAGCCTGAGCGAGGTCGCCACAGCGGCAGGCATCGGCCGGACCACCCTGCACCGCTACTTCCCGACCCGCCACGCGCTGTTGTACGCGCTGGCTGAGGACGCCCTCGAGCGCGTGGAGGAAGCGGTCGGTCAAGCCCTGCCCGGTGGTGACGAGTCGGTTGAAGTGTCGTTCACCCGTCTCGCGGAGGCCGTGCTACCCCTCGCCTCCGAGCTCCGGTTTCTCGACCTCGGCGCGGGTGTGTGGGACCTGCCCGAGATGGTCGAGCGCTGGTACGACATCGGCAGGCCGGTTGAGGACCTGGTCCGGCGCGCCAAGGACGACGGCGCGCTGCGTCTGGACCTCCCGAGCGCCTGGATCGTCGACCTGTTCGTCGGCGCCATCTTCTCCGCGGCCGGCGGTATCGACGACGGGCGGATCGCTCGCCGAGACTCCGTAGAACTCGTCGTCGATTCAGTTCTGCACGGCATCATCAATCCGCGAAGTGCGCAATGACCACCGACCTGCGCCACAGCCGAGGATCGCGCGGTACGGGCGCCGCCAAGCGGCACCTTGGGCCGTTCATTGCCCTAGAGACATCCACCCTGCTCTCCGCCACCGGCAACGGCATCGCCATGATCGCGCTGCCGTGGCTGGTTCTTGAGCTCACCGGTCGGGCGTCCGCCGCCGGACTGGTGGCGGCCGTCAGTGCGCTCCCCCTGATCGCGACGGCGCTGTTCGCCGGCACCCTGGTCGATCGCGTCGGTCGACGGCGCACGTCCGTGGTCTCCGACTTGTTCAGTGCCGCCAGCGTCGCAGCCATCCCGATCGTCGGCGCTATGGGTTCCCTCACGATCGGCTGGCTCATGCTGCTCGGCGCGATCGGCGCTTTGTTTGACCCCGCCGGAGCCACGGCGCGCGAAACGATGCTCCCTGCGGCCGCGAAGCAGGCCGGTCTGCGCCTGGAACGAGCCAACGGCATCCACGAGGCAATCTTCGGCACGGCCTTCCTTGTGGCCCCGGGTGTCGGCGGAGTCCTCATCGCGCTCGTCGGTGCCGAGTCGACGCTGTGGGCGACCTCGGTGGCCTTCATCCTCGCCAGCGCGCTCATGGCCTTCGTCCGGGTACCCGGTGGCGCCCGACCGGTGAAGCATGAAGACCGCGCCAGCTTCTGGGACGACACCGTCGAGGGGCTGAGGTTCGTGTGGAACGCGCGCGTCCTTAGAACGCTGGCGGTCGTCTACCTCGTCCTGGTCGCGCTGTGGCTCCCGATCGAAGGCGTCGTGTTGCCCGTCCTCTTCCAGAGCCAGGGCTCGGCCCGTGACCTGGGGCTCCTGCTGACCGCAATGAGTGCAGGCATGATCGTGGGCTCTCTCGTGTACGGCGCCCTCGGTCACCGCGTCGCCCGCCGACCGGCCTTCCTCGTCGCCCTCATCGGCACCGGTCTGCCGCTCATCGGCATGGCGATGCTGCCGTCTCTGCCATGGCTCATGGGCCTGGGATTCGCGAGCGGCCTGCTGTTCGGCCCTGTCAACCCGATCGTCAACACCGTCATGCAGGAACGTTCGCCGGAGGCCATGCGCGGGCGGGTACTCGGAGTGTTCACATCCTCGGCGTACGCCGCCGGACCGCTCGGTCTGGTGCTGGTAGGGCCTTTGGTGGACACCATCGGCGTCCAACGCACCTTTATGGGCCTCGCCCTGGCGACGACCGTGCTTGCCGTGGCGGCCATCGGTCTACGCGGCCTTCGGGACTTGGACGCCGTCCAGCCGTGCGCAGTGGAGCCCTGCGAGGACCACCTGTCGCATCGCTTCGGTGTCCCGGAGTGCCGCACGTCGCACTGATCAGTCACCAGGGCCAGGATGGGCGCGTGCCCCCTGCTGACCGTACGACGGCCGCCCGACTGCTGGACCTGCTCGGCGCCGCCGGCGTCACCACCGTGTTCGGGCTTCCCGGCGTACACAACCTCGCCTTCTGGTCGGCCTCGCCTGGGGGTGAACGACCGCGGATCCTGTCCGTACGGCACGAGCAAACGGCCGCGTACGCAGCCGATGGGTTGGCGCGCTCGACCGGCGCGCTCGGTGTGGCGCTGACCACCACGGGGCCTGGGGCGGCCAACACGCTCGCGGGTTTCGGCGAGGCGGCAGCCAGCCGGTCTCCGGTGCTGGTGGTCGCCAGCGAGGCGCCGCTGGCGATCCGCCGTCCAGGCATCGGCTGGGGTGGGTTGCACGAGATGCCCGATCAGGGGGCCCTGTTCGAGCCGTTGGCGAAGGCCGTATTCCGTGCCACCGGCGCCGAGGAGGCACTGGCCATGGCTGTCGACGCCATCCGGGCGGCCCTGACGGCGCCTGCGGGTCCGGTGTACCTCGGAATCCCCGCCGATGTCCTGGCAGCCCAGGCAGGTGAGCCACCGGCCGTTCGCCCGATTCCTGTTCAGGCGCCCGATCTGCGCTCCCTGGACGCCGCGGCCGCGCAGCTGAGACGCGCTGACCGGGTCGTGATCTGGGCCGGCGGCGGCTGCGTCGCGGCTGGCGGGGAGCGAGCCGTGACCGACCTGGCTTGGCGCCTGGGCGCTCCCGTCGTCACCACGTACGCCGCACGCGGGCTCCTTGGAGTTGATCATCCGCTGCTCGTCGACGCGCCACCCCACGAACCACAAGTCGCTGCCCTCATCGAGTCTGCGGACCTGATGCTCGTGTTGGGCAGCCAGTTGGACGCGATGGCGACTCGAAACTGGACCATGCCGCGACCGACCGTCCTGATCCGGGTGGATGCGGACGAACGCACCGTCGCCCAGGGTTGGCCCGCCGACTTCACCGTGGTCGGCGACGCTGCGCTAGTCGCCGACGCACTCGCAACACGCGTCGCACCGCGCGATCCCTGGGCCGACCAGGTGTTCCGAATCAGACACGACGTCCGAGCCGGAATCGCGGCCGACGCGTCAACGGCCGAGGCCGCGGCCTTGCTCGAGTCGATTGAGCTCGGCTGGCCGGCCCGCGCGGACGTCCTTTGCGACATGGCCGTCGCCGGCTACTGGGTCGGGGGCTACGCGGCGATGCCCCGCAGCCGCCGACTCCAGTACCCCGTGGGCTGGGGCACGCTCGGCTTCGCCCTCCCTGCGGCGGTCGGTGCCGCCGCCGGTTCCGGACGTCGCGCACTCGTCGTCGCCGGAGACGGCGGGATTCCCTTTGCGGTTGGCGAGTTGGCGACCCTGGCTCAAGAGCAGTTGCCGGTCACCGTGCTCGTCGTCGACGACGACGGCTACGGCATGCTGCGCTACGACCAACGCGCCCGGGCGGATGCGGCTCGCGGCGTCGACCTTCGGGGGCCGGACTGGGTCCAGCTCGCCGGTGCTTTCGGCATCCCTGGACACGCAGTCGCATCCGTCGGAGAGCCGCTGCGCGGCGCACTATCGGCCGCCGCGGCAGGCGACGGCCCACAGCTGCTGACCGTACGAGCAGCCCTCCGCCCGCCCCGCACGACTTCACCGCGTTGGCACGAAGGGCCATGAGTAGCTGGCGTTCACATCGCGCGGGCAGGCGTTCTCGGCCACGATAGGCGCGTGGCGAACCCCCGAACTCTGGTCATCATGGGATCCGGGGAGACCAGCCCGACCATGGTCACGGCGCACCAGCACGTCTTCAAAGCCCTCGGGGCTGACGTGCCTGCCGTTCTCCTCGACACCCCGTACGGCTTTCAGGAGAACGCCGACGAGTTGACCCAACGCGTCCAGACCTACTTCGCTGACTCCGTCGGTCGTCGCGTCAACCCGATCCGATTCCGGTCCCTCGAGGAGTCCACCGAAAAGCCCGCCGCCCATGCCGACGCCATGGCGCAGCTGCTCGCCGCGCGGTGGATCTTCGCTGGCCCTGGTAGCCCCTCGTACGCCCTGCGAACCTGGGCCGGATCGGTCGTGCCGGCCGCGTTGGATGAGCGCCTGGCGCCGCATGGAGAAGGGGGCGCCGTGGTCTTTGCCTCAGCTGCCGCCCTGACACTCGGCGCATTCACCGTGCCGGTCTACGAGGTCTACAAGGTCGGGGAGCAACCGAGGTGGCTCGAGGGGCTCGACGTGTTCGGCCACGCGACCGGCCTGAAGGCCGCTGTGGTCCCCCATTTCGACAACACCGAAGGGGGTACTCACGACACCCGGTTCTGCTATCTCGGCGAGCGCCGCCTGCGCCTCCTCGAGCAGCAGTTGCCCGAGGAGGCGTTCGTCCTTGGTATTGACGAACACACGGGGCTGGTGATGGACCTCGACGCGGAGCAGTGCCGCGTCGTCGGGCGAGGCGGGGTCACGGTCCGACGAGGGGCTTCGGCTCACGTGACGCCCGCTGGCGCGACGCTCTCCCTCGCAGACCTCGCGGAGCAGGCTGGTCAAGTTCCGCGAGAACCCGACGGGGATGCCTCGTTCACCCCTGCGGTCACACCAGCAGCAGCCGCGCCGTCCGCAGCACTCGTCGATTCCGCGCTGACCCGCGCAGACGTACCCGGCGCGGTCGACCTGATCCTGACCATGGATGCCAACGCCGAGACGGCGCCAGAACGCGCTGAAGTACGAGCGGCCGTGTCCCGGCTCGGCGCCTATGCCGCCGACGCGCCCGTTGACCGCGCCCGCGAGGTCGGACCCTTCGTCGACGCGCTTCTCGCCCTACGGGAGCAGGCCCGTTCGGATCGTCGCTTTGACGACGCGGACCGTGTGCGCGACAGCTTGGAACAGCTGGGCGTCGAAGTTCGAGACGCCGCCTCGGGCCCGGAATGGACCTTGCGTCCATGAGTGGCCCACTGGCCCTGGTCGGCTCCGGCGAGTACCTCCCGGTGATGACCGAGATCGAGCGCTCGCTGATCGCAGGCCGCCCCCGCGCTACGTCCAGATCGCCACGGCCGCGGCGCCCGAGGGCGACGACTCGTTGGCGCGCTGGCACCGGCTCGGCCGGGAGCAGGCCGAGCGGCTCGGGGTCGAGCAGGTCGTGGTCGACATCCGCACGCGTGAGGACGCCGAGTCCCGTCGCTGGGTCGACGCTATCGCCGGTGCCGGCCTGATCTACCTCTCCGGCGGGAAGCCCGGCCTACCTCGCCGAGACGCTGCGCCAGACCGCCGTCTGGCACGCCATCCTGGCGGCGCCCGAGAACGGCAGCGGCGCTCGCCGGGTGCAGCGCCGGGGCCATGGCCATCTCGTCGTGGGCGCCGCGCATGCGCGACCTCGTGGCGCACCAAGGAGCCCACCGGTCTCGGCCTCGTGCCGCACCTGCGTGTGATCCCGCACTTCGACCGGATGCTCGGCTGGATGCCGGACATGCTGCGCAACGCGGTGCTGCAGCACGCCGGACGGAGCGACCGCTGATCGGTATCGACGAGGACACCGCGCTCGTCGGCGGCCCGCACGAGTGGACCGTGCAGGGCCGGCAGTCTGTCTGGACTCTCGGCCACGGGTCACGCGAGGAGTTCCCCCCCGGATCCACCCTGAGGTTGGCCTAGTTCCAATCGCGCCCCGGCCGCGGGGAACTACGCGATAGCGACATGAAGGGCCGAGCGGCCGGCCTCCAGCCTGGCAATCGGAACCCGGAACGGCGAGCAGGACACATAGTCCAGGCCGGCGCTGTCGAAGAAGCGGATCGACTCCGGGTCACCGCCATGCTCCCCGCAAACCCCGAACTGGAGGTCGGGGCGGGTACGGCGGCCTTCGTCGACAGCCATCCTGACGAGACGCCCGACGCCATCCACATCAAGGCTCTCGAAGGGCGAAACCGTGAAAACGCCGGTGTCGAGGTACAGCGCGAAGAACGCCGCCTCCACATCGTCGCGTGAGAAGCCCCACGTGGTCTGGGTCAGGTCATTGGTGCCGAAGGAGAAGAACTCTGCGACCTCGGCGATACGGAACGCCGTGAGCGCCGCCCGGGGGAGTTCGATCATGGTGCCCACCGGGATATGCAGGTCGACCCCGAACTCTGCGGCCACCTCCGCCACAATCCCGTCGGTCTCGTCCCTGATCAGGTGGAGTTCCATGACGGACCCCACCAGGGGGACCATGATTTCGACGTGCGGTTGACCCCCCGCCTTGATCAGCGCGGCCGCCGCCTCGGCTATCGCCCGCACCTGGAGCGCGAACAACCCAGGGACGACCAGTCCGAGCCGGACGCCACGCAACCCAAGCATGGGATTGGACTCGTGCAGTCGCTCGACCTCGGCCAACAACTTCAGATCGGCCGCATCCGCGCGCCCTTCAACCTCCGCAACCGCGACCCGCACCATCAGGTCCGCTCGATCGGGAAGGAACTCGTGCAGGGGCGGGTCGAGCAAGCGGATCGTCGTCGGAAGACCGTCCATCGCCTGCAGGAGCTCGGTGAAGTCGTGACGCTGCAACGGCAGTAGCTTGGCAAGCGCCTCATCGCGGTCCGGGCCGACTCCCGAGACGATCACTCGTTCGATGAGCACCCGCCGATCACCTAAGAACATGTGCTCGGTCCGACAAAGCCCGATTCCCTGAGCCCCCAGGTGCCGGGCGCGGAGTGCATCTTCGGCCGTATCTGCATTAGCACGTACAGCGAGTCGACGAACGGCGTCAGCGTGCGCGAGGAGTCGATCGACCGCTCTGACGAGAGCGACATTGTCGTCGTCCACCCCGGCCAGGGCGGCTTCGAGCCCATGCTCGAGATACTCAGCAACCGGTGAGGGAACCACCGCCATCTCTCCGAGAAAGACCTCGCCCGTTGACCCATCGATACTGACCACGTCACCCTCGACGAACGAGACGCCACTCCCTGTCGTCGCTCGAAGGCTCATGACGTCGACGTCGAGGTCCTCGGCACCGCACACACAGGTCTTCCCCATTCCCCGTGCGACCACAGCAGCATGCGACGTCTTTCCCCCGCGACTGGTGAGGATCCCCGCCGAAGCGATCATGCCTCCCAGGTCATCGGGATTCGTCTCTCTCCGGACCAGAACGACCTGCTCACCACGAGCCGCCCAGGCCACCGCTGTTGCGGGGTCGAACACGGCCCGGCCCACGGCTGCGCCAGGAGAAGCGGCCATGCCCCGGGTCAGCAGCGTCTTGGCAGCAGCGGCGTCGAATTGCGGAAACATCAGCTGGGCCAACTGCGCTCCGGTGACGCGGCCCAACGCCTCGTCCATGGTGAGAAGATGCTCGTCTACCAACTGGGTCGCGATGCGGAACGCGGCGGCGGCGGTCCGCTTGCCCACCCTCGTCTGCAACATCCACAGCTTGCCGCGCTCAACGGTGAACTCGATATCGCACAGGTCCCGGTAGTGGGTCTCGAGGCGCCGCATGACCTGCACCAGCTCGGCGTACGACGCGGGGTCGATGTCTCCGAAGTCCTCCAGGGACAACGTGTTTCGAATCCCTGAAACAACGTCCTCGCCCTGCGCATTCTGCAGGTAGTCCCCGTAGATCCCCGGCCGGCCCGTCGCAGGATCACGCGTGAAGCACACGCCGGTGCCCGACGTCGGACCGAGGTTGCCGAAGACCATCGTGCAAACATTGACGGCGGTTCCGAGCCCGTGCGGGATGCGCTCGCGCCGGCGATACAGCCGCGCTCGTTCGGTGTTCCAGGAGTCGAAGACCGCGCGCACCGCCATGTCCAGCTGCGTTCTGGGATTCTGCGGGAAGTCCACTCCCGCCTGGTCCCGCACGATCACCTTGAACACCTCGACGAGTCCGCGGAGGTCGTTTGCGTCGAGATCTAGATCGCTGGCAACGAACTTGGCCTTCTTGGCCTCGTCAAGCGCCGACTCGAATCGCCCCCCATCGACCGCAAGCACCGTCTTGGCAAACATCTGGATCAGACGGCGATAGGAGTCCCAGGCAAATCGCTCGTCGCCGGAGACAGCGACGAGGCCATGCACTGATTCGTCGTTGAGGCCGACGTTGAGGACGGTCTCCATCATGCCCGGCATGGAGAACTTCGCCCCGGATCGAACGCTGACCAACAGTGGGTCGTCGCGTCGCCCCAGCGTCCGGCCGACCTGATCCTCCATGTGCCGCAGCGCAGCAGTGATCTGGACCCGAAGCTCCGGCGGTTCCGTCCCGCGCTCGAGATAGGTGCGGCAAGCCTCGGTGGTGACCGTGAAACCCGGCGGCACCGGCAGTCCAAGCCGGGTCATCTCAGCGAGGTTGGCACCCTTCCCGCCGAGGAGGTCTTTCTGGTCTCTGTTGCCCTCAGAGAAATCGTAGACATAGCGCGCCATGACCACGCCCTCCAGCCCGTTGCCGATCGATGACTCCACGCTAGCGGGCCACAAGTCATACTTTGGATGTGGGTTTCGCATTCGCCCTGACGCTGCCGGGACTGGTCATCGCATTGGTGGCCTACGCCCTTGTCCTTCAGATCAGGGCCACCCGACCCGGAGTGAAGCGCGCCACCGCCAGTCCGGCGCTGGATGTCCTCGCCACACTGCTCTCCCCCGCTGATAGACACCGAATTGCCGAACAACACCGCCAAGAGCTCACCAGGGACGACGTCGAAGACGGCGCACCACCACGGAGCCGGGTGGACCTGGAGTCCGGCACCGCCCACCTGTTGATCCCCAAAGCCAAGTAACCGCGACGAGACGGGGCCTGGGACCTGTCGCGACCTGATTGCGGCACCGGACCCAGCCCAAGGCAGGATGAGGGCATGCCCGGATACGTCCTCACCCTGTCTTGCCCTGACCGACCAGGCATCGTGAACGCGATGACGGAAGGGCTGCTGTCGGTCGAAGCCAACATCACCGACAGCGCGCAGCACGGAGATGCCGAGTCAGGACGATTCTTCATCCGCACCGCCTTCGAAAGTGCCCGGGCGGACCTCGATCAGGTCCGTTCATCCCTCACTTCCAGCCTGGGTGAACTCAGCAGCGGCCTCGTGGTTCGAGGGGCGGGGGATCGCTGTCGGATCTTGATCCTGGTTTCGGGGTACGACCATTGCCTCGTAGACCTCCTGTATCGCTGGCGGATCGGCGAACTACCGGTGGAGATCGCGGGCATCGTGAGCAATCATCAGGACGTCGCACCCATCGCCGAAGCGAACGGGCTGCCGTTCACGCATATCCCCGTGACGCCGGAATCAAAGCCGGCCTCGGAGGAGCGACTGCTCGAGCTGGTCCGGGACTCCGGCACCGAACTGGTCGTGCTCGCCCGCTACATGCAGATCCTCAGCGACAACCTGTGCCGCGAGTTGAGCGGTCGCGCCATCAACATCCATCACTCCTTCCTGCCGGGCTTCAAGGGCGCGCGCCCGTACCACCAGGCCCACGTCCGCGGGGTCAAGCTGATCGGCGCCACAGCCCACTACGTGACCGCCGACCTCGACGAGGGGCCGATCATCGCCCAGGACGTCGTGCGTGTTGGCCACTCACACACAGCCGATGACTTGGTGGTCATGGGCCGCGACGTCGAGCGGCGAGTGCTCTCCTCAGCCGTACGGGCACACGCTGAGCATCGAGTGTTCCTCAACGGCTCACGCACTGTCGTCTTCACCTGAACGGTCGCGGGGTTGAGCAGGCGTCTCGCGAGCCCAAGGTGGCGCAGGCGCCCCCGATGACAGCCGACCCCGCCACCCATGGCTTCAGTCAGGCTGGGGTGGCGCCGGGTACTTCTGCGGTCACCGGCTTGGCCACCGCAAGGAGACCCCATCCCACAACGATGAACACGATCCCCAAGCCCACGGCGAGCAAGGCCACTCCGAAGGCAACCACCGAGGTGAAGAGCGAGGCTCTCAGGAACGATGCCGTCATGGCCGTCTGCCGCAACGGATCCTCGCGGTCGAGCTCCGCGTAGGTCTTACCGCCGGTCGCCTCGAGATAATGCTGGTTGATCATCTCCGCTTCCTGGTAGGCAGTCAGTGGGCCATCCACAGCATCTCCGGCGAATCGCGGGGAATCCTCAGACACGGTGATGCGCTCGTCGGACAAGTGGTTCTGAACGTTGAACCACGTGAACGTCCCGGCCAGGGCCAGAACGATTCCGGCGACGATCGTGACGATGCCGGCTGCCCTGGCTTTGGTATTGACTGCCCCCGCAGCGCCCGCAGTGGTGCTCATACGCGTCCCTTCCTGAACCATCCGGTCAGGCAGGCACTCCCTGCCTTCACCCCAACCCTGGCCCTAAACCGTCGGCCGAGGTGGCGCCCACGACGAAGACGGGATCTCTCAGGACGAAGGACCCCCCGGCCCGGCCTTCGTACCCCAGCGCCATTCGTGCCGAAGCGAGGCGCGCGCGATGCCCTCTCAGCACGACACCTCCGGACACAAGTAGCCTGTCGAGCGGCTTCGTGGCACCGTGACCCGCACGCCGCCGTTCGCGGCCCGCCAAGGAGGATCCGTGACCACTGAGACCGCCATTGCCTTCGAGCACGAGCATGCGGCGCACAACTACCACCCGCTCCCCGTGGTCATCAGCCACGCTGAAGGCGCCTGGGTCACTGATGTCGAGGGTCACCGCTATCTCGACATGCTGTCGGCCTATTCGGCGATCAACTTCGGACACGTGCATCCCACCCTCGTCGCGGCCGCCCAAGAACAGCTCGCCCGGGTGACGCTGACCAGTCGGGCGTTCCACAACGATCAGTTGGGTCAGTTCTGCAGCGATCTCGCGGCCCTGGCCCGGCACGACGCTGTCCTCCCGATGAACACCGGAGCTGAGGCGGTCGAAACGGCGCTGAAGGTCGCGCGGAAGTGGGGATACGACCACAAGGGCGTTCCTATCGATCAAGCAGAAATCATCGTCTGCGCAGGCAACTTCCACGGTCGGACGATCACGATCGTGTCGTTCTCTGATGACCCGGACGCGCACGATGGCTTCGGCCCGTACACCCCCGGCTTCGTCACGGTGCCATATGGGGACATCGACGCGCTGGCTGGCGCCATCAACGAGCGCACCGTCGGATTCCTCG
Source organism: uncultured Actinomycetota bacterium (assembly GCA_963851405.1). Lineage (GTDB taxonomy): Bacteria > Actinomycetota > Actinomycetes > DATJPE01 > DATJPE01 > JANPBY01. The sequence continues at coordinate 83,543 of CAWKPB010000005.1, read as the reverse complement.
TAGAACCGATCCAGGGCGAGGCCGGCGTCGTGCTTCCCCCGACCGGCTTTCTCGCCGCAGCCCGCGAGTTGTGTCGATCGCGCAACGTCTTGTTCATCGCCGATGAGATCCAGGCCGGGCTCGGCCGCGCGGGGGCCACGTTCGCCTGCGACCTGGTCGGCGTTCAACCAGACGTGCGAATCCTCGGCAAGGCTCTCGGCGGTGGGATCATCCCGGTGTCGGCCATCACTGCCAACTGGGATGTGCTCGACGTGATCAAGCCCGGCAACCACGGCAGCACCTTCGGTGGGAACCCGCTGGCCGCGGCCGTGGGCATCGCCGTGGTCGAGATCCTGAACACCGGCGAACTCCAGGAGCGATCTCGCCGGCTTGGTGCTCGGGTGCTCGACGAACTGCGCTCGGCGGAGCTAGCTGGCGTCAAGGAGATCCGCGGATGCGGGCTGTGGTGGGCGATCGAGGTCGATGGGACCGGTCGCACCGCGCGCGAACTCAGCATGGAACTGCTACGTCGAGGGATCCTGTGCAAGGACACCCACACTTGGACCATTCGATTCGCTCCCCCACTCGTCGTCGAGGAATCGGATCTGGACCAGGCTCTCGCCACCATCATCGAGGTACTCGGCGGCTAGACGGGGCCCGCCCGGCTGCCGTCATACGCCTCACGTTGCGAGCCGCTGTTCACAGGGCAGGATTGGGGCATGGAATACACCCATCTTGGCCGTTCGGGCCTTTCTGTCAGCCGGCTCTGTCTCGGCACCATGAACTTCGGTCCCCAGACCAGCGAGCCGGACTCCTTCGAGGTCATGGACCGTGCCCACGAGGTCGAGATCAACTTCTTCGACACCGCCAACGTCTACGGCTGGGTCAAGGGCGAAGGGGTGACTGAGCAGATCATCGGCCGATGGCTCGCCCAGGGCGGAGGTCGCCGCGAACGCACCGTCCTGGCAACCAAGTTGTACGGATCGATGAGTGACTGGCCCAACGACACGTTTCTTTCGGCCTTGAATATCCGCCGCGCCTGCGACGCCTCGCTCAAGCGACTTCAAACCGACTACATCGACCTCTACCAGATGCACCACGTGGACCGAGCCACTCCATGGGACGAAATCTGGGAAGCTTTCGAAGTCCTTCGCCAGCAGGGGAAGATCCTCTACGCGGGGTCTTCGAACTTCGCTGGATGGCACCTGGCGCAGGCCCAGGAGGCCGCTCGGGCACGACGCTTTTCGGGGCTCGTCTCAGAGCAGTCCATCTACAACCTGCTCACCCGCGACATCGAGCGCGAAGTCATCCCTGCTGCCCAGGAGTACGGCCTCGGCATCCTCCCGTGGTCGCCCCTGCACGGCGGACTCCTCGGCGGAGTGCTGCGCAAGGAAAGGGATGGGAAACGGCGCACCGAGGGCCGGGCTAAGGACGCGCTGGAGGCTCACCGGAGCCAGATCGAGCGGTGGGAGGAGTTGTGCGAACAGCTCGGCGAGGAACCGGCCATCGTGGGTTTGGCCTGGCTCCTGCAACGCCCAGGGGTGGCCGCACCCATTATTGGCCCGCGCACGGTCGACCAGTTGACTCAGGCTCTGCGCGCCCTCGAGCTGACACTCGACGAGGAAACGTTGTCCCGGATGGACGAGATCTTTCCGGGATTCAAGACCTCACCCGAGGACCACGCCTGGTAGCCGCAAGACGCTGGCTCATCCATGCCAGACCGTGGGATGCGGCGGACCCAGACGCCACCGGCGCGCACGCGTGTGCGGCGAAACTGCCGTTTCTGACGTGGGAAACGGGCCGCTCTGCAGCACTCGCGGGCGAGCCGCCTCAGCGATCCGGAGCGTGAGGGAAGGTTTCCGGCCGGCCCTGGAAACTGAGGATCTTCGGGTTCTGAATGATCCCGTCCCGAATCTCGATGGCGCGCGAGATGGTCAAGTCGTCATCCCAGGCGGACGGCCCGGCCATCACGGCCGGCAGATACGGAAGCAGGGCCTCACTGATGTCCCACGTCGCACTGTTCCAGAGGTAGCTCGGGCTGTGGTCGACCCCGTAGTAGGCAACACCGTCGCCGACAAACAACATGGGGTCATCAAAGGACGTTGGTCGCGCGAACTCGAAGCCCATGCCCTCGTCGCAGGAAACATCCACGATCACGGTCCCTTGCTTGAGCGCAGATGCCTCAAGAGTCGACACAAACATGAAGGGATCGTCGGTGTCCTGGAGCACGCAATTGACGATGATGTCGTGGCCCGCCAAGAAGTCCACCATGGGCACCGGCCCAGACTCGGTGTCCACGATCGTGCGACTGCGGTCGGACTCGGACCGGTCTAGATGCTCGAGGACCACAGTCGGGATGGGTGACGCGACCTCGGTGATCTCACGCATAGTGAGCGCAGTGATGTCGTGGATCCCCAGCCCCTTCAAGGCATTGATGGCGCCACGCGCCGTATTGCCGAATCCGATGACTGCGGCGGTCAGGGGCCGGCCGTAGTGCCCCGTCATCCCCCTCAGCGTCAATGCGTGCACCACCGAGGCGTAGCCGGCCAACTCGTTGTTCATGTGGAACACATGAACAACGAAGTGCCCGGAGGCTGACCAGTGGTTCATCGCCTCCCAGGCGATCAGCGTGAGACGGTTGTCAATGCAGGTCTGAGTCAGCTGCACGTCCTGCACTGCATGCGGCCAACCCCACAGGACCTGCCCAGACCGCAGCGCGGCCACGTCGGCCAGCATCGGCTTAGGCAACAGGACGATGTCCGACTCGGCAATAACCGTCGCTCGGGGCGCCAACCTAAGTCCAAGATTGGCCAGCACGTCGTCCGAGACGCCGAGGCGTTCGCCGTACCCGCGCTCGACGAGCATCCTCGCGCGCAACTCCGGTTCGATTCGCTCGATGTGCTCCGGATGAATGGGTAGCCGCTGCTCATTCTCTTTGCTTGATGTCGCCGGCACCCCGAGCAGCAACTCGCCCATGAACTCCCCTTCGATGGCTTGGTGGGAGCATTCTCCCGCACCGGGGGCGGGTTGAGAACCGGGCTGGGGACCTACCGAGGTCGGTCGGGCACGATAATCGGACCTGAACTGAGGGGACAGCGTGGGAGACCTACCCAGCACAGCTCGAGTCGTGATCGTCGGTGGCGGCATCGTGGGTTGCAGCGTGGCCTACCACTTGGCGCTGCGGGGCGTGACGGATGTCGTGCTCTTGGAACGCAAAGAATTGACGTCAGGAACCACCTGGCATGCCGCCGGCCTCGTCGGGCAGCTTCGCGCGACACACAACCTGACCCGGCTCGCGCAGTACACCACCGAGCTGTTCGCCACCTTGGAGGCCGATACGGGCCAATCCACGGGCTTCCAACGACGCGGCTCTGTGAGCGTTGCGCCGACCGAGGAGCGGTTCGAAGAACTCAGGCGCGGAGCATCGATGGCCCGAATGTTCGGACTGGAGGTGGAGTTGATCAGCCCGGGCGAGGTAGCCGAGCTGATTCCTCAGACCCGCGTTGACGACCTCGTGGGAGCCGTGTTCCTACCCGGCGACGGCGTCACCAATCCGGTCGACACGACGAGAGCCTTCGCCAAAGGAGCACGTGCTCGAGGAGTCACGATCCGCGAACATACAAAAGTCGAACGGATCATCACCGAGGGCGGCAAAGCGGTCGGAGTCGCGTTCTCGGACAGCAGCGGGCCCGGTGAGATCCGGGCGGACGCGGTCGTTAATGCCGCCGGCCTGTGGGGACGAGCCCTTGGATCCGAAGTTGACGCGGTCGTACCCCTCCATGCCGCGGAGCACTTCTACATCGTCACCGACACCATCGACGGCCTCCGCCCGCAAATGCCGGTGCTTCGAGACCCGGATGGCTGCGGCTACTTCAAAGAGGAAGTCGGCAAGCTGCTCATCGGTTGGTTCGAGCCGATCGCCAAGCCGTGGGGCATGGACATGCCAGACGGCACCAAGGGAATCCCCGAGTCGTTCTCCTTCACCACGCTGCCACCAGATATCGACCACATCGCGCCGATGCTGGCGGCCGCGACCGCGCGGATGCCCGTACTTGCGGACACCGGGATCCAGTTGTTCTTCAACGGTCCGGAGTCCTTCACCCCAGATGACCGCTATCTGTTGGGCGAGTCGCCCGACATCCACGGCTTGTTTATGGCATGTGGTTTCAACTCGATCGGGATCCAGTCCTCGGGGGGAGCCGGCAAGGTTCTTGCCGACTGGATCATCGACGGGCGTCCACCCATGGATCTGTGGGACGTCGACATCCGCCGAATGATGCCGTTCCGGCGCAATAGCCCTACCTCCATGACCGGACGGTCGAGGGGCTCGGCCTGCTGTATGCCATGCACTGGCCGTTCCGTCAGCCCGAGACCGCCCGCGGCGTCCGCCAGTCAACGCTTCACGACCGGCTCGCATCTCGCGGAGCATGTTTCGGCGAGACCGCTGGATGGGAGCGGCCCAACTGGTTCGCTCCTCCGGGCGTCGAAGCGACGTACGCCTACAGCTACGGTCGGCAGAACTGGTTCGAGCATTCGGCAGCCGAGCACCGGGCCGTGCGTGAGGACGTCGGGGTGTTCGATCTGTCGTCCTTCGGCAAGTTCGTCCTCGAGGGTCCGGACGCAGAGGACGTACTCAACCGGATCTGCGCGAACGAGATCGCGGTCCCCATCGGACGAATCGTCTATACCCAATGGCTCAATGATCGGGGCACGATCGAGGCGGATGTCACGGTCACCCGGGAGAGCGACGAGCGGTTCCTCATCGTCACCGCCGCCGCCACTCAGGTGCGCGACCTGGCCTGGTTGCGCGACCACATCCCAGCTGATGCGCGCTGCCTCGCTACAGATGTCACCTCGGGCCTGGCTGTCCTCAGCGTGATGGGGCCGCAGTCGCGCGCACTTCTCCAAAGCGTCACTGACGCGGATCTGAATACCGACTCCTTCCCGTTCGGCGCCTCGCGCATCATCGACGCGGGGTACGCGCGAGTGCGCGCCAGCCGGATCACCTACGTCGGTGAGCTGGGTTGGGAGTTGTACATACCCACTGAGTTCGCCGCTGGCGTCTTCGACCGCCTCGATGCCGAAGGCCCCAAGTACGGACTCCGCTACGCCGGCTATCACGCACTCAACTCCCTCCGCATGGAGAAGGGCTACCGGCACTGGGGGCACGATGTCTCACCGGATGAGACCCCGCTGGAAGCGGGCCTCGGCTTCGCTGTCGCCTGGGACAAACCCGGTGGGTTCATCGGGCGCGAGGCCTTGCTGGAACAGCGGGCCGTAGGCATCCCGCAGCGGCTCGCCCAGCTCCGCCTGTTGGACGACGACCGTCTCCTACACCACAACGAGCCGATCTGGCGCGACGGCGTCCTCGTCGGGCGGACGACGTCGGGCATGTACGGCCACACCGTCGGCGCTCCCCTGGCGATGGGGTACGTCAAAGACCCAGCCGGGATCACCTCGCGTGACTACGTCTTGTCAGGTGCGTACGAAGTCGAAGTCGCGTGCGAGCGAATACCCGCTGAGGTTGCCCTCCGCCCGTTCTACGATCCCAGCAGCGAGCGCGTCCGCGCCTGACCTCTTCGCTTGGCCAAAGCGACCCACTTTCAAGGCGAGCCGCCTTGGATACTGTCTGAGCGTGTCGGGTGACCCGCTGCCTCCGGCAGCCGCCAACTCGAGTCCCGTAGGAACTCTGACTGCCTGGATTCCCGGGCTCACCACGGCGCGCGGCTACCAGCGCGAGTGGCTACCCAAGGACCTGATGGCGGGACTCGTCCTCACCGCCCTTTTGGTCCCGCAGGGAATGGCTTACGCCGAGCTCGCTGGCTTGCCCGCCGTCACCGGCCTGTATACCTCGATCCTCTGTCTGCTCGGGTACGCCGTGTTCGGGCCGTCGCGCATCCTGGTGCTTGGCCCGGACTCCTCCCTGGGTCCGATGATCGCGGCCACGATCCTGCCCCTGGTGTTGGCGGACGGCGACCCCGCGACGGCGATCGCGCTCGCGTCAATGCTGGGGCTTCTGGTCGGGGCGTTCATGGTGCTCGCAGGAATCGCCAAGCTGGGGCTGGTCGCTGACCTCTTGTCCAAGCCCACCCAACTCGGCTACATGAACGGCCTCGCTCTCACGATCATCGTGGGTCAGTTGCCCAAGCTCTTCGGATTCTCGGTCGAAGCGGACGGATTCATCGGCGAACTCGTGGGGTTCGTGCGAGGACTGGTGAACGGCGAGACCCTGCCCGCCGCCCTGGGCGTGGGCTGTTTGTCCCTGGCTCTGATCCTGGTGCTGCAGCGCTGGTTCCGGAAGATCCCGGCCGTACTCATCGCCGTTCTGGCATCGATCGCCGTGTCCGTAGTTTTCGACCTTGCCAGCAGGGGTGTCTCGCTCGTCGGCATCCTGCCCCAGGGCTTTCCGCCGCTGACGGTTCCCACCGTCACCTGGGCCCAGCTTCCGCTCCTGGTGGCAGGCGCGCTGGGCATCGCTCTGGTAGCCCTCACCGACACGATCTCCACCGCATCCGCCTTCGCGAATCGCGCTGGTCAAGAAGTCAAGGCCAACCAAGAGATGGTGGGCATTGGCGCCGCGAACCTCGCAGCTGGGCTCTTCCAGGGCTTCCCGGTGAGTACGAGCAGTTCCCGAACGGCCGTGGCGCAACAGTCGGGAGCGCGGAGTCAACTCACCGGTGTTGTTGGTGCCGTGACTATCACGATCATGCTTCTTGCCGTTCCCGGGCTGTTGCGGAACCTCCCAAACCCGACGTTGGCTGCGGTCGTCATTGCCGCCGCACTCTCGCTCGCGGACATCGCCGCGACGCGACGCTTGTGGCGCCAGCGCAGGACCGAGTCGGTCATCTCGACTGCTGCCTTCTTCGGGGTGGTCCTGTTTGGAGTGCTTCCCGGTATCGCGGTCGCCATCGCGCTCTCAGTGCTGAATGTCTTTCGGCGGGCCTGGTGGCCCTACCAGGCACGACTCGGTCAGGTCGACGGCCTCTCCGGCCTCCACGACCTCACTCGTCATCCCTCCGCCCGCGAACTCGACGGGCTGATCGTCTACCGGTTCGACGCACCGTTGTTCTTCGCCAACGCCCGCACGCTGAGAGAGCAGGTGCGCCAGATGGCGAGCGCACAGCCGCCGCCACGGTGGATCGTGCTGGCGGCGGAGCCGATCACCGACATCGACACCACCGCCGCTGACGTCCTGCTCCAACTCGACGCAGAATTGGCCGAACAAGGGATCCAACTAGTCGTGGCCGAGTTGAAAGGCCCCGTCCATGCCCGGCTGGGCCAGTACGGGCTCGGTCGTACGATCCCCGAGGAACGCTTCTATCGCACGCTCGACGACGCGGTGGACGCCTACAGTCGTGCCCACCCCGATGCCGCCTGGCATCACCACGATCCCGTGGGTCAACCAGAGGCTGAACAGGACGGCGACAGCTCATGACGACGCGTTGCGGGGGCGCAACGGCACGCGGGGCTGACGACCTGGGCGCCGCCCGAGCCGCCACCTAGCCATGGCTCGGCCCGCCCACCGGTCACATTCGGTCGCCACCTCGCCCCCTCACGAGCCGGACCTCGGGTGGTTGTCCCGAGGGTGGCGGGTTGGGCTCTGGTTCTCGACCGGCGTCGGCTTCCTCATGCTGGCCTACGCCGTGACACTCGGCGCCACGGCGTCGTGGGATGCCACCGTCAGCACGTGGATCGTGCACACGCGCAACTCGGCCTGGACCGGCGGCGCCTTGGTCCTCGCACGGGTTGGCCAGGCCGTATTCATCACCTTGTGGGCCAGCGGCTCCGCGGCAGCGCTCGACCGGCATTTCCGAACCGGCTGGCGCTGCGTGAGTCGCGTTCTCGCAGTTCTCGTCCTCGACGTCACGGTTGTGTTCTTCGTCAAGAACCTGATCGACCGACCGCGCCCCGAGCCCGGACTCCGGCTAACCACCGAGGCCACCTGGTCCTTTCCTTCGGGGCATGCCACCGCCACGACCGCCGCCGTGTCCATGCTGCTCCTGTGCCTGTATGCCCTACCGGCGTCACGCCGCTCGCGTGCATGGGCAACATGGGTTGGGGCGTTGGTTGTTCTGGCCATGGCGTGGAGCCGGGTCTACCTCGGCGTTCACCATCTGACCGATGTCGTCGCGGGGATTCTGCTCGGCGTCTGGCTCGCCCTGACAGCGTGGTGGCTCTTCGACGTGAGCGTGCTGTCTCGATTGTTCGGCATCCTCCCCGCCGACTCCGATGGCGCTGTCCGCAGTCGACGACCGCCCCGCGTCGGTTCGGATCGACCGTTGGAATCACCAGGTCCGAGCCGGTGCACCTGAACGGGTGGGCCGCCTGGGGATCGAACCCAGAACCCGCGGATTAAAAGTCCGCTGCTCTGCCAATTGAGCTAACGGCCCTGATATGTCGACCGAGTCTAGAGCGCGGATTCGCAGGCCCCGTGACGGCGTGGACCATGCGCTCTCTCGTTCTTTCGCGGTTTGCCTGTCGGGCGACGCACGGTCTTGACGGGTCAGGGATACTGGTCTGCCTGCTCAGGAGGGGGACCAGTGTGAGCGACGGGGACGTGCGGACGCGCGAACTCGCGATGGAACAGCACCTCGTAGACACCCTCTACGCGCACCTTGACGCGCTACTCGAAGCAACGCTCCAGCGCCGCAACGACACACTCCACGGACCGGTCGCTGGCACCCCAGGCAGCAGAGGCGAGCGGGACGCGCTCCTCACGGCCTACGAAGGCCGACTGGCCCAGCTTCGCGCCGTAGAGGACCGGCTGTGTTTTGGCCGCCTGGACCTGGCCACGGGCGAACGGCGGTACGTAGGCAGGTTGGGGTTGTCCGACGAACAACAAGTCCCTGTACTGATCGACTGGAGGGCTCCAGCGGCGGAGCCCTTCTATCAGGCCACCGCGGCATCACCTCGTGCCGTCGTTCGACGCAGGCACCTGACCACACATGACCGGACCGTCACCGCGGTCGAGGACGAGGTTCTCGACCTGGACGCCCTGGACGAGGCTGCCGCGGCGACCCTTGCCGGCGAAGGTGCGCTGATGGCCGCCCTCGACGAGCACCGCACCGGGCGCATGCGGGACATCGTGGCGACGATCCAAGCCGAGCAGGACGCCGTGATCCGAGCTCCCCTCAAGGGGATCCTGGTCGTGCAAGGCGGGCCAGGCACGGGCAAGACGGCCGTTGCCCTGCACCGCGCTGCCTACCTCCTCTATACCCACCGTGACCGCATCGCCCGAAGCGGTGTCCTGCTGGTTGGCCCCAACCAGGCCTTTCTCCGCTACATCGAGCAGGTCCTTCCGTCCCTCGGAGAAACCGGTGTCGTGACGAGCACGATCGGCGGGTTGCACCCCGGAATCGAGGCCGGCGAGGAGCCGGACCCGATTGTCGCGGCCCTCAAGGGCGACGCCCGAATGGCGCTCAGCCTCAAGGCGGCGGTACGTGCCAGGCAACGCCTGCCCCGACAATCAATCGTCCTGCGCGTGGACCATCACCGCGTGACCCTGCACCGCCAGGACGTAGCGGCTGCTCGGTCACGTGCTCGCTCGACCGGTAAGCCGCACAACGAGGCACGAACCATCTTCGTCAAGGATCTGCTCGCCCGACTGGCTCGCCAGTTCGCCCAGGTGATCGGACATGTCCCCGACGACGGGGATTACTCGGACTTGGAACAGGAACTTCGCGACTCACCGGACGTACGGCGTGAGGTGAACCTGTGCTGGATGCCGGTCACACCGGAACGCTTGGTCGGCGCCCTGTGGGCGCAGCCCGAGCGCTTGGCGGAGGCAGCGCACCACCTGCGCGCTGAGGATCGCGAGCGGCTATTTCGCCCGATTGGCTCTCCCTGGACCGCGGCCGACGTCCCGCTCATCGACGAAGCTGCCGAGCTACTCGGCGAGGACCACAGTGCGGCGTTGGTCGAGTCGGCGCACGCAGCCGCCGAGCAGAGGCGCGAACTCGAGTACGCCAAGGGAGTCCTCCAGATGTCCGGCACCGGGGGGCTGCTGACGGCGGAAGCACTTGTCAACCGTTACGCCACAGCGGGTCCGTCGCTGACGGTCGCCGAACGAGCCGCGGAGGACCGGACCTGGACATTCGGACACATTCTCGTCGACGAGGCCCAAGAGATCTCGCCGATGGCCTGGCGGATGCTCATGCGCCGATGCCCAAGCAAGTCCATGACCGTGGTCGGTGATCTGGCTCAAACGAGTTCCCTGGCCGGAGCAAATTCGTGGTCAGGTGCGCTGGATCCGCTCGCCGCCGGCCGTTGGCAGATCGCCGAACTGACCGTTAACTACCGAACACCAGGTCAGATCATGGAGGCGGCCCAACGGGTGCTGGATGAGGTCGGCGTCGTGGCTACACCGGTCAAGTCGGCCCGAGAAGGTCGCTGGCCTCCCATGGCCCGCCGGGTTGAGGCGTACGGCGGCACCGAGTTGGTCTCACTCGTGGCGGCCGAGGCGGCTCTGGTGGCCCCTGGCCAGCTGGCCGTACTGACCCCGCATTCGGTCAAGGAACAGGCCCTCGAGGTGTTGGCGGCCCTGCCCGACACGGTGCGCGACGACGTCGTGGTGCTGTCGGTCAGTGAGGCGAAGGGCCTTGAGTTCGACGGGGTGGTGATCCTCGCTCCTGACCAGATCTTGGCCGAGTCACCGCGGGGGGCGAATGACCTATATGTCGCCATGTCCAGGCCCACCCAGCGACTGCTGATCGCTTACGCGGAGCCGCTTCCTGCAGCGTTGACCGGGCTCCACCCGCTCTCCTGACTCGAGTCCGCCCCGCCGCCGGCGTCGAATGCCGAGAACCCGACCCTTTACGCCGTGAAAAGGGGCGTCTTCGCATCATTCGGCTGGGGCGCGGGCGGAGTAGGAGAGCGGAGAAGGCGCGCGGCATGCGACGAGGCCCCCACCCGGCGAACCGGAGGAGGGCCTCGTCGTGAAGTGCTGAACTGAGCAGACGAAGTCTGCGTCAGACCATGCGGACGTTCTCAGCCTGCGGGCCCTTCTGGCCCTGGGTGATTTCGAACTCGACGCGCTGGTTCTCCTCGAGGGAGCGGTAGCCGTCGGCGACGATTGCGGAGTAGTGAACGAAGACGTCAGCGCCTCCGCCATCCTGCGCGATGAAGCCGAAGCCCTTTTCAGCGTTGAACCACTTAACGGTGCCCTGAGCCATGGTGCGTGTTCTCCTACGAGAGACGAGTCAAGCCCCACACAGCGTGGAAACTTGGGCTGCTGTCATCGTCACTCACGACCCAGGAAAGGCCCGGAATGGACGAAACGCCCGCGGCATGAGGTCCGCGGGCGTCCAAGAACGTGCGTGGAACGGTCAACTGCAACCACTAGGGACAATACACCGTCTGAGCCCGCGTAGGGCCACATCGCGCAGACGAACTCAGCAAGCCCCCCAATCCCCCGGCCTCGGGACCTAGTCTCTGGACGTGGTCGAGGCCGTCGTTCCCTCGCATCGACCGGTCGACTCCCATCTGCGCACCGGCCTCCTCATGGCCGCCGCCGGAGCGGCGCTGTTCGCGGTCAACGGCACCGTGAGCAAAGTCATCCTGATCTCGGGGATCAGTGCCCCACGCCTGACCGAGCTCCGATCCGGTGGCGCCTTCGCGCTGATCTTTCTCGCCCTGCTCATCGTGCGGCGGGACCGGCTGCGCTTCTCCCGGCGCGAGCTCCCGGAACTTGCGATGTACGGCGTGGTCGGATTCGCCTTCGTCCAGTGGTTCTACTTCATCGCAATTCAGCGGCTGCCGATCGGTATCGGTCTGCTGTTGGAGTACACCGCGCCGCTGCTGGTCGCCCTCTGGGCCCGCTTCGGAGAGCACGAGCGGGTGCGGCGCCGGGTTTGGTACGCGCTGGCGCTCAGCATGATCGGACTATCCCTGGTGGCCGAACTGTGGGGTGGCGACGGTGGTGCACCACTGGACCGGATCGGAGTCGTGGCCGGATTCCTCGCAGCCGGGTCGCTGGCCTACTACTTCATCCTCGGGGAAAAGAAGGTCCGCAGCGACCGAGACCCCGTGTCCCTGGTGTGTTGGGGATTCGGTTTCGCCACGTTGTTTTGGGCACTCCTTCTTCCCTGGTGGTCGTTCCCCTGGGGCTTGCTCGGAACCGACGTGTCGCTGCTCGGCCGCTACGCCGCCATGGACGTCCCTCTGTGGGCACTGGTCTCCTGGATGATCCTGCTGGGGACGATCGTTCCTTTCATTCTGATCATCGGCTCACTGCAGCACCTGCGAGCGACCCAAGCCGGGATGGTGGGAATGCTGGAGCCAGTCCTCGCGACGTTGGTGGCCTGGTGGTGGCTCGGAGAGGCCCTGACACCCGAGCAGTTGATCGGCGGCGCAGTCGTCCTCGTGGGGATCGGGTTGGCTCAGACGGCGCGCTAACAAGCCGCCGGACTACGTTCGGCGCGCGTCAGGCGAGGGTTACGGTCATCGTCGCCGTGTAATTTCCCGGCCTGTTGGTACGACGGGACGGTCAAAGTGAGTTGGGCCGCACAGTCGTACTGCCCACCCCCAGAGCCAGACCCTCCCACCACTCCCGCGGCGACCGACGCGATGGTGTGGGGGAGACCGCCGAGCGCTCCGGCTGTCCCCTCGATGACCGTCGCCGAGCCCGCGATCGGAGTGCAGCTTGAGGCACCCATGAGCAGCGCCGATGCTGGAATCGTGCCCTCCCGCCCCGGTGACAAACGGGCCATCGAGGTCAGCTGTCAGAGTCCAGCCGTACGTTCCCCCCCGGGCATCGGTGACCTGGATCGGGTTCATGGGTCCGGACACGTCCTGGGCCGCCGTGGCAGTGGTGACGGCCCCGAGGTCGACCTGAGAGGTCGACGGATTGCCCGGTGCCTGCAAGACCTGCTGGGTTAGCGCGCCCGGAACCACCTCGGCAAACACGTTCTGCTGGGTCGAGCAGGGAGCCGTGCAGTTGTCGATTGGGTTGGCGATCGGCTCCCCGAACAGCGCGATCTGCTCGACCTGTACCGGGTCGTAGTTAAAGGCCCCGGTCGTCGGGTCCGGTGTGCCAGTCCGCGGTCGACAGACGATGGTCGCGGTGGTCGCCGTCCCACCGACATCCTCAAATTGAAGCGTGTAGGTGGCGTTGACGAACTTGATTTTGAGTGAGTCGCCTGGTTCGTACGGAGCGACCGGCTCGAAGGTCACATCACCGACGGGTGGCACTGACAAGGTCTCAGAGGGAGTCAGATTTCCTTGCGGCCCGGGCTGGCCGGAGTCACTGGCGGCAGTTGCACCGATGGGCGGGCGGCCGGCGGCGTCGATGGAAAAGGAATAAGCCGACGTGGTGACCCGCGCTGCGTCCAGGGCCAGCGGCAAACTCCGCGGAGCGTCCGCGATGGTGGCGGAGAAGGTGATTGGCGCTCCCGTCGGCGCCGACGCCGGGGCGGTCACCGTCATGGACGTCGAGAAACCAACGTCGGACCAGGTGCTTCCACCGGGGATAAGCGTGTCGCAGTCAAGCGTCAGAGACGTGGGCGCGGCTTGGGCGGCTGGTGCCACTACCAGAAGGGCCATGCCAGTACTTGCCGTGAGCAGAGCGGCGGCCCAAGTGCGCCTCAACCGGATCACGGCAGGGTGACCGTTCCGCGCAGGACGTCGGACAAGTAGGTGGGAGCCACGAACGTGCAGTAGTGCGCCGCCAGGAAGTTCGCGGGCAACCCGGGAGTCGTCGACGGCGAATAGACGGCACCTGAGCGGATGGTCAGTTGGCTACCCGCCTTCGTCAGCACCGTGCCATCGCCGTAGGCCCAGCCAGCTCCGGTCGTGTACTGGAAATCGTCCTCGAAAGTGATCTGTCCCGGAGCGAAAACCGGGGTCACCGCATCATCCACAAGCTCGGCCTGGACCGCCGCCAGGGTGTCCTCGTTGACCCGACGGCAGGCGCTGGCGACGGGCGCGCCGCTGGTCTGCACGCGTGAGCCGAAACCCCACGTCGGGTCCGAGCGGACCAGGCTCTCCTCGGTTCGCAGCTTGCACCGGATGTGCTTCGGACGGCCGGAGTCCGGTGCAGTCCACTCCGTGAACTGGCGGGTTTCGATGCGTCCGGGCGCGGTAACCGAGCCGCCGGATTCGACGGGCTGCACGATCGTCGACTTCGACTTGACGAAGGTCCGCTCGATCAAGGCGCTTGCATCGCCGAGTTCGTCAAACGCCGTGGCCGTGATCGTCACGTCGTCCAGCGCCGTGATCCCGGCCACGGTCTTTTGGGCTTCCTGACAGAAATCAAAAAAGACGGTCGGCTTGAGCGCTTCCTTGGCGCCGAATCCCTGGGCGCGAACAACCGCCGTCCCGGCTAGGAGCAGGCCGAGGGTGGCGACCGCCACCGTCAGCCGCCGCCGACCGTGAGGACCCACAACAGGCATTTGACCATTATGGAACGAAGGTCCACTCCGTGGAAAGCCCGGAGCTGACACCGATCAGGTGATCATCCCCACAAGGTGTGACCGCACACTCACTCCTCGTGCCCGAGGCGGCTGAAGTCGGCCGTTAGAGGACGGCGGTCGTGCCCTTGCCAAGCACCACGACGCCGCCGTCGCTCACGGTGTAGAGGTCGCGATCGCGATCGAGGTCGACACCGACCCGGGCTCCCGCTGGCACCACGCAGTTCTTGTCGATGATCGCCCGGCGCACGACCGCGCCCGGCCCGACCTTGACTCCAGGCATCAACACCGATCCCTCGACGTACGCCCCAGCTCCCACCTCTACGTCGTGAGAGACGACAGAACTCACGACATGTCCCCCGGCGATGATCGAGCCGCCCCCGACAATCGACTCGTGCGCCATGCCCCCCTCGACGAACTTTGCCGGTGGGAGCGGGGGCTGGTTGGTGAGGATCGGCCACTGCCGGTTGTAGAGGTTGAAGATCGGATGGATCGAGACCAGGTCCATGTGCGCGTCGTGATACGAGTCCAACGTCCCCACGTCGCGCCAGTAGCCCTGGTCGCGCTCGGTCGATCCCGGGACCTCGTTGTCGGCGAAGTCGTACACCCGCGCGTCTCCCTGCTTCGTGAGCATCGGGAGAATGTTGCCGCCCATGTCGTGCACTGAGCCCTCGTCGCCGGCGTCGACCTTGAGGGAGTCGATCAGCGCCTCGGTCGTGAACACGTAGTTGCCCATCGACGCGAAAATCTCGTCCGGGCTGTCAGGGAGACCCGGCGGATCCTTCGGCTTCTCCAAGAAGCTCTGGATCGTGCGCCCATCGGGCTCGGTGGAGATCACGCCGAATTGCGAGGACTGATCGCGCGACACCCGGATACCCGCCACGGTAACGCCGGCACCGGAGTCGATGTGCTGGTCGAGCATCTGCCCCGGGTCCATCCGATAGACGTGATCCGCGCCGAAAACAATCACGTATTCCGGGCGTTCGTCATAGACGAGATTGAGGCTCTGGAAGATGGCATCCGCAGATCCTTGGTACCACCGCGGACCGAGGCGCTGTTGCGCTGGAACGGGAGTCACGTAGTTGCCCAGCAGGTTGGACATCCGCCACGTCAAGGTGATGTGCCGGTCGAGGGAGTGCGACTTGTACTGCGTCAGCACGCACAACCGCATGAACCCGGCATTGACCAAGTTTGAGAGCACGAAGTCGACCAAGCGGTACTGCCCACCGAAGGGGACCGCCGGCTTGGCCCGGTCCGCAGTGAGCGGCATCAGCCGCTTACCCGCGCCGCCAGCGAGGACGATGCCGAGAACGCCTCGTCGCCTCATGGGTCAAGCCTAGGGTGTGCGCATGCGCATCGGGTTGCTGACGAGGGAGTTCCCGCCTGATGTGTACGGCGGGGCCGGAGTCCACGTCGAGTACCTGGTCCGCGAACTGCGGACGCTGACCGAAGTGGACGTGCACTGCTTCGGGCTACCTAGGCCCGATGCCTCCGCACACGAGGTGCCACACACGCTCGGCGCCGCCAACCCCGCGCTGCAGACCCTCGGGGTCGACCTGGCCATGGCGGGCGAAGTCGACGGCTGCGACGTCGTCCACTCCCATACCTGGTACGCCGCGATGGGCGGGCACCTAGCCAAGCTCCTGCACGACATCCCCCATGTGACCACGGCTCATTCGCTCGAGCCCCGCCGCCCTTGGAAGGCCGAACAGCTCGGCGGGGGCTACCGAATCTCCTCCTGGGCCGAGCAGACGGCCTATCAGGGTGCCGACGCAGTCATCGCCGTGAGTCAAGGGATGCGCGAGGACATCCTCGACTGCTACCCCAGCTTGGACCCCGAGCGCGTGCGCGTCGTACTCAACGGAATAGACACGGCCGAGTACGCGGCCGTGACCGAAACCGACTTCGTCGAGTCGCTGGGCGTCGACTTGTCTCGCCCGTACGTCCTGTTCGTGGGACGTATCACGAGGCAGAAGGGCCTCAACCACCTGCTCGCGGCCAGCCATCGGCTGGACCCCGCCATCCAAGTCGTGCTGTGCGCGGGATCCCCGGACACCCCAGAGATCGGGGCTGAGGCTGAGACCGCGCTGGCTGGGCTGCGCGACGCACGCCCGGACGGCATCCACTGGGTGCCCTCCATGGTGCCCAAGCCGCAACTCATCCAGCTCCTCACCCACGCCACCGTGTTCGCCTGTCCGTCGGTCTACGAGCCCCTCGGGATCGTCAACTTGGAGGCCATGGCCTGCGCAACGGCGGTCGTGGCCAGCGATGTCGGAGGGATCCCGGAGGTTGTCGCTGATGGCCGAACCGGAGACCTCGTCCACTTCGATCCTCAGGACCCCCTGGGCTTCGAGAGGGAACTCGCGAGCACCATCGACGCGCTGTGCGCCGACCCCAACCGGGCCGCCGACTACGGGAGCGCCGGCCGAGCCAGAGCCGTTGAGTCGTTCGGGTGGGACGCCGTCGCCAGACAGACGCTGGAGGTCTACCGTTCCCTGCAGTGACCGTTCTCCCGCAGCAACGGACACAACCGAACGAGACCAGGAGGCTCAGCGCGGTGAAGTTCGAGCACGTGCAGTCCTACGACTCTGACCCCACAACGGTCTTCGCCATCCTCAGCGACCCCGACTACGTCGAGGCCAAGTGCTGGGCGACGGGTGCCACCGAGGCGGGCGTGGACGTCTCGCACGACGGCGACCAGTTGATCATTCGAAGCGCCCGCACCTTGCCGGCCAAGGTCCCGAGCTACGCCAAGAGCTTCGTCGGGGACGCCCTCGAGACCGATCAGACTGAAACCTGGAATCCCGCCAGTTCTGACGGCTCTCGCGACGGAATCGTCGAACTCACCTTCTCGGGAACTCCCCTCAAGGTTGCGGGGACGATGCGCCTTGAAGCCTCGGAGAACGGGTCCACGGTGAGCACGTCAGGAACCATCAAGGCGGGTGTCCCCATGATCGGCGGCAAGATCGAGCGGTTCGCCGCCAAGGAGATCGCGCGAGGGCTCGACGCCGAGGCGAAAGCCGCCAACAAGCGCTTGAGCTAAAAGGCCGTCGACTTCTCCTCCTGGATGGTGTTCCCGCCATCTACGACGAGCATCGAGCCAGTGACGTACGACGACTCACGTGAGCAGAGGAACCCGATGGCCGCGGCCACCTCCGCGGGTACGCCAGCCCGCCCCACGGGAGTCCGATCCCCGAATCGCCGCTCGGCCGCCGTCGATGATCCCGTACCGATCCAGCCCGGCAGTACAGCGTTCACGGTGACGCCGTTTGCTCCCACCTCCACCGCTAGCGCCCGGGTCAGACCGACCAGGCCAGCCTTGGCCGCGGCGTACGCGGCATCGCCTGGGTAGGCGACCAGGGGCCCGGTGACCGAGGAGACCATGACTACGCGCCCAAATCCCTTGGTCAGCATCGACGGCACCACGGCCCGGGTGGTGAGGAACGCTGTCGACAAGTTGCGCTCCAAGGACGCGCGCCAGGTCTGCGCGTCGGTCGCCAGTAGCGAGCCGCCCTCCGACCCACTCGTCACCGAGGTCATGCCTGCGTTGTTGACCAACAGGTCGAAAGGCCCCTTGGTCTCGATCAGAGCGGCCACCTGATCCTCCTTCGATAAGTCGGCGACCCCCCAGGAGACATCAAGGCCTTCCGATCTCAGCTCGTCACGGCGGACGTGGACGCGCTCGCTCGTCGCTGTGATCACGACCCGGGCCCCTGCTTGCCCGAGCAGGCGCGCCGAGGCGACGCCGATCCCGTCGACGGCACCAGCACCGGTCACGAGAGCGGTGAGCCCGGACAGGTCGTACGGCCTAGGGGTCTTGACGTCACTCATGGGGGCACGTCCCTGCGCGCTGAGCCATCGGTTTCCTATCAGTCATGGCCCGACGCTAGCGACGCGCGAGGGGTCTCGGGGCCCTGTTAGCGTCCCCGGCCATGAGCAGCATCGAGCAGGTGGCGCGAGTCAGCGACCCATCCGCGCGCCGCCGCCTCGGACAAGAAGTGCTCTTGGTGCTGGCCGTGTCGCTCGGCATGAGCGGGATCTACGCGATCTTGCGCTTCTACGTGGTCGCATCGACGGGCCCGCTTCGCGCCCAGAGCACAGCCCCGCTGGTGGGGTCGGCCGCGCCGGGGCGACCCTGGGTGGACCTGACCTACCAACTGCTGAACACCGCCCGCGCGCTGGTCCCGGTGTTCCTGGCGATCTACTTCCTGCATTGGGGTGGCGAACGCGCGCTCGCGGTCCTCGGCATCGACCTCAAGGACGTGCGCCGCGATCTGCTGCGCGGGGTCGCGCTCGCCGCGATGGTGGGTGGCACCGGGCTCGCGTTCTACCTCGTGGCCCGCGAGGCCGGCTTCAACCTGGCGGTGGTCGCCGCGGACCTGCCCGAGGTCTGGTGGCGCTACCCCGTACTCGTCCTCAAGGCCACCCAGAACTCAGTGCTGGAAGAAGTCATCGTCGGGGGCTACCTGCTGCACCGATTGGCCCAGCTCGGATGGCGGCCCTGGGTCGCCGTGTGGACCTCTGCGCTGCTGCGCGGCTCCTACCATCTGTATCAGGGACTAGGTGGCTTCATCGGGAACGTCGCCATGGGCTTGCTGTTCGCCCGGCTGTACCAGCGGTGGGGGCGCACGATGCCGATGATCATCGCTCATGCGGTCATCGACTCGGTGGCCTTCGTGGGCTATTCGATCCTGCGAGAACGGGTCGGCTGGCTGAGCTAAGTCCTACGCTCACCTCGTGGCCGACACCTCGGACCCGGACGAAGCGCGCTACCGGGTGCTCTTCGAGCGCTCTCCCGTCGCGATGGCACTGTTCACCGACGACGGCGTCTTCTTCGAGGTCAACGAGGCCGCCGCCTCGCTGCTCGGCCGGAGTCGGCAGGATCTGGTGGAATCGGCCTGGGAGGACATCGTTCATCCCGACGAGCGGGCTCTGGCGCGCGCTGCGCGGGAACGGATCATCGCCGACGGCGCGCGCACCCATCGGGTCGAACGGCGGGTCGTACGACCGGACGGACGCGAAGTCCTGCTGCTCGCCACCACGGTCCGCATCAACAGCACAGACGATCAGCCGGGATGCCTGTCCACTTTCGAGGATGTGACCGCGGTACGCGGGATCGAAGCCCAACTCATGCACGCGGCGACTCACGACACACTCACCGGCCTGCCGAACCGTCGGTTGCTTCTCGACCAGCTCGCCCGGACCCTGGCGCGCTCAGTCCAAGACGGTCGCGACGTCACAGTCCTCTTCCTCGACCTCGACCGTGTGAAGCGTGTGAACACCTCCCTCGGTCATGAGGCCGGAGATGGGCTCCTTGTTGCCGTGGCCAGCAATCTTGCGGAAGCGGTCAGGGACTCCGATTTCGTGGCACGCCTGAGCGGCGACGAGTTCGTCGTCGTCTGCGAGGGGGTCCGTGACAGTTCCGAAGTCGACATCCTGGCCGAGCGCCTCCTCGAGGCGATTGCCACGCCGATCGAGCTCGCTGGTCAGAAGGTGGTGATCACCGCATCCTTGGGGATCGTCACCCCCGACAATGCGGCCGTCGATCCCCGGGACCTCTTGCGACTCGCGGATGCGGCCATGTCCCACGCGAAACAGTCCGGCCGCTCGCGATGGAGCCGAGGTCCGGACAGCGAAGGGCCAGCCCCCGGCACCGGCGGGGCCAGCCAGATATCAGTCGAAGCTGAGCTCCGGCATGCGCTGCACGTGGGTGAACTGACGCTGCACTACCAGCCGGTGGTACGACGAGACGGCGCCCTCGTCGGGTTCGAGGCACTCGTGAGGTGGGCTCACCCCATTCGGGGCCTGCTCGCGCCGGACGCCTTCTTGGGTGTCGCTGACCAGGGCGCACTCGTCCGCGATCTGACGAGCTGGGTCGTCCGGAGGGCCGTACAGGACGCGGACGGCTGGGCACGAGCGGCACCGACCGCCCGCCGGGTATGGGTTTCGGTGAACGTCCCCGCCGATGAGCTGCGGCGACCGGAGTTCGGCGACCTGCTCCTGGATGTGCTGCGCACCCACCACTGTCCGCCCTCGGCCGTCCGACTGGAGGTCTTGGAGACCCAGCTGGCGGATTCCGCGCCGGTCCTCGCCGCGATCGAGCGGCTGGTCGACGCTGGAATCGGCCTCGTGGTCGACGATTTCGGCACCGGGTACTCGACGCTGTCCTATCTGAAACGGCTGCCCGCATCGACCATCAAGATTGACCAGTCGTTTGTCCGAAACCTGTGCGAGGACCCCGCGGACCTGTCGATCGTGCGGGCCATCGTTGAAGCCTGCCGGGCGACCAAGCGGCAGTGCGTCGCGGAGGGCGTCGAGACCCCGGGACAGCTCGCAGCGCTGCGCGTCCTCGGGGTCGACGCGTTGCAGGGCGATCTGCTTGGAGCCGCCTCTCCTATTGAGGAGCATGCCGCGCTGCTGGCCTCGCGCCACCTCGACCTCGACGCCCTGGGGTCGGGGGCGGCTCAGCCGTAGCCGAGCTCGTGCAGCCGGTCGTCATCGATGCCGAAGTGATGAGCGATCTCATGGACGACGGTGACGCGGACATCGGCGACGACTTCTTCGCGAGTCGCCCAGCGCTGCAGCGTCGGCGCTCGGTAGATGGTGATGCGATCGGGCAGCACGCCCGCGTACCAGCCGTCACGCTCTGTCAAGGGGACGCCTTCATACAGCCCGAGGAGGTCGGGCTCCCCGTCGTGCTCGTCCTCGATCATGACGACCACGTTGTCCAGATGTGCCGCAAGTTCGGACGGCACCGAGTCCAAGGCCTGGGCCACCGCTTCCTCGAAGTCCTCCTCCGTCATCGCCACCACGTCCCCATTCTCCCCGCTGTTGCCACGACACGCCGTCCGTGCGCCGGGTCGTGGGTACGTGACGTCGGCGTGTCGTGGGTACGGCGGGCGGGTGCGGCTTTGGTGGAAGGATGGGGGGTCCCCTATGCTCGACTAGCCTCAACGGGACTTGCCCCTATCGTCTAGTGGCCTAGGACGCTGGCCTTTCACGCCGGTAACACGGGTTCGAATCCCGTTGGGGGTACGCAGCACCGCAAGGAATACCGCAAGGAGTAGCACGAGTACGAAGCAACACCGAAACACGATGCAGTACGGCCTCGGCCACCGAGGCCCCGTAGCGCAGTTGGTTAGCGCGCCGCCCTGTCACGGCGGAGGTCGCGGGTTCGAGTCCCGTCGGGGTCGCTCTCCGGAAGGCGTCACGCGCCGGCCGGCGTACGGCCAGGTAGCTCAGTTGGTACGAGCGTCCGACTGAAAATCGGAAGGTCGACGGTTCGACCCCGTCCCTGGCCACCTGAGATCCGCGGGCCCGAGCCCCAGGCGACTGATCGGTCGGGTGATCACCGGGGCGCCGTCACGCACGCTGGCCGCGTCGGTCCAGATCTGCTGCGCCGCGCGACCCTTGGCCTCGCAAGGCAGCGTCATCCGCACAGCGAAGAGGACTAGCCGACCCCGGAATGGACCGGTTGCGGTCCACGGCCCTGGCATCTCAGATGGAAGACCACGAGCCGGAGGTTCGCTACCTTCCCTCCTAGGACGAGAGGCGGGGCATGGACCACGAACCCGGGCGCGCGGCACCCGCATCCGACCCTCTGGTCATGTCGCCGGATGACATGAGGCGTACGGGTTACGCAGCCGTCGACGCGATGATCGAACTGATCCATCAGCCCGACCCCATCATCCGCCGCGCCGACCAGGCGGCGATGGTCGCACTCCTACACACAGCCAGCCCTGAGCAAGGGGTTGGCATTGGCGCGGTCATCCAACGCTTGACCGACGACGTGTTCCCCTTCGCGAGCAAAGTCGGCCACCCGGGCTACTTCGCCTACATCCCGGGTTCCACGACCTGGCCGTCGGCGCTGGCCGAATTCATGGCCAGCGTGTCCAACGTCTACTGCGGCTCCTGGATGGAGGCAGCCGGCCCGAGCCAACTAGAGCTCACCGTCCTTGACTGGTTTCGGCAGTGGCTGGGCCTGCCGGAGGGCGCTGACGGCGTCCTAGTCTCCGGCGGTTCGGCAGCCAACCTCACCGCTCTGGCAGCGGCCCGCGAGCTGCGGCTGGGGGCTATGGACCAGCACGCGGTGATCTACTGCGGTGACCAGGCGCACTCATCGGTGGGTCGGGCCGCCCGGGTGCTCGGGTTCCGGCCCGATCAGGTGCGGATCATCCCTTCCGACGACCGCTATCGGATGCGGGCCGATGCGTTGCGAGCAGTGATGGAGTTCGACCTGTCCGCCGGACGTCGACCGCTGGCCGTCTCGGCTGCCGCCGGGTCGACCAACACGGGGATCGTCGATCCGCTGCCAGCCATCGCAGACCTGTGTGCCGACCTCGACGTGTGGCTGCACGTCGATGCGGCTTACGGCGGCTTCGCCGGATTGTCCGAGCGCGGTACGGCCGATCTCGAAGGCATCGAACGAGCCGACTCGGTGACCCTGGATCCGCACAAGTGGTTGTTCCAGCCGATGGAGTGCGGCGCGCTACTCGTCCGGGAGCACGGAGCCCTGGAACGCGCCTTCGCCGTGCTGCCCGACTATTTGGCCGACACCGACGCCCATGGAGACGGGGTCAATTTCAGCGACCGTGGACTCCAGCTGACGCGCAACGCCCGCGCAGTCAAGGTCTGGGCCTCCGTCACGGCGTTCGGGGTGGGGGCGTTCCGCGAGGTCATCGATCGCAACCTCGATCTCGCCGAGCTGGCTCAGCAGATCGTCGAAGCGGACCACGACCTCGAGCTGATGAACCCGGCCAGCCTCGGCATCGTCTGCTTCCGGAGGCGCATCGAGGGCAGCACCGAGGCGCAGACCGGGCGCGTCAACGCGTGGCTCGCCACCGAGCTTGAGTCGACGGGCCATGCCATGGTCTCTACCACGCGACTGCACGGCCGGTTCGCCGTTCGGATGTGCGTGCTCAACCACCTAACCCGGGAGAGCGACGTCCGGTGGACCCTGGACTTCTTCGCGCGCACGCCCATTCCCTCGTCCCTCCTGGGCGGCGACGAGATCGTCGCCCAGCGGAACAACCGGGCGCTGATGTCCCTGCTCAGTCCAGACGGACTACAGCTTCTCGTCGACACCTCCTTTCCCCGCACCTTCCCGGCTGGCGCGACCGTGCTGGCTCGGTGGGCTGCCGACCGCGACTTCTACGTCGTGCTCGGCGGTGCACTGTCAGTCAGAGTGGACGGCGAGCACATCCACTCGCTGGGGCCCGGCGACTTCTTCGGCGAGATCGCCGCCTCTGACTGGGGCAGCGGGTACGGCTACCTCCGCACCGCCGACGTGCACGCGGATTCCGACGCGGAGGTCCTGCTCGTGCCCGCTGAGGCTCTTGCAGCCTTGATGGCTGTCGAGCCGGCCTTCCGCGAGCAGATCGTTTCGGCCCGCGCCGCCCGGCTCAGTCAGATGTGACAAGACGCCTTGCGCATCGCGCATTCGACCGGGCATGGGGGTTGGCGCGCTGAGCCCCGCCAAGGAACTGCTGGCTCACGGCGGTGAAGAACTCCACTGCGCGGGAGCGACGTGTGGTGGCGATACTCCTGGCGTCAATCACGGCGTCGCAGTTAGCCAGCAGCTCATCCAGACCTGAACCGGTGGTCAGGTCGACCCGCGTGAACGAACCAGGACTTCGGCCGTCGCCCCGCCCGGTTAGTTCCTCGACGACCGGCCGTCCCAAACGACCCTTGCCACCGGCCACGCTCATCGCGCCAGACCCTCAAATCCAGCTCCGCGACCCTCGTCAGGCGCCGCTCAGCGTTGGTCGGCGACGGCGCTGGAGAACTCGGCGTCGAGGCGTTCGAGCCAGCCGTGAGCACCGATCTCCACGTAGGTCGCACGCGCGTGTTCGACGTAGTCCTGAGCCTCGGCTGCGCGCCCTTGCTCAACACGCCAGCGTGCGAGGTCTTGACGGGCGCGGGCCGCCCGACCGACGACGCGAGCGCCGATCAGCGTCACAGTGAGTGTCACAGACGCCTCGGCCCTGGATGGCACTCGCCGACACGTAACGAGCACACCATGGCATCTGATGGCACTCGGAGTCAGCCCCCGAACACCCCAGATGTGACTGAAAATCAGAGTCGACGGTTCGCCCCGTCCCTGGCCACCCCCACCGACCAGGCGAGTCACGCTCGGTCGCATCCGAAACCGAATAGTGACGTGCGAAACGAGGCCGGACGATTCCCAAGGCACCCTGAAAGGCATACGGTGCGGGAAGTCCCTCCATCGTGCTTCCGCCCCTTCGCTGCAGTCCCTAAAGAGGCCCAAATGCGTCGCTCCTTCGTCCTAGCGGTTGTGCCGTTGACTGCGCTGATGCTCAACGCACCGTCGGTCAGCGCAAGCAGTCCCCTAGATCCGCTGGGGCCGGACACAGTGCTGTGGGAGATGAACGAGGCCCTCGGCGCCACGGTCATGACCGACTCCGGACCGACTGGCTTGAACGGCGCCGTCGACCCAGCCGGGGTGGATGCTGGCTACTCATACGACGGAGCGAGCGGTTACCACTGGGTGCGACGCCCACCGGAGGCCTACCCGGCCTCGCCCGAGCGGATCATCCAGGTGCCCGATAACGCACTTCTCGACCCGGGCGACGGAACGTTCGTGCTAGAGATCCGCTACCGGACCAAGGAGAACTTCGGCAACATCATCCAGAAGGGACAGGCTCGTACCTACGGAGGCCAGTGGAAGATCCAAGCTCCCAAGGGGATCCCGTCCTGTTTGTTCAAGGGCCCGCAGGGCCGAGTGGCGACAGGTGCCAAGACTCCTATCAACGACAACGCGTGGCACGTTCTCACCTGCGTCAAAACCTCGAGCAGGGTCACGATGTACGTGGACGGGGTCTACCGAAACAAGAAGAACGGAACGACCGGAACCATCGACAACAAGAAGGCCGTGACCATCGGCGGCAAACTTGAATGCGACCAGGTCAGGGTGACCTGTGACTACTTCTCGGGCGACATCGACTACGTGAGGATTGATCACAGCTAGCTGCGCCGTCAGGGGCCACTCGTCGAGGAGCCCTGGTAGCGATGGTTGGTTTGTATCGGTCCGTTGCTGCTGGACCCACCCCAACCCAGGGCAGAACTTTTCGCGCTCAGGAACTTCGGCCGAACAATCCGAGCAGGATCCTCATTCCTCCTCAGCTCTGTCGCACGAGGTGGGCCGGGAACTCGGCGTCTAGGCGTTCGAGCCAGCCATGGGCCCCGATCTCGCGGTAGGTCGCCCGCGCGTGATCGATGAACTCCTGGGCCTCTTCCTTTCGGTCTTGGTCGGTGAGCCAGCGGGCCAGGTCTTGGCTGGCTCGGGCCGCCCAGCCAACCGCCCCGAAGTCCGTGAGAGCCGCGACACCGGCGCGAAGGTCAGCCTCGACCAGATCTGACTCATCTCCTCGAAGGGCTCGCAGCAGCCCATGCAGCCGCTGGTGCTGGGCGCTCACCGCGGGCGACACGACCGTGGCGGCCGCCTCGTCAACAGGAGCCAGCATGCGATTCACGCGTTCGGTATCCCCCGAAGCCAGCGCCGCCTCAACGATCGGAGACCACAACACAAGGAAATCGTCGTCCAGGCCGGACGCCACGACCAGCGGGCCAAGCGCATCCTCGGCCAAGCGGGCGGCGCGCTCGGTCTCACCGGCCGCGGCGGCCTGGGCGATTTGGTAGGACGATTGCCAGGCCCGGTCGGACTGGTTGTCGCTCTCGACGAAGGATTCAAGGTCTGGCACCGGGAGCCCGCGCGCGTCTGCAAGCCAAGCCCCGACCGCCGGCAGGCTGACCACAATCGCGGGGTCCGCCGCCGTCTCCTCGAGACTTTCGAGCAGATCCGCGGCTTCACTGAGGCGACCGGCGACCCACAGGGCGAGCAAGTAGTTGAAACGAGTGAAGTCGAGTTGCCCGACCGCCCCGGATCGGCGCGCTGCTTCCATGCCCTGCTGCCCGTATTCGAGCGCCTGGGCGAGATCGCGACTGACGGCCATCGTGCCCAAGTTGTTCAGCGCCATCGACAGGCCATAAGCGACGTCGAGCTCTCGACCCAAGCGCGCAGCGCTCTCATACATCGCCTGCGCGGTCAGGGGGGCGCGCAACGCGAGATAGCGAATCCCGAGATTGATGTGGCCGCTGATCAGCGTCTTGTGGTCGTCCAGAGCCTCCGCAAGAACGATCTGACGGTCCACGAACGGCGTCATGCCCTCCCAATCACCGAGCGCACTGAGCCCCACGCAGATGACCCGACACAGTTGCAGCATGGCCCGGTCGGAATCGGTGCGTCCTTCCAGCTGCCGCAGCCGGCCTTGAGCCAACTCCAGTGCCCCCGCGTTGTCCTGTTGGGACATCAAGGCCCCGGCCTCAGCGGCGACCGCTTCGCCGGCCTCAGCCGCCAACCCGAGGTCATCGAAGATCCGGCTCGCCGTCTGGCTGTGCGCGACCACCGAGTCAAGTTCAGACGTGTCCCGTGCGGAGTGTGCCGCCAGCAGGTGGAGGTGCCCGAGCGTGCGCGGGTCGGCTGTCCGCTCGATGGCCGTCTCGAAAAGCCGCAGCGCCTCTGCTGGTGCCCCCAGTCCTTGAGCGCGCACTGCCGCTCGCTCCAACCGGCCACAGGCTCGGGTGATCAACTCGGGCACATCCGGATCACCGCCGGGCGCGGCGTCCGCAGCATCGAGCAAGTGCTGGGCGACGACGAGGGTCAGGTCGTCCCCCGGGTCGGGCTCGCTGCCCAAGAACTCGGCCGCGGCTTGATGCTTGGTCTTGCGGTCTCGCTTCGACAACGTCCCATACGCGACTTGGCGGACCACGGATTGAACGAACCGGTAGCTGCCGCGTTCGGCGGAAAACCGGTCCTGCTGGACGGCGATGATCTCCTTGCGCTGCAGCGACGCGAGGGACGCGTCCAAAGGCTCGAGATCACCGCCGAGGGCCACCAGGCCCTCTCGGCTGAAAAACTCCCCGAGGACACTCGCGTCTGCGACCACGCGGCGCTCCTCCAGCGAGAGAGCGTCAAGTCTGGCCGCGACCAACGCCTGGAGCGACGCTGGCGCACCGACCCCAGACAGGTCCAGGGCAGCACCCGGAGCAGGGACGTACCGGCCGTCCTTGGGGACGATCGCGTCTCGGTCAATCAGTGCACGCACGGTTTCCACCGCGAATAGCGGGACACCCTCAGAGCGATCTACCAGTGCCGACCGAGCGTCGGCGGGCAGACCTATGACCAGCCCATCAACGAGCTCCGCCATCGACTGGTCGTCCAGGGCGTCCAACCGAACCACCGTCGCGCGGCGTCCACCCAACGTCGGGCGACGCAGCAACAACTCCGGCCGCGCCAGGGCGACCACGAAGATCGGAGCCCGCGCCGCCCCCAGCATGTGATCCAGGAAGTCCAACAAACCGTCATCAGCGTGCTGAGCGTCATCAATGACCAAAACAACGGCATTGCCACCCTCGCTCAACCGCTCCAAGAACGTCGCCCACGCCGCAAACAGGTCCTCACGAGCCGTCCCCGCGGACGTGGCCTCGCCCAGCAGCGTCGCCAAGCGAGGGCGCAACCAGTCGCGCTCATCCGCACTCGGAACAAACTCCAGCAGTGCCTCGTCTATGCGTTCACCGACCACCGAACTGGTGTCACCGTCGGCCAGACCCAGCCTGGTCCGCAGCGCCTCAGCCAACGCCCAGAACGCCACACCATCGCCATAGGACAGGCACCGACCTCGATGCCAACGAATCGTGGCACTCAACCCGTCGATGTACTTCTCCAACTCCCACATCAACCGGGACTTCCCGATCCCCGCATCCCCGTCAATCACCACCAACCGCGGACGACCTGACTCCTCCGTCGCGTGGAACAACTCCTTCAACAACCGCAGCTCACGGCCACGACCAGTCAGCGGTGCCTCAAGCCCATCGACCCGCTGACCGCCACCAACTTCCGCGACCACGTCGCGGGCGCGCCACAACCGAACCGGCAACGCCTTCCCCTTCAAGGCGTGCTCGCCGGCGTCGGTGAAAGAGATCGCGGCCGCGGTCAGCGATCGAGTGGTGTCGTCAACCCAGACCTGGCCCGGCTCCGCCGTGCTCTGCACACGAGCCGCGGTGTTCACCGCGTCACCCGCGACCATCCCCTCAGCCGTCGCGCCCACCGTCACCGCGACCTCACCGGTCACGACACCCACGCGCATCGCCAGACCCGGAGCCCCCACGTCCTCCCCCATAGCTGCGATGACCTGAACCAACTCGAGTCCCGCCCGCACCGCCCGCTCAGCGTCATCCTCATGCGCGACCGGCACACCCCACACGGCCATCACCGCGTCACCAATGAACTTCTCCACCGTCCCGCCGTACCGACCGATCACCACCCGGCACTCCTCGAAATACCGAGACAGCAACTCTCGGACTTCCTCGGCGTCCCGCGACTCCGACAACGGCGTGAAACCCACCAGATCCCCGAACAACACCGACGTCACCCGACGCTCCGAAACCGGCGCTGGCGCAGCCTTGAGCGCAACAGGACCGCCTACGCCAGGCGGGACATCCAAAGGCCCTCCGCACTCCGCGCAGAACCGGCCCTTAGCAGCCACAGCCCCACACGACGGGCACGAACGCGGAGCCACCGGAGTCCCGCACTCGTGACAGAACTTCGCGTTCTCAGCAACCTCAGCTGCACAGTGCGAGCAACTGGCGACCGTCACTCTGGTACGCCCGTGCTTTCCCGCACCCGTCCCATGGGGCCCCCCGCCCGAGTTTTCATCGGCACACGATATCTCCCGCATCGCCCCCCAGGACGCTCTTCCGACAGGTGAAACCCACGGTGGTCAAGACGGGGGACGCGCTGGTGCACAATATGAAGGACTCGTCCAGCCACTTGAAGGGTCGCCATGAAGAAGACTCTGCTCATTGCCGCGTCCGCCGTCCTCCTAGCGGCGTGTTCATCGAGCGGGTCGGGAGTGGCCCCTACGGGAGCACCGAGCGACGCTTCGCCGTCGACGGCGGGGACCACTCCGACAGCGGATCAGGTCACGTGGGCAGGCAATGTGTGCGGGGCGGTCAATGGACTGGAGACCTCAATCACGGGTCTGGCCTCGGCCGCTACGGCCGGTGGCAGTGACGTCGCCTCCGCCCTCCAGGCTCAGGTCAGCAACATCAAGTCCTCAGCCTCCACGCTCGCCACAACTGTCGCGTCGGTGCCTCCCGGCAGTGAGGACGACCCCGAAATCGCCGCGGTTCAATCATCTGCAGAGGCACTCGGGACAAGCGTGACCGCTCTCGAGTCGACGGTGACGGATGTGCAGAACGCAGCCTCCGCCGGTGACACCATCAGCGCGTTGGCTGGGGTTGCTTCCGCGGCCGCAACATCCTTGACCGCTCTCGGTGAGACGACACAGGCCATCAGTACGGCTGCCGCCGACGCTGAGGGCACCTTGACCCAGGCCTTTGAGGCCAACCCCAGCTGCACCGAGCTGACCAGCTGACAGCGAGCTCAGTCGCGCAGAACCGGAAACAGCGGGTGGTCCATCGGCGCCCCAGCAGGGAGGTCATCGACGAGACCCTCGAAGTTGGGTGAGGTCACCCATGTCCTTGGCGCGTGCCGGACGTCGTCCCCGATGAAGCGCAACGAGAAAGCGCGCCGCCGCCCCGCGCCGGGAACGCCGTAGGCATGGTGCAGCGTCAGCATGTGGAAGAAGACGGCGTCCCCCGGCTCCATGGCCCAGCCCCGGATGTCGAAGTCCGCGCGGTGACTCTCGATGTCGGGCAACTCCGCCAGTGACCCTTCGGGAAACCACTTGGCCTGCGAATCCATGAACGTGCGCGGCATCAGCCAGCCACCCAGGTGGGAGCCAACGAGGAACTCAAGGGTCGATTCAGCGGCCACTGGGTCGACCGGCATCCACATGGAAGCCGTGTCCGCGCCGTCGATGTTGTAGTAGGGCTGGTCCTGATGCCAGGGGGTTGGCTGCTGGGTCCGCGGTTCTTTGACCAGCATGTGATCGTGGTAGAGCCGGACCTGATCGCAGCCCATCAGGACGCCAGCCACGTCGGCGGCGCGTGACTGGAAGGCCATCTCCTCGAACTCGGTGATGCGCTGCCAGTTGCAGAAGTCCTCGACGAAGCGCCCCGGGTCGCCGGCCGGGCTGGCTACCTTGAACATCGGCCCTGGCTCGGCCAGGTTTCGCTCGATGCCGCGCTCGACGGTGGCGACCTGCTCGGGGGTGAACAGAGCCTTGACCAAGACCGCTCCATCGCGCCGAAAGGTGTCGACCGTCCGCTCATCGACGACTCCGGCCTCGACACTTCTCGCCATCGTGCCCTCCTCTCAGCAGGCTCCCTCGTCAACCTAGCCCGATCAGGCTCTGCGAACGCTGCTTGCGTCTACCTCCGCGATCGTCCGCTGCAGTACGGCAACCCCGTCGGGCGGCTCAGTGCCGCACTCGGTGGTCCACGCCGAGGCTGCACGGTGAACGGGACGGTCGAGCGGCGTGACCCTTGGAGGGGTCCGGCGTCCGCGGCACCCGTCACGGGCTGCCCGGCCATGGCCCCTACGCTGCCCGTGTGACGCGCGTAGGGATCGCTGGATACGGCCTGGCCGGTGCGGTGTTCCACGCACCGCTCGTTTCGACCACGCCTGGGATGGAATTGGTGGGGGTCGTGACCCGCAACCCGGAGCGCGGTGACCAAGCCAAGGTCGACCACCCAGGTGCCCGCGTGGTGCCCGACGTCGACGCGCTCCTCGAACTGGACCTCGACCTGCTCGTTGTCGCCAGCACCAACGACGCCCACGTGCCCAACACTCGTGCAGGCATCGCCGCCGGAGTCGCGGTCGTGGTCGACAAGCCATTCGCCCCGTCGGCCGCCGAAGGCCGCGCTCTGATCAAGGAAGCGGCCGACGCGGGGATCATGCTGAGCACCTTCCAGAGCAGGCGCTGGGACTCCGACTTCCTGACGTTGCAGTCGCTCATCGCCAGAGGCGAGCTCGGGGAGGTTCACCGCCTTGAGTCCCGCTTCGAACGTTGGCGGCCGCAGCTCACCGGCGGATGGCGCGAGCGCGATGTCGCCGGCCAGGCCGGTGGCCTCCTGTTCGACCTTGGGAGTCACCTCATCGATCAGGCCCTTGTCCTGCTCGGGCCAGTCGATTCGGTGTACGCCGAAATCGATCGCCGGCGCGCGGGGGACACCGCTGACGATGACGTGTTCGTTGCCATGCAGCACCGCTGCGGAGCGCGCTCTCATCTGTGGGCATCTGCCGTAGCCCCCCAACTCGGCCCACGGTTTCGAGTGCTTGGAACCAAGGCGGCGTATGTCTGCCACGGGCTTGACGGCCAGGAGGACGCGCTGCGCGAGGGAGCTCGACCCGGGCCTGGTTGGGGCGAAGTGCGCCGAACTCAGTGGGGCTTACTGGGTGCCGGGCTTGACGTTGAGCCGGTGGCCTCCATGCCCGGCGACTACCCCGCGTACTACAAGGGCATCCAGACTGCGTTAGCGGCCAGGGCTGACGGCACCGAGTCTCTGGCGCGGCCGCCAGTCGACCCGGCCGACTCGGTGCGTGGGTTAGAGATCATCGAGGCAGCGCTCGCATCGGCCGCTGGCGGCGGCACCATCGCAGTCTGACCGAGTAGCCGGGTACCGATGGCCCCATGTGCTGAAGTCCCCCCGGTTCGCCCGTCGTACGCATAGCCTGTCGGTCGGCCGCCACTGGAGGAATCCCCCATGTCACTTGCGAGCGCTTTGTGAAGCTCTGGTTCCTCGGAGTGCGCGGTTCTACCGCCGCCCCTGGCGCCGAGTTCGTTCGCTACGGCGGGCACACCTCGTGCGTGGGGGTTCTCTCCGACACGGACAGCGTTCCCTCGCTCGTCCTGGATGCGGGTACCGGGCTGCGGAACCTCACGGTGCGCCTGGCTGGGGCACCCTTCCGGGGGTCGATCGTGCTCAGCCACCTGCACTGGGACCACGTCCAGGGGCTGCCGTTCTTCCCCGGTGGCGACCGCTCCGATTCCGACGTCGACGTCTACGTGCCCGCCCAGAACGACATGAGTGGCCGCGATCTGCTGGCGCGTTCCATGTCCCCGCCAAGCTTTCCGATCACGCCGGACGGGCTCGCCGGCGACTGGCGGTTCCACAGCCTGGAGACCGGAACCCATGAGATGAACGGCTTCCACGTCCGAGCCTCCGAGATCGTCCACAAGGGCGGTCGGACGTACGGATTCCGCATCGATGATGGCCCGAGTTCGATGGCCTACCTCCCGGACCACCGATTGTCATCCGGCGTCAGCGAAGACACGAGCGCGATGGTGTCCGGCGTGGACGTCCTCGTACACAATGCGCAGTTCCTCGACGCTGAACGCGCCATGGCGGACGACTATGGGCATTCCACGATTGACGACGTGGTTGCCTTCGCTACCGAGATGCGGGTGGGGCAGCTCGTGTTGTTCCACCATGGTCCGGGCCGCACCGATGACCGGCTGGACGAGATCGTTTCCTCGATCCAGGCCCCGATGCCCGTGGTCGCGGCGCGTGAAGGGGCGGAACTCGACATCAGGCCCTCTGCAAAATCGGCCTGAGTGCGCCGCGGCCTCAGCCGTCCGCGTCCCTGTCGGAATCGAGGTGCCGACTCACCACGTCGTCCGCCACCAGCATGGAGCGTGGCGTACCGGTTACGGCGGCCAAGAAGTCCTCCCGCTCCAGGGCTGACAGCTGGACGGCCGACGAAGCACGGACCGTTGCGGTTCTCGGAACTGCTCGAAGGAGAGCGATTTCCCCGAAGGAATCACCCGCCCCTAGCGTGCGTATCGGGTGCCCGGACTGGCTCACGATCACCTCTCCGGAACGAATGATGTAGAACCGATCCCCCACTTCGCCCTCACGGATCACAGCGTGGCCCGCGTCTACCGAGACGTCGACCAGGCCGCTGGCCAGCTGCTCGATCTCACGCTGCGGGAGTGGGGCGAAGATCTGCAGGCCCGCCAGCATGGCGACATTCGGACCTGGGGTCTTGGCGCGGTCGTCCAAGCGACGGATCTGAGTCCAGGCCGCCATCCCGATCAACGGGAGCAGCAATCCGGCAACGACGAAGGCCCCTTGAGTTCCGAAGACGTGCAGGAGGATCGGAGCGGTGACGGCCCCAACGGCGAGGCCAGCCATCATCAGACCCTCTTGGATTCCGAAGATCCGGGCCAGGATGTCGGCAGACACACTTCGCTGGAGCAGCGTCCGAGCGGCGACGTTGGTGAACGCGATCCCGGAGCCAGACACGGCCAACAACAGCACGGCCAAAATGACCGACGACGCGAATCCGAGCACCGCGATAGGTAGTCCGGTCGCAAGAATGCCTACCGCCAGTGCAGGTGCCAGCTGGCCACGACCCACGAGGACCACGGTGGCCGCGCCGCCGAGCACCGCACCCACGCCCAGCGCCGAGGCCAGCCAACCCGGCCCTGCCTGATTCATCCCCAGCACGTCCAGTCCCAGGACGACAACGAGCACATCCATGAGGCCGACGATCACGCTTTGCGCACCCACGAGCACCACGAGCATCGCGGCCGCGGTGTCGTGGCGGATCTCTTGGAACCCCGCCACGGCCGTGGCGAGCACGCGATCTTGGGCCACGGGGACGACCACCGTGCGGACCCGCACCCCGACCGTCACCAGGCCCGCTGCTGCCATAGTCACCGCGGTGAAGGCAAAAACGGCCGCCGGTCCCCAGGCCACGAGCAGGATGCCACCCAGCGCCGGCCCAACGAAGCCGGAGATGCCATCCACCGTGCCGCTCGCTGAGTTCCCCGCGGTCAACTCCATGGGGCCATCCACGATGTCGGGCAGGATCGCGTTGTGAACCGGTCGAGTCAGGGTTACGGCCGACGCGGCAAGCGCCGCACAAACACCCACCAACCAGAACGGTGCCTCTAGGTAAAGGACCAGGGCGGTCAAGGCCATGGCTGCGGCCTGCAGGCCGTACCCCAAAGCCAGCGCATGACTTCGTCGCATACGGTCGCCCAGGACGGCGCCGAAGGGTGCCACGAATGTCGCCGGGACCAGTTGAATCAGCGCGATCGCTCCGGAGGCGCGTGCGCCACCCTGGTCGTAGGCCCAGACCAACATTGAGATCCACGTCGCCAGCTCGGCCGCGTTGAAGGCGAAGTAGGCCAGCAAGACACGGCGCAACTGGCCGCTGCGCAGGGCGCGGTGCATGACGCCAAGGGCTCCGGTCGCCAGCTCGTCGCTCACCCGTGAGTCCAATCGCCAGGCTTCAAAACCCGAGCACCCCGATCGTCACGTTCAGACCGGAGCAGGCACCCGATCGTCGCTCAGGCTAGGGCTCGCGCGCTCCGGCGACTAACCGCCGCGCTGGGTGCTCGCTTAACCGGAACGGCAGGGTCGCGCTGCCACACTGGCTGGACGACCAACACTGTCCGACCAAAAGAGGGGTCACCATGTATTTGATCGTCATGCTCGTCGTCGCGGTCGTCGCGTCCTTCCCGGCCACCTGGCTGTTGATGCTCTTCTTGGGCAACTTCGGACTAGGGCTCAGTTTCTGGGGCGCCCTCCCGGCCGGGATCCTGATCACATTCTTCGCAGCCGGTGCTGGAGCTGGCGGCCGTCAGCGCTGGAGCTGACCAACCGAAGCTGATCAACTGAAACGGACCGACTCAACCTAAGGGCAGCGCCACATCGGTGACCGCTGGCTGCCGTCAGGCGTCGCCGAAGGTTCCACCCGTCTGATCCAACAATTCGCGTACGGCCATGCGGCCGGCCTCGACCATGAGATCGAGCTGATGGAACTCCAGCAGCCCGACTCCGAGTGGCGGCGGAGTGATCACGGTCGCCCCCGCATCCCGTGCCGCCTGTACTGCGCCTCGGCTGCCGATCATCATCGTGCGCAACATCGTGTCCCCCAGCCCGGGCACGCGCGGGGGGCCAGGACGCCGCGGGCCGCCCCCACCGCCCATGGTGATGTTGACCGCCAGGTTCGGGCCTTCTGGTCGTTCAGTCAGGAGGCCGACCGGGAGGTTGTCCAAGACACCTCCATCGACCAGGAGCTGATCGTCGGTACGGCGGGGCGGAAAGAGCACAGGGAGCGCAGCCGAGGCGGTCACGGCGTCCGCGAGGTCGCCGCTTCGGTGTGCGACGCGCTCGCGGCTGACCAGGTCAACGCTGTTACACCGGAACTGACGAGGCAGGGACTGAATCTGGTGCCCGCCGAAATGGCGGCGCAACGCCAGCGCCGTGCGCTGCCCCTTCGCTAGAGACACCGTCGGCAGCGTGTAGTCGCTGAACGGTTGCCTTCGGACGAACTCGGCGTAGCAGACGTCGTGAACGGCTTCACCGTCCAACCCCAGGGCCCACGCCGCAGCGACGATCGCGCCGAGGCTGCACCCAGCCGTCCGGTCCACGACGACTCCGGCATCCTCCAGCTCACGAAGCACGCCGATGTGGGCAAAGGCTCGGGCGCCACCCCCCGCCATGACGACGCCGATCGAACGGCCACAGATCCGAGCCGCGAGCGCGCGCACCCCGACCTGTAGATCACCCGGCACCAGGGTGACCTGCCAAGGATCGAGGGCCGCGCACCAACGATCGACGTCGTCTACCTGCGGGCGCGGACCCACCAGAACGAGATCCGCCTCCGTCCCCCGGAGTCGGTCTAGAACCTCGTTAGTGGAGTCAGCGCTGCAACTGGCGTCCGCGACGAGCACCACCTGGTCCGCCTGACGCAGACAGAACTCCCAGGTGGCATCGCCTCGCTCGGCCACCAGCAGCACTCGGTCGAGGGAGCGTTCGGCCTGTTCGAGCGATGAGGGCGTCGGGGCAGCGAGGACGTCGGCGCGGAGGTTCTTTCGCACCTGGTCAAGCAAAGCCTCACTGATCGGGCCAACCGCTGCACCGCGATGCAACCCGAGAACGGCCACCGTGGTCGGTTGCGCGCGACCCAAGCCACGCGATGGTTGGGCGTGGCGGAGTTGCTCAGCCAGCACGGTCGCGAGGACGTGGAAAGCGTGGGCGTTTCCGGCCATCGCCGACTCGAACCCTGCGCGGGACACCTTCAAGACGGTGCTGTCACGGTGCGCGCGCACTGACGCGGAGCGGTCTTCCGCCGCGAGCAGCGCGAGCTCACCGACCACCGCGCCAGGACCAAGTTGTCGCACCACGTTTTCCTCGACGACGACGTCCAGCCGGCCCGTCCGTAGGACGTACACGGCATCCGCGGGATCCCCTGTGTGGAATAGCCATTCCCCCGCGTTGAGGTGTCGTTCCTCGGCACCGTCCTCAAGGGCGGTCCGCACATCGGGCGGGAGCCTGCGGAACAGGGGCGAGTCATCCACCGACCCGCAGGACTGGGTCAGCGGCGAGGCTTCCGGAAGGTGTACGTCTACCCGCTGCGATCCCATGTCCAGCGAATCCTCGTCGACCGGGCGGATGCGACCGAGGAACGGGACGGTCAGGGCGCATGCCACGAAGCAACCGACGGAGAGCCACCAACCGGTCCGCAGGTCGTCGGCCGCCGTGGCCCCGGTCGGTGTCCCGATAATGACCACCAGGACCGCGATGCCCATCACGCCGCCGATCTGACGGGCACTCGAAACGGCCGCCGAGGCAGTTGCATAGCGACCACCAGGGACTGCGGCCAAGGCCGCGCTTCCCAGGAGGGGGAGGGTCATTCCGACACCGAGCCCGCTCAACAGTTGCCCTGGCAGCCACTCGCTCACAAACGCAGGAGTGAGACCGGCCTGGGTGGCGTACCAGACATAAGCCGAAGCCCAGATCAGAGCGCCGGGCAGGACGAAGGGCAGATAGCCGCGCCGCGCCGCGATGGGCCCAAAGACCGCAGCGACGACCACAGCGACGAGAGCCCCTGGGACCAAGGCCAGCCCAGCGGCGACGATGCTGTATCGCCAGACGAAGGTCAGCCACAAGATGTTGGTCAGCAAATAGGCGTAGAAGCCCATGCCTGCGACGACTGTGCCCAGGCTGCCCACCGCGAACGATCGGATCCTCATCAACGCTGGGTCGAGCAGCGGCGACCGATGCCGCCGCGAGCTCAAGACAAAGCCGATCAGCAGAGCCGCAGCGGCAAGGAAGCTGATGACGATCTGCCAACTCGACCACCCCCAGTCGTTGCCCTGGACGATCCCTAACGTCAGGAGGGCGAGGGCCAGGGCGAACACTGCAGCGCCGACCAGATCGGGCAGGGTTCTGCGGCCGGGGGCCCGGCTCTCCACCAGTCGGCTACGCGCAGCCCAGATCGCCACCAACCCGAACGGAAGGTTGACGAGAAAGGCCCAACGCCACCCTCCGAGCTCGACGAGGAGGCCGCCGATCGGTGGCCCGAGTCCCGCCGCCAAGGCGGCGGCCGCGCCCCATAACCCGATGGCGTGCGTTCGCTTCGCGGCAGGGAAGGCCTGGACGACCAGCGCCAACGACGCGGGCACCAGCATCGCCGCGCCGAGGGCCTGCACCGCGCGGGTCGCCACCAAGAAGCCAACCGAGGGCGCCAGTGCACACACGACCGAGGCGGCGGTGAACACGACCAGTCCCCAGACGAACGTCCGGCGGCGACCCACCAGATCGGAGAGCCGGCCGCAGGGGATGAGGAAGGCCGCAAAGACGATGTTGTAGGCGTTCAGCACCCAGGACAGCCCGCTGATCGTGGTCTCTGGGAACGACTCGCGGATGCTGGGGAATGCGACGTTGACGATCGTGGCGTCGAGGAAGGCCAGGAACGCACCGAAGGACGCCACCAATAGAACGGTCTGGCTCGGCACGCGGCCCCGGACGGGCTGTTCGCTCGGCGGCCTGAGGGTCTGCGTAGCCACTGTCACTGCGGGGTTCACCTTCGGTCAGAGAGCGGCCACGTGCTGCCAGTCATTTCACGCTATCGATTGGCTCAGTGCTCGGCACGGGGGTCGGTCAGAACGGCCCAGACAGATGGTCGATTTGATGTCTTTGTGTTATCGCTCGACTACCGTCCGTGTGAATGGCCCGCGCTGGGAGCCCCCCGGACGGCTTGGGCCAGCGCAAGCGGTTGACCGTGACCCAAACGGGGATCATGCTCGGCACAGATTTGTCAGCAAGCACCATCCGCCGCCGGGAGAAACCACATGCACCGACCGATCGCGCGTCGCACCCGCCTCCGCTTTGCCGCCGCTGCCTCGGCAGCCTTCGTCGGCCTGGCCGGCCTCGTCGTCACCGCCCCGAGCGCAGAAGCGACCTGGACGCCGCGCACATTCACCGCGGTCATGGCTCCGGTCACCGCAACGCACGGCGCCTCCGCCGCATACGCGGTCACGGTCACCAACACCTCGACGAAGATCTCGGCACTGGATCGGTTCTTGCTCAGCGTGCCCGAAGGCTTCACCGTCGATTCAAGCACTCTCGGCACCACCAATGCTGGGTGGACGGTCGCCCTCCAGTCCGGCGGCTCCACCATCAAGGCGACGACGAACAAGCCGATCCGCTACGGGGTGCGCAAGGGTCAAACACTGGGCATTTCCTTTGCGGCCGTAGCGCCCCTCGGGTGCGCGGCTGCGAACGTCACCTGGCCGGTGTACGCCGACGGAGTGTTCCTCCCCTTCACGCTGGAAGGCGCCCTACCAACTTCGACGATCGCTGAGGTCCCTCCACCCTGCGCTTCGGTGGTAGGTCAGCCGGGAGTCAAGATCCCCGTCGCAGACCTGACGATCGCAGGCGGGCAAGCCGATCTTGAAAATGGGGCTAACGGGCCCGTGAGCCTGATCGTCCAAGCGTGCTCCACCGACGAACCGTTCTGCAGCAACGGCAGCGAACTCGAGCTCCTCGCCAACTTCAAAGACCCGCTGGGGCAGCCGCTGTACGGCTTCGAGGACCCGGCTGTCATCTCCCGGGTGTGCGAGGTCGACCTCGAGGACTTGTCCAACACCGGGCCAAACTGCCGGCACCAAAAGCCCGGGTTGACAGGTACCGAAGGTGAGGCTGGCCAGACGGACTACACGTACAACTACGCGTGTGCCTATGGGTGCGCTGGCTACGGGCTTCCTTATGGCGAGCGTGAGGTGGAGGAGGACTTCGCCTGGCACCCCACGTACGTTTCGATCAACAACGCTGAATTTGCCCTCGCGGATCGTTGCGTTCCCGTAGGTGACCTGTCGACCAAGGGAAAGATGCTCACGGCAGAGGCCCAGTTGGCCGGGTTCTGCGTAGACGTCAATGCCATCACGCGGGCAGGCAATTCGTTCACCGGCGACCTAACGATCCCGGTGTTGTTCGTCGAGGACATTAAACTCCGGCCGTAGTTGGAATTGCGCTCGGGTACCCGCGGTCGGCTCAAACTGGCCGCGGGTACCGCTGCGATCCGACGTGACCCAGTTGGTCCAGCGCGGCGCGGCTCTCCGCGGCTAGACGCTCCGTTTCGGCTAGGTCGCCTCGATGTTTCGCGACGTGCGCCAGCTCCCCAAGAATGAACCCGAGTTCGATCTGCCCCTGGGTCGCGCAGCTCGCGAGGGCAGCCTCAAGCACCACAGCGGCGTCATCGAAGCGGCCTTGGTCAATCAGCGCCGCGCCCTCGAGGCGCTGCAGCGTGGGCTGCAGGTAGCCGGCATCCAGCGCTGCCGCCTCACCCCAAGCGCTCGCAGCGAGCGTCTCGGCCTCCTTAGCCTGGCCGAGACCGAGCAACGCTTCCACCACGAGAGCATCGGTTGACACCACCTCGGCCGCCTGCCCTAGCTCGACGAGCCGCTGGCGAGCTCGTTGGAGGAGGCCCATGCCACGTTCTTCTTCACCCGTGGCGACCAGGGCAACTCCAAGGCAGCCCTCGCTCACAGCAGCGAAGTCCTCAGCTCCCAGGGACCGCAGGACCGGGACCAACTTCGCGAGCAGCTCGCGCGCATCTTCAAACCGCGCCTGGTGCAGCAGAACGTCGCCGATGTTGTACCGCGACGACGCCGCACCAAGGGTGTCCCCCGCTTGGGTGGCCGCAACCTCCGCGCGGTCCAGGAGTTCGAGCGCCTCGGCGCCTCGGCCGTCGATGTAGGCCTGAACCGCCAGGTTGTTCAGAGCTGTCGACTGAGCGGCTCGATCGTCGAGTTCCCGGTAGAGCGTCAGCGCCAAGTCCCCGTACGGTCGATCCGGCTCGGCACCGAGCATCGCGTACGCGCCATGCAGCGCCTCGTACGCATCGGCTAGGGCCTTCTTGTCACCAGCGCTGATCGCCGTTGCCTCGGCCCGGCGGGCCCATGCCTCGGTTTCCCGGTACCGACCCTGGTTGGAGCGCACGACCGCATAAAAGCCCTGCAACCTGCTGAGCTCAGCCAAGGCGGCACGGTCAGCCTGGCTGTCGACCAAAGCCATCGCCCGCGTGAGTGTACGAAGAGCGGGACTCAGGTGGTTGAGCCGTTGGGCCACCTCAGCCTGCTTGCGAAGCAGATCGGCTGAGCGGACCGGATCGGAGGTGCTTCGACGGGCGCGCTCAAACGCGAGCTTGGCCTCAGGGAAAGTCCCCACCTTGAACAGCGAGTCCCCAAGAACCTCCTGCACATCGGCCAAGTCTCCGGGGGCGAGTTCGGGCAACTCACGGGCAGCCGCAGTCGCGCGCCCAAAATGCTGAGCCGCCTCGACGAACGCGTACTTGGCAGCGGCTCGATTTCCTGCGGTGACCGAGTACGTCCAGGCCTTGTC
This sequence comes from uncultured Actinomycetota bacterium, assembly GCA_963851405.1. Taxonomy (GTDB): domain Bacteria; phylum Actinomycetota; class Actinomycetes; order DATJPE01; family DATJPE01; genus JANPBY01. The sequence goes on along the minus strand of CAWKPB010000005.1, from coordinate 42,534 downwards.
GTGGCGGGCTGCGTGGAAGAAGTGGACCGACAGCAGCTCAGCCTGGTCCAGCGGATCAGCAGCCTCGCTTTCCAGCAGGTCAGCGGCGCGGCCGTGAAGGATCCGACGGCGGCGATAGGGCAAGCCCTCGTAGGCCACATCACGAAGGAACGTCTGCGCAAACCGCCAACGGCCATGCCCTTGCGGCTGCAGGAAGGCACCCAAGCGCCTCATGGCTTCCCGGCCGGTCGGCAGCGCCTCGTCCGCGAGCACCCCTCGAAGTTGGGCCTCGCTGAAGGCGAGCCCCAAAACCGAGGCGTGACGCAGGACGCTGCGTTCAGCGGGCGGAAGCTGGTCAATCTGGCTGGCCGCCAATCCCTCGACCGAGCCAGGCAACGCGTCGGGGCTACCCCCTGACTGCACGGTCTCGACCAGACCCAGCAGGAACAAGGGGCTTCCCTCGGCCCGCTCGATCAGAACGTCAATCACGTGAGGGGGCATCGGCTGATCGACCGAAGCCGCTTCCACAAGGGCCCTGGCAGCCGAGGGGTCAAGAGGCGACAACCGCATCGTGTCGGTGTCGTCTTCAGCTCGCAGCCCCCAACCGTTGGTCCCCTGCCGTTGAAGGATGAGCACGAGCCAGGGATGCTGGTGGGCTGTTAGCGCCCAGCGCTCGAGCAGTTCGGCTGACGCCTCGTCCATGTGGTGGGCGTTGTCCACAACGATCAGCGCCGGCACGGCCAGGATCGCGGCCAGGAAGTCGGTCGTCGCCTCCTGCACACGGGCCTTACGGAAGCGGGGGTCGAGCCGACGAGTGGCCTCGGTCTCCGGAAGATGGAGGTCCACAGCGGTGCCGAGCAAGGGCAGCCATTCCACGAGATCGGGCGCGTCCCGCTCAGCTGTCTCAACCAGCCGTTGACGCAACGCCTGCTCGCCCATGGCCTCGGTCACTCCCAAGAGGCCGACAAGAAGCTGTCGAATCGCGAAATAGGGGGTGGCCGATTCGTACTCTTCGCACACGATTGACGCGGTCACCACACCTTCGGCCTGCCCCAGCAGTTCGGATGCCAACCGAGACTTGCCGATCCCTGCATCCCCAACGATCTCGACGAATGCCCCCCGCCGGCCGCGCACCGATTCAAGGTGGCTGACCAAGAGGGCCAGCTCAGCGTCTCGACCCGTGAGCGGGTGTCGGGAGAAGTCCTCCTGGCGGGCGCCCACCAGCGGACCGATGCTCAGCGCATGGACTGGCTCAGACTTCCCCTTCACCATGAACGGCGGTAGCTGCTCACTGACAAACAACGTGGACGAGCGCTCGACCACCGCTTGCGTCGCCAAGAGCTGCCCCGGGCTGGCCTTGCCCATCACCCGAGCCGCCAGGTTGATCGCGTCGCCTTTGACGGAGTAGGTACGACGGAAGGGCGGACCAAAGTCACCGGAGAAGACCGGGCCCCGGTTCACCCCGATGCGCAGCGGGAGCTCGCCGATCCGGTCGATGATGAGCCGACCGGCGCGCAGCATCCGTTCTTCCTCGCCGCCGCGACTCATAGGTGCACCCGCGGTCAACATGATCTTGCCGCCATCACGGTTGATGTCGGACTCGAAGAAGGTCACGCCGTAGGTAGCCGTGGCGTCCTGGACATTGCGAACGACCTCGTCCAACGCACGGGCCAACGCCTGTGGGCCGGAACGCTCCAACATTGCGTCGGTGCCCGAGAACTGGACGAAGCCCACGCCGATCGTTCGGTGTTCGGGGTCACCCTGCGCGGCCAGGACGTGTTCGCGCAGGGCCTCCGGTATCGCCATCCGGAGATCGAGGTCCGACACGTCCTTGGCGGGGCGAACCCCGACCGGAGTAAGTCCTGGTGTGCCGCGCAGGACCAGGCGACCCTCCGGCGTGGTCGCCACGTTGCGCGAGGCGAGCAGCTCGGCCGTCTGCTGACTCAGACCGATCTGCCCCGCATCGGCATTCGCCTCGGTGACGGCGGTGATGCTGGCGGCGGGGCCGCTCACCAAGAGTTCACGATGGTGCGCGGGATCGCCGACCAGGAAGAAGTGGAAGATCCCGCTGTGGATCCCCACCGACATCCTCAGGGTGACCTTCCCCGCGGTCGTCTCCAGCTTCCCAATACGCCGCATGGTGGCCCGCATCCGGTACGACGCCTGCGCGGCACGCTCCGCGTGAAAAGACTCGTCGAAAAGCAGGAGTACGGCGTCGCCGCCCCACTTGACCAGACCGGCGCCCTCGTCGTACGCCTCTGCCAGCAAGCCTGCGAAGGTCACATTGAGGAGGTCACTCATCTCCTCCGCGCCGACCTTGCCCTTCTTGGCCAAGCGCTCGGTGAGTTTGGTGAAACCCGAGATGTCTACGAAGACGAGTGAACCCTCGACCTCATGCACCAAATCGTCCGGAGTGTGCCGGAGCCAGTCGACGACCAACCGTGGGACGTACGGGCGCAGCACCAAGGAATCCCGCGCGATGGTCACTGGAGTCCCGCTCTGTCGGTCAGCGGGTCAAGCCGTGTCGGCGTGACCCGGGTACGGCTCGCCGGCCAGCAGCGCACGCACCTCCGCCTGGCGATATCTACGGTGCCCGCCCAGCGTGCGGATCGAGGTCAACTTGCCCGCCTTGGCCCAACGCGTCACCGTCTTCGGATCCACCCGAAACATGGCCGCGACTTCGGCAGGCGTGAGCAGCGGCTCGGGCTCGGGAGACAGCGACGCCACGTCGTCCCCTTCCTCGACTACCACGGCTGTTCCCACCATCCTGCCCGCTGTCCCTTCTGTCCGGAATGGCCCGGAAAGGTCATGTACCCGATCATCCGCTTGGGCCATCGGCGCCACGGCCGGTGGCACAGTGATCTCCGTGAGCAACTCCAGCCCCATCCGACCTCCGGCGTCACCGCCGTTGCCGCCCCCAGGTCTGCCCGCAATCCGCGCCGCCGGGCACGAAGAGGTGATCATCCACCACGACCGGACGTCCGGACTGCACGCCATCGTGGCCATCCACTCGACCGCCCTCGGCGCCGCACTCGGGGGGACCCGCTTCCACGCCTACGACTCCGATGACGCCGCGCTCGCTGATGTGCTGGCCTTGTCCCAAGCCATGTCACTCAAGAACGCGCTGGCCGGACTCGACCACGGCGGGGGCAAGGCCGTGATCATGGCGGACCCTCGCACCGACAAGACGCCCGAGCTCTTCGTGGCCTATGGCCGCCTGATCGAGTCTCTCGGCGGCCGCTACGTCACAGCCGGAGATGTGGGCACGTCGGTCGCCGACCTAGATGTCATGGCGCGCAGCTCGCGTTGGGTCACCGGCAAGTCAGCCGAGTTCGGTGGTGGCGGGGACTCCGGCCGACTGACCGCTTGGGGCGTCTTCCAAGGCATGCGAGCCGGGGCCGCGAGCTTGTGGGGTGAGCCCTGCCTGGATGGTCGCACCGTGTGCGTGGCTGGGCTGGGCAAGGTGGGTGGACGTCTCGTGGGCCACCTCGCCGAGGACGGTGCCCGGGTGGTGGCCTTCGATCCCGATCCTGATGTCGTTGCCGCCGTACGGTCCGCGCATCCGCACGTCCAGACCGTCCCTTCCCTTGCCGCGCTCATCGCCGAACCCAGCGACGTCTTCAGCCCCAATGCCCTAGGACAAGCCCTCACCGATGGCGTGGCGGCCGTGCTGACTGCGGCGTTGGTCTGTGGTGCTGCCAACAACCAGCTCGCTCACCCTGGAATCGCCGATGTCCTGGCCGCGCGCGGCGTCCTCTATCTGCCAGATTTCCTGGTCAACGCCGGCGGTGTCATCCAGGTCGCCGATGAACTGCACGGGTACGACGAGGCTCGGGCCAGTGCCCGCGCCACGGCGATCGGCGCCACTACGAGCGCTGTACTCTCCCGCGCCAAGGAGCTCGCCGTCACCCCGGTCGCCGCTGCCCAGGCCATCGCCCAAGAGCGCATCGAGGGCGGGCCCTGGGCCCACGAGCTGTTCCCTGGCCTGGCCGTGGGCAGCCGGCCCGAGCATTAGGTACGCTGTACGCCAGAGCACGGCGGAGCGGCCCTCCGCCCTGAACACACGTGACCACAGGGGCGCTGCCCCGAACGAGGGGGTCGAACCATGGGACGCGGTCGGGCCAAGGCAAAACAGACCAAGGTTGCTCGCGATTTGAAGTACAACAGCGGCGACATGGACCTCAACCGACTGCGCGCCGACCTCATCCATGAGGACAGCGGCGACGTCGATCCCGAGCTGCTCGCGAAGTACGCAGACGTGGCCGAGATCGAGTCCGACTCGGACAAGGACTCCGAGCGCTACTAGCTCAAGGCACCGCGGGGTGCTGACCGACCACGCTGGCCGATCCACCGCCACCGCCCTTGGCCGGCGCATCACCCTGCTCGCCTTCTTGCCGGTCGCGCACGGTCCCCGCGGCCCACGCTGACACCCCACGCTCGGTCAGCCTTCGGATGGTTCGGTCGCCGGCCTCCGGCGGGACGACGGCGATCATTCCGATCCCGAGATTGAAGGTGCGTTCGAGCTCCTGCTGGTCGACGCCACCGAGTCGGCCGATGAAACCGAAGATCGGCTGCGGAGCCCAGGTGGCCCGGTCGATGTCGGCGTGCAGGTGGGCGGGTAGGACTCGGGCGAGGTTGGCCGCCAGCCCGCCGCCTGTCACGTGACTGAACGCGTGCACGTCGACGTCCCCGGCCCGGGCGAGATCGAGGCAATCCAACGCATAGATCCGGGTGGGTTCGAGCAGTTCCTCGCCCAAGCTGCGTCCCAGCTCCTCAACGTGCAGGTCTAATCCCAGCCCCCCGACAGTGAGCAGCACGTGCCGGGCCAGGCTGTAGCCGTTGGAGTGCAAACCCGACGAGGCCATGGCCACGAGTACGTCTCCGCTGCGGACTCGGTCCAGCCCCAACAGCTGGTCCGCTTCGACCACGCCCACCCCAGCCCCGGCGACGTCGTACTCGTCGGGAGCCATGACGCCGGGGTGCTCCGCAGTCTCGCCGCCAACAAGAGCGCAGCCCGCTTGACGGCAACCCTCGGCGATTCCCGAGACGATTGCGGCGACCCGCTCCGGCACGACTTTGCCGGTCGCGATGTAGTCGGTGAGCACGAGCGGCTCGGCCCCGCAAACGACCAGATCGTCCACGACCATGGCAACCAGATCGATTCCAATGGTGTCGTGCACGTTCATGCGTTGCGCGACAAGAACTTTGGTGCCGACCCCATCGGTTGAAGTCGCCAGCAACGGCCGTCGGTAGGTCTTCAGAGCCGAAGCGTCGAACAGCCCCGCGAAACCACCCAGAGAGCCCAGAACTTCGGGACGCTGCGCACGGGCCACCGACGCCTTCATCAACTCGACGGCGCGCTCACCCGCCTCGGTGTCGACACCAGCAGCGGCGTACGTCAGGTCCGCCGCGCCAGCCCGTACCGGCAGCCCGCCCTCGGAACCATGCACGACCGCGTCAGTCACGGCAGGCGCAGCGCTTCGGTCGCCCCTCCGCCACCGACCAAGGTCACGAGACCGTCGGCGTCCACGGTGTCCAGAGGATCCAGGCCCTCGAGCAAGTGCTTGCCGAGCAGCTCGGGTTCCGGCAGCGGGATGGGATACGTCCCGTCGAAGCAGGCGCAGCACAGCTGCTCCGGCTCGATCGTCGTGGCATCGACGAGTTCTTCCAGCGTCACGTACGCCAGGCTGTCGGCCCCGATCGACTGGCGGATCTCATCCACGGCCAGGCCGTTGGCGATCAACTCCGCGGGCGACGCGAAATCGATGCCGTAGAAGCACGGCCACTTCACCGGCGGTGAGCTGATCCGAACGTGAACTTCCGCTGCCCCCGCTTCGCGCAACATTCGCACGAGCGCCCGTTGCGTGTTGCCTCGCACGATCGAGTCATCAACCACCACCAGCCTCTGGCCGTGGATGACCTCCCGCAGCGGGTTGAGTTTGAGTCGGATACCGAGTTGCCGGATCGTTTGCGACGGCTGGATGAACGTACGCCCCACGTAGGCGTTCTTCACCAACCCCTGTCCGTACGGGATTCCCGACTCTTGGCTGTAGCCGACAGCAGCCGGAGTTCCAGATTCTGGAACGGGGATCACCAAGTCGGCCTCGACCGGCAGCTCGTGGGCCAGCCGGCGGCCGACTTCGACCCGAGCGGCATGGACGCTTCGGCCGGCGATCGCAGTGTCTGGGCGGGCGAGGTAGACGTACTCGAACAAGCAGCCCTTCGGCGCGGACTCGGCGAAGCGCTGGCTGCGCAGGCCGTGCTCGTCCACGGCGATCAGTTCGCCGGGCTCGATCTCGCGCACGAACGAAGCACCGACGATGTCGAGCGCCGCCGACTCGCTGGCTACCACCCAGCCGCGCTCGAGCCGGCCGAGGACGAGCGGGCGGATCCCCTGCGGGTCGCGGGCCGCGTACAGCGTGGTCTCATCCATCCACACCAGCGAGAAGGCGCCCTTCACCGTGGGCAACACGTCGAGAGCGGCCGCCTCGAGCGACAGGTCCGGGTGGCTCGCCAGCAGCGCCGTGAGCAGATCGGTATCAGAGGTGGAGCGAAGTCGAGCGCCACCGAGGGGCAACTCCCCGGACGCTTCACCTAGGTCGTTAACCCGCGCCTCCAGCTCCCTGGTGTTGATCAGGTTGCCGTTGTGTCCAAGGGCGATGGTGCTCGTTGCCGTCGCGCGAAACGTGGGCTGGGCGTTCTCCCACACACTCGACCCAGTGGTGGAGTAGCGGCAGTGGCCGACGGCGACATGCCCATGTAGCGAGGCCAGGTGGCCTTCGTCGAAGACCTGCGAGACCAGGCCCATGTCCTTGTAGACCAGGATCTGTCGTCCGTCGGAGACGGCGATGCCGGCCGACTCCTGGCCGCGGTGCTGCAAGGCGTACAGGCCGAAATAGGTCAACTTGGCGACCTCTTCGCCCGGGGCCCAGACTCCGAACACGCCACATGCGTCTCGAGGACCCTTTTCACCCGGGAGGAGGTCGTGGGAGAGCCGCCCATCTCCACGCGCCACGTCGCGCAGTCTACGTGCTTGGCCGGCCCCGCCAGTCACCCCTCGCGGCACCGGCGCCGGAACGCCCAACCGCAGCGTCTCCGAGCACCGCAACGTCCGAGCGAGAGGCGCTATCTCGCTCGGTGACTCGGACGCAACGCGCATGACAAGCGCGGCGTGCCGCCTAGAGGCGGCCGCCGCCAGCGGAGTCACCGGCGAGGCGTTGGCTGATGTAGATGGGGACGATGGACAGGACCACGAGTGCAGCCGCGACCACGTTGACGATCGGCGCCTGGTTGGGACGAGCCAGGTTGTTGTAGATCCAGATCGGCAGGGTCTGCACTCCAGCGCCAGCCGTGAAAGTGGTGACGATGATCTCGTCAAAGGACAGTCCGAACGCCAATAGGGCCCCGGCTAGCAGGGCCGTACGGATCGTCGGGAATGTGACGTAGCGAAATGTCTGGTAGCCAGTGGCACCCAGGTCCGCCGACGCCTCTTCAATATGCGCCCCCGATCGGCGGAGCCGGGCAATCACGTTGTTGAACACCAAGACAATGCAGAACGTGGCGTGCCCAATGATCACGGTGAGGAGACCGAGCTGCAGACCAACCGACTGGAAGGCCGCGCCCAGCGCGACGCCGGTCACGATGCCGGGGAGGGCAATCGGCAGGATCACGAGGAACGACACGGTGTCGCGGCCGAACCATTGGTATTTGTGGATGGCAAAAGCGACCATCGAGCCCAAGACCAGGGCGATCGCTGTGGCACCCAATCCGGCCTTGACCGAGTTCCACAGCGCCTCGCGCATTCCCGTGTTCTCCAACGCCTTGCCCCACCAGGTCAGGGTCAGGCTCTTGGGCGGCCAACCGAACGTTCTCTCCACATTGAAGGAGTTCACAACCACGACCGTGAGCGGCACGTAGATGAAGGCGAAGCCCAAGGTGACGATCGAAGCGAGCACCCATCGCGCCCCACGAGAAAGCGTCATGGCCGTCTACAACTGACTCAATGCGCCGCTACGACGCATGAGCATCAAGTAGCCGATCATGATCAGGACCGGGATGAGGGCGACCGCTGCTGCGAGCGGCGGATTGTTCGCGGTGAGTAGTTGGTCATAGACCACGTTGCCCAGCAACTGAGTCTTGGCACCGACAATCTTGACGGCGATGTAGTCCCCAAGGGTGAGCGAGAAAGTCAGAATGGACCCGGCTGCGATCGCTGGCAGCACGATTGGGAAGACCACGGACCGGAAGGTGCGCCAGGATTTCGCACCCAAGTCGCCCGACGCATCGAGCAAGGAATCGGGGAGGCGTTCGAGCCCGGCGTAGATGGGCAGAATCATGTACGGGAGCCACAGGTACGTGAGGGTGATGACCGTGGCCGTCAGCCCGAACCCCGGCGTCGGTAGCCCCAACCAGTTGAGGACCCCGTCGTTTTGCAGCATGGTCCGCCAGGCGTACGCCTTGACCAGATAGGACGCCCAAAGTGGCGTCAAGACGGCAATCACCAACCAACGCCTCGAGCGCCGAGAGGCAACCTTGGCCATAAAGAAGGCCATCGGCAACGCGATGACCGCACAGATCAGCGTCACCATGGCGGCGACGCCCACGGTGCGCAGCGTGATGGCCCGGAACACCGATGTCTGGAGGACAAACAGGATGTTGTCCGTGGTGAAGGACCGATTCACATTGCCGGTGAAGGTGTCCACCGACCAGAAAGCCGAAGCGAACAGGACCGCCAAGGAGCCAAGGTACGCGATGACCAGCCACAGCAGCGGCAGCGTCAACAGTGCGACGACCCGAATGTGTGGCCTCGAATGCAAGTAGCCAGACAGGCGGCGAGCAGCGCTTGGCGGCGCCTGGCTGCTGCTCGACATGAACGAAGCTCTCCCATGAATGAATCCCGAAGGTAGGAGCGAGCCAAACGGCCCGCCCCTACCTCCAGGAGCAGGACGGCTGGTCTAGCCCTTGATCTCCGTCCAGGCCTGCGTCCACTGCGCATAGTCGGTGCACGTCACGTCCGTGCGTCCGTCCAGGCACTGCGGAATCGGCGTGTTCCAGTAGTAGACGTCGGTCCAATAGGCGGCGTCATCTGCGTGATACGTGGCGCAGTGATCCTCATCGGCCGTCAAGTCGCATGACTTGGCATTCGCCGGCGCCTCGCCGAACCATTCGGCCACTCCGGCGTTTGCCTCTGGCGAGATGATGTGGTTCATCCAGAGGTAGGCACAATTGGGGTTCTTCGCCTTTGCGCCGATCATCCAGGTGTCAGACCATCCGGTGGCGCCCTCCTTGGGCTTGGTGCCCTCGACGGTCACGCCTTCGCCTGCAGCGATGTTGAGAATCACCTGCCACGAGGTACCGACGACCGTGTCTCCGGACTTGAAGGACGAGATCTCCTTCAAGTAGTCGCTCCAGTACTCACCGACGTTCGCCTTCTGCGCCTTCAGCAGCTCAACCGCCGCTGCCAACTGCGCTTCATCGAGGGCGTAGGGATCAGTGATTCCGAGGTCGGGCTGGGTGGCCATCAGGTACAGGGCCGCGTCCGCGATGTAGATCGGGGAGTCATAGGCCGTGACAGCACCCGAGTAGGCGCTTCCGCCATCAAAAACGACACCCCAGGAATCCGGAGCCGGAGTGACCTTCTCGGTGTTGTACATCAGGATGTTGGCACCGCGGCCGTGCGGCGGGCCGTACCCGACGCCGTTGACCGAGTTCCAGGGCTGCATCTTGAGGTCCGGAAAGATGTCGGCGTAGTTCGGGATCAGGTCGAAGTTGACGGGCGCGACTTCGCCAGCGGCGATCAGCCGAAGCGAAGCATCACCTGACGCGGACACCGTGTCGTACTCGCCGGTCTTGAACAGCTGAATGGCCTCATCAGACGTACCGAAGGTCTTGATGTTGACCTGGCAGCCCGTCTCCTCTTCGAAGCCACTGACCCAGTCGACGCTCGGATCGGTTGAACCGTCCTCGGCGTACCCCGGCCAGGCGAGCACATTGACTTCACCTTCCGGCTCGCCCAACTCGGTCTGAGCCTGGATGTCCGGGGGTGTGAACCCGCCGCTTGAAGTCGACGATGACCCACCGGAACTGGAACACCCCGCCACCGCGAGGGCGACGACTGCGCCCGCTGCGGCCAATTTGAGCAGACGCGATTGCGGCATCTGCATCCTCCTTTTTCGTGTGGCCCGGCGCCGAATCAGGCGACGGGGAACTCATGCCCGGTGTCCCAGATGAGCCGGACCGGGGTGTTGCGGTAGCTCAGGACATCCATCGATGACGTCGAGAGATTTTGCTGGAGGGCAACCAACGAGGAACCGGCCTCAAGATCAACCACGAACCGCGTGGACGACCCCACATACACGACCTCTCGCACGGTGCCGAGTGCGGACCGCTGGTCATGGGCTACCGAGGCCGACGGGTCGGCGATCCTGATCTTCTCCGGTCGCACCATGTACGAGCCCTCTCGCCCGAGCACCATGCGGGCGACCTCGCCCTGCACAAGATTTGACGTTCCGACAAATCCCGCTACGAAGGGAGTTGCTGGCCGTTCGTAGACATCGGAAGGGCTTCCGACCTGTTCGATCTTTCCAGCGTTGAACACCGCGATCCGATCCGACATGGTCAGCGCCTCCTCCTGGTCGTGAGTCACGAAGACAAACGTGATCCCTGCCCGGCGCTGGATGTCCTTGAGCTCAACTTGCATCTCCTCACGCAGTTTCAGGTCGAGCGCGCCCAGTGGCTCGTCGAGGAGCAGCACCTTCGGATGGTTGACGAGCGCGCGCGCTAGGGCCACGCGCTGCCGTTGGCCACCGGACAACTGGGCCGGCTTGCGGGCGCCGTACTCGCCGAGCTGCACACTGTCGAGGGCTTCGCTGGCCCGCTGGCGGCGCTCGGCCTTGCCGACGCCCTTCACTTTCAGTCCGTACTCGACGTTCTGCAGAACCGACATGTGCGGGAACAGCGCGTAGTCCTGGAAGACCGTGTTGACGTCGCGCTCGAAGGGAGCGGTACGGCTGACGTCGACCCCGTCGAGCACAATTGACCCGGACGTTGGGCGCTCGAATCCCGCGATCATCCGCAGCACCGTCGTCTTACCCGAGCCGCTGGGACCGAGCATGGTCAGGAACTCGCCATCGATGATGTCGAGGCTGACCCCATCAACGGCACGTACGGCGTCTGAGCCCGAGCCAAACGTCTTGCACAGCTCCCGCAGGCTGACTCCCGTGGCGCTCATCGCGCGAAATGTAGCGCGGGAATCGCACCTTCGGGTGGAGTCTTCAACGGATATCGCACCAACTGTTATCTCGGCCCTCGAAATGCGTCGTGAAATCGGTCAGGGCCTAGGGTCCGTGGACGTGGCCACCAACGACTCGAACCACCCACTCGACCTCACCTCGGCCCGCGACAACCTCTACGCGTTCGGCAAGACCTGGGGGACCTACGACGAGTCCACCCCGACCTACGGGATCTTTCACGGCCTGATGTACGGCCTGGTCGGCGACGAGCGACTCCGCCCGTTGTTCGGCTACGCCGGCACCGGGGTCACTAAGTGTCGGCTGCTGCCCGGGGCGGATGGGTCGGCAGGCGGGCGGTTACAGATGCGCGGCAAGGAGACGGGCTATTTCTACGACGTCGCGACCGGAGCCATCCTCGACAGCTGGCGCAATCCGTGGACCGGCGAGGAGGTCGAGGTTCGCCCTTTCCTCAACGACCGGATCGGCGGGGAGCTGGGACTCACGTTGCCGAAGCTCGTCGTCGGCGAGGCGTCGGAGGAGCACGCCGGGACGATGAACGACGACGGCAGCCAAGGCAGCGCGGAGGGCGCGCCGTTCGTCCTGCCGTGGCAGGTGTACGGCGACGAGGTCCTGCTCGAGTGGGACTACGCCCATCGCTATCCCAACCCGGTCGATCCGGTTCGCTGGCCGCACGCGTCCACCGGACCCTGGATCAACCCCAGCGAGCACTTCGTGATCTACACGTCGCTGGCTGAGCTGTCCAACCGGTCCACGCCCTCCGCGCACTTTCGTGCCGGCTTTTCGCGCGTCTCACCCTGGTGGCCCTGGATGCGGATGGGTCAGTCGGGCGTCAGCGGCGTCATGACCGGTCGCCTCTTCTCCCGCACCGCCCGGCGCGGCCTGGCCGACGTCCCACCAGCCCTGTTGGAGCGGATCGAACGGGACTGCCCGGACTACCTCGAGCTGCCGCACGACTGGGATCTCGGGCCGATTCTGTCCTCGTGGGAGGCGTACGCGCGAGACACCCCTCCGGAGGGCTAGAGCAGGGGCAGGTAGCTGCTCAGGTCGGCGCGTTCCCCGCTGGCCCGTGCGGTTCCGTCGGTCAGCGCTTCCGGCCAGGTCACTCGACCGCAGCCCAACCGGACCCAGGTCCACGCGTCGCACTCCACCACATCGGGCGGCGTCCCCCTGGTATGCCGCGGGCCTTCGATGCACTGCACGGCGGCGTACGGCGGCACGCGGACTTCGACACTGCGCCCGGGCGCAGTCGCCACGAGCGAATCCAGCAGCATCCGGACCGTGAGCCGTACGGCATCGGTGGGCAGCCCCACGGCCAGGCCCGCTCCTGCGGACGTCGAGAGCGACCGATCGAGATCGTCCATATGGACGACCAGCTCGAGGACGCGGGTGCGCAGGAAGTCGGACATCAAGATCGGCCCTCGCCTGGCGATGAGCACCGGGTCAGGTGACCCGGGCGCGAGGAGCCCGGCGCAGTTGACGCTCGCCGCCGACCATTCGGCATCCAAAGCGCCGAGGGGATCTGCTGCCTGTTCCGCGGCATCGTCGCGGGTCGCAGCGGCGATCTCCTCTGCAACGCCGGGATAGGTGGCCAAGTACGCAGCCACTGTCAGCGGCTCCACCCGGCCGCTGGCCGGCCGAGCGGCGGAGACGGCGCCCATGGCCCGTCCCACGTGCGCGATCAAGTCCCCGACCGTCCACCCTTCGAGAGTGCTAGGGAACGCGTACGACTCCGTCGGGATCTCGGCCAGGCCAGCGCGGGTCGCTGCCCACGTCTGCTTAAGAACGCCGAGGACGTCCGCAGCTCCGTCGCGCCCTCGAGCCATCGTCCGGCCTAAGCGCCAAACAGGGCAGGGAGCGTGGCCTGCGATGCCGTACGCAGTTCGGCCAGCGGCACGGAGAACAACGGGGCTGAGCTGGAATCGGAGACGGCTAGGCATTCCCCTGCGACGCGCCCCAGCCGTGTGACAGGGACGCCGTGCAGGGCAGCCAGGTCGAGCAGCCGCGCCCCATCCGCCGGGGAGGTCGACGCGATGGCGCGGGCTGCAGATTCGCTGAAGAGCTCGACGAAAGCATCGCCGCCGACACAGACCTCGCAGCCAAGGTCTCCGCGCAGCGACATTTCGACGAGAGCCTGAGCAACGCCTCCGTCGGAGACGTCGTGCGCAGCCGCGAAGAGCCCATCGCTGGCCCCCTGCACGAGCAGCTCGGCCAAGGCCCGCTCAGCTGCCAGATCGACCGTGGGCGGGCGTCCACCCAGGTGCCCGTGCACCTGGTGAGCCCACTCCGACCCAGCCAGCTCATCACGAGTTTCGCCCAAGAGGAAGACGAAGTCGTCCGCCTGCCGAAAGCCCATCCGGGTCCGCGCCGCGACGTCCTCGATCACTCCGAGCACACCGATGATCGGGGTCGGGAGGATGGCCGCGTCGCCGGTCTGGTTGTAGAAACTCACATTCCCGCCCGTGACCGGAATACCAAGCTCCAAACAGCCGTCTGCGAGACCCCGCACGGCTTCGCTGAACTGCCACATCACCGCGGGATCCTCGGGAGACCCGAAATTGAGGCAGTTGGTCACCGCCAGTGGCGTCGCACCTGAGGTCGCCACGTTCCGGTAGGCCTCGGCCAACGCGAGTTGGGCGCCGGCGTAGGGGTCCAGCCGAGTGAAACGCCCGTTCCCGTCGGTCGCAATCGCCACCCCTAGCCCGGTCGCTTCATCCACCCGAACGATGCCCGAGTCATCCGGTTGAGCCATGACGGTGTTGCCCTGCACATACCGGTCGTACTGATCGGTGACCCACGACTTGTCCGCCAGGTTCGGCGAAGCGGCCAGGGCCACCACTGTCGCCCTCAGCTCGTCACCGGTGACCGGACGCGTCAGCCGGAGCACCGTCGGTGCGTCGGCGACGAGTGCGTCCTGAGCCGCGGGGCGCGCCAGCGGCCGCTCGTACACCGGGCCCTCGTGCGCGACCGTCCGCGGCGGGACCTGCACGACCAACTCCCCGTGCCACCAGATCTCCAACCGGTCCCCGTCGGTCACCTCGCCGATCACGGTCGCGTCCACGCCCCAGCGAGTGCACAGAGCCAAGAACTCCTCGAGGTGACGTGGCTCCACGATCGCGCACATGCGTTCCTGGGACTCGCTCATCAGAATCTCTTCTGGAGCAAGTGAGGTGTCGCGTAGCGGGACTCGGTCGAGCTCGACGCGCATCCCACCGGTACCAGCCGACGCCAGCTCCGACGTTGCGCAGGAGATCCCCGCGCCGCCGAGATCCTGGATGCCGACGACGAGATCAGCGGCGAAGATCTCCAAGCACGCCTCGATCAGGACCTTCTCGGTGAACGGGTCGCCGACCTGAACGCTGGGCCGCTTGGCCGGCCCGTCCGCATCAAAGGTCTCACTCGCGAGGACGGAAACACCGCCAATGCCGTCACCGCCCGTGCGGGCGCCGAACAGCACGACAAGGTTGCCCGGGCCGGAGGCCTTAGCCAGCTTGATGTCCTCGTGCCGCATCGTCCCGACGCACAGAGCGTTGACCAACGGGTTGCCCAGATAGCTGGGGTCGAAGACCACCTCACCGCCGACGTTGGGCAAGCCGAGACAGTTGCCGTACCCCCCGATACCGGCGACGACACCAGGCAGTACGCGGTGGGTGTCCGCCGCATCAGCCGGACCGAAGCGCAGCGGGTCCATCACGGCGACCGGACGAGCGCCCATGGTGAGGATGTCGCGCACGATGCCTCCGACGCCGGTGGCCGCACCTTGGTAGGGCTCGACGTAGCTCGGGTGGTTGTGCGACTCGATCTTGAACGTGACGGCGTAGCCCTGCCCGATGTCGACCACGCCGGCGTTCTCCCCCATCCCGACGAGAAGCGCGTCAGTCGCGGGGGTCTTGTCGCCGAACTGGCGCAGGTGCACCTTGCTCGACTTGTAGGAGCAGTGCTCACTCCACATCACCGAGTACATCGCCAGTTCGCTGCTGGTGGGGCGCCGGCCGAGGATGACGCGAATCCGCTCGTACTCCTCGGTCCGCAGGCCCAACTCGGCGTACGGCTGCTCGAGGTCCGGCATCGACTCCGCAGCCTTGACCGTGTCGACGCTCACGCCCCGGCCCCCGCCCGCAACACGGAGGCTCCCTGATGCTGGGAAGAAGCAAGGGATCCCCAGCGCGAGAGGATCGAGGTGAAGAACGGGAGCCCGTCGGTCTCGTGCCCCGGGGGTCCGGTCAGCGCCTCGACGGCGTGTTCGGGATGCGGCATCAGCCCGACCACGTTGCCCGCTTCGTTGCAGATCCCCGCGATGTCACGCCTGGACCCATTTGGGTTGACGTCGAGGTAACGAGCAACCACACGACCGTCGCTCTCCAAGGCATCCAGGGTCTTCTCGTCGGCGACGTACCCACCTTCGCCGTTCTTCAACGGCACCACGATCTCGGCGCCCTCGGCAAAGTCCGACGTCCACGCCGAGGTGCTGTTTTCGATCCGCAGGCGTTGGTCGCGGCAGACGAAGTGCAGATGGTCATTGCGCACCAGGGCCCCAGGCAACAGGTGGGACTCGCAAAGAATCTGGAAACCGTTGCAGATGCCCAGCACCGGCAAGCCGTCTTTGGCGGCGGGAACGAGCACTTCCATCAGCGGCGCGAACCGAGCGATGGCCCCGCAGCGAAGGTAGTCGCCGTAGGAGAAGCCCCCGGGAAGGATCACTGCATCGACCTGCTTCAGGTCTGCCTCGCCATGCCACAGAGCAACGGCGTCGCCACCGGCCAGTCGTACGGCGCGCGCGGCGTCCCGGTCGTCGAGCGAGCCAGGGAAGGTCACAACCCCGATGCGCACGGTCATTGCGCCAGGCCGCCCGCGATGTCGGTGTCGCCATGATCGGCAACGTGGACGGCGTAGTCCTCGATCACCGGATTGGCCAGCAACTGATCAGCGAAGGCTCGGACGCGCTCAAGGGCGGCGTCGTCGGCGAGACCGTCTAGTTCGATCTCGATGCGCTTGCCTACGCGCACGTCACTGACCCCCTCGATCCCGAGCTGCGGAAGAGCGCGAGCCACGGCCTGCCCCTGCGGGTCAAGGATCTCGGGCTTGAGCATGACGTCAACGACGACGCGGGCCACGGGGCTCCTCGTGGGTGGGGACGGCTTGCGACGGCTCATTCTACCGGCCCAACGCGGCCTCCCCGGAGGGGCGCGGCCGACCGTCGAGGGAGGGGTCAGATCGGAAGGTAGAAGGTCAGCAGGTCCGAGGTGACCGGCGGGAAGAGGGCAGCCATGAGTTCGCGCTGCCCGCCCAGGTGGCAGTCCGGCTGCCGCTCCTCGAGGCCGAGGGCGCCGTAGGGGCCAAGTACGAGCCCGGGCACATCCTCGGCGTCAAAGCCGGATCCGCCTTGGCCCACGGGTGCCTGCATCCGGCCGCCTCGTTGGATGCCAGTGACACCTTCGTCCCCGACCGAGAAGCGCAGGTGCTCGCGGTAGGTGGAGAGCAAGACGGGGCGCCCATCGCGCTCGCTCGTGCCCAGCCCAGCCGCGCGCGCCCTTGCGGATAACAGCGGGCCAAGGTGCATGAGCAGGGCACCCAGATCGGGGACGCGTGCGTAGTACCACTCCGGAGGATCGCCCGCATCGAGGAACGGAGCGACTGCCTCGTGGGCGCATCCGTGTCCACGCGGCTGCACGGACAATGGACGCTCGCCACCGCGTGCAGTCTCCTCGGCCCTCGCGAGAATTGCGAGGGCCCCCAGGGGGTCTGCGGCCGCCAACTCACCGAGGGCGCCTTCCTCCGGCAGCGCTCGGCCGACCGCGAGAACGTCCCCGTCGCGCGCAGCCACCCACTGTTCGCTGCCGGACCGGGCGACCAGCCAGCGCCAGCAGCCCTCCGAATGCGGCATCCGGAGGTCGACGGCGCGCTGCTCGGCGTCCTGCAGGGCGGCCATGGCCGGTATGTCGTCCGCGGTTGCTCGCCGGACTGTGACCCCGGCCGGAGCCTCGACCCGCTCGGTGAGCGTATGGACGCGTGCGATCGGCATCGCGTAGCCGTAGCCGAAGCGCCGGTAGAAGTTCGGGATGCCAATCATGACCTGGGCCACGTGCCCGCGTGCCGCCGACCGCTCGTGGCACCAGGTCATGAGCGCCCTCCCAAGCCCGCGTCCCTCGTGGCTTCGCGCAGTCGCAACCAACTCGACTTGGCCCGCGGGAAGAGCCACGCCTGCCAGCGTGAGGTTTTCGTCCAGCAGCGAGGCCGTTGCCACCACGCGGTCGCCTTCAACAACGACGGCCGTCCCGTCGAAGCCCCCAGCCGGGTCCCCCAGGACCAGCCTTAAGTCCTCGGCGTCGGCGGGTTCACCCCGGTCTGCGAGCAGTTCAGCGGTCTGGTCGACGTCGCGCGGCTGGATCGCACGCAGCACCAGCCCGTCATCGAGCGCCGACGTCATGGTCATCGGCCGAGCCCTCATGAGCTACCCCAACTAGATGAGCTTGGGGAAGGACAGCAGGAAGGCGATGCCGACCACGAACGCACCGGTCGCAAAGGTCAACATGCCGTACTGCAGCCGGCGGTTGGCGAAGCGCGTGGAGATCGCCGCAAAGAACAGCACCGTCGCGAAGAGGACACCAAGGATCGTGTAGTTGTCGCCGCGTTGATTGTTGGCCAGGGCCTCGGCGAACTTGGCATCCGCGCGCGCGTCGAGCTCGGCCACCTCTGCCGCGCCCGGTAACACGTAGGAGTCGAGTGCGAACGGGGACTTGGGGGCGTTGGCGGGATCCGTGATGCCTCCAAGCGAAAGCCACTCGTCGAAGGCCGGAGTGAACCACGGGGTAAAGCGCTGAGCGACATAGTCGGAGGACTTCGTTTCACCGGCAGCGACGGTTTCCAGCCAGAGGGTGTAGATGCTGAGGTCTGCCTGTCGTGCGGCGCTGGCCTCTCCAGAGGCCCGATTGGCCTCGAGCCGGGCCGTCGAAGCCTGGCTGAACGAGATGGACATGGCTCCACCCCACTTGCTGGACTGGAACCCGCTCCACGCAGTGAGGATCACGGTGACGGCGAGCAGGACCGCCGACCAGGTCTCAATCGTGCGCGGGGGCGGCTCGTCGCCGGCCTCGCGTCGCGCGAAGAACGACGTGTCCTCCATCGAGGAGTCGCCTGCGTCGCCCAAGGAACCTGCGGAATCGGATACCGGGTCCCGCGCTTCGTTGGTCGCGCCGGATCGCGCATCCGGGTTGGGCACGGCAGTCACCTGTCCTCAATGGAGCCCGCGAAAGCAGACGTCCAATTCCAGCGTCGACGGAGTGTCTCACCCTCTACGAACTGCGGCCACACGCACTACCGGCTCGGTGCCACAAAGCGCTCAGCTGGGCTGGAAAGTCCCCACCATGAACATCGCTCCAGTCGGATCAGTGATCCCGCCAAAGCGGATCCCCGGACCCATGTCCATGGCCGGCAGGAAGATGCTCCCGCCCAAACGATCGGCTTCTGCCATGGCCGCATCGCAGTCGGTCACCGCGAAGTAGACCGCCCAGTACGAGGGCGCTTGTGCCGGGACGCCCCCCGGCATGGCCATTGCGCCAGCATTGGAGGTGTCGTCGCTTTCCTTGCTGTCCAGATGAGCGACCAGATATCCACTCGGCGGCCCCGCGTCAGACCCGTCACCCGGTCCTGACTCCCAGCGCCAGCCGAACACCTCGGCGTAGAACTCCGTCGCGGACTCCAGATCTCGAGTCTGCAGCTCGTTCCAGGTCAGCGCGCCCGGCGCATTGAACAACTCGGCCCCTGGATGGTCCCAGGGCTGCCACAGTCCGACGACAGCTCCGCTCGGGTCGGCGATCATCGCCATGCGGCCCTCGGTCATCACATCCATCACCGGCATCACCACGCTGCCCCCAGCCTCCGCCGCGCGATCGAGGACATCGTCGGCGTCGTCCACGATGAGATAGGAGTTCCACGTCGAAGGAACTCCCGCCTCCGCCATGCCGGGCGGCTGCGGGCCCAGACCCGCCACCAGCTGCCCGTCCTTGCGGAGCATCGTGTAGGCCGGACCCATCGGAGTTGGGATATCGACTGACTCCCAGCCGAACAGGCTGCAATAGAAGCGTTTGGCCGACTCAACATCGCTGGTGCTCAGGTCAACCCAGCCGAACAGTCCCTGGGGTTGGCTCATCACGACCTCCTGTCGAACGATCGCGTCAACGCTACTCACGAGACGCACATCGACCAAGAGACCAAGGAACCGATGCGACCCCGCTCGACTCGGCTCGGCCCGACTCGACCAGCCCAGACCTGACCGTCAGCGTGGGCGGGACTCCCAAGCCGAGCGCACCATCTCTTCGATCGAGTGCCGCATGGCCCAGTCGAGATCGCGGGCCGCGAGGTCTCCTCGGGCCACGATGCGCGCGGGGTCACCGGGGCGGCGCGCAGCCCGTACCGGCTCGAAGTTCTGCCCGGTGGCGTGGACCATCGCGGCCATGATCTCCAGCACCGACGTGCCGGTGCCGCTGCCAAGGTTGTAGGCGGGCAACATGGCCCGGCCGGCCTCGAGCGCCTCGGCCGCCGCCACATGAGCGAGGGCGATGTCTCCGACGTGCACGTAATCGCGAACACACGAACCATCGGGCGTCGCGTAGTCGGTCCCGGAGACCTTCGGGGTGCGGCCCTCGGTCAGGGCCTTCATCACCGCCGGGAAGAGGTTGTAGGGCGACACATCCCAGATGTCGGGGTAGGAGGAGCCGACCACGTTGAAGTACCGAAGGGTCACGGCCGAGAGCGGGGAGGCCGCGCAGGTGTCGACGATGATCCGCTCGGCCATGTCCTTGGAGAAGCCGTACGGAGACTCCGGCGCATGGGCCGTGTCCTCAGTGACCACTTCTTCCGATGGAGTGCCGAACACGGCCGCAGACCCCGAGAAGACCAGCGACTCGACACCTCGAGCACTCATGCCGTCCAGGAGTTCGACCGTCCCGGACACGTTGCTGCGGTAGGTGTCCAGCGGGCGGGACACCGACTCGCCCGCGTACTTGAAGCCCGCCACATGGATGACTCCTTCGACCGGCCGCCCCCCTCCGGCGTCCAGCGCCGCGGCGACCGCGACCGGATCATTGAGCGAACCGCGAATCAGGGGTACTCCCTCCGCGACGAACCCCTCGAGGCCAGTCGACAAGTCGTCGAGCACGACGACATCTCGCCCGGACGCCCGCAGCGCCCGAACCACGTGAGCACCGATGTAGCCGGCACCCCCCGTCACGGTCCATGTGGTCACGCAAACACCTCTCCGGTCAGTCGTTCATAGGCTTCGACGTACTTCGCCCGCGTCGCGTCCACGATGGCGTCGGGGAGCGGCGGCGGCGGCGTGTCCGAGGCTCGGTCCCAACCGCTGTCCGGTGACGTCAACCAATCGCGCACGTACTGTTTGTCGAAGGACTGTTGGGGGTGGCCGGGTTCCCACAGATCCAGCGGCCAGAAACGAGACGAGTCCGGGGTCAGCACCTCATCGGCGAGGACGATCTCGCCCGCGGCTGAACGGCCCAACTCGAGCTTGGTGTCGGCCAACACGATCCCTCGCTCCTTGGCCATCGCCTCCGCACGGCGATAGACCGTAAGGGTGATCCACCTGAGTTCCTCGGCCGCTTCTGCGCCGACGGCCTTGACGACAGCGGCGTAGTCCACGTTCTGGTCGTGATCACCAAGCGCGGCCTTGGTCGCGGGGGTGAACACCGGGCCGGGGAGACGACTGCCGTCGACCAGCCCACGGGGAAGCGGAACGCCGCACACGGAACCTCTGGCGTGGTAGTCCGCCAACCCCGATCCCGCCAGGTAGCCGCGCGCTACGCACTCGACGGGGAACATCTCGAGCCGCTCGCAGATCATGGCCCGGCCTTCGACTTCAGTCGGGACCTCCAGGGAGACCAGGTGGTTCGGGACCAGGTCGGTCAGTTGCGCAAACCACCACGCGGACAGCTGGGTCAGGACCTTTCCCTTGTCCGGGATGGGGGTGGGCAGCACGTGATCAAAGGCGGAGATCCGATCACTGGCGACCAGGAGCAGGCGGCCGTCGGGCATCGAATACAGGTCTCGAACCTTCCCGGAGTAGACCAGCGGGAGGTCGGACATCGACGGAAAACTCGAGGGCACCTGGGCAGACTACGGGAGCCCGCTACGTGTAAGCCGAGACCACGGCCCGGTCGAGCCACAGGGGTACGTCTGCCGCGTGATAGCAGCGCTCTCCCGGCTCGATGTTGGCCAAGAAGCGGGCGTAAACCGCGGCGAGGCGCAGACACTCCACCGAACGCAGCAGCTTCAGCGCTCGGCTCGGGTCGCATTCCGGAACGTCGGCGGCCCATCGTTCGGTCCATCGCTGAAGCACCTGGCGTTGGTCGTCCGGCCGCAGGCCGATGGTCACCCGGAGGGCATCGAATCCAGGGTGGCCGATGAACGCATCACCGAAATCCAGCAGCACGATCTCACCCGATCCTCGACGAATCGCGTTGCCCGGGTGAGCGTCTCCGTGGGCGAGCGCGTCCGGGACCCCACACTCGGCCACCGACGCCAGAGTCCGGTCGAGGTTCGCCAAGAGCGCCTCGGCCGGATGGCCGGCGGCGTGGTCTGCCAACTGCGACCGAATCCAGGTGCCCAGTCGGTGACCACGCAGGTCGGGGACACCATCGGCTGCTAGCCGCTCGACGTCCGGGACCGAAGCGCGTTGGAGCCGAAACCAGGCAGCCACCACGGCGCCCCTGGCGTGGGCGTCAGCCTCGTACAGATCGGCACCGTCCACGTGTTCCAGCAGCATGCGCCCGTCGGGTCCCGATTGCACGAGTTCCGGTACCGACCCCGGTACGGCGCGATCCGCCCAACGCAGCACGGCTGGCTCGTGCGCGAAGAAGGGGGGGACTTGCTTGAGCCAGTACGTCTGCTCCGGTCCGACCAGGCGCCAGATGGCCGAGAGGTTCCATGTCCTTTGCTGCGCGACGATGGTCTCGGGCGGGATTTGGGCCAGCGCCCACCCCACGGTCGCGGCCGGACCCCCCGGCCGGGCGTACGGAAGGCGCAGGGGCTCCTCGGCCGCGGCCAGCGCCGAATCCCGCTGCGAGGCCGGCCGGAGGTTCTCGTTGTGGGAGGGGCTCGCGCAGGAATCGGCGTCGACCTCAGCCAGGTAGGTGACGGCGCCACCGTGCGGCTCGGACCGCTCGGCGCACAGCAGTCGCAGCACCGAGACGTCAACGTCGAAGCGCTCGCGCGCGCCAGCTACGACGTCGGAGACCTCCTGCCAATAGGGCAGCGCCACGTCGTACGCGGGCAACGCCCCCAGGACACTCCCGTCACCATCGACCAGCACCAGCGTGACCGAGCGCCGTTCTATGCCCACGACACGCCGTCCTTACCTACACAGACGTTTGAGTGACGTCGGCGTGTCGTGGGTACAGAGGGGCATGCAGTCTCAGAGGTCCTTGCCATAGCAATGGTTCTGCCCGCTGTCTCGGTAGAAGCCGAAGGGCGTGATTTCGGTGTAGCCCGAGCGCTGGTAGAAGGCCATGGCCTCGGGCTGAGCCGCACCGGTTTCAAGGATCATCCGGGAGTAGCCAGCCGCCCGCGCTCGGGCTTCGAGCGCCTCGAGGACCACCCCTGCCAAACCCGACCCGCGATTCGCTGGGCGCACGTACATCCGCTTGATCTCGGCGATGGCACTCGGATCCTCTCCGTGCCGCCGGAATGCACCACACCCGGCGAGCTGGCCGTCAACCAAGGCGATCAAGAACAGGCCCCCGGGGGCGGAAAACTCGCCGTGGGTCACCGGAGTGGCGTCGATGCCGCCATACCGGACGACATACTCGGCTTGGAGCTCCTGGATGAGCTCAGCTGCGGAACGGGAGTCGTAGGCCGACACCTCGATCTCGACCCGCGAGCGTGTTTCGGTCACAGGATCTCCCCAGGAATGTACGTCGCCGCCGACGGATGGGCTGCAGCCACGGCCTCGACCTTGGCGACCACTCGCGCCACCTGGTCGACGGCCGCGCCGGTGAAGGTGAGTGGTTCTCCCACGATCCGGTCAAGGTCGGCCTTGGTGACGCCCAATCTGGGGTCGGCGGCCAACCGGTCGAGCAGATCGTTGCGGGTCGCGCCGGTCTCCCTCAGCTCGAGGGCCACGGCCACGGCGTGCTCCTTGATGACCTCGTGGGCGGTCTCTCGCCCGACCCCGGCGCGCACGGCGGCCATGAGCACCTTCGTCGTGGCGAGGAAGGGGAGGTAACGATCGAGTTCTCGGGTGACGACCGCCGGGAAGACACCAAACTCTGCAAGAACCGTCAGCAAGGTCTCGAAAAGGCCGTCGGCTGCGAAGAAGGCGTCCGGCAGTGCGACCCGCCGGACCACCGAGCACGACACGTCACCTTCGTTCCACTGGTCACCCGCCAGCTCGCCCACCATCGAGGCATAGCCGCGCAACAGCACTGTGAGTCCGTTCACTCGCTCGCAGGAACGTGTGTTCATCTTGTGCGGCATAGCCGAAGAGCCGACCTGACCAGCCTTGAAGCCCTCCGTCACGAGTTCCAGCCCGGCCATCAGCCGAATCGTGGTGGCCAGGCTCGATGGCGCGGCCGCAGTTTGGACGAGCGCGGACACCACGTCGTAGTCCAAGGAGCGGGGGTAGACCTGACCTACCGAATCCAGGACCCGACCGAAGCCCAGGTGTTCGGCGACACGGATCTCGAGGTCGGCGAGCAGCTCGGCGTCGCCATCCAGGAGGTCGAGCATGTCCTGCGAGGTCCCGACCGGACCCTTGATGCCGCGCAAGGGGTACCTGGCGATCACGTCGTCCAACCGCTGATAGGCCAGGAGCAACTCCTCCGCGGCCGAGGCGAACCGCTTGCCCAAGGTGGTGGCCTGCGCGGCGACGTTGTGTGAGCGACCGGTCATCACGAGGTCGTCGTACTGGGCAGCGAGCCCAGCCAGCCGTACAAGCGTGGCCACGACCCGGTCCCGAACGAGCTCCAGCGCACTGCGGATCTGCAGCTGCTCCACGTTCTCGGTGAGGTCGCGCGAAGTGAGGCCTTTATGGATGTGCTCGTGACCGGCGAGCGCGTTGAATTCCTCGATTCGGGCCTTCACGTCGTGCCGAGTCAGGCGCTCGCGTGCAGCAATCGAGACGAGGTCCACCGATTCGACCGAAGCCTCGTACGCAGCGATGGCCCCCTCGGGCACATCCACGCCCAGAGCCCGCTGGTTGGTGAGCACGGCCAGCCACAGCCGCCGTTCCAGCACCACCTTGTGCTCAGGCGACCAGAGGCGGGTCATCGCGGCGGAGGCATATCGTCCGGCCAAAACATTGGGGATCACCGGCCCATCCTCCCGCACGGTCACGCCCGCTCCGTCGACTCGCCCTCAGCGGCGGCCCGGGCAATGTCCGTGCGGTAGTGCGAGCCACGCAGATCGATGTACCCAATCCGCGCGTACGCCGCATCACGAGCCTCAGCCAGGGTTGGCCCCGTGCCAACTACCGACAGCACCCGACCGCCGGCCGACCGAAGGACCCCGTCGGCTCCCTTTGATGTCCCGGCATGAAACACGTCCTCGCCGTCCGCGCCGCGAATGGGGTCGCCGGTCACCGGAGCCTCGGGGTAACCCTCGCTGGCCACGACGACCGTCACCGCGGCTGCGTCGTCCCACACGAGCGGGGGGTACTCGTTCAACCTTCCCGTCGCGGCCGCGAGCAGTAGGTGGGCCAGCGGAGTGCGAAGTCGAGCGAGCACGACCTGGGTCTCCGGGTCACCGAAGCGCGCGTTGAACTCAATGACACGCACCCCCTGCGCGGTCAGAGCCAGACCGGCATACAACAAGCCGGCGAAAGGGGCGCCCCGGCGATGCATCTCATCCACGGTCGGCTGCAGAACACGCGCCACGACCTCGTCCACCAGTTCGGGTGGAGCCCAGGGAAGCGGCGAGTACGCACCCATCCCACCGGTGTTCGGCCCAAGGTCGCCATCGGACAAGCGCTTGAAATCCTGGGCCGGCTGGAGCGGTACGACGCTGGTGCCGTCGGTCACGGCGAAGAGCGAGACCTCCGGCCCGGCGAGGTGCTCTTCGATCACCACCCGGCCGCAAGCCACGGCATGAGCCAAGGCCTCAGCCCGATCACTCGTGACGACGACGCCCTTCCCCGCGGCAAGACCGTCATCCTTGACGACGTACGGTGGACCGAACGCGTCGATCGCAGCGGCAGCCTCGACCGGCGTGGTGCATAGGTAGGACCGAGCCGTCGGGACGTCCGCCGCAGCCATGACCTCCTTGGCGAACGCCTTGCTTCCCTCCAACTGCGCGGCTGCCGCGGACGGACCGAAACACGCAAAACCAGCGGCTCGCACGGAGTCGGCCACTCCGGCGACGAGCGGAGCCTCGGGCCCTATCACCACGAGATCCGCGCCGATCTGCCTCGCGAGATCGCTGACCGCGGAGCCGTCCATCACCTCTACGGGGTGGATGCTCGCCTGGTCGGACATCCCGGGGTTGCCAGGCGCTGCGTGGACTGCTGAGACGTCCGGATCTCGGGCGAGCCCCGCTACGAGAGCATGCTCCCGCGCACCCGATCCGAGGACGAGAACCTTCACGTCGAGGGATCCTATTCACCGCATGTGCTTGGCCCAGCCCCAGTATCGATCTGGCCGCTTGATTGCCGTCAGGCTGAACCGCACTTAGGGCGCAGGACGTGCATACGCGTTCTGCAGCAAGGTGACCGCTTCATCGGCACAGGCCGGATCGTCGGCTGGTCGCCGACCCGCGGCGCTCCCCCCGCAGAAGCCGACGAGTACCGGGGCGTCGGTCAGATGTTGCAGGTCGTACCACTCCGCCCACCGATCATCGGGGCCGTCGACGACTTGCAGCAGTTGCCGGGAGGGCCACCAGGTCCGGTCGTACTGCACGAAGGCCTTCTCCAGATTCCCCGTGGCCAGCGACGCCAGCGCTGCCTTCACCGCAGGTGGCAGGTCCAACACCGGTAGCCCTGAGCTGACCAGAGGCAGGGGTACGGCGATGACGGCCAGGTCGCCTTCGCGCTCACCACGATCGGTCTCGACCACCACTCCCGCCCCCGCGACGCCCACCCGCCGGGCGACGTTGTCGAGCTGGACATCGAGGCCTTCAGCCAAGAGCTTCGGGATCTGGTCGTAGCCGCCGCTCACCATCGCGTCACCCCCGCGGTAGGCGCGGCCTTCCCACATCGCCTGCGCGCCGAGCTGGTCAAGGTCGAGGCCGTACTCCTGGACGAGCTCCGTGACCTCCGCGGCCCGACCGGTCGGGCCGACCGACCGCCATCCTGCCGCCGCCAAGGCTCGGGCCGCGTTGTCGGCGGACGACGGACGACTCCGGGTGGCGCGGTCGACCGCCCGCCACAGCGCATTGACCGACACCCAGCCCGTCGCCGGACTAGCGCCGGTCAGGGCCGAGCGGATCGCCGCATCGTCGTAGTCGGTGGGGACGAGGGTGAGGCCAGCCTCCCGGGCCAACGCCACGAGCGGGTTGCCGGACAACGCGTGGACCCAGGAGGCACCCAGCTCGAGCGGTAGCCCCCACGAACGGTCCGTCGCGATGCGCCCACCGACGCGATTACGAGCCTCGAGAACGGTGACATCGACACCTCTCTTGCTCAGGCGATCGGCCGCTGCGAGCCCGGCGATACCAGCGCCAACGACCAGCGCCGTTCGGGCCTGGGGCTGCTGTCGGAACAGGGCATCTGCGGCGCGCAGCCCGGAGCCGTACGCTCCGTGCACGGTAGATGGGAAGTCGGTCGCGGTGTACTCACCCGCCAGGGCGACCCGTCCACCCAACACCGCCCGGCGAAGCACCTCGCGTGCGCGCCACGAGGTACCGGCCGGGAGCGCGGAGTATGACCCCAGCGCCCACGGATCGACGTCCCACCGAGTGACCAGCGTGCGTTCGACCACAGGGACGGACATCGGGGCTCCGGATCCCGTGGCTCTGCTCGCTTCCTTGCGGTAGGCCGGGTCTTCGTCAGCCGTACAGCCGGCGAGGACGGCAGTTCCCGCGAGTCCAAGCGCGGCGCGCAGCACTTCGCGTCGGCGCATCGGTCGACTGGCGTCGATCACTCAGATGGCCCGCCCGGACTTCATAACGAAGCCCACGTCCTCCAGTAGCCGAACGTCATCAGTTGGGTCGCCCTCGACCGCCACGAAGTCAGCCGCGTAGCCCGAGGCGATGCGCCCGAGGGAGTCCGAGCGTCGAAGCAGGGCAGCCGCGTGCAGCGTTGCCGATTGGATCGCTTCCAGCGGGGTCTGGCCGTGACGAACCTGGTAGGCCAGCTGCCTCGCGTTCCAACCGTGGGGGTAGATCCCGCTGTCGGTTCCGTAGGCGATGCGAACGCCAGCACGGACGCACTTCTCGAAGCCCTCGCGCTGCGCTTCGGTGGTCTCATCGTTCTTACGCATGACCTCTGCGGACCATCCCTCGGCTCGTCCGGTCTCGGCGATGTAGTCCCCGTCATAGACGTCAGCAACTAAATAGGTGCCATGCGCAACCATGAGCTCAATGCACTCGTCGTCCATGAGCGAGCCGTGCTCGATGGACCGCACCCCGGCCCGGACGGCACGTTTGATGCCCTCCGCCCCGTGCGCGTGGGCGGCCACGTCGACGCCGTACAGCGCCGCCTCCTCGACCGCTGCGCGGATCTCCGCCTCGGAAAACTCCGGGGCGCCCGGGTTGGTTCCTTCGGTCATCACCGCACCGGTGGCGATGACCTTCACCAGGTCGGCGCCGCCATGCAGAACGGCGCGTACGGCCTTGCGGACCTCGTCGACGGAGTCAGCGACCCCCACCCGAAGGTCACGCGGCACCACCGCGTCGACGTCAGGGGCCATGCCGGTGATGTCACCCCCACCTCCGGAGCAGGTGATGTACGCCCCAGCGCACAGCATGCGCGGACCCTCGACCCAACCGGCGTTGATGGCCTCGCGTAGCGCGACGTCCACGAAGGCGCGGAATGTCCCAACGTCTCGAACGGTCGTGAACCCAGCTCGCAGCGTCGCTCGCGCGTTTCTGACCCCAGACAACGCTTCTTGCGCACCGGTGCGCTGGAGCAGAGCCGAGTAGCCTGCCGCCGAGTCGGGCTCTCCCACGAGGTGGGTATGACCATCGATCAGCCCTGGAAGCAGGGTCAACCCTGAGACGTCGATCAGCTCCGCACCAGAGGTCTCGACATCGCTAACCGAGCCAACCGCTTCAACGCGGCCGTCAGCGACGACGACCACTTGGCCGGTGAGCAGTTCGCCTGAGTCGACATCCAGCAGTCGGCCCGGGCGGAGGACGGACCGCCCCGCGGTCACGCCCCGGTGTAGTGCGCGTCTGCCACCGACAGAACTTCGTCCAGGATCGCGAGTCCTTCTTTGGCTTCCCCATCCGTGACTGTGCAAGGGGGCACCACGTGCAGCCGGTTGAAGTTCACGAACGGCAACAGCCCCCGCGATCGACATCCCGCGGCGATCTCATTCATGGCCGGGCTCGAGCCACCGTACGGCGCCAGCGGCTCCCGGGTTGCCCGGTCGGTCACCAGGTCGAGCGCCCAGAACACCCCGAGCCCCCGCACCTCGCCGATCACGGGGTGCCGCTCGGCCAGTTCACGCAGACTCGGCCCGAGGACGTCTTCCCCGATGCGGGCCGCGTTCTCGACGATGCCTTCCTCTTTCATCGCGTCGATGCTCGCGACGATGGACGCAGCGGCCAGTGGGTGACCTGAATACGTGAGCCCGCCAGGGAAAACTCGCTCGTCGAACGTCGCCGCGATCGGGTCGCTGATGACGACGCCGCCGACGGGGACGTACCCGCTGTTAGAGCCCTTGGCGAAGGTGATCAGGTCAGGCTCAGCTCCGAAGTGCTCGTACGCGAACCACTTTCCCGTACGTCCAAATCCACACATGACCTCGTCCGCGATCCACACGATGCCGTGGCGATCGCACAAGGCGCGGACTCCCTCGAGATAGCCCGGCGGCGGGATGAGAACGCCAGCCGTACCGACGACTGTCTCGATGAGGATTGCGGCGATCGTGCCGGGGCCCTCAAAGGCGATGACCTGCTCGAGGTGCTCGAGGGCGCGTTCGGTTTCTTGCTCGGGACTGTCTGACCAAAACGCGGAGCGGTAGGGGTAGGGGCCGAAGAAGTGCACGTGACCGTTGGCGTACTCGTTGGGCCAGCGACGGGGATCGCCGGTGGACACGATCGAGGCCCCGGTGTTGCCGTGATAGCTGCGGTAGAAGCTCAGCACTTTGTCGCGGCCGGTGTGCAGTCGAGCCATCCGGATCGCGTTCTCGTTCGCATCGGCGCCACCGTTGGTGAAGAACACCTTGTTGAGCCCGGCGGGGGCAAGGTCGCAGATCCGCTTGGCGGCCTCGCCGCGAACGTCGTTGGCGTGTTGGGGTGCAACGGTGGACAGCGTGCCGGCCTGGGCCTGGATCGCGGCGACCACCTTCGGGTGCTGATGCCCGATGTTGACGTTGACCAGTTGGCTGGAGAAGTCGAGATACCGGGTCCCGTCGTAGTCCCAGACGTAGGTCCCCTCAGCGCCAGCAACCGCGAGCGGGTTCAAGGCCGCCTGCGCACTCCAGGAGTGGAAGACGTGTGCGCGATCGAGGCCGACGACCTCGGCTCCACGAGCCGGGTCGGGAGTGGTGTTGGTCATCTGAACTCCTCGTGGGACGGGCGGGCGGCCGAGACCATCAGCGTCTCGGGAGCCGTACGGCGCCAGCGTAGGTCGCAACGGTCCGCCAGCGCGAGGGCCAGGCTGTCAGGTTCACGGTCATGGGGGCGACACCTTGTCAGGCGTCGGAGTGGAAGCCCTCGATCCGCCGCTCCAGCCGAGCCCGAACCGTCGGCCACTGTTTGGCCAGAATCGAGAACAACACGGTGTCTCGGACGCTGCCGTTCTCCCTGCGCTGGTATCGACGCAACGTTCCCTCGTACGTCGCGCCCAGCCGAGCGATGGCCTGTTGCGAACGCGCGTTACGGATGTCGGTCCGAAGTTCGACCCGGCCCATCTGCAGCTCGTCGAAGGCGTATGCGAGCAGGAGCAGTTTGACCTCAGGGTTCACCACGCTGCCCCAGACCGAAGGCGCATAGACCGTCCAGCCGATCTCTAGGCGAGCATCGAGCGGGGAGATGGACAGAAACGACGACGTGCCCGCCACCGCATCCTCGGCCAGTCCCCCCTCAGCCGAGCGCAGGCGCACGGTCCACGGAAAACGCCCCATCGCTTCGGCCCCTACCAGCATCTCCCGCCAGCTGGCTGGGGAGTTGGGTCGGCCGCGGACGTGGGCCCAGACACGTGCATCGTCCAGCGCTTCGAATAGGCCTGGCGCGTCGGTGGCTCGTGCCTGGCGTAACTCGACGAACGTGCCGCGGAGCACGACGTCCGGCGGGGGTGGCCAGATCGCTTCGGGCCAGGGCGGATCCTGGGGTCGCGGGTCCGGCCGGGTAAGGAAGCGCGGGGGATCGGGCCAGGCATCGATGGCGTCAGCCGGAGACCCCTCGGTGAGCTCTCGGGTCATGACGACGCGGTCGGCGCCGACCCGGTCGTAGGCGTCGATCGGCTCGGAGATCGAGAACCCGATCGCTCGGTGGAAGGCCTGCGACTCAACGTTCGCGACCGCGGTGACCGCTTTCGCCCGGACCGCTCCGCGCTCCGAGGCCATCGAAAAGAATCGCCGGTACAGATCCGTGGCCAAGCCCTGTCGGCGATGCGCCGGGCTGACACCCGCGAAGTGGATGTACGCGGTCCCCGGCTGGTCGGGCGAGAGGAAACCGATGAGGAAGCCCGCGAGCGCGTCATCGTCGCCGACGGCCACCAGGCTGGTCGAACCGAAGTGGTCCAGGAACAACCGCGGCAGCATGTCGGCCATCCCCCGGCCGCCCCACCAATCGTCCAACACCGCGACGATCGGCCCGTGGTCGCCGGGCGTTGCCGACCGGACCGTCACCCTGTTGGTCGGGGCGTCAGCGGGCTGCATCTGATCAGGCATGAACAGACCCTGCCAGATCCACGGCGCGCACCCTCCGCAGAGAAACGAGATCGTCACTGGACCTCGGGCTCGGCACCAGCACCGACGCCGGCTCAGGACGGCGGCGTGATTCCCAGGTGCGAGCGCCAGTAGTCCGTCACGAAGATCTGCTTAGGGTCCCACGTCTGTCGCACAGCCATGAAGTCGTCCCACCGCGGATAGCGAGAGCGGAGGTACGCCGCCCCAAACCCAGGATCGTTGCCAGGCGGCAGATACTTGCCCCAGTGCGGTCGGTACTCGAACTGGCCCAACACGTCCTCCGCCCAGAACTGCGGATAGAACGAGACGTCGGGTGTCGTGGCGCTGCGACCAAAGTAATAGAGGTCGATCCGGACGACCTCGGTGCCGAAGGATGGGCTGAGCCAGAAATTGCTCGCGCCGGCCCCGTACACCTCGCAGGCGTACGTCCCTGAGCGCTCGTACCCGCCCCCCGCGAAGTAGTCACGCAGCTCCGTCATGACGGCTTGTGCGTGTTCGATCGGGATCCACAACTCCGTGAAAACCGTCGGCATGAGGTCGTCAGAGATCTGATTGTCCATCGGCAGCCCAGTCCAGGCGTAGTCCCAGAAGCGCTGCGGCTGCCCTGTTTCGGGCCCCACCTTGTCCTTGTCCAGCGTCAGGAAGAGGTCATTCATGATGAGCGGCGACCAGGTGTTTTCAAACTTCTCCTCAGACTCGAAGGTCTCAGTGAAGATCTGCTGACACAAGCCGCCAGCACTTCGGAAGCCGAGGAGGGTGAAATAGAGGCTGACGAGAACCTGCTGAGAGCCTTGGTTCCCAAGGAAACGCTTCAGGATCTCAAGAAGGCCCTCCGGCGACTCATCCTGGAGGCTCGCCAGCAGCTGGCGAATGAGGTCTGCGGCGGCGGAGCCGATCTCTTGCTCGTAGGTGGCAAAAGCCTCCTGGAGCGCAGTCCAGCGAGTGGCTAACGCCACAAACAGACTGCCCCACATCACTGCGCCCTCTTCAAAGGCCCGCTCAAGGCCGGCCTCATCGAAGTAGGAGCCAAGTTCTTGATACGGATTGGGGGCGCCACCAGGAAAGGGGACGGCATCGCGCGCTGCCTGCCACGTGGCTACTCGACCGACCTCCTGCTGCGGCCACCACGTCAAGCGCGTGTACGGAGTAAATCGCAGGTACTCCTCCAGCGAGGGCCGGCTCGCGTTGCCAGGCCCGAAGAGGTCCACGGCGCAGTCCTCGGTGGTGGTGACCGCTTCGTTGCCCTGGATATTGAAGGCCGGTTCTGCGGAGAAGGTGACGTCGGTGATGACGCCGAGCAGACCGAGCGAGACGCCCGCGGCATAGAACTGGTTGGCTGGATTTGGAGTCCCAGCATCGGCGGTTAGTGCATGAACCTGCCCGAGAGCGTCCACGAGGGTTATCCCCGTGATCTGGCTCTCCAGGGCATGGGTGAGAGATCCGCCAGCCGATCCCGTCGCGAGAAAGCCGGCGACAGTCTGGTGGGTGATGCCCCCGGTGTCGGCGAGCCCGAGGCCCTGAGCCGCGAGTTGTCCGAGCAGGCTGTTTTGCACGGTGGACTGCGGATCACGCGGATCCTCTCCGAGGTGACAGCCGGCCTGCACCGTGACGGATCCACCGCTGACACTCACGGCTGTCATCTGGTCGAGGATCACGTTGAAGCCGTCGGTCGCCGACGTCCCGATCGCTGCTGGAACCGAATGTCGCGAGCCCCACACGCGCAGCTGGTTGCCGTGCGTGGTCGCGTACTTGTTCATGGCAGCGACCTGCTCAACAGTCGATGGGTGATAGCACCCATCGGGGCCAGGCGCGATCGGCGGCGACTCCATCATCGACGTTCCTCCAGTTCCTGCAACGCAGATTCCGCATCTGTGGAATCAAGAGCCATCCCCAACGACGCAAAGATGTCGCGGGCCTTCACGATCTCCTCCCTCTGCTGGCTGCTGCGGCCAATCTCCAGCCGAGCGAGCCCCTCCACGTACGGGGTGTCCAGGGTCCTAGCCAAGTCGAGCGCGCGTTGCCACGACGCGCCTGCGGCACGCGACTTGCCTCTCGCCCATTCGTGCCGCCCCTGCAGAAGCGCGGCCCAGGGCCGTGCGGCAGGCACGGTTTTCGCGTACTTGACCGCGCCTTTCACCGCCGCCCGAGCTTTGCGTTCGGCCTCTCTTCCCGCCGATCCCACTTGGGCAGCAACGAGCAGTGACACTTCGGCGTGCCGAAGCACCGGATACGCCGCGGAATATCCGCGCAGGCCGTTGGCCTTGATGAGCGCGTCCGACTCGTCCAACTTGAGGGCAGCGGATTCGAGGTCACCAGACCGAAGGTCACAAACGGCCAGATCGGAGAGGGTCTCGGCGATCCCAACGACGTTCGGGATCTCTCGGTAAATCTCCAATGACTGGCTCAAGTATTGGCGCGCCACCGTAAGCGGCCCCTCAGCTGAAGCCACGTGCCCGAGTCCCTGACACCCCCAAGCGAGGAGGAGCGAGTCCGCACCCTCGTCCCCCAGCTGCCGAATCAGTTGGGAACGCTCGGCCATCAGAGAAACGTCACCGCGGAAGCGAGCCAGCTGAATACCGAAAGCCAGACCCGAGCTGCGGCGACGAAGGTCCCCCGTCGGGGCGTACGCCTCCGCACAGTCGGTCGAGGCCTGGATCGCCGCGACGATTTCGCCCCCGTGCGCCAACGAGAAGATCCGGCCCATCGCGACGTAGCCGGCCATCATCGGGTTGTCTCGCACACCAGCAATCGCGGCAGCCCTCCGCTGATAGCGATTGGCGAATCGCTTCAGGCCGACGACGTTCAACAGAATGCCCACGCCGACCAGACCCTGCACCGTCATAGCCTCGTCATCGCTGTTCTCAGCGTTGTTGAGGCTGAGCAAGACATCCAGGACGAATCTTTCCTGATCCAAACCGAAGTCCATCCATCCGAGCATGTCCGCCAGCGCGCAGCGTTCGACCAGAACCTCCCGACGCGCATCGCTGGGCCGCCTCCGCGACCAGCGTGGCCGTACGAGGTGACCGAGCTGCACCAAGACCTGGCCCAGAATGGCCCGTTTGAACCCTCCCGGAGCCGAGGGGTATCGCTGCCCGAGCAGCCGAAAGGCCTCGCGGGCATGGTCAGCGGCCATCGAGTGGCGCCCCATTCGGAAGAGAGCGTCTGCCACCTTCCGCTCCAGACGAGCACGATCGACCGGATCCCAGGTGTCGCCGAAGGCCCGGGCGTACGCCGCGATCGCCTGCTCGTACTGGGCCAGCGCGACGCTGTCGGCAGCCATCCGGCCTGAGTTGTCTGCGGCTCGGATCAGATACTCGTGGGCGCGACCCCACTCCGCCGCAGCCGCATAGTGGTGGGCGAGGATACCGGCGAACTCGTCGAGCCGGTCGGGAAACATGGCTTCGACTGCTTCGGCTACTTGACGATGCAGTCGCCGGCGGAACTCGAGCAGGGTGCTGTCGTAGGCGGCCTCTTGCACGAGCGCATGGGTAAACGCGTACTCCAACTCCGGTTGTCTGCGCCGCTCGGTGATGAGCTCAACGAGTTGAAGGGCTCGCAGGTCACCGTCCAGGTCGAGCTCGCGGTTCTCGAGGGCCTCCAGAACGCGGTACAGAAAGGACCGTCCGATCACGGACGCGATCTTGAGAACGTGCTTGACCTCGTCGTCGAGCCGATCGATTCGAGCCGTAATGGCCGCCTGAACCGACTCAGGGATCGCGATGTCCTCAGTGGACCCCGTGATGCGCCAATTGCGCGCCCCAGGCTCCCGGACGACCACACCGGAGGAAGCCAGCGATCGGACGATCTCCTCTGCGTAGAAGGGATTACCTTCAGCGCGCTCGGCAATTCTCCGTCCCAAGGCCTCGGCCCCGGGACCGACGAGGAGCTCGTCCATCAGCCCCCTGGACGCTCCCTGGTCGAGAGGTGCAAGCCGGATCTCCAAGAAGTGCTCGGGGTAGTTTCGCATCGCGACCTCGCGCAGCGCCGCGATAGGGCTCCGCTGCTCCGGCCGCGCCACCCCAACGATCAACAGCGGACACTCAGGAACGAGCGGGAACAGGTGCTCAATGAGCTCCACCGACGCGGGGTCCGCCCAGTGGACGTCCTCAAAAACCATCACGACCGGACCCTGGCGCGCCAACTGGTGCACCAGGAGCCGTACGGCCCTGAACACAGCGGTGCCACTGCCCTGATTGTCCAAGAAGCGAACCCGGTCGTCGTACTCAGTAGGCACCGGGAGACCGAGCAGAACCAGGATGTACGGCAGGACGTCCGCGGTCTCGTCCGGGCAGGCGCCCGTAACCACCTGGACCACGCGATCAACGACAAAGTCCAGCGGATCGTCTTCAGTGACGCCCGCCCACCGCCGGAGCATGTCTTGAAACGGCCAGAATCCGAGGGACTCGCCGAACGTCAGGGAGCGCCCCTCCAGCCATAGGGGTGGCCTCTCACTCCCCATGACCGACCGCTGCACCTCGGCCATGAGGCGCGACTTCCCCAGCCCCGGCTCACCGACGATGCTGACAATCCCGCCCACGCCAGCGGCCGCCGAAGCAACCGACTCCGTCAGCGCGTGGATCGGTTCCTCCCGGCCCACGAACGGGGTACCCGCGAAGGCGTCGAGCTCGACCTCCAGATCGCGCCTTCGGTTTCCGGTGGCCACGAAGACGCTGACTGGCTCACTGCGCCCCTTAACCGCCTGCCGACCTCGCGCCTCCCAGTCGAAGTCGTTCTCGCACAGGTGACGGGTCGACTCCGACGCCAAGACCTCACCAGCGGGGCACAGCCCCATGACCCGGGCGGCGAGGTTCGTCGTGTCACCGATCGCGGTGTAGTCCATCCGCAGGTTGTCGCCGATCGCGCCTACGACGACCATTCCGGTGTTCAAACCGATGCGTAGGGGGAGCTCTCGAATCCGAACGCCGCCAATGCTCAGATTCAGGTCCGCGAGTTCTCGCTGGATGTCGAGGGCCGCCCCGACCGCACGCCGCGCATGATCTTCGTGCGCGATCGGGGCGCCGAACAAGGACATGAATCCGTCCCCCAGGAATTGGTTCACCCGCCCACCCCTGCGGTGGACTGCACCCAAGGAGACCTCGAAGAGCGCGTCCAAGACCTCGTGCATGGCATCGGCGCCGACGCGCTCGGCCAGGGCCGTCGAACCCACCAGGTCGGCGAAGAGCACTGTGACGTGCTTGCGTTCGCCCTCGCGAGCAAAGCGGGACGTCAGGATCTGGTCGGTCAGATGGGTCGGTGTATAGGTCTCCTGCGCCGTGACGGCCGAGGCCCCGCAGGAGGAACAGAAGCGCGCATCGGCGGCCAATTCCGCGCCGCACGCAGAGCACGCCATGTCGACTCCCCGAAACCGAAGCACGCGCCCGGTGACGCGGTGAGATTACGCCCGATGCGCACCCGTCCGGGGCCGAATCCTCACGATGGCCGCGAAGTCCTCAGACCAGCGAGCGAACGACGATCGTGGCCGCGCGGTCCTGGCCGACCCCGATCACGCTCATCGGGGCCCCCGAGGCCTGCTCAAGGAAGTCCACATATGCGCGGGCGTTTGCGGGGAGATCGTCCAGCGACCGTGCCGCACTGATGTCCTCCGACCAGCCCGGCAGGGACTCATAGATGGGCACGGCATGGTGAAAGTCAGTCTGAGTCAAGGGAATCTCGTCCACCCGGGTGCCGTCCACGTCATAGCCGACGCACACGGGGATCCGATCGAACCCGGTCAAGACGTCAAGTTTGGTGAGGACAAAATCGGTAACGCCGTTGACCCGGGCGGCATAGCGAGCGATCGGGACGTCGTACCACCCGCAACGACGTGACCGCCCCGTCGTCGTCCCGAACTCCCCACCCACCGTGCGCAGCCGCTCGCCGTCGGCATCGAACAACTCCGTGGGGAACGGACCCTCGCCGACCCGCGTCGTGTAGGCCTTGACGACGGCCAGCACCCGATCGATGCGAGTGGGAGGTATCCCCGAGCCAGTACACGCTCCTCCGGACGTGGCGTTCGACGAGGTCACGAACGGGTAGGTCCCATGGTCGACGTCGAGCAAAGTCGCCTGGCCGCCCTCGAGCAACACGGTCTTCTCCGCGTCGAGAGCCTCGCCCAGCAGCCGAGCGGTGTCTGCGACGAGGGGCCGCAATCGATCGACGTACACCAGGAGTTCCTCGACGACGGAATCCACGGTGATGGCACGGCGGTTGTAGGCCTTGACCAAGAGTTGGTTCTTCTGGGAGAGCGCGCCCTCCACCTTCTGCCGCAGGATCTTCTCGTCGAACAGGTCCTGAACGCGGATCCCGATCCGGTTCATCTTGTCGGCGTACGTCGGCCCGATGCCGCGGCCGGTCGTCCCGATCTTGCGGCTGCCGAGGTGGCGCTCGATCACCTTGTCGAGGGTGCGGTTGTACGACGGGATCAGGTGGGCGTTGGCGCTGACCACGAGCCGTGAGGTGTCGACCCCCCGCGACTCCAGCATGTCGATCTCGCCAAAGAGAACGCCGAGGTCGATGACGACGCCGTTGCCGATGACGGGGACAACGCTCGGAGTGAGGACGCCCGTGGGCATGAGGTGGACCGCGTACTTCTCCCCGTCGACCACGATGGTGTGACCGGCGTTGTTGCCGCCGTTGAAGCGCACGACATAGTCGACCTCGGGCCCGAGCAGGTCGGTGGCCTTGCCCTTGCCTTCGTCGCCCCACTGGGCACCGATGAGCACGAGAGCAGGCACGAACAACCCCTTGGGTGCGGCGGAACCGGTCCCCTCTCGAGTAACCCGAGAGCCCGCCTTGCGGTCGGGTCCCGGTCGAGCTCGGGTCGGTCGGACGGCGCGAAGGCTACCGGAGCCGCGCCGCGGGCCGCCGCCGAGCGGGCTGGGCGCCGTGCGTTCGCGCACGAGAGCATCGGCGATGATGGGCTCCATGAACCCCGAGAACCTGCTGGCTGGACCGCCGCCGACCCTGCTCCCCGCCGAGCCAGGAGCGTTGGCGCTCCAAGATCCGTTCGCCGACCCCGCCGCAGTGGCCGCTGCACACCCGTCGTCCCCGGCAGCCTGGGCCGCACTCGCCGACCAAGCCTGGGCGTCCGGGCACGTGGTTGAGTCCTACGCGTACGCCCGTACCGGGTATCACCGCGGCTTGGATGCCCTTCGTCGCGCCGGGTGGAAGGGTCACGGACCGGTTCCGTGGGCCCACGAGCCCAACCGGGGCTGGCTCCGCGCGCTGCATGCTCTTGGGCGCGCCGCCGACGCCATCAACGAGACCGACGAGGCCGACCGATGCGCCGCCTTCCTCGCCGACTCCTCCCCCGAAGCTGCCGCCGCCCTCTCCTGACGGGGTCGTTTGGTAACGCTGGCGCGACCGGGACTTACCCCTCCACCCGTGTGGGTCGAGACGAGACCCGGAGCTGGATGACGTTGCCCTCTGGGTCGTGGCCGTCGCATACGGTTCGCCCCTGCCACACCCACTCGCGCTCCGCGGGGTCGACCAGGCCGCCGAGTGCCGGAGCGTTCTCGCGCGCCACCGCCAGGTCCGAGACGTCAAACGCCAACTTGATCGGCGTCTCCTCGCGTCGTAGCGGCGGGTCGGCGAGCACAAGATCGGAGGCAACCTCCGCGGGCACCTGGACGAGGGCGAGCTCACGTACAGCAGACCCAAGCACCAGGAACCCATCGCCCTCGCTTTCCTGCTCAAGCCCCGCTACCTCGATGTAGAACCGGGCGACGCGGGGGAGATCAAGGACGTACACAGCGGCAGCGGCGCGCTCGTTCGACTCGCTCATGCGGGGTCAGCCCTTCGTGGTGAGTGGAGTGAAGTCAGGGAAAAGTCCGGCTGCGCCAGGCAGATCGGTCACGGGAACGTAGGTGCAGCACTGCTCGTACTCCGCCCACATGGCCAAGACCTCCGGGTGCTCGTGAGCCGTCGCGATCGCCTCCTCGGATACCCACTCGAACACCTCGATGACGTCCCCGTGCGCCGTTTCCATGGCCATGCCGGAACGCGACGTTGCCAAGCCGAGGTCGCGCAGGCGCTGCACGTGGGTCTCGGTGAGCGCCCGCAACTGATCCTGCTTACCCGGCAACGGTCGAAAACAGGCGATCACCACCCGCGGGCCGGTCAACGGAGGCGGGTGCCCGCGCTTCGGAGGTCTTCGCAGGCGCGTACGACGCGGGCGGACATGCCGGCCTCGGCGGCCTTGCCCCAGGCCCGAGGGTCGTACTGCTTCTTGTTGCCGACCTCGCCGTCGACCTTGAGCACGCCGTCGTAGTTGTTGAACATGTGGTCGGCGACCGGCCGGGTGAACGCGTACTGGGTGTCGGTGTCGACGTTCATCTTGCACGACGCCATAGTCGAGGGCCTCGCGGATCTCCGACGAGCAGTGAACCCGAGCCGCCGTGGAAGACCAGGTCGAACGGCTTGTCCTTTCCGTACTTCGCTCCGACCGTGTCCTGGATCTCCTTGAGGATCGACGGGGTCAGCACCACGTTGCCCGGCTTGTAGACGCCGTGCACGTTTCCGAACGTCGCCGCCACCAGGTAGCGACCGCGCTCGCCTAGGCCAAGCGCCTCGGCGGTGGCCAGACCGTCCTCGGGCGTTGAGAAGAGCTTTGCGTCGTGGCTGGCCTCAACGCCGTCCTCCTCGCCGCCGACGACACCGATCTCGAGCTCCATGATCGATCCGTTCCGCGGCGGCACTTGTCGAGCAACTCCTCGGCGATCGCCAGGTTCTGCCCGAGCTCGATCGCCGAGCCGTCCCACATGTGCGACTGGAACAGCGGCTCGTTCCCGGCACGCACCCGTTCGGCGATGACCTCGATCAGCGGGCGCATGAAGCCATCGAGCTTGTCCATCGGGCAGTGGTCAGTGTGCAGCGCGATCTGGATGTCGTACTTCTCGGCCACCACATGGGCGAACTCGGCAAGCGCAACGGCCCCCACGACCATGTCCTTCACGCTTTGGCCTGTGGCGTACGCGGCGCCGCCCCACGAGAACTGGATGATGCCGTCGCTCTCCGCCTCGGCGAAGCCTTGCAGGGCCGCGATCACCGTCTGGGACGAGGAACAGTTGATCGCCGGGTAGGCGAAGGCGCCCGCTTTGGCCCGATCGATCATCGAGGCGTACGTCTCCGGCGTGGCGATCGGCATAAAGGCTCCCGTGTGCGGTGATGAGGACTTCGGACCATCCTTCCACGGCGGACCTCGGCTCGGGCAGGGTCATGAGGCACCCCGATCGAGACCCGCCAGACGGCTGGCCCTCCAAACGCTCAGCGCCCGTTGAAGAAGATCAGGCGGGTGATTGACCGAAGTCGTGGCGACGAACCCACGCATGCATGGCGATCGCCGCCGCCGCGCCCACGTTGATCGACCGAGTCGATCCGAACTGAGCCACCGAAAGCACGGCCGTGCACTGGTCCTGCGCGGCGGCCGACAGCCCAGGGCCTTCCTGACCGAGCAGCAACACGCATCGAGCCGGCAGGTCGTAGGTCTCGAGCGGCACCGCTGCGGGCACGATGTCGATGCCCAGAACGGGCAGGCTCTCGGTCGCCGCCCAGCGCGCAAACTCCTCCAGGGTGGGGTGGTAGCGCAGATGCTGGTATCGATCGGTCACCATCGCTCCCCGCCGGTTCCAGCGACGCCGGCCCACGATGTGCACCTCAGCAGCCAGGAACGCGTTGGCCGTGCGCACCACCGACCCGATGTTGAAGTCATGCGCGAAGTTCTCGACCGCTACATGGAATGGCCGGCGACGAAGATCCAGGTCTTCGACGATCGCCGACACCTGCCAGTAGCGGTAGCGGTCCGCCACATTTCGACGGTCACCCTCGGCCAGCAGCTTGGGGTCGAACTTCGGCCCCACAGGCCAGTCTCCCTCCCACGGTCCGACGCCAACCTCGAGCGCGGGGCCCCCCTTCTCGCCGGACCCGACCCGATTGGCCGTGCGGAGAGGCTCGGGTTTCGGGTCCTCCTCGGTCGGAGTCTGTTCGGCCACGGTCAGGCAGCGTAGGCCCCGGCCGTACCCTGGCACGCATGGATCCGGTCACCCTGCTCGCGTTCGGACCTGCCTGGTTGCAGCCCGAGTACCTCATTGAGACGTACGGCCTGGCGGCCGTACTCATCGTTGTGTTCGTCGAGTGCGGGCTGCTGCTGTTCTTTCTGCCCGGGGACTCGCTGCTGTTCGCCACTGGTGTCTTCGTGGGGGCCGGGGTCATCACGCAGAACATCGGCGTCGTGATCCTCGCCATCAGCGCGGTCGCGATTCTGGGGAACCTGTGCGGGTATGCGCTCGGACGAGCGATCGGACCGCCGCTGATCCACCGGCCGAACTCGAGGCTGGTCAAGCCCGAACATGTCGCCCAAGCCCATGCGTTCTTCGAACGGCACGGTGGTCGGTCGATCATCTTGGCCCGCTTCGTGCCGATCGTCCGGACGTTCATCACCGCCCTGGCTGGCGTGGTCAAGATGGACTTCCGGGTGTACGCCACCTACTCGATCATCGGCGGCCTCATCTGGGCGACGAGTCTGACCCTGCTCGGGTACTGGCTCGGCAATGTCGACTGGGTGGCCAACAACATCGAGCTCATCGCGTTGCTCATCGTGGCGCTGTCGGTCACTCCCATCGTCATCGAGTTCGTGCGGGCCAGGCGCAGCCGGGCCGAGGATCAACCAATCGAGGACGCCACCTCGTAAGGCCTGCGGTGCCGTCAGGCCATATCGAGAACGTTGATCCGATCGACCTCGTAGGACCTGCGCGCCCGAAGGATGACGAACGACCCCAGGACGAGGAAGGGCAGCAGGGCGGCAAATCCCCAGGCGAGGTTTTCTCCGGCGGACGCGGACACGACTCCGACGACGATCGGCCCGAAGCCCGAGCCGAGCTGAACGATCGCCTGGACGACAGCGAAGCCGCTGCCGCGAAGGCTGGCCGGCAACACATCCGAGGTGGCAGCTCCCAGGTTCGCAATCGCGGCGATGTTCGCCGCCGACGACAGCGCAAGCATCGCCAGCTGCAGGGCGGTGGAAGGCACCAGCACGAGGACTGCGACACAGGCCGCACTCATGAGGAGCGCGAATCCGGACAGAGTGAGCCGCCAGGAGGGACGGACGTCGTGATAGCGGTCCCCGAGAACGCCTCCGATGGCGCCACCCACCATAATTCCGACCAGTCCAACTGAGCCGGCCAGGGCAGCAGCTGACGCCTCATCCAACTCCGAGGTTCGGTCGAAAAACGCCGCCGCGAAGGAGAACAGCCCGCCGAAGCCGAAGAAGAGCAAGGCCTGGGCCAGGACGAGGT
>CAWKPB010000004.1:0-211401 GCA_963851405.1 uncultured Actinomycetota bacterium | reverse complement strand
GGCGCAGGACGCGGTTGATGCCGTGCGCGATCTGCATGTTGCCCTTGTTGATGTCGAGGGCGGCAGGGATCAACTTCGGGTTCAGGTCGTCGGTGTCCTGGTCGATCAGGCGCACCTTCAGCGGGTCGGTCGAGCGGACGTTGACCGTGATGCCGGCGCCGAGAACGGTGTCGACGGTGGCGCCGTCAGCGGCGAGCGCAGCTGCGGAGTCGATGGTGCCCGGCACGACGTGGTAGAGCAGCACGGCCTCGACGGTGTCGATGCCCAGGCTGGCCACGGTGGCGAAGGTGTTCTTCTCGCTGGGCCAGGTGCCGGTCACGTCGTTAACCAGCCGGCGGAACGCCCGGTCGGTGGGGACGAAGGCGGTCAGCGCAACGTCGCCGTCGGCGAGCAGCGCGACGGGGGTGCCATCCACGCCCTTGGTGGCGATGACGGCGTCGATCGCTTCGCGGACGATGTCGAAGTCATCCCAGTTCTTGTCGAAGCCGTTGCCGGGGACGAGGTCGTTGCCGAGGACGGTGGCCAGCGACGTGTTGCCCAGCTCGGCGTCCTTGGCGGTGGCTGCCGGCGCGACTGCGACGGCTCCGGCGGCGAGGACGCCAACGGTGGCTAGTGCGGCGAAACTCTTGGCGATGCGCATTGGGAAGAGTCCTTTCGATGAGGGGATTGGGTGTCTGTGCTGTCACCCCTACTTCCGCACGAGCACTCACCTTGGATGCACCCTGCTGAAATTCTTTTCCACCCCGCCGGCGCCCAACGCTGGCACGGCGGCGAGAACGGCCGAAGGCCCGTACATCCGGAGGGGATCCGGAGGTACGGGCCTTC
Organism: uncultured Actinomycetota bacterium; assembly: GCA_963851405.1. GTDB lineage: Bacteria > Actinomycetota > Actinomycetes > DATJPE01 > DATJPE01 > JANPBY01. Next base: position 210,576 of record CAWKPB010000004.1, on the reverse strand, counting down.
GCTTTCCTGAAGGGGCTCTGAGCTCCCAGCTGCTCAGAGGTCAAGCGGGTCGATCAGTGTTCGTTCAGGCTGCCTTCGGGAGGTCGAGCGGGCGCAGCACCCGGTCGATGCCGTGCGCGACCTGGTAGTTGCCGGCGTTGATGTCCAGCTGACCGGAGATCAGCCGAGCGTTACGCGCGTCGGGGTCGAGGTCGCGCAGACGCACGTCCAGCGGGTCAACGGATGCGACCTTGATCCCGAAGTCGGCACCGAGGGCCGTCTCGATCGAGGCACCGTTGGCGACGACCGCGTCGATCGAGGACAGGGTGGCTCCAGCGACGACGTGGTAGAGCAGGACGGTTTCAACGGTGTCGATGCCGAGTCCGGCAACCGCGTTGAACGTCTTCTTCTCGGTGGACAACTTGTCACCGGTCACGTTCTTGATCAGCTTGCGGAAGGCGCGGTCGTTCGGGATGAAGGCCGTGACGGGCACGGTGCCATCAGCCAGGACGGCCACGGGGGTCCCATCGACACCCTTGGTGGCGATGACTGCGTCGATCGCCTCGCGGACGATGTCGTAGTCCTCCCAGTTCTTGTCGAAGCCGTTGCCTGGGACGAGGTCGTTGCCGAGAACCTTGGCCAGCGACTTGGTGCCCAGCTCGGGGGAAGTGGCTGAGGCGGCGGGGGCCACGGCGACGGCGCCGGCGGCGAGAACGCCAACCGTGGCCATTGCGGCGAAGCTCTTCGCGATACGCATGGGAAGTGCCCTTCGATTGAGTGATCGGGTGGGTGTGCTGTCACCCCTACTTCCTAGGTAGGCGTCGCTTTGGATGCAGGAGTCGTTCAGAAACTTGTGGAGATTTCGGTCCGGGGCTGGCGCCGGGGGAGGATGCCGGGGTGTCCGAACCCTCCGATCCCTCTGGCTCCTCCGACCCCACGCCTGGCATCGAGGCGTCGCGGCTGGCCGAGGCACTGCGGGTCATCGAGGAGACCCAGGCGCTGCCGCCCGAGCACCCGGATGCCCTCGCGATCCGTCGGGCGACGGCCGGGGTGTTCAAGGCGGTCAAGAAGCAGCGCCGTACGTTGAAGCGGGACGCCGTACAGGCTGCAGACCGGGCGGTGATCGCGGCCACCGCAACTGGCGCCCCGGACCGCATCGACGACGAGACCCGCGGGATCCCGCTGTCGACCGCGGCCGACGGCGCGCTCGCCGGCACGCTGATCCGGCCGCATGGGTGCTACATCTGCAAGCAGCGGTACTCCGAGATCGACGCCTTCTACCACCAGATGTGTCCGTCGTGCGCGGCCGAAAACCGCGAGAAGCGCGAGGCGCGCACCGACCTCTCCGGGCGCCGGGCGTTGCTCACCGGGGGCCGGGCGAAGATCGGGATGTATATCGCGCTGCGGCTGCTGCGCGACGGGGCGGAGACCACGATCACGACGCGGTTCCCGAATGACGCCGTACGGCGCTTCACGTCCATGCCCGACAGCGAGGAGTGGATTCACCGGCTGCGCATCGTCGGCATCGACCTGCGTGACCCAGCCCAGGTGGTGGCGCTGGCCGACTCGATGAACGAGCGTGGCCACCTCGACATCCTGATCAACAATGCGGCTCAGACGGTGAAGCGCAGCCCTGGGTCCTACGCGGCCCTGGCCGCCGCCGAGCAAGCCGAGTTGCCGGCGGGACCGCGGCCGGAGCAACTCACCTTTGGCCGTACGAGCGACGCCCACCCGACCGCGCTCGCGGGGGCGGTGGCGCCGGATGTGAGCGCCGCGGACGTGACGGCGTGGGCCATGGAGGTCGGGTCGGCGTCGCTGGCCCGCATCGACGAGGGGACGGCGATCGACGCGGGCGGCCTGGTGCCCGACCTCGCGCCGGTGAACAGCTGGACCCAGCGGGTGGAGGAAGTGGACGCGCTCGAGCTGCTCGAGGTGCAGTTGTGCAACAGCACCGCTCCGTTCATCTTGGTGAGCCGGCTGCGGGGGTCGCTGGCCGCGTCGCCGGCGCGGCGAAAGTACGTCGTGAACGTCTCGGCCATGGAGGGCCAGTTCGGGCGTGGCTACAAGGGCCCGGGTCACCCGCACACCAACATGGCCAAGGCCGCAGTGAACATGCTGACGCGCACGAGCGCGCGCGAGCTCTTCGAGAGCGACGGCATCCTGATGACCAGCGTCGACACCGGCTGGATCACCGACGAGCGGCCGCATCCGACCAAGGCGCGGCTTGCCGACGAGGGCTTCCACGCGCCACTCGACCTGGTCGATGGGGCCGCTCGGGTTTACGACCCGATCGTGCGTGGGGAGGCGGGGGAGGAGCTGTTCGGCTGCTTCCTCAAGGACTACCGCCCGTCCCCCTGGTGAGCGCCGCCCGTACGCATCCGGCCCGGCTCTTCGTCCTCCTCCAGCCGCGCTCCTGCCGAATGCCGGGAAACGGCCCGATTCGGCGCCCAGATAGGGCACTTCCGCCGCATTCGGCGCGCGCGGGGTTGGGCGCCGGCAGGGCCCTGAGTAGGACGCCGGCGGACCTCCCGCGGATGGGGCTGCCCCCTCGGCGGATGGGGCTGCCGCCCTCGGCGGATGGGGCTGCCCCCCTCGGCGGATGGGGCTGGCCCCCTCGGCAATGGGGGCTAGGGCTGGGGCAGAGCTGCGTCGATGCGCGCTTGTGCGTCCTCGCTAGCCAGGGTCGGAATCGCGGCAAGCAGTGCGCTCCGTGCGGCCGCGGAAGTGTCGGGCGGCTCGGAGTTGACTACGACGTCCGGGTCGGCCGCTACATCACCCAGGTAGTTCACCCGGTCCTCGAGGCGCTGGAGGTAGACCTGCTGAGCGCGCTTCAAGGCGCCGTGCCAAGGCGAGATCCACAGAGCCGAGACGCGCTTCGAGTCGGCGGTCGCGAGTGCGGATCCCCTCGTGCCGACCTCGGCGACGTCAGCGAGGGCGCTGGCTCGTAGCCCGTACACGCGGATCGTGCCGACGTTCAGCGCGCCCCACGCGTCGACGGCGCCCACCAGCCGTTCGTCGGTCACCGCGGCCTCCCGTTCGGCTCGCTCCACCTCGGTGAGGAGCGCGCCGAACTGCTGATGCTGGGTCCATTGGTCGAGGGGGATGACCAACAGGACGGCTACCGCGGCTACCGCCAGCAGCTGCCCTCGGCGCCCGCGCCAGCCACGGGGGGCCTCGGAGCCGATGGGCTCCAGGAGCTCCCGGTCACTGAGTACCTCGGCGGGCATCGGCGACGGCCTCGCGGCTCAGCCGGCCCCGCGGCGGGTCGCGGCGGCGTGGATGCGCTGAGCCAGTTCAACGTCGAGTTCGGTCACGCCGCCGGCGGAGTGGGTGACCAGGAAGAAGGTCACCGAACGCCAACGGATGTCGATGTCTGGGTGGTGGTCCAGCTCCTCGGCGGCGGCAGCGATCTCGTCGACCAACGCGATGCCCGCGAGGAACGTGGGTGCCTGGTACGTGCGCCGCACCCCTTCGGCGTCGCCCTCCCAGCCAGGCAATGAAGCGAGCGCGGCAGTGATCTGTTCGGGCGTCAGTGAGGTCGGCACGCTCCGAGCCTGCCACGGTACGGCGCTGCGGTCACCCCCGCTTCCTACGGCTGCAGCGTGGCCATGGCTCCCGAAACCATCGTTTCGGTGATCTGCCCGGTCTTAGGGTCGATCCAGGAGATCTTGACGTCCGTCACTGTCCCACTATTGACGGCACCAACCGACGCGATGATCTGCGTACCGTCCGGGGTCCAGGTGGCTTCGCCCGGACGCCGGGAGGTGCCTTTGTAGTCGACCTGGGTGAGTTGTTTCAAGCCTGAGCCATCGGAGGCGACGGTGTACAACTGCGACTTCTCTGCGCCGTGAAAAGCGTGAAGGTCCCACGACGCAAACAGGATGCGGTCGTCGCTCGGGTGCCACCGGGGGTAACCCGCGAAGAGCGACGGCTTGGTCACTGCCATGGGTGCCGCGGTGGTCGATGGGTCGGTGTCGACCACAACGATGACGCTCTTGTCGATGCGCTCCTCGGCGGCATCCGGATAGCTCTCCAGCTGGACAGCAACTTTCGAGCCGTCTGGCGACCAGGACGGGAGGTAGAACGCCGTGGTGCCGTCGTCGGTTGAGGCGAGGGTGGTCTGCGCTCCGGTCTCGAGGTCCACGGTCACGAGGTGAGAGGCCCCCCAATCGCCGCCGCTCGCGATGTCGTATTGCACGACCAGGAGCTGCGAGTCGTCAGGTGAGAACGCGGGCCACGCCATCTGAACACAAGGGTCCGCTTCGCAGGCCGCACGTTCCACCGGGTCGCTCCCGTCGGCGTTTGCTGTCCACGCACTGGCGGTTTCACCTGCGAGCACCTCCCAGGTGAATTGCGAGCCGTCGTGTGACCAGCTGGAGTGAATGGCCGCACCAGTTCCGTCGGGCACAACTCTCACCGGCGGAGCAGACAGCTGCTCGTCGGAGACGATGATCGACTTCATCTCTTCCCCGTCGGGGTACCACTCGTACAGCACCAGTGGCTCCGGAGGCAGTGTGGGCGTGGGGGTGGCCCCCGCGGTGTCGGCGGTTGTCGGAGTCGGGGACAGGGCCTGCCCTGCACCACTGCTGTCGCCAGAGTCACCGCACGCGACCAGCGCCGCAGCCGCCACGCTGAGTACTGCCATGGCGGCTGACGCATGGCCCCAACCGCGTCGATCAAAGACGGATCTGGTCACGATTCCTCCTCATTGGACCGTGCGGGCAAATTGGCGCGAGTCCAAGGTCGCCGTCTTGATCGGTGCTTAGGAAGCGGGCCTTCCCCTGGCGGGAAGAGGGTTTTCCCTTGATCGACAGCGTTCTTGCCCGCCGTCTCCTCCCCGTTGTCGGGGGGCTAGCTGGCGGCGCGTACGGCGATCACGATGGCGGCCACGACCGCGACGGTCATGGCGAACGCCCGGAAGGCGGTGGGCGGGAGTCGGCGCGCGAGCCGTACGCCCAGCACCCCTCCGGCCAGCGACCCGGCGGCCACAATCAGCGCCACCTTCCAGTCGACGATGCCGCCGCCGATGAACAACACGGCCGCAACGAAGTTGGCCACTAGGGCGAGCGCGTTCTTCAACGCGTTGGCCTGCTGGATGTCCGGCTCGTACAACGCCCCGATCAGGGCCAGCAGCACGACACCCTGGGCGGCCCCGAAGTACCCCCCGTAGATCGCTGTGATCCCCACGCCGAGGACAAGAAGTCCCCACGCTCCTCGGTGCCCGCCCCGCCGGGTGAGCCAGCGGTTGACCCGCGGTTGCAGCCCGGTCAGGACGGCGGCACCGACCAGCAAGAACGGCACGACCCGTTCGAAGGTGGTGGCGGGCAACATCACAAGCAACAGCGCACCCACGATCCCGCCGACTGCGGCCACCGCGCCGAGTCGCAGGAGCTCAGGACGCCGCTCACTCAGCTCCCGGCGATACCCAGCGACCGCGCTGATCGTGCCGGGCAGCAGCCCGACCGTGTTGGTGGCGTTGGCGGTCACGGGTGGCAACCCGATCGTCAGCAACAGCGGGAAACTCACCAAGCTGCCCGCTCCCACGATGGCATTCATGACCCCGGCGATCAGGCCGGCGAGGAGCGCGATGCCGACGTCTGCGGGATCCACGCTGGATCAGCCGGTCGAGACCTTCGAGCGCAAGAACGACAGTCGCGGGTTGTCCGGCCACTCGCTGCCGGACTGAGCCAGCTCCTCGGCGGCCTCGTTCGGGTGACCCTGCGCGGCGTGGACCACGGCGAGGGTCAACAGGTCGTCGGCTTCCTCGTGGGAGCCGCGCTGCCAGCCCCGGCCCTCGCCGAGCCAGTGCAGGGCGTCGTCCCAGCGGCTGTTGGCGGCGGCCTCGCGGGCGTGCAGGGAGGTGAGGGTACGGCTGCTGCTCACCGCGCGCTGGGCGGAAGTGAGCGTCTCCGTCAGCTCGACCTCGGCCGAGTCGATGCTGAGCTGTCCGGACTCGACCGCGTCGAGCAGCATCCGGGTGTGGAAGATCGCGGCCGTCCCGCGGCGCGGGCCATGGGCCGGTGCGTGAGCCAGCGACTCACGGCTCGCCTCGGCTGCGCCGGAGTAGTTGCCCTGCGCATGCCGGGCCTCAGCCAGCGCCTTGAGCGCGGTGCGGTCGGCCGGGCGACCGTGCAGCCGCTGCAGCGCCAGCGCCTCGGCCTTCGCCGGATCGGAGGCGACCAACTTCAAGGCCTTCCGGCTGCCGCGAGTCGGCAAGGCCGACGCTCCGCCGACGGCGGGGTCGTACTTGAGGTCGACGACGCGCTCCTTGAGCGGGATCAACGCGTTGTCGGTGATGTGGATGTGCTCGGGGCAGACCTCGGTGCAGCACTTGGTGATGTTGCAGAAGCCCAGCCCGTGGTCCTCGCTGCGCCACCCTGCGCCGGTCGGCGGTGTCGAGCGGGTGCATCTCGAGCTCGCTGATCCGCATGAGGAATCGCGGCCCGGCGAAATGGGTCTTGTTCTCCTCGTGGTCGCGCACGACGTGGCAGGTGTTGTTGCACAGGAAGCACTCGATGCACTTGCGGAACTCCTGCGAGCCGCTCGACGTCGACCTGCTGTCATCCGGTAGTCGCCGGGCTCGAGGTCCTCGGGCGGGCGAACGACGGGACCGCGCGCGCCTTCTTGTAGTTGTACGACACGTCGGTGACCAGGTCGCGGATGACGGGGAAGGTCCGCATCGGGCGTGACCGTGATGGTCTCGTCCTCGGTGAACGTGCTCATCCGAGTCATGCACATCAGCCTCGGGCGTCCGTTGATCTCGGCGCTGCACGAGCCGCACTTGCCGGCCTTGCAGTTCCACCGCACGGCCAGGTCCGGAGCTTGGGTCGCCTGGATCCGGTGGATGATGTCGAGGACGACCTCACCCTCGTTGACGTCGACCGCGTAGTCCTCGAAGTCGCCGTCGTTGGAGTCGCCGCGCCAGACCCGGAACTGCCCCTCGTACCCCATCAGCGTGCCTCTCCGGTCTCGCTGGATCCCCCAGCAGCGGGTACGGGTAGCTCGGCCTCGGTGAGGTACTTCGACAACTCACTCACCTCGAACAGGGCCAGCAGGTCCTCGCGCATGGGTGGCAACGGCTGCTTCCGAATGGAGACATTGCCGTCGTCGAGCTCGCAGATCAGGTTGAGCTTGCGCCACTCCGGGTTCATGCCGGGGTAGTCGTCGCGTGTGTGGCCACCGCGCGACTCCTGGCGCTCGAGCGCCGCCCTGGCCACGCATTCGGAGACGACGAGCATGTTGTCCAGGTCGAGCGCGAGGTGCCAGCCGGGGTTGAACGCGCGCCCCCCGCTGACGGTGACCCGCGCCGCCCGCTCCTTGAGACCCTCGAGCTTCGTCAGCGCCTCCGCCACCTCGTCCTCGCGGCGGATGATCCCGACGAGGGAGTTCATCATCTGCTGCAGCTCGGAGTGGACGGTGTATGGGTTCTCGTCGCCGTTGTCGTTGAACGGGGCCAGCGCCTCGGCCTCGGCCGCAGCCAGTTGGTCGTCGGTGACCCCAGAGCGGTCCTCCCCGAGGCCGTCGACGTAGTCCGCAGCCCCCACGCCGGCCCGGCGGCCGAACACGAGCAGGTCGGACAACGAGTTGCCGCCGAGGCGGTTCGACCCGTGCATGCCGCCGGCCACTTCGCCGGCCGCGAACAGTCCGGGCACCCGGGTGGCTTCGGTGTCGGGGTCGACCTCGAGGCCGCCCATGACGTAGTGACAAGTGGGCCCGACCTGCATCGGCTTCTTGGGTGATGTCGACGTCGGCGAGCTCCTTGAACTGGTGCCACATCGACGGGAGCTTCTTGCGGATGACGTCAGCGGGCAGCCGCTGGGAGACGTCGAGGTAGACGCCGCCCTGGGGCGAGCCACGACCGGCCTTGACCTCGGAGTTGATGGCGCGGGCGACCTCGTCGCGCGGCAGCAGCTCCGGCGGGCGCAGGTTGTGGTCGGGGTCGGTGTACCAGCGGTCGGCTTCTTCCTCGGTCTCTGGCGTACTTCGCCCGAAAGACGTCGGGAACGTAGTCGAACATGAAGCGCTTGCCCTCGGAGTTGGTCAGGACGCCGCCGTCGCCGCGGACCGACTCCGTGACGAGGATGCCCTTCACGCTCGGGGGCCAGACCATGCCGGTGGGGTGGAACTGGATGAACTCCATGTTGACCAAGGTGCCGCCGGCCCGCATGCGCCAGCGCGTGGCCGTCGCCGGTGTACTCCCAGGAGTTGCTGGTGACCGTGAACGACTTGCCGATGCCGCCGGTGGCCAGGACCACGGCCGGGGCGTCGAAGCTGAGGAACGAGCCGTCCTCGCGGCGGTAGCCGAAGACGCCCGTCACCGCACCGGAGTCGTCCTTGAGGATCTTGGTGACCGTGACCTCGGCGAAGACCTCGAGCTGGCCGTCGGCCGAGCCGTACCTCTTGTCGTCATCCTGTTGCAGCGAAACGATCTTCTGCTGGAGCGTGCGGATCAGCTCCAGGCCGGTGCGGTCACCGACGTGGGCGAGCCGCGGGTACTCATGTCCGCCGAAGTTGCGCTGGCTGATCTTGCCTTCCTTGGTGCGGTCGAACAGGGCGCCGTAGGTCTCCAGCTCCCACACCCGCTCGGGGGCCTCCTTGGCGTGGAGTTCGGCCATCCGCCACGAGTTGAGGAACTTGCCGCCGCGCATGGTGTCGCGGAAGTGGACCTGCCAGTTGTCCTTGTTGTTCACGTTGCCCATGGCCGCGGCGATGCCGCCCTCGGCCATGACGGTGTGGGCCTTGCCGAACAAGGACTTGCAGATGATCGCCGTGCGCAGCCCTCGCTCATGCGCCGCGATCGCGGCCCGTAGGCCGGCGCCACCGGCGCCGATGACGACGACGTCGAAGGCGTGCCGCTCGTGCTCACTCATGTGCTGCCCAGTCCTTGTTGTCGCTCGTTGATGCAGAGCTAGTTGATAAACCGGAGGTCGGTGATCCAGCCCGCCGAGACCGACATCACGTAGAAGTCGGTGATGGCCAGCGAGGCCAGGGTGATCCAGGCCAGCTCCATGTGGCGGGTGTTCAGTTGCGACACCCGCGTCCAGAGCTGGTAACGGATCGGGTGCTTGGAGAAGTGGTTGAGGCGGCCACCGATGGCGTGCCGACAGGAGTGGCAGGAGAACGTGTAAAGCCACAGCAGGACCACGTTGGCGCACAAGATGAGCGTGCCCAAGCCGATGCCGAAGCCCTCGGGGCTTGTGAAGGCCTGCGTCGCGTCATAGGTGTTGATCAGCGAGATCGCGAACGCCGCGTAGAAGAAGTAGCGGTGCAGGTTCTGCATGATGAGCGGCTCTTGGGTCTCACCGGTGTACGTGCGGTGCGGCTCGGCCACGACGCAGGCGGGCGGCGACAGCCAGAACGACCGGTAGTAGGCCTTGCGGTAGTAGTAGCACGTCAGCCGGAACAGCAAGAGGAACGGCAGTGTGAGCGCCGCGTAGGGCAGCCACCACACATCCGGCAGGAACGTGCCGAACTCCGCGGCCTCGGGGATACAGCCGTTGGAGACGCACGGTGAGTAGAACGGCGTGAGGTAGTGGTACTCACCGACCCAGTACCAGTTCTGCATGAAGACGCGGACGGTCGCGTAGAGGATCCAGGCGGACAGGCCGGCCACGGTGAGCACGCTGGGCATCCACCAGCGGTCCTGCCGCAGCGTGCGGTCGGCGATCCGCGCCCGGCCGGGGGCGTTGGTGACGCCGGCCATCAGGCGATTCCGGAATCGAGGTGGAGCGATGTGCCTGCGGGCACCGTGACCATTGTGTTCCTCCGGTGGCACGACGAGCGGCGAGAAGGCCGTCTGCACCGCCTACCCTAGAGCCAGGGCCGTACGCCCGCCCGCCACCCCTCCACCACGGATCTGTCCCAGATCTGCCCACAGAGACGAGCACCTACGCATGGCTATGCCGCCCAACGGCGCGGGCACCGCGGTCAAACGAGCCGACCTCCGCAATGTCGCGATCGTCGCTCACGTCGATCATGGCAAGACCACGCTCGTCGACTCGATGCTCTGGCAGTCCGGTGCGTTCACCGAGCACCAGGCCGATGAGGGGTCGGTGCGCGACCGGGTCCTCGACTCGATGGATCTCGAGCGCGAGAAAGGCATCACCATCCTGGCCAAGAACACTGCGGTACGACACCGGATGGACGATGGCTCCGACGTCACGATCAACATCATCGACACCCCAGGGCACGCGGACTTCGGCGGCGAGGTCGAGCGCGGCCTGGAGATGGTCGATGGCGTGCTCCTGCTGGTCGATGCCTCCGAAGGCCCGCTACCGCAGACCCGCTTCGTGCTCCGCAAGGCTCTGCAGAAGCGGCTGCCGGTGGTGCTGGTGATCAACAAGGTCGACCGGTCCGATGCCCGCATCGCCGAGGTCGTCGACGAGACCTATGAACTCTTCCTCGATCTGGACGCGGACGAGGAGCAGATCGAGTTCCCGATCATCTACTGCCATGCCAAGGCCGGCCGTGCGTCCCTGGAGCGGCCTGCGGATGGCACCTCACCGGAAGCCCCGGACCTCGAGGCGCTTTTCACGACGTTGGTCAAGACCGTCCCGGCGCCCGCCTACACCGAGGGCGCGCCGCTTCAGGCGCACGTCACCAACCTCGACTCCAGCCCCTACCTCGGCCGGCTGGCGTTGTGCCGGGTGCACGAGGGCGAGATCAGCCGCGGTCAGACAGTCGCGTGGTGCCGAGCCGACGGGACCACTGAGCGAGTCAAGGTCACCGAGCTGCTCATGACCGAGGCGCTGGAACGCGTTCCGGTCGAACGCGCCCGCCCAGGCGACATCATCGCGGTGGCCGGCATCCCGGACATCACCATCGGGGAGACGCTCGCCGACCTCGAGGACCCGCGTCCGCTGCCGGTCATCACCGTCGACGAGCCGTCCATCTCCATGACCATCGGAATCAACACCGCACCACTGGCCGGTCGGAGCGGGAAGAAGCTGACCGCACGCCTGGTGAAGACCCGCCTCGACGCCGAGCTGATCGGCAACGTGTCGATTCGAGTTGTCCCCACCGACCGCCCGGACACCTGGGAGGTCCAGGGCCGCGGCGAGCTGCAGCTCGCGATCCTGGTGGAGATGATGCGCCGCGAGGGCTTCGAGCTGACTGTCGGCAAGCCCCAGGTCGTGACCAAGCTGGTCGACGGGTCGATCCACGAGCCGATGGAGCATCTGACCGTCGACATTCCCGAGGACTACCTCGGCGTTGTCACCCAGCTGATGGCCCTTCGGAAGGGCCGGATGGAACAGATGGTCAACCACGGTACCGGCTGGGTCCGGATGGAGTACGTCGTGCCGGCACGCGGCCTGATCGGCTTCCGTACCGAGTTCCTCACCGAAACCCGGGGCACCGGGCTGCTTCACCACGTCTTCGCCCGTTACGAAAAATGGCACGGGGATCTCCGCACCCGGCCCACCGGATCCTTGGTCGCTGACCGGTCCGGCGCCACCACCGGGTTCGCGCTCGCCAACCTGCAGGAGCGGGGGACCATGTTCGTCGGCCCCGGCACTGAGGTCTACGAAGGCATGATCGTGGGGGAGAACTCCCGGTCCGATGACATGGACGTCAATGCCACCAAGGAGAAGAAGCTCACCAACATGCGGCAGTCCTCGGGGGACATCCTCGTCCCGCTGATCCCGCACAAGCAGATGTCGATGGAACAAGCCCTGGAGTTCTGCCGCGAGGACGAGTGCGTCGAGGTCACACCCGCGACCGTGCGGTTGCGCAAACTGGTGCTCGACCGCACCGAGCGGGAAAAGACCCGCGGGCGGGCCAAGAAGGGCTGATTTTCGGCCTTGGGGGCCTGAACCTGCCGAATCGGCTGCGGTCGGGCCTCGGTCGGATCACGATATGGACACGAGGCGCGTCCATCGTTGGGCGAGCCATGACCTGTGTCGTAGCGTTCGGGCGTCCCGTCGACTCGACGGTGCGTTCTGGCCATGGTGTCTCGACGATCTCGAGAGGGGTCCCCACGCGCATGAGTGTTGTCGACGCACCCCCGGTCACCACGGCCGATGAAGAAGAAGAGATTGCGGGTCGGTCGCTCAAGCAGATCGCCTGGTCGCGGCTTCGGCGCGACAAGGCCGGGATGATTTCCCTGGCCGTCATCATGCTCGTGGTGATCGTGGCGGTCTTCGCACCGCTGATCGCCCGGTTGATCGGGGTGGACCCCTACACCTTCGACGCCGGCGCGCTCGACAACGACATCGGTGGGCTGCCGCTCGGCTGGGCCAGAGACGCGCCCTGGTGGGACAAGGGCGGGTTGAGCTGGGACCACCCGCTCGGCGTCGAGCCGGGCACCGGCCGCGACATTGCCGGTCGACTGCTCTACGGGGCCCGGACCTCACTCATCATCGCCACGGCCTCCACGGTCATCATCGTCGTCCTGGGCACGGTCGTCGGGATCGTCTCCGGCTACTCGCGCGGCGCTGTCGACCAGGGCCTCGGCCGCCTCATGGACCTCGTGATCGCGTTCCCGCTGATCCTCATCGCGCTGGCCATGGCGCAGCCGCTCACCGAGCGTCTCGCGGCGCTGGGCCTGCCGACCCAATGGGCCCGGATCACCTACCTGATTCTGATCTTCAGCCTGTTCGGCTGGCCCTACCTCGCCCGCATCATCCGCGGACAGGTGCTGAGCCTGCGAGAACGTGAGTTCGTCGAGTCGGCGGTGTCGCTCGGATCCGGCACCAACCGGATCCTGTTCAAGGAGCTGCTGCCCAACTTGTGGGCGCCGATCCTGGTGGTGGCGACGATCACTTTCCCGACGATCATCGCCTCCGAGGCGGCGCTCGCGTTCCTCGGCGTCGGTGTGCTTCCGCCCACCCCCACCTGGGGCGCGATGCTGGGCGACTCGACTCGCTACTTCAACACGATCCCCACGTTGCTGTGGATCCCGGGCCTCACCTTGTTCATCGTCGTGTTGACGTTCAACCTCTTCGGAGACGCGGTTCGTGACGCGCTCGACCCGAAGGCTGGCCGCGTATGAGCCGGCCTCCACAGATGTCCCTGGCGCTCGGAGCCAGGGGACTTCCCGCCGCACGCGCGGGATACGGCCCGGGACGACCGTCCCGGACCACGATCAGGAGGAAATGACATGGGTGTGGCCAAACACGGCCTACGCACGGTCGCCCTCGCAGCTACGGGCGCCTTGTTGCTCGCTGCGTGCGGTGGCTCCAGTAGCGATGGCGGAGGAAGCGGAGACGGCGGGTCGCCCCAGACGGGCGGTACGGCCTACTTCCTCGAATTCCGCGAGCAGTTCAACAACGTCGACCCCCAGCGGGTCTACACCGGTGAGGACCTCGCGCTGTTTAGCGGCACGATCTTCCGGACGCTGACTGCGTATCAGTACTCGGAGGACAACGCCGAGGGCACCACGCTGACCCCGGACATGGCGACCGACACCGGTACGGCCAACGAGGACAGCACCGAGTGGACGTTCACGTTGCGTGATGGCATCACGTTCCAGGACGGGTCGCCGGTTGGCTGCTCCGACATCAAGTACGGCGTGTCTCGCACGTTCGCGACCGACATCATCACCAACGGTCCGACCTATGCGATCTCCATGCTGGACATCCCGAAGGACAAGGACGGCGCCTCGGTTTACAAGGGGCCGTACGACACCAGCGCGAAGAACGACACCGCTGCGTTCGACTCGGCGATCGTCTGCTCCGACGACAACTTGACGATCACGTTCAACCTCGGCCAGCCGGTGCCTGACTTCAACTACACCGTCACCTTGGCGTCGTTCGCTCCGGTTCCCGAGTCCGCGGACACCGGCGAGAAGTACGACGACAAGCCCGTCTCGTCTGGTCCGTACCAGATCGAGACCTATGAAAAGGGCAAGGGCGGCTCCTTCGTCCTAGTTCGCAACCCGAACTGGAACAAGGACTCCGACCCGTACCGTCCGGCGTACCTGGACTCCTATGAGTTCGAGTTCGGCATCGACCCGTCGGTGTCGACTCAGCGGGTCGTGACCAGCAGTGGTGACGACGCGTTCGCGCTGACCGCCGACATCGGGTCTGCTGACCTGGCGACGACGTTCACGGACCCGACCCTCGAGGGTCGTCGGGTGGACGGGCTTGACCCGTACGTTCGCTACTACGCGATCAACACCCAGAAGGTGACCAACCAGAAGCAGCGTCAGGCCATGATGGCGGCCCTCGACCGCGACGCTCTGCGCACGGTGGCCGGCGGCAACTACGCCGGTGACTTCGCAGACGGCACGATCAAGCCCAACATCGGTATCGACTACGCGCCTACCGGCCTCTGGGAAGACCTGCTCGGCCAGCCGATTCCTGACACTGGGGACCCGGAGTACGCCAAGCAGCTCATCTCTGAGTCGGGCGAAGCCATGCCGACCGTCACCTTCGACTACCCGCAGTCGCCGGACAACGACAAGGCTGCTGCTGTGGTCCAGGACAGCCTGGGCAAGGCTGACATCACCGTGAAGCTGAACCCGATCGAGGCTGGCGCCTACTACGGCGTCGTCTTCGACCCGGAGAAGGCTCACGAACTCATCTCGGCCGGTTGGGGCCCGGACTGGCCCAACGCCTCGACCGTTATTCCTGAGCTCTTCACCCCCGCGGGTGGCTTCAACCTCAGCCAGATCGAGGACGAGGAGTTCATCGCAGCGTCTGACGCCGCGAAGGTCGAGCAGGACCGCCAAACTCAGGCCACTCTGTGGCAGGAGCTGAACAAGTCCTCCATGGAGAAGGGCTTCGCCATTCCGACCCGCTTCGGGCGCGACCAGCGCATCGGTGGCTCGTCGGTCGGCGAGAGCGGGCTCTACCTATGGCCGGCGTACGGCTCCTGGCCGTACGGCGCCCTGTGGGTGCAGTCCAGCTAGACCCCTCGACCCGGCTCCCGAGTGCGCAAGCACTCGGGAGCCGGGTCAGGTCTGCTTCTGGGAAAGATCTGCTTGTTGATTGTTTGGCTTTGAGCCGCATCGCGGCGTAAGTAGGGACAGACTGACCCCTGAGTTTCCCGCGGCAGGAAGGACCCCTTCGTGGCTGGTTATGTCGTGCGTCGGATTTTGTCGATGTTCGGGATGCTCATCGCCTTGAGCATGGTCGTGTTCCTGCTCTTCTCGGTCATCCCCACTGATGTTGCGCGACTGACGTGTGGCAAGGCCTGCACGCCCGCGATCGTCGAAGCGAACCGCGTGCGGCTTGGCCTGGATCTGCCGCTGTGGCAGCAGTACACCGAATTCGCCAAGGGCATCGTGGTGGGGCGCACCTACGGATCGGGCACTCAGACGTTTGAGTGTGCTGCGCCGTGCCTCGGATACTCCTTCCGCCAGGGTGAGGAAGTCACCGTCCTGATCAAGGAGGCGCTGCCGGTCTCGGTCAGCCTGGCGCTCGGCGCGTTCGTGCTCTGGATGATCGTTGGCATCGCGATCGGCATCGTGGCGGCGCTCAGACGGGGCACCTGGGTGGACAAGGGCCTCATGGGTGTCGCGTTAGCGGGCTATTCGCTTCCTTCGTTCTTCATCGGCTTGTTGTTGTACTTCATCGTCATCTTGGACTGGCAGTTGTTACCCGCGCCGAACTGGGAACCCTTGTGGGTTGACCCGGTGGCTTGGTTCCAGACGCTGCTGTTGCCCTGGGTCGCGCTGGCCATTCTCTACGCCGCCTTCTACTCCAGGATCACCCGCGGGCAGATGCTCGAGACGCTCGGGGACGACTATGTCCGTACCGCGCGTTCGAAGGGCTTGCCCGAGCGCACGGTCGTGACCCGCCATGCCTTCCGCGCGGGACTCTCCCCGCTCGTGACCGCTGCCGGCCTTGACCTCGCCGGGCTGCTGGGTGGCGCGATCATCACCGAGAGCATCTTCTCGCTGCCGGGCATCGGCACTCTGTCGATCCGATCGGTCCTGGACTACGACCTTGCGGTGATCGTCGGCGTCACCTTGGTGGCAGCGACCTTCATCATCGTCGCCAACCTGATCGTCGACTTGTTGTATGCGGCGATCGACCCGAGGGTGAGGCTGGCATGACCGAAGCCTTCTTGCAGGTCCGCGATCTCAACGTGACGTTCCCCACCGAGGATGGCTGGCTGCAGGCCGTCAACGACGTCTCGTACTCCGTATCGCGCGGCGAGACGTTGGCGGTGGTCGGTGAGTCCGGCTCCGGCAAGAGCGTGACCGCCATGGCCATCATGGGCCTGCACAACCGCAAGGCGGTGAAGATCAGCGGCGAGGTCAGCCTCGACGGTCAGGACCTGATCACCGCAAGCGACCCTGAAGTGCGAGACGTGCGCGGCAAGAAGATGGCGATGATCTTCCAGGATCCGCTGTCCTCGCTGCACCCCTTCTACTCCATCTCTCGGCAACTGGTCGAAGCTCGACGGGTCCACTCAGGGGACTCCAAGAAGGAAGCGCGCGAGCGCGCCATCACGATGCTGGACCGGGTGGGGATTCCGCACGCCGCCAAGCGCATCGATGACTACCCGCACCAGTTGTCCGGCGGTATGCGTCAGCGCGTCATGATCGCGATGGCACTGATCAACGACCCCGAGCTGATCATCGCCGACGAGCCGACGACCGCCCTGGATGTGACGGTCCAGGCGCAGATCCTGGACCTACTCAAGGACCTGCAATCCGAATTCGGAACGGCGATCATCGTCATCACCCACGACCTCGGGGTCGTGGCGAGCGTCGCTGACAACGTGGTCGTCATGTACGGCGGGCGGGTCGTTGAGACGGGGCCGGTTCGCGAGATCTACTACAAGCCGCAGATGCCCTACACCCTCGGGTTGTTGTCCTCGATGCCTCGACTTGACCAGGTGGCGGACCGGTTGGATCCGATCCCCGGTGCTCCTCCGTCGATGTTGCGGTTGCCCAAGGGCTGCGTGTTTCGGCCGCGCTGCACCTACTCCGACCTGGCCCCTGAGGGGTTGTGCGACACCGAACGTCCCGAGTTGTTGATGGCCGAGCCCGGGCACGACGTGCGATGCCACCTCGACCCGAGCGTTCGCAAGGGCATCGCCGCTGAACGGCTTGGCGCTATTGCTGGGGGGACGGCATGACCTTGATCGACACCGACCGCCCGGACGACGCGAAGGCGGCCGAGGGGCCCCTGCTGAGCGTGCGCGGCATGGAAAAACACTTCCCGATCACGTCCGGCGCCGTCCTCCGGCGCAAGGTCGGAGAGGTCAAGGCCGTCGACGGCATCGATCTCGATGTCTTCCCGGC
Organism: uncultured Actinomycetota bacterium; assembly: GCA_963851405.1. Lineage (GTDB taxonomy): Bacteria > Actinomycetota > Actinomycetes > DATJPE01 > DATJPE01 > JANPBY01. The sequence goes on along the minus strand of CAWKPB010000004.1, from coordinate 193,400 downwards.
AGAGACGGTTGGCCTGGTGGGCGAGAGCGGCTGTGGGAAGTCCACCGCCGGGCGCACCATGATCAAGCTCCTCGACCCGACGGCCGGCACGATCACCTTCGACGGACACGACATCACCAACTTGACCCGCAAGCAGATGGTCCCGCTGCGCCGTCAGGTGCAGATGATCTTCCAGGACCCGTTCTCGTCGTTGAACCCGCGCCACACCGTCGGCAACATCATCGCCGCGCCGTTCGAGATTCAGGGCATCAAACCCGAGGGCGGGGTCAAGCAGACCGTCCAGGACATGATGAAGCGGGTCGGGCTCAACCCCGAGCACTACAACCGCTACCCGAATGAGTTCTCCGGTGGGCAGCGCCAGCGCATCGGGATCGCTCGCGCGATCGCTCTGCAACCCAAGCTCATCGTGTGCGACGAGCCGGTCTCGGCTTTGGATGTCTCCATCCAGGCGCAGGTCGTCAACCTTCTGGATGACATCCAGAAGGAGTTCGGGATCGCCTACCTGTTCATCGCGCACGACCTGTCCGTCGTACGTCACATCAGCGACCGCGTCGTCGTGATGTATCTCGGCAAGATCATGGAACTGGCCGACCGAAACACGCTGTACTCCAAGTCGCAGCACCCCTACACGCACTCCCTGATGTCGGCCGTTCCCATCGCGGATCCGGACAAAGAGGCGGCCCGCGCGCGGATCCTGCTCGAAGGGGACCTGCCCAGCCCGATCAATCCGCCCTCAGGTTGTGTGTTCCGCACGCGGTGCTACAAGGCGCAGGATCGGTGTACCGAAGAGGTGCCCGTGCTGCGTGAGGTGAGTCCCGGCCAGCAGGTGGCCTGCCACTTCCCGGAGGAGCGCGACGTCGTGCACGTCGAGCCGATCACGGTGCACTCCGACCCCGCCGACGAACAGCCGTTCGTCGACCCCGGTCATGCACCGCAGCCGGGCACTCCGCGTCGGATCTCAGGCACCTGACCGCTTCAGGCTGTGACGAGCATGCGTCACGCGCCTGCCTCACCCAGCGCCTGACGGAGGAACGCGAGTTCTAGGCGGAGGATGTTCTCGGTCACGACCTCTTGTGGCGTCATGTGGGTCACGCCGGACAACGGCAGGACCTGGTGCGGGCGGCCCGCTTCGAGCAGCGCGCGCGACAGTCGTAGCGAGTGGGCCACGACCACGTTGTCGTCCGCGAGTCCGTGGATGATCAGGAGCGGCCGCTCGAGGAGCGGAGCGAGCGGGAGCAGGGACGTCGCTTCGTACACCTCCGGTTGCTCGGTCGGGAGCCCGAGATAGCGCTCGGTGTAGGCGGTGTCGTACAGCGCCCAGTCGCTCGGCGGTGCTCCAGCGACCGCAGCGTGGAAGACGTCTGGCCGTTTCAGGACCGCCAGGGCGGCCAGGTAGCCGCCGAAGGACCAGCCCCGGATGCCCACCCGACTCAGATCGACGGCCTCGGGGTACGCCCTGGCCGCAGCCTCCAGGCCGCGGACCTGCCCCTCCAACGCCGGAGTTGCGACGTCCAGCCGCATCTCGCGCTCCCAGGAGGGGCTGCCGGGGGTCCCGTGACCGTCGGCGACCACGACCGCGAACCCCTGGTCGGCGATCCACTGCTCCTCGAGGTACGCGCGGCCGGCGTGGACGACCATGGCCGCGTGTGGCCCGCCGTACGGCGACAAGATCACCGGCAACGGTCCGTCGGCCGGCGACCAGCCGGTCGGCAGCAGGACCACCGTTCGGGCTCCGTCGTAGGGGCCGGGCACCAGGCGCGCGCGAGGAGTGAACCCGGGGTCTTCGGCCAGCGAGTTGATCTCGACCGCGGACCCGCCGTGGGTCACGGTCACCGAAGGGCCGGTTGAATCGAGCGTCTCGGTCCGGAGCACGGTGGTTCCGCCTTCTCTGGTGCCGGCGACCAGCGCGTCGGCGGGTCCCAGCTCCGTGAGCGCGCCGTCGGCCCTGAGCAGGACCACGCGGCGCTCGACGGGGTCGTGGTGGGCCGCGACGACCAGCCCTTCATCGGTGACGTTGAGGATGCCCCGGACCTGCAAGCCGATCGGGGAGAAGGGTTGCCCATCCAGACACAGCCGGTAGGTGTCGTCCGAGACCTCGACCGTGACCAGCTGCCCGTCCCACCAGGTCGGGGACCCGGGGATCACGTCCACCCAGGCGTCGTCTCGCAGTTCGCGCAGGATGCGCAGTCCGCTGGGTTCGGCCGGGTCCACGGCCAGCACCTGCTGCTGGCCCTGCCGCCGATCCATCACCAGCACCAAGCCGGGGTCGTCGGCGGTGACGTGGACGTCGACGAGGTAGGGGAACGCCTCCCGATCCCAGGCCAGTTCGGTACGGCTTCCGTCCAGGGCGACCCTCCACAGCCGTACCTCGGCGTTGTTGGTGCCTGCGGCGGGGTACCGATGGGGATGCGGTTGGGACTCCGGGTGCGCCGGGTCCGCGACCCACCAGGTCTGTACGGGGCTGTTGTCGACGTGCGCGACGAGCAGGCCCTCGGAGTCCGGCAGCCACCAGTGGCCGCGATAGCGCCCCAGCTCTTCGCTGGCCACGAACTCGGCCAGGCCCCAGGTCTCGGAGGCCGCCGCGGACTCGGCGAGGGGGTGGCCGCCGGTGCCATCGGTAGCGACGACGTGCAGGCCGCCGGTCGCGACATAGGTGACCCAGCGCCCGTCCGGGGACACCCGTGGGTCGATGACCGCGCCTGCGGCCGGCAGCTCCCGGGTGGTGCCGTCCCGCAGGTCCGCGGTGAACAGTCGCGAGGAGAGCGCAAACGCGGCGGTGGTGGTCGCCTGGTCGGTCGCATACGAGGTGACCCCCGCGCCACCCTCGCGTAGCCGCTCCCGGCGGGCCCGTTCCTCGGGTGAGAGAGCCTCGTCCTGGGTCTCCAGCAACGAGGCGGGATCGACCAGCAGCGTCTCCTCGCCCGTGGTCACGTCCAGTGACCAGAGCAGCCCGGTGCGGTCGGTCCCACTGCGTGAGCGCAAGAAGACGACGCGCTGGCCGTCCTGCGAGACCGTGAACGCCCGTGGGACGCCCAGGCTGAAGCGTGCGGTGCGCGCCATCTGGCGCGGGAAGGTGTCGGAGGGAGAGGTGACGCGGGGCGTGGGCATGACCCCATCTTGGCGCCTCCCAGGCGGCTGCTGCACGGCGCTAGCCTTGCGCGCATGCCCGATGTCGATCAGCACGCCCAGCACGGAGTCCTGTTCGTCCACGCACACCCCGATGACGAGTGCATCGGCAACGGCGCCTCGATGGCGATGTACGCCGCCCGCGGAGTCCCCGTCACCTTGGTGACCTGCACGCGCGGCGAGGAGGGGGAGGTGCTGGTGCCGTCGCTGGAGACGCTGGCGGCCCACCACGACGACACGCTGGGCGAGCACCGGGTGGAGGAGTTGGCCGCCGCCATGGCCATCCTCGGGGTGACCGACCACCGCTTCCTCGGTGGCGCGGGGCGCTACCGCGACAGCGGCATGATGGGCACACCCAGCAACGAGCGCGCCGACTGCTTCTGGCGGGCCGACGTCGAGGAGGCCGCCGCCCACCTGGTCGAGGTGATCCGTGAGGTGCGCCCTGGCGCCGTGGCGACCTACGACGACAACGGCGGCTACGGGCACCCCGACCACATCCAGGCTCACCGAGTGACGATGCGAGGCGTTCAGCTGGCGGCGGATCCGGTGTTTCGCCCCGATCTCGGGGAGGCGTGGGCCATCCCGAAGGTCTACGAGAACGTCATCCCGCGGTCCTTCCTCCAGCAGGGCATAGACGCCATGAAGGAGGCCGGGGTGGACTTTTTCGGGGTAGAGAACGTCGAAGACCTGCCCTTCGGTGTTCCGGACGAGGTGGCGACGACCCGCGTCGACGGGACCGAGTACGAGCCGTTGAAGATGAAGGCGCTGGCGGCCCACGAAACCCAGGTCGAAGTGGACGGGCCGTTCTTCGCGCTGTCCAACCACGTTGGTCAGCGGGCCTGGGGCTATGAGTTCTACCGGCTGATCAATGTCGAGCCGTCGGCTCCGCTGGACGAGGACGGGCGCGAGACGTCCCTGCTCAACGGTCTGAAGGACACCTGAAGGTCATCCGTTCAGTCCGAATCCGGGTTTCTGGATGCGCCGGACGGGTGAACGGGGCAGACACGGCTCGCCGGGACCAGTTGACTCGTCGGGTGACGCAGAGTCACCAGAGGCGGGGAGGACCACGTGGCGGTTACGGAGAGTAACGAGCACGGTCGGACGGTGGTGAACGCGCGGACCGCCGATGTGGGCGTGAGTCGTGAGTCTCGTCGTCGCCGCCGGTTGTGGACCCTCGCCGTCGTACTCGCGATCCCGACCGTCTTCCTCTGGGCCCGGATCGTCGACGGTCGTCCGTTCAACCTCTTCGCCCTGCCCGACGTCGACCCGCTGCTGCTCATGCCAGGGCTCTTCTTCCTGGCCCTGATCCTGCTGCTCGTGGGCACCACGTTCGGTGCCGGCCGGTCTCCCCACATCGTCTACCGCCCTGAGCAGATCGACGTCCGCCTGGACGACGTCATCGGCATCGACGCAGTCAAGGAGGACGTGGTCCGCTCCCTGAACCTGTTCCTCGCACACAAGGCGTTTCGTGAGGAGATGGGCGGTACTCCGCGTCGGGGTCTGCTATTCGAAGGCGCCCCCGGAACCGGTAAGACGTACCTCGCGAAGGCGATGGCGGCCGAGGCCGGGGTGCCCTTCTACTTCGTGTCGGCGACCTCGTTCCAGTCCATGTACTACGGGGCCACGGCGCGCAAGATCCGTTCGTACTTCAAGGCGCTGCGCAAGGCGGCTCGGGCTGAAGGTGGGGCGATCGGCTTCATCGAGGAGATCGATGCGATCGCCATGGCGCGGGGTGGTCTGTCCGCTACGTCTATGCCGGAGGCCGTCCGGGCGACCGGGCCGTTGTGCTGTGGTGGGCTGACCGGCCTTCCCTCGGAGTATGCCGTGGCGGGGGGCAACCAACGTTCGGCGGCGACGGTGACCAACGCCGTGGTGAGTGAGGGAGTCGGCGGGGTCGTCAACGAGCTGCTCGTCCAGATGCAGTCCTTCGACGAACTGTCCGGCGGCCAGAAGCTCAAGGCGTGGTTCATCGACCGGATCAACCCGTTCCTGTCCGCCGAGGGGCAGATCGCTCGCCCGGTCCCACCCTCGACCAACGTCTTGCTGATCGCTGCGACCAACCGGGCCGACAACCTCGACCCCGCGTTGCTCCGGCCGGGCCGCTTCGATCGCCGGCTCACCTTCGAGAGCCCCGGCAAGTCCGGGCGCCGCGACCTCATCGACTTCTACCTGGGCAAGAAGAGCCACCACCTCGAACTCGACGAGGACGAGCAGAGGGACACCCTCGCCTCGGCTACGCAGGGTTACACGCCGGTGATGATCGAGCACCTCTTCGACGAGGCGCTGGTCAACGCGCTGCGGCGCGGCGACAACTTGATGTCGCGATCCGACATCGAACGAGCTCGGCTGGTCGAAGAAATTGGGATGGGGCAGCCGGTCGCCTACACCGACTATGAGAAGCGGCTCATCGCGACGCACGAGGCCGGTCACGCGACCATCGCCTGGCTCGTGGCGCCGTACCGTCGGCTGGAAATCCTCACCATCATCAAGCGGCGTGATGCCCTCGGGCTGTTGGCGCACGGTGACGCCGAGGACGTCTACACGCGGTCCCGGACCGAGATGCTGCACTTGGTCCAGATCGCGATGGGGGGGCAATGCGCCGAGGAGCTGTTCTTCGGTGACGTCTCGACCGGTCCCGGGGGGGACCTGCTGTACGCAACCAACGTTGCGGCTCAGATGGTTGGCGCCTGCGGCATGACCGACACACTGATCTCCTACGGCGCCGTGCAGAACTCCGCGTTCTCCGACACCAACCTGGTCGGTCGAGTCCTGTCAGACAAGGACGGGCGCACCAGGGTCGAGGACTTGCTGCAGCAGCAGAAGATGGTGGCGCGAGAGCTGCTCATGGCAAACCGGCACCTTGTCGAGGCGCTGCGGGATGCCTTGCTGGAGCATCACGAACTCGTGGGCCGCGAGATCACCGATGTCCTGATCGGAGCACGTGACCTGCAGGTCGTTGACTTGCGTGACGCCGCGTTCGCGCCGATGGGTTCAACGAACGCCTGATCGGCTACAGCCCCGCCCGGGGTCGGCCGATGACTGCCCCGTGGAGCCCTCAGTCGCCGTGGCCCGGCCCTGGACGCCCGACGCCGTCGAGGAGTTGGCGGCCGAGGCCGTCGTCGTTCGGTTTGGTGGGTCGCGGTACGCGGTCCCCATGGAGGACGTCGCCGAGGTGATCTCGGTCCCGACCCTGACGCGCGTACCCGGCATGCCGACGTGGCTCGCCGGAGTCGTGAACTGGCGTGGACGGGTCCTCGCCGTCGTCGACCTCCGGCCGATCATCGGGGTGGAGCGCTCGCCGCTCCCGAGTTCGGCTCGTCTGGTCGTGCTGACCTCGGACACCGCAGACGCTGCGCTCATCGTGGAAGCCGTGCACGGCCTACTAGCGGCGAGCCAGGCGGCACCGCAACCGGTTCCCTCGACGGTGTCGCATGAGGTCGCCGCCCTGGTGTCGGGTGTGGTGCACGACGGCGGACCGGTGTCCGTGATGGACGTGCCCGCCGTACTCGCTCTGCGTTCCTCGCTGCCCTCGTCCCGCCACGCGATCTGAGCGCGGCTGAGCCCGCCGGTTCACACGTTTGGCCTACAGGTGGGCCGCGATTCGCCCGAAGCCTGAACGAGCGTCGGTGGCTGGTTGCCGGCGATTGACTGAGGGGATTGCTCGGTGGATGTGTCCAAGGGCCTGACCGGCGCGGCTGCCGGCGCCATGGGGGCCGGGGTCTTCCTCGCATCGATCGGGGCGGTGCTGACGGAACGGTTTCGCGATGCTGCCGTGGTCTACTGGCCGGCCTTCACGGCGTGGGCCGCCCTGGGATTGGTCCTCGCTGCGGTCACGGCGTACGTCGCCGTCCGCCAGCGCCCCGGCGACCTAGCCACCACCTTGCGGTGGACCCGCTGGATGATCGTGGCTCAGATCGTTTACATCACGGGCATGGCCACCGTGAGCGGCGGCCTACTCGGTGTGGGCGGCACTCTGCTCGCCTTGTTGGCCCTGTTCGCCTTCCTGCTCGAGCGCGCGTGGCAGATCCACGGCTTCGCGCTGTTGACCGCCGTCAGTTTGGTCCTGATCGGCGTGATGTCCCACACGTGGGTCCCCAACGCCGTGCCCTTGGCCGTCATGGGCTTGTTCACCCTGCCCGGAATGGTCTATCTGAGCGCGGTCGTGGGCCGCCTCACGCACTCACGCGAAGCTCGCGTCGAGCGCGACCGCGCCACGCTCGAAGAGCAGGTGGACGATCTGTCCGAGAAGCTCGCCAGGATCGCTCACGGCGACCTGGTGACTGCGGAAGCACCTCCGGAGGCGAGCCACCAGGCGATTGCCGTGCTCACCGAGGCGTTCAACAACACGGTGGGCAATTTGCGGGTGTTGGTGGAGCAGATTCGTGGGGGTGGTGAGCAGATCGCTGCGTCGGCGGGGGAGTTGTTGGCTTCGGCTGAGGAGCATGCGGTGTCTGCGACGCAGCAGTCGTCGGCGGTGGCGGAGACGACGTCGACGATTGAGGAGTTGGCGGCGACGGCGGCTCAGATTGCTGAGACGGCGGAGAGTGTGGCTCGGTTTGCGGCGGAGACGTTGCGGCATGCCGAGGATGGTCGGGTTGCGGTGGGTGCGTCGGTGGCGGCGATGGATGGGATTGCGTCGCGGGTGGATTCGATTGCGTCTCGGGCTTTGAGTTTGGGGAGAAGAGCCAGGAGATTGGTCGGATTCTGGTGGTGATTGATGATTTGGCGGATCAGACGAACTTGTTGGCGTTGAACGCCGCGATTGAGGCTGCTCGTGCGGGTGAGCATGGGCGTGGGTTCGCGGTGGTGGCTTCTGAGGTGCGGAAGTTGGCGGAGCGTTCGCAGGAGTCGGCGGGTCAGATTCAGGCGATTGTGACGTTGATTCAGGCGGAGACGAACGCGACGATTCTGGCGTCTGAGGAGGGCGCGAAGGAGGTGCATGCGGGGGCTGGGTTGGCTCGGGATGTGGTGTCGGCGTTGGAGCGGATCTCGGGGATGGTGGATGAGACCACGACGGCGGCGCGTGAGATTTCGATTGCGACTCAGCAGCAGCGCAGTGCTTCGGATCAGGTGGTGTCGGCGATGACGCAGGTGTCGGATGTGTCCAGGCAGTACGCGGTGGGTTCGAAGCAGTCCGCGGCCGCTGCGGCCCAGTTGAACACCCTGTCCGCCGAACTCCGAGCCAGCATCGCGGTCTTCAGCGGCACCGACTCCGACTCCCACGCCAGCGCCCCCAGTGGGCCTTCGAGGGTCTGATGAGGGATACCCCATGACGATTGCGGCCAATGAACAGGCGGCAGCACGTTCTGCCGCGGAGCTTCTGGCTGGCATCGACCGGACGAAGGCCGGTGGTGCAACGCTTCCCTTCAGCCGCAAGAATGCGCTCGAGACCATCGCGTTGCACATCGGGTTGACGTTGTTCGCAGGCGTCCTCGTCTCGGTGTGGACCTTCGGTGACAACGCCGAGACCTCACGTGCCATCACGGCCTGCCTGGTCGTCATGGTGGCGATCGCGGCCACGGCTGCCGCCTTGTCGGTTCGCGCCGTGCAGCGCCGGGACTACTACTCGGTGACCGATATCTGGGATGGGATCTGCGGCACCGCTCAGCTCGTCGTGGCGGCCGTCATCACGATTTGGACGGGCGGCGTCACCAGTCCGGTCTGGATCGTGGTGATGCTCGCGTCGGCATACCTGGCGACGGTGCTGGTCTACGCCAGCGGCTGGATCATCGTGGCGTTGCTGGCCGTGGCTCCTCCCCTGAGCGGTTGGCTCTCGGGCACGGTCAATCCCGACATGAACACGCAGGACGCAGCGTGGGGCCTCGCGCTGACGATCGGCATGCCCGCCATGTTCCTCATCGTGCGAGGAGTGTCCCTCTCGCTGTATGAGGAAGCGGAAGGGCGCGGTTGGCAGCAGGCTCTGCTCTCCACCCAGATCCGAGAGCTCTCCGAGGTCCTCACTCGAGTCTCCGATGGTGATCTCTCGGGCGGGGTCGAGCTAGTCAGCGTTTCGGAGGAGCACGGTGGAGACAGCGCGGCCACCGAGGTCGTGCTGGATCTGGCAGCGGCCTTCGAGGACGCCGTGGGCAATTTGCGGGTGTTGGTGGAGCAGATTCGTGGGGGTGGTGAGCAGATCGCTGCGTCGGCGGGGGAGTTGTTGGCTTCGGCTGAGGAGCATGCGGTGTCTGCGACGCAGCAGTCGTCGGCGGTGGCGGAGACGACGTCGACGATTGAGGAGTTGGCGGCGACGGCGGCTCAGATTGCTGAGACGGCGGAGAGTGTGGCTCGGTTTGCGGCGGAGACGTTGCGGCATGCCGAGGATGGTCGGGTTGCGGTGGGTGCGTCGGTGGCGGCGATGGATGGGATTGCGTCGCGGGTGGATTCGATTGCGTCTCGGGCTTTGAGTTTGGGGGAGAAGAGCCAGGAGATTGGTCGGATTCTGGTGGTGATTGATGATTTGGCGGATCAGACGAACTTGTTGGCGTTGAACGCCGCGATTGAGGCTGCTCGTGCGGGTGAGCATGGGCGTGGGTTCGCGGTGGTGGCTTCTGAGGTGCGGAAGTTGGCGGAGCGTTCGCAGGAGTCGGCGGGTCAGATTCAGGCGATTGTGACGTTGATTCAGGCGGAGACGAACGCGACGATTCTGGCGTCTGAGGAGGGCGCGAAGGAGGTGCATGCGGGGGCTGGGTTGGCTCGGGATGTGGTGTCGGCGTTGGAGCGGATCTCGGGGATGGTGGATGAGACCACGACGGCGGCGCGTGAGATTTCGATTGCGACTCAGCAGCAGCGCAGTGCTTCGGATCAGGTGGTGTCGGCGATGACGCAGGTGTCGGATGTGTCCAGGCAGTACGCGGTGGGTTCGAAGCAGTCCGCGGCCGCTGCGGCCCAGTTGAACACCCTGTCCGCCGAACTCCGAGCCAGCATCGCGGTCTTCACTGGCACGAGTACCTAGGCACCTAGCGGGTCACTCCCTAGGACCTCTCTCGGACCGGCGCATCCGGAGGGTGGAGCCTGCCCCGCCGCTGCGCTGACCTCCCAAGCGGCAGCAAGGGCACAAGTGCGCGCATCGGAGGGCTTCTGCGGCTGTGGGCGCTGCACTTTCGGGCAGTTCAGCCGAGGAGGCCGACGGTCACCCAGATGGGCTACAGCCGGCCTTGGCCGCGGCCGATGACATCTGCAGGGCGCGCCGTGGGGTTGCCGCCTGGACGAATGGTGGGGAGGAACAGCATGGAGAGCCACTTCTCACGTCGTGACATGCACGCGACCGCGTCAGTCCATCTCCTGGTGGCGGCGCTTGCTGTGGCGCTTTGGCTGCTGGAGCGGGGCTTCACCCCCGAGGCTGTAGTCGCGCCGACCCTGACCGCGATCGCGGTGGTCGCCTGCGCCATCACCGCTGTGGTCGCGACCGGCTTCGCGGTGCAGGCGTGGCGCGACAACATGACGATCGAGTCCACCTCGGTGTGGGACCCGGCCACGTCGTTCACTCAGTTGCTCCTGGCCCTCACGCTCACGTACTCCCTCGGCGGGTTCGCCGGAGCCGGATGGGGCTTGGTTTTGGTCCTCGTGCCCTACTTCGGAGTCGTCTTTGAGTCCGTCCAACTTCGGCTGCTCGCGGTAGGTAGCGGCGCGGCGGTAGCCGGCGCCGGGTGGCTGGCCGGGACCGCGACCGCGGCCATCGTGCCCCTGGCAGTGACTGTGGTCACGGCCACGGTTCTGGGCATGTGGTTCACCGAGCAATCGGCCACCTACATGTTCGAGATGCGTCGTACGGCCCAACGCCAACGCGAGGCCGTCGAAGCTCAGGTGAAGGAGATCTCCGAGGCCTTGGTCGCTGCCTCGCAGGGCGACCTCACCATCCGTGCGCAGAGTTCGGCGCAGGGGCTGTCCACCGAGGAGCTGGTGGAGTCCGAGGCTCAACTCCGGGTCCTGACTGAATCGTTCAACAACACGGTGGGCAACGTCCGGGTGTTGGTGGAGCAGATTCGTGGGGGTGGTGAGCAGATCGCTGCGTCGGCGGGGGAGTTGTTGGCTTCGGCTGAGGAGCATGCGGTGTCTGCGACGCAGCAGTCGTCGGCGGTGGCGGAGACGACGTCGACGATTGAGGAGTTGGCGGCGACGGCGGCTCAGATTGCTGAGACGGCGGAGAGTGTGGCTCGGTTTGCGGCGGAGACGTTGCGGCATGCCGAGGATGGTCGGGTTGCGGTGGGTGCGTCGGTGGCGGCGATGGATGGGATTGCGTCGCGGGTGGATTCGATTGCGTCTCGGGCTTTGAGTTTGGGGGAGAAGAGCCAGGAGATTGGTCGGATTCTGGTGGTGATTGATGATTTGGCGGATCAGACGAACTTGTTGGCGTTGAACGCCGCGATTGAGGCTGCTCGTGCGGGTGAGCATGGGCGTGGGTTCGCGGTGGTGGCTTCTGAGGTGCGGAAGTTGGCGGAGCGTTCGCAGGAGTCGGCGGGTCAGATTCAGGCGATTGTGACGTTGATTCAGGCGGAGACGAACGCGACGATTCTGGCGTCTGAGGAGGGCGCGAAGGAGGTGCATGCGGGGGCTGGGTTGGCTCGGGATGTGGTGTCGGCGTTGGAGCGGATCTCGGGGATGGTGGATGAGACCACGACGGCGGCGCGTGAGATTTCGATTGCGACTCAGCAGCAGCGCAGTGCTTCGGATCAGGTGGTGTCGGCGATGACGCAGGTGTCGGATGTGTCCAGGCAGTACGCGGTGGGTTCGAAGCAGTCCGCGGCCGCTGCGGCCCAGTTGAACACCCTGTCCGCCGAACTCCGAGCCAGCATCGCGGCCTTTCGGGTGAGCTGAGATGGCGTCGGTGCGCTGGGATGAGTTCCCCGAGATCTTCGAGCTGTCCAGGGCCGAGGTCGCGGACAAGTCCGAGCAGATGCGAGACGCGCTGCTTCGACTCGAGGGCAACGCCAAGAAGGCTGAGGTTGCCAACCTCCTCAAGGTCCTCGAAGGGGTGGCCCACTCCGTCAAGGGGGTGGGGAACAGCTATGGCTTGACGCAGCTGATTGGGTTGGCCCATCGGTCCGAGGACCTGCTGATCGAGCTCAAGAACGAGCGACTGGACGTGCGTCGAGACCTCATCGACTTGTTGTTGGTGGTGACCGACGCGTGGCCCCGCGCCATGCCCCAGTCGGCCCAGCCGCTCCCTGAGGAAGACGGGGCCGCGTTGCTCGCAGCGCTGGACCTGGCGCTGACCGGCCAGGCCCCCATCGCCGTGCCCTCGTTGATGCCGAAACCGGCGCCGGAGGATGAAGAAGAGCCGGTACGAGCACGGAGCGGGGAATCAGTCCGCGTGCCCACTCGCCGGGTGCATGACCTGCTCGACGTCGTGGGTGAGGCCGAATTGGAGGGTCGCCGCGTCGAACGCCAGGTCACCGTTCTCAACGAACTCGTGGCCGAGCATCTTCGATGGTCCAAGACGGTTCGCTCGGCCAGCATCAGCCACAGCCTGCCCGCGGACCTGAACGACGCAGTCGCGGGTCTGGTCGCCCTCGGCGACCAGATGACCGTCGCCGCCCGCGATCTTCGATCGAGGGTCGAAGACGCGCAGGCACGCCTTGGAGTCGTCCGCGACGGAGCGATGGGGATGGCCATGGTGCCGGTCCGTCGGGTCGTCTCGGGTTTCCCGCGGCTCGTGCGCGAGGTCTCCAGTCGTACCGACAAGGACGTCACCTTGGTGCTCGATGGCCAGGACGTGGAATTGGACACGCGGGTGCTCGACGGCGTCGCCGACGCGCTCGTCCACCTGGTGACCAACGCCGTGGATCACGGCTGTGCATCGTTGGAAGAACGCCGAGCGGCCGGCCTCAGCGGTCCGGCCACCGTTCGCGTCTCAGCTCGTACGGCCGGGTCCAGCGTCCAGATCAGCGTCAGTGACGACGGACCAGGCATCGATGAGCACTCCCTTCGCGCCGCCGCGATCGGTGCGAACCTGCTCGAGGCCGACTCCACGATTTCAGGTCCCGCGCTGCTCTCCGTTCTGTTCACCCATGGGTTCTCCACGAGGGAGACCGTGAGCGACACCTCCGGGCGCGGAGTCGGGCTCGACGTGGTGAAGCGCGCGGTCGAGGAGCTCGGTGGCTCGATCGAGATCGAGTCCGAGCTGGGCGTGGGGACCACGTTCACCGTGACCCTTCCGGTCACGTTGGGGGTGATGCGCTGCCTGATTGCGCGTCTGGGCACCGAGCGATACGCGGTCCCCGTGACCAATGTCGTGGAGACCCTGAACTTGAAAGACGTGCCCAGCCACTCCGTGGCCGGGGCGCAGACCCTGCTGCGGCATGGCCACAACATTCCCGTGGCCGATCTGGGGGCTGCTCTTGGCCTGACGGCCGACGTCGATCACCAGGTCGCCGTGATCGTGCGCTACGGCGCGACGAGCGACCAGTTGGCCTGGGCCGTGGACGAGCTCGAAGGTGAGCTGGAACTGGTCGTCAAGGACCTGGGCGGGTTCCTGGGTCGCCCCCCGGGCGTCAACGGAGCCACCATCGACGGAGACGGAAGCGTCCTGCTTCTTCTTGACGTGCGTGAGCTGGCCCTCAAGCAGCTAGCCGCCGGCTTCACTCGGCCCGCTGTGGTCCGCGCGCCCAAGGAGCCGTCCGCGACTTCGGGTGACGCGCTGGAGGCGGGTGATCGGCCGGCAAGGGTGCTCGTGGTCGAGGACGCCATCGGCGTGCGCGAACTCGAACGAGTGATCTTGCAGAAGGCGGGCTATGAGGTCGTGACCGCGGTGGATGGCGCGGACGGAGCCAGCCGGCTGTCGGGCCAGCCGTTCGACCTGGTGCTCTCCGATGTGGAGATGCCGGGGATGGACGGGTTCACGTTGACCCGAACCATCCGTCAGACCCGCGGCTGGGAGGACGTACCCGTGGTCATCATGACGTCCAGGGGCGAGGATTCCGACAAGCGTGCGGGCCTCGATGCAGGAGCTAGTGCTTACCTGCTCAAGAGCGACTTCGATCAGGTCGAACTCGTGGATACGGTCCGACGCCTCGTCGGCCGCTAGGAGAGGAACCGCATGCCTACCGTCGTGATCGCCGACGACAGTCCGACGCTGCGCAAGATCGTCGGATTGGTGCTCGAGCGTGAGGGCTTCACCGTGGTGACCGCGGATGACGGGGTCGAGGCGGTCCAGGCGACGTTTGCCCACCAACCCGACGCCGTGATTCTCGATGTGCAGATGCCGCGGGTGTCCGGCTACGTGGCCGCTCGGGTCCTGAAGGACGACTGGCAGACCGCGGACATCCCGGTGCTGCTTCTGACCTCGCTGGACGCTGCCAGCGATCGGTACTGGGGCGAGCACGTCGGCGCCGAGGCGTTTCTCACCAAGGACTTCGAAGCGCCGGACCTGGTCAATACCATTCGCGCCCTGATCGCGAGCGCCGATGAGGCGCGCGGGGGTCGTGAACGGCTGGTCCCGGACACCCTTGAGCTCACCGATGACGATGTCTTCGCCCGGGTCTGTGACCTGCTCGACCGGAAGTTGTTCGAAGCGCAGGTTGCGGCGGAGATGACCGGAATCGCGGGCAAGGTGCATGGCTTTGAAGAGACCGTGGCAGCCGTGCTCGGCGTCTTGGGAAAGATCGTGGATTACGACCTGGCCTCGGTGCTGATGCTCGAGGGCCGCACGGCCTATGTGACCGTGGCCCGTGAGACCTCGGGGGAGCAGTACGCGCAGTTCTTCGCGGCTGTGGCCGAGGCGGCCTCGCAGCAGGCCGGCGAGCACATCGCCCCGCACGACCTGCTGGTCAACGTCGCCGACGCCAACGGCTGGCTGGGCAGCGAGGACGAAGGCGGGATGGAGACCGTGCTGTCGATGCCGTTGCGCGCCCGTGGCCGAGTGGTCGGGGTACTGGGCTTGTCGAGTGCGGTCAAGAACGCGTTCGGTGAATCGGCCTTGAGCACTCTGCGGTTGGTCGAGGCGCCGGCCGCCGTGGTGATCGACAACGCGCGACTGTCCGGCTTTCAGCCTGTCTGAGCCGACCGGGGGTCGGCTCAGACGCGGCGCGTGGGAACGCGGGGACGCGGGAGCGCGTCTAGCATGGCGAAGACAGTCCCTCTGGCGGGCTCCAGCGCTTCGCCTCGATAGTCCGGAGCCCCACCAGCGTGAGCCACGTCCCCGAGCCGGCCGCTCAGCCTGACCCCACCCGCCGACACACGTGGGTCATCGCGGGCGGCTTCGTGGTGGGCGCGCTGCTGCTGTACGGCTTCCTGTTCGCCGTGTCCGGCGGTGACGTACCGCGCGGGACGACCGTGCTCGGTGTGGACATCGGTGGCCTGAGCCAGGCCGAGGCCGAGACCGAGCTGACCAAAGAGCTATCCGGACCGGCCAGCGAACCCATCGAGGTCTCGGTCAACGGCGAGGGCACCTCGGTCCCGCCGGAGGAGCTCGGCCTCGCCTTCGACGCCTCGGCCACGGCGACCACCGCGACATCTCGCACCTTCAATCCGATCGCCCTTCTCGTTCGGCTGGTCTCCTCCCAGGAGATCGACCCGGTCGTGACGGTCGACGAGGCTGCCCTCAACTCCTACCTCGAAGAAGTCAGCTCCGAGGTCGATGTCGAGGCGAAGAACGGGGACGTCCGGTTCACCGAGACGTCCGCTGAAGCCGTGGCACCCGTCGAAGGTGTCGTCCTCGACCGGGAAGCGGCCAGCGCTGCGCTGACCGCCGCCTATCTCAGCGATCGGCCGGAGGCGCTCCTGCCGCTTACCACCGTCGAGCCCGCTGTGGACGCGGAGGCGGTGGCGGAGGCCATGCGCACGTTCGCTCAGCCGGCGATGGCCCGGCCGGTGGTCCTCGTCGTCGATCGGCCCGGGTCGAAGCCACCGTTGCGAGTCACCATGCGCCCTGCGGAGTTCGGGCCGACGCTGCGCATGCGGGCCACCCCCGAGGGCGAGCTGGAGCCCGACCTTCGCACGAAGCGGCTCACTGCGGTCGTGGAAGCCAAACTGAACGGCTTGCTACGCGAGCCCAAGGACGCCGGCTTCAGGATCGTCTCCGGCCGTCCCGTGGTCGTGCCGGCGCGAGCGGGCCAGTCCGTCGACTCCACCCAGTTGTCGGCATCGATGACGCAAGCCCTTCCACTGACCAACGGTCGTACGGTCAAGGTTGCGTTGGTACGGGCGGAGCCGGAGCTCACCACCGCGGCGGCCAAGGACCTCGGCGTCAAGGAGGAGATCGCGGAATTCACCCAGTACTTCCCGTACGCGGCGTATCGCGTGACGAACATCGGTCAGGCGGCCGAGTACATCGACGGGACCGTGCTCCTCCCCGGGGAGACGTTCAGCATGAACGACACGGTCGGCGAGCGCACCGAGGAGAACGGCTACACCGTCGGTTTCGTCATCTCCGACGGGCGCTTCGCGGAAGAACTCGGTGGCGGGGTGTCCACGATCACGACGGCGATGTGGCACACGGCGTTCTTTGCGGGGATGGAACGCATCGAGCAGCGGGCCCACTCCTTCTACATTTCCCGCTACCTGCCCGGCCTCGAGGCGACCGTCGCCTGGGGGTCGCTGGACCTGAAGTTCCGCAACGACGGTCCCACTGCCGTACTGATCAAGTCGAGCATCACGAACTCGTCGGTCACAGTCCGGATGTACGGCACCAAGCGGTATGACGTCAATGCCCTCTTCGGACCCAGGACCAACCCGCAGAGCTACAGCACCGTCTATGACAGTTCCGCCGACTGCGTCCCGCAGCCAGGCGTGGGCGGGTTCCGGATCGTCGTGACGCGGGTGTTCAAGGACCTTGACGGAAAGGTGGTCAAGCGCGAGGAGCTGCCCACGACCTACCGGGCGGCGACCAACGTCCGGTGCGGGCCCGAGCCCAAGCCGCCCTCGAAACCCAAGCCGAAACCCTCGCCGAAACCCAAGCCTTCACCGAGCAATTCGCAGTAGTTCAAACCGCCTCTGCAGCAACGCACAGGGGGACGTTGCGGGCCCAGGGGGCTCCCCGCACCGACGGTCATGGCGCCTCGCGGTAGTGGTAACTGTGGTGCCGGTCGAAGCCCATCCGGCCGTACAGGCGTTGGGCGTCGACGTTGTCAGTGGTGACCTGCAGGTAGGCGTGTCTGGCGCCGGACCGCTCGGCCCACCCCAACAGCTCCCGCATGACGTGCGCGCCGAGTCCGCGCCGGCGCTGGCCCGCGGCGACCTCCACGGCGGTGACGCCGACCCAGCCGTCCAGCAAGGCGCCGCGGGCGATCGCGATCGCCCGCTGGTCCTCGTCGATGACCGAGGCGAAGACCGGCTGGGTTCCCGCCGCCAGCACGTCGCCTGCGTGGCCGGGGATCGGCCAGCCTCGGTAGTGGTAGGCGGCCAACCACTCGGCCTCGGGTGATCGCGAGAACCGTACGGGTGGCAGCGAGTCGTTGGCCGGCGATTGCTGAAGGACGGCGGCCAGATCGGCCACCAGCACGTCTACCTCGGTCCGAGCGTTCCAGCCCAGGGTCGCGAGTTCGGAGTCGAGTTCTTGACACAGGGGCAGCGGGACCTGGAAGAGCGGGCGCAGTGAACGCTGGCCGTAGAACCGCGTCACGGCCTCGACAGCCGCCGACCTGCTGCAGCCGGGGTCGCCCAGCGGAAGCGCGGAGTTGGCTCGTCCGGTGAATCCACCGGCTGCGCGTAAGACCCACTCGCCGAGGCGCTTCACCTCGAGCCCCGGCCACCCCTGCCACGAGATCGATTCGATCTGTTCATCGGTCCAGCTCCGGGCCGGCAGGCCGACACGGTGGGCTGGCGCATCGGGCACCCGACGTACGGCGGTGACGTTGGCTCGTGGCACGGCGACGAGGGTGTTGTCCTTGCGTCGCACCACCAGCACGTCGTCCGCCGCGGACTCGAGCAACCCCAGGACGTCGCTCAGCGCAGGGTCGCCATGCTCGTCCACCAGCCGGTGGCGCACCGTCACCCGCCGTCCCACATCGGCCGCCGTCAGGGGCGCAAACTCCGACACGTTCCACTCTCCAGGACCCCCGACGCGACAGCCGGGTCGGGTCGTGGCGATACTAGGCGTCGCCGGTTCGGCGGTCCGCGACCAGCGCGGGTCGACCGCATGAGGAGGGACCCGTGACCTACGTCATCGCTCAGCCTTGCGTTGACTTGCTCGACAAGGCTTGCATCGAGGAATGCCCCGTCGATTGCATCTACGAGGGTGGACGGATGCTGTACATCCATCCGGACGAATGCGTCGACTGCGGGGCCTGCGAGCCGGTCTGCCCGGTCGAGGCGATCTTCTACGAGGACGACGTGCCTGAGCAGTACAAGGACTACTACAAGGCGAATGTCGAGTTCTTCGACGACCTCGGGTCGCCGGGCGGCGCGGCGAAGCTCGGCAAGATCGACAAGGACCACCCGCTGGTGGCGGCGCTGCCCCCACAGGCGCAGGAGCACTGACGCTCTGAGCACGGTGGCGTCCCGGCTCCCGGACTTCCCCTGGGACACCATCGCCGAGTCGGCCGCGCTGGCGCGCCAGCACCCGGACGGCGTGGTCGACCTTTCGGTGGGCACCCCCGTCGACCCGGTGCCGACGGCCATCCAGCGGGCCCTCGCGCAGGCCGCAGACAGCCCCGGGTACCCCACGACGTTGGGCACCGAGGCGTTACGAACTGCCGCCGCCGGCTGGCTCGACCGACGGCTTGGGGTGAGCGGGATCGATCCGGACCGCCAGGTGCTGCCCGCGATCGGCACCAAGGAGTTCGTGGCCTGGCTGCCCACCCTGCTCGGCCTCGGTCCGGCCGACACGGTGGTCGTCCCTGAGCTGGCCTACCCCACCTACGCGGTGGGCGCCCACCTGGTCGGGGCGTCGGTGGTCGCTGCGGACTCGCTCACGGCGCTGGGCCCGGCTCGCGTGCAGATCTTGTGGGTCAACTCACCAGCCAACCCGACCGGACAGGTGTTGCCCGGCGAACATCTGGCCAAGGTCGTCGCTTGGGCTCGTCAGCGCGGGACCGTGGTCGTGTCGGACGAGTGCTACATCGAACTGGGCTGGGAGGCAAAGCCGACGTCGATCCTGCATCCGGACGTCTGCGGGGGTACGACCGAAGGCCTGTTGGCCCTGCACTCGCTGTCCAAGCGCTCCAACCTGGCCGGGTATCGGGCCGGGTTGGCGGTGGGTGACCCGGCGCTGATCGCGCAACTGCTGGCCGTACGCAAGCACCTCGGGATGATGATGCCCGCCCCCGTTCAGGAGGCCGCAACAGCGGCGCTACTCGACGACGCCCATGTCATCGAGCAGCGGGCCCGCTACGCGTCGCGCCGCGAACTGCTCCGCGCCGCCCTCGTCGAGGCCGGGTTCCGCGTCGATCATTCCGAGGCGGGGCTGTACCTCTGGGCGACGCGCGATGAGCCCTGCCGGGTGACCTTGGCCGCGTTGGCACAGCGAGGTGTCCTCGTCGCACCGGGGGACTTCTACGGCCCCGCAGGGGCGCAGCACGTACGCCTGGCCCTGACGGCCACCGATGAACGCATCGCCGCAGCGGCCACGCGACTGACCAGCTGACTGACCGACCGCTACGAGCCGGGGAGCACGTCCACGTGCACGTGGTCGAGGTGGCGCTGGATGGCGGCGGTTCCCTCGTCCCGGCTCGTGCTGTTGAGCTCGTAATCTCGCCAGCCCTCTCCGGAGCGGGCCGCGGTCCAGATCCGGTCGTCGTAGATGACCGTGGCCACCTCCAGTCGGCCTGCATTCGCCACCAACCAGTGCGCCAACGCCCACCCGGCTCGGTTGTTCGCGGGATCGTCGTACGGGCGGAAGAAGATGTCGATCGCCCGGCCGTCGTAGTGCGCAGATCCAGCACTGTGACCGCTCGTGACCCCCCCAGGGGCGAAGCCACCCAACGACTGGGGACCGAATCGCTTCGCCACGTCGCGTCGCACGGTGTCGGCCCGCGGAGTCAGTCCACGATCGTTGGGTGTCTGCGCAGTCACCGCGCTGGCTCGGGTGTTGCAGGTGAAGGCCGCGGCTGAGTTGCCGGACAGGGCCGACGCGAGGATGCGGGCGTCGTCCTCGTGGTCGGAGTAGGCGTTGGGGAAGGCGCTGCGCTGGACGGCCTGAGCGGCCACGGTGATCTCCATGCTGCGATAGCCGTCGAGCTTGACCAGGGCGTCGTAGAAGGCGTTGGCCGCGTATATCGGGTCGGTCACCTGGTCATAGGCTCCCCAGCCCTGCGAGGGCCGTTGCTGGAAGAGCCCTGCGGAGTCCCGGTCCCCGCCGGAGAGGTTCTCCAGGTCGGACTCCTGGTACGCCGTGGCCAAGGCGATCGTGGTGGCCCGAGCCGGGAGCCCTCGCTCGGTGGCGATGGCCGCGATCGTGGCCGCGTGCATGGCCTGCTCGGGGGTGACGCTCACGGTTCGCCCGTCCGCTGTCGCCACGCACCGCTCGGGGGCCAGCAGCGGCGCGAGCGGGCCGGTGCGCAGGACCACCGCGGAGGCCACGAGGGCACCGATGATCAAGAGCACCACGAGCACCAGCAAGCCGCCACTGCGGCGTACGGGCGCGAGCGGTGGCGCGGGTCGGGTGGCCCGGTCGGCCAGGTCTGTCATCAGCGATCAGTCGTTGCGATGAAGGGCTTCGTTGAGGCTGCCCCAGGATCCGACGTGGGGCACGACCTCGAGGCGACCGGTCACTGAATGCCGTCTGAACAGCAGATCGTCCTGCCCGCTGAGGTCCTCCGCCTTCACCACCGAGCCATCGGGCAGGGTCACCTTCGACCCGGCCGTGACATAGCAGCCGGCCTCGACCACGCAGTCATCGCCGAGCGAGATCCCGATCCCCGCGTTGGCGCCGACGAGACTGCGCTCACCCACGCTGATCACGGCGGTGCCTCCCCCCGAGAGCGTGCCCATGATCGAAGCCCCGCCCCCGATGTCGCTGCCGTCGCCGACGACGACACCCGCGGAGATGCGGCCCTCGATCATTGAGGAGCCCAGGGTGCCGGCGTTGAAGTTGACGAAGCCTTCATGCATGACGGTCGTGCCGCTCGCCAAGTGCGCGCCCAGCCGCACCCGGTCGGCGTCTGCGATCCGCACCCCGGTAGGCAGGACGTAGTCCACCATGCGCGGGAACTTGTCGACCCCGTGCACGGTCACCGGCCCGCTGGCCCGAAGGCGGAGCCGTACGGACTCGAAGTCCTCGACCGCGCACGGTCCGGCCGAGGTCCAGACCACGTTCGTCAGCAGACCAAAGACCCCTTCGAGGTTGGCCTCGTTCGGTCGGATCAGTCGGTGCGAGAGCAGGTGCAGGCGCAGGTAGGCGTCCGTGGCGTCGGAGGGGGCGCTGGTCAGGTCGGAGATCTGGACGGTGACGACCTCGGAGGTGGTTTCGCGTCCGGGGTCGCTGCCCGCGAGGGCGTCGAGACCGGCAACAACGGCAGCCTCAAAGCCCAGGCTGGGGGAGGGGAACCACACGTCTAGAACGGCCCCGTCTCGTCCGTAGGTGGCGAGTCCTTGGCCGGCTGCTGCGGAGGTGGAAAAGGTCACCCGGATAACGTACCCACGTGATCCCTGAAGACCGACTCGATCTGGGCGCAGACGTCGTGAGCCTCACCACAGCGCTGGTCGATATTCCCTCCGAGAGCCATGACGAGGGCCGGCTCGCCGATGCTGTTGAGGCGGCGCTGCAGCCGCTTTCTCATCTGCGGGTCGAGCGGGACGGCAACACCGTGTTCGCCCGCACCGACGTGGGCCGGGCGGAGCGAGTCATTCTCGGCGGGCACCTGGACACCGTGCCTGCGGCCGACAATCTGCCCGCGGTCCTGCGCGATGGCCGGCTCGCGGGGCTCGGCTCCTGCGACATGAAGGGCGGGGTGGCCGTCGCGCTGAAGCTGGCGCACGACCTGACGGCTCCCGGTCGTGACGTGACGTACCTGTTCTACGAGTGCGAAGAGGTCGACGAGCGACACAACGGGCTCCGCCGGCTGGCCGAGCAGCGCCCAGAGGTGCTGGCTGGCGACTTTGCCGTGCTGATGGAGCCGACGGGCGCCACCGTCGAGGGCGGGTGCCAGGGGAGTCTGCGCGCCGAGGTGCGAACCACCGGTCGACGCGCTCACAGTGCGCGCTCCTGGTTGGGAGAGAACGCGATCCACGCGGCTGGGACGGTTCTGGATCGGCTGGCGACCTACCGACCCCGTGAGCCGGAGGTCGACGGGCTGCGTTTCCATGAGGGGCTCAACGCCGTCGGCGTCACGGGCGGGGTGGCCGGCAACGTGATTCCCGACTCGTGCGTGGTCACAGTGAACTACCGCTTTGCCCCCGACCGTTCGGTCGAGCAAGCCGAAGCTCACCTGCGCGAGGTGTTCGACGGCTTTGCGGTCGAGGTTGTCGATCGAGCCGCGGGCGCGTTACCGGGACTGACGCATCCCGCCGCCGCGGCCTTCGTGGCCGCGGTCGGCGGGGAGGTACGTCCGAAGTTCGGCTGGACCGACGTGGCTCGCTTCAGCGCCCTGGGTGTGCCAGCGGTGAACTTCGGGCCCGGCGACCCCTCGTTGGCTCATACCCGCGAGGAGTACGTCGAGGTCGCCGAGCTCGTCGCATGCGAACAACGGATGGCCGCCTGGTTGGCCTAGTTCTTGATGGCCTCGACGTCGAGGGTGATGTCCACCCTGTCGCCGACCAGGATTCCGCCGGCCTCGAGCGCGACATTCCAGGTGAGCCCGAAGTCCTTGCGGTTGATCCGGGTGTGGCCGGTGAAGCCGGCTCGCGTGCTGCCGAAGGGGTCGACGACCACGCCCTCGAGTTCGACGGCGATCTCGACACTGCGAGTGACTCCCTTGATGGTGAGGTCGCCGATCACGATGTAGTCCGCGCCGTCTTGCCGTACCTCACGCGAGGTGAAGGTCAGGGTGGGGAAGTGCTCGACGTCCAGGAAGTCGTTGCCGCGTACGTGAGCGTCGCGCTTGTCGTCGCCGCTGCTGAAGCTCGCGGCATCGATCGTGACGGTCGCGGAGCTGCTCGCCGGGGACTCGCCGTTGAGCTCGAGGGAGCCTTCGAAGGTCTCGAACGAGCCGCGCGTCTTGGCAACCATGGCGTGCTTCACGGCGAACCCAAGGCGGGTGTGGCTGGCGTCGATCGTCCACGAGCCGGTGAGGGTGGAGATCTCGGTGGCGGTGATGGTCATGGGAGGGCCTCTCGTAAGTAGTTGACGGTTCAACAACTATGACTCTAGGGCCTCTCTGGAAGTAGTGCAACTTTCAACTGCCAGCGCTCATGGGTCGTGCGGGCTAGCGTGATGTCATGGAAAACACCGAGCACGGGGCGAACGCGGGCGCGAGCTCAAGAACGGATCGAGGAGCGCCGGATCGAGAGGTCCACGAACGGCAGGGTGGTCCGATCGTCCGTCGGCGCAGCCAGATCCAGGAGAGCACGACCGACCAGCGGCTGCTGGATTCACGCGGCCCCTCGGACTGGGTGCACGGCGACCCGTGGCGGGTCATGCGGATCCAGTCGGAGTTCGTCGAGGGCTTCGGCATGCTCGCCGAGCTGGGCGAAGCGGTGAGTGTCTTCGGCTCGGCCCGCAGCGGCCCCGAATCCGAGGAGTACGCCACGGGTGAGCGGGTGGGTCGGGCCCTGGCCGAGGCCGGGTATGCGGTCATTACCGGCGGCGGTCCCGGGGTCATGGAGGCGGTCAACAAGGGCGCCGGTGAAGCAGGCGGGGTTTCAGTCGGGCTCGGCATCGAGCTGCCCTTCGAGCAGGGGCTCAACCCCTACGTCGACATGGGCATCAACTTCCGCTATTTCTTCGCCCGCAAAACGATGTTCGTGAAATACGCCCAGGGCTTCATCGTGCTCCCGGGAGGGTTCGGCACCATGGATGAGCTGTTCGAGGCGCTCACCTTGGTCCAGACCCGCAAGGTCACCTCGTTCCCCATCGTGTTGATGGGCCGAGCGCACTGGGGTGGCCTGGTCGACTGGCTTCGGTCGGCCTTGCAGGACACCGGGAAGATCTCTCCCACGGACCTCGACTTGATCACCGTCACCGACGACGTGGATGAGGCGGTCGCCGCGATCTTGGCTTCCAACGGCCACGCGGACCGCGTCCCGTGACCCCGGGCCGCGTCGCTGTCTGTGTCTTTTGCGCCTCCTCGACGACCATCGATGACTCCCATCTCGAGCTGGCCACCCGCCTGGGGCAAGCCATCGCCGGGCGCGGCTGGACTCTGGTCAGCGGCGGCGGCTCGGTCGGCTCAATGGGAGCGGTCGCGCGGGCGGCACGGGCCGCGGGGGGTCACACGGTCGGCGTGATCCCGCAGGCGTTGGTCGACCTGGAGGTGGCCGATCACGACGCTGACGAGTTCGTGGTCACTCCGGACATGCGCGAGCGCAAGGCGCACATGGATGAGCGAGCCGACGCATTCATCGCCCTGCCCGGAGGTCTGGGCACGCTCGAAGAGCTGCTCGAGATTTGGGTCGCCCGGTCGTTGGGTATGCACGCCAAGCCGGTGGTCGTGCTGGACCCCGCGGGAACCTATGCGGCGTTGCACACCCTGGTCGACGACTTGACGCGGCAGTCGTTCGTCCGTCCGCAGGCACGCGATGCCATCTCCTGGGCCACGACGGTCGAGGACGCGATCGCCGCCGTCGAGCTGGGGTGGTCGGAGCTGGAACTGCGAACCGAGCCGACCCCGGAGGAAGTGCTCGAGGCCGAGCCCTAGGCCCGACGACCCCTCGGCACGGCGAAGGCTCGCGGCGAAGGCTACTGCGCGATCCACCAGATCAGCAGCGCGACGCCGACGAATGCGGCGCTGCCAAGCAACATGACCAGCAAGCCTGGGCCGTCGTCCCCGTGGCCGGTAGCGATCTGTTCCTGGGTCGGGGTCTTTCGCCGGGCGACCCAGTTGCGCCCGGTCGCATCGACCAGGGTGTCGCCCTGGTTGCTCATGCCGTAGCCGAGGTGCCCGGCACCCAGGGTGCCCATGGGCGGGGAGATCCAGCCACCGTTGTTGTGACCGCGCTTGTAGTAGTCCCAGGCACCGGCCGCGAGGATCGTGCCGCCGATCAAGATCACCCAGCCGGGCCAGACGCCTACGGCGACTGCAGCGCCACTGAGTACGACCGTGACGGTCGCGGTCCGTGCCAGCCGGATACGGGCTACGTGGTGCGTCCGGTCGACCGAGTCCTGACCCTCGGTCGGTCGCGCGTCTCCAGGCATCCCACGAGGATGGCACGGCCAAAGCCCCTGCGGTAGACGCGGCGACTTCAGGCCAGCCCACGGCGGGTCACCGCGGGGGGACGCGTCCCTCGGATGGACGCCACCATGTCGAGGGTTTCGCGTGTCTCGCGCACGTTGTGTGCCCGAAAGACTCGAGCCCCCAGCCAGGCGGCGATCGACGTCGCAGCGAGGGTCCCGGTCAGTCGTTCGCCGACGGGTCGGTCCAGGGTCTCCCCGACGAAGTCCTTGTTGGACAAGGAGACCAGCACCGGCCACCCGGTCTCGACCAGTTCCGGGAGGCGGCGAGTCGCCTCGAGGGAATGCCAGGTGTTCAGCCCGAAATCGTGTCCGGGATCCACGAGCACCGACTCTCGGTTCACCCCGAGTCCCACGGCTCGCTCCGCCTCGGGCACGGTCCGCGCCACGATGTCGGCCATCACGTCGTCGTGCGCGATGCGATGCGGTCGGGTGCGAGGTGGCAGCCCTCCTGCGTGGGTGCAGATCAGGCCAGCGCCGGCTTGGGCCGCAACGGCCGCCAGCTCCGGATCGGAGCCTCCCCACGCGTCGTTGATGACGTCAGCCCCCGCAGCACAGCATTCCCGGCCCACCTCGTGCCGCCACGTGTCGATGCTGATCACCAAGTCCGGGTGCTCCGCTCGGACTTGCACGACGAACGCCACCGTTCGGTCGATCTCCTCCTGCACGCCGACTTCGTCACCGGGCCCGGCCTTGACGCCCCCGATATCGACCAGGTCGGCGCCCAATTCGACGGCGCGACCGACGGCGTCGAGCGCTGCCTGATCCGAGAACGTCGAGCCCTGGTCGTAAAAGGAGTCCGGCGTGCGATTGACGATGGCCATGACGAGCAGGGCGTCATCGGCGAACGTCTGGCGACCGAGGCGAAGGGGCACGAGGGCAGCCTGCCTCAGGCGTGGGTCTCCCGCAGCACGTGGGCCGCCTGCTCCATCGCCGTGATCTTCGCGCGCGCGTGATCGCGGGGAAGGAACCACATGCCGCAGTCCGGGGCGAGCAGGACACGATCGGGGCCAAGTACGTCGACCGCTTCCGTGACGCGCTCGACAATGTGGTCCACGGTCTCGACGGGGGCATCGGTCCCGAGGTCTAACGTCCCGAGGACCACGTTCTTGTCCCCGGCATGGGTGAGCAGGTCGGGGGTGTGGTGCGGCTGTTCGTACTCCAAGGAGATGTCATCGACCGAGGTGCTGGCCAACAGCTCCAAAGCCTTGTCGTACACGGGAGTCGCGCGCTTCTCGGCGATGTTGCGGGCGTAGCCGTAACACATGTGAACGGCCGTCCGGCAGGAAACGCCTTGCAGGGCGCGGTCGATGGCTTCGGCCGCGAACGGTTCCACCTGGCTGTATCGGAAATGCGCCTCGGGCTCGTCGATCTGGATCAGGTCGACACCAGCGGCGTCCAAGGCCAGCAGCTCGCTGTTCAGGGCGTCGGCCACGGCCACCGTGAGCTTTTCCAGTGATCCGTAGTGCTCATCGACCAGCCGCAGCGCCAGGGTCGATGGCCCGATCACGGTGATCTTCGTGGGGCGGTCGGTCGTGCGCTGGAGGAAGTCCAGGTCGCCGTCGAGAACCGGCCGCTCCCAGGTGATCGGACCGGTCACCGTGGGTAGTTCGAACTTCGGGGGCGGTGCCGGCTTGCCCTCTGCGTCGCCGGTCACGGCCCGCTGCTTCATGGTGAGGTATTCGTTGACGTCGTTGGCGAAGTTGGTCACCGCGCCCCGGTGGACCTGGTCGATCCCGCCGAGTGCATAAAAGTGCCCGGAGAACGTCTGACGGCGCTGCTCGCCGTCCCCGACGAAGGTCAGGCCCGCGCGGTGCTGGTCGAAGACTGCCAGCCGGACCGCGTCGTCCAGGGCTTCGGCCCGCTGTGGTTCGGGCACCCGCCACCAGGACCCCTCGGGGCCGTACACCAAGTCGTGGTCGCACAGCCAGTTCGGCTTCGACCAGGATCCGACGAGTTGGGTGGCGAATCTGGGGGGAGTCCACGAGACCATGCCGGGCAGGGTACGCGGTGGCGTGGGACGATCCGAGGGTGACTGGATTGTGGGTGCTGGTCGGCTTGGTGGTCCTCGGCGTCATCGCCGTTGTGGCCGGTGGTCGCGGTGGCGGGCTTGGCCCGGCCGGCAGTGACCGTCCCGGTCCCTGGTTGCCCACGGACCGCCCTGCCACGGGTGCCGACGTCGACGCTGTGAGCTTCGGGGTCGGGTTCCGGGGTTACCGCATGGACGAAGTGGACGAGGTTCTCGACCGACTAGCCGAGCAACTGAAGTCGGAGCAGTCGAAGTCGGAGCAGTCGAAGTCGGAGCAGTCGAAGTCGGAGCAGTCAAAGTCGGAGCAGTCGAACGCAGAACCGTTCAGGGCACCTCGTGCGCTGGCGGATGACGAAGGGACCTCTTAGCCGTGAGCTCCGGATCGCTGCCGGATACCCCGTTGCCTCATGACGCCGAGGTGGTCGTCGACGTCGTCGTGGACGCACCGGCCGCAGCCGTCTGGGCCGCCATCACCGACTGGGAGCGCCAAAGCGAGTGGATGCTCGGCACCACCGTGCGCTCGACCGGGCGCGGCGGTGATGGCGCTGGGCATGGCGTGGGGGCCGGTATCGAGGCCTTCACTGGCGTGGGGCGGCTGGGGTTCCTGGACACCATGGTGATCACCTTGTGGGACCCGCCACGACGGTGCGAGGTTTTGCACACCGGACGCGTTGTCCGGGGGACCGGCGTCTTCGAAGTCCTGGAACTCCCCGAGAACCGCTCGCGGCTGGTCTGGTCGGAGCAGTTGGTCTTGGGCCGGATGACGCGCCTGGGCTTCCCGGTTGTGGCGCCGTTGTTCAAGGCGGGCGTTGCCTCGTCCCTTCGGGCGCTGGCCCGTGATGTGGAGCGCGAGCACGCAGGTGGGTGATGCAGGCGACCTGGTGGTAGGTCCGGACGGTCGTTCGCGCTGCGCGTGGGGTGCCTCGCCGGAGGACTACGCCCGCTATCACGACGAGGAGTGGGGGAACCCGGTCCACGGCGACGACCGGCTGTTCGAGCGGCTCACCCTGGAGGCCTTTCAGTCCGGACTCTCATGGCTGACCATCTTGCGAAAGCGCGAGGGGTTCCGGCGGGCCTTTCGCGAGTTCTCGATTCGCGCCGTAGCCACCTTCGACGACGGCGACGAGGAACGGCTGATGGCCGACGCCGGGATCGTCCGGAATCGAGCCAAGATCAAGGCCGCGATCCATAACGCACGCGCGGCCCATGACTGGCTGGACGTCGAGGGCGAGGGCGCGTTGGATCGACTGATCTGGTCCCATGCCCCGACCGGGCCCCGACCTCGTCCGTCGGCGTTCTCGGAGCTGGCTGCGAGCACCGACGACTCCAAGGCCCTGGCCAAGGCGCTCAAGGCCCACGGCTTCGTGTTCGTCGGTCCAACGACGATGTACGCCGCGATGCAGGCGTGCGGCGTGGTGAACGACCACCTGGTCGGCTGCCACCGAGCGGGTGCGACCCCCGACGCTGGCTGACTCACAACAGGCAGGGGTCGGTGCTCAGTTCAGGCAGGCGTCGATGTGGCGAGTGGCCGCCGGCAACAAGCGCTCTGAATGCTCGGCGAAGAACGTGCTGGCCTCGATGCCCGACCAGTCGTCCGGGAGCAGCATCCGCGGCAGCCCGGGGTCCCGAAAGAGGAACTTGCGCCAGCCGTTCACCAGCTGGCTGCGTTGCGCGAACGCCTGCTCGTCGTCGACGGGGAGGGTGGCCAGCAACACGACCGCGTCGTCGAGCCACTGCTCGTACGCCTCATCCAAGGCGCTGAGGTCCCAAGCGAGCCGGACCAGCTCAGCCATCGAGCCCGGTCCGGCCGCCGGCCCGTCGTGCGTGGCGGTGAACCGGTCGACGGACATCTCTTCGGCGGCCAGCAGCCCGACCACGTCGGGGTGGGCCCGGGGCGCCAGCCAACTGGTCGCGCTGATCGGGGCGTAACCGAGGAATGCGAGTTGGTCGGTGACGCGCTGGCGGCGGACCCGCGGTACGGGAGGCGTGCGCGCGATGAGCAGGTGCCACTGCCCATCCCAGTCCAGGTCGCTGCTTCGGTAGACGCGCTCGGCGGCGTCATCCAGCCTGTGCACGGCTTTTGGGGTCAGCGCGTACCCAGGGCCTTGCGGCAGCGTGCACGGGGCCAGCCACCCCTGTCGCACCATCCTGGATACGGCCGTACGGACGGCTGGGGCCGCGATGTCCAGGGCTGCCAGAAGTCGGACCAGGGCGGCCACGGGAGCCGTTCCGCCCCGCGTGCGCAGGTGGTCCCCGTAGAGGTCGAACAGCGCCGATCGAGCGTGCACGCGCAGCAGTCTGCCGTGCGGGTGTCGAGTCCGGACCGCGGGTACGGGATAATGGCATCAGAGACCAGCGCCCGTCGTTGCGGGGCTGGGAGTATCACGCAGGAAGGGGAAGCAGATGGCGGCCATGAAGCCGCGTACGGGTGACGGCCCGCTCGAGGTCACGAAGGAGGGTCGCGGCATTGTGATGCGCGTCCCGCTCGAGGGAGGCGGACGCCTTGTCGTCGAGCTCACCCCCGCCGAGGCCGAGGCTCTCGGCGATGCGCTGAAGGCGGTTGGCTGACGAAGCACACGTCGACGGCCCCGAACGGATCCCTCCGGGCGGGGCCGTCGCGTTTGTCAGCGTCGAACGGCCACCAGCAGGCCGTCACCGGTGGTGAGTAGTGCGGGGACCAGCTCCTCGTGCTCGCGCACGGTGCGTCCCAGTTCCCTCATGGCGATCGTGTCCGGATCTCGCTGCGCCGGGTCGGCCACCCGCTCGCCCCACAGGGCGTGATCGAAGGCGACCACACCACCCGCGCGGAGCAGGCGCAGCGCCGCTTCCAGATGGTCCGCGCAGTCCTGCGGGTTCCCATCCACGAACACCAGGTCGTAGCCCCCGTCGGTGAGCCGTGGCAGCACCTCCTGAGCCGCGCCGTTGATCAACCGCGCGCGGTTGGCGGGGACGCCCTCGGCCGCAAAGGTCTCTCGCGCCAGACGCTGGTGCTCGACCTCGGTGTCGATCGAGGTGAGGACGCCCTCGGGATGCATGCCGCGCAGCAGCCAGGTTCCGGAAACCCCGGCCCCGGTCCCGATCTCGACGACAGACCGGGCGTCGAGCAAGGTGCTGAGCAGACGGAGCAGGGCGCCAGTGCTGGCGCTGACCGCGCCGCACCCAACTTCGTCGGCTCGGCGGCGGCCTTCGGCGAGGACCTCGTCCTCCTCGACGAAGGACTCGACGTAGGTCACGGTCGCGTTCGGGTTCCCAGGCACCCGGGAAGGATACGGGCAGGTCGGTGACGCCGTACCCGTCATGGGTGACTCGGGAAGCCGCGAGCGGACTCGGCACGTAGGCTTCCCGGGTGAGCGAAGACGATCGCCCGGCCTGGTGGGCCCGAGCCCAGGACCCCTGGGCGGCCCCGCCGAGCGATGCTGCCGTCAGCGACGAAGCGGTCGACGCGCCCGTGGATGCTCCGATCAGCGCCCCGCCCGCGCCGTTCTCCATGGGACCGCCCCCACCTGCGGCGCCCGAGCCCTCTCCCTACGACGCGGTGTACGGCAGCGCCTACCCGGCTCCCGACTCGGATTTGACGGCGCCGTACGCCTACCCGAGCGAGCAGGTATCCAAGGGCACCGGTTCGTGGGACGGCGCCGGCCGGCGGGCGAAGCCGCGGTCGGGTCCTGGCTGGCTGCCCCTCACCGCCGGTGCGCTCGGCATCGCGTTGTTGGCCGGACTGCTCGGCGGTGTGGTCGCGACCCAGTTCGACGACACCCGGACCAATCCCAACGTGACCCTGGGGACCGTGGTGCCCGGCGACCGTTCGCGATCGGCTGATTCGGTAGCCGGAATCGCTGACCGGGTCCTGCCGACCGTGGTGTCCATCGAGGTCCGCGCGGGCGGAAGCGGAGGGACGGGGTCCGGCTTCATCCTCACCGAAGACGGCTACCTACTGACCAACAACCACGTCGTGGCGAGCGCCGCCTCCGGGGGCAACATCTCGGTGACCTTCAACGACGGCTCGACCGAGAGGGCCGAGATTGTCGGGCGCACGTCAACGTATGACTTGGCCGTGCTCAAGGTCGATCGCACCGGGCTGCCGGTCGCGGAGCTCGGTAACTCCGACTCGGTCGTGGTCGGGGACGCCGCCATTGCCGTGGGCTCGCCGCTGGGCCTGTCTGGCACCGTCACCTCCGGCATCATCTCGGCGATTGACCGGCCGGTGACCGCGGGCGATGGGAGCGGCGGGGACATCTCGTTCATCGCCGCTTTGCAGACCGATGCTGCGATCAACCCGGGCAACTCCGGCGGGCCGCTCGTGGACTCCAAGGCCCGCGTGATCGGTGTCAACAGCGCCATCGCCAGCTTGGGAGTGGGCGCGGGGAGCCAAGCGGGGTCCATCGGGTTGGGTTTCTCGATCCCGATCAACCAGGCTCGACGCACGGCGGAGCAGCTGATCAGGACGGGCACCGCGTCGTACCCGATCATTGGGGCGAGCCTCGACCCCACCTACACCGGCTCGGGCGTGCGGATCGCGCCGGATGGAGTGACCGCGGGTGGCCCGGCCGATCAGGTTGGGTTGAGGGCCGGCGACGTGATCGTGGAGTTCGATGGCCAGCCCGTGGCCGGGCCGGATGAACTGATCGTGGCCATCCGGGCGCGGGTGCCCGGCGACGAGGTCACCCTCACCGTCGATCGGGGCGGCAGCGAAGAGACGCTGCAGATCACCCTGGGCGAAGCCACGGACTAACGCGGACTAAGGGCACCCCAGACTGACGCAGTCTGGGCGGGTGGCGTCGCGATCGTTGGAAACCGAGCGAGTACGGCTCCGCCGACTGGCCGTACCCTGGGTAGATGTTCGACATCGGGTTCTTTGAGCTGATGGCCTTGCTGGTCATCGCACTGTTCGTCTTCGGACCCGACAAGCTCCCTAAGTTCGCGGCCGAGGCCGGTCGCTTGTTGCGCCAGCTGCGGGCCATGGCGCAAGGCGCCAAGGATGAGGTCACCGGCTCCCTAGGGCCGGAGTTCTCCGACCTGCAGCTCACCGATCTGGACCCGCGCAACTTCGTGAAGCGACACCTGCTCGAGGAGTCCGAGGCCCTCGACGCGGTCCTGAAGGACGAACCCGTTCAGCGCTCTGGTTCCAACGGTGACGGCCCGGCCGCGGCTCCCAAGGCCGTCCCGTACGACGGCGACGCCACCTAGGACGTCCCCTCAATAACGCTCAGCTTCGCGCAGCCGGGGTCAGGCCAAGGGATCGCCCAGCAAGACCGAGTCCACGGCCGGACAGTTTCTGAGCGATGTCGATGAGTGCCACGGCGGCCGGGGAGTCGGGGGCCGTGGATACGAGCGGGCGTCCCTCGTCGCCGCCCTCGCGCAGCCGTACGTCGATCGGGACCTGACCGAGGAGGGGAACGTCGGTGCCCGTGGCGCGGGCCAACGCGTCCGCGACTGCTTGCCCGCCGCCTGATCCGAACAGTTCGAGGCGTTCTCCGTCGGGCAAGGACAGCCAGGCCATGTTCTCTACGACGCCCGCGATCCGCTGGTGGGTCTGTAATGCGATGGACCCCGCGCGCTCGGCGACCTCGGCGGCGGCCAACTGCGGTGTGGTGACGACCAGGATCTCGGCATTGGGCACCAATTGGGCGACGGAGATCGCGATGTCGCCGGTGCCCGGCGGCAGGTCCAGCAGTAAGACGTCGAGGTCGCCCCACCACACGTCGGCCAGGAACTGCTGCAAGGCCCGATGCAACATCGGACCTCGCCAGACGACGGGGGTGTTACCGGAGGTGAACATGCCGATCGAGATGACCTTCACCCCGTGGGCCACCGGCGGCATGATCATGTTTTCTACCGCGGTCGGGCGAGCCTCGACGCCGAGCATGCGCGGAATCGAGTGCCCGTAGATGTCTGCATCCACGACGCCGACCTTGAGCCCGGACTCGACCATCGAGGCGGCGAGGTTGACGGTGATCGAGGACTTCCCCACCCCGCCCTTGCCTGAGGCGACGGCGTAGACGCGAGTCAATGATTCGGGCTTGGCGAAGGGGACCTCGGGTTCGGGTTTCCCTCCCCGCAGCTCAGCCGTCATGGCTTTGCGCTGATCGTCGGTCATGACGCCGAGCTCGACGCGCACCGCGGTGACTCCCGCCACGGCCCGCACGGCCCGGGTGACCCGCTCGGTGATCTCCGTACGCATCGGACACCCGGCCACCGTGAGCAGCACCCGGACATCGACGCCGGCGTCGGAGTCGATGGAGACGCTGTCCACCATGCCGAGTTCGGTGATCGGCCGATGGATCTCGGGGTCGTCGACCGTGGCGAGCGCAGCGGTGACTTGGTCGACGGTGGGAGCAGCCATGTGGCGAGCCTACGTCGGGTCCGGACCAGCCTTGTCCACGGTGGTTTGCGGCTCCCGCAACTCGATGACCAACTCCTCGAGCAGGTCGCGCAACTCGGAGCGGAGGAAATCCCGGGTGGCAACCTCGCCCAGCGCCAGGCGCACGTCGGCGACCTCGCGGGTGAGGTATTCGGCGTCGGCGATGGATCGTTCGTTCTGCGCCCGATCCTGGTCGTAGGTGACCCGATCTCGGTCGACCTGGCGGTTTTGGGCGAGCAAGATCAACGGAGCGGCGTAGGACGCCTGCAGCGAAAGCACCAGCGTGAGCATGATGAACGGCGACGGGTCGAAACGCAGATCCTCGGGGGCGAGGGTGTTCCAACTGATCCAGGCGATGACGAAAACGGTCAGGTAGACCAGGAATCGACCGGTGCCGATGAACCGGGCGATTCGCTCGGAGAAGCGCCCGAAGGAGTCCGGGTCATAGGTGGGTCTGGAGATCCGACGGGTGCTGTCGATCGGCTGATCGAGGCGAACCGTCCGCGCATCACGGGCCACTGGGAGCCTCCTCCAGGGCCGGCTCGGCGTCGTCCCGGTCACGCCAGTCGTCGGGGAGCATGTGGTCGACCACGTCGTCGATGGTCACGGCGCCCAGCAGGTGATCGGCAGCATCCACGACCGGCGCCGCCACCATGTTGTAGGTGGCTAGGTAGGTCGCGACCTCGGGAAGCGTGGATTCGGCGGTCAGTGATTCCAGGTCGGTGTCGCACACTCCCGACACGAGTGCCGACGGTGGTTCGCGAAGCAGCCGCTGGAAGTGGGCCAGCCCCACGAAACGGCCGGTCGGCGTCTCGAGCGGCGCGCGGCAGACGTACACCTGCGAGGCGAGTGCGGGGGAGAGGTCGGCGTTGCGCACCCGGGCCAGCGCTTCGGCGACCGTCGCGTCGGGGGGCAGGACGACGGGTTCGGTGGTCATCATCCCGCCCGCGGTGTATTCGTCGTAGCTCAATAGTCGTCGGACGTCGTCGGCCTCGTCGGGCTCCATGAGTTCAAGCAGGCTCTGGGCCTGGACGGGCGGAAGCTCACCGAGCAGGTCCGCGGCATCGTCGGGCGACATGGCCTCGAGGACGTCGGCGGCGCGGTCCTGCGCGAGCGCACTGAGGATTTCCACCTGGTCATCGTCGGGGAGTTCTTCGAGCACGTCGGCGAGCCGCTCGTCATCCAGCGCCGCAGCAACTTCGGCCCGTCGCTTGGGGGACAATTCGTGCAGCACGTTGGCGAGGTCTGCGGCCCGCAACTTCTCAAAGGTGGCCAGCAGGTTGGCCGCACCTTGACGATCCTCAGCCAGCCCGAATCCGGTCACTTCGGCCCAGTCCACGGTCAGCGTCTCGCCGCGCCGGCGAAAGCCGCTGGGCTGGCCCTTGCGGAGGTGGACCTTGCTGATCTGCCACTCGCGGACCCGGGTCGCGGAGATGGCCACGTCGAGCACCGTGACCTCTTCCTTGGTCGCCACGAGGGTGACCTTTCGATCGAGCAGCTCGGCGAACACCAGCGTCTCGGAGGGTCGGGGCTCGAAGCGACGCATGTTGATGAGGCCGGTCGCGACGACCTGGCCGGGGTCGATCGCGGTCACTCGGGTCATAGGGAGGAAGACCCGTCGCCGCATGGGCACTTCGACCACGAGTCCGTTGACTCGCGGCGCTTGCGATCCAGCGCCGAAAGCCACCACGACATCGCGAATTCGCCCGACCTGATCACCGTTGGGGTCGAAGACCGAGACGCGTGCCAGGCGGGCGAGGAATACCGTCGCGCCGCTCACATCGTCAGGCTAGTGGCGCATGGTCCGAAGGCGCGGGAGCGCAGGCGCGGGCGGCAGTCGCGTCGCTCGCCGCGCAACGCTTCCACGCTCGCCCCGCCGCTACGCTCCGCGGATGGCTGTCTCCCTCTCCTACGACATCGTGGACGTGTTCACCGACGAGCCGTACGGCGGAAACCCACTGGCCGTCGTTCACGGTGCTGACGATCTGAGTACCGAACAGCTCCAAGCCCTGGCGCGGGAGTTCAACCTGTCGGAGACCGCCTTCCCGATGGCTGCGTCACCGTCGGACGCAGCGGCGGGCGCGACGTACCGGCTGCGGATCTTCACCCCCGTGACCGAGCTGCCGTTCGCCGGACATCCATCGGTGGGTACGGCCTGGCTCCTGCGCAAGCTTGGGCGAGTGGCCCCCGGCGAGATCGTGCAGGCTTGTGGCGCCGGGCTGCTCCCGCTCGAGTTGGCCGCCGACGGCGGTCCGGTACGGCTCACCGGCGGGCAGCCCTACTGGGGGGACCCGGTGGACCCAGCTGCCGGTTTGGCGGCGGCTGGACTTAACTCCCAAGACCTGGACCCAGTGGCCTCGGCCCGTTCCTGCGGAGTGGGCATCAACTTCCTGGTGGTCCCGGTTCAGCATTCCGCGCTCGGGCGGTGCGACCCCGATCTGTCCGCTTTGCGTGGCTTCTCGCATCCCGTCTCGGACCTCACGGGCGTGTTCGTCGTCTCGTGGGACGCGACCACCAGGACCGCGTACGCGCGGATGTTCACCGGGGACCTGAACGCCGCGGAGGATCCCGCCACCGGGTCTGCGGCCGGAGCTTTCGGGGTGTGGCTCGCCGTGTCGGGCCTGGTCGGTGATGGCCGGCAGGAGTTCGTCGTACGTCAGGGGTTGGAGATGGGTCGCCCCTCCACCTTGGTCTGCACCGTCGACTCCCAGACTCGGGTCCCCAGCGAGGTCACCATCTCGGGAGACGCGGTGCATATCGCCAGCGGGACGATCACGGCTCCGGGCTGACGCCGGAGTCAGCGAACGATGTGCGGGTTGAAGGCCCCGCTTCCCGTGGCACTCATGAAGCGCAGCCACAGCGGCAGCCACATCTCCGTCCCTCGAGCGGCCTCAAGACCACCGAGGTCGTGAATATTGGCGTCCAGCCAACCGGCTTGCACTAACAACTGACGGACCACGTCCTTGGCGGCACCGTCGTTGCCGGCGACGAACAGATCGCTCGGGGCCGAGAGCAGGTCTGGATTCAGCATCAGGTCGGCGGCCAAGGTGTTCAGCGCCTTCACGACCTGCGTCTCGGGGAGCGCGCGCTGGATGTGTTCGGCGAGGCTGTCGTCGTTGGAGACGAAGAGCCGAGGCGGGAACCCACCCGAGAAGTCCAGCGGGTTGGAGGGGTCGATCAGGACCTTCTCCGCGAGCTCGTCGGTCAAGGCGCTCAGCACCTCGACGGACGCGCCGCCGTTAGTGGCGTTCACGACGAGCTCACCCCAGGCGGCGACCGATCGGAAGTCGCCGGCTCTTTCGGGTGCGCCCGCGGCCTCCGCCCAGGCCGTAGCCGCGGGGTTGTTCGCCGCGCGGGCGCCCATCCGCACGTCGTGCCCCAGCCGGGTGAAACCGTCGGCCAGGGCGTGTCCAACCACGCCCGTGCCCAAGACGCCGATGCGCATGCCGAACCTCCTAGTCGGTACTCAGTCTGGCGTGCAGGTGAGCGTCGTCGTAGCCCCCGCTCCCGTCGTCCAACAGGGCGCGCAGGGTTCCCTCCAGTGGATAGTCGCAGGCCTCGGCGAGGGTGCAGGACCGCACGTTCCCCACCGCGTGCATGAGTTCGATCCGGCGCAGGCCGACCTTGGCAAACCCGTGCTCGGTCACCGCGCTCGCCACCGACCGTGCGATCCCGGCGCCGCGAAACGCCGCGAACAGCCCGTACCCGATCTCGGCGGTCCCGTCCTCGATGTCGAGGTCGTGCAACGCGACCCGCCCCAGGAGTTCCCCCGCAGGCGTCCGGATGGCCCACTCCAGTCGGGTCGGCGAGGCACGTGACGCGATCCAGGCCTGCGCGCTCGGCAGGTCCGTGACGGCGCGCAGGGAGCTCCAGCGGCGAATCTCGTGATCACCGCTAGCGGCGGCTGCGAAGTCCGGCGCGTCGGCCGGCGCCAGGGGCGACAGGTGGACGGTCCCCTGGGGGGTGTCCACGGACAGATCTCCGTTCATCGAAGATCTGCGGGCAGCAGATCGCCAACCCAGGAGTCGTACCGCTTGCCGCGGGCGGCACACCCCGCGCGAAGGACGCCGTCGAGGATGTGAAACCCGACCGCTTCAGCGGTCCGTCGCGAGGCGTCGTTGCCTACGTGGGCGTACCAAACGACGCGTTCCACACCTCCCTCGTCGAAGGCGTGACGCAGAGCCAGCCGCAGCGTTCGCTGCATGGCGCCGCGTCCGCGCATCCACGGCGCGAGGGCGTAGCCAACCTCCGCGCTCCCCTCACCGTCGAGACGGAGGTCGATGGCGCCTCCGTACCGGTCCTCGTCGATTGAGGTGACGACCCAGAGCGGGTTGAGCCCGCTGGTCCAGCCCTGGGAGTCAGCGTCGTGGTTGGCGACGAACTCGACGGAGTGCTCCCGCCGGTAGGGGACCGGGACCGTCGTCCATCGCTGGGTCTCGGGGTCCTGGCAGGCTTCGGTGATGGGGTCGACGTCCGAGGGCTGCAAGGGACGCAGCGCCACGACGCCGTCGGTCAGGTGCGGCTGCATTGGTCGATCTTGCCGTGGGCAGTAGGAACCCAGGTCACGGGCCGATTACGATGCTGGGACCAGCCACGCGAATCGTGGCCCCCATCCTGGAGAACACGTGCCCGCATTCTTCGACCGCATGCTCCGCGCCGGCGAGGGCAAGATCCTGAAGAAGCTCGACCGGATCGCCGGACATGTCAACGCCGTCGAGAGCGATTTCGTCGCGCTCAGCGACGCCGAACTGCGCGAGGAGACCGAGCGGTTCAAGGCCCGGCTCGCCGACGGGGAGACCCTCGACGACATCCTGCCCGAGGCGTTTGCCACGGTGCGCGAGGCGGCTCGCCGCACGCTGGGGCAGCGGCACTACGACGTGCAGATCATGGGCGGCGCTGCGCTGCACCTGGGCAATATCGCGGAGATGAAGACCGGGGAAGGCAAGACCCTGGTCGGCACTCTTCCCTCCTACCTCAACGCGTTGAACGGTCGCGGCGTCCACCTGGTGACGGTCAACGACTATCTGGCCGAACGTGACGCCGAGTGGATGGGGCGTGTGCACCGATTCCTCGGGCTTTCGGTCGGCGTCATCCTGGCCGGGCAGAAGCCTGCTGAGCGCCGGGAGCAGTACGCGTGCGATATCACCTACGGGACCAACAACGAGTTTGGTTTCGACTACCTGCGCGACAACATGGCCTGGGAGAAGGCCGATCTCGTTCAGCGTGGACATGCCTTCGCCATCGTGGACGAGGTCGACTCGATCTTGGTCGACGAGGCGCGCACCCCGCTGATCATCAGCGGCCCGGCGGATCAGGCCACCCAGTGGTACTCCACGTTCGCGGGACTCGTTCCGCGGCTCAAGCGCGGCGATCTGGAGAAGGGTCTCGACGGCGACTACGAGGTCGATGAGAAGAAGCGCACGGTTGGGATCCTGGACTCCGGAGTCGAGAAGGTCGAGGACTTCCTCGGCATCGACAACCTGTACGAGTCCGTCAACACCCCGCTCGTCGGCTACCTCAACAATGCGCTGAAAGCCAAGGAGTTGTTCAAGGCCGACCGCGACTACGTCGTCATGGACGGCGAGGTGCTCATCGTCGACGAGCACACGGGTCGGATGCTCGCCGGCCGGCGCTACAACGAGGGTATGCACCAGGCGATCGAGGCCAAGGAAGGTGTGGCGATCAAGGACGAGAACCAGACCTTGGCCACGATCACCCTGCAGAACTTCTTCCGGCTCTACGACAAGCTCGGTGGGATGACCGGGACGGCCGCCACCGAGGCCGCCGAGTTCCACCAGATCTACAAACTCGGCGTCGTACCCATCCCGACCAACCGGCCCATGCAGCGCGCCGACGAAGCAGATCTGATCTACAAGTCGGTGGACGCCAAGTACGCCGCCGTGGTCGAGGACATCGCTGAACGTCACCAAAAGGGGCAGCCGGTGCTGGTCGGCACCGCGAGCGTCGGAACGTCCGAGCACGTCTCCGGCCTGCTCCGCAAGGCCGGTGTGCCCCACGAGGTTCTCAATGCCAAGCACCATCAACGCGAGGCCCAGATCGTGGCCCAGGCTGGTCGCAAGGGAGCGGTCACGGTCGCCACCAACATGGCCGGGCGCGGCACCGACATCATGCTGGGGGGAAACCCGGAGTTCATGGCGGCCAACCAGCTGGCTCAGCAGGACCTGTCGCCGGTGGAGAACCCCGAGGAGTACGAGCAGGCCTGGCCGGGGGCGCTTGAGAAGGCGATGAAGGCCGTCGAGACCGAGCACAACGAAGTGGTCGAGGCCGGCGGGCTCTATGTGCTGGGCACCGAGCGCCACGAGTCGCGCCGCATCGATAATCAGCTGCGTGGTCGATCGGGCCGCCAGGGAGACCCCGGGGAGTCGCGTTTCTACCTCTCGGTTCAAGACGATCTGATGCGGCTGTTCCAGGGCGCCCGAATCGAGTCGATCATGACCCGGTTCAACCTGCCCGATGACCTGCCGATCGAACACAAGATCGTCAGTAACGCGATTCGCAATGCCCAGTCCCAGGTCGAGGCGCAGAACTTCGAGATCCGCAAGAACGTCTTGAAGTACGACGATGTGATGAACCGGCAACGCCTGGTCATCTACGAAGAGCGCCGCCGGGTGCTCGAGGGCGAGGACCTGCACGAGCAGATCGCGCCGATGATCGACGACACCGTCGACGGCTACGTCTCCGGAGCCACGGCGGATGGGTTCCCCGAGGACTGGGATCTGGACCAGTTGTGGACGGCCCTGAAGACGCTCTACCCGGTGTCCATGACCGTTGATGAACTGATCGAGCGTTCGGGGGGCGACCGGGCCGGGCTGTCTGCTGAGTTCCTCGCTGAGGAAATCCGAGCCGACGCTGCTGCGGCCTACGCGGCGCGCGAGGAGCAGTTGGGCTCCGAGGCGATGCGTGAGTTGGAGCGCAGGGTCATTCTCTCCGTGCTCGACCGCAAGTGGCGCGAGCACTTGTACGAGATGGATTATCTCCAAGAGGGGATCGGCCTTCGGGCGATGGCCCAACGGGATCCTCTGGTCGAGTATCAGCGCGAGGGCTACGAGCTCTTCATGGCGATGATGGAGGCCATCAAGGAGGAGTCGGTCGGTTATCTCTTCAACGTGGAGGTCACGCAAGAAGACGCCGACCCTGAGCCCGCCACCGGCGCCAGTGCCCTGGTCGATGGAATCGCTGAGCGACCGAGCCTGCCCACCGAACAAGCCGCGCCGGCACCGACCGCTCCACCCAAGTTGGTGGCCAAGGGGCTGAACCCCGATCGGCCGAGAACGCTGGAGTACTCGGCCCCCGGCGAGGATGGGTCCGGTGGGGTCACGCACCGAAGCGAGGCCGACGGGGCGCCCATTGAGGTCGACCCCAATGCGTCGCGGGCCGAGCGGCGCCGGCAACAGCGAGAGGCGCGCAAGCGCAGCTAACTCGGCGCAGCCGGTTTCGCTCAGTTCAGGTCAGATCAGATCCAAGGCGGTGGCTCGCCACCGCCCATCCACTCCTTCCAGGCGCAGCGCGTACGCGCGTGGCCGGCGACCGTCATCCACCACCGCGCAGACCTCGGCGACGCCGTCGCTGGGCTCCGTGACATGCACCGACCGAACTGTGGGACGGCGCCTGGCGGGTCCTCGTACCGCGTCGCTTCGTCGCCCGCCAGTTTCGACGAGGACGCGCAACTGCTCGTAGACCTCAGGAGCGGCCCAGCGCAGCAGTTGGGTCAGTGGTCGGTCCAACGTCAGCACCTCGGCGATGCCCTGAACGAGTCGGGCGGCCCAGGGAGCGGGCTCTGGCAAGGCTGCCCGGGCGGTGGGTTGCGGTCCGAAGTCCTCCGGATCATGGATGGGGCCGACCAATCTCAGGTGACCTGGCTGCGGTGTTGCTGACAACCCATGAGACGGCCGACCGCGGGCCAAAACCCCCGCCGGCAGCGGCCATTCCAACGGGAGCAGGGCCTGACCGACCACTGCGAGGTACGCCGGCTCGCTCGCGTCTTCGAACGGTGGTTCGGCTTGCGGCGCGGGGAGCAGTCTGAGCTTCACCGGGGCGGGGGCTGACCCGGCACTGATGTTCATGCGGCACCCGCTGAGCGATCCGTAGGAGGCTGGAGCCGTTGGCCCGGCCGGAGCAGATTGGGATCCGGGCCGATGATTTGCCGGTTGGCCGACCACCACCTCGGCCATCGCGCCGCGATAGCAGCCGCGGACGATCCTGGCGGCAGGTGCGCGGCGGCGATATCCCACAACGTGTCCCCGGGGTGCACTCGATAGGCGACCGTGGGCCTGGCCCCGGATCGTTGGGGCACCGCCCGGTGATCTGCGGCGGCCCGGTGCGCGGCTGACGAATCCACGGCTGACCGATCTACGACCAAACGGTCCACCGAGGGCCACCGCTCGGAGTTCCCGGACTCGGCGTGGACCGCGCCCGGTGCCGCGACCAGGACGGCGCCAGCACTGCTGGCCACTAGGCCGAGGCGAAGGCTGGCGCGAATCGCGGTGTGCAGGCCCGGGGGCGTCATCCCGTGGGCGGCCCTTGACACCGGTGACCAGATCCGACGTCCCGCCACCTCCGTGCCGATCTCGACCAGCGAGAGCGCGAGACCT
This sequence comes from uncultured Actinomycetota bacterium, assembly GCA_963851405.1. Classification (GTDB taxonomy): domain Bacteria; phylum Actinomycetota; class Actinomycetes; order DATJPE01; family DATJPE01; genus JANPBY01. Next base: position 151,071 of record CAWKPB010000004.1, on the reverse strand, counting down.
AGGCAGATCCACCCGAGGATGAGCCAGGCCGCGGCGGCCGCGGCGATAGCCACGGCTGCGTCCGGCGAGGGATCGCCGCGTCCGGCCTGGAGAAGCAGCGCTGGCGTCGCGCCTACCAACAACATCGCCGCCGCGACGAGCACGAGCGTCCACGCCGCCAGCGCCAGAGAGCGCTTCCACATGATGGCCTCCGTTTACATTTGTTTATATATGTTTAATAGAGATACTCTTCGTTTGGATGCACGTCAATATTCAGGCCTCGGATGTGGACGGACTAGGTTCCCTGCCGTGCGCTGGGAGGAGTTGTTCGCCGATCTGGAGGGCCAGGCCGACGCCGCGGAGCGGGCCGACCTCGAGGCGGAGATCGGCGACCGCACGCGCCGCGAGGCTGCGCGGGTCCGGATCGTCGACCGCCTACGTGGGGCTCACAGCGAGAACACCACGATCGTGATCAGGACCCGTGGAGCAGAACCGACCCGGGGCCTCGTGGCCGGGGTGGGATCGGACTGGGTGCTGGTGGACACCGGGGTACGCGAGGTGCTCGTGTCGTTGCGAGCCATCGAGTCCATCACCGGGCTAGGAACTCGATCTGCCGCACCGGACAGCGAAGGCCCGGTCGTGGCCCGACTCGACCTCGGTCACGCCCTGCGAATCATCGCGCGCGACCGGGCTGAGGTGCGGCTGGTCACCGCCGGCGGTGCCGCCCTGGTCGGGGTGATCGACAAGGTGGGGTCGGATCATCTGGAGTTGACCGAGCACCCACCAGGGGAGGCTCGTCAGCGGGGTGAGGTGCGATTGGTGCCGTTCTCAGCCGTGGGATCCGTGCGTCTCAACTAGAGCGTGGATCGCCCAGCGGGTGCTCGGCAACGAACTCCGCGGTCTGGGTATACATGCGCCCGATGTAGCCCTCGAGCTCGCTGCGTTCGACCCGCCATTGACCGCGTCCTCCGACCTTGATGGCCGGCAGGTCACCACTGCGCACGAGGGCATAGGCCTGAGCGGAGGAAATGTTCAAAACCTCGGCGACATCGGTGAGCGTGAGAAATCGTGGACTCTGCGTCACCGTCCGATCATCGCAGAGCCACCAGGTCATCCGTGGCATGGATCGAGGCCCTGGGGATCACCCGACCGGGTGTGGACAACCCGGCGCGCGGATCCGCCCGCCTGCGGCACGATGCAGGCTTCGTCCGTCGGAGACGCGACCTGCCGGGGGTGGCCCATGGTGACCGATCACCTCAGGTCCGAATCCACAGCTGCTTTTGCGCTCGCCTCCCCGCAGGCGGTACGACTCACGAGGCCACGCTGGCGAGACACCCGGCTGCTCGCGGGTGTGCTGCTGGTATTGCTGGCAGTGGTGCTCGGCGCCCGCTTGATGGCGACCGCAGACGACACTGTCGCGGTGTGGTCGCTCACCCGCGCCCTCGATGCCGGAGCACCGCTGCAGGCCGATGATCTGCGCCCGGTCAACGTCCGCCTCGGCGAGGCGTCCAACGCCTACGTAGGCGTTGCTAGTGGACTGCCCACGGGCTATGTGGCAGCCCGGCCGCTGTCCGCCGGCGAGCTGTTGGCCGTCGGGGCGGTCACACCGGCGGGCAGTGGCCCGGCCTTGCGGAACGTCACCGTGGCGGTGGGACGCTTCCACGCACCCGCCGACGTCGGCCGCGGTCAACGCGTTGATGTCTACGTGACCCCAGATGACGGCGCGACCGCGCTCACCGTCAGTGGAGCGCTGGTCGCCGATGTCGTGACCGACGGTGGGCGGCTTGGCCCTTCAGGAGACGGAATGGGTGTCGTCCTGGCCGTACCACCAGAGGACGTCCAGGTGCTGGTCCAGGCCGTCCAGGACGGCGCGATCGACCTGGTCCGGGTCTCTGCCTCGCCGTGACCAGCCCCGTGCCGGTCCTGCTGGCTCTCGAGGGGTCGGCTGCTGAGCCGGCGCTGCTTTCCGCGCTGAACGCGTCGGCTCAGGGGCTCACCGTCGTTCGCCGGTGCGTGGATCTCGCCGATCTGGTGGCCGCCGCCACGCTCGGTATCGCCCGGTGGGCGGTCGTTTCAGGAAACCTACGACGCCTGGACAGGGAGGCGGTGCAACGGCTGGCGCGATCCGGGGTCGACGTCGTGGCCGTGCTCGATGCCAGCGATGAGGTTCTCGAGCGGCGCCTGTTGATGTGTGGTGTGCGTGGTGTGGTCGTTGCTCATCCGGAGACCGCGCAATCAGCCGTCGATGCCCTGGTGGTCGTTGTGAGAGGGGCCGGGCAGGCCGTAGCCGAGTCGGGATCGCCCGTTGGGTTGGACGGTAAACACGGACAGCCACGGGGTCGCCTGGCGGCGGTGTGGGGTCCCGTCGGCGCCCCTGGTCGAACGAGTCTCGCGACCTATCTGGCGGGTGAGACTGCGCTGTTGGGCGTGCCCACCCTGTTGGCCGATGCGGACACCTACGGAGCCAGCGCAGCCCAACTCCTGGGTTTGCTCGACGAATCACCCGGCCTGGCCGCTGCCGCTCGAGCCGCGAACGCCGGCACCTTGGATGTGCTGTCGCTGGCGGGGATCGCTCGGCAGGTCGCACCGAACCTTCGGGTCCTCACGGGCATCATCCGCGCAGACCGTTGGGCCGAGCTGCGGTCGGCGGCGTTGTCCGAAGTCTGGTCCAGGGCGCGGCTGCTCGCAGCGTTGACGATCGTTGACTGTGGATTCGGCCTCGAGCAGGACGAAGAGCTCAGCTATGACACCGTCGCTCCTCGACGCAACGCTGCGACTTTGTGCACGTTGGCGGAGGCGGATGTCTTGCTTGCTGTGGGGCGGGCCGATCCGATCGGGGTTCAGCGGTTGATCCGCTCGCTGCCGGAGGCTCAGGCAGCAGCCCCTGGCGCCACGGTCAGGGTGGTCGTGAACCGAGTCCGCAGAGGTCCCGTCCGCGGGGACGCGGGCCGGGAGTTGACCGATCTCATTCATCGGCACACCGGAATCGCTGAGGTCACCCTCGTGCCCGAGGACCAGAGCGCCTTTGACGCGGCACTGGCGACGGGTCGGTCTCTGCACGAGGTGGCGCCCAAGTCGGCGGCCCGGCTCGCCATCGCGACGCTCGCGCGTGGGCTGGTTCCAAGCGAGCAGTCACGATCTTCGAGGAGGCATCTTCGGCGGCGTCGGGCGCGCTCCTACGATCGGTGATGTGACCAGGCCCGCCGCACTGACCGGATTGATCGTTGACTGGGGCGGAGTGCTTACCAGCGATCTCGGCTCGTCCATGGCGGCGTGGGCCGACGGCGATGATGTGGACCTCTCGCACTTCGCGGAGGGAATGAGCCAGTGGTTGGGCGACCGGGTCGGGCAAGAAGCGGTCTTCAACCCGGTCCATGCTCTGGAACGGGGCGAGTTGGAGGTGCCGGACTTCGAGGCCCGGCTGGCCAGCTGGCTCCGTACTCGCCGCGGCGAGCCGGTGCCAGCCGATGGTCTGCTGCAACGGATGTTTGACCGCTTCGAGCACGCTCCGGACATGGTCGGTCTGGTGCACCGCGCCCACGCAGCAGGACTGCGTACGGCTCTGCTGTCCAACTCGTGGGGTAACGACTACCCCAGGGATGGCTGGGCCGACATGTTTGACGCGGTGGTGATCTCCGGTGAGGTGGGAATGCGGAAGCCGGAATCGAGGATCTTTCAACACACCGTCGACCTGCTCGGGTTGGCGCCGGATGATTGTGTCTTCGTGGACGACCTCCAACCCAACGTCGCGGCCGCAGTCGACCTCGGCATGGTCGGGGTGTTGCACACCTCGTACGCGCGCACCGCTCAGGAGTTGCACGTCCTCTTCGACGTGCCGCTGGAGTAATCGCGGGCCGTCGCGGGACCGAATCGGCAATGACCGATGAGAAGGGTCCCAAGGGGCTATCTTCGGCCCGAGTGGCACCCGCCCGCGAGGCGATCGGGGTCGCGCGACACGCTACGGGAAGGTGGAAGTGACCGCCTGCGGTGCTTGCGGAGTCGAAGTACTCGGCGACGTCAGATTCTGCCGTGAATGCGGCGCGCTCATCGCGAGCCGTGCTTGCCCTTCGTGTGGAGCCCCGGACGAGGGCGGGCGCTTCTGCGGGTTCTGCGGATCGAGCATGCTCGGCGCCCTCGCGCAGAAGGCTGGACCTCCTGGGGCGCCGGTCGCCGAGCGGCGTGTCACCTCCGTGCTCTTCGCCGACCTGGTGGGCTTCACGACGTTGTCGGAGTCCCGGGACGCCGAAGAGGTACGGGAGCTGCTTTCGGAGTACTTCGAGAAGTGCCGGGTCGTTATCGGCCGCTACGGCGGCCTGGTGGAGAAGTTCATCGGCGATGCCGTCATGGCGGTGTGGGGGGTGCCGGTCGCCCACGAGGATGATGCCGAACGTGCAGTTCGTGCAGGACTCGAGCTCGCCGCCACCGTTGAACAGATGGGTACGGACCTCGCAGTCCTGGGGCTTGCTCTTCGGGTCGGGGTAGTGACCGGTGAGGTCGCGGTGACCGTGGGTGCGACCGGTCAAGGCATGGTGGCCGGGGACGCGGTCAACACCGCCTCCCGCGTGCAATCCGTGGCTGAGCCGGGCCGCGTATGGGTTGATGACACCACCCGGGAGCTGAGCCACGCTGCGGTGACGTTCGACGATGCCGGTGAGCATGAGCTGAAGGGCAAGGCTGAGCTGGTGCGGCTCTGGCGGGCGGGGGTGGTCGTTGCCGAAGTCGGTGGCGGGCAACGCTTCGATGGCCTCGAGGCTCGGCTCACTGGCCGGGAGTCCGATCTGAGGCTGGTGAAGGATCTTTTTCACGCCACTGAGGAGTCCCAGCGGCCGCGACTGGTCGTCATCGATGGCGAGGCCGGGATCGGGAAGTCTCGGCTCGCCTGGGAGTTCGAGAAGTACATCGACGGTCTCGCGGCCTTGGTTCGTTGGCACCGAGGACGCTGTTTGTCCTACGGCGACGGGGTCGCCTTCTGGGCGCTGGCCGAGGCACTTCGCGCGCGTCTGGGGCTACTGGAGACCGACAGCGGGGAGGCGGTGTGGGAGCGCCTGGATGCGGGTCTGCTTGAGTTCGTCACCGAGACCGAGGAGCGCGCTTGGCTCCGGCCGAGGTTGGCCGTTCTGCTCGGTGCAGGTGGCGGCGCCGGCTTCAGCCGGGAGGATCTGTTCAGCGCGTGGACCACGTTCCTCGAGCGGCTGGCTCAGAACGAGAGCGCGGTCGTCCTCGTTATCGACGATGCCCAACACGCGGACGTCGGCTTGCTCGACTTCCTTGAGCACCTGATGTCCACGGCGCAGGCGCCGATCTTCGTCCTCGCGCTCGCGCGCCCCGAATTGTTGGACCGGCGTCCGGACCTGGGTGGCCGGCGGCAAAGCGTGGTGCGGCTACAGCGATTGGCCGATGACGCCATGGCCGCGTTGGTCGATGACCTGGTCTTCGGCCTCGCTCCACCGGATCGCGCCAGCCTGGTCGCTCGCTCCGAGGGGATTCCGCTGTTCGCCGTCGAGACCGTTCGCGCCCTCATCGATCGCGACCTCGTGGTTCCCCAGGGCGGGCGCTACCTCGTCGCGGAAGGGGTCGAGCTCGACCTGGACGCTGTTGACTCGCCCGCGTCACTGCAGGCCCTGGTCGCCGCTCGACTCGACACCCTCACCGCCGATGAGCGCCGCGTGGTCACGGACGCGAGCGTGCTCGGCTTGTCCTTCGCCAAGGGTGGTCTGCTGGCCCTCGGGTCGGATCCCGCGGGGCTGGACGGACTGCTTGCCTCGTTGCAGCGCAAGGAGATCTTCGCCATCCAGACCGACCGGTTCACGGCCGAGATCGGGCAGTACCGATTCGTCCAGTCCGTCGTGCGTCAGGTTGCGTACGGCACGCAGGGCCGCCGGGATCGTAAGGCGCGACACATCGCGGCGGCGAACGACCTCCTCACGCAGCCAGACCCCAGTGATGACTTGGCCGCCTTGATTGCTCAGCATTTCCTTGATGCCGCTGAGGCCTCCTCGGCGACCGATCAGGATGTGCCCGAGCTGATTCGCACGGCGTGCAGTTATCTCGAGCGTGCTGCGGTAAGGGCTCGGCTTGTCGGGTCGCCGGCGGACGCGCAGCGGCTGTACGAGACGGCCCTAGAACACACCCGGGATCCGGCCGAGCGTGCGGCGCTTGAGCTAGTTGCCGCGGCCGCTGCCAATGACGCGGGTGTTCCGTCGGAGGGGCGCTTGCATGCGCAAGCCGCGATGGACAAGCTCGACGCCCTCGGCGACTCCCTGGGCGCGGCCCTGGCGGCGGCGGCGCTGGCCAACTCCCTGATCGTTCTCGGCGAGCTCAGGGCAGCCGTGGACGTCGCCTCTCCGCGATGGGAGGCACTGCAAGGTCAACCGGAGGCAGATCGGGCGCTACTGGCGTTGGCGCGCCCGCTGGCTCGAGCCTTCGACCAGCTCGGCGAATGGGACGCCCTTCGCGAGTGCTCAGATCGGATGCTCCTGCTCGCCGAAGCCAACGGCGACCGCGAGTCGCTGGCTGCCGCCTTCGTCGCCATCGGCATTCGCTACCTGGGCGTCGGCGCGCCGACTGCCGCACGAGTGGCTCTTGAGGCGGCCGGAGAGGTCGCGCGTTCCGACGGATTTCCCGTCGCCCATGCGCGCGCCTTGGTCACGTTGGCGGCCCTCAACAACTGTCGGAACCCCGAAGCGGCGCTGGGTTATGCCACCGAAGGCTTCGAAGTGGCCCGCAAGGCTGGGCAGCAATTGATCGCCAACCACGCCAAAGCCAACGTGGCGATTGAGCTGTGGACCCTCGGGCGGCTGACGGAACTCCGTCAGGAACTGAACGAGAGTTGGGGCGCGCACCTCGAAGACAGTTGGCGGTTCGCCCTCTCGGGTGTGGAAGTCTGGCTGTCGGTGGCCGAAGGAACAACCCCGGAATGGACCCCCTCAGACGGGCGGACCGACAACCCGGCGGATCTGACCTGGATTGCTGCCGCCGCCATGAGCAGAGCGCTGGCCTCGGGAGACCGAACGGAGGCGGTACGCATCGCCGCTGAGAGCTTTGATCAGCTGATGATCTCCGCGGGCATCGAGGATGACTTTTTCGTCCTCTGGCCGCCGTATGTCGAAGCCGTCCTCGCCGCAGGTGACATCGATCTCGCGTCGCGTTTCCTCGACCGCGTGACTTCGGTGCCAGCCGGACGCGTCCCCGAAGGCGTTGCCGCGCAATGGCATCGGTTCCGGGGTCTGGTCGAAGCGGCCCGCGGCGGAGATCCGTTCGTCGTGGAATCGGAACTTATGGCCGGTATCGACGCGTTGGCGGCTCTGGGCGCCGTGGGCTACCGAGCCAAAGCCCAGGCAGAATTGGGCACCTGGCTCATCGGGCAGGGGCGGGCGGCGGAGGCCCAATCGCTGCTCGAGGCCGCGCGTCTCACGTTCCGCGAGATCGGCGCGCACGGTTGGCTCGCGGACCTTGAGGCCTTGGCTGCGCAGCAGCCTTCAGTCTCCGGCTAGGCCGAGAACAGCAGGGTCAAGCCGGCCAAGGTGAAGAAGACCATCAGGATGAGCACGGGTAGCTGGGCCCGCACAGCGCGCGGCTTCGGGACCAGGGCCACGGTTCGGTCGTGCGCGAGGGTGATGCCGAGGATGTGCCCACCAACGACGGCAAGAACCTGCAGCGCGGCGATGGTCGTGGCTCCGACCAGGCTGTAGTTGACCTCGATGTTCCCCATGCCGAGCCAGTTGGCTCCGGTCCCGAGGGGATCGCTCAGCCGTACGGCGGTTTGTTGTCCGACCACGATCAACAACGAGAAGTAGTGCGCGATGGCGTAGCCCAACGCGATGGGAACGACCGAGTGGGCCAGCAGGCGCGGCATCCGTCGGTCGAGCCCCGGGACGTCGGACAGGCGTCCAGACAGCCACGTGGCCGCACCGTAGGTGGCTCCGACCAGCAGCGTCATCGCGAGGAGGGCCAGGGTTGCGAGCACCTCGGTCGACCAGGCGGTCCCTTGGATGCGCGCGATCCACCACGGCGAGCTGGAGAATCCGTCGTAGGCGGTGATGGCCAGCAGCACGCAGACGGTCGCGGCGGCGCCAGTTCGGGCCGGGAGCCCGGCCAGGCCGTTCAGCGGGGATCGCAAGACGAGGGTGCCGTCGTCTCGGCGGCCGAGGATCGACAAGCGGCCGTACAGGGTCGACACCACCTCGAAGCCATCGGCCTGACCGATCCAAGAGCTGCCAAAGACCATGGCTCCGCCCAGCACCCAGATCGCGTAGAGCCCGAGGTAGACCGTCAGAACTCCCGTACTCGCCCGATCTGGCGCCACGAGTTCGAGCCAGCCGAAGGAGAATACGACCGCCGCTGCGGGCCAAAGCCCGAGTCGTTTTGGTGCCTGGAACAGGCCGCGCGTTGGGTCGTGGACCAGGACCCGGCAGCCCAGCAGGTGCAGCGTGCGCAGCGGGTTGAGCATCCGCCACACGGGACCCAGGAGGGCCGAGGCAAAAACCAGTGTTCCCACCCATAACAGGACGTAGACCACGCCCGCAGAGGGGTTGGCCGCATCGTCGGGTCCAGCCAGCAGGCCGAGCAGGAAGTAGCCGGTCAGTAGGAGTCCGATCCCGCTCAGGACCCATCGGAACCACGCGGCGTCGAGCAGGTGCGCCGAGCCAGGGCGCAGCGGCCGGCCAGCCGCCCCCCCGCGCAGACGTGGGTCACGCCACCGGTTCCCGAGCAGCAGAAACGACGCGACCAGTGCCACTACCGCGCCAGCCAGCGCGGCCCAGAAGGGCAGGGGTAGGTCTTGGCGATTGCCCACCCCGTGAGCAATCCGGGTCGCCCAGGCCGTGCCCTCCGGTAGCGCGACCCCCACGCCTACTGAACCTTGATCGTGAACAGCAGCAGGTCCGGGTCATGCAGCTCGACCTCATAGACGCCCGGTTGTTTGGGCGCGGTGAAAGTGTGGGTGTCGGTGCCCGGCTTCAGTTCGATCTCGAGCTCGGGCTCGGCAGCGTGGATGTGCAACTCACCGGCGCGGTCTGTGGTGAGGACGAGGGTGACTTCCTCAAGCGGCGACACGGCAATGGTGGTCGGCTCGGGCTGGACCTGCTTGCCAGCAACGGTGACCTCGATGGTCGTCCCGTCGGGCTCGGTCGCCGTGGGCTCCGGCGACGAAGAGGTGGACGCCGTAGGCGTCGGGGTGCTGGCCGACGAGGTGGTGCTCCCAGTTTCGATCTGTCCGGTGGACGAGGCGCAGCCGCCGAGTGCAAGCGCGCTGGCAACCAGGACGACGGCGATGCGGTTCACGATGAAGGACTCCGGCTGCTGAGTAGGCTGGATTCTTGGGGCGGGGACAACGGAAAGTCCGGCGCTTGTCTCGCCCGACCATCTCGTTCAGGTTACCTGGGCGGCCCGTCTGGTTTCGGTCCGGCTTGGCGCGGTTTGGCCCTGCTCATGCGTGGCCGGCGTGACACCATGGCCGTTCGTTGTCGGTTACCGAAGCCCTGACCATCCGACGTGCCGATCGAGGAGACCGCAGAACTGTGTCTGATCGCCTCAACCCGCTCGATGTCTCGTTCCTGTATCTCGAAGAAGAGACCACGCCGATGCATGTCGGTGGGGTCGCCGTCTTCGCTCTGCCGGATGCGGGTTTCGACTACGACCGCCTGATCCGGCTGATTCGTAAGCGGATCGCCTTCGTGCCGCGCTACCGGCAGCGCATTCGTTGGGTGCCCGGCCACCTGGCCAGCCCGGTCTGGGTCGACGATGAGGACTTCGACGTCGCCTACCACGTCCGACGTTCGGCGCTGCCCCGTCCCGGGACTGATGATCAGTTGCGCGAACTGGTCGCGCGGATCATGAGTCGGCCCCTGGACCGCAACCGCCCGCTGTGGGAGACCTACCTGGTCGAGGGGCTCGAGGGCGACCGTTTCGCGATCCTCACCAAGACCCACCACGCCATGGTGGATGGGGTGAGCGCTGTCGACATCGGGCAGGTGCTGCTCGACGTGACGCCCGAACCCCGAGAGACCCCGGCCGACACCTGGCGCCCCGCCGCTGAGCCTTCGTCGGTCGAGCTGATCGCAGGCGCAGTCGCGGACTTGGTCCGGCGACCCACCGACGCGATGGATGCGGTGCGCGGGATGGCTGGGGATGTCCGTCGGACCACCGAGCGCCTCGTGGGCGCGGGCGTGGGGGTGTTGGCGATGGCTCGTACCGTCGCTCGGACGGCGCCTACGAGTCCGCTGAACGCTGAGATCGGGTCCGCTCGCCGATACGCAACCATCGACACCCGTCTCGATGACTACAAGGCCATCCGTAAGGAGCACGGCGGCACGGTGAACGACGTGGTTCTGGCCGTGGTCGCAGGAGGACTTCGCTCGTGGCTGATGACCCGCGGTGAGGCCGTGGGCGGAGCAACGGTGGTCAGGGCGCTGGTCCCGGTCAGCGTCCGCTCCGACAGCGAGAACGGCGCCCTGGGCAACCGGGTGGCTTCCTATCTGGTTGACCTTCCGGTGGGCGAGCCGAGCCCCATCATGAGACTGCACCAGGTCTCCTACGCGATGAAGGCCCACAAGGAGACCGGCCAGTCAGTGGGGGCTGAGGCACTGGTCGGCCTGGCAGGGTTCGCGCCGCCGACCTTGCACTCGATGGGTGCTCGGCTGGGCAGCGGCCTGTCTCGACGCATGTTCAACCTGGTCGTGACCAACGTGCCGGGGCCGCAGTTCCCCTTGTACAGCGCCGGCGCCCTGATGGAAGCCGCGTACCCCGTGGTGCCCCTGGCGAAAGGGCAGGCGGTCAGCATTGGGCTGACGTCCTACAACGGGGGGGTCTTCTTCGGGCTCAACGCCGATCGCGATGCGATGCCCGACGTCGATGTTCTCGGGCAGTGCATGGGCGATGCACTTGCGGAGTTGCACGAGGCGGTGCGTTGACGGCTTCGGGGCCAAGGCGGGGGCTGGTGCTGGGCGCCGGAGGAGTGCTGGGCGCTACCTGGACGATTGGTGCGCTCCAGGCGCTTCAGGACGTCGCCGGCTTCGACGCCCGCGACGCCGATGTGATCGTGGGGACCTCTGCTGGTTCCGTCGTGGGCGCGCTGCTGGGAGCCGGGGTTTCGGTCGGGCACCTGGTCGATCATCAGCTTGGTCAGATGGTCACTGAGGGCCCCCTCGCCGGCTACACCTATGACTACGACCGCGCGACCGGCGGTGCGCTACCCGGTCGCCCGCAGTTCCGGATCGGCTCACGACGACTGCTGGCGAGGGCCGTACGAGCCCCTCGTCGGCTCCCGCCCACGGCGGTCATGTCGTCGGTCCTGCCGCCGGGCCGCGGCTCGCTGTGGTCGGTGAGCCACCTCGTGGAAGCAGTCACGCCGGCCGACGCCTGGTCGCCACACCCGGCGTTGTGGATCGTCACCATGGACTACGACACCGGTCGACGGGTCGCTTTCGGTCGACCCGGGGCCCCCCAAGCGGCCCTGTCCGAGGCGGTCCTGGCGTCGTGCTCGATTCCCGGCTGGTACCCGCCGGTGGTCATCGACCAAGCCAGGTACGTCGACGGCGGAACCTGCTCGGCGACGTCGGTCGACTTGATGGCGGGCCTGGAGCTGGACGAGATGTACGTGCTGGCGCCCAACGCCTCCTTTGACTACGACCAGCCCCGCAGCGTCCCGGCCCGCTTGGAGCGCGCCTTCCGCCGCTCGGTCACCCGCCGCATGCTGGGGGAGGCGGCCAAGGTCCGTCGGGCTGGTGGGTCGGTGACCATGCTCGGCCCCGGTCGAGAGGACCTCGAGGTGATCGGCGCCAATCTGATGGATCCCAGCCGCCGGGTCCCTGTGCTGGAGACCGCGATACGCACGGCAGCCCTGTCGCTTACTCGGGCCCGCGCCGACGAGCAGAGCTGGGCGTGAGCGCGCCCGTGCGGGTCTATGTCCCGGGCACCTTCCTCATGCTGGGACGTCTTCACCAGGAGGGCAGTGCCGAGGCGCCCAGCGCGGCCGCTGTCACGGCGGACCTGCGGGCGGGCCTGCCAGGCGAGGACGACGAAGGCCTTGAGCTCGAGGCGCTCTTGGACGCGGCCGACGTGTCCCTTGCCCTGATTCGGGGCGAGCGCGAGGCGCCGACGCGAAGAGTCGTGATTGCGGCGGATGTCCCTGGCGACGTGGTCCGGCCAGCCCCAGAGTCGGGTGCTTCCGCGGTTCGCCTGAGTGCGCCCCTCGCGTGGGCCGACGTGGTCTCGGTGCACGTCGATGAGAAGGCCGACGAGAGCCGCGTCCGGGCGGGGGACCTCGAGGGCTTGAGCCTGCTTTGGTACGCCCCGCAGGAGGTCGGGCAGCTGATCGCCGAGGCCACCGCCTAGCGCGTCCGGCGCGTGCCAGGATGGGCTCGTCCTGCCGTCCTGCCGTCCAGCCCCTGCCGACGGCTCGATCTTGACTGAGGAGCTGTTGGCATGTCGCTCGACGCCGTCACCCGCGTTCCTGCCCCGATCAACGAGCCGGTGTTGCAGTACGCGCCCGGAAGCGCCGAGCGCGCCGAACTCGAGGCCAGCGTGGACCGGCTGCTGGCGACGGCTCCGGAGCTGACGATGGCGATCGGAGGCGATCGACGGCTGGGTTCGGGGGAGCCCATCGAGGTGGTTCAGCCGCATGCGCGCCGCAGCGTGCTCGGAGTGCTCCACCAGGCGACCGCCGATGATGCGCGGGCCGCGGTGCAGGCCGCCAAGGACGCAGCTGTCGCCTGGCGCGAGATGGACTTCGACGACCGCGCGGCGATCTTCGTCAAGGCTGCTGAGTTGTTGGCCGGCCCCTGGCGCCAGACGCTCAACGGCGCGACCTTGCTCGGGCAGTCGAAGACGGCCATTCAGGCTGAGATCGATGCCGCCTGCGAGCTCATCGACTTCTGGCGGTACAACGTCCACTTCGCCCGCCAGATCCTGGAGGAACAGCCGGCGTCGTCGCCGGGGATCTGGAACCGCGCCGACTATCGACCGCTCGAGGGTTTCGTCTACGCGGTCACGCCCTTCAACTTCACGGCGATCGCCGGCAACCTCCCCACCGCGCCGGCGTTGATGGGCAACACCGTGGTCTGGAAGCCGGCCCACACGCAGCAGTTCGGCGCGCACTATCTGATGGCGCTGCTGGAAGAGGCGGGCCTGCCACCCGGGGTGATCAATATGGTGACCGGCGATGGCATCGCGATGTCGGATGTCGCTCTCAGCGACCCCGATCTGGCTGGGATCCACTTCACTGGATCGACCCGTGTGTTCCAACTGCTCTGGGGCCGCGTCGGCGCGTCCATCGGCGACTACCGGGCCTACCCCCGCATCGTGGGAGAGACCGGTGGCAAGGACTTCGTACTGGCCCACCCGAGCGCCGACATCGATGTGCTCCGCACGGCGTTGGTTCGTGGCGCGTTCGAGTACCAGGGACAGAAGTGCTCTGCGGCGTCTCGGGCTTATGTGCCACGCAGCCTGTGGGAGCGGATGCGAGACGACCTGCGCGATGAGGTGGACGCCCTCACGATGGGGCCGACGACCGACCTCTCCTTCTTCATGGGCGCCGTCATCGACGACCGAGCCTTCGGTCGTCTGTCGAAGGCCTTGGACCGCGCACACGCCACCGACTCGATCACGGTCCTGGCCGGCGGCACCTACGACGACAGCGACGGCTACTTCGTTCGGCCCACGGTCCTCGTCGGGACCGACCCAACCGACGAGATCTTCTCCACCGAGTACTTCGGACCCATCTTGTCGGTGTACGTGTACGAAGACGCGGACTTCGTGGCAACCATGCGGCAACTTGAGTCGGCCTCGCCGTACGCGTTGACCGGGTCGATCATTTCCCAGGACCGCGCCGCGATCGCGCAGGCCACGCACGAGCTGAGGTTCGCCGCCGGCAACTTCTACATCAACGACAAGCCGACTGGCGCTGTGGTCGGCCAGCAGCCATTCGGTGGCGGCCGGGCCAGCGGGACCAACGACAAGGCCGGCGCCCCACAGAACCTGATGCGCTGGACATCGACGCGGTCCATCAAGGAGACCTTGGTGCCGCCGACGACATCCGGGCACCCGCACCAACGCTGAGACAGTTTTGAGAGATAACCTCATCGAGCGGACAACGGCGTCCGCAGGACCAGGTGGCGGGACCGCGATGTACAAAAGGCTCGACGAGGCCAAGGCCGATCTGATCGAGCGGGCAACTGAGGCCGCTGGGCCGGGTGGCGATGACGCCGACGGCGCGTTCCTTCAGCGTTACTACCATCGTGTGGCAGCCGAGGACCTGGTCGGGCGAAACCCCGTGGATGTGGCCGGAGCGGCCTACTCGCACCGAGACCTAGCGATGTCGCGTCCGCAGGGCACCGCCAAGGTGCAGGTCTTCACTCCCACGGTCGAGGCTCACGGGTGGGCCTCCGGTCACACGGTGGCCGCTGTGGTCACCGACGACATGCCCTTCCTCGTCGACTCGGTGTCGGCCGAGCTCGCCGTGCTCGGGCACTCGATCCGGTTGGTGGTCCACCCCCAAATGGTCGTGCGCAGGACCATTACCGGTGATCTTCTCGAGGTGATGGACGAGAGCGAGATGCTCGCCGACGGCGCCGTACTCGAATCGTGGATCCAGGTCGAGATCGACCGGGTGACCGATCCCGAGACGGTGGCCGCAGTCGAAGCCGGACTTCGACGGGTGCTCTCCGACGTGCGGGAAGCCGTCGAGGACTGGTCCAAGATGCGTGCTGCGGCGTCGAGGGTGGCTGAGTCTCTCACCGACAATCCCCCCGCCGGAGTTCCGCCGGAGGAGTCCGCGGAGGCACGCGAATTGTTGGAGTGGCTGGTCGACGACCATTTCACCTTCCTCGGAGTCCGTGAGTACTCACTCGTCGACGTGGACGGTGGGGACGTCCTCGTGGCCCAGCCGGGCACCGGCCTCGGAATCTTGCGCGCTGATCAGCAAATCTCGAGCTCCTTCGACAAGCTGCCGGCCGAGGTGCGGGTCAAGGCGAGAGAGCCCAAGCTGCTCGTGCTCACGCAGGCGAACAGCCGCTCGACCGTGCACCGGTCGGCGTACCTGGACTACGTGGGGGTCAAGGCCTTCGACGACGAGGGTCGCGTCAGCGGGGAGCGCCGGTTCCTCGGGCTGTTCACGTCCTCGGCCTATGCCGAAAGCGTCCTGCGCATCCCGGTCCTGAGGCGCAAGGTGCGCGAGGTGCTGGAGGCCTCCGGTTTTGATCCGTCCAGCCACGACGGCAAGAACTTGCTGCAGATTCTTGAGACTTATCCGCGCGACGAGCTGTTCCAGATCTCTCCTGAGGAACTCCTGCCCATAGCGATGGCGGTCCTGGCGATGCAGGAGCGGCGCCAAACTCGCCTCTTCCTGCGACGCGATGTGTATGGCCGGTTCATGTCCTGTCTGGTCTACCTCCCCCGAGACCGCTACACGACTGCTGTGCGGCTCGACATGGAAGACCTCTTGCGTGAGGCGTTCGATGGAGGGGCCGTCGACTACACCGCGCGCGTGTCGGAATCGGTGCTCGCGCGCTTGCACTTCGTGGTCCGCGTCAAGGCGGGCGCCGATCTGCCGGACGCTGCCCCCGCCGACCTCGAGGCGAAGCTGCTCGCGGCGACCCGGGCTTGGTCCGACGACTTCGACGACGCGTTGATCGACCAGTGCGGGGAAGAGCGAGCGGCCATCCTCCAGCGGCGCTACGACGACGCCTTCCCGGAGGGCTACAAGGAGGACTTCCCGGCTCGTTCGGCGGTCGCAGACGTACGCCAGATCGAAGGGCTGGCCGAGACCGGGGCGATGGCGCTCAATCTCTACTCCTCGCTTGCGACCGGGCCGAATGAGCGCCGATTCAAGGTGTTCAGTCTGGGCAAGCCGGTCTCACTGTCGGAAGTGCTTCCGGTGCTTCAGCGCCTCGGTGTCGAGGTCACTGATGAGCGGCCGTACACGATCGAACGCACCGAGGCCGAGCCCGCGTACGTGTACGACTTCGGGCTGCGGGCCAACTCCCTTCCGGGCTCGGACAGCGGCGCCTTCGGAGGAGCGGCCGGCAAGGGCTTGTTCGAAGGGGCGTTCGCCGCGATCTGGGCCGGCCAGGCCGAGTCCGACGGCTTCAATGCCCTGGTTCCTCGCGCCGGACTGACCTGGCGCCAGGCCGCCGTCCTGCGCGCCTACGCCAAGTACATGCGCCAGGCCGGCTCGATGTTCAGCCAGGACTACGTCGAGTCCTGCCTTCAGTCCAACTTGACCTTGGCCCGCCAGTTGATGCGGCTGTTCGAGGCCCGCTTCGATCCGGCGCTGTCCAATGAACGTGAGGGTCTGACCGAGGCTATTGCTGAGGAGATCACCGCGGGACTCGATGCGGTGGCGAGTCTCGACCAGGACCGGATCTTGCGGTCGTTCCTTGCGCTGATCCAGGCCACCTTGCGCACCAACGTGTTCCAGCCGGCGGCCGATGGCACGGCCAAGCCGTACTTCTCCTTCAAGCTTGACTCCCAGCGGATCCCCGACCTGCCCAAACCTCGACCCCGATTCGAGATCTGGGTCTATAGCCCCCGAGTGGAGGGAGTCCATCTGCGCTTCGGGTCAGTGGCTCGCGGTGGGCTGCGATGGTCCGACCGTCGGGAGGACTTCCGCACCGAGGTGCTCGGTCTGGTCAAGGCTCAGGCGGTCAAGAACGCGGTCATCGTTCCGGTTGGAGCTAAGGGCGGCTTCTGCCCCAAGCGGTTGCCTGATCCGGCTGTCGACCGGGAGGCGTGGCTGGCGGAGGGCGTCCACTGCTACCAGACGTTCATCTCGGGGTTGCTTGACATCACCGACAACCGAGTGGACGGGGTCGTCGTTCCGCCGGAGCACGTCGTGCGTCACGACGGAGATGACAGCTATCTGGTCGTCGCTGCCGACAAGGGGACAGCGACGTTCTCCGACATCGCCAACGCGATGTCCGCCGAGTACGGGTTCTGGCTGGGAGACGCTTTCGCTTCCGGCGGTTCGGTCGGCTACGACCACAAGGCGATGGGGATCACCGCGCGGGGTGCGTGGGAGTCCGTCAAGCGGCACTTCCGCGAGCTCGGACACGACACGCAAAGCGAAGACTTCACCGTGGCCGGTGTCGGAGACATGAGCGGCGACGTCTTCGGCAACGGGATGCTCCTGTCCGAACACATCAGACTGATCGCGGCCTTCGACCACCGACACATCTTCTTGGACCCGAACCCGGATGCCGCTACGTCGTACGCGGAGCGCAGGCGCTTGTTCGACCTCCCCCGGTCCTCCTGGGGTGACTACGACGCTGCGTTGCTGTCCGCCGGTGGGGGGATCTTCCCCCGGTCCGCCAAGTCGGTGCCGATTTCGCCTGAGGTGCGCGCGGCTCTCGACTTGACGTCGCCCTCGGCCCATATGACTCCGCAGGAACTGATGCAGGCGATCCTGAAGGCGCCGGTAGACCTGTTCTGGAACGGCGGCATCGGCACCTACGTGAAGGCGACCACCGAGAGCCACCCCGACGTCGGAGACAAGGCCAACGACTCCATCCGCATCAGCGGCGCAGAGCTGCGTTGCCGCGTGGTGGGGGAGGGTGGCAACCTCGGGTTCACCCAGCTGGGCCGCATCGAGTGTTCCCTCAACGGGGTGCGGATCAACACCGATGCCATCGACAATTCTGCGGGCGTCGACACCAGCGACCACGAGGTCAACATCAAGATCATGCTCGACCAGGTCGTGCGTGGCGGAGACCTCACGACCAAGCAGCGCAATTCGTTGCTCGCCGAGATGACCGAGCCGGTGGCGCTGCACGTCCTCGGCGACAACTACGAGCAAAACGTTCTGCTAGGTAACGCCCGCGTGCAGGCGTACTCCATGCTGACCGTGCACAAGCGCTTCATCCGGCAGTTGGAGCGCCGGGGGGAGTTGGACCGGGCCTTGGAGTTCCTGCCGTCGGACTCCCTCATCGACGCGCGCCATGCCGCCGGACTCGGGCTCACCTCCCCGGAGTTCGCCGTACTTGTGGCGTATTCGAAGATGACCCTGGCCGAGGACCTCTTGGACTCCGGCCTGCCGGATGAGCCCTGGTTCAGGCGGTCGTTGCGAGGCTACTTCCCGAGCCAGTTGCTCGAGAGGTATTCAGATCGGCTCGATGATCACCCGCTTCGCCGGGAGATCATCACCACGATGGTCGTCAATGACCTCGTGAACCGCGGCGGGATCACCTTCTCCTTCCGAGCGGGCGAGGAGACGGGTGCCACGCCGCCTGAAGTGGCCCGGGCCTACACCGTGATCCGTGAGGTCTTCGGACTCGAGGAGTTCTGGGTCAGCGTCGAGGAGTTGGACAACGTCGTGTCGACCGATGCGCAGACGGCCATCTATCTCGAATGCCGCAGGTTGCTCGACCGGGCTACCCGCTGGTTGCTCCAGGCCCGTCGGAGCGCGTTCGACGTCGAAGCCGAGATCACGCACTTCGCTGGCGTTGCCGAGCTCATCCCTTTGGTCCCCGATCTGTTGCGGGGCCGAGAGCAGGACCGGCTGCAGGAGCGGCAGGGCGAGTTGGAAGCACAGGGCGTGCCCCCGGATCTGGCGCGAGCGACGGCGGCCAAGCTCGACGAGTTCTCGCTGCTGGAAGTGGTCGAGATTGCGGCTGCGACGGGAGAAGAGGCGAAACAGGTCGCGGGTGTCTATTTCGCCCTGTCCGAACGCTTCGATATGGACCGGATGTTGACGCGCATCACCAAGCTCCCGCGCGACGACCGCTGGGCCGCGCTCGCCCGGATGGCCCTGCGCTACGACCTGTACGAGGTGCTGGCCGCGTTGACGAGAAGCGTGTTGTTGGCGGCGCCAGAACCCACGGACC
Source organism: uncultured Actinomycetota bacterium (assembly GCA_963851405.1). Lineage (GTDB taxonomy): Bacteria > Actinomycetota > Actinomycetes > DATJPE01 > DATJPE01 > JANPBY01. The sequence goes on along the minus strand of CAWKPB010000004.1, from coordinate 132,277 downwards.
CGGAGAGCCGCATCGCGCACTGGGAGCAGGCGAACGCCGAAGGGTTGGCGCGCGCTCAAGGGACGCTCAACGACATCGGCCAGGCGGAGCTCTTCGACCTCGCCACCTTGTCCGTGGCGTTGAGGACCGTGCGAACCCTCGTACCCACGGGTGGCGGTTCGTAGCCGAACCGGGCCGTTCGCTGATCACGCTGCGCCCGTCACTGCTCACTCGGGTGTTGGCGTTGGGGCCGAATGGACCTCGCGTGGTCCTAGGGACGTCTGGGAACAGCGAGCTTGTCCCCAGAATGGTGAAGACCGTTGAAGGCGAACAACTTCTGGCCTTAGCGTCCGGCGCATCACGCAGCCTCGGAGGGCGGTGGGGCGTTGCCCGCACTGGTGGATCCGACGACCACGGTCGAGGACGAGGTACGTGAGCTCGTCCGGCGACGGGGTCTGGATCCGTTGGCTCAGCCAGGGGCCGTCCGCGCGTTGGTCCACGAAGTCCTGGCGGACTATGACGAACGAACCCTGTCCGGGGCGCTGCCGGCGATCGGGGATCAGTCGACTGCGGCACGCGCCGTCTTCGATGCCGTGGCCGGGTACGGCCCGCTGCAGGTGTTCCTCGACGACCCCGAGGTCGAGGAGTTGTGGATCAACGAACCAGGACGCGTTTTCGTAGCCCGACACGGGCGGAGCGAACTGACCACGGTTGTCCTCACCGCCGACGAGGTGCGCGACCTCGTCGAGCGGATGTTGAAGGCGTCGAACCGTCGAGTGGATCTGAGCCAGCCGTTTGTTGACGCCATGCTGCATGACGGCAGCCGTCTTCATGTGGCTGTTCCGGACGTGACCCGCCGCCACTGGGCGGTGAACGTACGTAAGTTCGTAGCTCGCGCTGCTCATCTCGATGATCTGGTGGCCCTCGGCACGTTGACCCCTCAGGTCGCCGCCTTCCTTGACGCCGCGGTCGTCAGTGGGCTCAACGTCATCGTTGCTGGAGGGACGCAGGCGGGGAAGACCACGCTGTTGAACTGTCTGCTCGCATCGGTGCCGGCGCATGAGCGCGTGATCACCGTCGAGGAGGTTTTCGAGCTCAAAGTCGCGGCACCGGACTGGGTGGGCCTGCAGACCCGGCAGGCCAGTCTCGAGGGGACCGGGGAGATCAGGCTGCGACGCCTGGTCAAGGAGGCCCTACGCATGCGCCCCCAACGTCTGGTGGTGGGGGAGGTTCGGCAGGAGGAATGCCTGGATTTGCTGATCGCTCTCAACAGTGGCGTTCCAGGGATGTGCTCCGTGCACGCGAACAGTGCTCGGGAGGCCGTGACGAAATTGTGCACCTTGCCCCTGTTGGCCGGGGAGAACGTCGGCCATGCCTTTGTCGTTCCGACCGTCGCGTCCTCGGTCGACCTCGTGATTCATGCCGAGACCGATCCGAGCGGGCGCCGACGGGTCCGTGAGGTGGTGGCCCTGCCGGGCCGTGTCGAGGGTGATGTCGTCGAGGTGGCGGATGTATTCGTGACCCGAGGAGACCGACTGGTCCGCGCCGAGGGGTACCCGCCGCATGCTGAGCGATTCAACCGGCGAGGCTTCGATCTCGCGGATCTTCTGCGCGCTGGATTGGACTGACGGTGGGCGCGCTGACGGGGCTGATGTTGGGGCTTGGCTTGGTACTGATCGGCACTGTCTGGTTCGGCCCGGAACAGGAAGGCGTCCAGCGCCAGAGCCGGATGCGGGACCTGGTCGAGGAGTCAGGAGTGCCAGGGGTAACTGTGGCCAGGTTGGTGCTGGCTTGTGTGACGTGTGCCGCGATCGTCGCGGTGTTGGTTCTCGCCGTCTCCGCTGCTCCGGCGATCGCTGGCGCCTTCGCGCTCATGGCTGGCTGGGCTCCAGTGGCGTACCTGCGTTGGAAGATGCGGCAACGGGCCGATGAGCTTCGCACGCTGTGGCCCGATGTCGTGGACAACCTCGCGAGCGCGGTCCGGGCCGGTCTTTCGCTGCCTGAGGCCGTGACGCAGCTGGCGCAGCGTGGGCCGGAGCCGCTGCGAGCGCCGTTCCATCGTTTCGGGGTGGACTACCGCGTCACTGGACGCTTCAACGAGTGTCTGGATCGGCTCAAGGATGACCTGGCGGATCCGGTCGGTGATCGGATTGTCGAGTCGTTGCGATTGGCGCGCGACGTCGGGGGCTCCGACCTCGGGCGACTGCTGCGGACATTGAGCGGGTTTCTGCGGGAGGACGCCCGCACTCGGGCCGAACTCGAGACCCGGCAGGCATGGACCGTCAACGCCGCCCGATTGGCCGTGGCGGCGCCGTGGGTCCTGCTGGGCTTGCTCTCGCTTCGCCCCGAAGCCGTGGACGCCTACAACTCGCCAGCCGGATGGGTTCTGCTGGCTCTTGGTGGGGTCGTCTGCGTCGTGGCCTACCGGCTCATGCTCCGCATCGGCCGCCTACCTGCTGAAGGCCGGGTTCTGCGATGAGCCTGGCCATGCAAGGCGCGCTGCTCGGTCTGATGGCCTCCGCGGGGCTCATCCTGGTGGTCCGCAGGGTCCCTGCCGTGCGCCGCCCGACCCTAGAGGATCGGGTGGCGCCCTACTTGCGTGATGCACCGTCCCGCTCCAGCGCACGCTTGGCACCCAAGGGGATCGCCGGCTCAGCGGTTGAGTCCGCGGTAGCCGCCGCTGGAGCCCGCCTTGACCGGTGGCTCGGCGGCAGCGCGTCCGTGCGCCACCGCCTGGACCAGTTGGGTCGAGGCGGCTCGCTGGAGGAGTTTCGCGCTCAGCAGCTGGTCTGGGGCGGGGTCGGTCTAGCGGTTGGCTTGGCGCTGTCGCTCGTGCTCGCCGCGCGTGGCTCCGCAAGCCTCGTGCCCCTGCTCGTAGTAGTCATCGTGAGCGCGGTCACCGGCGTGCTCATGTGCGATCGACGTCTGACCAGCGCAGTAGCCACCCGAGAGCAGCGGATGCTGGTGGAGTTCCCCACGATCGCCGAGCTGCTCGCGTTGTCCGTGGCCGCAGGCGAGGGAGCCGTCGGGGCCCTTGAGCGTGTGACCTCTCGAAGTCAAGGCGAACTTGCTCGCGAGCTTGGTCGGGCACTGTCGGACGCGAGGGCGGGCCAACCGTTGGTAGCCGCACTGGAGCGGGTCGCCGATCGAAGCGAATTGCCCGAACTGCGCCGGTTCGTCGACGGAGTAGCCATCGCGGTCGAACGCGGCACGCCGTTGGCCGAGGTCTTGCGTGCCCAGGCGGTGGATGTGCGAGAGGCAAGCCGACGGCGATTGCTCGAAGCCGGCGCGCGCAAGGAAATCCTGATGATGCTGCCGGTCGTCTTCATGCTGCTTCCGCTGACCGTCTTCTTTGCTCTCTTCCCCGGTTTCTACGGGCTCTCACTCACCACCCCTTGAAGGAGGATTGCCATGGCACGACAGCGCATCTCGAGGCTGCTGGATCACCTTGCCGCACGGCTGACGATGATGGGAGCCGACCGGGAGCGCGGGGATGTCCCCGGCTGGGTGCTCGTCACCGTGATGACGGCCGGCCTCGTGACGGCGATCTGGCTTGTTGCCGACGATCAACTGACCAACATCTTCAGCAATGCGGTCGAGGGTGTCACCGGCCCCTGAGCGGCGTGCTGAGTCGGGTGCCGCGGTCGTCGAGTTCATCTTGGTCTCGGTGCTCTTGGTCACGCTGTTCCTGGCAGTCGCCCAGCTAGCCCTGGCTCTTCACGTGCGCAACACCCTGGTCGCAGCCGCGGCCGAGGGTGCTCGGTACGGCGCGAACGCCGACCGGGGGCTCGAGGATGCGAAACACCGAACAGAGGAGGTCATCGGCGTTAGCTTGTCGCCCGACTTCGATGCTGATGTGCGCGCTGAATACCAAGATCTGAGTGGGGTGCCCACGGTCGCGGTTGAGATCAAAACGTCGCTGCCCTTGGTTGGGTGGCTAGGCCCGCCCCGCGCCCTCGTCGTCCAAGGTCATGCGCTCGCCGAATGAGGATCGATAGCCGGTCGATTGCGGGGTTGTCGCGCGGGGATGCAGGGAACGCGATGGTCGAGTTCACCTTTCTCGGCGTCGCGCTGTTCGTCCCCTTGGTCTACCTCGTCCTGGCGGTGTTCGACGTCCAACGAGCCAGCTATGCGAGCACGACTGCCGTTCGAGAGGCCGGCCGCGCCTACGTCGGTGCTGCGAGTACGGCCGAGGGAGAGGCTCGCGCCCTCGAAGCAGCCCGGATTGCGCTGGCCGATCAGGGGATGGAACTCGTAGTCGACCAGCTGCGCGTAAGTTGCTCGCGAGAGCCCTGCCTGACGCCGGGCGGCCAGGTCACGGTGACCTACCAGGCCCGCGTCCCGTTGCCGTTCTTGCCCACATTCGGCGATCGGCCGGCTGCGTCCGTCGCCGTCCAGGCGCGGCACGACGCGGTTGTTGATGCGTTCCGTTCAGCAGGCGAACCGTGATCGGATGGCCGCAGGCCCGCGAGGAGGACGGCTCAGTCCTGGTGCTGTTGCTGGGCTTCGCGGTGGTCACGGTCCTATTGGTCGCTGTGGTTACGGACGCGTCAGCGCTATATCTGACCCGCCGCGCGCTGGCCGGTGCAGCCGACGGAGCGGCTCTCGCCGCGGTGCAAGAACTGGACCGGGAGGCCTTCTACACAGGGCCGGGTCAGTCGACGCTGCCGCTGGATGCGACAGGTGCGGTGTCCGCAGCCAGGACATACCTGGCCATGAACGCCATCGCTGATCGTTTCTCCGACTTCGAGATCGTGGATGTCGATGCGGACGGTGAGTCGGTGACAGTAGAGCTAGCAGCGCGGAGTCGGTTGCCCTTCCTCACAACCCTCGGTGTCGACGAGGTGGTCGTCCAAGCCGCGGCGACTGCGCGGGCGCCGTACGGCGGCTGAGGGAGTTCGGCTTGTCGCGTAGGCTCGGCCGACGTGGGCGCCCTGGAAACCGCTGAAGCACTGAGCGAGCTCGACGCCACGTTGAACAGCATCGAGCAGGTGCTCGACCTGCCGAAGATGCACGCCGACCTCGATGCGCTCAACGAGGCCGCGGCCGCGCCGGACCTGTGGGATGACCAGGAGAACGCCCAGCGGGTGACCTCGCGACTGTCGTATGTGCAGGGCGACATCAATCGGGTCGAAGGTCTGCGCCGTCGGGTCGACGATCTGAGCATCCTGTTCCAGATGGCCGAAGAGGAGTCGGACGAAGCCACCCGACTTGAGGCCGAAGCCGAGCTGGCCTCGCTTCAAGCCTCGGTGTCGGAACTCGAGGTGCGCACGCTTCTGTCGGGCGAGTACGACGCCCGCGAGGCTCTGGTCACCATCCGCTCCGAGGCCGGTGGCGTGGACGCTGCCGACTGGGCCGAGATGCTGATGCGGATGTATCTGCGCTGGGCCGAGCGCCACGGCCACGACGTCGAGGTTTACGACATCTCCTACGCCGAGGAGGCCGGCATCAAGTCCGTCACGTTCGCGGTCAAGGTGCCGTACGGCTACGGCACGTTGTCGGTCGAGCAGGGCACCCACCGGCTGGTGCGGATCAGCCCGTTCGACAACCAGGGTCGCCGCCAGACTTCCTTCGCGGGCGTCGAGGTGCTGCCGGTCGTCGACCAGGCCGATCACATCGACATCCCGGAGAACGACATCCGGGTCGACGTCTTCCGGTCGTCGGGCCCCGGCGGGCAGAGCGTCAACACCACGGATTCCGCGGTCCGCATCACGCACACCCCCACCGGGATCGTCGTGTCGTGTCAGAACGAGAAGTCCCAGATCCAGAACCGCGCGGCCGCCATGCGCGTGCTCCAGGCCCGACTGCTCGAGCAGCGGCGCAAGGAGGAGCGGGCCGCGATGGACGCTCTGAAGGACGACAGCTCGGGCTCGTGGGGGAACCAGATGCGCTCCTACGTGCTGCACCCGTACCAAATGGTCAAGGACCTGCGCACCGAGTACGAGACGGGCAACACCGGCGCGGTGCTGGACGGGGAGATCGACGCCTTCATCGAGGCCGGCATCCGCTGGCGACGGCAGAGCGCCGCAACGGGGTAGTTCGCTGGCAAACTGGCGCATCGCGCGACCGTGCCGAAATTCTGGCTTCCGCCAGCCCTGGGGCCGCGCTGAGCCACGCTTGGCCCGAACAGTGGACGGCGCGCCCTGTCCACAGGGTGCACAAGACGGTGGCTGGCGCCACGTACAGTGGATGGCGCGCCCGGACGTCTTCCCCCGTCCTGTCCCCGAACCCGGTCGCCCCCAACACGTGATCCGCTTCTCCGAGGTCGTCAAGGTCTACCCCAACCAGGTTCGCCCTGCCCTGGATGGGGTGTCGCTCGAGGTCGACAAGGGTGAGTTCGTCTTCCTGGTCGGCGCCTCTGGCTCGGGCAAATCGACCTTCCTGCGGCTGCTGCTCAAGGAAGAACGCCCGACCGCCGGCAGCGTCGAGGTGCTGGGGAAGGACCTCGCGCGGCTGTCCAACTGGAAGGTGCCGCAACTCCGGCGCCAGATGGGCACCGTGTTCCAAGATTTCCGCTTGCTCCCGAACAAGACGGTGTTCGAGAACGTTGCGTTCGCGCTCGAAGTGATCGGGCGCCCCGAGTCCACGATCAAGCAGGTCGTGCCCGAGGTCCTCGAGCTGGTCGGGCTGGAGGGCAAGGAGCTTCGCCTGCCTGGTCAACTCTCTGGTGGTGAGCAGCAGCGCGTCGCGATCGCGCGCGCGTTCGTCAACCGCCCGCTTCTGCTCATCGCCGACGAGCCGACCGGCAACCTCGACCCCTCGACCAGCGTCGGCATCATGAAGCTGCTCGACCGGATCAACCGCACGGGCACGACGGTCGTCATGGCCACCCACGACTCGCAGATCGTCGACCAGATGCGCAAGCGCGTCATCGAGCTCGAGAAGGGTCATCTGGTCCGAGACCAGACCCGAGGCGTGTACGGCTACTCGAACTGACTCCGTGGGCTCCAGCGCCCACACCATCGGCTGAGAGGGACTGCAAAGAACATGCGAGGGCGCTTCGTGTTCAGCGAGGTGGGGACCGGCATGCGCCGCAACCTCACGATGACTGCGGCCACGGTCATCACCGTGGCGGTCTCCCTCACCATGCTCGGCGGGGCCCTGCTCACGCGCGCTCAGGTCGACCAGATGAAGAGCTATTGGTACGACAAGGTCGAAGTCGCTGTGTTCTTGTGTGGTGACGCTTCCTCGGAGACCTCCTGCCCGGATGGGAAAGTGACCGACGAGCAGCGCACCCAGATCGAGGCTGACCTTCGGGCCCTGCCCGAGGTGGCCGAGGTGTATTACGAGTCGCAGGATGAAGCGTTTGTCCGGTTCAAGGACCAGTTCCGCAACAACCCGGCGATCGTTGAGAACACCACGGCTGATGTCTTGCCAGAGTCGTTTCGGGTCAAGCTTCAAGATCCCGAGCAGTTCGCGATCATCTATAGCGCGTTCAGCGGGCGACCTGGCGTCGAAGAAGTCCAGGACCAACGGGCCCTGTTGGAGAAGTTCTTCAAGTTCCTCAACGGCGTTCAGCTGGGGGCGCTGTTCCTCGCGGTGTTCATGATCGTGGCGGTCATCTTGCTGATTGCCAACACGATGCAAGTGCTTGCTTTCAGCCGCCGAAGAGAGACCGGCATCATGCGGCTGGTCGGAGCGAGCAACTTCTACATCCAGCTGCCGTTCGTTCTCGAAGCGGTCCTGGCCGCCTTCATCGGGGCCGTGATCGCTGTGGTGGCCCTCGCCATCGTGATGCAGTGGGTCATCCTCAGCTGGCTCGCCAACAACTTCCAGTTCATCGCCTACATCGGCTGGTCCACGTTCTGGAGCGTCATGATCGTGGTCGTGGCGGTCGGCATGGGTCTGGCGGCCGTGGCCAGCTGGGTCACCGTACAGAGGTACCTTCGAGTCTGATGACGAAGCGACACGTGCTGCTGAACCGCGCCGGAGTGGCTGTGCTGGTGAGCGCCGCCCTGGTGGTGACCCTGGTCGGCCCGGCGGCGGCGGACAAGGAAGACGAGCTGCGTCGTAAGGCGAAGAACCTTCAGGAACAGGTCAAGTCGCAAGCCCACGACGTCGGAGCAACGACGAAGAAGGTCGCCCGCGCCGTAACCACGCTCTCGCGTACCCGAGCCGAGCTTCCAGGGGCGCGCGCCGAGGTGATTGAGGCTCGGGCCCAACTGGTCGCCGCCCGGATCAAGGATCAGGCAGCCGCTGCCGCCCTGCGCGCGGCTGAGGCGGACCAGGAGCGGGTCGCTGAGGCCATCGCCAAGGTTCAGGCTCGCATCGATGCCAGCTATGCCCTCGTAGGGGCCTTGGCTCGCCAGTCCTACATCAACAGCGGGAGCTACGCGGAGTTGGGCGTGGCTCTTGAAGCAGAATCGCCGGACGACTTCGCCAGTCGGGTCTCCTCGATCGAAAGCATCGGTCGAGCCCAGGGCGCGATCCTCGACCGGCTCGCGATCGATGAGGCGGACCGCAAGATCAAGGAGCGCGAGTTTGAGCTCGCTGCCGCCGAGACGGAACGCCGCCGCATCGCCGCCGCTGAGCAGCTCGAGCGCAGTCGAGCGCTGACCGAGCGGGCCGCCGCGGCGCAGGCACGAGTCGTGCGGCTGGTCGCGCAGGCGGAGCGGGCGCTCGCCTCGGCTGAGTCGAACAGGAACCGCGAACTAGCGAACCTCAAGAAGTTGAAGGCCGCCCAGGCCCGGGTCAAGCGCGACCTGGCTGCCGCAAGCCGTGGCGCTGGTCTCCCCACCGGCCAGCTGTTGTGGCCGGCCATTGGCTCACTGAGTCAAGGCGTCGGTCCACGCGTCCATCCCGTCTACGGCTACAAGTCGTGCCACACGGGCATCGACATCGGGGCCGGGTATGGGTCGACGATCTCCGCCGCACTCGGTGGCAGGGTGATCGCCGAGTATTCCGACGCTGCCTACGGCACCGTGACCTTGATCGATCACGGTGACGGTCTTTCGACGTTCTATGCCCACCAGTCGTCACGCTTGGTGAGTGTGGGCGCGCGAGTGTCCAAGGGGCAGGCCATAGGTCGGGTGGGCAGCACCGGCTTCTCGACCGGGCCGCACTTGCACTTCGAGGTGCATGTCAACGGCGTGCCGTACGACCCGATGGGTTGGTTCGGCGGGACCAAGCGCCCGGTCGCCTGCTGATCGGGGCCGTGCGGCCCGCTGGTACGTAGACTCCCGGGGTGTCCTCTCGCCGCCTTCGGCTCAGCCCAGGCGCTCGCCGCGTCGCGAGCTACTTCGTGGTGGCGCTGATCGCCTTCAGTTTGGGTGCCGTCTTCGTTCGCCCGACGGCAGAGCCGACCGGGGTCCTGGACGAGGCGGCCGCGCGGATCGCTCGTGACGCCGCGCGACCAGTTGACCAGGAGACCCTCGAGAAGGCGGCCGTCGAGGGGATGCTCGGCACGCTGGGTGATCAGTGGTCGTCCTACTACGGACCGGCGGAATTCACGGCCTTCAGCGCGTCGCTGGAGGGGCGTTACACGGGCGTCGGCGTGTGGCTCAAACAGCAACCTGATGGCGCGGTTGTCATTGCGAGCGTGCAGCGGGACACCCCAGCTGATGAGGCTGGTGTTCTCGTGGGATCCCGGCTCTCGGCCATCGACGGGTTGCCGGTCGTCGGCTTGCCGGTGTCGGACGTGGCCGGGCGGCTGCGCGGTGAGCTTGGGGAGCCGGTCGAACTCACCCTCGTAGTAGATGGCCAGACCAGCACCGTGGTGCTTTCCCGGGTCGCCGTCGCGGCGGACGACGTCACGGTCGAGAAGCTGGACGGCAATGTTCTGAGCGTCACGGTTTCCGCGTTCACTCGAGGTGCCGGCCGCCAGGTGCGCGCGGCGATCGCCGCCGATTCAGGAAACGCCAACCCCGGCATCGTGCTCGATCTTCGCGGCAACCCCGGCGGGCTGGTGGATGAAGCGGTCGAGGTGGCTGGGGCCTTTCTCGACGGAGGAGTCGTCGTCAGCTACGACCGGCGCGGCCGAGGGGTGCGGACCCTGCAGGCAGCCCCGGGTGGGGTGACCGACGTGCCGCTGGTCGTGCTCGTCGACGGAGAGACGGCGAGTGCTGCCGAGATCGTGACTGCGGCGCTCCAGGACCGTGGCCGCGCCGTGATTGTCGGCAGTCGTACCTATGGAAAGGGGTCGGTGCAAGAGCCGGCCACCTTGTCCGATGGCTCGGCGATCGAGCTGACGGTGGGCCAGTACGTGACACCCGGCGGCCATGTCATCGACAGCTTGGGGATCGACCCGGACATCGTGGCCACCAATCCGGAGCAGGCGCAGCGCCGGGCTCTTGATGTGCTGCTCGGGCTGGTCGCCAGCGTCTCGACCGAGGGGCGTGGCTGACGTGCCCAAGGAGGTTGGCCGCAAGCTTGTCGCGCAGAACCGAAAGGCTCGACACGACTACCACGTGGAGGACACCTACGAGGCGGGCCTGGTTCTGACCGGTACGGAGGTGAAGTCGCTGCGTGCGGGTCGGGCCTCGCTGGTCGATGGATTTGCGGCCGTGAAGGATGGCGAAGTCTGGCTGCACAACGTGCACATTCCTGAATACACGCAGGGCACCTACAACAACCACGAACCGCGACGGGTGCGCAAACTGCTCTTGACCAAGTCTGAGATCAGCCGGCTGATCGGCAAGACCAAGGAGTCCGGTCTCACGCTCGTCCCCTTGTCGCTCTACTTCAAGGACGGCTACGCGAAGGTGGAGATCGCGTTGGCTAAGGGGAAGAAGTCCTACGACAAGCGGCACACGCTGGCTGAGCGGCAGGCCACGCGTGAGGCCGCGCGGGCCTTGAGTCATCGTTCCCGTGGGATCGAGTAGGACGCCCCGGATGAGGCGTACGGCCCTGGCCATCGCGGCGGTCGCCGCATCCGTGGTCGGGGTCGGGGTCGGTGCAGCACCAGCCTGGGCGGCGGCCGGCGAGAGCATCGACTCCTACGAGGTCGCCGCGGCACTGTCCTCGGATGGCCTCCTACGAGTGACCGAACGCATCGACTACGACTTCGGTCGCAATCAGCGGCACGGGATCTACCGCACGATCCCCGTTCGCTACTACTACGACGAAACCTACGAACGTGTGCTCCGCGTCGACGACATCTTGGTCAGCAGTGATGCCCCTGACGACCTCAAGATCTCGAACGAGGGCGACAACCTGATCCTCCGGATCGGGGACGAAGACCGGACCGTGAGTGGCCGCCACACCTACACGATCAGCTACTCCGTGCGGGGCGCGGCCAATGCGTTCCCCGACCATGTCGAGCTGAGCTGGAACGTGATCGGATCCGATTGGGGCGTACCTATCCAGGGGGCGGTCGCTCAGTTCACGATGCCGGGCAGCGTGACCGCCGCTGTGTGTTTTGCGGGACCCCAGCTCTCGGAACTGCCCTGCGACCGGGCTTCGGCGGCGGGCGCCGTCGCCAAGTTCAGGCAGCAAGAACTGGGGCCGTACGAGGCCCTGACAGCGGTCGTCGCCGCTCCTCTCGACTCCGTGGTCCCGGGCGCCGCCGAACCGATCCTGGACGAGAAGTTCTCGGTGACGCGCGCCTTTGCCGTCACACCCGTCACGGCCAGCGCGTTCCTGCTGCTCCTCGTGTTGGGCTTGGTCGCCGTCTTCTCGTTCGTGTGGCGGCACGGCCGCGATCGAAGATGGGCTGGTGTCACACCTGGCCTGGACCCTCCCGAGGCCGTGGGCGAGGAAGGAGTCGAGCGCCGACCGCCGTTCACCTCCCCTGAGGGCGCCGTCGAGTTCCGTCCCCCACGCGATCTGAGGCCTGGGCAGGTAGGGATCCTGCTCGACGAGCGGGCGGACATCCTGGACGTCTCTTCGACCGTGGTGGATCTGGCGGTGCGGGGCTACCTCCGGATCGAAGAGCTCCCGCGCGCCCATTGGTTCGCGTCCCGCGACTGGCGGTTGGCGCGGCTCATCCAGCCAGATGATCCGCAGCCGGACAGCTTGCTGGCCTACGAATCGGGCCTGCTGACGGACCTGTTTGCCACAGGTAGCGAGGTCGAGCTCTCCGACCTGAAGCGCACCTTCGCGCCCAAACTCGCCGCAGCCCGCACCGGGATCGAGCTCGATGCGGTGCGTCAGGGCTTTTACCGCGAGCGGCCTGAACGGACCCGGATGGCGTGGAGCGCCGCTGGTGTGGCCGCGGTCCTCCTGGGCGTGGCTGTCACGGTGCTGCTCGCCCTAGGGACCCACCTTGCGCTGATCGGGCTTGCGCTGGTGGTTGTGGGTTTGGCGCTGCTGCTGTCGGCGAACCGGATGCCTGCTCGTACGGCCAAGGGAAGCGCGGCGTACGCACAGGTCCTTGGTTTCGAGCGCTACATCAAGACCGCGGAGCTGGATCAGCTCCGGTACGAGGAATCGGTCGACGTCTTCAGCCGCTATCTGCCCTTCGCCATGGTCTTCGGGGAGACCGAGCGCTGGGCCAAGGCGCTGGCCGCACTGGGCGCGGCCCAGGTGGCCGCGAGCGGCGTACCTGCCGTGGGTTGGTACGTCGGGCCGTCGGGATGGGACCTCACCTCGCTCGGCGATAGCCTCGGCTCCTTCACCACGTCGAGCGCATCGACGTTCGCGGCCAAGCCCGCGTCGTCGGGCGGCTCGAGCGGCTTCTCTGGTGGCGGCATGGGCGGTGGTGGCGGAGGGAGCTGGTAGCCGTGGACGCGCCCGTCATCGTGCTGCTGCTCCTGATCGTCGGTTGGAGCCTGGTCGCTCGGCGCTTCGATCGGTGGAGCGTCACCGCACCGATTGCCTTGCTCGTCTCGGGCTATCTCATTGCCCGTCTGGGGGGCTTCGACGTCGAGATTGATCAGGAGTCGCTGAGCCAGGTCGCGGAGATCGCGTTGGTCCTCACCTTGTTCAACGACGCGTCTCGGGTTCGGGTCCCTGAGCTGGTGCGCGAGAAGAACCTGCCCGGCCGGCTGTTGTTCATCGGGCTCCCGCTCACGATGGTTTTCGGCGGACTAACGGCGGCGTTGTTGTTCGGCGGCCGGAGCTGGTGGATCTTCGCCCTGATAGCCGCGACTTTGGCGCCGACGGATGCCGCCCTGGCGTCCTCGATCATCGACGATCGGCGGATCCCTCAGCGGATCAGGACCCTGCTGAATGTGGAATCCGGTCTCAACGACGGCTTGGTCACGCCGTTTGTTGCGTTCTTCATTGCTGGCGCCACTCTGGATGAAAACAAGCAACCCGTCTCGCACGCGGTTGGCAGCGCTGTCGTGGATCTGGCGATTGCGGTCGGTGTGGGGATCGTGATCGCCGGGGTGGGTTTCCGGCTGACCCAGACGGCCCAGCGCCGAGGGTGGTCAGATCGAGGCCTTGAGCCCATCGCCGTACTGGCCCTTGCTCTGCTGTGCTATTTCGTTGCCCTGTGGCTCGACGGCAACGGATTCGTCGCTGCCTTCGTCGGGGGACTGGTGTTTGGAAATGTTTCCCGGCATCGGGCGCAGGACGAGGTGACGCTCACCGACCAGTTGGGGCGCGTGCTCGGCTACGTCGTGTGGTTCACCTTCGGGATGGCGACGGTGCTGGTCCTTCCGAATGTGACCTGGGAGATCGTCGCTTATGCCGTCCTGAGCTTGACGATCGTACGCATCGGGCCGGTCCTTCTCGCGCTCTGGGGGTCAGGGTTGCCGATCCGAGAGTCTCTTTTGGTCGGCTGGCTGGGGCCGCGGGGCCTGGCCTCCCTCGTGTTCGCGATCCTCGCTTTTGACTCCTTGGCGGAGTCCGACGGCCAGTTGGTGCTGGCCACAGTCACCGTGACGGTGATCCTTAGCGTGATCGCGCACGGGTTGTCAGCCGGGCCGTTGGCCAAGCGATTCGCGGCGTCGAGCACCGTCCGCGGCTAAGTCACCCGGGCGCCCCATGAAGTCGATCCGTGGTGTTGCCGAATCCGAAGTCATGGCGAAACGGGTCCGGGGTGTCGCGGTGGCAACGATGGGTGGGTGCGCGCTCATGGTGCTGTCGTTGGCGCCCGCGCAGGCCCGCGTCGCGGCCGTGCCGGGCAGAGCTGTAACTACGCTTGCGGCATCCACCGCCGCAGTGTCAGACACAGTGCCCGGCACCTCGTGTCCCCTCTTTCCAGCAGACAACTACTGGAACACCGACATCTCCGACCTGCCCAAGCACAAGCGGTCGGCCCAGTGGAAGTCGAACATGCACCCCAAGAGCAGGCTCCACCCCGACTTCGGTCCGAGCTACGGCGACCTGCCGGTGCCGTACGGCATCCCGATCACGGTGGTCGGCGGCTCCCATGCCAAGAAGTCGGTGGCCTTCACCTATGCGTCGGAGAGCGACCGGGTGAAGTACCCGTTGGGCAAGGACACCTTGATCGAGGGCGGCCCCGGCGCCGGAGGCGATCGGCATGCGGTCATCGTGAACAAGTCCACGTGTCGGCTCTACGAGACCTTCGCGACGCGCAAGGTATCCGGTCAATGGAAGGCCGGCTCCGGGGCGACGTGGTCGCTGACGAGCAACAAGCTGCGCCCCGCCGGCTGGACCTCCGCTGACGCGGCCGGCCTGCCCATCCTCCCTGGCCTCCTGCGTTTGGACGAGGTCAAGGCGGGCAAGGTCACGCACGCGATCCGGTTCACGACTGACGTCACCTCGCGTTGGTACGTCTGGCCGGCCCGTCATCAGGCCGGCTCGAAGAAGTCCCACGCGTACCCACCCATGGGGGCGCGCTTCCGCCTCAAGGCGTCCTACTCGCTGGCAGGGCTGCGCGGCGACACCAAGGTCGTGCTCAAGGCGATGAAGCGGTACGGGCTGGTGCTGGCCGACAACGGCTCGCCGTGGTACTTCCAGGGCACCTCGGAGAAGGGCTGGCCGTCTGGCCTCTTGGACCAGCTCAAGCGGGTCAAGGCGTCGGCGTTCGTCGCCGTGGATACGTCGTCCCTCAAGATCTCCAAGGGCAGCGCCCGCGCCCGCCATTAGCAGCATTTCATGGCTGGCTTGACCCTCACCCGGTGTGAGCTACAAGACTGGGGCCATGCTCATTTCGGCCCTCGCTCGACTCGGGCAGTAGAGAAGGAGAACACCTTGTCATCCGACTACGTCACGAAGTCACTGCCAGCCGTCCGCCTGGTTGCTCGCACCGCCACCCTCGACGCGGATCAGCTGGGTGAGAACATCGGTGCGATGTTCGACTCCGTGGCCGCCGGCATCAGCCACTTGCCGGGGAGTTTGGCGACGCCGATCGCGACGTACGCCGAAACCGAGGCCGGCATGGACGTCGTCGTCGGGTACGTCTATGCCGGTGACCCGCCCGCCGGAACCGAGGTCGTCCACCTTCCGGCTGTCACCGCCGTGTGTGGCGTCCACCTGGGGCCGATGTCGAGCATTCGGGAGTCCTGGCGGGCGCTGCACCGCTGGGTCGCCGAGAACGGCTACAGCAACTCAGGCCCTTGTCGCGAGCACTACGTTCGGTCGGAAGGAGACGATCAGTCGAACTGGGTGACCGAGCTCCAGCAACCGATCGAGGCTTGAGTCGGACGCCGGGCGCGGAGGCGACGCCCCGACGCGCGGTGTCGTACCCTGGTGGGACAACTGCACAGGGGGTGAACGGTTTCGACTTCGGATGTTGTTGCAGGGGAAGCGGGCCGAGGATAGCGGTACTGATCTCGTGAACCATGTGCCGCAAACCACAAGTGCGAACTCAAACCGCACCGATTTCGCTCTCGCTGCTTAAGCGACAGTGACATCTGTCAGACCGGGTGTGCTTCCGCCCCGGACCCTGGCATCAGCTAGGAAGCTCCACTCGACTCCCCGGCCGCGGGGGAGTCGAGGACAACCAACAGCGGCTGGGCCTGGTCACAGCTTGCCTGCGTGACTGAGAGGGCCGAGAAAACCACAGCAGGCTCCGCCCGGAGAAGCCCTGGTTCGATACCGAAGGACGCGGGTTCGATTCCCGCCACCTCCACGTCGTGATCGGCCGCAAGGTCGCTCACGCCCTGAAGGCCGTCATCCCTCTCGCCAGGGGTGGCGGCCCTTCTCGTTCGGGGGGCTGAGGTCAGAACAGCACTTTGGCGGCCCACAGCGGTGACGGCGGTACGTCGCCGTCTGTGCGGCGGCCGGCCATCATTCGGGCGAAGTCGAGTGCGCTGAGGGTCAGCGACGGACCGGATTCCCCGACGCGGAATATGCCACCCGCCTCACCCGTGAGATCGAGAGTGAAGGGCTGTCCGTGACGCGAGGCCCAATCGGCCACGATGTCGGCAACGACGGGTCCGTCCACGTCTGCATCGATCGTGGGTGCCTGGTCAAGGGCGCGTGCCAGGTCAAGTCGGTGCGCCCATACATCGCGGGTCAGCACGACGGCGCACAGCTCCCCCACAGTGGTGCGGCTGGGCATCCCCTCGTACCAGGACCCTGCTTCGTCGAGGGTGATTGGCGCCCAGCCGACCCATCGCGACAGCCGGGCTCGACCGGCGACCGCGCGCGGGGCCAGCTCGCGCAGGTGTTGCAGCAGGACCCCGTTGGACCTGGCCGACTGGTCGTTGATCTGCTTCTGATTCATAGCGTCCAGGCCGCTGCCTGCGAAGTCCTTGCGGTGTCGCAGTCCCCACGCGTACTGGCGGAAGAAGACGGGTACGGAGGCGTGTCCCTCAGCTGCGCCCACCAGGTGCGCGACCATGTCGCGGACGGTCCAGCCAGTGCACTCGGTCGGTCGTTGCCAGTCGGTGTCCGTGAATTGGGTGAGGTCCGCGATCAGCGCCGCATAGGTGGCTCCGGCCAACCGGTTGGCGTCCGGCCCCGGTGTGATGCGGGCCAGCGGGGCGGTGTGTTGTGGTTCGGCAGTCATGAGATCCCTTCGCTGAGTCGGGGCGAGCGCCGGGCGCGCAGTGCGGTGTGCCTCAGGAACATGTCCACGACATCTTCGATGAGCCTGGACCAGCGGTCGCCGTCCGGATCGTTCGCCATTTGCTGCGCAACGAGGCCAGCGGCGAGCGCCGTACAAAGGTCGATGTCGTCGGGGTGAGTGACGCCAGCAAGGGCGAGATCGTCGCGTAGTCGCTCATAGTTCGCCAGGCTGGCGGCGTAGGCCTCGACGGAGGGGCGCCACCCTGGCACTGCCCTGGTGAACAGCAGTTGGTAGCGGGCCGGAGCGGCCTGGCAGAAGTCAATCCACGCCTGCAGGATCGAGGTGAGTCGCTGCCGAGCCGAAGCCTTCTTCGGCATCGTTTCTCGCGCCTCGTCGAGGGCGTTGTCGAGTTGGTGGTAGCCGTCGATGAACAACGCATCGAGGATGGCTGCCTTGCTCGGAAAGTACGAGTAGAGCGAGGGGGCTTGCATTCCGAGGTTGGCGGCGATCTGGCGCAAGGACAGCGCCTCGAGCCCGGAGTCGGCCGCGAGCTGCCAGGCGGATTCGAGGATCTCGCGTTGGGTCTGAGCGCGACGTGCCTCGACCCGGGCGGAGCGGGTCCGCGTTGTGGTCAGACTCATCGACTTCTCCTCATGGCATTCGATAATCCGAATGGTATGAGGCAATCATCAATCATGAGACAGGTCAACAGTCCCGTTTCCGGTGGGAGTGCGCGGTCACGTGCAATCGACGGCGATGGCGAGCGCCGAGCAGATCACCCTCATTCGCGTGTCGGCGAGGCGCCCAAGCCGCTGGACAAGCACCGAGACCGAGACGCTCTCGACGGAGTCCAGGTGACCGCCCACGTTCACGTTGGCGCGCTGCTGGGGAAGCCATGGCCACCGCCCGTCACACTGGGGCCATGACGACGGGAAGTGGGCTTGAGGGCAGCGACCAGCGACCAAATGTGTCGGCCAAGCAACGACGCACTGCCCGATTGTTGGTGGCTGGGCAGTTCGTCCTCATCGTCGCCCTGGTCGTCCTGCCCAACGGCGACGCCTGGCCGGTTTCGTCTGGGCTCAGAGACCTCTGCGCCGTGGGTACCTGGGCCGGGATCCTCCTCATGATCGTCGCCGCGCTGAGCCTGCGCCGTGGACTCACCGCTGCGCCGCTGCCCAACGATCACGCGACCCTGCGCACCGGTGGGCTCTATCGCTTGGTACGGCACCCGATCTACTCCGGATTGCTCCTCTTCGCGCTGTCTCAGGTCGTCGCGTCCGGGAGTGTTCTGGTCGCGGTGGTGGGGCTCCTGCTGCTCGTGCTGATCGAGGGCAAAGCGCGATGGGAGGAGCAGCGGCTCGTCGAGCGGTTCCCCGACTATGTCGCGTACGCCCGACGCACGCCGCGGTTCGTCCCCTGGCGGGGCTGGCCCGCACGGGATGTGCCCGAGACCTGATGGGTCGTACCGGGCCTGTTGTTCCCCGCGGCGAATGCCGAGAAGCGGACCGTTTCCGGTCGAGAGAGGGGCGCTTTCCCGGCACTCGCCACCTGCTTCATGCGCCCTCGCGCCGCCATACGTCCACCACCGCATCCACCCCGACCAGCAACACAGCCACCCCACATCGACACTTGCGCACACCGCACCCGACGACCCTGACCTATCACCGTTCCGACCTGTCGGCGTGTGATGGGCCCTCGAACGGTTGAACCGGGCATCACCCAGGCGAGTGATCGCTGCGGGTTGTGCCCGCCCGAGGTCACGCCTACGGTGCAAATTGGTCTCGAACACACTTCTGGAGGAGTTTTGCAGCGCACGGTCTCGTCACGCCCGCGTCGTCTCATGGCACTAGGTACCGGGCTGCTGATGTCCGCGGCTGCTGTCGTGGCCCTGCCGTCCGCCGCATCGGCAGACACCGGGCTGGCCGAGGTTCCCGGCACTAGTTATCAGGCCAACGGCCGCGTGACAGCGATCCTCCCGGTCGGCAACGTCTTGTACATCGCCGGGAAATTCACCTCTTTGCGGCCGTCGGGTGCCGCGAGCGGCTCCGGTGAGATCGCTCGCAACCGACTCGCGGCGATCAATCGCGACACTGGAGCGGTCCTGAGCTGGAATCCCAGCGCAGACCGAGATGTCTACGCGCTGGCGGCATCTCCGGACGGAACGACGATTTACGCGGGCGGCCGATTCGCCTATGTCTCGGGGGTCAAGCGTAAGCGCGCTGTTGCCTTGAATGCGTCCTCCGGGGCCGTCCAGTCCTGGGCTCCCTCCGTCGCCGGCAAGGTGTACGCACTGGCGACCTTGGGCTCGCGTGTCTACTTGGGCGGGACCTTCAAGAAGGTTGATGGCGTCGCCCGTACCAAGCTCGCGGCGGTCAGCGTGTCAGGTGTCCTGGACTCCATATGGAAGCCGGAAGCAGACGCAAAGGTGCGCTCGCTGGCCGTGGCACTGAACGGGTCGTCCGTCTACGCAGGTGGGGACTTCTTCTCAGTGAGTGGAAGCAGCCGGTCCCGCCATCTCGCGAACCTCGACCCGGTGAGCGGGGAGGTCAAGTCCTGGAACTGGAAGCCGGGATATTCCGTGTGGTCGATGGCCGTGACAGCAGACCGGATCTACCTAGGGGGAGACGGCGCAGGCGGCCACGTGGCGGCACATGGCCTGCCAAACGGCAACCGCATTTGGCAACGCCAAACTGATGGCGGCGTGCAGTCCGTAGCCCTTCTCGGCAGCACGATTTTCGCCGGTGGTCATTTTGACCAACTCTGCGAGGGCAACACGACGAGCGGGACGGGGACGGGTGGCGGGTTTGGGTGCGCAGCTAACGAAGCCACTCGCCACAAGCTCGTAGCCTTCGATGCCGCCACCGGCGTTTCGGACGCATGGAACCCCGGAGCTAACAGCAACCTGGGGGTGTTCGCGTTGGCCGTCTCTGGCGGACGGTTGTTCGCTGGTGGGGATTTCACGAGGATCGGCGGCCAGAAGCAGCAGCGTCTCTCGGTCTTCGGCTGAGCGGGGCCAAGGGTCCTACAGTGACGCCGGGTAGCGCATGATCCGGATGTTGAGGGTTTCTACGGTCTCGGTGTGAACCACGACCCACCCGGCGCGTTCGTAGAGGCCGACGTTGGCGTCGTTCGTGGTCTCAAGGAACGCTGGTACGCCATCAGCTTCAGCCGCTGCCAGCCCCGCAGCCATGACGGCTCGTCCCCACTTGTTTCCTGCCGAGCGCGGGTGCGTGGCCAGGACCCCGAGATACCAGTGGGGTGTGGTCGGCAGCACGTGATGGACGACGTCCTCGTAGCGATCGATGCGCGCCAGCGCATCGGCGGGGAGATCGAGCGCCGGGGCCGGGGTCGGGGTTGGCTCCACGCTGGGTGGATTCCACATCGAAACCGAGGCGCCTGCGTCGATGACCCACACGCCGCCGAGGCCGATGCGCCGGTCGAAGAGGTAGCGGGCGAAAACGCCAGCCGATTCCTCGAAGCGCTCCGTACCGAAGAAGTACGTGAACGCGGGGTCGTCAACGAAGGCTGCGCTCACGGTCTCAGCGACCTGATCGCGATCGTCGCGAGTCGCCGGTCGGACCTGTGGCTGGGGCACGCATTGACTGTAGAGCGTCAGCCCACCGTGGCCGGCTGGTTGAACCCGGACGCCACCGTCGGCTCGTGGCCGTGCGAGACCTCAATGCCTGGCAAGGACGCGGCGGACGGGCCGCGTGGGGTAGTCCACGTGATCGCTCCTCCTTGCGAGGTGGTCAGCGAACCCGCCTGGCCGTGGACCATCATCTGCAGGTCAGTCGCGCCGTGAGTGGCACCCGGTGATGTCGCTGGCACGACGGCCTCGGTGTGGTTTGCGTTGTAGGCGGCGATACTGCCGACCGCGGCCACCGAGAGGAGCAGCAGGCCGCCGGCGATGATCGCTGCTCGCTGGCGATGGGTCAGCGGTGCCGCCGACGGTGACGTTGTTGGGCGCAGCGTCGTGGGTGAGGCGGTCGGTGTGGTCGTGGTCGCCATGTCGATCTCCTTGGCATCTGGTGTTGGATCTCGTCTCGCCTCCGGTTGGTGGCTGGGAGGAACTCTTGGCTGAGGCTCTGGCATCCCGCTGGCATCCGTTCGGGCATCCGCCCCCTGCGGCTGGAGGACGGCTGCAAGTCCAATGTGGGGATTTCTCCCCTCGCGCAGGTGCCGTCGGGTTTCCTACGGTCAACTCATGGAGATCTGGGTACTTGGCACCCTTGAGGTCAGCCACAGCGGACGTCCCGTCGAGGTGCACGGCCCCCTGCCGCGACGACTGCTCGCCATGCTGGCGCTCACGCCGGGGCGGGAGGTGGGCGGTGACCGGCTGGTTGACGCCTTATGGGGCGAAGGCGCCCCGACGGCCGCCCCCGCGACGTTGCAGTCGCACATCGCCCGCCTGCGGAGAGACCTTCCGACCCCCGATGTGATCCGCACGGGTCGCCACGGCTACGTCCTCGACGTTGAAAAGGAGACCGTCGATTCGCAGGTGTTCGAGCGTGACGTCGCCCTGGGTGGCCACGCCCTGGCCCAGGGGCGGCTGGACGAGGCCAGCTCGTTGGTCGGCGGTGCCCTCGACCTGTGGCGCGGTACGCCGTACGCAGAGTTCGTCGGCTGCGAACCACTCGAGGCCGAGGCCGACCGGCTTGCCGGACTGCGCCTGGACGCCCTCGAGCGCCGGATCACCGCCGACTTGGGGAGGCCCAACGTCGTGTCACCGGTTGCCGAGCTGGAGGCTTTGGTGCGCTGGCACCCGATGCGCGAGGCTTTCTGGGCGTTGCTGATGTGTGCTCAGTACCGCGTTGGTCGACAAGGTGATGCGTTGGCGTCCTACCAACGGGCTCGGGCGGTGCTGGCCGACGAGCTCGGCGTCGACCCCGGGCCTCAACTGCAGGAGATCGAACGGCGCGTGCTCGCTCAAGACCCCGCCCTCGAGGCACCTGGCGTGTCTCAGTTTCTTCCTGCGTCCAGTAGTGACCGCGCGTACGCTCAGCGCGTGGCGCTCGTCGAGAGAGCCCAGTGCGTGGAGTCGCTGCACGAACTCCACGAGGAGGCGCTTGCCGGTTCCGGGCGCCTGGTCCTCGTGCACGGCGAGACGGGGGTCGGGAAGTCGGCCCTGGTCCGCGAATGGGCGGCGGCAAGCACGTGAGCGCTCCAGCGGTGCTGTGGGGTGCCTGCGACCCGCTCGTCGTCGCCGCGACCGCTCGGCCCGCTCGTCGACATCGCGCCGCCAGCTCGACCCGCTCGGTCGGCGAGCTGCTGCGCTCCGGCGAGCGCGACGGCCTGTTCGACGCCACGCTGGCGGCGCTGGAGGACGGCGGGCCCACCGTGCTCGTGCTCGAGGACCTGCACTGGGCCGACGTGTCGACCCTCGACCTCTTGCGGTTCCTGTCGGCCGGCGGCTGCCGACAGACCCGTCATCGTGGTCGCCACCTACCGCGACGAGCACCTCGAGGCCTCCGATCCGCTGCGGGTGATGATCGGCGACATCGCCTCGATTGCCGAGCGTCCGCCGCGTATGCCGTCCCGCTGCTGTCGCCGAGGCGGTGGCCGAGCTCGGCGGCGGGCAGCCGGATCGACCCGTCCGGTGTGTCGAGCCGAGACCGGCGGCAACGCCTTCTTCGTCACCGAGGTGCTCGCCTCGGCGGAGATCAGCTGCCCGCCACCGTGCAGGACGCGGTCCTCGCCGCGTCCACCGGCTCTCGCCGCAAGCGCGGCTCGCCCTCGAGACGGCCGCCGTCATCGGCGCCGCGCATCGAACCGACGCTGGTGCACGGCCTGCCAGACGTGACACCGACGCGGTCGACGAGTGCGTGAGCCGGGAATGCTGCGCTTCGACCGCACCGATGTACGCCTTCCGCCACGAGCTGATCCGCCAGGCGGTGCTCTCGGGGATCACCCGCCGGACGCCTCGGCGCCTTGCACTGGCAGGTGCTCGACCGGCTGCGCAACGCTGCCGATGTCGCCGCGCCCACTCGCCCGACTGGCCGAGCACGCCGAGATGGCCGGCGACGGGCCGCAGCGGTCCTCGAGTTCGCGATCGCCGCCGGCGACCTGGCAGCCGGCCTCGGATCGCACCGCGAGGCCGCGTTCCAGTACGGCCGCGCCATGCCCTACGCCGCACCTGCTCGACACCGAGAGCGCCATCACGCTGCTCGGTCGAACGGGCCGCATGAGTGCACGATCGCCGACCTCCAGCACGAGACGCGATCGCGGCCTGGGACCAGCCAGGTGGTACTCCTGCGCGCGGCCGCGACGAGGATCTGGAGTTGTCGACGCTCTGCTCGGCATCGACGAGTCGTACTACACCATCGGCGACGACAGCCACGTCATGTCGTTCATCGACGAGGCGTGTCGCGCTGCTCGACGGCACCGGCCCCAGCCCGCGCCTCGCGCGCACACTTCGCTACCGAGGAGCTCATCACCTCCGAGCGTCGGAGAGTTCGCAGGCCTTGGCCTGGCTCGAGAAGGCGCTCGACATGGCCCGTGGCGTCAGTGCTCGGGACGTCGAGGCACGGGCTCTCGCGAACCTCGGCGTGACCCACCTCCTGACCGGCCAGGAGCAGCGCGGCAGCGACGAGGTTGAGGAGGGTCTACGGATCGCTTTGGAGATCGGCGAAGAAGACATGGCCGGGAACATCTACCAGACGGTCGCTTGGATCCACTTCGTCCAGTTCAATTTTCCCGAGGCGCACGCCCGGATGGAGGAGGCAGTGCGCTACACCGCCGATCACGATCTCAACGGTCACCTGATGTGCGCCCTCGCTGGCGTGGTGTCGATGAAGCTCGATCTCGGCCGGTGGGACGAAGCCATGGCCGAAGCCCACGACCTGCTCTACGTGCGCAACACCGGGAGGGCGAGCCGGATCGAACCGCTGATAGCGATCGGGCTGCTCGGTGCCCGACGCGGCGATCGCGACGATGTGTGGGCTTATCTCGACGAGGCCTATGACTACATCGCCAAGTCCCAGACACTCGGGTACCAGGGGACCGTCGCCCTGGCCCGTGGCGAGGCGCACCTCCTCGAGGGCGACAACGACGCCGTGCGCGCTGACGCTTTCCACTGGTACGAGGAGGCGATCCGGCTCTGGGACGAGGAGTTGCTGCCCGACCTAGCTCTGCTCGTCTGGCGGGCCGGTCTCATCGAAGCGCCGCCAAACGGTCTGCGAGAACCCGAGGTGCTGTCCATGACGGGACGCCACCGTGAAGCCGCCGACTTCTGGACCAAGGCCAGCGCCCCCTACCGCGCAGCCTGGGCGCTGTTCGACAGCGACGACGAGATTGATCTGCGTGAGGCCCGTGCCCGGTTTGACCAGCTGGGGGCCAAGGTGCTGGTGGACCGGACGGACGCGAAGTTGCGCTCCATCGGTGCCAAGGTGCCGCGCGGCGCGCGCCTGAGTACACGCTCGAACGTCGGCGGGCTCACCGACCGTGAGCTGGATGTCCTCGAACTGCTGGACGAGGGGCTGCGCAACGCGGAGATCGCCGAACGTCTGCACCTGTCGGAGAAGACCGTGGGGCACCACGTCTCCGCAATCTTGGCCAAGCTCGGGGTCTCGTCGCGCCTGGAGGCCGTGCGGCGAGCCCGCGACCTCGCCGCGGTCGGTTAGCGCACCCCAGAATAGGGAACTCTCCGACCCAACATGGGTAGCCGTCCCGATGTCTGATGCGCCGGCGCATGGCTGACTGATTCGGACGGACCGATCAGCGGTCCGCGGGCCCAAGGAGCCGCAATGCCTCGCTACCTCGTCGAGCGAACCTTCGCCGATGGCCTCGAAATTCCGACCACCGACGACGGCGCGAAGGTGTGCCTCAGTGTGGTTGGCAACAACGCCGATGTCGGGGTCACGTGGGTGCACTCATACGTCACCGACGACAAGACCAAGACGTTCTGCATCTATGACGCGCCGAACCCCGAGGCGATCCGCACTGCTGCTGGTGCCAATGGCCTGCCCGTCGACTCGATCGCGCCGGTCAGCGTGCTCGATCCGTACTTCTACCACTGAAAACGCGCTGTGCCGTTTTCACCCACCTACCTTCGGCCATAACCAAGGGAGCAGTCATGAAACACAAGAAGTTCATCGGCTTGACCGCCATCGCCGCGGTCGGGCTGTCACTCACGATCGCGCCTTCGGCTGCGGCAGATCCCAGCGATCTTCGGGTCATCGCCTCCGGTTTCGCCGGTCCGCTGCATGTGGCGTTCGGTCCAGGTCACTCGCTTTACGTCGCCGACGCCTTTGCGGGGGTGGTCGCTCGGGTCGACCTCAAGTCGGGCAAGACACGTCAGTTGGCCGACGGACTCGGGTTCTCTCCAGGCGTCGATGTTCAGGGCCATGGCCAGGTGCTCGCGACGTCGACCCTCGGATCGCCGGGCACGCTGCCGGTGCCCGATGCGCGCCTCGTGCGCGTGCGTCGCGATGGCCGGGTGTCGGTGAAGGCCGACCTGCTTGCGTATGAGTACGCCAACAACCCAGACGGGCAGGCCCAGGACGTCGACGCGATCTCGAATCCGTACTCCGTGCTAGCGGTATGGAACCGCGCCTACGTTGTGGACTCGGCCGCCAACGCGATTATCCAGGTCGGTGCCAACGGTTCGATGCGGACGTTGGTCGTGTTCCCGAACATCACGACTGGAGCTTGCACCGGCGTGGTCAACAACGATCCTGAGCACCCAGGGTGTGATCCGGTTCCTACCGATGTCGAGCTCGGGCCCGATGGATACCTCTACGTGTCCGGTCTCGGCGCCGAGGTCGAGGGCCACATCTACAAGGTGGACCCGCGAAGCGGTGAGATCGTTCGCACCTGGGGTGGGCTGCCACCTCTAACGGGGATTGCCGTAACCCGCAACGGCACGATCTACGCGGCCTCGCTGTTCACCGACGAGGTCTTGCGCCTGTCCTGCGGAAAGCGGACGGTAGCGTCGGTTCCCTCCCCAGCCGACGTCGAGATCGGTCACGGGATGTTGGTCGCAGCTTCCGCCTACACCGGGAACATCTACTCGGTTTCGTGGGACGCCTTCAGCTAGCAGCTCGTGCCATACCAACGGCGGGCGCCGGACGCGGCGGCCCGCCGTTGGCGTGGATGGGAATCTGTCGAGAGACGAGAACAGGGGTGTGACCCAGCAGGGATCACTGCGAACCCCGGGTCACGTCGCTAGCGTCGGGGCATGCGCTTCAGTGTCTGGCCGGACCAGCAACGACCCTGGGTGGAGATCGCGGCGCTGGCGGACTACGCAGAGGAGTCCGGGTGGGACGGCCTCTACGTCTATGACCACTTCATGCCGAACGACCCGGCTGGCGAGGTTCTGGACGGGCCGGTGATGGAGGTCTGGACCACGATGACCGCGATTGCGGCTCGCACCACGAGGCTGCGGCTCGGCACGCTGGTCTTGGGAAACCTCTATCGCCACCCCGCGGTGGTGGCCAACATGGCGGCGTCGCTGGACCACATCAGCGACGGCCGCCTCCTCCTGGGTCTGGGTGCGGGATGGCAGGTGAACGAGCACCAGGCGTACGGCATCGACCTGCCCGCGCCAGGGCTTCGGCTGGATCAGTTCGAGGAGGCGTGTGCCGTGATCTCGTCGCTGCTGCGCGAGCCCCGGACCACCTTCGACGGGGACTACTACCAACTCGTTGACGCGCCGTGCGAGCCGAAGCCGCTGCAGGAACGACTACCGATCCTGATCGGGGGTCGCGGTGAGCGCCGGTCGATCCCTGCGGCGGCGCGCTGGGCCGATGAGTGGAACGCCTGGACCACTCTGGACACGTTCAGGCACAAGTCCGAAGTCCTGGACCGGGCGTGTCTCTCGATCGATCGCGACCCGCAGGCGATCCGCCGGTCGACCCAGGCGGTGGTCATCCTGCGGTCCGCCGGCGAGGTGCCGTCCGCGGTCGACGAACGCCACCAAGCCCTGGACGGTACGGCGGCCGAGGTGCAGGACGTGCTCGGCGCCTACGCCGAAGCCGGACTGGACGAGTTCATCGTTCCGGACGACTCCACCGTCCCGGTGGCCGAACGGATCGAGTTCCTCGAGACCTTCCGGACCGAGATTGCAGGCGCCCTTCAGGAGCGGTGAGCCAACACCAGTCCGAAGTCCTCATCGGCGTCGGTCCAGAACGACCCGACCGCGAATCCCGCAGCAGCCAATTCGGTCGTGAGCACCTCACGACGGAACTTCGTGGAGATCTCCACCTGGATCTCCTCCCCGGCCATCACGTCGATCACGAGGTCTGCGCCTGGGAGGTTGACGCGCTGATCTCGAGTGGCTCGCAACCGCAGATCCATCCGTTCCAGGGTCGGGTCCCAGAAGGCGACGTAGTCGAAGGAATCAACGTCGAAGTCAGCGTTCAGATCTCGGTTGACCACGCGAAGCGCGTTGCGTACGAACTCCGCCGTGACCCCGCCCGAGTCGTTGTAGGCAGCGACCAACCGGTCGACGGACTTCACCAGGTCGACGCCCAGCAGGAGTGAATCGCCAGACTCCAGCACATCGGCGAGCGCGCCGAGGAAGGCGTGCCGTTCTTCCTGGTAGAGATTCCCGATCGTTCCTCCGAGGAAGGCCACCAGGCGGCAACCACCTCGCGGTAGCTCGGCCAGGTGCAAGGTGAAGTCGCCGACGATGGCGTGCACTTCCAGCCCCGGATAGCGCTCGGACAGCGCGAGGGCGGCGTCTCGGAGCGTCTCCGCGGAAACATCGACGGGGACGAAGCGGCGCAACTGACCAGCAGCGGCAAAGGCGTCCAGCAGGGTGCGGGTCTTGTCGGACGTCCCGGAGCCCAATTCGATGACGGTGTCTGCGCCGGACCGCTCGACGATGTCCGCGGAGTGTTCCTGCAGGATCGAGCGCTCGGCTTCGGTGGGGTAGTACTCGTCGAGTCGAGTGATCTCGTCGAAGAGCTCCGAGCCCCTCTGGTCGTACAGCCACCGTGGGGGGAGCCTTCGGGGATTGCGCGCCAGACCACGTCGAGCGTCGGCAACCAGCGAGGCCGCGGCCCAGCCCTCGTCGAGGAGGACCTGGACGCGAGGTGCCTCGGCTGCGGCCGTCACGCGGACGCCTCGCTGGGGACGCCGCCGTCGGCCAGCCGTACGCCGGAGACCGCCCATCGCGCGGAGTGCGGGAAGAAGTTGCGGTAACTCGGACGCACATGGCCCTCCGGAGTGAGGGCGCAGCCGCCGCGAAGCACCATCTGGTTGCTCATGAACTTGCCGTTGTATTCACCGATCGCACCGGCGGGGGGAGTGAAGCCGGGGTAGGGGTGGTAGGCCGAGGCGGTCCATTCCCAGCAGTCGCCGTACGCCTGACGCAGTGACCCCGTCGGTGCCCCCGCACCCTTTGGATGGAAGGTGCTGGCATCGGCGAGGTTGCCCGCGACCGGGACCTGGGAGCTGACCACGGCGTGCTCCCACTCGGCTTCGGTGGGGAGGCGTTTCCCGGACCAGGTGGCGAAGGCCTCGGCCTCGTAGAAGCTGACGTGGCATACCGGCAGGTTGGGGTCGACGGTGCGGGTGCCTGTCAGCGTGTGCTCGACCCACTCCTCGCCGTCGCGCAACCAGTACAGCGGCGCCATCCATCCCTCGGCCCGGACCTTCGCCCAGCCGTCGGACAGCCAGAGCTCGGGGCGGCTGTACCCGCCGTCGGCCATGAAGGCCAGCCACTCACCGTTGGTGGTGAGCCGATCGGCGAGGCGGTACGGCTCCAAGTACGTGCGGTGCTGGGGCAGCTCGTTGTCGAAGTGGAATCCCGCACCGCTGGAGCCAGTCGTCACCAGGCCACCTTCGACGTCGACCCAGCCGAGCGATCCCGGCCCGGAAGTGGCGGCTGCGGTGCGGTCGACGTAGGCGGGCCGCATGGGATTGATCGACAAGACGTGCTTGATGTCCATGAGCAAGAGCTCTTGGTGCTGCTGCTCATGGTGAAAGCCGAGCTCGACCAAGGGCCGCAGTTTGCCGAGCGTGCCTTCGTCGAGCTGGTCAAGCATGGCGAGCATCTGGTCGTCCACCACTGAGCGGTAGGTGCGGACCTCGGGCACGCCGGGGCGGGTGATCAGTCCGCGGTCTGGTCGCGAGAAGCGAGGACCCATCGACTCGTAGTAACTGTTGAACAGGAACCAGTAGCGCTCGTCGTGAGCGTGGAAGCCGGATTGGTTGGGTGCCAGTAGGAAGGTCTCGAAGAACCAGGTCACGTGGGCGCGATGCCATTTGGTCGGGCTCACATCCGGCATCGACTGCACCGTCTGGTCCTCGGGGGACAGCGGCGCGGCGAGACGCTCAGTCTGCGCGCGGACCTCGAGATAGCGATCCTGGAGCGCTGTGGCGTCGGTCGTCATGGCAAAACCTCCGGTCCTGACGCCCTCGGGTACCGAACTACGGTAGCCGCCACGCCCCTGGAGAACCCTGGACGGGCGGGTGACATTCCTGTGACGACCCGGCCGACCTGACTGATTATAGAACAACTGTACGGATCTGTGTCAGAGTGTGGCGATGGCCGCGGGAGGGATGTATCGACCTCAGGACCTGGGCCGTGTTCCGCTCGCGGCCCGCCGGCGCGGGTCGCCCGAAGAACCCCGGAGCTGTTGGCTGCTGGTTCCCGACCAGCAAATAGCAGCGACCGTCCACGGCTGGCGCCGAGTGGACGAGTCCGCGGAGTGGGAGGCCCTGGTCGTGGTGTGGGTCCCCCAACGGGTGGTGCACCCACGCCCGTGAGCTTCTCCCACTTCCGTGCCGGACCGCCCCGTCCTGCCTGGAGTGAAGTTCGGCCGTTGAGCCGTCGATAAGGCAGGTGGCGCTGCGCGACATCCGTCGTGGGGCCGCATGCGATCGGTTTCAGGGGGACCCTTGTCCAAGGCAGCCGGCGACGGCGTCCAGGCCGGGTCTCGGGACATCGAGTCACGGCTTCGCCCGCTGATGGCTGGGGGCGGCCCGCGAGTGCTCCTCCAGCCGATCGTCGACCTCGCCTCGGGATATCGCATCGGGGCCGAAGCCTTGAGCCGGTTCCCGAAGGAGTGGGGCCAGGCTCCTGACGAGGTCTTTGCGGAGGCGCACCAGGTCGGGCTGGGTGACAGCCTGGAAATGCTGGCCCTGGAACGCGCCGCCGAGCACCTCGATACCGTCGCAGGTTATGTGGCGATGAACTTGTCGCCCTCGACCCTGATGACCACCCGTTGTGTCCTCCTGCTGTCGGGACTTCGCCTCGATCGGATCATTCTCGAGCTCTCCGAGCGGGATCGGATCTCCGATTACACGGCCTTGGACAACGCCCTTGCCCCGCTCCGCGCCCGGGGCATGCGGCTGGCCATCGATGATGTCGGGGCCGGATTCGCGTCGCTGCGCCACATCGTTCTTACCGGACCGGATGTCATCAAACTCGATCGGACGATCGTGCACGGCGTCGCCACCGACGCAGAACTCAAGCAGGTTGTCGGCTCGCTGGTGGACTTCGCGCACGGGTGTAGTGCGACGGTGGTGGCCGAGGGGATTGAGACCGCCGACGACGCGGGGACGCTCGCGGCTCTCGGCGTCGACCACGGGCAGGGTTGGCATTTCGGCCGTCCCGGCCCCGCAGCTGACCTGGCGGCCTATATGCCGCTCCCGGGCGCGCTGTGGTCGTCGCGCGCCAAGCCGGCTGTGACATCTGCGGCAACGCCTGCTGAAATCTCGGCCACCTCTGCACCAACTCCCGCCGCGTCGATATCCGAGGACCAGATGCCGCTCACGCGCGGGTGATCGCCGCTTTCGGCGCCATCACGATCACGGGGTCCAGCCCCGGATCCAGCCAACGCAGAATCCACCTCATGTCTGTCCTCGCCACCGAGACGCAGCCTGCCGTCGCGCCCTTTCCGCTGACGTGCAAGAAGATCCCGCCGCCCTTGGTTGTCGTCGGGCGCGCTGCTTGTCCCGGCAGCGACGGGTCGTTGTAGTCGATGATCACGGAGTACGCGTACTGAGCGCCGTAGGACCGCAGGTGCTCGGCCCAGCCGGCCCGGACGTCCCCGAGACCGTGCTCGAGCCAGCGGTTGTACGACGCCGGCCGCTTCGGGTCGTAGGCCCACCAGTCATTGCCGTCCACGGACCGGTAGCGAAGATCTGTGCCCGGGTCTGCTGCGTTGCCGAACGCCCAGGGCAGCGCGAAGGTGCCCGCCGGGGTCTTTCCGGTGTTCTGCCGCCGGTCCTTCTCCCAGGCGAAGCCCGAGTAGCCCAGACGTGCTGAGACCGGGCCGCGAGCCTTGCACCACACACCGTTCCGGAGCTCGTAGGCGCGCAGCGTGGCCTTCGTAGACGTCCACGAAGGGGACGTCGCAACGATGACCTGTTGGGAGTCGTTGAGGTGGCTGAGGGAGGCCGGGACCGTGGTTGTGCAGCCGCGCGCGAGCGTGGTGGCGTGCGGCGGCGGCGGCCCAAGGAAGAAGACCAAGGCGCCGATCATGGCCAGGCCGGTCAGCCGATCGCGGATCTCCATCCTTGAAGTGTCGGTCAGGATGGCCCGTCAATTGAACCGCGCGGCTCGAGCGGAGCGCTCAAGCTGGGTTGATTCAGAAGATGGGGTCGTTCGGGTGCTGGAACGTGAAGCCCGTGGCTCGCAGCTTGGCGGAGGAGATGGGTTTCACCGGGGTGGCCATTTCGCCGCGGAACTCCAACCGCGGTACGTCTGCGGCGTCGGCGAGCGCGTCGAACGCTTCGCCGTTCGTCGGCGCCGGCTCCAGGTCGGGCACGCAGTTGTAGACGCCGGTCAGGCCGTGGGTGAGCACGTGGATCACGCCACCCGCGACGTCTTCCACGTGGACCCGGTGCAGGCGTCCCTCAGCCGCGAACGGGACGCTGCCGCCCATGTACTGGTGGGCCAGCTTCACCCGTGACGTGAAGTCGATGTCTCGCGGGTGTCCGTACACATCGGCCAGCCGCAGGACCGCGCCCCCGGGGACGGACAGCGCCGCGTCCTCGCCCTGGCCGAAGCACACGGGGGAGGGGTCGGTGTCCGTGGTTCGGGGTGTCTCCTCGGTGATGAGCTCCCCGGGCTCCTGCCGTCCGTCGCCGTACACCGACAGCGAGGAGCAGAAGATCACCCGGTCGCTCGCCGAGGCGGCCGACAGGTTCGAGGCGACCAGCACGTCGTGGTAGCTCTGCTGCCGCTGCTCGACGGTGCCGGCCTGAGCGACCGGCGGGCTCACCGAGACGAGAATCGCGTCGCAGCCCTCGGTGGCCGCGGCGACGGCGGCCCGGTCGGCCCCTCGTACGACGACGGCTCGTTCGGCCACAGCCTCGAGTTCCGGGAGGCGTTCAGATCTGGTGGTGGTGGCGACCACCGAGTCGCCGCGGGCGTTGAGCTGACGTGCGACGTCGAGCCCGACGTTGCCGCAGCCGAGGATGAGCAGGCGCATGCCAGGGACCCTAGCGCAGATGTGGAACACCGTTCCGCTAGGTGGCATGCGCGGTCAATCCATGTGGGTTTGCTCACTCGCCTCGGAGTGGGATGGAATGCTTACCGAAAAAGGAGCAGAGTTGCTCCTGGATGGTCAGCACGTGGCCAGCAGACAGTCGCCTACGTCCTCGGAGTGGCAGCCATGACAGTTCCCGGGCTCAACGAAGCGCCCACCACGAACGCCAAGCTCTTGGCCTGGGTTCGCGAGGTGGCCGAGCTCACTCAGCCAGACCGGGTGGAGTGGTCCGACGGTTCGCAGGAGGAGTGGGACCGGCTCACAGCCGAACTGGTCGCCGCGGGCACTTTCGTCCAGCTCGATCCGGCCAAGCGCCCCAACTCCTTCTTGGCTCGTTCGAACCCCAGTGACGTGGCGCGGGTTGAAGACCGCACCTTCATCTGCGCGGAGAACGAACGCGACGCGGGTCCGACGAACAACTGGGCCGACCCGTCCGAGATGCGGGCGACCCTCAAGGGTCTGTTCGCCGGCTGCATGCGCGGTCGAACGATGTATGTCATCCCGTTCTCGATGGGGCCGCTTGGGCTCACCGATCAGCCAGCTGGGCGTCGAGATCACCGACAGCGCCTACGTCGTCCTGAACATGCGGATCATGACGCGTATGGGCAAGGCCGCCCTCGACCTCATCGGAGCCGACGGCGACTTCGTGCCGGCGCTGCACTCCGTGGGAGCGCCGCTGGAGCCCGGTCAGGCCGACGTGGCTTGGCCCTGCAGCGACACCAAGTACATCGTGCACTTTCCCGAGACCCGCGAGATCTGGTCGTACGGCTCCGGCTACGGAGGCAACGCGTTGCTCGGCAAGAAGTGCTTCGCGCTGCGTATCGCCTCGGTGATGGCGCGCGATGAGGGCTGGCTGGCCGAGCACATGCTGATCCTGAAACTGACCTCGCCCCTTGGAGAGGTTCGGCACCTGGCTGCGGCCTTCCCGTCGGCGTGCGGCAAGACCAACCTCGCCATGCTCCAGCCGACCATCCCTGGCTGGAAGGTCGAGACCGTCGGTGACGACATCTGCTGGATGCGGTTCGGCCCGGATGGGCGGCTGCACGCCATCAACCCCGAAGCTGGCTTCTTCGGCGTTGCGCCCGGAACTGGGGAGTCCACCAACCACAACGCGATCGCGACCCTGTGGGGCAACTGCATCTACACCAACGTCGCACTCACGGATGATGGCGACATCTGGTGGGAGGGGCTCACTGACGAAGCCCCGGCACATCTCATCGACTGGAAGGGCAACGACTGGTCTCCCTCGTCCGAGACGCCGGCCGCGCACCCCAACGCCCGCTTCACGTCGCCGGCCGAGCAGTGCCCGTCCATCGCTGACAACTGGGAGGACCCCGCAGGCGTTCCCATCGATGCGATCTTGTTCGGCGGACGGCGCGCGACCAACGTTCCGCTGGTCACCGAGTCCCTTTCCTGGGAGCACGGCGTGTTCATGGGCGCCACCGTCTCGTCGGAGCAGACCGCTGCCGCTGAGGGCACGGTCGGCGCGCTTCGTCGCGACCCGTTCGCGATGCTGCCGTTCTGCGGCTACAACATGGCCGACTACTGGGGTCACTGGCTCGAGGTCGGGCAAGCCACGGAGGCCGAGAAGTTGCCGCGCATCTACCAGGTCAACTGGTTCCGCAAGGACGCCGACGGTCGCTACATCTGGCCCGGATTCGGTGAGAACAGCCGGGTCATCGAGTGGGTGGTCAACCGCGTCACCGGCCACGCCGAGGCAGTCGACACGGCACTTGGGCGCGCACCCGCCCCGGGATCGCTGAACCTCGATGGCCTGGACCTGTCGCCGGAGGACTTCGAACTACTCTTCGCCGTCGATCCTGAGTCGTGGCTGGTTGAGGCCGACCTGACCGAGGAGTACTTCGCCAAGTTCGGCGATGCTGTTCCCGCTGACCTCGCCGAGCAGCTTGGATTGCTAAGAGAAAGACTGGCGCAGGCCTAGTTGCTGATCGGGTCGCCGATGGTGGCGACCATCACTGCCTTGATGGTGTGGAGGCGGTTCTCGGCCTGGTCGAAGGCGATCGTCGCCGGGGATCGGAACACGTCGTCGGTCACTTCGAGGCCCTCGGTCATGCCGGTCTTGGTGGCGATGTCTTGCCCGACCACGGTCCGGGTGTCGTGGAACGCGGGTAGGCAGTGCATGAACTTCGCTGCAGGGTTACCGGTGCTCTCCATTAACGCCGAGTTGACCTGGTAGGGCCTCAATAGGGACACCCGCTCATCCCAGACCTCCTTCGGCTCGCCCATCGAAACCCAGACATCGGTGTGTACGAAGTCCGCCCCGGCTACGCCCTCGGCCGGGTCCTGGGTGAGTAGGAGGGTGGCCCCTGACTGGGCTGCTCGACCGCGGGCTGCTTCGACGACGGCTTCCGCCGGCCACAGCGAACGAGGGGCCGCGATGCGCACGTTCGCACCCATGATTGCGCCCATGACGAGCAGAGAGTTCCCCATGTTGGACCGCGCATCCCCTAGGTAGCAGTAGGTGATGTCAGAGAACGGGCGACCTCCGCTGTGCTCACGCATCGTCAAGAAGTCCGCGAGCATTTGAGTCGGGTGCCATTCGTCGGTGAGCCCGTTGAACACGGGGACCTCTGAGTACTCAGCCAACTCCTCGACCGTGGCCTGCGCCTTGCCGCGGAACTCGATTCCGTCGTACATCCGCGAAAGCACCTGGGCCGTGTCCGCCGCAGACTCCTTGTGCCCGAGCTGGCTGGACGCCGGATCCAGGTAGGTGACGTGCGCGCCTTGGTCGTAGCAGCCCACCTCGAAAGCGCACCGGGTCCTGGTCGATGTCTTCTCGAAGATGAGGGCCACGTTGCGGCCACGCATGCGCTGGACCTCCGTGCCGGCGCGCTTGGCCGACTTGAGATCGGCGGCGAGGTCGAGGAAGGCTCGGAGCTCCTCGGAGCTGAAGTCCAACTCCTTGAGGAAGTCGCGCCCGCTGAGGCGTTCGAGCATGGGGTGTTCCTCCACGAGGTCAGAGGGGCGGCTGGTGGGGATGGATCACGCAGGGTCACGCAGGATCGGGCAACTCATGCACCGTGGGCCGCCGCGGCCCCGTCCGAGTTCGGAGCCAACGATGGGAACGATCTCGATTCCATTGCGGCGTAAGAAGTTGTTGGTGGTGGAGTTGCGTTCGTAGCCGAATACGACTCCGGGCGACACGGCGAGGAAGTTGTTGCCGTCGTCCCACTGTTCGCGGGCCGCGCCCATCTCGTCGATGGGCGCCTTGAGGGCACGCACCTTGTCCAGGCCCAGCGCCTCGGCAACCACGGGGAACAGCTCCTCGTTCTCCCGGATCGTGTAACCGCCCCCATCGTCCGCCTTGGTCAGGGTGTACGACTTCAGCTCTGGGGGGAGGTAGGGGTACACGGAGAAGGCATCCGCGTCAACCATCGTCATCGCGGTGTCGAGGTGCATGAACGAACGCTCTCTGGGCATCTCGACCACGATGATCGTGGTGACCTGTTGTGCTGGATCCGAGAAGTAGCCTCGGGCCAGCAGGCCGATCCCCTGCGGTGTGGTCCGCTCGCCCATACCTAGCATCACCGCACCGTTTCCGATGCACAGGATGTCGCCGCCCTCGACGGTCGCCGGCTGATGCGACAAGTCGTCATCACCGAAGTAGAAGTGCAGACCCTCGTCCTTGAACTTCGGATGGAACTTCCAGATGGCGCGGCTGTGCACGATCTCGCGGACCCGGGCTTGTTTGGCCATCGGGTGCACCGAGAGCCCGGCGTAGACGAACGCCGAGTTGTCTCGCTGAAACAGGTGATTGGGCAGGGGCGTCAGGACGAAGTCGTTGTCTTGCAGGTACTCCCAGAACAGTGAACTGCTTCGGGGTAGCTCGAGATCCTTCTTGAGGATCCCGCCGATCAGGTAGTCGGCGAGGACGCTGCCGCCCACGGAGTCAGCCAAATCCCGAAGCGCCGGCAGCAGCTGCGGCCCGACCGTGTCTTCGGTCGCGAGGCGCGCCAACGCCCAGTCCCGAGCCTCGGGGATGTCGAGCACCTCACCGAGGAGGTCAGCGAAGTAATGGACCGTGACGCCGCGGTCGCGCAGTTTCTGAGCGAAGGCGTCGTGCTCCTCACGGGCCCGTTGGGCCCACATGACGTCGTCGAACAGCAACTCGTGGACGTTCTGCGGAGTGAGCCGGGACAACTCGAGCCCGGGCCGATGCAGGATCACTTCACGGAGCTGGCCGACCTCTGAGTCGACCCGATAGGTCATGGCGTGAGCTTCCCGCTGAGGAAGGCATCGACCAGTCGGTCCGCGCGTAGGGCCGCCGCTGGCTCGTGGGCGCGACTCGCGCTGACCAGAGTGTCGAGGTCGGTGCCGGCCGCCTCCAAGGTGGTCAGGCTGTCTTGGGCCCACCGTTGCACCACATCAGCGGTGACCTCCGGGTGGAACTGGACCGCCAGCCCGGAGCCGTACGCGTAAGCCTGGGACCCCGAACTCGAACGCGCCCATTCCTTGGCGCCGACCGGCGGGGTGAAGCCGTCCACGTGCCACTGCAGATAGGGACCCTCGGGTATCAAGTCGGGAACCTCGGAGTCGATGCCGTGCCAGCCGATCTCCCACCCGGTCGGTACCGGTTGAACGGTGCCGCCGAGGGCGTGGGTCAGGATCTGCCCGCCGAAGCAGATCCCGAGCACAGGGACTGCTTCATTGATCGCCTCAACCAGGAACTCGGACTCGCGGGCGACCGCGTCTGCTACCCGAGGCCAGTAGACCGACCAGTCGGATCCGAGGGACAGCACCAGGTCGTGATCGGCTGGTCGGGGAAGGGGTTGCTCGGTGTCTTCTCGCCAGACGGTGATCAAGGTAGCGCCGCGTGCCACGAGGGCATCGCCGACGAAGCCCGCCTCCGGGTCGGCCTTGTTGGCGAGCACGAGGACCTGCACGCGCAGAGCCTATGGCCCCCAGACGTGGCCGTGCGCCCGAACGACGGGCAGGATGGTCGGGTGTCGATGTCGTACGCGGGTCAGTTGCTCGTTGCCACGCCCGAGCTCGAGGATCCCAACTTTCGTCGTTGTGTCGTGCTGGTCCTCGACCACGACGAGGAGGGGGCCCTTGGCGTCGTCATCAACCGGCCGAGCGATGTGTCGGTGGGCGTCGTGTTGGACGCGTGGGCTCCCCTGGTGAGTGGGGACCCGGTGTTGTTCGTCGGGGGACCGGTCGGGACCGATTCGGCCCTCGGCGTGGCCCAGGTCCCCGGTCCCTCCGAACCTCAGGGTTTTCGCGCCGTACCGGCGCCCGGCCTTGGCTTGGTCGACCTCGATGTTGATCCCGATGTCCTCGGCCCGCAGCTGACGGCGGTACGGATCTTCGCGGGTTACTCCGGGTGGGGGCCCGACCAGCTCGAGGCGGAAGTGGTGGAGGGGGGCTGGTACGTGGTGAACGCTGAATCGGGGGACGCTTTCACCCCACACCCGCAGCGCTTGTGGCGGGACGTCCTTCGCCGCCAAGGCGGCGATCTCGCCCTCGTGTCGACCTATCCCGACGACCCCTCGGACAACTGATGGCCCGCCGACCGACGCACCCGTCACCACGTTCAGTGTGCGCTTCCTACACTGAGACCATGAGCGACCCGCTGGCCCCGATCGGACCCGACACCACCGGCGGTACGGCGACCCTGGTCGAGGAGGACACCCGACTCTCGCCCAGCGAGGGCGGCGATCACGAGCGCTTCGCGCACTATGTGCGCAAGGAGAAGATCGTCGAGTCAGCTGTGGTCGGATCTCCGGTCGTCGCCCTGTGCGGCAAGGTGTGGGTCCCCAACCGTGACCCAGGGAAGTTCCCCGTATGCCCTGAGTGCAAGGAGATCTACGACTCGATGCGGGGGGGCGACGACGGGCCAGGCGGGTCCGACCAGTGACCCCGTGGTGAGGCCCGCGCAGTCCGGGCAGGCGGCCGTCAGCGGTCGCGTCATGACCATCGGCCTCATCTGCGTGGTGTCGCTGGTGGCCTTCGAGGCGATGGCCGTGGCCACGGCCATGCCCGTCGTGGTCAAGGATCTGGGTGGCTTGGCTGCCTTCGGTTGGGCCTTCAGCGCCTTCCTTGTGGCCTTCCTCTTTGCCACGGTGGTCTCTGGCGAGGTCTGCGATTCGCGCGGTCCCCGGCTTCCGATGCTCGTCGGGATCGGTTCGTTCGCGACTGGGCTCTTGGTTGCGGGGCTGGCCTCGAACATGGCGGTGTTCGTTCTCGGTCGGGTCTTGCAGGGGTTGGGCGCCGGTGGGACGGTCGTGGCCGTCTACGTGGTGGTCGGCCGGGTCTTCGACGACGAGCACCGACCGCAGGTGTTCGCCTGGCTGTCGGCGGCCTGGGTCATCCCGGCCATCATCGGTCCCGTGGTCGCCGGAGCCTTGACCGAACACGCGTCCTGGCGCTGGGTTTTCCTTGGTGTCCTGGTGCTTGCCCTTCCCGTCGCTTTGCTGGTTGCTCCTTCCTTGGCGCAGCTGACGGGTGGAACGGGGCTGCCCGTGCGCACCAGGCGAGTGCTGGCTGCTTTGGGCACGGCCGTCGGTGTGGCCCTCCTCCAGTACGGCGGGACGAGAGGCGACGGCGTGGCCGTGGGTCTCGTGATCGCCGCAGCTGCGCTGGTGGCGGTCACTGCGCCGCGGTTGATGCCACCGGGCACGCTGCGCGCGAAACGGGGGCTCCCGACGGCTGTCCTCATGCGCGGGGTCATGGCTGCCGCGTTCTTCGGAGCGGAGGCCTTCATCCCCCTGGCCCTAGTCACCGAACGTGGCCTGTCGACGACGATGTCTGGCCTCGCCCTCACGGGCGCTGCCATCGGGTGGTCTTGCGGGGCGTACCTCCAAGGCCACCCCGCTCGTCATCAGCCACGCTGGTTGCTCATCGGGCTGGGCTGTTCGGCCGTAGCCGTAGCCATCGTCATCGTGGGGACGACAGTGACCACCTCCGTACCCCCGTGGTTCGCGGCCGTGGGGTGGACCTTCGGTGGTCTCGGCATGGGGATGGGGATGGCCTCCACCTCGGTCGTTGCGCTGGGCCTGGCGCCCGTCGAGGACCATGGCTTCACCTCGGCGGGACTGCAGGTGTCCGACAGCTTGTTGTCGACCTTGGCCATCGTCGTGGGCTCCTCGATCCTGGCGGCCGGGCATCTGGCCGGAGGCTCCATGTCGCCGACCTTTGCGGGCATCTTCACGGTCATGACGGCGATCGCCGTGGCCGGTGCGCTGATAGCGCCGCGGATTCGGCTACCCGGGGCGGGTGGCGGTCTGGGTCACGATCCGGGGTCGATCGGACGCCCGGCCCCCCTCGGTCGGTAGGCTCCGCGACAGCAACCACTCGTCCCGGAGGAATCCCGTCATGTCCCGACCTGTTCGCGTCCGAGCCGCGGCAGCCGCTGGCGCGGCCGCGCTCCTCACCCTGACGGCCTGTGCGACCGAGTCGTCGACCACGACAACCGCGCCCACACCCACGGGCAGCGAACTCGACTGCAGCATCGAGGCGTTGAACCTCGTCAATCCAGGCACCCTCACCATCGGCACGGACAAGCCTGCGTACGAGCCCTATTTCCAGGACAACGACCCCACGAACGGCAAGGGGTTCGAGTCCGCGGTGGCCTACGCCGTCGCGGAGAACCTGGGCTTCACCCCGGACCAGGTGGAGTGGGTTGTCGTTCCGTTCAACAAGTCCTACGCCCCGGGTGCGAAGGACTTCGATTTCGATATCAACCAGATCTCGATCACGCCCAAGCGCGCGGAGGTCGTCGATTTCAGCGACGGCTACTACAACGTCCAGCAGGCGGTTATCGCCATCGAGGGAACTCCGGCCGCCTCGGCCACCTCCGTGGCCGATCTTCAGGCGCTGAAGCTTGGCGCCCAGGTGGGGACGACGAGCCTGTCCTACATCAACGACATCGTTCAGCCGACGACCCCGGCCTCGGTGTTCGATGACACGAACGCCGCAACCAAGTCCCTGTCCAACGGGAATGTGGACGGAATCGTGGTCGATCTGCCCACCGCCTTCTACATCACCGCGGTCGAGCTGAACGATGGAACGATCGTGGGAGCTTTCCCGGCGGGCCAGGGTGGTGAGCAGTTCGGATTGCTCTTCGAGAAGGGCAACACCCTGCTGCCGTGCGTCAACCAGAGCCTCGCCAATCTCACGGCTCAGGGCACACTCAAGGACATCACCGATGAGTACCTCGGGGGCCAGGCGGGCGTCCCGACGTTCCAGTGAGCGAAGGGGGCAGCCCAGCCCCCACGCTTGGTGCGCCCGCGCCTGCGGTTCCGTACGTCGACCCGGTCCGTCGGGAGGCTCTCCGACGCCGTGGCCGGCGCAACGGGGTGTTGGCTTCGGCCAGTACGGTGGTCGTCTTCGCGATCCTGATCGTGTCGATCACCTCGGCGCCGGGATGGCCGGCCGTCCAGGAGACGTTCTTCAACGCTGAGGACTTCAAGGCCGCGGCGGGGGATGTGCTCGTAGCGTTCAAGTTGAACATCAGATTGTTCTTGATCGCCGAGCCCCTGATCCTGATCCTGGCCCTGATCATCGCGCTGATGCGTGGCCTCAAGGGGCCGGTGTTCCTGCCTTTCCGCATGCTGGCC
This sequence comes from uncultured Actinomycetota bacterium, assembly GCA_963851405.1. Taxonomy (GTDB): domain Bacteria; phylum Actinomycetota; class Actinomycetes; order DATJPE01; family DATJPE01; genus JANPBY01. Next base: position 91,475 of record CAWKPB010000004.1, on the reverse strand, counting down.
GCGATCTGGACCGATGTCTTTCGCGGCATCCCGACCATCCTGCTCATCTTGTTGTTCGGCTTCGGGATCCCCGCCCTTGGCATCCAGGGTCTGCCGAAGTCGGAGCTCGTGTGGGGGACGGTCGCCCTCGTGTGCTCGTACAGCGCCTATGTGGCGGAGGTCTATCGCGCCGGCATCGAGTCGGTCCATCCGAGCCAGAAGGCGGCCGCCCGGTCTCTAGGCCTGTCCGGCTATCAGTCCATGCGGTTCGTGGTGCTTCCGCAGGCCGTGCGGCGAGTGATCCCTCCCCTTCTCAACGACTTCATCTCGCTCCAGAAGGACACAGCGCTGGTCGCCGTTCTCGGTCCGATCGAGGCACTGCGCGCGGCGCAGATCTATGGCGCCTTCAACTTCAACTACACCGCGTACGTCTTCGCGGCCATCTTGTTCATCGCCCTGACGATTCCCATGGCCAGGTTCACGGATTGGCTCATCGCGCGCGATCGGCGCAGGCAGTTCGCGTCGGGGGCGGCATGACAGAGCCGCTGCTGCGCGTCGAAGACGTACACAAGGCCTTTGGCCTGAACGCGGTGTTGCGGGGTGTCTCGCTGCGAGTCGGGGCAGGCGAGGTCCTGTCCATGATCGGCGCATCCGGATCGGGCAAGTCCACGATGCTGCGCTGCATGAACGGACTGGAAGACATCGATGCTGGGCGAGTCTTTGTGGGCGACCTCGAGGTCACCGCGTTGGATGCCGACGTCGACGCCGTACGGCAGAAAGTCGGCATCGTGTTCCAGAGCTACAACCTGTTCCCGCATCTCAGCGTCCTTGACAACATCACCTTGGCCCCGCGCCGGGTGCTGAAGCGCCACCGCACGCAGGCCGAGGATGCCGCGTTGACCCTGCTCGAGCGGTTCTCCTTGGCGGACAAGGCCAAGGAGTACCCCGACAGGCTCTCCGGGGGGCAACAACAGCGAGTTGCCATCGTTCGAGCGCTGGCCATGGAGCCCGAGCTCATGTTGTTCGATGAGATCACCTCGGCGCTGGACCCGGTGCTCGTGGGCGAAGTACTAGACGTGATCCGGGATCTGAAGTCCGAGGGCATGACCATGGTCTTGGCCACCCACGAGATGGGTTTTGCCCGTGAGGTCTCCACCCAGGTGGCGTTCCTCGACGATGGCGTCGTCGCCGAGATCGGTCCCCCCGAACAGATCTTCGATCAGTCGCACAACGAACGGACTTACGCCTTCCTGAGCCGGGTCAAGCACAGCGGACGGATTTGACCGGTCGCAGACGGCGATCGGGGGAAGCGTTCGCTAGGTTGGGGGACCCACGATGGCGAGAACGAGGAGTGCGCACCGACCATGTCAGAACTGAACGCGCGAGACCGGCAGGACATCGGCCAATACCTCGGACGGACGTGGGGCTGGGTGCTCACCGCCGGCCTGCTCACGGTCTTGCTTGGCATCGTGGTGCTGGCCTGGCCGGACGAGACGATCCTGGTGGTCAGTTGGTTCATCGGGATCTACCTGATCGTGACCGGTGTGGCGTACCTGGTCCAGTCGTTCACCGGCGATCGCACCGGGGGCATGCGCGTCATGCTCGCCATCGGTGGCATCTTGTCGCTGATCCTCGGTGTTTTCGCCTTTCAGTCCTTCACCCACTCGGTGGCGCTCCTGGCGGTCATCATCGGGGTGGCCTGGCTGATCAACGGCATCACGATGGTGATGGCAGCCATCGGTGACCACGAGTTTCCCGGTCGTGGGTGGGCGATCTTCGGCGGGATCATGCTGATGATCGGCGGCCTCGTCATCCTGCTCTGGCCCGCCATCTCGTTGTACGTCTTGGTGACCTTCTTCGGCATCTGGTTGCTCATTGTCGGCGTCTTCGAAATCTTCGCGGCCTTCCGGATGCGTTCAACAGGCAAGACGCTCGCGACTGCCTGAGCACCACCAACTACCCTGTCCGCCGTGGACAGGCATACCCCGGACCTCGAGGTCCTCGACGAGATCCAGCGCCGTGTGCTTTGGCTTGCGGTCCGCATGGTCGACTCGGCCAATCACGACCGAGACAGCGGGGACGGCGTCAAGGTCGGCGGGCATCAAGCGTCGTCTGCTTCCCTCGTCACAGCGATGACGGCGCTCTACTTCGCCCACCTCGACGCTCCCGATCGGGTCAGCGTCAAGCCACACGCGTCGCCGGTCTACCACTCGATCCAGTACTTGCTCGGGAACCTCGACCGGTCCTATCTGACCCGGCTGCGGCAGCGGGGTGGACTGCAGTCCTACCCCTCGCGCACCAAGGACCCCGACCCCGTCGACTTCTCGACCGGCTCAGTAGGGCTCGGAGCTGCTGCCCCGCTGTTTGCCGCTGTTACGCGCAGGTACGTCGACGATCACTTCGGACCTCGCGACGCGGCGCGCTTTTATGCCTTGCTCGGCGACGCGGAGCTCGACGAGGGCAACATCTGGGAAGCGATCGCGGACCCCGCCACCGAGGGACTCGGCAACGTCACCTGGATCGTCGACTTCAACCGGCAGTCCCTGGACCGGGTCGTCCCGGGCGTGCGGATCCAGCAGTGGCGCGGACAGTTCGCGGCGGCTGGCTGGCACGTCGTCGAAGTGAAGTACGGCCGTCGGCTTACCGAGGCCTTCGCCCGGCCGGGCGGTGAGGCGTTGCGCGCCTGGATCGACGCGATGCCCAACGAGCAGTACCAGTCGCTGCTTCGGCACCGCAGGCGAGGACTTGCGCAAGCGCTTCCTCGACGGTGCCCCCGACGGTGTTTCGGACTTCCTAGACGGTGTGCCGGACGACGACCTCGGCCCGCTCGTCCAGGACCTCGGTGGGCACGACCTCGCGGCGATGCTGGAGGCCTTTGCGGAGTGCGACTCGATCACCGACCGCCCGAGTGTGGTCTTCGCCTACACGGTGAAGGGCTGGGGGCTGCCCATCGCCGGCAACCCGCGCAACCACTCGGCGCTCCTGACTTCGCAGCAGGTCGGCGGACCTTCGCACGGCCCACGGGTTGACCGACGCAGACGAATGGGACCGCTTCGACCCCGCCACCCCGGCCGGCATCTGGACCAACGTCCGACGGGAGGCGCTGGCCCGCCCGGCCGTCGAGCCAGCCCTCGGGTTCGCCGTACCCGAAGCGACGGGGGTTCGATCCGGCAAGCCGCTGTCCACGCAAGAGGCCTTCGGTCGAGTTCTTGTGGACCTGTCGCGCGACGCGGAGGTTGGCCGGCACCTGGTGACTACGGCGCCGGACGTCGCGACGTCGACGAACCTGGCCGGTTTCCTCAACCGCACCGGGGTCTACAGCCCCACAGAGCGGCGCGCGTGGAACGAGGATCCCGTGCTGAAGTGGGCGGAGGGGCCCGAGCGGCCAGCACATCGAGTTGGGCATCTCCGAGATGAACCTGTTTCTGCTGCTCGGGCAGCTGGGGTTGTCCTGGGATCTGTCGGGCCAGCCGCTGCTACCCGTTCGGCACGGTCTACGACCCGTTCGTTTGTCGCGGGCTCGACGCGTTCATCCACGCGGTCTACTCCGGCTCGCGATTCGTGATCGCGGGTACGCCCTCCGGCATCACGTTGGCGCCCGAGGGAGGCGCGCACCAGTCCACGATCACCGCATCGATCGGTCTGGAACTACCCGGCGTCACGTTCATCGAGCCTGCCTACGCGCCGGCTCTCGACTGGCTGCTGTGCGACGCACTGGGTCGCATCGCCGCTGGCCCGCCCGCCGCCGCCACTGCGGCTCCCTACGACGACGGCGCCTACTACTTCCGGTTGTCGACGCGTCCGGTCGACCAGGCGCCCTTCGATCTGGCCCGCGCGCGGATCGGTGACGCCGTACTCCGGCGCCAGGTGCTGGCTGGCGCCTACCGACTGGTGGACGCCACGGAGCTGGCTGAGGCTGGCGCACCTGTCGTACACCTGGTGGGGTCCGGGGCGGTGCTTCCGGAGGTGCTGACGGCCGCGGCGGAGCTCGCCGACGAGGGCATCGCTGCCCACGTCGTCGACATCACCTCCCTGGACCGGCTCTACTCCGCCTGGCAGCGCACCCTGCGCCAGGGCGTGCGAACGGCCACGACGCCGTCAGTGCCTGGAGCCCTCCGCGCCGCGTTCCCTGACCGTGCACCCGTCGTCACCGTGCACGATGCGGCATCCCACGCCATGGCGTGGATCGGATCGGCGCTGGGCGTGGCCTCCGTCCCGCTGGGCGTGGACGCGTTCGGACAGTCCGGCTCGGTGCACGACCTGTACGAGGTGCACGACCTGCTGCCCGGCTCTATCGTCAACGCGGCCCTCGCCGGCCTGTCCCTGAGCTAGCTCGGTTCACTCGACCACTCATCCGCGTCTCGGCGCGAAGTGGTGCCATAGCCCGACATTTCCATCGCGCCGCCGGCCGTAAGGCACGACTTCTGCCCGCGGGTGCCGGAAAGCCCGCCCGCACAGTCACCGGCCCGCCTGCTCTGGGATAGTCAGCCGGTGATCCTCGACGTGCCACTCGACCGACTTCGCCAGCGCACCAGCGTTAAGTGGCGTGCGTTTGACCCGGATGTGCTTCCGCTATGGGTCGCCGAGAGCGACGTGGACCTCGCTCCTCCCATCCAGCGGGTCCTGGCCGAAATGGTGGCTGGGAGCGACACCGGGTATGTCGGCCTGGCCGGAGCAGCGGAGGCCTACGCCGGATTTGCCGGCCGTCGCTGGGATCTGGCCGTTGATCCTGACGACGTGTGCGTGGTGCCCGACATCTTGCGGGGGGTCCTCGAGCTGATCCATGCCACGACCGAGCCGGGTGACGGCATCGTCATCAATCCACCCGTCTATCACCCGTTCTTCACCACGATCACGCATGCGAAGCGCCGTGTGGTCGAGGTCCCGCTCCTGCGGGATGGTTCCCGGGGCTGGACCCTTGACCTCGTGGGGTTGGACGCGGCTTTCGCCGCTGGAACCCGGGTCTATCTGATGTGCAGCCCGCACAACCCCGTCGGTCGCAGCTGGACCGGTGAGGAGCTGAAGGCTGTTGCCGAGGTGGCAGACCGGCACGGGGTCCTGGTGATCTGCGATGAGATCCACGCCACGATGGTCTATCCCGAACGGCCCCACGTCCCGTTCGCAAGCCTTGATGTTGGTGCAGCGCGTGACTCGATCTCGCTGATGTCGGCGTCCAAGGCCTGGAACCTGGCCGGCCTCAAGGCTGGGTTCGCGGTGGCGTCCAGCCCGAAAGGTCGAGGCGTTCTCGACCTGATCGGGGACGAGGTCTCGTATGGAGCCAACCACTTCGGGGTCGCCGCGAGCCGGGTGGCCCTAGAGGAGTGCGAGGCCTGGCTCGACGAGCTGGTCTCCGAGCTTGACGACCGTCGACGTCTGCTGGGTTCGCTGATCGCGCAGTACCTGCCGGGCTTGGTGTATCGCCAACCAGAGGCCACCTACCTGGGGTGGCTGGACTGCGCGGCTCTCGGCCTCGACGATCCGTGCCAGACGTTCCTGGAGAACGGCCGCGTGGCCCTCGACAGCGGCATGAGGTTCGGGACCGGAGGCGAGACGTTCGTCCGGATCAACTTCGCGACGTCGACCGCGATTCTCACGGCGGCCGTCCGTCAGATGGCGGCCGCACTCCCGTGAGCCCGACAGTGATCAGGGCCGCAGTGGCTGACGACTGGTCACAAATCTGGCCATTCTTCGCCACGATCGTGCGTGCAGGGGAGTCCTACGCCTACCCCGAGGACCTCACCTCAGAAGGGGGACGGGCGCTGTGGATGGAGGAGCCCCCGGCGCAGACCTTCGTCGCGGAGGACGGAGCTGTGGTCGTGGGCTCGGCCAAGGCCGGCCCCAACCGGCCCGGTCGCGGGTCGCACGTCGCCACGGCCAGCTTCATGGTCGATCCCACCTACGCCGGTCGTGGGGTGGGACGAGCCCTGGCCGAGCACGTCCTTAGCTGGGCCAGGGGGCAGGGCTACCGAAGCATGCAGTTCAACGCGGTCGTCGAGACGAACGAGGGGGCCGTGCGGTTGTGGAAGGACCTGGGTTTTGTCGTCGTCGGAACCGTGCCCGAGGCGTTCGACCAAGCCCACCAAGGACTGGTAGGACTGCACGTGATGCATCGCCCACTCTGACGGGATTTGGAGTCGCATGAAACTTCTGCTGACCTCCGCCGGGATCAAGAACCCGAGTATCCACAAGGCATTGGTCGACCTCCTCGGCAAACCCATCGCGGAGTGCGATGCGCTCTGCATCCCCACTGCGTCGTACGGACATCCGATGGCCGGTCCCCTTCGCGCCTGGGATTTCATCAGCGGACAAGCACCGCGGACTCCCATGTGCGAGTTGGGTTGGAAGTCCTTGGGGGTGCTGGAGCTCACCGCGCTCCCAAGCCTCGACAAGGAACGCTGGGTCTCCTGGGTCCGAGCCGCGGACGTGCTGCTCGTGAATGGCGGCGACGCGCTCTACCTGTGCCACTGGCTGAAGGAGTCCGGGCTGGCGGAGCTGATGCCGTCGCTGCCCGAGATGGTGTGGGTGGGACTGAGCGCCGGAAGCATGGTGATGACCCCACGCATCGGGGAGGACTTCGTCGAGTGGAAACCGCCTACCGGGGCCGACGAGACGCTGGGGATCGTGGACTTCTCGATCTGCCCGCACGTCAACGGCGATGACCAGCCAGGCAACACCATGGCCGAGGCTGAAAGCTGGGCGGCCGACATCTCTGGGCCGGCGTACGCGATCGACGACGAGACCGCCATTGTCGTGACCGACGGCAACGTCGAGGTCATCTCTGAGGGCCAATGGAAGCTGTTCACCGTCCAGTAGCACCCGCTCTGACCAAGAGATGGCCCACCGTTGCTCCTCGATCTGAAAGATGCCTCACGCAAGGTCCCTACCCGTGCGCATCGTGGGACAGTGGCTCGTGTGAGCCCCGCCGAGACCTCTCAGACCTTGGACCGCGGGGTACGGCTGCTCGAACTCATCGCTGAGGCACCGAATGGTCGTACGGTCGCCGAGCTCGCCGCGGATCTCGAGGTCGGTCGCACCGTGGTCTATCGCCTGCTCACCACCCTTGAGCAGCACGGCTTGGTGCAACGTGACGACAGCGGGCGAGCTCGGCTCGGGCTGGGTGTCCTTCGGCTGGCCCGCGCCGTGCATCCGCTGCTGCGCTCGGCCGCCCTGCCGGTGCTCCGTCGACTCGCCGACAGCACCGGACTGACGGCGTCGCTCAGCGTCTTGGACGGTTCCGGGGGCAGCGATGTACTCGCTGTCGCCGTCGTCGAGCCGTCGTGGACCGATTTCCACGTCGCCTATCGCGAGGGCACCCGGCATCCGCGGGATCGGGGTGCCGCCGGCCGCGCGATCGGCGCTGGCCCAGGGTGGGTGACATCAACCGGTGAGTTGCAGCCGAGTGCTCATGGCCTCGCGGCAGCGCTGCCCTCGCCAGGGCTGCTGGCTTCAGTGGGCGTCATCGGCTTGGTTCCGATCGACGCGGCGACGATCGGTCCTCAGGTCGTCGAAGCGGCCGGATCGATCGCCGCGGCGCTCACGAGGGGTAGGGCCCGATAGGACACGGGGGTGTCCAAGACGATGGTGGTCGCGGTGCGCTCCACGCCCTCGATGGACACGATCGAGTCAATGACCCGCTGGAGGTCGGCGTTGCCCCGGGCCACGACGTGGCACAACAGGTCACTCGCCCCGGTGATCGTGTGCACCTCGAGAACCTCGGCGATCTCAGCGAGCCGATCGGTCACTGGGTCGTGGCCACGGATTTGTCTGAGCTCAACGGTCACGAACGCGGCCACGTCAAACCCCAAAGCGATGGGCGACAGCTCCGGCCCCCAGCCGCGGATGATCCCGCGCTCGGCGAGCCGGTCTAGCCGAGCTTGGACCGTCCCCCTGGCGACGCCCAACTGCCGGCTGGCCTCAAGCACACCGACGCGTGGCGATTCGGAAAACAGGGTGATGATCGAGGCGTCCAGCGAATCTAGGGTGTGCATGGGCAAAGTGTCCTACAACTCTGCCCTTGTGTCGGACAAATTGAGCGAAGTGTCCACCGTGGCGGCGACGGGTTGACCAGAGCCGAGCGCGCCGTCACTGTTCGTTCATGACTCAGATGACCCTGACCCCGGAAGAGCGCGCAGCTGCGCTCGACGCCGACCAGCTGCGCCAGCTCGTGGGTCTCGTCGACTACGACGAGAGCACCGACCCCTTCCCGGTGACCGCGATGGACTCCGTGGTCTTCGTGGTCGGCAACGCAACCCAGACGGCGCACTTCTACCGATCCGCGTTCGGCATGGAGTTGGTGGCCTACTCCGGACCGGAGAACGGCAATCGTGACCACAAGGCCTACGTGCTGCGCTCAGGATCGGCCCGGTTCGTCTTTATGGGGGGCGTGGCTCCAGGCAGCCCGCTGCTGGATCATCAGCGGCGCCATGGTGATGGAGTCGTCGATCTCGCGCTGGAAGTCCCCGATGTCGATCGGTGCATTGCGCACGCGCATTCCGTCGGCGCGACCGTGCTCGAAGAGCCGCACGACGTGACAGACGAACACGGAACGGTGCGCCTGGCGGCTATTGCCGCATACGGCGAGACGAGGCACACGCTGATCGACCGCTCGCGCTACTCGGGGCCGTACCTGCCCGGCTATGTGTCCCGTACGTCGACCTTCGAGAAGCGGGAGGGGGCGCCCAAGCGCATCTTCCAGGCCATCGATCACTGCGTCGGCAACGTCGAGCTGGGCCGGATGGACGAGTGGGTGACCTACTACAACAAGGTCATGGGCTTCGTGAACATGGCGGAGTTCGTGGGGGACGACATCGCCACTGACTACTCGGCACTGATGAGCAAGGTGGTGGCGAACGGCAACCACCGGGTGAAATTCCCCCTGAACGAGCCGGCTATCGCGAAGAAGAAGAGCCAGATCGACGAGTACCTCGAGTTCTACGACGGGCCGGGAGTGCAGCACGTCGCGCTGGCCACCGGCGACATCGTCGCCAGCGTCGAGGCGCTGCGACGTGAGGGCATCGAGTTCCTCGACACCCCCGACAGCTACTACGACGACCCGGCGCTGCGGGAGCGGATCGGCCATGTGCGGGTGCCGATCGAGGTGCTCAAGGAGCACCGAATCCTGGTGGATCGCGACGAGGACGGGTATCTCCTGCAGATCTTCACCAAGCCGGTCGGCGATCGTCCGACCGTGTTCTATGAGTTGATCGAGCGGCATGGATCGCTCGGTTTCGGCAAGGGCAACTTCAAGGCGCTGTTCGAGGCCATAGAGCGCGAGCAGGAGCTCCGCGGGAATCTCTAGGCAGCAGCTCCCACAGGGCCCGCTTGGTGGTCACTCTGGTGCCGGCACGCCGTCCTGTTGGATGACGTAGATGTGATCGTCTGGGCCACGAAAGAAGAACCAGCCCCAGCGGTCGTTCGGGTCGCCGCCGGTCAACTCGTGCGCCCAAACGAAGTCACCGACCAGTTCGACTCCTGCGGCGGCCAGTTCCTCGCGGGCGCTGAGGACGTCGTCGACTGCGAAGGCGATGAGCACTCCTGTGTCAAACGCCGCGGGAGCGACGCGCTCGTCGGTCATGCCCGGACCGAGGACCTCGAGGAGATCTCGTGGTCCGGAGGGAAGGCTGAACCCTGCCCAGTCAGGATGCGAAAAGGCTGCCTCCATCCCGAGGACATCCCGGAACATGGCCTTGGTCGCATCGAAATGCCCGGTGCGAATCCCGACGAACGAAACTCGAAGCACCTTCATGGGGAACCTCTCATCCTGGGCGGCACGGTGACGGTGACCGTAGCCGTTGGCCTGCACAGCCGTCAGCGAACAGATGTGCAGATCTCGACCGGGTCGGGCCTGGTGGCATCCAGTTCCGGCTGCCGAAGGAGCCCACGCTTTCAGTCGACCGCATCTCAGATCCGCAGCCCAACGGTGCGTTGGCGGGTCGACGGGTTAGCTGGCCGTAGGACGGATGCGCCCGGATACGGCGCCGAGCCCGATGCGCACGCCGTCCGATCCCTGGGCCCAGCCGGTGATGGTCACTTCGTCGCCGTCCTCCAAGAACGTGACCGAGCGCCCTGAGGCAAGTTCGAGTGGCTCCTTGCCGCCCCAGGAGAGCTCGAGGAACGAACCGCGCTGTCCGCGGTCCGGGCCAGTCACGGTGCCGGACGCGTAGACGTCTCCGGTCCGCAGGGAGGCGCCGTTGGCGGTCATGTGCGCCAGCTGTTGACCGGGGCTCCAGTACATCGACGCGAACGGCGGACGGGACACCTCCTCGCCGTTGAGCGAGACCGACAGGTCCAGGTCGAGCGTCCACGCGTCGTCATCGATGAGGTAGGCCAGCACGGTCGGGTCCTGTGGGGGGAGGGGAACCCGGGCATCCTCGAGCGCCGCCAAGGGAGTGATCCACGGGGACAGCGACGTCGCGAACGACTTCCCGAGGAAGGGTCCGAGCGGCTGGTATTCCCAGGCCTGGATGTCCCGGGCGGACCAATCGTTGAGCAGCGCGAGTCCGAAGACGTGATCGCGGAACTCGCCGGTCGCTACTGGCTGCCCAAGCGTGGACGGGCTCCCCACGATGAACGCGACTTCGGCCTCGATGTCGAGGCGCTGGGACGGGCCGAAGGTGGGCACCGTGGCGTCAGGTGGCTTGCGCTGACCACAAGGCCGTACGACGTCCGTGCCCGACACCACGATCGTGCCCGCGCGCCCGTGATAGCCGATCGGAAGGTGTTTCCAGTTGGGTGGGAGAGCCGGTGAGTCCGGGCGGAACATCACCCCGACGTTCATCGCATGGTGCTCACTGGAGTAGAAGTCCACGTAGTCAGCCACCTCGACAGGCAGGTGCATGGAGACGCCCTGGACGGGGTGCAGATGCGGTTCGAGCTGGTCTCGGCGGGTCTCGTCGGTCAGTGCTGATGTGAGGGCCGCACGGTGCTCAGCCCAGGCGGTACGGCCGCGGGCGAGAAAGGCGTTCAGGGAAGCCGTCGCGAACGCATCGGCATGGGGCAGGCCGCTGGTTGCCAGATCGAGGACCAGGTCTGCGATCCGCACTCCGCCCCGTGGTTGGCCGCCGGGGGGAGCGAAGACGCCGTAGGGGAGGTTCTGCACGGGGAAGGGGGAGCCGTTCGGCACCTCGACCCACGTCGTGCTCATGCGTCCTCCTCATAGTCCAAGCCCAAGGCGGCCAACTCATCGAGCGGTTCCGTGACTCCACAGCAGCCGAACGAAACCCAGGATTCCCGAATTCGTCGGTGGTCACTGTCGGCAAGCCGTTCCAGGAGCGGTTCAGGTCGTCGTGCAGCGAGCACGTCCGCAATCTCGGGCCGGCTCGCGCCGTCCTGCGCCGCGCTGACACCCGCCAAGACGTTGAGGACGCCGTGCTGTTCGAAGCCGAGCTCCGTCGTGTGGCGGACGGCGTGGTGCAGTCCCGCCGTGAGCTTGAACGCCAAGGCCCGCTCGACGCACGCGCAGATGAAAGCGGCCAGTTCGTCCTCGGAGGGGTGAGCGTCAGCGGTGACCCCTCCGGTGCGGAATTTCGCTCGTTCGACCCCGTCGCCGGCCAACACGTCCAGGGCGGATTCCCAGCCGGATCGGCGGGGGATCTCGAGGTACGCCTGGGCGGAGAACGCCAACCCCTCGAGCATGGCCTCGGCGGCCGCACCCGGGTCGTGGTCTTGAGGCAAGGCGATCTCGATCTGGATGAGCGTTGCCGCCTCCTCTAGGTCGAGCAGCAAGTCACGCGCGTACGCCAGCTCGACCAGGCCTCCCTCGGGGGAAGCGATCAGGCCGATCTTGAGGTCGTCGCCCGACCGGACCTGCCCCACTAGTTCCGCGGTTTGGGTGGCTCGGATAAGCATCGGACCGAGAGCGGGGGCGTAGCGGCTGTGGCGGAGCTCTCGATGGATGCGCACCGCGTCGGGGACAACCGCGTCGCCGGGTGGGAACACGGCCGCATCGTCGACCAGATGCGCGAGCAGGCTTGACACGCGGGCGACGCTAGCGGATCGTCTTCTGAGAGGACAAGAACATCCGTTTATCGGACATCGAGGAGACGAGATGGCGTACTACCGGAAGGTCGGAGACATCCCGCGTAAGCGGCACGTGCAGTTCCGTCGCCCTGATGGCGGGCTGTTTGCCGAGGAGCTCATGGGGATCGAGGGCTTCTCCCACGATTCGGCCCTGCTCTATCACCGGTACCTGCCCACCGCGATCACCTCCGCCGAGACCTACCTGCCTGCCCACGCGACGTCGCTCGTCCCCAATCAGCCGCTGCTGCCGCGGCACAGCTTCAGCCACCGGCTCGACTTCCCCGCGGGCACCGATGCTGTGACCGGACGACGGCCGCTCTTGGGCAACCGTGACGTGACGTTGGAGTACGTAGCGGCCGACGCTGCCTCCCCCCTGTATCGCAATGCCATGGGCGACGAGTTGGCCTATGTCGAGTCGGGATCCGGAGTCTGCGAAACGATCTTCGGCTCGATTCGCGTGGGCGCTGGCGACTACCTGCTGCTGCCTACCTCCACCACGCATCGATGGGTGCCGGACGCCGGTGACCCGCTTCGGCTGCTCATGACCGAGGCCAGCGGCCACATCGGGCCGCCACGGCGTTACCTGTCTCCGCGCGGGCAGTTCCTCGAGCACTCCCCGTTCTGCGAACGTGACTTGCGGGGCCCTGTCGAGCCGCTGATCGTCGAGGGCGAAGGTGTGGAGGTCCTGGTCCGGCATCGTCAGGGCTGGACCCGGTTCACCTATGCTCATCATCCCTTTGATGTGGTCGGGTGGGATGGATGCCTTTACCCGTATGCGTTCTCGATTCACGACTTCGAGCCCATCACCGGGCGATTGCACCAGCCACCGCCGGTGCACCAGACGTTCGAGGGCCCAGGTTTCGTGGTGTGTTCCTTCGTGCCGCGACTGTTCGACTATCACCCGGATTCGATCCCCGCGCCGTACAACCACGCCAACGTCGACAGCGATGAGGTCCTGTTCTACGTGGGCGGCGACTTCATGTCCCGCAAGGGAGCCGGCATTGAGCTTGGGTCACTGACCTTGCATCCGTCCGGCTTCACTCACGGCCCGCAACCCGGATCGGTGGAGGCCTCCATCGGTGCGGCAGCGACGGCTGAGCTCGCGGTGATGGTCGACACCTTTGGTCCGCTGGATCTGGCGCCCGCGTGGACCGAGGGTGAAGACGACGGCTATCCCTGGACGTGGGCCCGGCGCTCCGGTGCGTCACCGAAGGATTCGGGCACCACGTTCGGCTCGGCCTAAGGCACCGGGCTGGCCCTTCAGGGACAGTTGGGTACGGTCGAGATTACTGAGAAGCCCCCGAACTCCAGGAGTCTCGTACCCGTGATCGACGAAGGCCAGGCCCGTCGGGCTGGTGTCGTGGTGGCCGTCGCAGCCTTGGTGGCTGGATTGCTCACGCTCGGCGCACCCACCGCATCAGCCGGAAGCATCAATGTCGCGCGCGAGTCGCAGGTGCGAAAGATGGTCAGCGGCTGGATGCCCTACTGGACCCCCGACGCATCGCTCGCGTCGTTGGAGGCCAACGCTGACCTGTTCCAGGACGTCGTTGGCTTCTGGCACGAGGCCCAGGGCGCATCCACTATTGCTGACCAACTTTCCGACAGCACGCGCGCCGACATCGTGCGGGCCGCTCACGCCAAGAGCGTCAAGGTTTTCGCTGCGGTCACTGACGGAACCCCCGCCCGAACGATGGCCTCGATCCTGAAGGACCCGACTAAACGCAAGACTCACGTCAAGGCCTTGGTTTCCCTGGCCGTGAGCAACAACTACGACGGAATCGACCTCGACTACGAGAAGTTCGCCTTCTCCGATGGCAAGCAGACATGGGCGAAGACCCGACCGGCGTGGGTCGCGTTCGTGAAGGAGCTCTCGAAAGCTTTGCGCGCCAAGGGTTTGCTCCTGAGTGCCGCGGTTCCGGTCATGTACGACGACAACCGCAGCGATGGCAGCGGCTATTGGGTCTACGACTACGCCAACATCGCGTCGTCGGTCGACCGGCTGCGCATCATGACCTACGACTACAGCGTCTCGGCGCCCGGTGCGATCGCTCCGATCGACTGGGTGCGGCGGGTGCTCGACTTCGCGGTGACGCAGGTGCCGAGCCGAAAGATCCAGGTCGGTGTTCCGGCGTACGGACGCGACTGGCCTACCCCGACAGCCGGCTGTCCCGTGGACAACAAGCCGATCCGGTCCAGCCTCACGAGTCGCCAAGCGGAGGCCCTGGCCGCGGACAAAGGCATCACACCCACGTGGGACCCCTTGCGTGCCGAGAAGAAGTTCTCGTACAAAAAGACCTACGGGGGGGTCACCGCCGGGGGGAAACCCGTCTCCTGCACTGTGACCCGCAAGGTGTGGTTCGAGGAGTCCCGGGCCGCGCTGGCGAAGGCGAAGCTCGTCGCGGAGTACCGCCTCGGGGGGATCGCCCAGTGGACCATCGGCGGCGAGGACAAGGCGCAGTGGGCCAAGCTGCGTCAGTACGCCAGGTCGATCAACAAGGTCTCCCCCAGGGTCGAGCTGTTCGCGGGGGACACCGTCCAGGGCTCCGCCATCAAGGTCCGCGGCACGGTGCAGTCACGCTCGGGCAGGCCCATCGCTGGCGAACGCTGGCGGCTGTTCTGGCGAGCTAAGAGCGCCACCGGATGGTCGGAGTCCGCGACCGGCCGGACCAGCGCGAATGGGACGTTGTCAGTGAAGAGGACGCCCAAGAAGACCGGTCACTGGAAGCTGTGGGTCGGGGGGTCATGGAAGCGGTTCAGCGCGGAGACCGCCCCCAACCGCACCCGGGTGAAGCCGGGCTGACGGTCGACCGGACCTCGGAGGCGGGTTAGCCCGGTGGATTGCTGGTTGCTGTGGATAGGCATTCGTCCGGCAGGTCGAACCACCGCAACGCCTCGAAGTCCGCGCCGAGTTGAGGTCGGTCCGGCCCGGTTTCGGTTCCGGGCGCGTCCACGATCCGGGCGCGATCAGCAAAGGTGGCTCGCGCATCAGCGAGATATCCCGCCAGCGCCGACTCCGCCGCGACCTGGCGGGTGTGCGGATAGGCCAGGCATCCGTCGGCGTCGTACCCCACGTCTGACAGCCGCAGCGGGGGCTCCGCCCGGCCGGCCCGGTGGTGCCAGAGACCGGTGGCCGGGTCGAACCGATAGTCGGGGAGGAGTCGCCAGCCCTCCTCGGCAATCATGGCGACGGCCTCGACGACGTACTGAAACACCGCTTCGCTGATGAAGTAGTTGAAGTTCACGCGCACCCAGCCGGGTTTGATGCCCTCACACCCCAAGGTGATCTCCCGCTCGAACTCATGGCTGCGCTCGAGATCGATGCCCAGCAGGCGGTGCCCGTACGGCCCCGCGCAGGAACACCCGCCCCGGCTCTGGATGCCGAACAGGTCGTTGAGCAGCGAGACCACGAAGTTGTGGTGCAGATAGCGGTCGCCGGGGCGCCGGACGACGAAAGACACGATCGACAGCCGCTCCGCGTCCAGGTTGCCGAGAACCTCGACGCACGGATGCGCGTGCCAGGCCATGACGGCACGGCGGAGGTAGTCCTCCTCATGGGCCCGGATCACGTCAGTCCCCACGGCCTGCTTCAGTTGGAAGACCAGACCACATCGGATGGATTCGATGATCGCCGGAGTTCCACCCTCTTCCCGATGGACCGGGTCGCTCAGGTAGACGTGTTCGTCAGGGTTGACGTAGGCGACGGTGCCGCCGCCGACGACGTCGGGCACCCGATTGTTGAACAGCTCACGGCGGGCCACCAGAACCCCAGGGGTGCCCGGGCCGCCGATGAACTTATGCGGCGACAAGACGATGGCGTCCTTGTGTGCCTGCGGGTAGTCGCTGTGCGCCGGGTTCATGTCGATGTCGACGTACGGCGCAGCGGCAGCGAAGTCCCAGAACGCGAGCGCCCCGTGCTCATGAAGCAGGGAGGAGATGCGATCGGTGTCGGTGACGATGCCCGTCACGTTGCTCGCCGCCGAGAAGGAGCCGATCTTCAGCGGTCGACCGGCGAATCGCTGGAGCTCCGTGGCCAGCCGCTCGGTGTCGATGTGCCCATCCAGGTCTTCCGGGATCACCACGAGATCCGCGATCGATTCCCTCCACGGCAGTTCGTTGCTGTGGTGTTCGTAGGGCCCGATGAAGACGACCGGTCGCTCGTCTGCGGGGATCGACGCGGAGAGCCCGTACCGTTCGTCGAGTTCGGCGGGAATCCGAAGGTTGAGGACCCCGATCAGTTTGTCGATCGCCCCGGTGCACCCCGATCCGGTGAACAACACGATGGTGTCGTCGTCGGCATTGACCGCGTCGTGAACGATCCTTCTCGCATCCTCGCGCAGCCGCGTCGTCTGCAGCCCGGTGCCGCTGGATTCGGTGTGGGTGTTGGCGTAGCGGGGGAGCACCTCATCACGGATGAAGTCCTCGATGAAGGCCAAGGATCGGCCGCTGGCCGTGTAGTCGGCGTAGGTGACGCGCCGCGGCCCGTACGGACCATCGGAGATCTGGTCGTCACCAATGACCGCGGCCCGGATCTGGCCGAGGACCGCGGGTTCGGGCAGGCCCGAGGCGCGCTGCGGGATCTGGGTCGCCGTCTGGTTGGTGCGCATGCACCCCATCGTCTCAGCCGCGCGCACCTCGCTCCAGGGCCGGCTCGACTCGTGCCACCATCGGGGGGTGACCGCACTGCCCATGGAGGCCCCAGTCGAAGCGCCTGAGCAGGGGCACGAGTCCTTGGCGACCCCGGCGACCCCCTGGGTGACGATCGTCTGGAACGACCCCATCAACCTGATGGACTACGTCTCTCATGTCTTTGCTGCGTACTTTGGTTACCCCAAGGCTGAGTGCGAACGGTTGATGTTGGCTGTACACAACGAGGGCCGGGCCGTGGTCAGCAGTGGGACCCGCGAAGAAATGGAGCGCGACGTCGAGGCCATGCACGGGTTCGGGCTGTGGGCCACGCTCCAGCAGGACCGCTGATGGAGAGGGCCTGGGGTTTTCGGCGCGAGCCAGCGCGCAAAGGGCAGCCCGCTGGTCGCATCGTCTTGAGCGTGGATGACGGAGAGGTCGATCTGCTCCGTCACTTGTTGGACCAGCTCGTCTCACTCCTCGAACCCGAAGGAGCTGACGCACACGAGCCCGCCGACCCGCTGGCGGTCATGGTCGGAATCGGGACCGCAACGAAGGAGCCCGACGACCCCGCGCTGGCTCGATTGCTGCCCGATGCCTATCGCGATGACCCCGAGCGATCCGCTGAGTTCCGCCGCTACACCGAGTTGACGCTCAGGGAACGCAAGAGTGGCCAGGCCGTGCTGGCCGCCTCAACGTTGGGCGGGTCGGCCGCCTCGGGGCTGTCCGAGGAGGAGACGTCCGCCTGGCTGTTGGCCCTCAACGACTTGCGGCTGACCTTGGGGACGCGGCTGGGAGTCAGCGAGGACACCGACCAGATGTGGGCACGCGTCGCTGAGCTGAGCGAAGAGGACCCGGCGCTGGTGATGTATCAGGTCTACGACTGGCTGTCCGGCCTGCAAGCGACCCTGCTCCAGGCCGTCAGTGCCTAACTCCTAGCCTTGGACGCGTGCTCACCGTCAGTCGCGCGATCGTCGATCAGTTGGTGGCGCATGCCCGTCGCGACCATCCCGACGAGGCGTGCGGAGTAGTCGCTGGTCCCGAAGGCAGTGATCGCCCCGAGCGGTTCATCCCCATGGTCAATGCTGCCCGGTCACCGACCTTCTATGAGTTCGACTCCGGCGACCTGTTGACGCTCTACCGCGACATGGACGCCAACGATGAAGTGCCGGTGATCATCTACCACTCGCACACAGCGACGGAGGCGTATCCGTCGCGAACAGACGTGGCCTACGCCTCAGAGCCGGAGGCTCACTACGTGCTCATTTCGACCCGCGAGACCGGGAACGAGCCGGGGCCGTACGAACTCCGCTCGTTTCACATTGTGGACGGTGTGATCAATGAGGAAGAAGTAGTCGTGGTCTCGGCGTTAGAACCCCTCGAGGGCTCGTCCTGACCTTCCCGCCCAACCCAAGGAGATCGACCCATGGCCGTCGAGGTCAGCATCCCGACGATCTTGCGCAGCTACACCGATGGCGCGAAGCGCGTTTCGGCCGACGGGGAGACGCTCGGCTCGGTCGTCGACGACCTGGACCGTAAGCACCCAGGCCTGCGCGAGCGGCTCATCGAAGGTGCGGCGCTGCGCCGCTTCGTCAACGTGTATTTGAACGACGAAGACGTGCGCTTCTTGTCCGGACTCGACTCGCAGGTAGGAGACGGCGACTCCGTGACTATCCTGCCGGCGGTCGCTGGCGGCGCGCGCTGACGTGCGCTTCGACTCGCTGCTCGACTCAGTGGGGCGTACGCCGCTGGTGGGCTTGCCCCGACTTTCACCGTCACCTGAGGTTCGGCTCTGGGCCAAGTTAGAAGATCGAAGCCCCACAGGGTCGGTGAAAGACCGGCCCGCCCTCGCCATGATCGAAGCGGCGGAGGCGTCCGGGGCCTTGACACCAGGCTGCACGATCCTGGAACCCACCTCGGGCAACACCGGGATCTCGCTGGCCATGGCGGCCAAGGTCAAGGGATATCGACTGGTCTGCGTGATGCCGGAGAACACCTCGGCCGAGAGGACGCAGCTGCTGGCGATGTGGGGTGCTGAGGTCCACTACAGCGCGGCGGCCGGTGGCTCGAATGAGGCGGTGCGCGTCGCCAAGGAGATGGCCACCGAGCACCCGGACTGGGTCATGCTCTACCAGTACGGCAACCCGGCCAACGCGGCCGCCCACTACGCCACGACCGGCCCGGAGCTGCTCGAGGACCTGCCGACGATCACCCACTTCGTGGCCGGGCTCGGCACCACCGGCACGCTTGATGGGAGCCGGCCGCTACCTGCGTGAGCGAGTGCCGGGGGTCTCGGTGGTCGCAGCCGAGCCGCGCTACGGCGAGTTGGTCTACGGGTTGCGCAATCTCGACGAGGGCTTCGTGCCGGAGCTCTACGACGAGTCCGTGTTGACGACGCGATTTTCGGTGGGGCCGAGGGACGCCGTGCGACGGACCCGTGAGTTGTTGGAGCTCGAGGGCATCTGGGCCGGGCTGTCGACCGGAGCCATCGTGCACGCGGCGCTCGGGGTGGCTCGCAAGGCCGTGGCTGCGGGTGAGCGTGCCGACATCGCCTTCATCGTCTGCGACGGCGGCTGGAAGTACGTGTCGACGGGTGTCTACGAGGGCACGCTCGACGACGCCGAAGGCGCGATCGACGGCACCCTCTGGGCCTGACGCCCGCCCTGGGACCTTGGTCCCTGGCGTCAGCCTGCCGTGCTGACAAGACTGGAGGACGGCTCTCGGTTCGCACGGAGGGCGGCCGAGGAGTTGGGAGAGTTGGGACGCATGGGCACGACCGATTCGGATCCCGGGCAGGCGCTTGCGGAGCCCTCGGATCAAGGCGTACATCCCGGAGGTCGGGGCCTGTGGTTCGCCGTGCTCATCCCAGCCCTCGCGGGCGTCGTCTTCACCTCGATCCAGATCGTCGAGAAGATCCAGATCGTCGAGCGACCCGAGACCGTCCTTAGCTGCGACATCAATGCGACGATCTCGTGCTCTGGCGTTCTCACCGCGTGGCAGTCGTCGGTGCTCGGTCCACCCAACGCCCTGATCGGCCTGATCATGTTCGCGTTCCTGGCTTCCGCCGGTCTTGCCGGGGTCCTCGGCACCCGGCCCAGCCGCGCCTATCTGGCGGTCACGTGGGGCCTGGCGGTCTTCTTCTTGTGCTTCGCCTCGTGGTTCATGTATCAGACCGCCTTCAACATTGGGCTGCTCTGCATCTGGTGCACCGGGATCGTCACCTCGGTCGTGATCATCTGCGCCGGGTTGACTCGGCTCGCGCACCACGCCCGTGTCCTAGGTGACGGCTCCTTCGGGCGCGCCTTGGATACGGGAGTCCGCTACCGGCTGGACCTGGTGCTCTGGGTTGGTTGGTGGATCGTGATCGCCGAGCTGCTCTGGTTGGGCTTGAACCCCTGAACCCCTGACGCCCGCGCGTGGCTCACCCAGCGTGAGGCAACTCACTGCCGGTGGGGCGCCGGCGCGTAGTCGCTGTGCGGGAGGATGTCCCGCGTGGCGGACGCACCGATCGGCATCTTCGACTCCGGTGTCGGCGGACTCACGGTGGCCCGGGCGCTCCTCGACCAGCTGCCGCACGAGCCCGTGCTCTACGTCGGCGACACGGCGCGCGGCCCCTACGGTCCCCGCCCGTTGGCCGAGGTGCGGTCCTTCGCCCTTGACGTGATGGATCACCTGGTCGACTCCGACGTGAAGCTGTTGGTCATCGCCTGCAACAGCGCTTCGGCGGCGGTGTTGCGAGATGCCCGCGAGCGGTACGACGTCCCCGTGGTGGAGGTCATCCAGCCGGCCGTGCGGCGAGCCGTACGGGCGACCAGCAACGGAAGGGTCGGTGTCATCGGCACCACGGCCACGATCACCAGCGGGGCCTACGACGATGCATTTGCGGCCGCACCACACCTCGAGCTCACCTCGCGGGCCTGCCCACGGTTCGTGGAGTTCGTTGAGGCCGGGGTCACAGGCGGCGACGAACTGCTGTCTGTGGCACACGAGTATCTCGACCCGGTCGCTGCAGCTGGCGTGGACACGGTCGTACTCGGCTGCACGCACTACCCCTTGTTGACCGGAGTCATCTCCTATGTTCTGGGCGACGGGGTCACGCTCGTATCCAGCGCCGAGGAAACCGCAAAGGATGTGTATCGCGTGTTGGCCACCGAACGACTGCTCCGAAGCGATGTCTTGGTCGAGCCGGAGCATCGGTTCGTGGTCACCGGCGATCCCGCCGAATTCGGTCCGTTGGCGAGGCGGTTCCTCGGCCCGGAGATCGGTTGGGTCGAAGCCTCAGGAGCGTTGGCGTGAAGCTCACCACCGTGGGGTGCTCGGGGTCGTTCGCGGGTCCGGACGCGGCAGCGTCCTGCCACCTCGTCGAGCACGACGGATTCCGCGTGGTCCTCGATCTCGGCAACGGAGCGGCCGGCCCGCTGCAACGTCATCTGAGCCTCGACCAGCTCGACGCGGTCGCCATCAGCCACCTGCATCTTGACCACGTGGTCGACCTCTGGGCCGTCTACGTCGCGCGTCGATATCACCCCGTGGGGACGCCGCCACCGCTTCGGGTCATTGCCCCCTCGGATGCGCGCGAGCGCCTCGCCGCGATGTTCGGGGCCTCCCTCGAGATCTTCGACTCAGTCTTCGCCTTCGAGTCGGTCAGCGCTCGTACATCGCTGGGGCCGATGACCCTGTCCAGCGTGCTCGTCAACCACCCGGTGGAGGCGTACGGCCTGCGGCTGGACGTGGACGGTCGGTCGCTGACCTACTCGGGAGACACGGGGCCGTGCCAAGAGCTCGCGAGGCTGGCCGCGGACTGCGATGTCCTGCTGTCGGAGGCCTCGTTCGTCGACGGCGAGGGCAATCCCGAGGGCCTGCACCTCACGGGGTCGCAGGCCGGCGAGCTAGCGACCGAGGCGCGCGTGGGAGAACTGCTGATCACCCACGTTCCTCCGTGGAACAGTCGGGAACAGGCGGTGGCCGAGGCCGCCACACGCTACGACGGACCGATCCGGGCCGTCGTGCCTGGCCTCACCGTCCACGTCGGGGCGACTGGCGCCTAGGCTGCTCGCTCATGACCCGTTCCGATGGCCGTACCCCTGACCAACTCCGCCCCGTCACCGTGACACGCAGGTGGCTCGAGCACGGTGAAGGCAGTGTCCTCGTTGAGTTCGGGCGGACCAAGGTGCTGTGTCAGGCCTCGTTCACCGCTGGGGTCCCGCGGTGGCGGAAGGGTTCGGGCGACGGCTGGGTCACCGCGGAGTACGCCATGCTGCCGCGCTCCACCAACACGCGAGGCGATCGCGAGTCTGTCCGTGGCCGCATCGGCGGCCGCACCCACGAGATCTCCCGGCTGGTCGGCCGGAGCCTTCGCGCGGTCATCGACACCAAGGCGCTCGGTGAGAACACCATCGTCCTCGACTGCGACGTCCTGCAGGCGGACGGCGGGACCCGCACGGCCGCGATCACCGGCGCCTACGTCGCCCTGGCGGACGCGGTGACCTGGGCCAAGGGCGAGTCGCTGGTCAAGGCGAGCGCGCAGGCTCTTACCGGATCGGTGGCCGCCGTTTCAGTCGGCATCGTGGGAGGCGTGCCCCTGCTGGACCTTTGCTACACCGAGGACGTCGGCGCCGAGACCGACATGAACGTCGTGTGCACGGGCGACGGCCGCTTCGTCGAGGTCCAGGGCACGGCCGAGGCGGAGCCGTTCGAGCGCGCCCTGCTCAATCAGCTCCTCGACCTAGGCGTTGCTGGGTGCGCCGAGCTCACCGCCATCCAGCAGGCGGCGCTGGAGTCGTGACGTCCAGGCGAGTCGTCCTCGCCAGCCGGAACGCGCATAAGGTGACCGAGCTGGATCGGATCCTGGCCGCGGCTGGACTCAGCGTCGACCTGGTCGCCGTGACGGCGTTCCCAGACGTCGGCGAGGTCGCGGAGACCGGCGAGACATTTGCCGCCAATGCGCTGCTCAAGGCCACGGCCGTGGCTGAGGCCACCGGGCTACCGGCGATCGGTGACGACAGCGGGCTGTGTGTGGATGCGCTCAACGGGATGCCTGGGATCTTCTCGGCCCGGTGGTCCGGGGGCGGCGGTGATCGGGGCAATCTGGAGTTGCTGTTGGCCCAGCTGGCGGATGTTCCCGAGGAACGACGCGGTGCTGCGTTCGTGTGCGCAGCGGCGGTCGCATTCCCGGACGGCCGTACGGCGGTCGTCGAAGGCCGGTTGCACGGGCAGGTGATCACTGAGCCGCGTGGCTCCAACGGCTTCGGTTACGACCCGGTCTTCGTGCCCGACGACGACCCGGTCCACACGACGGCCGAGCTCAGCGACCGGGCCAAGGACGCGATCAGCCACCGCGGCCGAGCCCTGCGAGCCTTGATCCCCGACCTCACCGACCTGCTGCAGACGGACCTGCTGCAGCAGGAGTCAGGGGGGAGGGGTGCGGAAGGAGGGACTCGAACCCTCACACCCGAAGGCGACGGCACCTAAAGCCGTTGCGTCTGCCAGTTCCGCCACTTCCGCGTGGGGTCAGCCTAGACGGCGTCCGTAGGTCAGCAGGACGACCACCGCGAGGACCGCGACGCAGCCGCTGATGAGTAGCGGTACGACTCCGCCTCCCGGGCCCACGTTCCACAGCAGGCCGGCCCAGATCCCCGCGAAGAGGATCGCGCCGCCGTTGAGGCCTTGGAAGGCTCCCTGGGCGCGCCCCCGCCCGGATGCTGGTGCCAGCGAACTGACCCACGCCTTGCCGACGCCGTCCGTGCACCCGTTGAACCCGCCGTACAGCACCAACACCACGAGGACGAGCGGGCCACCGTCCAGCAAGCCCAGGCCGAGGTACCCAATGGCGAAAAAGACCAGGCCTAGGGCATAGATCCTGGCCCGTGGAAGGAAGTCCGACAGGCGCCCGGCCGGGAACGACACCGCGGTGTAGGCCACGTTGTACAACGCATACCCGGCCACCACTTCGTTGGTGGACCAGCCCATGTCGGACAGCCGCAGCAGCACGAGGACGTCGGGGAAGTTGAACAGGGCGAAGGTCGTGAGCACGCCGATGACGCGCTTCAGGTCGCCAGAGAGCGGGATGGCTCCAACGGGGGCCTGCTGGTCGTTCGCGGCGCTCCTTGGCGCTGGAGCACTTGGGCGCTTGGGCTCCTTGATCAACAGGACCAGTCCGGCTGACGCGGCCGCCGGGATCACGGCCAGCCACAGCACCTGGCGCAGGTTGTCGTCCAGCGCGGCTAAAGCGGCAAGGGCAATCAGCGGCCCGAGGACCGCCCCCGAGGTGTCTAGGGTCCGGTGAAAGCCGAAGGCGCGACCCAGCGCAGCCGGTTCGACCGAGTCGGTGATCAGCGCATCGCGTGGGGCACCTCGGATGCCCTTCCCGGTCCGGTCGACCAGGCGGCCGACGAGGACCACCGGCCAGATCCAGGCGGCGGCCACGATGACCTTTCCGACCGCCGCCAGCGAGTAGCCCCACAGGACCAGGGGCCGCCGTCCGATCTGATCAGACCGGCGCCCGGAGGCGTACGAGACCGCGGCAGCTGTCGCCGTGGCAGCGCCTTCGACGAAGCCGAGGACCACCGGGGGAGCGGCCAGCGTTCCCGTGAGGAGCAGCGGCAGCAGCGGGTAGACCAGCTCACTCGCGGCGTCCTGCAGGAACGACACCACGGAGACGATGACCAGCGAGCGCGTCATCCAGGGGGGTGGCCGCACCGGCACACCCTCTCAGGCGCGCCACCTGAGCTTCGGGCCGGTCAGTCGATCCCGAGGTCGCGGCGGAGCTTGGCGACGTGGCCCTTGGCCTTGACGTTGTACTGGGCCTGTTCGAGCCGCCCGTCCGCGCCGATCACGAAGGTGGATCGAATCACACCGACGACGACCTTGCCGTACAACTTCTTCTCCCCGTATGCGCCATAGGCCGTGAGCACGTCTTTGGTCGGGTCGGACAACAACGGGAAGGTCAGCCCCTCCTCGTCGCGGAACTTCGTCAGCTTGGCCGGCTGGTCGGGGGAGAGGCCGAGGACGGCCAGACCCGCGGCCGACAGCGCCGCGAGGGAATCCCTGAAGTCGCAAGCCTGGGTGGTGCAGCCGGGTGTGGAGGCCGCCGGGTAGACGTACAGAACCACGCGTTGCCCGGCGTAGTCGGACAGCGACACGGTCGTGCCGTCGGCATCCGGAAGTGAGAACAAGGGGGCCTTGTCGCCCGGCGCCAGTCGCTCGGCCATGTCAGCTCCCTACCGTTGTGGGACGACCGACGACGAGGGATTCCTCGACGTGCCCATCCATGCCCTTGGTCCGGCCGAGCCGACGGCCGCCACCCATGGCCAGCACCAAGACGAAGACGGTAGCTCCGGTCAGCACGATCATCGTGCCCGAGGGTACGGCCGCGTAGTAGCTGAGATACATCCCGATCAGTCCGCACGCAGCGCCGATCCCCGTGGACAACGCCAGCATGCGTCCGAAGGACTCGGTGAGCATCCGCGCGACCACGGCGGGGATCACGAGCATGGCAGCGACCAACGTGACACCGATGACCGTCAGCGTGGCCAGGATGGACAGCGACAGGATCACCATGAGGACCGCGTCGGCGCGGGCGACATTGACCCCAGAAACGGCTGCGACCTCCGGGTCGAAGGTGGCGAACAGCAGGTGGCGGTAGCCGAAGAAGACGACGAGCGCGGTGACCACGGAGATCGCGACCAGACCAATGATCTGGGTACGGCTGATGCCCAGGATGCTCCCGAACAGCGCATTGTCGAAGCTCAGACCGCTGGATCCGAACCGCGCGATGAGCGCAACCCCTAAGGCGAACGACGCGGTCGTGATCACCCCGATCGCCGCGTCGGCGCCGATGCTGCGGCGCCGGGTGACGGCATTGATGGCCAGGGCCGAAGCGATCCCCCAGACGCCAGCCCCGAGCACGTAGAACGAGCTGGCGATGAGCTGGCTGGCGGCGAAGCCACCGAAGATGGCGTGGGAGAGGCCATGGCCGATGTAGCTCATCCCGCGCAGCGTGATGTAGACACCGATGAACCCGAGGAGGGCGCCAGACAGGGTCGCTACGAACAGCCCCTTCTGGAAAAAGGCGTACCCGAGCGGGTGCACCAAGGTGTTGAGGATCTCGTTCACGAGGCACTCCGCAGACCGGGGTTGGCTTCGTCGACGACCACGGGCATGCCCAGGTGCTGGAGCACTTCCATGCGCGCGCCGAACGTGGCCTCGAGGACGTCGGGCGTGATGACCTCTTCGGGGGTGCCTTGCGCAACGATGTGGCCGTTCACGCAGACCAGGTGCGGCAAGTGCGCGGCGATTCCGTTGAGGTCATGGGTGGTAAGTACGACCGCGATTCCCTCTTGGTTGAGGTCGTCGAGCAGGTGGAGCATCTCGTGTCGAGTGGTGACGTCGACGCCAGAGGTCGGTTCGTCAAGGAGCAGGACGTCGGGTTGGCGGATGAGGGCGCGGGCCAGGAACATGCGCTGCTGTTGCCCGCCGGACAACTGCCGGATGTGGCGTTGGGCCAGGGCCCCGATGCCCAGCCGCTCTAGGACGGCAGCGACCTCCGCTCGCTCGCGGCGGCTCGCCCACGGCAGGCGCCGCCCGGTGGTGCGCGACATGAGCACGCACTCGAAGACCGTCACGGGAAACGACCAGTTCACGGTCTCCAACTGAGGCACGTACGACATCGCGGTGCCCGGGTTGCGTGTTACGCGGCCTTGCGTGGGTTCCAGAGCCCCCATGAGGGTGCGTAGCAGCGTGGTCTTACCGGAGCCGGACGGTCCCACAACGCCCACGAAATCCCCTGGGGCCACCGAGAACGTGACGCCATGCAGGACATGAGTGTCGCCAAGGTGAACATCGACGCCGTCGAGAGTCAGCAGGGAGGACGCACCCGCCTGGCCCGTCATTGCGGGTACGTCGCCTGGTCAGGGACGGCCGGCGTGATGTCCAGAGCGTCGAGCGTGGGCGTGCTGCCTCCCAGGCCCGTAATCATGGTGCGGTAGTCGTACCGCATCAGGCCCAGCCAGGAGTGGTCGGCCTCACCGGGAGCTCCGGGCAGATCGTCGTCGCGGAGGGTGTCTTCATATCTGGCGCCGGTCGCTCGGCCGATCTCCTCGAGGACCGCCGAGGGGAAGACCTCCGATCCGAAGATCGTGGGCACCTCCTGAGCTCGCACCTGGTCGATGAGTGAGGCCACCTCTTGAGGCGTGGGGTCTTGGAAGCTGTTGGGCTGTACGGCTCCGATGATCGTCCAGCCGTAGTCCTTGCCGAAGTAGGCGTATGCGTCGTGGTAGGTGAGCAGAGCACGTGCGCCGGGGACCGACTCCTGGTCCTTGCGCAACGCGTCGGACAGTTCGGTGGCCTGTTCTTCGAAGGCCGCATAGTTCGCGGAGTAGGTGGCGGCGCCGTCGGGATCGCGTTCGGTGAGTGTGTCCCGAACGACGGCCGCGTACTTGATCGCGTAGAGCGGGTCGGTCCACAGGTGCGGGTTGGGCTTGCCCGCTTCCTTGGGGAACGAGAAGTCGTAGATCCACTCGCTCTCGGGCAAGACGGTGGTGCCGAGCTCGACGATCTCCGCACCGTCCTTGATGTTCTCCTCGGCGAGTTCGAGGGTCGGGTCCTCAAGTTTGAGCCCGTTGATGAAGACGAGGTCCGCGGTACTCAGCAATTCCGCCACCTGAGGGGCGGGCTCGAACGTGTGGCTGTTGACCCCCTCGGGCACGATTCCCTCGATCCGGACCCGATCCCCACCCACGGCCGCCGTGATACTCGTGATGGGTGCGACGGTCGTGGCTACCACCAACGGGTCACCCGTATTGACCCCGCCCGCCGATTCGGCAACGGAACATCCGGCCACGGCGAGGATCGCGAGGATCGTCAGACCCACAAGGGCTCGAGAGGTCAGACGGGGTGATGCCGAGGGCATGGTGGTCTCCGGAGGTGGGCGCTTGTTGCAATCCTTGTGCAATAAGCAGTGATCCGCATCTTCACGGCGTGTCGCGATCGTCTGGGTGGCCGCCGCCCCCACCGGCTCGGCTTTGTGTGACGATAAACCCATGGCAGACACCGACGCGTCGACGAGTGAAGCAGCGGCCGAGGGAGATACCGAGCAGCTCCCGGACTCGATCTCTGAAGCGATCAAAGCGCCCGTTCGCAAGCCCGAGGAGGTCGCGGCGGAGCTCGATGCGGCGCGCCACAGCCTGGTCGCCAACGTTGACGCGATCCAGGAGTACCTCACCCCAGCGAACATGATCGGCCGGCAAAACGACCGGTTTCGCAGGATTTTCGTTGGTGACGACGGCAAGCCCAACGTCCGAAACATCGCGATCACCGCGGGCGTCGTGATCTTGCTGCTCACCTATCGGATCCGGCGCAAGTAGGGCGTGGCTACGCTCGCCGTCGTGACCAAGGACTCCGCACTTCCGATCAAGTTGTTACATGACCGGGTGCTCGTTGAGATCGATGGTGCCGCCGGAGAACGACGTTCGAGTGGCGGCATTGTCATTCCGGCCACAGCGGCCGTGGGCCGTCGACTCACCTGGGCCAACGTCGTCGGCGTGGGTCAAAACGTCCGCACCATCGAGGTCTCAGACCGCGTGCTCTTCGAGCCGGAGGACCACGGAGAGGTGGAACTGCACGGCTCGACCTATCTCCTCCTTCGTGAGCGCGATGTCCATGCGGTTGCCTCGTCCAGGGTTGCCGACGCTGGAACCGGGCTCTACCTGTGAGCCTGAGCAGTGATGCGAGTCACCCGCGAGGCGGTCAGCCGACGCTGCTCGGACCGGTAGGCTAGGGGCTTCGACCACCGGGACTTCGGCTGGTCTTCATCGGTGCCTAGCGCACCGGGCCCGTTCTCTTTCGAATCCGCTGCTGGCGCCTTGCGTCCGTACGGCCTCTCCGGGACGCGCCATCGTCTTGAGAGGTTCGACTTTCGTATGAGCACGCCCACGACCACAAACCCCTTCCCTACCGATTCCCAGGGACCGTCGTTCTCCGAACTCGGTCTGCCGGCCGTTTTGGTGGAGGCCCTGGAGCGGCGCGGGATCACCGAGCCGTTCCCCATTCAGGCGGCGACTATTCCGGACGCTCTGATCGGACGCGACGTTCTCGGTCGGGGCCGCACCGGTTCCGGCAAGACCCTCGCGTTCGGCCTGCCCATGATGGTGCGACTGAGCGGGCGGAAAGCTGCACCGCGACAGCCGCTGGCCGTCGTGCTGGTACCTACCCGGGAACTCGCCGTTCAGGTTGCGGACGCGCTGGAGCCGTTGGGTCGGTCCCTGAGACTGCGCATGAAGACCGTCGTCGGCGGCATGTCGTACCCGAAGCAGGCCGACGCTTTGCGGCGTGGGGTCGAGATCGTCGTGGCCACCCCCGGGCGGCTCACGGACCTGATCGAGCAGGGTGACGCTGACCTGTCCAAGGTCGAGATCGTTGTCCTGGACGAGGCCGACCACATGGCTGACATGGGATTCCTTCCCGCCGTGACGGCGCTGCTCGACCTCGTGAAGCGTGGCGGACAGCGGTTGCTCTTCTCCGCCACGCTCGACCGTGGCGTCGACCAGTTGGTCCAGCGCTACCTCGTTCACCCGGTGGAGCACTCCACGGCGCCGCCGGCAGCCTCGATCGAGACCATGGACCACCACGTCCTGCTGGTCTCGCCTGGGGACAAGACCGCGATCACCTCGCACATCGGGGCGCGCGAGGGGCGCACGATCATGTTCGTGCGCACCAAGCACGGCGCTGATCGCGTCGCTACCCAGCTTCGTTCGCAGGGCGTGGCGGCGACGTCCATCCACGGGGGCAAGCCGCAGGGTGCTCGTACCCGGGCGCTGGCTGAATTCCGGGAGGGGCGCACCCCCGTGCTCGTCGCGACCGACGTCGCGGCTCGAGGGATCCATGTCGATGACATCGGCTTGGTCCTGCACGTCGACCCGCCCGCCGACTCCAAGGACTACCTGCACCGCGCCGGCCGTACGGCGCGGGCCGGTGAGTCCGGCACCGTGGTGACCCTCGTTCTGCCGCATCAGGAGCGCGAGGTCAGCTCGATGGCCGCGCGGGCGGGAGTCAAGGCGCGCAAAGCCAAGGTCCGCCCAGGCGACTCCACCTTGGTGGAGATCACCGGGGCTCGGGTGCCCAGCGGGATTGCCGTTCCCGAGCGCGCGGCGCGGGCCGAGCGGCACCCTCGGCCGGCCCGCCCGTATCGTGGGAACTCGCGTGCAAACTCGCGAGGCCGGTCGCGTCGCACGTCGTGACGGCTGACAATCACTGACGAGCGCTGAATGCCACCGAGAACGGAGCAGGGCTGATGGGGCGGGCATCCAAGGGCAAGAAGGATGGCGAGCCGAGTCGCCGTGACAAGGTCGAGGCCATGCAGCAGGAGGAGTCGCGCGCCCAGCGCCGACGCAACCTGTTGTGGGTGCTCGGCGGTGTGGCGGCGGTGGCGCTGGTCGCCGGGCTCAGCTACGCCTCGCTCAGTGGGGGCCCTGAGGAAGCGAGCGGTGATCGCGACGCGCTGGCCGCCGATGTCACCACCTACCCGGTCGACACCCCTGACCACACGGCCGATCCGGTGTCCTACCCGCAGAACCCCCCAGTTGGCGGCGATCACAACCCGGTGTGGTTGAACTGCGGCATCTACGATGCCCCGGTTCCGGACGAGAATGCCGTGCATTCCCTGGAGCACGGTGCGGTCTGGGTGACTTACGACCCCGCGCTGAGCTCGGACGAAGCAAAGGCGCTGCAAGACGCCATGCCCTCCTCATACATCATCCTGTCGCCGTACGACGGTCTTCCGTCCCCGGTTGTTGCAAGCGCTTGGGGTGTGCAGATCGAACTCGATGGCGCCGATGACCCCCGGCTGCAGACCTTCCTGGACGTCTACCGCCAGGGCAGCCAGACACCGGAGCCCGGAGCTGCGTGCGACGGTGGCGTGGGCGAGCCCGTCGCGTAACCGCCGACGCGTTCACAGCAGGTTCACAGGTCGCTCCTAAGCGCTCCACACCTGAGTCATGGACGATGGCGCTATGACTTCGGCGCCCACTGGCACTGATCAGCTCACCCGGCCTGACGGCTCTCCGATCCGCGCGCTCGTCGTGGACGATGAGTCGACCCTCGCGGAGTTGCTGTCCATCGCGCTCCGACATGAGGGCTGGCAGGTCGAGACAGCGCTCAACGGGCACGCGGCCCTGCGTACGGCCGGCGATTTGCACCCTGACATCGTGGTGCTTGACCTGATGTTGCCGGATCTGTCCGGACTCGAGGTGCTGCGGCGGCTGCGCAACGATCAGCCGCAGGTGCCCGTCTTGTTCCTCACGGCCAAGGACGCCGTCGAAGACCGCATTGCCGGGCTGACGGCCGGCGGAGACGACTACGTCACCAAGCCGTTCAGCTTGGAGGAGGTCATCGCCCGGCTGCGCGGTCTACTTCGGCGGGCGGGGGCGACCAGCGATCGGGAGGACTCGGTACTCACCGTCGGCGACCTTCGGATGGACGAAGACAGCTATGAGGTGTCCCGCGCTGGTGTCGCCATCAGCCTCACGGCCACCGAGTTCGAACTGCTGCGCTTCTTAATGCGCAACCCGCGTCGCGTGCTTTCCAAGCCGCAGATTCTCGATCGGGTCTGGCACTACGACTTCGGCGGCCAGGCCAACATCGTCGAGCTGTACATCTCCTACTTGCGCCGCAAGGTCGATGCCGGACGCGAACCGATGATCCACACGGTGCGCGGCGTCGGCTATGTGCTCAAGCCGGCATGAGCACGACACGGTGGACGCTGCGTCGTCGGCTCGTGATCGTTGTCGTGGCGCTGTTGGCTGCGATGACCGTTCTCACAGGACTGGTCTCCGCGCTCGCCTTGCGTAGTTCGCTCATCGACCAGATCGACCAACGACTCGTGGCTGCCTCGGATCGGGCGACGCGCGCCCCGGGGGCTGGCGGGTTCGATCGACTGCCTCCGGGCCTGCGCAATCCGCAAGATGTCGGCACGGTGGTCGTGGCGACTGTGGCCGGGAGGACGGTCGGGGGCTACTTCAACGAAGCTGGGGTCTTCCAGCCGCTCTCCGACGAGCAGACGGCGCAGCTGCTAGCGGCACCCGCGGATGGCGCTCCCCAGACCGTGGCCGTCCCTGCGCTGGGGAACTACCGAGTGCTGGCGACGCCGGGGCGGGCAGGAGCAACGGTCGTGACCGGACTGCCCATGGCGGAAGCGGCCACGACCGTTCGCCGGTTTGTTGCAGCGGAGGTCGCCGTCCTGGTCTTGGGCCTGCTGATGGCCGGTGTTCTCGCCGCGGCATTGGTCCGACGCGAGCTGAGGCCGCTGGTGCGGGTTTCTCGGACCGCGGGACGCATCGTCGAACTCCCGCTGGACCGGGGCGAGGTCGCGATCGCTGAACGGGTGCCAGCGGAGGACGCCGATCCATCGACCGAGGTCGGGCAAGTCGGCTGGTCCCTCAACCGGATGATCGACCACGTGGAGGGCGCGCTCTCGGCTCGGCAGGAGTCTGAGACCCACGTGCGTCAGTTCGTCGCCGATGCGAGTCACGAGCTCAGGACGCCCTTGGCCTCGATCCGCGGGTATGCCGAGTTGGTGCGCCGACTCCCCGAGGGCGTGCCGGCCGACGCAGTCCAGGCCATGTCACGGGTGGAGTCGGAGTCAGTACGGATGACCCAGCTCGTGGACGACATGTTGTTGCTCGCCCGCCTGGACGCCGGTCGCGACCTGGATGCAACACGAGTGGACCTGTCGGCGCTTGCCGTGGATGCACTCGCCGACGCCCATGCCGCCGGACCAGATCATCTGTGGCAGCTCGACCTGGGCGACTCCGGGACCCCGAGGGTTGTGCTCGGGGACGAGCCCCGGCTGCGCCAGGTCCTAGCCAACCTGTTGTCCAACGCGCGAGCCCACACACCGGCCGGAACGACGGTCGAGCTCCGGCTGAGCCACGCCGGTGACTGGATCCGGCTCATCGTTCGTGATGACGGTCCCGGGATTCCCGACGAACTCGCCGGGCGGCTGTTTCAGCGCTTCTCCCGCGGAGACACCTCAAGGGCTCGAAACCATGGGTCGACCGGTCTTGGCCTGGCCATCGTCGAGGCAGTGGTGACGGCCCACGGGGGCTCCATCGTTGTCGATGGAACCCCCGGGGCCACCACGTTCACGGTGTCTCTCCCGGCCGCACCTGCTGCCGACTAGGCGGCGGTTGGGTCAGATCGAGACGGTCGATGTCGTCGACTCGTTGGACGACTCCGAGTTTGGGCTAGCGCCAGGAAGGTCGGAGGGCCCGTGGAACCCGCGCCCCGGCCCGCCCTCGGGACGTACCCCGTTGACTCGGTCGGTGACGCGTTCGGTCAGGGACTCCCCGATTCGGTCCGCCTGATCTTGAGTCAGTCGACCTTCCGAAACGGCGGCCTCGAGGTCTTCCTTCGCCGAGGCAACCAGAGCCGTGATCAGGTCGTCCACGGAGACGCCCTGATCCGCGGCGATATCGGCCAGCGACTGGCCGTTCATCAGTGCGGTGCGCAGCTCGGCGGAGGTCATGTTCAGCGCCTCGGCTGCGGTCTCGAAGCCGTGCATCATCATTTCCATCCCGCCGCGCATGTGGTGTCGCATGGGGCGCTGGGGGAGCTGCTCGTCCAAGGTTTCCGCGACCTTGTCCGCCTGCTGCTGAGTGATCGTTCCGTCGTCGACCAGACCGCTCAAGGCGCTCTTGATGCCAGCGAGTCGGCTGGTGACGGGGTTGTCGGAGGTCGCTGCCGACGCTGGTGTGATGACCACGGCGCCGGCGGCTGCCGCGACGAGGGCCCCCGATACGACGAGGGCTGCTGTTCGCTTTCCCATGATGGGCTCCATTCCTTCGCTTGGTGGAGATCCCAGGCTCCGTCAGGCACATGTGAGGTCTATGTCATGGACCTGTGAGCGACCTGTGGATTGCGGCGTGACACGATCACGCGGTTGGTCGTCCGTCGTTTGGGCCAGACGAGGAGTGATCCATGGATTCGGTTCGATGGGGTGTCCTTAGCACGGCGGAGATCGGTAGGACCAAAGTCATCCCGGCAATTCAGCGAAGCGGCAACGGTGCCGTCGTGGCTATCGCTTCCCGCGATGCGGAACGCGCGCGCCGCGTGGCTAGTGACCTCGGGATTGCTGCGTCGTACGGAAGCTATTCGGCCCTGCTGGGCGCGGATGACATCGACGCCGTATACATACCGCTCCCCAACGAGCAGCACGCCGAGTGGGCCACCCGGGCGGCACAGGCGGGCAAGCATGTCCTGTGCGAAAAGCCCTTGGCCCTGTCAGCCGAGCAGGCGCGGCAGATGACGGACGCGTGCGCAGCTGAGGGTGTGTTGCTGCAGGAAGCGTTCATGTACCGCCACCACCCCACCTGGATCGAGGTGCTGCGACGCGTACGCGCGGGGGAGTTGGGTGAGCTCGAGGCGGTGCAAACCTGGTTCGGCTACTTCAATGACGACCCGAACAACATTCGCAACCGACGCGAGAACGGCGGCGGCGCGATGATGGATGTCGGCTGCTACGCGGTGAATGTTGCTCGACTGCTGTTCGGTCAGGAACCCAGCGATGTGGCCGCCGCCGTACGGCGAGACCCGACGATGGGTATCGACACGCTGTCGTCGGGAGTGCTCACCTTCCCCGGGGGTGGCCAGTCATCGTTCACCGTGGGGACGCGCTCTGAGCCGTACCAAAGGGTCCACGTCGTGGGGACCAAGGGCCGGATCGACGTGGAGATCCCGTTCAACATCCCCCCGGAGATCGACACGCGAATTTTCGTGACCTCGGGAGGAGACGCACCGGTGTCTCCCGACACCTCGACGGTGACGTTCGGGCCAGCGGATCAGTACACGCTGCAAGCCGAGCTATTCAGCCAGGCCATCCTGGATGGACGGCCAGCGCCGGCGTCCCCCAACGACGCGGTCGCCAACATGGCGGTGATCGACGCGGTGCTCTTCCGCTAGAGCGACTCGCCGTGCGAACGGCCCCCTGCTGGCTCAATGGCCTCGGCGGCGTCGGCGATGTTGCGGATCATCGAGCCGAAGACGACTCCGTGGAAGGGCGCAATTCCCTTCCAGTAAGCCTGGCCCGCTAGCCCGCGCGGGTGGAACAGGGCGCGCTGCGTGAGGATGGTGGCAGCGCCGCTGGGCTCGAGGGAGAACTCCAGCCAGGCGAGCCCGGGAAGGCGCATCTCGGCCCGTAGACGGAGGAGTTGGTCGGGGATCCGTTCCTCGACCCGCCAGAAATCCACGACGTCCCCGACGGCGAGCCGGTCGGGATTGCGGCGCCCACGGCGCAGCCCGACCCCACCGACGGCCCGGTCCAAGGCGCCACGCGCCCACCAGGCCAGCGGGAAGGAGTACCAGCCGTGGGTTCCGCCGATCGAGTCAAGGACTTCCCACACGGCCTCGGGAGGTGCCTGGACGGTCTGCTCCCGCACGTCTCGATAGAGGGTGCCGCCGGTCCACTCGGGATCGCCGGGCCATGGCTGAGCGGAGGTTCCCGGGTACGACGCTTCGCTCCAGCGGGTGGCCACGGTGGCCTCCCGGACCTGGGTCAGCGCCTTGCGCACGGCCTCGTCGAAGCCCGTCAGACCCTCGGGGGGATCGGGGACGTGGGCGGCGATGTCGTGCTCGTGGCACACAACCTCGTGTCGGAGTGACTCGACCAGTGGACGGGCGATGGATGCGGGGACCGGGGTGATCAGCCCGACCCAGTGCGAGGACAGACCAGGGGTCAGCACCGGTACGGGAATGATGAGTCGGGGCCTGAGCCCCGCGACCGCCGCGTAGCGGCGCATCATGTCGGCGTAGGTGAGAACGTCAGGCCCACCGATATCGAAGGTCCGGTTCACCTCCGGGGGCAGGTCAGCCATCCCAACCAGATAGCGCAAGACATCGCGAACGGCGATGGGCTGGATCCGGCGGCTCACCCATCGCGGCGTGGTCATCGCCGGGAGTCGTTCGGTGAGATAGCGCAGCATCTCGAAGGAGGCCGAACCAGATCCGAGGATCACGGCAGCGCGAAGCTCGGCTGTCGGGACGCCGGAGCCGCGCAGGATCTCCCCGACCTCCGCACGGGACCGCAGATGGTCCGAGAGCTGGTCCGCCGGGACTCCGGGGGGCACCAGTCCGCCCAGGTAGACGATTCGGCGGACGCCGGCTCGACCAGCCGCGGTCGCGAACACTCGGGCTATCGCCCGGTCCTCAGCGGCGAAGGACGACCCTGAGGTCAGCGAGTGCACGAGGTAGTAGGCCACTTCCACATCACTGAGAGCTTCGGCCACATCCGCTGGATCGGAGACATCGCCGCTGACGACCTCGACACGATCGGCCCATGGTCGGTCTCGCAGCTTGACCGGCTGACGAGCGAGAACTCGGACATCGAACCCGGCTTCGAGCAAGGCGGGAACCAGTCGGCCACCGATGTAGCCGGTGGCCCCCGTCACGAGTACGCGCCGGGCTGCACCGTTGTTGTGTTCCACCCGTCGAATCTATGCCTGGAGCGACCCTTCCGCCCCCGGGCCAAGGCGTAGGAAGCTGCCCTTGCCCTGGAATTGCGCGGGAGTAACGTTCAAGTGAAGGTATGAAACCGGGGAAGTGGGAGGTCGCGATGACCGAGCAGCAGCGGTACGAGGTGGTACGGCAGACGCCGAGATTTGAGTTGCGCCGCTATCCCGCCCACTCAGTCGCCGAGGTCGAAGTGGATGGCTCCTTCGAGGCAGCGGGCAATCAGGCCTTCCGTCCTTTGGTGGGCTACATCCGGGGGCGGAACCAAGCCAGCCAGAGCCTGGGCATGACGGCTCCGGTGATTCAGCGGCGGGCGGATGAAGTCGACGCCGATGAACTCGACGGCGTCGCCTGGGCGGACGTGGAGACGGTGACCGCGGAGACGTCGCCCGGGCGCTTCATCGTGTCCTTCGTCATGCCATCGGGATCGACGGGCGATTCCCTCCCGGACCCCGGCGATACGCGGGTCACGATCCGGGAAGTGCCCGAGGAACTCGCAGCGGCGGCGCGGTACTCCGGTCGGTGGAAGGCCGCGTCGTATGAACAGCAGACGGGCGAGTTGCTGCGCGCGGTGCGCGACGCCGGGCTTGAGGTCACGGGTCCGACCCGATTCGCTCGCTTCGATCCTCCGTGGACACCGTGGTTTCGACGACGCAACGAGGTGGTCGTCCCCGTGCGCGAACCCTGAGCGCGCGCCTGGCGGAGACGGGGGTGGCTTGGAGCGAGCGGCGAATCCCTCGCGGATCAGGTCGCGGCCCGCAGGTAGGTGAGGACCGCCATGACCCGTCGGTTGGTGGTCTGATCCTGGTCCAAGCCGAGCTTGGCGAAGATCTGCTTGCTGTGAACCTCCACGGTTCGCTCGGTAATGAATAGCCGGCGCGCTATCTCAGCGTTGGTGTAGCCCTCAGCCACGTTCTCCAGGACTTCGCGCTCGCGTTCGGACAGCGTGCTCAGCGGATCGGTCAAGCGTTCCCGGTTCAATAGCCGGCCGACGATGAACGGGTCCACGACGCATTCTCCGGCGATCACCCGGCGCAGTGAGTCGACCACTGCTGCTCGATCAAGAATGCGGTCTTTGAGTAGGTAGCCGACGCCATCTCCGCCCTCTTCAAGGAGCCGTACGACGAAGCCGGACTCGAGGTGCTGGGACACGATGAGGACCGCGGTAGCGGGATATTCACGTCTGATCCGCGCAGCCGCGACCAGCCCCTCGTCCGTGTGCGTGGGGGGCATCCGGATATCGACGACCGCTGCGTCGGGCCTCTCGGTTGCGACCAGCGCCATGAGTTGGACCGCGTCAGAAGCCTGTCCCGCAACCTCTATGTCGGCGTCGCGAAGCAGGTGGACGATTCCCTCGCGGGTGAGGAGTTGATCCTCCGCCACGACGACCCTCATGTGACGTTCACTGGGGTTTTGGCCACGAGGGGAAGTGTGCCGTGAATTCCGGGGGTCCCAGTACGTGCGCCGTCTAGTTCGACCAGCGATCCACCTAGAACCGCGAATACATCGCGGATCACGCCTGTCGGGAGGGAACTGCCGATGGCCGTCACTTCGACGGAGTCGGCTGTCGCGGTGAAGGTAACCGCGACCGGCCTTCGTGCCGCCGAGGCGATGCGCGAGACGAGCAGATATAGGGCTCGCTCCACGTCCGCCGGGAGGCGCTCCTCAGGAACTGACCTGATCGTGAGGGGGACGGGCGATCGGTCGACCACGCCGTCCATCGCGTGGTGAAGCCCGGTCTGGTGCAGCGAGGCAGGGTAGAAGCCGTGGGAGAGGTCGCGGAGCTCGGACAATGCGAGGTGGGTCGTGGCTAGGCAACGATGGAGCAGATCCTGTTCGTGCGCCCCTGGACGCGAGTCGAGAGCCTGCTGCAGGGTCAATCCCAAAGCGAGTAGATGTTGTTGCGCACCATCGTGCAGGTCACGCTCCAGCCGTCGGCGTTCGGCATCTGCGTGCACGACGATCCGACGTCGCGAGGCTTCAAGCTGCGAGGCATGCCGATGGACCTGCGCCTCGAGGCGGCCGTTGTCGAGGGCCACGCGCGCGGGGCCGACGATGGCAGCTCCGAGTGCGTCTAGGTCTTTGAGCTTGGCGTCGTGATGAACCCGCGCCACGACTCCCTGTGGTCCGATGATGTCGA
The DNA here is from genome assembly GCA_963851405.1 of uncultured Actinomycetota bacterium. Taxonomy (GTDB): domain Bacteria; phylum Actinomycetota; class Actinomycetes; order DATJPE01; family DATJPE01; genus JANPBY01. The sequence continues at coordinate 53,218 of CAWKPB010000004.1, read as the reverse complement.
CGGAGGTCTGTTCGGGGTGCACCCCGTGATCTGGTCGGCCAGCTCGATCGAAGAACCAGCCAGGCTCCAACTGGTAGGAGATCGTGAGGCCAGGGTCACCGGTCGTCCCCCGCAGCGAAGTCTCGATGTCCACGGCTGCGTCCAGGGCGCGAGCCAGCTCAGTCAAGCGAGCCCGTGACTCGAGCCGGCGGGCCACGGTGGAGCCTCCCAACACCAGGACGAGTGCACCGCAGACAAGAGCGACCTCCAACGCGAGCGCTGGCTCGGCGGCCACGGTTGCTGAGGTGACGGCTAGAACGGAGAGAATGAGCCGGTTCGGCCCCCAGACGGATGCCAGGGCGAGGCTGAGGGCGGCCGCGAGGCCGGTGGCGAGCAACCCTGTGTGCACCGACGGCCCGACGTGCACGAGGGCGAGTGGGTTCGGTGGGCAGGCAGTGAGGCACAGCGGGTCGTAGAAGGGGTCATAGAGGAGGGTGCGCAGCGGGCCTGCCACCACCGCGCAGGCCAGTGCAGCCCAGATCAGGGGTCTGGGGCGCACGCAGGCCCAGGCCGCGATCGGAGCAAGCAAGGGGGCGGCGGCCGCGCCGATGAACGCGGCGGACTCTGGCGCGGCTAGATCACCCTCTGCGGCCAGCACCACGAGGGCCGCCCCGAGGATCAACCCGGCCACACCCAGCCGCCATTCGCGCACGGCCAGCGCCGCCGCGCTGAGTATGAACAACGCGGCGGCGAGGGCCAAGGCAAGCGCAGTCACGTCAGGGTGCATCTCCCACGCGGGTAAGCGGGTCTTGGAAAAACCCCGCGAAGAACGCGAACCAGTCCTCGTCCGGAGTCATCAGCTGGCTGCCCTCAGCCAGCGGCCGACCGGTCGGATGCCCCGGCCAAGGCTGGAAGATCAGCCGGTCATTCTGTCGGCTCCACTCGAGCGGAAGAATCAGGTCGCAGCCCACCTCGTCGTTGCGCAGCAGGAACTTGTTGCCGTTGAGGACGTAACTGCCCTCGCACGTGCGACTCCCTCCTGGCTCCACGGATTGGTAGCGACCAGCATCGAAGGTCCAGGTCCAAGTCCCGCTGTTGTTGGTGGCGTCTAGCTCCGAGACGCCGGAGTCCAGGAGGTTCTCCTTGTCCACCTTGTGCCGCCACACGCCATCGATGGCCTTCTGGTCCCCGGCAGGGTCGAGAGCCCGGATGGGGATGGACGTCGACGGTGCCGAGCACGCGCTGGGGGGAGGAGGGGCAGCGACCGTCTCGCTGAGTTCGCGGATTCGCGCAACGACCGCGCGTGTCAGCTCTTGGGTTTCCAGTGCGGTGACCACAGGGGCGGTGGCTTCATGCATCGTGCGCATCTGGTCAGAGGAGGCCATCGCGATGTCTCCATACCCGTTTGCGCAGTAGGCCTCAGCCATGACCGCGGGGTCGGTGTGCTGAGCCGCCATCCAGTCGCGAGTTTGGGTAGCGGCCTCCTTCAGGGCTTGTTGCTGATTGCCTGACAGCCCCGCGTAGACCTTTTCGTTGATGACGAACACGTTGGCGCGCAAGAACGTCGGCTCATTCGCGGTGTACGTGACGCCGCCAACGGGCGTGGTCAGACCGTTGAACTGCTCCCAGTTACCGCTGACCTCTCCGTCGGCGACTGCGGCCTCGAGATCGGGGCCGTTGCGTGGGTCGGGTGTGCCGCCGAGCGCCTCAACGAGCAGGTCGTTCGCCCGACTCGGTCGGACCTGGAACCCCTTGCCCTCGTAGTCATTCGGGGACAGCAGCGGGCCATCGAAGCCGCCCGGGTAGGCCAGGAAATCAAACGCCAGCCCCAGACCCACCAGGCCGAGAGCCTTTGTGCCGCTGAGCATCTGCTCGGCGATCGGATCGGCAAGAACCTGATCGGCGAGTTCGTTCGACGTGATCAGGTACGGGGCTTGGAGTGCTTGAAAGGACGTCACACCCAAGGTGTCGAACGTGCGGGCGGACACCACAGCCAGATCTGCTTGGCCATCGCTGGTCATCGCGATGGTATCCGCCGAGGTGTCTGGGGCCGCGCTGTCTGGCTCTGGCCCAGCCTCGATGGTGATCGACCCGTTCGACAGCTGGGAGGCGAGTTCGCTGAACCGTGCCAGCTGATCTCCCCCGGAGCGGCCGGTCACGTTGTAGCTGATGCCGGTCAACGTGACTGGGGCATCAACAGCACCGTTTGGTGTGACGTCTCCGACGGCGCTTCCGCACGCTGTCACCACAGCTACCGAAACCATCGCGAGCGCGAGGCGCTTGGTTCGCTTCATGGCGTTCCTCCCTTGGTCGTACTCAGACGGTAGGAGGGTTGCGAAGACTCCGAATCCGAGGCTGCCAGTACCTCGGGTTGTGGCTGGCCACAGTTCCCGATCTCGTCGTCGAGCACGACGGTGATCGTCGTACCTATCCCCTTCGGGGAAGACAAAGAGAAGGTTCCGCCCAGGGTCTCGACCCGATCGGCGATGCCTCGGACCCCAGTGCCGTCGGATCGCGCCCCGCCCATGCCGTCGTCGCTCATGGTCGCGATCAACGTGGACTGGTCGCGGCGAACGGCAATCGTGAGGGCACTGGCCTCGGCGTGCTTGGCCGTGTTGGCTGCTGACTCAGCGCAGCAGTACCAGAGTGCCCGCGCGATTTCGGCGGACACCGGGTCGTCGCAGTGCTCGATCACGATCTGGCAGGCAGCCGTATCTGCGAGCGAGCTGAGAGCCGTACACAAAGATCCCTCATGGCCCAACGGATCGATGCCGCGGGCGATGGTGTTCAGGGCGGTGCGGGTCGTTTTGGCCCGTCGGCGCGCTGCCTCGAGTGACGGTTCCCTCGCGAGGTCTCGCTCCATGGCGCTGACCACGGTGACAATGCGGCCGTGCAGTTGTGCACTGAGCGTCGATCGCTCGGAGTCGGCGGCGTGGAGGAGCCTGAGTCGCGATTCCTCGAGCTCGTCGACCTGTCGCAGAATGGAATGCCGAAGTTGAGCGTTCCGTGCGGCGAGCTCAAGCAGGTCCGCGACGGCTGCGGGCACGGCGGCCGCAGTAGCCCCCTCGAGCGCTGCGCAGGTACGGCCGCTGCTGTCTCGCACGAGGATTGCGTCGCCATCCGGCGCATCCCTCGCCTCACCCAGTGGCTCGAGCCAGCCGCCGGTTCCATCGCTCAAGGCGACCTCAAGGTCGTAGACGTTCAGCTCCGCGGCCACCGTGGCGGCCAGCTCACCACTACCGCTCTCCCGAAGGGTGATATCCCGCCACTTTCGCGGCTGGGTCCCTGCCAGCGCGACCAGGCCCGCCGTTACAGCGACGTCGACCGGGTGGTTGACCGCGATCCACCGTTCGGCGCCGGAGAGGGCCAACCGAAGTCCGGCGTCGACGAGCAGTCCACCTCCCAGCACCAGCGCGGCGGCGGCCCGAAACAGACGAACCCGCGCCGGCAGTTCCCTCCCGGTCGCCAGTCCGGCGATAACCACGCCCAGCCCGGCCAGCGGAAGCGCTGCCCGAAACCCGCCCAAGACCGCGGTTGACGCCGCGACATACCCGAGCCCCACAGCCGCACGTTCGATCAAGCCGTTCACCCGGGCCGAGCCCACGACCACAACGGAATGCACGAGGAGGGCGACATGAAGCAACCCTGCCCCCCAAAGGGAGTTGTCGATCGACGGCACAAACCAGGCATAGGACGAGCCGACGACCAGCCAGCCCGCAAGGCCGATCGCGCCGCTGCGCAGCAGGACGATCCCACTGGCGAGCATGCCGAGCCCGGCCGCCAGATAGACCAGGTCCGGAGATCTGAGATAGGAGGAGTAAGGAACGAAGGCCGCGAGGGCCGCGAGCACCAGTCCCAACGTGCCTGCACCCAGAGCGATCACTCGCCGTGAGGCGAGATTCAAGGGGCGCACGATGAAGCCCCGATTGGCACGTGCTGATGGTGCCGCCTGGACCGGTCCTCTGGCTACCGGTTCTTGGATAGACGCGCGTGCGGACGACCGGCCTCCGGGGAGGCCGGTCGTCCCTTGCTTCGGGCACATGAGGTGAGTGGCTAGTGGATGTCCACCTTCACGTCGATGGCTCTCCCGCCGAGATGGCCCGTCACGTGGGCCTTGGAGTTGTCCAGGGAGAAGAGGCTCGGCCAGTGCACCGTCAGAGATCCGCGATCGGTGCCCGGCCCGCGCACCTTGAGCTTGGCTGGGCCGTTGGCGCCCTCCCAGCTGTAGTCGACCGTGCCGGACACTCGCACGTTCCGGACGAACCGGGCTCCGTCAAGGGTGAAGGTGGCGCCTTCGTCCCCGAACATGACCGACCAGGCTCCGCCCCGAAGGCCAGGCCCTGATTCGCCGCCGACGTCGAGGGCCTGGATGACGGCGTCGAGGCCGGTGTGAACCGCAGCCGCCACGACCCGGCGATCGTGTCGGGTGCTGTGGTCTGCCCTGGATGCGGACCGTCCCGGCTGCTCGCCGGAGACGTATCGCGGGAACGAGCCGATCCCCAGGACGGCTTTGCCCTCTTTGGCCGAGCAGTGCGTGTTCCCCGCGGACTTCTTGGCTAGGAAGTGTTCCATCACGCGACCCGCGCACGGGCTCCAATACAGGGCGGGCTGCCCCGCCCGCGGGATACGCACGAAGGTGGAGTTGGGGTAGCGCTTGGCCACCGTACGGGCAGCAGTCGCTGGGTGATCGGTGTTCAGGTCACCGGCCATGACCAGCACCGGAACCGTGGCGTAGGGCACTCCTGGCGGCTGGATCTTGTTGACCCGCTGCGGTCCTGGCCACGCCCAGCACTCTTGCCAGGTCGTCAGGTCGAACACCGCGTGGGAGAAGATGCCGTAGAGATCCGCTGGCTGAGCGGCAAGCCGGTTCACGGCTTGCGTCCGGCGCAGTGTCTCGTTGGCTGACAGGTCCCACGCCGTGGGCCACTCGTTGCAGTTGGAGGCTGCGAACGATGACGCTGACCAATCCTCGGTCGCGTCCCAGGCTTGCTGGGTGAGGTAGGGCCCGGAGAACCCTTCGCCGATTCCCGCGTTGGCGGCGATGCGCAGCAACGGCTTTGCGTCCCCGGCACGGTACGCCTTGATCGCGGCAGCGAGGCCAGCCCCGTACGCATAGCTGCCGGGTTCGGCGGCGACCAGGCCCAGGGCCAGTTCGACCTCGCCGAGAACGATCCGCTGCGGGGTGCCGTCGGAGAGCGTGGACATGCCGACGATGGGGCTGTTCCGCACCCTGGCCGCGAGCCAGGCGACCTGGCCGACGGCGTCGTGAATCTGAGCGGAGCACCGCGCCGATCGGCGGCACGCTCGACCAACGATGGCTGTGCTGTCGTTGATCTCGACGTCCGCCCAAGCGTTGATGTTGACGGCTTCGTCCAGGACCGCCGTGCGCACCCGCTGGGGGTAGCGGGCGAGATAGGCCTGGCCCAGGGCCGTGGAGTGGCCCATGGTGACGAGATCGATCTTGGCCTTGCGACCGAGTAGATACGCGCGAACAGCGTCCAGGTCGTTGGCGCTGTCACCTGTCGTGAGGTAGTCGATACTGCTCCCCAGGATTTGGGTGCACTCGGCGACCGCGTCGGCGAAGGTGTTGCCGTCGCTTTGCAGCATTGGGCAGTCGACGGCGTCGCGTCCGGTCCCTCGGGTATTCACCAGGATCACGTCCTGAGTGGCGAACAAGGCACCTTGTGCCGTCGCCACCCACGAGTAGAAGCCTGGCTTCCAGGGTGAGGATTTCGAGAACGACGACTGAGTCGGCCCGTCGCTATACAAGGACACCCCGGTTGCCGGCTGTTCGTCGGCTGGTCGGTAGACGAAGTCGATTCGGCGTTGCCCAAGGCTGGGGTTGGAGGCGCTGGTCGGCACGTTGATCGAGCCGCACATGAACGGCCCGTCGTAGCGGCCCGAGCAGTCCTTGAGGCTCGCGGCGGCCTTGTCGCGGAGGTTCGAAGATCGTACGAGGCCGGCCAAAGCAGGCCCGCTGGCTGAGCGGTCGAGCGAGTGACGCACGAGCGGTGTCCCAGTTCGCAGCGCCGCATTGATGGATGCCTCTGCGGCGGCAATCTGCCCCAGCGTGGGCTCGTCAGTCGAGTGCAGCCCGCGACTCGGGGCGGGCACGGGAGCGGTTCCTTGTGGCTGGGCTTCGGCCGCACTCGCTGGAAGCATGCTCAACGCAACAGCTCCTGCGGCGACCAGACCGATCGTGCGCCAGGTCCCTTGGTGTTTCATGGTGATGTCCCTCCACTAGCCGGGATTTGGGTACTCCCGAGCCTGGAGGGGTTAGGCGTCCCGGTCATGAGGGCCAGCACCGGAGATCGCTAGCGGGTAGCCACACCGATTCCGGGGAAGGCACCGGAGAGCGCACGGCGCAGACGGGTGCGCACACGCAGATGGGGGCGCACACACAGACGGGTGCGCCGCCAGGGACTCGAACCCCGAACCCGCGGATTAAGAGTCCGCTGCTCTGCCAATTGAGCTAGCGGCGCGTGGGTCGAGAGGTTAGCAAACGTCCTGGTCATCGACGAAACCCGCGACAGCCCGCAGGGCCTTGCTGAGTTGGTCCCGATCCTGGCGGACATCATCGGCTACGAGCTCTGCCAGCAGGATCTCCCGGGACCGGGGACCAGCAGGGTCGAGCAAATCGATGATCAGGGTGAGGGGCACTCGATCACGGAGCATCCCCATCGTCGTCGCGGTGTTGGTCATGACAGCTTTTCGGGAGCGAATCACATCGTTGTCATTCGGCATCTCAGCCCGCCGACCCACTGCTCCGAACGGGTGATGTCGCCTCGTAGGCTGCCGGACGTGTCGTCAACAGCCGAGGATCCCGAAGTGGGCGAGCGACTGAGCGCCAAGATCGAGGCACACGTTCGAGCCGATGCGGCTTTGCTGGTGTCGCTGCGCCGGCACCTTCACGCGCACCCCGAGCTCAGCGGGGAAGAGAACGCGACAACGACCTTGGTCGACCAGTACCTGCGCGACCTCGGGCTGATGCCCACGCGTCTTCAAGTTGGCACCGGCCTGGTGTGTGATCTGGTGCTCGGCGGGTCCACCGAACCAGATCACGAGGCCCCGATCGTCGCCCTGCGTGCGGATCTTGACGCGTTGGCCATGCAGGACGACAAGGACGTCACCTACCGCTCGCAGGTCGATGGGGTGGCGCATGCCTGCGGGCATGACGTCCACACAACCGTCGTCGTAGGTGCCGCGCGGGTCCTTGCTGCCTTGGCACCTGAGCTGCCGAAGGGGACCGTCCGCTTCCTCTTCGAGCCGAGTGAAGAGTCCGTGCCGGGCGGCGCCGTCGACATCATTGCCGAGGGTTGGCTGGATGGCGTTTCTTCTGTCTTCGGGTTGCACTGTGACCCGAAAATCGATGTCGGCACCATCGGCACCCGGGCCGGCGAGGTGACGTCGGCGGCCGACCTGGTGGAGGTCCGACTGCGCGGGCCGGGGGGACATACGGCCCGGCCGCATCTCACGGTCGATCTGGTTGATCTGCTTGGGCATTTGGTACGCGATCTTCAGGGAGCCTTGGACGAAGAGAGCGGCGTCGAAGGCGCCCTGCAGATTGTCTTTGGCGCGATCCGGGCAGGCGACGCAGCAAACGTGATCCCCGCGCAGGGCCTGTTGCGAGGCACGCTTCGAACCCGCGAACTCGCGCGGTGGCTGCATGCGCCCGAGATTTTCGAGGCCGCCGTAGGGCGCGTCCTGGGTGGGACGGGTGTCGACTGGGAGGTCTTCCACCGTCGCGGGGTTCCCCCTGTTGTGAACACGATCGAGGCGACGGCTCTCCTCGAAGGAGCCGTCCGTGAGGCTCTCGGGGATGGCGCCGTCGTAGCCACGGAGCAATCGATGGGTGGGGATTCCTTTGCTTGGTACGTGGAGAAGGCGCCAGGGTCCTATGCGCGCCTTGGCGTCCATGATCCCGAGTCATCCCGCCCCCGGCTGGACCTGCATGCAGGAACCTTCGACGTGGACGAGCGCGCCATCGGGTACGGCGTCCGCGTGTTGGCAACGGCTGCCATCCGGGCGCTGGGCTACCGGCGCGAACTGACCGGGGATCTGCGAACGCGTCGAAGCGTCGACTAGATGGGTTCCCATGTGTGTACGGGATCGTTGGTGTTCATCCGCTCGGCGTAGGCCTTCGTCATCAGGCGCAGCGCCTCCCAGCGCTCGACGCCAGCGGCCTCGAGGGAGTGGACCGCGTCGACCTGCCACGAGGCGCCGTTGACCCCGGTGATGCACCGACCCTCGATGATTCCGAGCAGGCGTTCCCGGATGTCGTCGTCGACCCCCCACTCCTTCAGGCCCTCGTGGGCGAGCGGAAGCAAGCGACGCAACACCAGTTCGGTGACTGGTACGTCCCCTATGCCAGGCCAGAAAACGCTGGTATCCAGCCCCTTGATGGCCGCGTTCGTGAAGTTTTCCTCTGCAGCAGCGAAGGACATCTGTGACCAGACTGGGCGGTCCTGTTCGGCCAGCATGCGTACGGCGCCGAAGTAGAGCGCCCCATTCGCCAAGATGTCCACGACAGTCGGACCCGCAGGAAGCGTGCGGTTCTCCACCCGCAGGTGCGGTACGTCGTTCACGACGTCGTACACAGGTCGGTTCCAGCGCCACACGGTGCCGTTGTGAAGGCGCAGTTCGTTGAGCTGGGGGACACCCCCGGCGTCAAGAACAGCCACCGGGTCTTCGTCATCGATCACCGGGAGCAGGGCGGGGAAGTAGGTGGTGTTTTCCTCGAACAGGTCGAACACGCTCGTGATCCATCGTTCCCCGAACCAGACGCGCGGGCGCACGCCCTGGGCCTTCAGCTCGGCCGGGCGAGTGTCGGTTGCCTGGGTGAACACAGCGATCCGCGTCTCCCGCCAGAGCTCTCGGCCTAGAAAGTACGGAGCGTTCGCTCCCAACGCGACTTGGACCGAGGCCATGGCCTGCGCCGCATTCCACAGGGGGGCAAAGTCGTCGGGGCTCACCTGGAGGTGGAACTGGACACTTGTGCACGCCGCTTCGGGGGCGATCGAGTCGGCGTAGGTCTCCAGGCTCTCCGGCCCGCCGCGAATGTCGATGTGGAGGTCTTCGCCGCGGGCCAACAGCATCTGCTCGTCGAGCAGCGCATAGCGAGGGTTGGTGCTGATCGCCTCGTGGGTGAGCAAGCCGGGATGCAGGGTCGGCAGGATCCCGATCATGACCATGTTTGCTCCGGCCTCGGCGGCGCGCACATCAGCCAGGTTGAGTTGCTCGCGCACTTCCTCCTCGTAGCGAAGCGCTCCGTCGCCGGTGAGGCTACGAGGTGGAACGTTGATCTCAAGATTGAATCGACCCAGCTCTTGGACGAAGGCTGGGTCGTCGATCCGGTCGAGGACCTCAGTGTTGCGCAGCGCCGGCTGCCCGGTGCTGTCGATCAGGCTGAGCTCGACCTCCATCCCGGTCATGGGCAGCTCAAAGTCGAAGCGAGACTCGGCGAGCATCCGGGCGAACACGTCGAGGCACCGATGCACCTTGTCTCGGTACCGCTGCCGGTCCTCGCGGGTGAATGTCCGGCTGGAGATTTCCTCGCCCATGGGGCCAGCCTGCCGCATAGGCCGTTTCGGAGTCAGATGAATGGCTTGTACGGGGCACCAGAAGATGGCCATGGGACCGCTCAGCGGTGAATCAAGAACGAAGGTCGCGTTTCTGGAAGCCAAGGACTCCGAGAGAGAGGGCGATCGCGCTCACCAGCATGAGTACGAGGACCTCCGCCGCGCCAAGCCCTGAGGACAATGGATCGTTTCCGAAATACCACCGCCACAACGTCAAGGGGCGCACGGGCTGCAGCCAACTCACCGAGCCGGATAGCCCGTACACCAGGTAAGAGACGATGACGTAGCCGCTGGCGATTGCGAGTCCCCAGGAGCGCCGGCCGCCCACCGCTGCGATGCCCTGCGCGGCAAGCGAGGCGGCGAGCACGAACAAGCCCATCTGCAGGCAGACAGCCACGACGGAGCCGAAGGAGAGGTTGAGTCCGACCGCGCCGTTGAGCGTCACGATGGGGAGCCACGTGGCCGCTGTGAGCAGGACGATCCCGAGGCCTATATAGGCCGCCTTTTGCAGATAGGCCGAGGAACGGCGTAGCGGTTGCGCCAGCAAGAGATCGAGGGTTCGGTCCTCCTCCTCGCCAGCGATCGAGGCGGCTCCTCGGGTGATTCCGAAGACCAGTAAGACCGCGGGCAGGAAGAAGGCGAACAGCTGGGTGTTCAGGTAGCCGACCGGGGACGTGAGATCCGATCCGCCAAGCAAGGCTTGGGCGGCCGGTGAGAGGTCCCCGTAGATCGAATCGAGGTCGGGATTGTCGCGAACCGTCGGGTAGATCGACACCACCAAAAAGACCAAGAGCGCGACTGACGAACTCCATGCGATCAGAGACCGCCAACGCAGGCGCAGCTCGCTCCGGAACAATTTCATGCCGAGGTATCCCGCGCCTGTTGATCCTCAGGGTTCGTAGAAAAGAACGCATCCTCGAGATCGGCCTCTGCCAGGTCGAGCATGACGATCTCGAATCGAGACAGCGCCTTGATGACGGCATCGTCAGCGCCCACATGGCGAAAGGTCACCACGTCACCGTCGTCTTCGACGTGAGTGACGCCAGTCACTTGGGCCAGCGCTGCCGAGAGGGCTGGTGCAGCGCCGGAGGAGGGACGCACCCGACCCCGACGTCGGGCGTGAGCCCGTACGACGCTGATGTCATCGAACGCGACCAGACGGCCGGCGTCGAGAAGAGCGACCGAGTGCGCCAGGTGCTCGACCTCGCTCATGACGTGGCTGGAAAGGAGGATGGTCGTGCCCGAAGCTGTTCGCTCGCGGATAAGTTCTCCGAAGGTGCGCTGCAGCAGCGGATCCAGGCCGCTGGTGGGCTCGTCCAACACCAGGAGGTCCGCGCCGGAGGAGAAGGCCAGAACCAAGCCGACCTTCTGCTTGTTCCCCTTCGACAGGTCGCCGACCTTGCGCGAGAGATCGAGACCGAACCGTTCCGCCAGCTCCTCGGCTGCACCGTGGTCGTGTGTTGCGCGAGCGAAGGCATAGCGCTCGAGGGTTTGCCGCCCCGTCAGGCCGCGGGGAACCGTGAGCTCACCCGGTAGATACGCGGTGCGCTGGCGCACGTGGAGGGAGTCATGAACGCTATCCAGCCCGAAGACCCGGACCGACCCGGACGACGGCCGGATGAAGTCGAGCAAGGTCCTCATCAGGGTGGTCTTGCCAGCCCCGTTTGCCCCGACGAGTCCGATGACCCGTCCCGGCTCCACCTCAAGGTCGATGTCACGGATGCCTCGGCTGGAACCGTAGGACTTGGTGAGGGCGTGAGCCTCAAGGGCGAGCGTGGTCATCCCCGACAACGTATCGGCTGCGATCGGGTCACAGGGAAAGTCCAGCTCTGACGGGACCTTTGCCTCTCGCCGGAGGGCTATTGGCACTGCCGGTCGCAGGGACGTATTTGTAGCCTTGTGGCCATGGAGCGTCTCGTAGTGATTGGTGCAGGCACGGCAGGGACGATCGCCGTCAACAAGTTGAGGTCCAGATTGCCCGCTGCCGAGTGGCAGATGACGGTGATCGACGAGAGCGCCGACCACCACTATCAGCCTGGATACCTGCTCCTTCCCTTTGGGACCTACACCGCGGAGGAGTTGACCAAGCCGGCGCGAGACTTCCTGCCCAAAGATGTCGCCTTCATGCTGGCTGCCGTCGACCGCGTCGACGCGGAACGATCGTGCGTCGTACTTGAGGATGGCCGGGAGGTCGCCTACGACTACCTGATCATCGCTTCGGGTACGTCTCCACGCCCGGATGAGACGCCGGGGATGAGCGATCCCGAGGTGTTCCGCAAGTCGGTGCACGAGTTCTTCACGTTGGAAGGCTCAGTGGCCCTTCGGGAGGCCCTGGAGACCTGGTCCGGCGGTCACTTGGTCGTCCACGTCACGGAAATGCCGATCAAGTGCCCAGTCGCTCCCCTGGAGTTCTCCTTCCTCGCTGAGGCCTATTTCGCTGAGCGGGGCATGCGAGACCGGGTGGAGATCACCTATGTCACACCGCTGGAGGGTGCCTTCACCAAACCGGTGGCGTCCGCGCACCTTGGGGGAATGCTCGAGGAGCGCAAGATCGCCCTGGAACCTGACTTCGTGGTTGACCGGATCGACGTCGAGTCGAAGACCCTGGTCTCCATGGACGAACGCGAAGTGCCGTTCGACCTCTTGGTCACGGTGCCGGTCAACATGGGCGCCGATTACATCGCTCGCAGCGGGTTGGGCGATGAACTCAACTACGTGGCCGTCGACAAGCACACACTGCTATCGAAGAAGTACGACAACATCTTCGCGATCGGCGACGCCTCAGACATCCCCGCATCGAAGGCCGGCTCGGTCGCGCACTTCTCGATGGAGCAGTTTCCGGACAACTTCGTCGAGCATGTCCATGGCCGGCCGATGACCCGATCTTTCGACGGGCACGCCCAGTGCTTCATTGAATCCGGGCACGGAAAGGGCATGCTCATCGATTTCAACTACGACACGGAGCCACTCCCGGGCAAGTACCCGGTCCCGCTCGTTGGCCCATTCACCCTGCTCGGTGAGAGCCGGGTTAACCATCGGGGCAAGCTCGCGTTCCGCTGGTTCTACTGGAACATCTTGCTGCCCGGTCGAGAAGTACCCCTGTTGCCCTCCCACCTCACGATGGCGGGCAAGCATCAGGTCGACGCCTGACCTAACGTTCGAGAGGAAGTAGCACCATGCCTGTGACGACCATCGATGGCCGAGAGATCCACGTCAACGACGAAGGCTTCTTGACCGAGTACGGCGAGTGGGACGAAGACCTTGGCCGCGTGCTGGCCGGCACCATCGGTATCGAACTCACCGATGAGCACTGGGACGTGATTCGGTTCCTGCGCTCTGACTTTGCCGAGCGCGGCGAGACGCCCACGACGCGTCGGGTCCAGTCGGTCGGAGGGTTCCCGACCAAGGTGCAGTTCACGTTGTTCCCCAAGAAGCCGGCGAAGAAGATGGCATACGTCGCTGGCCTTCCGAAACCACACGGCTGCGTGTGACCGCCGACCAAGGAGAGACAGTCATGACTAGCACGACCTCCACACCAGCCCCGGCCATCGTTCCGTCGTTCGGCGACGAGCAGGAGTCCGGCCGCAAGCTTGCGATCATCTGCTCCAAGGGGAATCTGGATATGGCCTACCCGGGTCTGATCCTGGGCAACGCTGCACTCGGCGAAGGCGTAGAGACCCATATGTTCTTCACGTTCTGGGGCTTCGACATGATCACGAAGTCGCGCATGAACGACTTGCAGTTCAGCCCCGTGGGGAATGCGGCCATGCACCTGCCGTACAAGGACAAGAAGATGCCTCAGGCGCTGGCTCCCTTCCCTGGGGTCACGGGCGCGGCCACCAAGCAACTGAAGAAGCAGATTGCCGACCTCGGAGTTCCCGAAGTGCCGGACTTCCTGGATCAGATCGTGGCCTCAGGTGGCCACCTGTGGGCCTGCCGGATGTCGGCGGACATGAACCATCTGACCGAGACTGATCTTCGCGATGACGTCGAAGCGATCATCAGCGCCTCGGACTTCATTGAGATGACTGACGGGGCGCAACTTCTCTTCATCTGAACGACCGGGGGGGTCATCAATACACGAGGACGGGCGAACTTCCCCGCTGTACCGTGCTGTGCATGGGGTGAGTGACGGGACTTGAACCCGCGGCCCCCTGGACCACAACCAGGTGCTCTACCAGCTGAGCTACACCCACCATGAACAGCCGAACCACGGCTGGCCGTCGGCCAGTGTACGGGACGGACGAGGCGGTCTTGGCAGCCTCATCCGCTCGTGTGATCCGCCTCGGTCGCCTCAGCTGCGGGACGTTGGTAAGTCGCCGCGATTCGGCGAGCCGTGTCCGTGTCAGGCCCGGGCTGGGGGACGAAGACCGCGTCGCGGTAGTACTTCAGTTCCTCGATCGATTCAAGGATGTCGGCCAGCGCGCGATGGCCGCCGTGCTTGGTGGGTGCGTTGTAGTACGCCCGGGGGTACCAGCGCCGTGCGAGTTCTTTGATCGAGCTCACGTCGACGATGCGGTAATGGAGGTGGGCGTCAAGGGCCTGCATGTCACGCGCGATGAAGCCTCGATCGGTGGCCACAGAATTGCCGGCTAGTTGGGCCTTGCGGGGGTCAGGGACGTGTTCACGCACATACTCCAGGACCTGGGCCTCGGCATCAGCGAGTGTCGTCCCGCCACTCAACTCATCGAGCAGTCCCGAATCGGTGTGCATCGCACGTACCACGTCGGGCATGGACTCGAGTGCGGCATCGGGAGGTCGGATCACCACCTGCACACCATGACCGAGCACATTCAGCTGGTCGTCAGTCACCAGCACAGCGATCTCGACGAGCGCATCATGCTCGAGTTCGAGGCCGGTCATCTCGCAGTCAATCCAGACCAAGGGGGCAGGGCTCACCCGGTCACCCTAAACGTGAGCACGGCCCGGCCGCGCCGCGCCTCACGGCTGCGACGTTCGGCTACGTCCGGGCGCCATTCGGGTGATACCTGCGGGGTGGCGCTCGGAGGTACAGTTTCGGCTCAGTCGTTCCAACGCTCTTAATGGGGGAAGTCTCGTGCGTAGTAGGACTCGGCCCAATTCTCGGGTTTTCGTCGCTAGCGGCGCTGTGGCCGCCGTTGCCCTAGCCGTAGTTGCCGCGGGCCCGGCGGGTCCGGCCTCCGGTGCTGCTGGTCTCATCCGCACGGATGCTGGCCTACTGGCCACCTGCGACGACTCCTTCGATGTGGATGCCAACGGCGTCAACGACCTGGCCGTCGGCGTGCCCGGCGAAAACGTCGGGAAATCCAAATCAGGCGTGAACGCCGGCACGGTCGTCCTCGTCGAAGGAGCCGACGTCAACGTCAACCCGTATGGCGGGCGCGGCTCGCAGGTGCTCAAGTCCGAGGACGTCGGGCAGAACTCCGAGCGCAACGACCGGTTTGGCTCCGCCGTACTCGTCGCCGACGTTAACGGTGATGGTTGCCGCGACCTGGTGATCGGCGTACCCGGCGAAAATCATGGCCGTGGACGGGTGATCGTGGCTTTCGGTTCAGCTACTGGACTGGTTGGCCACCAGTCCCTACACCAAGACACCAAGGGAGTCCCCGGGGAGGCCGAAAAGGGCGACCAGTTCGGAGCGACCTTGGCCGTTTCGGGCGTCATGGGCGGCGGCCTTTGGGTCGGTGCCCCAGGAGAAGACGTAGGCAAGGTGCGCAACGCCGGGGCCATGACCTGGTTCCCGTTCGGCGTCGCCGGCGGGCGGCTCCCGGCGTCTGACGCCGAAGCCTTCACGACCAAGACTGACGGTGTGCCGGGCTCGCCCACTGCGGGCAATCGATTTGGGTCGGTTCTCATGGGCACGAGCAACGCGCTCTACGTGGGAGTCCCGCGCCAGCGAGTTGATGGCAAGGGCTCCGCGGGGGCGGTCTATACGCTCAATGGCTCGTGGAGTGTCATGCGTCAAGGTGACGGCGCGCCAGGTAAGAACGAGAAAGGCGACCGCTTTGGCGCAGCGCTCGCGCTGGTGTCCTGCCCAGGGAACCCGGGCGACGTCCTCGCGGTGGGCACCCCTGGCGAGAACGTCGGCAAGCTCTCCGACGCTGGCACAGTCGCGGTGATCGGCTCCGGTGCGAGTTCCGTCATTAGCCAGGACAGCCCTTCGGTTCCGAACGAGGCCGAAAAGGACGACCTGTTTGGCCGCAGCCTCACCGGGTTGGGCCGCACCCTCGCGATCGGAGTGCCGGGGGAGAACTACAAGGGGCGTAAGAACGCTGGCCTGGTGGCCCAAATGACTCTTGAATGCTCGTCAAACCCGGCGGTTGTGGACGCGTTGAACGTCAAGCCCTTGTTTGCCAACTCAGGCGACAGGTTCGGGCTCGTTCTCGCCGGGGGAATCATGAAATCTGTCGCTCCGACCCGGCCGCTCTTGCTCGTGGGTTCTCCACAGGAGGCAGGGACGGGCGGGCTTGACTCGGGGACCGTGGCGGTCTTTGAAGACGCCGACGAAGACAATCTGTTCGGGGACAGGGTCGCTGGCGTCTCGCAGCGCAACGTCAAGGGGAAGGGCGAGAACTTCGACTTCTTCGGCGCCGCCGTGGGAGCCGTCTGGTAGCCGCGCCGACGATGGGGGCCGACCGAATGAACGGTCCCCCCGGCAGGAGTCGAACCTGCGACCGGCGGATTAGAAGTCCACTGCTCTATCCAGCTGAGCTACGGGGGGCTGCTCAAGAGTTTCCCACGACCGAAGCGGCTCGGGCCTAGCGGCTCGTCCCCAGGACGCGGTCCATCCACAGGTCTGGCCGTCCCCTGTTGGGCTTCCAGCCTCGGTCGCGATGCTGGGCGCGAGCCGTGGGAAGGCCCCGCGGACTGGGAGGTGTCCAGAATGCACGAGATTTACACCACGGTGACGGGCAACGTCGCCAGCCGTCCGAGAGTCGCGGTGACCAAGGCCGGCCATGCGGTCACCTCCTTTCGGCTCGCGTCCACGGCACGGCGCTACGACAGGGCGAAAGCCGAGTGGACCGACGGACCGACGGCCTGGTTCTCGGTGTCCTGTTGGCGGGCACTTGCCGATCATGTGGGCTCGAGCCTCAGTCTTGGGGATCCGGTGATCGTGCACGGCAAGCTGCAGGTCCGTGACTACACCCGCGGTGATGGCACCTCGGGGACCTCGCTGGATCTCGACGCACAAACGATCGGCCACGACCTCAACCGCGGGACGTCGATGTTCAACCGCGTGCAGCGTCAGGGGGAGAACCCTTCTCGGCCGAACCCCGAGCCGTATCGTGACCCCCAGCAGCCAACGGACCAGGCGGCGTGACGTAGCCGGGCAGCCAGCGCTGCAATTCGGAAGACACGGGAACGCAGGCGTCGAGTTGGCACAGCACCCCGACCAGGCCGAGCCAGACGCGGTGGGTGAACAGGTGTTCCGCCGGCATGTTGAGTTGGAGGGCGACCGCGAAATCAGGGTTGCGAGGGTCATTGATCCGTCCGAACTGTCTCGCGAGCCAAGTGCGCGAGTAGTGGAACGTTTCGTGATCCGCGGGCTCGGTGAAGGGGGCGAGGTAATCCCGAAGCGCGCGTGTGTCCACGTTCCGCCCGTTGCGCAGGAATCCACCGGCTCGCAGCCCGGCGAGCACCGCCCGATCGTCGCCGCCCATGAGCACTCGGATCAGTGACCCGAAGGTTGGGGGCATCCCCCCCGGTAGGGACAGCACGCTGCCAAAGTCGAGCGCGCCGAGCTTTCCCTGACTGGTCAGCCGGAAGTTCCCGGGGTGCGGGTCGGTGTGCAGAAGGCCGACTCGTTCCGGGGAGCACAGGAAGAACCGTTGATAGAGCGCCCCGAGGTGATCACGCTGACGGCTGGTCCCGGTTAGCGCCACCGAGGCAAGCGGCTCCCCGTCCAGCCACTCACTGACCAGCACCTTCGGAGTCGCGACAACCACGGCGGGTACCTCGAACTCCGGATCGTCCGCGAACGCGTTGGCGAACGCCGCCTGGTGGTGACCCTCGCGCTCATAGTCCAACTCCTCGGCCAATCTGGCCCTGAGCTCGCCGACGAGCGGAGGCAGGGCCAACCCGCGGGCCACCAGGGTCGTGAGCCGAAGGCTCGCCGACAGCATGGCGATATCGCCGGCGAGCGCCTCGCCGATGCCGGGGTATTGGATCTTGACGGCCACCCGGCGCCCATCGCTCCAGGTGGCCCGGTGGACCTGACCGATCGATGCGGCCGCTACGGCGCTTTCGTCGAAGTCGCGGAACTGCTGCCGCCATGCGGCTCCGAGCTCGGCGTCCAGTGTGCCCCGCACTTGGGCGAACGGGAGGGCCTCGTTGTCCTCCTGGAGGCCCCGCAGCGCAGAACTCCACGTGCCATCCGGGTCCTGCGGCATTAGCGCGTCCACGGTGGACAACAGCTGTCCAGCCTTGAGCGGGCCGCCCTTCAGGTCGCCGAGGACTCGCCGGGTGCGTTCCACGTTCCGTTCGCGGGCCCACCGCCGTACGTCGTCCCTGTCGGACCCACTGAGTCGACGCCCAAGTCCGCGCCCTTGGTCCACCACAGCTGCCCCTGGCAACCCGAGCAGCCTGGCGCTGCGCCGCCAGCGCGAGGTGGAGATCGCCATGTCCCCATCTTGCCCCCGAGCCCTGGCTGGTCGGGAGGAGTGTTGAACCGGCCCTACGCTTGGCCCATGGCCGAGTTCATCTATGTCATGTCCAAAGCGCGCAAGGCCCACGGGGACAAGGTCATCCTTGATGACGTCACCTTGGCCTTCTACCCGGGCGCCAAGATCGGGGTGGTCGGACCCAATGGCGCGGGGAAGTCGACCGTCCTGCGGATCATGGCCGGACTGGACCAGGCGTCCAACGGTGAGGCTCGGCTCAGTGCCGGGTTCACCGTCGGAATCCTGGAACAGGAGCCGAAGCTCGACGAGAAGAAGAACGTGTTGGAGAACGTCCAGGAGGGGGTGGCCGCCACGCTCGCACTGGTCGAGCGCTACAACGCGATCGGCGCGGAGATGGCCGAACCGGGTGCCGACTACGACGCCTTGGGCACTGAGATGGCCAAGTTGCAGGACGAGATCGACCACAAGAACGCCTGGGACGTCGACTCTCAGCTAGAGCAGGCCATGGACGCCCTGCGCTGCCCGCCTCCGGACGCCGATGTCTCGGTGCTCTCGGGCGGTGAGAAGAGGCGGGTCGCGCTGTGCAAGCTGCTGCTCGAGGCGCCCGACCTGTTGCTCCTCGACGAGCCCACCAACCACCTCGACGCCGAGTCCGTTCTCTGGCTGGAACAACACCTGGAGAAGTACCCGGGCACGGTGGTCGCAGTCACACACGACCGCTACTTCCTCGACAACGTCGCCCAGTGGATCCTCGAACTCGATCGGGGCCGGGCCTACCCGTATGAGGGCAACTACTCCACCTATCTGGAGACTAAGTCGACCCGGCTGAAGGTTGAGGGGCAGAAGGACGCGAAGAGGGCGAAACGCCTCGCCGAGGAGCTCGCTTGGGTGCGCTCGAACGCCAAGGGCCGGCAGGCCAAGTCGCGGGCGCGACTCGATCGTTACGAGGAGATGGCCGCGGAGGCAGACAAGTTCAGGAAACTGGACTTCGAGGAGATCCAAATCCCACCCGGGCCGCGGTTGGGTGGGGTCGTGGTCGAGACCAGCGGCCTCACCAAGGGCTTCGACGAACGGGTACTGATCGACAACCTGTCCTTCACGCTCCCGCGGAACGGGATCGTCGGAATCATCGGTCCCAACGGTGCCGGTAAGACGACCTTGTTCAAGATGCTGATCGGCGAGGAGAAGCCGGACTCGGGCGAGGTCAAGGTCGGCGAAACGGTCAAGATCGCCTACGTCGATCAGTCCCGGGGCGGCATCGACCCAAGCAAGAGCCTGTGGGAGGTCGTGTCCGACGGTCTGGACTGGATCAAGGTCGGCAACGTCGAAATGCCCTCCAGGGCGTACGTCTCCGCGTTCGGCTTCAAGGGTCCCGATCAGCAAAAACGAGCTGGTGTGTTGTCTGGCGGAGAACGCAACCGGCTCAACCTGGCGCTGACGCTCAAGCAGGGCGGCAATCTGCTGCTCCTCGACGAGCCGACCAACGACCTCGACGTGGACACCTTGTCGTCGCTGGAGAATGCGCTGCTCGAGTTCCCAGGCTGCGCGGTGGTCGTCAGCCACGACCGGTGGTTCCTCGATCGAGTGGCCACGCACATCCTGGCCTACGAGGGTGACTCGCAGTGGTTCTGGTTCGAGGGCAACTTCGAGTCCTACGAGAAGAACAAGGTCGAACGTCTTGGCCCAGAAGCAGCGCGCCCCCACCGGGCGACGTACCGCAAGCTCACCCGCGGCTGAGACCCCGTCGTGGCTCGGTTCACCGCACGCGTCGCCATGCGATGGCAGGACATGGACGCCTACGGGCATGTCAACAACGTCCAGTTCCTCACGTACGTGGAGGAGGCCCGCGTTGAGATGTTCCAGTCGGTTCCCCTGTCCGGTTTGGACAAGGCGGGCTCGGGCATCTTGGTCGCCGCTAGCGAGATCAGGTACCGGCGGCCGTTGTTTCACCGATCCGAGCGCGTGCCCATCGATGTCTGGGTCACCAAGATCGGCGCTGCTTCGTTCGTACTCAGCTATGAGGTGTACGACTCCGACGGCACCATCTATGCCACGGCTAGTTCCACCATGGTGCCGTACGACTTCGCCTCGGCTCGCCCGCGCCGGCTCACCCCCGAGGAAAAGGTCTGGCTGACTGACTACCTCGAGCCCTCCTCGACCGGTTCGGCGTGACCACGTTCCACATAGCCGATGAGGAACGAGCGGGGCTATCCGCCTACATGCGTCGCATCCTCGGGTTGGATGATCGAGCCTCAGTTCGGCTGCAGGCTCGGGGTTCGGTGCTCGGTGTTTGGTCGGGCCCGCCGTTCGGAGTTTTGGCCTTGCGACCGGTTGGCCTCGTCCAGGATGTCGAGATCGACGCAACCGTGTCGGCGCGCAGGCTCGCTGAAGGCATCGAAACCCCGGACCAGGCGAACGGGGTGCGTGTCCCGGCCAGCGTGGTGGGCCCGCCCTGGGCTGCCCTGCTGCCGCCGGTCTCCGGCTGGGAGCTGGAGGCGGAGGTGCCAACCGGTGCGGTGGTCGATCAGGTCCGGGTGGCCGTCGAGGGCTTCCAGCGACGGGTTGCGCAGTTGTCTGAGGATCAGCGAACGCAGCCCGCTCTTGAAGGGATCGCTGAGGTGCTGTGGAACCAGCCGTCGGTCGGTGGCTCCCCGTTGCGCTGCGCCCACGCGGCGAGCGCCCTGGGGTTCCTCGGCGTCGAGGGAACCGTGGCGTCCTACCGAGCTGGGCGCTGGGTGCGGTTGCGCTGCACCGGCGGCAGCGTGATTGCGGGCGTCGACCCTTCGATCGGGCCGGGCGCGGGACTGGGGTCGCTGGATGTCCTCGGCGCCTTCACCCCCCGCTGAGGGTGCCTATCCGCGCGCGAAGCGACATGCGTCGCACGGGGAAATCTGACTCTGACGGGTGCTGGTCAGCCCGCGTCGTCGGAATTGATCATGAAGTTCGCCGCGTGCTCAAGGTAGGCCCACAACTGCGCCCGTTGCTCAAGCGGCAACTCGATAGAGGCCATCGCCTGCCGCATGTGGCTCAACCACGCATCGCGCTCGCGGGTTCCGATGACGTACGGGGCATGGCGCATGCGCAGCCTCGGGTGGCCGCGTTGCTCGGAATAGGTCTTCGGCCCGCCCCAGTACTGCTCCAGGAACATCCGCAGCCGGTCCTCGGCAGGTCCTAGGTCCTCTTCGGGGTACAACGGGCGGAGGAGGGGGTCGGTCGCCACGCTCGCGTAGAAGGCCCGCACCAGGGCCGCGAAGGTCTCGTGCCCGCCCATCAGCGCGTATGGCGCGGACGGATCGACAGGGCCCTCGTCCAGTGCTTCGGAACTCATGACGGCGATTCTCCCAGGCTCACCCGCATGGAGCATCGAACCCCCTCATGAGGAGGACGACGAATACTCGGTGACGGCGAATCTCTCGCGCCGGAGCGTCCTTGGTGCGGCGGCGGCCGGAACGGCCGCTCTCGCTACATCAACGGCCCTGGCCACTCCAGCATCGGCCACCCCGACCTCCACCCCTTTGCAGGCGGTCGGACTCGGCGGCTCGCCAATGGCTCCTCGGATGCTCGGTGGAGATCACACCTTGCACCTGCTGCGACGTGCGACGTACGGCCTGACGCCCGGGCTCGTGAAGCACGCCCGCAAAGTCGGCGCCCGCGACTGGCTCGAGGAGCAGCTAGCCCCCAAATCGCTCAAGGACACCACCGCGGACACGATGCTCACGCACTTCCCTCGGTTGAAGTGGTCGATCCGTCAGACGTGGGACGCCGAGTCCCGCACCGACGCGCTCCAGGTCGACAACTTCAGCTGGGACGTGATGATGGACCTTCTGAACTCGACTATCGGCCGCGCCTTGTGGAGTGAGCGGCAGCTGTTCGAGGTCATGGTCGATTTCTGGTCCAACCACTTGAACATCACCTGCCCCAATGGAGATGTGTGGGATAGCCGGCATCGCTACGACCGCGACGTGATCCGGCCGCATACGTTCGGCAAGTACAAGAACATGCTGTGGGCTTCCGTTAAACACCCGGCGATGCTCGTGTACCTCAACCAGAGGGAGTCGACGAAGTACGCCCCCAACGAGAACTACGCGCGCGAGTTGCTGGAGCTGCACAGCGTGGGAGTCGACGGTGGGTATGACGAGAACGACATCTACGCCGCGGCTCGATTGTTGACCGGGCTCTCGCTGTGGAACCCGACTAACCAGAACGACTACGGCAACGACGCGAACCCGCCGTGGACGCGTCAGGAGTTTGTTTATGACCCGGGCATCCACGACTCGACGAGCGGGGCGGTCCTTGGTTTCAACTGGAATGCGCATGCGAGCGACAAAGGCCTAGACCTGATCAAGGACTACGTCAGGTATCTCGCGAAACACCGTATGACTGCGGAACGAATTGCCTACAAGTTGAGCCAACGCTTTGTGGCGGATGAACCACCGAAATCGCTGGTCTCGCGCCTAGCCAGTGTGTATCAGGAGAACGACACCGCGATCGTGCCCGTCCTACGCGCGCTGTTCACTTCGCGCGAATTTCGCTACTCCTCGGGGTTGAAGGTGCGTCGCCCCTACGAGGATGTTGTGGCTGGAGTCCGCGCACTCGGTTTGAAGCCGAGCAAGAATCCGGACTACCCAAAATCCGGAGCCAGCTATTTCGAGGGGCTGCTGGCCGTCTACTACCAGTGTCAAGACCTCGGGAACGCTCCGTTCGACTGGGGTCCACCGAACGGCTACCCGGACACCGCGAAGGACTGGCAGTCGGCAAACGGGATGCTCGGCCGGTGGAACAACCACTACTCGCATGCCCACGGCTGGTGGCCAAGCCGGGCGGAGAACGGCTTTACCTGGCCGAGTCGGTCGAAAGACACTGACCTCTCCGCGAGCACCCACCTGCTGCCCAAGCCGCTGCCAGCGACGTACGGACCACTGGTGGATGCCTTGTCTGAACGGTTGCTGCACCAGCGGATGCGCCCCGAGCACCGCTCCGCCGTCCTCACCTTCGTTGGCAAGACCGCGAGCAGTGCATTGCTCCCGACCGACTCCGCGGTGACCTGGAAGCTCGGCCGCGTTGTAGCGCTCATCCTCGACAGCCCCTACCACGCCCTGCGGTGACCCCATGACTCCTCGAGCCCCTACCGATGCCGCTTGCGGCTGCGCCGAGCACCGCCGAACGTTGTCGCGGCGCTCGCTGTTGCGGGCCGCTGGTCTCGTTGGCGCGGCAGGTTTCGCTACTCCGCTGCTCTCGACCCAGGTCGCCCTCGCTGCTCCCGATTACACGGGGGACGCACTCATCGTCCTCTCGATGAGGGGTGGCTTCGACGGCCTCAGTGCCGTGGTTCCGTACGGCGACCCGCAGTACGCAGCCCAGCGGCCGAATCTCAAGGTGCCGCAGGGCCAACTATTGGCCGGGACCACGGACGGATATTTCGGGCTGCATCCGTCTTTTGCCCCCTTGAAGCCCTTCTGGGATGACGGAACCTTCGGCGTCGTTCAGGCATGTGGTCTGTGGGCCCCGGACCGCTCGCACTTCGAGGCTCAGGCCGAGATGGAGCGCGCAGCCCCGGGGACCTCAGCGCGCACCGGTTGGCTTGACCGGGTGGTTGGAGTCAACGGACTCACCGCGTCCTCCTTCCAGGCCGTCCAGGTCGGCGGTTCGTTGCCGCCGGATTCCTTGCTTGGGCCGAACCCAGAGCTGTCTCTTCGCAGCCTCGACGGATTCCGGCTCTCCGGCGGATCCAGCCCGGCAGATCGAGCGCTGTGGGATGCCGCGCTCCGGAGCCTGCACTCGGACTCACCGACGGCGCTGAAGCAGCCGAGCTACACGACCTTGGATGCGATCGAAACCGTGGCCAACATGGGCACGGCTGACGGCTACACGCCCGCAAACGGAGCCGTTTACGACGCGGGGAGCGATTTCGCGAAGTCGCTTCGCGATGTGGCGCGAATGATCAAGGGCGGTGTCGGTCTCCAGGTGGCGTGTATCGACTATGGCAACTGGGACATGCATTCCGGGCTCGGTCCGCTGCGGACCTCGGCCAACGGTGAATTCTGGTTTGCCGACGATCTCCTCGAATTCACTCAGGGCCTGGCCTCTTTCATGACCGACCTCGGATCGAAGATGAACGACGTCACGATCGTAACGTTGACTGAGTTCGGCCGACGCACCCAGGAAAACGACTCTGCAGGCGTTGACCACGGGTACGCGACCGCGGTGATGTACGCCGGAGGCGGGGTCAAGGGCGGCTCGGTCAAGGGCACCTGGCCGACTCTGGCCAATGCGGCATCGGTCGATGGCGACCTGAATGTGACGACGGACTATCGCACGGTCTTGAGGGAGATTCTGTCCAAGCGATGCCGGGTGTCGGCCGGCGATCTGAACTCGATCTTCCCGGGTGCCCCCAGCGCCAGCCTCGACCTTATGAAGGCGAAGGCCTGATCCGCGGGCAGGCCAATGCAGGGCGGGCCGGCATCAGGTCGGGCCCGCGGCAGGATCGATGAGGTCGGGGTCAAAGCTGTGCCCGCCGGCCACGGCCGGGCGTGCGATCGACGCATCGTCGAGCGCCGTCAAGATCTCGGCGCGGAGGGCGCGTCCGAGGGCCAGATGGATCTGCGGCTTGGTCTTCTGTCGCACCTGGAGGTTGATCGCCGTCGACGTCATCGACTCGACCGCGATCAAGGGCGGTTCCTTGCTCATCGATGCGGACCACTTGGGCTGGTTGCGCAGAGCCTCGATTGCCACCCGTACAGCCGCCGTGGCCGCCTCGACGTCCGCGCCATAAGACAGTGGCACGTCAACGATGGCGAGGCTGTATCCCTGGCTGAGGTTGGCCACCCGCTCAATGGACCCGTGTGGGACGTACCAGACGCCCCCGCTGGCGTCTCGTAACCGGGTCAGTCGCAGCCCGACCTCCTCGACGGTCCCGATGGCGTCGCCCGTGTCGATGTAGTCCCCTACCGCGTATTGGTCCTCGAGCAGCATGAAGAGGCCGGTGAGGTAGTCCTGGACCAAGCTCTGCGCCCCGAAGCCGATAGCGATGCCGACGACCCCAGCACTGACCAGGAGTGGACCGATGTCAACGCCAAGGGTGGCCAGCACCACCACGACGAAAACGCCGAAGATCACCACCGTAGCCAGGCTCTTCAGGACACCCGCGACGGTTCGTGCGCGCTGCTGAAGCCGTCGGGTCAGGTCTTCCTTGTCCTCGACTCCGACCGGTACCCCGGTCGCGGCGATCCGGTGGGCGAGGGAGTTGTTGACCGACCGCATGAAGTAGCGATCGATGATTCGGTGAAAGAGCCAGCGAAGCAGGAAGGCTAGAACCAGTCCACCCAGGACCGCGATCGGCCACAACACGATCTTTCCTACCGTCGCCGCGACACCCGAAGGGTCGATGCCCGAAGGCGAAGGGGTCGCTGTCAGCAGCGCGACGGTGGGCACGGCGTGAGACTAGCCGGGCAGATCGAGGCCGGTGTGGGCGGCCGTAAAGGCCAGGACCTCGACCGAAAGGTCAATTGAGCGACTTACCGCCCGCGCCCCGTGGCCAACGTCGGACTCCGCGCGCAGCAGGATGGGCCGCCCACTGGAGGTGGCGTGCTGGAGCGCCGCACAGAGTTTGCGGGCGTGGAGCGGGTCCACGCGGGTGTCCCCGTCGAATACCGTGAAAAGGGTCGCTGGGTAATCGGTTCCCTCGACGACCCGGTGGTACGGCGAATACGCGAACAGCCAGCCGAACTCTTCGGCTACCGCGGCAGACCCGTACTCGACGTTCCATGTCGCTCCAAGGCCGAAGTGTTCGTAGCGGACCATGTCGAGCAATGGCGCCGAGCACACGGCGGCGGCGAACAGATCGGGCCGTTGGGTGATCGCTGCACCAACAAGAAGGCCACCGTTGGAGCCGCCATTGATGGCGAGGCCGGAGGGCGTCGCCCACCCCTCCTTGATGAGCCACTCTGCTGCTGCGTGGAAGTCGTCAAAGACGTTCTGCTTGTTGGCGAGCATGCCGTCGCGGTGCCACTCCTCGCCCTCTTCGCCTCCGCCGCGAAGATTGGCCACAGCCCAGACGCCGCCGGCCTCGACCCAGGCCAGAACAGTGGCCGAGAACGCCGGAGTGAGTGGCAGTCCGAAGCCTCCGTAGCCGTACAGGATGGTTGGTCGAGGCCCTGCGTCCGAGTCCTCTCGGGCGATGATGAACATGCGAACGTCGGTGCCATCACCGGAGGTATACGTGACCTGGCGCGTCACCATGTCTGGGACGTGCACAGCGCCCGGGGCTGACGCCCAGAGACTGGTCACCCCCGTACGCGCGTCATAGTGCTGCACGGTGGAAGGCGTGGTGTGGTCGGTGTATCCGAACCACGCTTCGTGACCACCCTCAGGGCGCTCCACTACGCCGCCGATCGACCCAAGCCCCGGCAGCGCGACCTCAGCGAGTCGGTCGCCGGTGGCGAGGTCATGAACGGTGAGTTCTGAGACCGCGTGCCGGGTCCAGGAGACCAGGAGTACGGGGGACGCGAGGTCCTCGCCGTCCAGGACGGCGAAGCCATCCAGAACAGCCACGTCATCTTGAGCGACGAGATCCACCCACTGGTCCGCGTCCAAGTGCTCGGGATCGGTGAAGCACAGCCGGCCCCGCGGTGCATCGCGGTCCGTGAATACCAGCACCCTTCCGTCGCGGCATACCTCGAGGCCGGTTTGCGCATCCACGTCGACCTGGATGGCGCGCAGGTCGGGCGCCTCCGGGGGGGACGTGCTGAGGTCAGCAAGGAAGAGATCGTTGCGCGGCGCGGTCCCCTCTGCTGCTGACACCTGGAGCCATCGACCATCGCGGCTGACGGTTACTCCGTAGTACTCGGTGGGCAGGCGGCCAACACCGAAAACCATCACGTCGGTCTCGGGATCCGCGCCAAGCTGGTGCAGCCAGACCCTGCGATGGAACTGCTCTTCGCCCTTGGGGACTGAGTCTGGCGAGAGCCGGCGCACGTAGTAGTAGGCCTTCGCGCCCGGGAGCCAGGCCACGGGCGAGTACCTCGCACGATCGATGGGGCCATCCACCACGTCGCCGGTGATGACGTCAATCACGCGCAGGACGGACTCCTCGGTCCCTCCTTCGGACACCTGAAAGGCAAGGAGATGTCCTTCCTTGCTTGGTTGCCAGGTGTCGAGCGTGGTCAGTCCGGAGGGGTCAAGCGTCATGGGGTCGATCAATGTGCGTTCGGTTCCGTCGGGGTCGATGGTGAGCAAAACGGCATGTTCCTGCTCCGCCGTGCGGCGCATGAAGAATTGCCGTTGACCTCGCCAGATGGGAGCGGAGATCATCCCCGCGTCCAGCAACTCGCCGATCCGTGTGCGCAGCCCCGCTTGTCCGGCCCAAGTCGCCCGCTCGTGCGCCAAGAGCTCGCGTTGGGCTGTGGACCAGTCTCGGGTGGCGGGGTTCTCGGGGTCTTCCAGCCAGCGGTACGGGTCGGCAACCTCGGTCCCGTGAAGGGTCTCGACGTCGTCGAGTCGGTGCGCGGCTGGATAGGTGCGGCTCTCCTTGGAACTGGGCATGGCGACCAACCATAGGTGCCTGATCGGCGATTTCCTCTGGCGGTCGGCGTGTCCGATGCGCAGACTAGGCACTTGGAGGTCTCGGGATGTCGCACACGTTGGTGCTGAACGCCACCTATGAACCCTTGGGCGTGGTGCCAGACCGTCGTGCTCTACTCCTCGTTCTGGCGGAAAAGGCGATCACGGTCGAGGAGAGCGGAACGGTCATGCACAGTGCGTCCCAGGTCGTCGACGTCCCGCTGGTGATTCGTCTCGTCCGCTACGTCCGGGTCCCGCATCGCGCGCATGTTCCGCTGACCCGGCGTGCCATCTTCGCCCGCGATCACGGTCGTTGCGCATACTGCGGGGGAGCGGCGACCAGCGTTGACCACGTCGTTCCACGGAGTCGGGGTGGTATGCACGTATGGGACAACGTGGTGGCCGCGTGTGCCCGCTGCAATCGGGTCAAGGCCGATCGCTCGGTGGCGGAACTCGGCTGGAGGCTCCACCGCGCTCCACGACAGCCCAGCGGATCGGCTTGGCGCATTGTCGGTTCGGGGCGCGCGGACCCGCGGTGGTCGGACTACCTGCTCGGCCACGGGCTGGCGGAGGCCGACCCGGTGTCTGCGTGACCGGCGCTCGCCCCTCACTGACTCACCTGCGCTCGTGATCGATTCCAGCGAGCCGCCGGACGAAGTTCTGCGGGCTCTAGCTTCGTCCTACGGCGTGACTGTGGAGTATTGGGACTGGCAGGGCCATCACATCGAGGTCGCGTCTGGGACCGTACGTGCCGTCCTTGCGGGCCTTGGCGTGGACGCCTCAACGACGTCTGCCGCGGGCGAGGCGCTGGCCCACCGTGAGCTCGACGCTTGGCGCCGCATGCTGCCGCCGTGCGTCGTGGCGACCGCGGGCGTCGACTGTCATGTCTGGGTTCACGTGCCTCATGGCCACCCGGTCGACGTGTGGGTCGAACTTGAATCCGGAGGTAGGGCGGCGACCGACCAACTGGACGTGTGGGTGGAACCGGTCGAGGTGGACGGCACACTGATCGGTCGCGCCACATTCGGGCTCGGGTCCGATCTGCCGCCCGGCTATCACCGTCTGCACGCTCGATCAGGCCGCACCAAGACCAGCGCCGTATTGATGGTGACTCCCCGGCAGCTGGAAACAGCGACCGTACCCCCAGGCAGTCGTGCCTGGGGCGTCATGACGCAGGTGTTCCAAGCGCGGTCCCGGGACTCGTGGGGGATCGGGGACCTGGCCGATCTCACCAGGCTGTCCGGCTGGGCGGCGGGCGAGCTCGGGGCCGACTTCGTGTTGGTCAACCCTTTGCATGCGGCCGAACCGTCGGCTCCGATCAGCGCATCGCCGTACCTTCCGACTTCGCGTCGGTTCTCTAACCCCATCTACCTCCGCATTGAATTGATTCCTGAATACGAGCGCCTGGATCCGGCGCAGCGAGGGCACCTGGATGCCCTGGCTGAGCCGCTGCGGCAGGCACAGACCACGGATGCTTTGATCGACCGCGATGCGGTGTGGGTCGCGAAGCGGGAGGCGCTGCAGATTCTGCGCGCGGTGACACCCACTCCCGAGCGCCAAGACTCCTTCCGGGAGTTCTGTGCGCAGCAAGGACAGGGCCTGCTGGATTTCGCGATGTGGTCAGCGGCCTACGAGCTGTACGGTCCCGAGCCGGCCGGTTGGCCAGACCTGCGGGAAGGCACCGGTGCGTTGACTGAGCTGATCGACTTTCACCAGTGGGCCCAGTGGTTGATGGATGAGCAGCTGGCCGCTGCGCAGGCTGCGGCTCTGACCAGTGGCATGCGGATCGGCATCGTGCATGACCTCGCGGTTGGCGTCCACCCCGAAGGTTCCGACGTGTGGTCCCTCGGTGACGCCTTGGTCGTGGACTGCTCAGTGGGGGCACCGCCCGATGCCTTCAATCAGCTCGGGCAGGACTGGTCCCAGCCGCCCTGGCATCCAGATCGGCTCGCTGATCGCGGGTACGCACCATTTCGCGATCTGGTCCGGGCCGTCCTTCGGCACTCCGGCGGCTTGCGCGTGGACCACGTCATGGGCCTGTTCCGACTGTGGTGGATTCCGAAGGGTCTTTCAGCGGCCCAAGGGACGTACGTGCGCTATGACCACGAGGCGCTCGTCGGCGTCATCTTGCTGGAGGCCGAACGGGCTGGGGCTGTCGTTGTTGGCGAGGATCTAGGTGTCGTCGAACCATGGGTCCGCGACTATCTCGCCGACCGCGGGGTCCTCGGGACTTCGATTACCTGGTTTGAGAAGGGATGGAGCGACGAACCGCTGGCGCCGCAGCACTGGCGTGAGTCCTGCTTGGCGACGGTCTCGACGCATGACCTTCCACCGACGGCCGGATATGTGCGAGGGGAGCACCTGGCCATCAGGGAGCGGCTCGGGCTGATGACCGGACCCACGCAGGCTCAGCGGACTGCGGACGAGGCCGAACGTCAGGCGGTGCTCGACACCCTGCCCGACGTAGGGCAGGGACCAGATCCCATCCCGGTGAACGCTCTGGTTCACGATGATGACCTCGTGGCGGATGTCGTCGTCGCCTTGCATGCCCAACTGGCACGGACCCCTTGCCGTCTGCTCGGCGCATCGCTGGCCGATCTGGTCGGAGACCGGCGGGCGGTCAACCAGCCAGGAACAGACCGGGAGTACCCGAACTGGTGTGTGCCGCTCACGGATGCTCTGGGTCGACCACTGCTCCTCGACGAGCTCGAGGCACCCGGAGGGGCCGGCCTGGCCCGGCGCGTGGCCAGGGCTCTGAACGCACCCCCCGCCGGGGTCGGGCGCGGGCCACATCGACCAGTAGGCTCCACTCCGTGAGCCCGATCCCCTCCCGCCGCTGGATTCCACGGCTCACCCGCGTCCTCTTCGCGGCCGGGGTTGCCGTGGCCAGTGTCATCGGCCTCTCGGCCCCGGCGCTCGCAGATTCGGGTGACGATGGCGAAGTGCTGGCACCCACGCTGCCGCTGGCAGCCGCCGTTCTCATCTATTTGGGGCTGCCGCTGCTAATCGTTGGCACCATCTGGGTCCTGGCCTCGCTGCCTACAACGATCAGCTCCCCGCGCTATCGACCGGGCTTGTCCTGGTGGGCGGCGCCGGTGTGGTTCAACGGACCCGATAGCCAGACAGCGATTAGTCCCTCACAAACCGCGCAGGCCATCGTGGGCACTGTCGAGGGTGGTAGCGACCTCGGAGGTGCTCATGCCCGCTGGTGACGCGTTCTCGGCCAAGCAGGCGACCCTGATCGACCGCGCGGTCGCGCAGTCGGAGGAGATCAGCGGTCTGCACTTCTCGGTCTACGTCGGAGAGCTCGACGCTGACCCGCAAGCGAAGGCCCGTGAGCTGCACACCGCGCTGGGGGACGGGGCTCCCCGTGCCGTTCTGATCGCGGTAGATCCGGCCGCTCGCACGCTCGAAGTGGTCACCGGGTCCGTTGCGCGTCGCTGGCTCGACGACCGTTCCTGCGCTCTTGCGGCCGTGGCGATGGCTTCGCAGTTCTCCATGGGTGACCTATCCGGTGGCATCATCAACGGACTACGCAGTTTGGCCGAACACGCCTGTCACCCGAAAGTGCTGCACGAACGGCCGCCGGCGGTTCCCCTGCTGCAGGGCTGACCGTCTAGACGTCCGCCGCTTGAGCGCGCAAAGCGCGCTCGACTCCTGCTCGCCCCTCGGCCAGCAGGCGGGCAAGGACTGTGGGTGGTTGGTGGGTTTCGATGTATTCGTTGGTGCGGTCCACGACCGATTGATCGACAAAGATGGCCGGGTAGAAGCCCATGACGATTGTTGTCGCCATCTCGGACGTCCGCTCCTTCCAGATCTGGCCTACGGAGTCGAAGTATCGATCGACGTACGGGGCCAGCAGCTCCCGGTGATCGGGATCCATGAAGCCGGAAATCGTGGCGACCTGCTGGGCGTTGGGGAGTTCATCGTGCTCGACCGTCTTGGCCCAGGCTTCCGCTTTGGCCTCGGCCGTCGGGCGAGCTGCCCGGGCCGTCGCAGCATGCTGTTGTCCGGCTGCGGTGCTGTCCCGGTCCAGCTCCGACTGGATCGCGGCATCGCCGATACGCCCCTGGGCCACCAAGGAGCACACCAGGTGCCATCTCAGTTCGTCGTCGACCGCTAGGCCATCCAGGACCTCGCGCCCGTCGAGAAGTGCCTCGAGGAACCCCAGATCGGCTTCGTTCGTGGCAAGTCCGGCGAAGGATCGGACCAGAACCTGTTGTTGATCGCTCCCAGGCACGGCCTGGCGCGCCAAATCGCCCAGCACAGCGGCCAGATCGGCTCGGGCCCTGTCCCGGTGCCGGGCCGCGACATACAAGTTAACGGCCGAGTCTGCCTGACGGAGCAGGATCTGCAGCGTCACGATATTTGTCTCGGCGCCGACGAGGTTCCCCACCAACTGGACGAACCGCCGCGGCGGCATCTCCGCATCGCGGGTCATATCCCAGGCGGCGCTGCAGCACAGGGCACGGGCGAGGGAGTCGTCAAGCACCGCGAGGTGAGTCGTCAGCGTCTCGAGGGAGCGCTCATCCAAGCGGATCTTCGCGAAGGTCAGGTCGCCATCGTTGAGCAGAAGGAGGTCGGGTTGCCGAACTCCGACCAGCTCGGGCACGTCGGTGGATGCTCCTGAGATGTCGATCTCGAGGCGTTCGCGCCGATGCAGGATGCCATCCGCGAGGTCATAAAGGCCGATGCCGAGGCGATGAGCTCGCAGCGTCGGATGGGCCTCGGCCGCTTCCTGGGCGACCGAGAAGGTCTCGAAGGTGCCGTCGTCGGAGAGGGTGAACGATGGCCGGAGGGTGTTGCAGCCTGCAGTCTCCAACCACTCCTTGGACCAGGCGGTCAGATCACGACCGGACTCGCGCTCAAGCTCGACCATGAGATCAGCCAACGTGGTGTTGCCCCAGGCGTGCCTGTCGAAATAGGCCCGCAGTCCCGACATGAAGTTCTCGAGGCCGACCCACGCGACGAGCTGGCGAAGCACGGAGGCGCCCTTGGCGTAGGTGATGCCGTCGAAGTTCGCCTTGACGGTCTCGATGTCGGGAGCGTCAGCGACAATCGGGTGCGTTGAAGGCAACTGGTCCTGTCGGTAGCCCCAGGCCTTCCGACCGGTTGCGAAACCAGTCCAGGCTTCGTCGAAGCGAGTCGACGTCGCCGCCGCGTGGTAGGCCATGAATTCTGCGAACGACTCGTTGAGCCACAGGTCGTCCCACCAACGCATCGTCACAAGATCGCCGAACCACATATGTGCCATCTCGTGCAGGATGGTGTTGGCTCGTGCGTCCCGGATCGCGTCGGTCACCTTGCTCCGGAAGACGAAGTAGTGCTCGTGGAAGGTGACGCATCCGGCGTTCTCCATCGCGCCGGCGTTGTACTCCGCGACCGCCAGTTGGTCGTATTTGGAGAAGGGGTACGGGCGTCCGAACTCCCTCTCGAAGAACTCAAAACCCTGCTTGGTGATCGTCAAGATCTCCTCGGGGTCGAGGTACTTCGCCAACGATGCGCGAACGAACAGGCCAAGGGGAATCTCGCTCCCGTCTGGCCGCAGGTAGGAGTCGGTGATCCGCGCGTAAGGCCCTGCCACGACTGCGGTGATGTAGGTCGAGATGGGGGGAGTGGTGTCGAAACTCCAACGCGCCACACCCTCGGATACTGGTTCGGGGTCCGCATGGGCTTCGTTGGAGATGACCCGCCAGTCGTCGGGTGCCGTCACCGAGATCGCGAAGGTTGCCTTCAGGTCAGGCTGGTCGAAGCAGGCGTAGGTGCGGTGGGCATCGTTCGGTTCGTGCTGTGTGTACACATAGACAGCCCCGTCCGCAGGATCCACGAACCGATGCATCCCTTCGCCGGTTCGCATGTAGGGCATGTCGGCGACGATCCGCACTTCGTTTTCCGCGTCCAGCGCCTTGATCTCGATGCCGCTGTCGGTCGCCACCTCAAACGGATCGAGCGGGGCGCCGTTGAGAAACACCTCCGAGACTCGTTCGCAGATGAGGTCGACGAGCACCGACGATCCGGGCTCGGCGCACGAGAAGCGAATCGTTGAGTCCGACCGGAAGACCTTGTCTCCGACGGTCAGGTCGAGGGCCACGTCGTAGGACTCGACGCTGAGCAGGCGCGCGCGCTCGCGCGCATCAATGCGGGTCAGATTCGAGCTCGGCACCGGGGGCTCCTGGGGCAGGTGGATGGTCGATACGCCACGCTAGAGGAATCGGGGCGCACGCGCAGACATGGGAGGGTCAAAAGTCCCGCGGCCTTAGGTCTAGACGCCCGATCGGGTGCGCCGGTGCCTCCGCTAGCGTCCAAGAGAAGAGTCAGGAGTTCGACCGGACAGCGCGGGGCCTACCAATGGATATCAGCCAGCTCGATCTTTCACGCTTGCAGTTCGCCACGACGACGATCTATCACTTCTTGTTCGTCCCGCTCACGATTGGGCTCTCGTTCCTGATCGCCGTCCTGCACACCCAGTGGTATCGCTCCGGTGATCCCACCCAGCGGCGGCTGACCAAGTTCTTTGGCACGTTGCTCGTCATCAACATCGCCATCGGTGTGGTGACGGGGATCGTGCAGGAGTTCGAGTTCGGGATGAACTGGTCCCAGTACTCACGCTTCGTCGGTGACGTGTTCGGGGCGCCACTCGCCATGGAAGGGCTGGCCGCCTTCTTCCTTGAGTCCACATTTCTAGGACTGTGGTGGTTCGGCTGGAATGTGCTGTCCCGCAAGGCCCACCTCGTGACGGTGTGGTGTCTGTTTGCCGGAACAGCGCTTTCGGCGGCCTTCATCATGGCGGCGAACTCGTGGATGCAGCGGCCTGTGGGCTACGGCATCAACCCCGAGACCGGTCAGGCAGAGCTCACGTCGATCTCGGCGCTGTTCACCAATCCGATCTTCATCTGGGGGTACGCACACGTCCTCTTGGCCTCGCTGCTTGCCGGAGCCATGCTGATGCTGTCGGTCTCGGCCTGGCAGATGCGCAAGGGTGCGGACAAGGCGGCTTTCGTAGGGCCGGCCAAGCTCGCACTCGTGGTGCTGGTCCCCGTATCCATTTTGGGATTGTTCGTCGGCAGCCATGTGGGCGAGGTCATGACCACGTACCAGCCCATGAAGGTCGCGGCGATGGAAGCCCAGTGGGAGACCTGTGCCCCGTGTTCGTTCTCGGTCTTCCAAGTGGGCGGGGGTAAGGGGGATCAAAACCCCACCCAGATCATCGAGATCCCCCATCTACTGTCGCTGCTGGCCACGGGCACGTGGAACGGAGAGGTGAAAGGCCTCAACGACCTCCAGGCCGAGTACACACAGGAGTACGGGCCACTCGAAAGCGATCCACCGAATACCGGGTACATCCCGAACATCTTCATTCAGTACTGGTCCATGCGCACGATGGCGTACCTGGGTTCCCTGGTGCCGCTGCTGGCGTTGTGGGGTGCCTGGTTGTGGCGCCGCGGCCGGTTGGAAACCAGCAAGTCATTCCTCTGGGTTTCGACCTGGGCGGTGGTGACCCCGTTGATCATGACCACGGCCGGCTGGGTCCTGACTGAGAACGGTCGGCAACCCTGGGTGGTTCAGGGCCTGCTCCTGACCCAGGACGGGAACTCACCGTCGGTGAGTTTGACCGAAGTGGTCCTCTCGCTGACCGGTTTCGTCGTCATGTATTTGATCCTCGGCATCGTCTGGATCAAGCTCATGCTGCGCTACGCGCGCGCCGAGCTCCCCGAGGACGCAGATGCCGACGCCGAGCCCCCAGGTCCCGGGAGCCCGCCACAAGCCCCGGCTCTGACCTACTAGGGGGACATGATGAGTCTTGACGTGCTGTGGTTCGTGATCTTGGCCATCTTCTGGATCGGCTTCTTCGTCCTCGAAGGTTTCGACTTCGGTGTCGGGATGTTGCACCGCTTCATGGGTCGCAACGACACCGAGCAGCGAGTCGTGATCAACACCATCGGGCCCTGGTGGGACGGCAACGAGGTTTGGCTCATCGTCGCCGGTGCCGCGACCTTTGCCGCTTTCTCCGACTGGTACGCGACGTGGTTCTCGGCTGGGTATCTCGCCCTGTTCTTGGTGATCGTCGGCTTGACTATTCGCGGCGTCGCTTTCGAGTGGCGCGCCAAGGGTCATTCCCAGCGTTGGCGGGACTGGTTCAGTTGGATGCTTGTCGTCGGGTCCGCGATGGTTCCGCTGCTTCTTGGGGTGGCGCTGGGTGACCTTCTGGTGGGGCTACCCGTCGATGCCACCCAGGAGTTCACGGGCAGTTTCTGGGATCTACTCACTCCGTATGGACTCTGGGTCGGCCTGACCCTTCTGGTGCTCTGTCTGCTGCACGGCGCAACGTTCCTGGGTCTACGCACTGGCGAACCGCTGCTCGCGCGGGCACGCGGCGTCGCACAGTGGCTGGCCTGGCCGAGCCTCGTGCTGGTTCTCGTCTTCGGGTGGTGGACCTTCCAGCTTGGCGGAGGGGGCGCGTGGCGGCTGCTCGCCGCCGCCATCCCGGTGGTGGCCGCGCTCGGTTCGGCTGTGCTCCTGCGCGGCCATCGCGAAGGCTGGTCGTTCTCGGCTACCGGACTGGCAATCGGCGCGACGATGGCCGCCCTGTTCGCGAATCTCTTCCCCAACGTTCTGGTGTCGAGCACGAGTGCCGCATACACGCTCACGGTCGAGGGCTCGGCGGCGAACGAGTACGCCCTCCAGGTGATGACGGTCGTGGCCGTATTGCTGTTCCCCGTCGTTCTCGTCTACCAGGGTCTGGTCTTTCCGGGTCTTCCGGGCGCGCATTCACGTTCCGGCGCGCGGCGAAGACGCGGCGGCCACACCCGTCGCTCACTGACGTCACGGAGGTGGTAGGGGATCGGTGTCTCAGAAGATGAAGGGACACCAGGGGGCTCGAGGTGAGACGAAGGCGCGCTGGACCGCGTCGATGGCGCCGGTGCGTTCTTCGCTCACCAAACCGGCGTCGGCCCGAGCCCGAAGGGTCGGTGCCCCCAGGTAGGCAGACCCCAGGGAGGTGGCGTCGAGGTTCAGGTCAGCCGCTTCAGTGGTGGGCGAACAGACCGCGCCAGTAGGCCCGCCCGAGAGGTGCCATCGCCCCGAATTCCAGGGGCAGAACGGGTCATCGATCGCCAGCACCACATCAATGTCGGTCGCGTAGGTCCGCGCCGTCAGCGCGCGATCCACATCCACGATGCGCACGAAGAGCCCGTCCACCAACGACGGTTGTGCACGCCGCGGGTCCACGAGCTCAAGCAGCAGAGGATCGTCGAGTGGCAGCATCCGATACACGTAGTCGGCCATCAGATCGGTCCCGAGAAGCACGCGCCACAGGGCTCGCCGGGCGGGGGCATCGACGGCCATCACTTCGCGCACCTGGAGCAACCCCTGAGCTCCGCCCCCATCCCAGATCTCCTTGGTCGAGTACAAGGCGTACGCGCGCGGACCCGACTCGTCTGCCACCAGCAAGGTGCGAAGCGCGGACGCCCCGCCGCGCTCGCTGGGTGGGTCGTCGAGCGTTCGGTCCCACCACAGCGGGTTGCGTGTCGGTAGCCCGGGGCGCTGGGCTGCGACCGCATCGGCCACCAGCGCCAGTTGCGGTCGTGTCGCTTCGGCTTCAACGAGCACCGCAGTCGGTTCATCATCGGTGCTCGTGAGTCGGGCAAACTCGCGCGGGATCTTCACGCTGTACCGCTGCGACGCCAAGCCGTAGCCGAACCGCCCGTAGATCCCGGGCTCGGCAGCGAACAGGGCGGCCACCGGTTCGTGGCCGTTGTCGTGCAGGTCGTCCAGGTGTTGACGCATCATGGCCCTGAGCACTCCGCGCCGGCGATGGGTGGGCAGCACCCCTACCCAGGTAAGACCAGCTACGGGAACACCTGCCGCCCCCGGTACCGACATGCGCAGCGAGTACGTCGACGCGATGCCGGCGTCCACGCCGTCGACGAGTGCCAGAACCGTGCGATCCATCTCCAGGACCGCGCGGTGAATAGCTGCGCTCTCACCCGGCCAGGTGTAGCCGAAGGCCAACTCGTCGATGTACCTGACCCTGTCCCAGCCGTCGTCACCGGCAAGGACGACTTCGATGGTGGTCACGGTTGGCCATCCTGCCGGTAGGTTCCTGGGGATGCCTAGGCCTTTTCCTGCTCGAATGCGACGCGCGTGGAGACGGCTGAGACGACGACTGCCACGGTCCGACCGAGTCGTCCTGCTCGTGCTGGTCGTCGCAGCCGTGTTGGTCGGCTGGGCCACCGTGAACTACCCGGTGTGGGCGCCACCGGCGCTCGAGAGCGTGATCATCTTGGTGGGGGGTTTCCTCCTATCGGTGCGATCGCTGTGGATCTTGCTGGCCGTCGTCGGGATCGTCCTGGTCTACGAAACCCAGGCGCTGGGCTGGGAATCGGTACGCCCGGGGACGTTGGTCATCGTGGGGGTGACCGCCGTCGTGATGATGGTGGTGGCCCGCTCGCGACAGCGCTTGGGTGTCCAGTTGTTCCGCGGTGAGTCGATGCTCGTCGACCTGCGCACCAGGCTGCGGATGCTGGGCGAACTCCCCACGTTGCCTGGTGGTTGGTCGTCTGAGTCCCTTCTCAAGCCCGCTGGGGGCGGTTCGTTCAGCGGCGATTTCATGGTGACTTCCACGTCGCGCAACGGCCAACTCCTCGAGCTCGTCGTCTGCGACGTGTCGGGCAAAGGCGTCGATGCGGGAACCAGGGCTCTGCTGTTGTCCGGCGCTTTCGGCGGCTTGCTGGGTGCGCTGCCGCCCGAGGAATTCCTGGAAGCGGCGGATGGCTATCTGCGCCGCCAGCACTGGGAAGACAGCTTCGCGACGGCCGTCCATCTGGCACTGGATCTGACCACGGGGGCGTACGTGCTCGGCTCCGCCGGGCACCCGCCGGCGGCGCAATTCTTGTCTGGGTCCGGGCGCTGGAAACTGACATCGGCGGCGGGTCCGGCCCTCGGTGTCGACCCAGACGCTGTCTTTCTGCTTCAGCATGGCGTTGTGGGCCACGGCGATGCGCTGCTGATGTATACCGATGGAGTAGTCGAGGTTCCGGGTGGGGATATCGACGTCGGGATCGACAAGCTCTCGGGTGAAGCCGAGCGGCTGGTGCGTCGGGGTTTCGAGACTGGCGCAGACCCGCTGGTCAATGTGTTGGGCCGTCGTGGCCTCGACGACGACCGCGCGTTGGTGTTGATCTGGAGAGACTGACCGCGGAGCCGTTACGGTCGGGGAGTCGAGCACGTCGGTCCCGGGAGGTTGCGTGAGGTCAACCGAGCTGTCGTCGACCTGTGACCCAGGTTCCGAGGCTTACGTAGCCAACGCCTCGGCCCATCAGAAATTGGTCGAAGATCTGCGGCTCCGGCTGGCCAGCAATCGATTGGGCGGGAGCGAGCGCGCGCGCGCCAAGCACGTGTCTCGCGGCAAGTTGCTCCCGCGAGACCGCGTCGATGAGTTGCTAGATCCGGGCTCGGCGTTTCTCGAGTTGTCCCCCATGGCGGCGTACGGGGAATACGACGACCAGGCGCCCGGAGCTGGCCTGATTACCGGTGTCGGCAAAGTGTCCGGACGGCTGTGCGTCATCGTCGCGAACGACCCAACTGTCAAGGGCGGCACGTACTTGCCGCTCACCGTCAAGAAGCACTTGCGCGCCCAGGAGGTCGCGCTGGAAAACCGTCTCCCGTGCGTCTATCTCGTGGACTCCGGTGGAGCGTTTCTACCCATGCAGGACGAGGTGTTCCCCGACCGGGAGCACTTCGGCCGGATCTTCTTCAACCAGGCCACTTTGTCGTCGCTTGGGGTTCCACAGGTGGCAGCAGTGCTCGGGTCCTGCACCGCTGGCGGAGCGTACGTGCCAGCCATGAGCGATGAGACGGTGATTGTGCGTGAACAGGGGACGATCTTCCTGGGCGGGCCACCACTGGTGAAGGCTGCAACGGGCGAGATCGTGACGGCCGAAGACCTCGGCGGCGGTGACGTCCACGCTCGCAAGTCAGGTGTCGCTGACCACCTAGCCGAAGACGATGTCGATGCGCTCCGGATCGTGCGGGAGATCATCGCCACCTGTCCGCCGACGGCGGACGTGCCTTGGGCGTTGGCGGTCAGCGAAGAACCCTCGGTCGATCCCGGCCAGCTCTACGGCGTGGTGCCCGTGGATCCGAGGGTCCAGTACGACGTCCATGAGGTCATCGCCCGTCTGGTGGACGGCAGCCGGTTCCAGGAATTCAAGCGCACCTATGCCGAGACGCTGGTGACTGGCTTCGCGCACATCCACGGCCACCCCGTGGGTATCGTGGCAAACAACGGCGTCCTGTTCGGTGAGTCGGCCCTCAAGGGGCGCACTTCATTCAGTTGTGCGACCGACGAAACATCCCGCTGCTGTTCTTGCAGAACATCACTGGGTTCATGGTGGGTCGTGACTACGAGGCTGACGGCATCGCGAAGCATGGGGCCAAGATGGTCACGGCCGTCGCGTGCGCGCGGGTTCCGAAACTCACCGTGGTCATCGGGGGCTCGTTCGGGGCCGGCAACTACTCGATGTGCGGGCGCGCGTATTCGCCGCGCTTCTTGTTCAGCTGGCCCAACGCCCGCATCTCGGTGATGGGGGGGCCGCAGGCAGCCGCCGTCCTTGCGACGGTTCGCAGGGACTCCATGGAAGGTGCCGGGGAGACCTGGTCGACTGAGGACGAGGCTGCCTTCAGGGCGCCGATCGAGGAGCAGTACGAGCGTCAGGGTCATCCCTACTACGCGACGGCTCGGCTCTGGGACGACGGAGTGATCGATCCCCTAGAGACGCGGTCTGTGGTGGGCCTCGCTCTCACGGCTTGCGCTTCGGCCCCCGTTGGGGACGTCGGCTACGGCGTCTTCCGGATGTAGGCAGGCGTGTTCGACACCGTTTTGATTGCCAACCGCGGCGAGATCGCCGTACGCGTCATTCGGACCCTTCGCCTCATGAGCATTCGGGCAGCGGTGGTCTTCACCCCCGAGGACGCGCAGGCCCGGCATGTTCGAGAGGCGGATATAGCCGTGCCCATCGAGGTACCTGGTTCGGCGGTCGGCTACCTCGATATCGGCGCTGTGGTCTCTGCAGCACGTGAGGTGGGCGCGCAGGCGCTTCACCCGGGCTACGGATTCCTGTCTGAGAACGCCGAGTTCGCGCGCGCCTGCGCAGCTGCCGGGGTGGTCTTCGATCGACCCCACCCACGGCCATAGAGGCGATGGGCGACAAGATCCGTGCCAAGCAGATGGTCGAGGCGGCTGGGGTGCCCGTGGTCCCGGGGGTCCACAGGGCCGGATTGACCGATGCTGACTTGGTGGCCGCCGCCGACGCGATCGGGTACCCGGTCTTGCTCAAACCCTCGGCTGGTGGGGGTGGCAAAGGGATGCGGCGCGTCGATTCGCCGCAGGGAATGACAGCGGCCGTTGCGGCATCTCGGCGGGAGTCACGATCGGCCTTCGGGGACGACAGTCTGCTGATTGAACGGTTCGTCGTGAGGCCACGCCATCTCGAGATCCAGATCATCGCGGACAGCCACGGAGGCGTGGTCCATCTCGGGGAGCGCGAGTGCACCCTGCAGCGTCGTCATCAAAAGATCATCGAGGAGGCGCCTTCCCACGTGCTCGACGAGGCTGGCCGGGCGGTCATGGGGGAGGCTGCCGTGAGCGCCGCCCGTTCCTGTGGGTACGTGGGGGCGGGGACCGTCGAGTTCATCGTGGCCGCGGACCAACCCGATGCCTTCTACTTCATGGAGATGAACACCCGGCTGCAGGTGGAGCACCCGGTCACGGAGCTGGTCACGGGTGTCGATCTGGTGGAGACCCAGGTCCGGGTGGCCGCCGGGGAGCGGCTGCCCTGGGGCCAGGACCAGGTACGCATCAACGGTCATGCGGTGGAGGCGCGCGTGTACGCCGAGGATCCCGCGCGTGACTTCTTGCCCACTGGTGGTGCGGTGCTCCGTTTGAGGGAGCCGTCCGGTGATCACGTCCGGGTGGATTCAGGGCTGTTCGAGGGCATGGTTGTTGGTTCTCGCTACGACCCGATGCTGGCCAAGGTCGTCGCCTGGGCCGAGCACCGCGATCGGGCGATCGACCGCCTCGAGGCTGCCCTCGCCGACACCGTGGTCCTTGGCTTCGGCACCAACGTCGCATTTCTCCGGGCGTTGCTCGACGCCCCGCAGGTTCGCAGCGCCCACCTCGACACCGGACTGGTCGAGCGGATCGCTCCAGACCTGGTGGACAACGCGCCGCCTGCTGATGCCGTGCGGGCGGTGGCGTTGGCCACTGTGGTCGAGAGGGAGCGGCGGGTCGCGACCGGCGATCTCTTCGACGGACTCGTGGGCTGGCGGCTAGGCGGCTCGGCCTGGGTCGAGGAGCGGCTGATCGCGGGAGACGGTTCGATCGTCTCTGTGGCGGTGCGGGGCGATTCGAATCGGGCGATGGTTCGGATCGACGACTCACTGAGTGGTCCGTTTTCGGTGCAGTTCGATGATTTCGATCTCATGGTCACCGACGGGGAGCTTCGGCAACGCTGGGCCTACGCCGCCGCGGAAAGCGTCCGTTGGGTCGGGCGTGAGGGAGGCGCGTGGCCCTTCACGGAGGCGCCGAGGCATGCCGTGGTGCGCCCGCAGATCGTTGCAGTGGGTGGCCCGGTGCTGTCACCGATGCCCGGGATGTTGACCGCCAGCCATGTGGAACTCGGAGACGTAGTTGAGGTGGGCCAGCCGCTGGTCTCTGTTGAGGCTATGAAGATGGAGCACGTGGTCAGGGCGCCCAGCCGGGGTGTTGTCTGCGAAGTCTTGGTTGATGTCGGCGCGCAGGTCTCGCTCGATCAGCCGCTGGTCGTCCTCGAAGCCGAGTAGGCAGAAACGTTAGGTCGTCGAGTGGGTGCCCTCGGCAGGGGCGAAGAAGACGAGGACCTCAAGGTCCTCGGTGATGTCGACGAACCGGTGCTCGACGCCGGCCGCCACGAACAGCGTGTCGCCGGGCGTGACCTCTCGCTGGGTCCCCGCGCAGACGAACGCGGCCGATCCGGCGAGGACGACATAGACCTCGTCCTCGGAGTGCGGGGTCTGGGTATCCACATCGCCGGCCGCCAGGGCGTACAGACCACCTGACATCGAGCCCACGCGCAGGAACTCGAGGTAGTCGGTTCCGTCTTCGGCCAGACGCGTGCGGAGTTCCTCGGCGCTCCACGAACCGGTCATGGTGTC
Organism: uncultured Actinomycetota bacterium; assembly: GCA_963851405.1. Lineage (GTDB taxonomy): Bacteria > Actinomycetota > Actinomycetes > DATJPE01 > DATJPE01 > JANPBY01. The sequence continues at coordinate 10,311 of CAWKPB010000004.1, read as the reverse complement.
ATCCCCTTTTCCCTGTCGGTCGGTGTCCCGGCCTCGGGTGACGCGGCCGCTGGGGCCACCTTGACCGAGGATGGGGACCGGGGTCCAGGGCCGAGGACTCGACAGGCAACCTACGGTGCCGTAACCTACGTGAACGTAAGTTACTAGCGGGTAGGAACGCGAGAGCGGAGTCTCGATGAGGTCTCGAACGCCCCCGGCCGATGTCGTGCGCGACCAGGACGTGCTCCTGCACGGTCGGCGCGTGGCCTACCGGCAGGTTGGCAGCGGAGGGCCGCTGACCGTCCTCATCCATGGCGTGGGCTCGAGTAGCGCCACCTGGGACAGCGTGATCGACCGTCTCGCGAGCCACCACGTGGTGGCTCTCGACCTGCCGGGACATGGAGCGTCCGAGAAGGGGCGGGGCGACTACAGCCTCGGCGCCTTGGCGAGCATCGTCCGCGACCTGCTCGATCATCTCGGTCACGAAAGCGCCACGATCGTCGGCCACTCGCTCGGCGGAGGCGTGGCCCTGCAGTTCGCCTACCAGTTCCCGCAGCGATGTCACGGGCTGGTCCTCGTGGCCAGCGGCGGCCTCGGCCCCGAGGCCAGCGTGCCGCTTCGCGCGGCGACGTTGCCAGGCGCTGAGGTGGTCCTTCCACTCCTCACGCACCCCCGGTTCCTCACTGCCTATGAGGGTGTGGGCGGGCTGCTTGGCCGCCTCGGGATGCACCCTGAGGCCTTCTCAGGGGAGGCTCTGAAGACTCTGCACGAACTCGCCGACCCGCAGTCCAGGGCCGCCTTTCTCATGACCCTGCGGGGGGTCGTCGATGGGACCGGCCAGCGGGTATCTGCGGTGGACAAGTTGCCGACCGCGGCGCATCTTCCGGTCCTGCTTGTCTGGGGCGACAGGGATCGTGTGATTCCGATGGTGCACGGTCAGCATGCGGCTGAGTTGCTGCCCGATGGTCGGCTCGTGGTGTTCCCCGGCGCGGGGCACGAACCGCACCGACACGACCCGGTGCGGTTCGTGGAGTTGGTACGAAGTTACGTCTCCGAGCGGGAAAGCGGGCTAGCGGACTCCGTTAGCCAGCAGCCAGTAGATCGTCGACGATCTCGTCCCGGTACTGAGTAACCAGGGAGATGTGCCCATGGCCCGGGGCCATCCGGATCCGGGCCGTGTCTATGTGGTCGGCCAGCCAGCGACCGTGAGCTTGGGGCACCATCAAGTCGAGATCGCCCTGCCAGACGCTGACCGGGGCTGCGATGTCCCCGAGGTCGAAGCCCCACGGTCGCGTGAAGGCCAGATCGTCGTCGACCCATCCGTCAAACCCCGCGGAAAGCGCCCGGCGGGTTTCTGCCGCCATGTGTTCGGCGTATCCGCCGGTCAGCGCATCCTGGTCGACTTGGGGCACGAGCCCGCCAAACGCCTCGGCGATTTGCGCCCCGGTGACCTGTCGGAACGCCGAGCCGTTCTCCGTCATCCAGTCCCTCAGTGTCACCTCTCCAGCGAGTGACGCGCTGAACTCCTCGATGTTCTCTGGGCCCATTCCGGCCAGGAAGTCGAGGTCGGGCTCGCCGTACGGTCCGACACCCGCGAGGGTCGCGGCCGCGAGGCATCGGTCCGAGAGCAACCCGGCGCACGCCAGCGCGTGCGGCCCGCCTCCCGACCAGCCGACGGTCACGAATTCGCTGATCCCGAGATGGTCGAGCACGGTGGCGGCGTCCGGAGCGACGGCCGCGACGCTACGTCCAGCGAGTCGTGAGGAGGTCGCGTATCCCGGTCGGCTCAGGCCGACCAGTTGGAGGCCGCGCGCCGTGCAGGTCTCATCCCAGTCGGAGAAGGCCGTTGCGTCCGACGGCGTGCCGTGATGAACCAGCAGGGCGCGGCCGCTGGGCTTGCCACCCACGAGGACATCGACCTCGCGTCCGTCTTGGACCTGGATCGTCTGGGTCATCTCAGCCATGGACTGACCGTAGCTCCCCTCAATGGCTCTAGTTTTGACTGATTCCAGAAAATGGGACATGCTCGGAGAGTGCCCACGACGCCGGAGGTCGAGCAACTGCTCCGCGGCGCTGGGTTGCGGGTGACGCGTCCTCGGGTGGCTGTTTTGAATGCCGTCTACGAACATCCGCATGCCGACACGGACCTGATCGCGGGCAGCGTACGGACCGATGTGGGCGAAGTCTCGACTCAAGCGGTCTATGACGTCTTGCGCGCGCTGACCACGTCGGGTTTGGTGCGCCGCATCGAGCCGCCCGGGTCTGCCGCCCGCTATGAGTCTCGGGTCGGGGACAACCATCACCACGTCGTGTGTCGATCCTGCGCCTCGATCGCCGATGTCGATTGTGCCGTCGGCTACACGCCCTGCCTCACTGCTTCCCATGACCACGGCTATGCCATCGATGAGGCCGAGGTCGTCTATCGGGGCATCTGCCCCGCGTGCTCCACCGCCAGCGGGTCCGCACCGGCTCCGCTGACGACACCGTCCCTATCCGCCCGGACCAAGAAGGATTCCCGTGTCTGAGAACCAGGATGCAGTCGTAGCCGACATGAACACCGAGACCACGGGCGGGTGCCCGGTTGTGCACGGTGCGACCGGCACATCGAATCGTGACTGGTGGCCCAACCAGTTGGACGTCAGCGTGCTCAACGCGAACTCCGCGAAGAGCGACCCCATGGGCGAGGACTTCGACTACGCCGTGGCGTTTAACGCCCTCGACCTCGCGGCGGTCAAGCGCGACATCGGTGAGCTCATGACCACATCACAGGATTGGTGGCCCGCCGACTACGGCCACTACGGCCCGCTTTTCATCCGGATGGCCTGGCACAGTGCGGGCACCTACCGCATTAGCGACGGTAGGGGTGGTGGCGGCACGGGCCAGCAACGGTTCGCTCCGCTCAACAGCTGGCCGGACAACGGGAACCTCGACAAGGCGCGGCGCTTGCTGTGGCCGGTCAAGCAGAAGTACGGCAAGGCGCTGTCCTGGGCGGACCTGATGATCCTTGCGGGCAACTGCGCGCTTGAATCGATGGGTTTCGAGACCTTTGGTTTCGGCGGCGGTCGGGCTGACGTGTGGGAGCCCGAGCCGGTCAACTGGGGTGCGGAAGCCGAATGGCTTGGCGACGCGCGCTACACCGGCGACCGCCAGCTGGACAATCCGCTCGGGGCCGTTCAGATGGGTTTGATCTACGTCAATCCCGAAGGTCCGAACGGGGAGCCGAGTGCGCTGGCTGCCGCCAAAGACATCCGGGAGACCTTCGCGCGCATGGCGATGAATGACGAAGAGACCGTCGCCTTGATCGCGGGTGGGCACACCTTCGGCAAGACCCACGGCGCTGGCGACCCGGACGAGTACGTCGGCCGCGAACCCGAGGCAGCACCGCTCGCGCAGCAGGGGTTGGGTTGGCAGAACTCCTTGGGCGGCGGGAACGGTGACTCGACCATCACCAGTGGCCTTGAGGGCACCTGGACGCCGACTCCGACAACCTGGGACAACAGCTTCTTCGAAACGCTGTTCGCCTACGACTGGGATCTGGTCAAGAGCCCCGCGGGTGCCTTCCAGTGGATCCCCACAGACCCCGAGGCGGGGACCACGGTCGCCGACGCTCACGACGCCACCAAGACACACCCACCGGTCATGCTCACGACCGATCTGGCCCTGCGGATGGATCCCGCCTACGCAAAGATCTCGCGTCGGTTCCTGGAGCACCCGGATGAGTTCGCGGACGCCTTCGCTCGTGCCTGGTTCAAGCTCACGCACCGCGACATGGGCCCGGTGACGCGCTACCTCGGTCCAGAGGTCCCCAGCGAGGAGCTCATCTGGCAGGACCCTGTGCCCGCCGTCGAGCACCCGTTGGTCGGCGCCGACGAGGTGGCGGCGCTCAAGAGTTCGATTCGAGACTCTGGGCTCTCCGTCGCCCAGCTGGTGTCCACGGCGTGGGCCTCGGCCTCGACCTTCCGCGGCACCGACAAGCGCGGAGGCGCCAACGGTGCGCGGATCCGGCTCAGCCCGCAAAACGGCTGGGACATCAACGACCCAGCGGAACTTGCTTCGGTGCTGCGCACCCTCGAGGGCATCCAGGCGGAGTTCAATTCCGCGCACGTTGGCGGGGCTCAGATTTCGCTGGCCGACCTCATCGTGCTCGGTGGAGCTGAGGCGGTCGAGCGTGCGGCGCAGGCGGCAGGCGTCGAGGTTCAGGTGCCGTTCGCGCCGGGCCGCACCGATGCCTCACAAGAGCAGACCGACGTCGACTCCTTCGCCGTCCTCGAGCCGACCGCAGATGGCTTCCGCAACTACCTGGGCAAGGGTTCGGACCTGCCTGCGGAATTTCTCCTTGTCGACAAGGCGGCGTTGCTCACGCTGACCGCTCCGGAGATGACGGTGCTGGTAGGCGGGTTGCGGGTGCTCGGGGCCAATGCGAAGCAGTCGAAGGCCGGGTTGCTGACCGACCGTCCCGAAACCCTGACTAATGACTTCTTCGTCCATCTGCTCGCGATGGACACCACGTGGCAGGCGACAACCGAAGACGAGGAGTCGTTCGAAGGTCGCGACCGCGCAACCGGGGATCTGAAGTGGACGGCCAGCCGCGTCGACCTCGTCTTCGGCTCGAACTCGGTGCTGCGAGCGTTGGCGGAGGTCTATGCCAGCGACGACGCCCAGCAGAAGTTCGTCGGCGATTTCGTGCGGGCCTGGGACAAGGTCATGAACCTCGATCGGTTCGATCTGAACTGACTTCGACGAGCGTTCGTCAGGCGGGCTCACGCGCCTGCTTGACGAACGCTCCGAAAAGTTGTTCTCGGTCCGCAGCGGATCCGTCGGGATCCTCGGGGTGCCACTGGACGCCAACGGCCCAGTGCGCGTCGTGCTCCACGCCCTCCACGACGCCGTCGGCCGCCCAGGCCACGGCCCGCAGACCGGGAGCGACGGTACGGATGGCTTGGTGGTGACCCGTTCTGACCACCAGTTTCCGGGCGTTGACGATGCGGCCCAGCTCGGACGAAGGGTCGATGCGAACCGTCTCGTCGAGCATCAGGTCCTCGCCTGCGCCGTGATGCACCGTGTGGTCGTCAAGGTCGGGGATCAAGTCGCCGCCCAGGGCGACGTTGAGCACCTGGTGACCACGGCAGATTCCGAGCAGGGGAGTCGCCGACGCGATACTCCCGACCACGGCTTCAATGCTGTAGTCGTCGACGGCTCGGTCGACCCCGTACTCGTTCGGCACCGGGTCTAGATGCCCGTACAGCGAGGGATCCATGTCGCCGCCACCCAGCAGCAGCACACCGTCGCATGAGCTGACTGTTTCCAACGGGGGGAGTGAAGGCGCTGTGAGGTCGACCAGGTGAGGATCCGCGCCCACGTCAATGAGGGTTTGCATGGCCGTTCGGGCGAAACGGCGAATCAGGTCCGCAACGTGCGGGGTCGCGTTCGAAAGGTTCAGGGGCGCGAGGACGGCGATCCGTGGGCTCGCTGGTGCGGGGGTCCCGTGGGGAAGAACCTCCGTCACCTCGACTCGAGGAGTGTCGAGCGCCATCTCGTGCTTGGCTCCTGGTCTGGCTCAGCGGATGGGTATTCGAGTTTAGGCAGGACTCGGCGGCGGCTGTTTTCGCTGGGGTTAGTCAGCCAGGTCGGGAAGCACCTGGGTCACGAACTCCTCGACCCTCGCTGCGCCCTCTCCAGGCCAGCCGCAGACCAGGTAGTCCGCGCCCGCGTCGCGCATCGCCTCGGCGTTCGCGCGGACCTCGCTCCAGGGTTCGGACAGGGAGAGCGAGGTGGCCCGGGTAATGGAGGCCGGATTGCGTCCAGTGGCGGCGGCCAACTCGTCGACCACGGCGGACAGTTCGCGGAAGATGTTGGGCGACTCGAAGCAGTGCCACGCGTCCGCGAACCGGGCCACGAGGGGGAGGGTGCGCTTTCTCCCGGAGCCGCCAATCCACAGCGGCGGGTGCGGCTGCTGGACCGGTACGGGTCGGAGCTGGGCACCGGCCAAGCTGTGGACGCGGCCTTGGTAGTCGACGACTTCGCCCGTGAACAGTCGGGTGAGGATCTCCAGGCAGTCCTCGAGCCGGTCGAACCGCTCCCCTACAGAGGGGAAGTCGATGCCGAGCTGCTGGTGTTCGGCCTCGTACCACGCGGCCCCCATGGCCAGCTCGAGGCGGCCATGGCTGGCGTGGTCGACGGTGACTGCCTGCGCGGCCAGCACCGACGGGTGCCGGTACGTGACACCTGTCACCAGCAGTCCTAGTCGGATCCGGGAGGTGGCAGACGCCAATGCAGCCAGTGTCGTCATCCCCTCGAAGCAGTTACCGGGACCCTCCCCGTACATAGGCCCGAAGTGATCGAAGCCCCACATGCCGTCGAAGCCCAGGTCCTCGCAGAGGCGGACTCGACCCAGAAGGTCGTCCCATTCCATCCGCTGTTGGGCGATGTCGATGCCGAAGCGCAGCCCTGTCATGCGCACGACCGTAGCCCGTCTGCGCGCCCTCCGATGTGGCGGCAAGCCGTCCAAGGCGCCTGACCTGCACGTTCGAGGCCTGCGCCGCGAGCTGGGATATCTTCCGCGCTCACCCGCTGGCCAGCCGTTGAGCACCAGGCAGGTTTAAGGCGCGGAACTCTAGGGAGACCCAGCAGGGCTTGGCGGTGTTAGTCCGTGCGTTGTGGCGACCTCGCGGCTGATGGAGTGGGCACGGTTCGCGCAGATCGTCACGAGGCGATGCATCGGTTTCAGGGGTGCGCCGTTGGAACCCTCGCCTCGCACCTTTGCCGTCGCAACGCTCCAGCCATGAGCGAGCCCGTCACGGCTACCCGCGAGATCGTCGCGTCGCCCAAGCACTTGTACGCCATGGTCAGCAATCTTCAGCGCATGGGTGAGTGGTCACCGGAGAACGAAGGGGGAACGTGGCTCGACGATGCTGCGGTGGCCGTTCCGGGGGCAAGATTTCGGGGACAGAACCGCAATGGAAGCAAGTCTTGGAAAAGCCTGGTGACGGTCACCACTGCAGAGCCCGGCCGGCGGATCTCCTTTCAAGTCACCTTGGGACCCGTCAAGATCTCCCAATGGAGTTACACCTTCGAATCGATGCCGACCGGGTGCCGGGTTACTGAGTCCTGGCGCGACTTACGACCGAGATGGTTCGTGCCAATCGCCAATTTCGTTACCGGGGTCAGCGACCGACCGACTCACAACAGGCAGGGCATGGAGCAAACCCTGGAACGCTTCGCCGCCGCGGTCGAGTCCGATTCCGATTCCGACGGAACGCGGTACCCCATTACGCCCATGACGCGGTACCCCATTAGACAGGCGTTGGCCTGCGCCGAAAGTACGATAGGCAGACCGTTCCACCGGCCGGTCGGACACGGGCTCTGAGGCCGATTCGCCCGTCGTCGAAGGCAGCGATCGTGGAGTCACCGATCATCGGACCGCGACGAAGGAGCAAGAGTTGAGATCACGGCATAGGACCGCCACCGCGCCGGAGTCCCCGCACGTGCCCGTGAGCGCGGTAGAGGCAAGGACGGGGACCACCCCGACCCGAGTGCGCCGACAGCGGTTTGTCGGCGCGACGGCGATCGCATTGGCAGCGTCGATGGTGATCCAGAACGCGATGTTTGCTTGGGCCGATGCGCCAGGCTACGGGGACCCGATTCAGGACGTGCTCGCCTGGCACCAGCAGAACCGAGCCGTAGTCGCGATCGCTGTCGGCCAGGAGGCGCTGCACCTGCCGCTGCTGCTCGGGTTCCTGTGCGGTCTCCACTGGCTCGTCGGGCGCCGCGGGGGTGCGGGCGCGGTCTGGTCGCGCCTCGCGGTGGCCGCGGGCGCGGCTCTCTCGGCGATCTTCGCGCTCTACGCCGTTCTGTGGATCGGAGTCGTGTTGTCCGCCGACGAGCTCGCCGAGCCGAGCCCGGTGTTCGAGCTCGCCTGGCAATTGCATGCAGCAGCGTTCGCGCTGGCACTGCCGGCTCTCGGCACCACCTTCATCGGCGCTGCGCTGGCGGCGCATGCGATCAGGCTGACGCCGCCGTGGCAGCGTCTGCTCGGCGTGGCCGGGGGAGGCCTGCTGCTTGTCGCAGGGGCGGCCAGCCTCGCGATCGCGGACGGCTCGGCGCTCCTGTTCGTGGGGTTGCCGGGTATCGCCGCTTGGCTCGTGTGGCTGCTTGCGACCGGCCTACGGCTGGTGCGCTCGACCAGCTGACCGTTCGTACGGCGCATCGACCACTACGGAGGGACGCAGCTGAATGCTCCCGAGGTGGTGCAGGTGATCCCGCTGCTTGTGCGGCGTCGGCCAGCCATGCTTCCGGTCGAAGTAGGGCACACTCCGGCCCCGTCCAGGGACTTGCCGCCAAGGTACTCAAGGCCAGCACCGCGAAAGTTCGGTGTCAGGCTCAGGATCGTCAACGGAACATCTCCCGTGTTCTCAAGGAGGACGTACCCGCTAGTGAAGGTGACTCCCACGTTGAAAGCGTCGTACCAACCGGGTGGTAGTCCGCTATCGGACCCCGCATCGCCCGGCTACCGCGACCTGCTCGTGTTCCTGACCGGCTTCGGTGAGGTCCACTCCGTTGGGGTGGAGGGAACCGGGGTCCTACGGAGGTCTCGTTACTTCGCCAGGACGCCCGCGACATCGCTCGCCTGCCCGTCCTGCGTGAACAGGGAGCAGGACGCCGACCTGCGCGAGAGCGCGTGGTGGGGCCGCGACCGCGACCCCACCACGTCATCGAGGTGCCAGGTCAGCCGAACTTCACCTCGATGGCCTCGCAGCCGAAGTCCTCGCCCAGGTAGAACCAGCATCCGACGAACAGGTGGGTTCCGGCACTCAGCCCCTCGTCGAAGCCCGCCAAGTACTGCTTGCACAGGCTGAACGCCGGGTTCTCGATGCGATTCTGAGAGGCTTCCAGGTAGAGGCGGGTCCGTACCGGCTGACCGTCGAGACTCAGTTCGAAGCCCGACGTCGGTCGCAGGAGCCCGGACCGCTCCTCCGCGGTTTCGCCGCAGAGTCCTTGGTTGATGAAGAAGGGCGAGTTGGCGGCGAATGTCGCGGGCGGGTCCAGCAGATCGAGACGGGGACCGCTCAGCCGGCTCGCTTGAGCGGCCGGGGCGAGCAGCAGACCCAGTAGCGCGAGAACGGCTGTCGCGACGAGCAGCAGCGGCCCTCGGCCTGAGGCTCGGCGTACGGGGTGGACGTGGTTCATGGCTGACCTCCTGGTGAGAACGGTGTGGTGCCAGCCAACGGCCCCGATGCCCCGGCGCGCATCGTGGAATCCTCGGTACATTGCCGGAGGACGCGGACTCGGACGGTGGGGATGCCAAGTTTCACGGCTGCACGGGTGGAGCTCGTCGGCCGACGCCGCGAGCTCACATCGCTGCGCCGTTGGCTGGTCTCGGTCGATGCGACGCCGCACGCGATGCTCATCCTGGGCGAGCCAGGCATGGGCAAGACGACGCTGTGGTTCGCACTCCTCGAGCACGCCGAGGCGCTCGGGACGACGGTGGCGGTATCCAGGCCGTCGCGGCCGGAGTCGCGGCTCGCCTTCCTGGTCCTCGCCGACCTGCTCGACGACCTGATCACCGCGGAGCCCGAGGAGTTCTCGGCGCTGCCCGAGGTGCAGCGCGATCTGCTCGACGCCGTCCGCACCGGCGTCGCGCCGCCGGGCGCCCGGACCTGGCGTGGCGTCGCCGTCGCCTTCCTCGAGCTGCTGCGCTCCGCCGCGACCGTGCGACCCGTCCTCCTCGCGATCGACGACCGGCAGTGGTCGGATGCCTCGTCCGCGAGGGTGCTGGACTTCGCACTGTCGCGGTGCGGCGAGCAGCCAGTGCGACTGCTCGCCACCCAGCGACTCGGACTCTCCGAACACACATCGCCGAAAGACCCGGACCTCGTGCGGCTCGACGCCGGCGCCATGGTCCTCGGGCCGTTGACCGAGACCGACCTGATGCGGATGCTCCGACGCATCGGACCCGTCCCGCCCGAGGTGGCGGCCGCCGCGGTCGACGGATCGGGTGCCAACCCCTTCGTCGCGCTGGAGCTTGCTCGTAGCCTCCTCGACCCTCCGGTACCGGGCGGTCGCAACCCGCTCCCCCGTTCGTTGCACGACATCGCGGGCTCGCGGCTTCGCGGGCTGTCGGACCATGGCCTGATCGTGTGCCGGCTCACCTGCATGGTGGGCCGTCCCACCACGCGAACACTGCACGGCATCCTCGGGCGCGACACGGCCGATGCCGGACTCGACGACGCCGAGGCTGCCGGCGTCCTCGAGCTGCGCGACGGCCTGTGGGCCTTCCGCCACCCGCTGCTGGCGGCCGCCGTCCACGACCTCATCGCCCCAGCCGTACGCCGG
>CAWKPB010000003.1:0-120228 GCA_963851405.1 uncultured Actinomycetota bacterium | reverse complement strand
GACCCCGCTAGGCGAACGCCCGGAGCCGGGTCTGGTCGCTGGGGCCGCCGCAGCAGCGACCGTCGAACTCGCGATAGGCCTGTTGCAGGCGGATTGGTCGTTCGAGCTCCGCAAGGCTCCGCCGGAGCGTCAGACGAAAGCCGCACCACGGGGTCAGCACGGCCACACACAGGGCGCTCCACGACGGGCGATCGGCACTTGATCGGACACGAGTTCCCTCGACGACCCAACCGTGCGGCTCTGCAGATGCGTTTGAGACCCGAAAGGAGACTCCAATGAGCAACGAGGCAGCGTTCAACCCCTCACGGGCCGCGCAGTGGGCTCAGCACTGCCGGACCGCAGGTGTGTTCAGTGGCGATCCACATAACGCCGCAGGGTCACCCGGCATGAATAACGACGAGTCCCGCGAGCCGAGCCGAGTGCGCGGCAGCCGGGGTGTGGTCACCGCCGGCGCCGCACTAGTGATCGTCGGACTCGCGATAGTCGCGACGCAACTCGACAACGACAACTCGCTCGAACAACCGCGCTGCCGGGGTCAGTCCCCCGCTGCCCGGCGACAAAGCCACCCCACCGGCCGATGCCCGTGCTCGCCCACCCAGCATCGAAACCGCACCCCCCACTACGGACTGGGCCGGCCCACTACGCCCAGACAACGCCTCCATGCCGACAACGTCATGGACGTTGAGAACGGGGGCTATCTCTGGACCGATCCACTCGATGGGGCGGTCGGCGCGATCGACATCGGAGGGGTCTCCGGAAACTGGGCCCGGCCGACTGGGGTTTTGCCCTCCCCGAGGCGCCGCCCCAGGGATCGAAACTGCACAAGGCGGGACAAGACCCTCGAGTACGGCGTGGTCGTCGATGGAAACGGTGACCGGATCGGCCGACTGCTTGATCGGGATCGACACCGACACACCGAAACCCCGGGAGTTCCGCGCTCTGGGTGACGAACCTGCGGACCGGCGTCACCGACGAGCGGTCGGCTCCCCTTTCGGATACCCAGCTGAGCTCTTCAGTCATCCCGAAGAGCCACGGCCGGGCCGGCCCGCAACGTGTCACGTGGGCTTCCACTTCCTCGAGGGTTCCGTGGCGCCGTGTGAGATTGCCGGCAAGTCGAACTTCTACGCCTATGCAACCCTGAGAAAGGATGACCAGGTGGTCGCCTGGGACTACGCACCAGACGATGGGTGGCTCCGCCCCCGTGCCTGGTGAGACTCGCCGCACCAGCACGCCCGCGCTGCAGGGAAGCCCGACGCACCTCGTCTGGCGGATGGGGCAGTCGCGTTCGGATGTACACCTGTCGCGATCCACTGACGCCTCGTTCAGATCACCGCCCGGACCGGAGACGCGCACCCCCGCGGAGTCCCGACATGTGCGGCACGCGCTTGCGTCAGCCGTCCCGCACGTCAGGATGGGCGGGTGACTGAGCCGGGCGAGACCAGACGCGAGCGCGACTCCCTCGGCGAGGTCGAGGTGGACGCGGGCGCGCTGTGGCAGGCCCAGACCCAACGCGCGATCGACGCGTTCGCGATCAGCGGTGAGCCGATGCCGACCACCGTGATCCGGGCGCTGGCGGCAATCAAGGCGGCGGCAGCTACGGCCAACGCCAAGCGAGGCGTCATCGACGCCGAGGTAGCAGAAGCCGTACGGGCTGCCGCCAACACAGTCGCCATCGGAGAACACGCCGAACAGTTCCCCGTCGACGTCTTCCAGACCGGGAGCGGTACCTCCACCAACATGAACGTCAACGAGGTCGTGGCGACGCTCGCCAGCAGAGCCCTCGGCCGAGCCGTCCACCCCAACGACGTGGTTAACGCCAGCCAATCGAGCAACGACACCGTTCCAAGCGCCGTACACATCGCCGCCGCGGATGCAGTCGTTCACGACCTCCTCCCGGCCCTCAACGGCCTGGCCGCCACGATCCGCGCCCGAGCACTGGAACACGTCGACGCGGTCAAGGCCGGCCGCACCCACCTGATGGACGCGACGCCGCTCACCTACGCGCAGGAGCTCGGCGCCTGGGCCACCCAGGTGGAGCTCGGCAGCGCGCGGATCGCCGATTCGCTCCCGCGGGTCTGCGCGCTCCCCCTCGGCGGCACAGCAGTCGGTACCGGTCTCAATGCGCCGCCCGGCTTTGCTGCCGCAGTCATTGCCTCGCTCGCCGAGCAGTACGAGCTGCCGCTCACCGAGGCGGGCGATCATTTCGAGGCGCAGGCCTCTCGTGATTCCCTCGTCGAGCTCTCCGGGCAACTGCGCGTCCTCGCCGTGTCACTGACGAAGATCTGCAACGACCTGCGGTGGCAGGCATCCGGTCCCACGACGGGGCTGGCGGAGATCGCGCTGGCGACGATCCAACCTGGGTCCTCGATTATGCCCGGCAAGACCAACCCGGTGATCCCCGAGGCGGTGCTCCAGGTCTGCTCGCAGGTCGTGGGCAACGACGCCGCGATCGCTTGGGCGGGCGCTTCGGGGTCGTTCCAGCTCAACGTCCAGATCCCCGTCATCGCCCGCAACCTCCTGCAGTCCGTGGCCTTGTTGGCGGCAGCCGTACGGCTGCTCGACACGTGCGTCGCCCACCTGACGGTCGATAGCGACCGGATGCGCGCCTACGCCGAGTCCTCGTCCGCCACGGTGACGGCCCTCAACGCCCTACTGGGGTACGACGAGGCCGCTGCTGTGGTCGCCCAATCCCAGCGCGAGCGACGCAGCATTCGGGAAGTCGTTGCCGACCGCGGCCACCTCGACTCGGGGCTGATCACGATCGCCGAGCTCGACGCGGCACTCGACCCGCTGGCCATGACTCGCCCGCCGACCGCCTAGACGCCGCTCTAGGAGGGGACGGCCACGTCCCCGCGTGCTTTCAAGGGCGGCAGGTTTTGGCGGTGCCCGAGGTCCTCCAGCCAACTCACCAGCTGCTGGTGCACAGCCTCAGCGCCAACCAGGTCACCGTCGAGCTCCCACTCGGCTGGGTGCACGAAGATCGGTTCGGTCTGCCAACCGCCGACGCCGCCATGGCAACCGACCAGCTCCTCGAACGCGGCGACCTCGAGGGTGTGTGGATCGAACACGGAGTTGAGGTAGAGATCCGGCGCGTTGGCAAAGCTGGCTGCGCGTTCGAAGTCCGCCGCCGCGCGCTCGGCCTTGTCGCCGAACTGCGCGAACGGGTCGGTGCCGGTCACGATCCCCGTCGACAGGATGCGAACGCCCGCCCCACCGAGGGCCACCAGGCCGTCGAGCTCGGACTTCGCAACGAGCACTGACACCCCCGGATGCGCGGCGAGCGTGGACACCAGGCCCGGCCACTTGGCTTCCATTTGCTCGATGGTCAGTCGGCCGGGCTCTCGCGCGAACCACACCAGCCCCAGGTTGCCGGATCCGGCCACCACGAGCTCTGGACGCTCCTCGGCCTCCTTGCTGGCCTTCTCGCTCGGACCGAGCGACACCGCGCCGTCCCTTTCTCGGCCGGCGAAGGCCTTGCGGGACACCGACGCCGAGAAGCCGGACTGCCGGCTCAGGTCGGACAAGAAGATGTTGACCGGCCCCCAGTCTTCGTCGTTCCCGGTCGCGGCCGCGACCCGACCGGTGCCCCCCATCAGCTCGTGGACCGTCTCCTCGAGGGTCTTGCCATACCGCTGAAGGAACGTGGCCCCTTGGCTTTGACCGTGATCGGACAGCACCACGAAGTGGTACGGGCGCGGCGCCATCGAGGCCACCTGTTCGAGCAGTCCGATGGCCTTGTCGACACCCTCCATTGACCGCAGGGACTCTTCGCGCGCCACCCCGGCGTGGTGGGCGACCTCGTCGTAGTCGAGGAAGTCCGCGTAGATGACCTTGGTCCCGGAGAGGATCTGCTCGGTCATCAAGGAGGTGATCAGGTCGCGTTGAATGACGTTGGTGATGGCGCGCAACGCGATGTACGAACCATGCCGATGGATGCGTGGCTGGATGTCACGGCTCACCTGCCGACGACCCTGGTACCACTCCTTGACCATCTCCCCGATGGTGCGGAACAACGACCGGGTGAACCCGTACGGCGTCGCGAAGAACGCGCCGTAGTCCCCCGACTTCCCGATGGCCCCGCGCCCTTCGGCGCCGAAAGAGCTCATCGTGAGCATGGACTGGGGGGCATCGCCGGAAAACAGGTTGCTGATGCTGACGCCACCGTCGGCGAGCAGCCCGTGCCCATCGGAGATCCGCGCCTCGATGATCGCCGCGTCCGGTGGGTGGTTGGCCACGATGAGTTTGCCGGACTCCTTTTCATACCAACGGAATGCGGGCATGTCCTCGGTGTATCCGTGCAAGATTCCGGCCTGACTGATCGGCGTGGTCGACGGCACCCGCGCGGTCCAGCCGTTGAGGGTGTGGGTTCCCTCGCGCATCCACCGGCTGATCGTCGGCACGGTGCCGTTCATGGCGGCGAACTGCAGCAACGGCAGCGGAACGCCGTCCATCTGAACGATGATCAACCCCGGCTGGTCGGTCTCTTCCACCGCACCGCGACGACGGAGCACGGTCCGCACCACGTGGGCCAAGAACACCTCGTCCTCATCCACGGAGTCGAGGAATCCGAGGACTGTGGCCACCAGCGCGGCGACCCACGCGGTCAGGAAGACCGCCATCACGTTCGAGTACGACACGTCCGGCGCGATCGACATGGCGATGGCCAGGATGACGGTCTGCGTGAACAGTGCCAGCAGGAAGATCCCGACCCAGCCCAACGCCAGGCCCAGTCGGTTCAACAACGGCCGCATGATCAAGCTGACGACCCCGACAATCAGTGCCAGGAAGACAATCGAGGTCCAGCCGTCGGCGGAGACCCCAGGGACGATCCCAAAGGCGATCCCCAACGACACGGAGACGACGATCCACTGCCAGAGCAGGCCCCTGACCCGCGGCCAGAATCCGTGCTTAGCCCCCTTGACGAGGATGCTGCCCGTGGCCAATCCGTTCCTCGGCCCGCGCCCGTCGGTCATGCGGTGTGCCTTCCGTCAGGGGGTGAAGCTGACCCGATGGCCGGGAGCTGTGTGGAGCACGGTGACCGGCAGGTCCAGGCGCTGGACGGCTGCCGCGAACGCGTGAGGTGGATCGTAGAGCCTGGCCGGCAGCGCCCGCCGGAGTCCGAACGGATACAGGGTGCCCCAGTGGACGGGTACGGCGAACCGGGTGCCGATCACTCCGGCCGCTTGAGCGGCGCGATGGGGGTCGAGATGGCCGGGTCCGAGGTTGGGGCCCCAGCCCCACACCGGCAGCAGCGACACGTCAACCTCGTCCGCGAGGTCGGCCATGGCGGGATAGATGTCGGTGTCCCCGGCGAAATACACGCACGTGGCCCCAGACTCAAGGATGAAGCCGATGGCCGCGGCGTGCGGCCCTACCGGTTCCCGCTTTCCGTGGTGCAACGCAGTCACGGCTCGCACGCGCAGATCCCCAGCGACGTACGTCTCGCCGACCATCAGCTCGTGGACATCCCGAAACCCTTTGCTCCGCAACCACTTTCCGGCCCCCACGGGGACCAACATCGGCATGTCGAGCCCGAGTGTGCGCAGTGAGGGCAGGTCGCAATGGTCATGGTGCAGGTGGCTCAGCACGACCAGGTCGATGTCCGAGTGCAACGACGGGGGCAACGGAACCGCGTGCCTCGTCAAGAAGGTGACCCGTTGGCGAAGCACGGGGTCGGTGAGTATGCGGTGGCCGCCGATATCGAGCAGGACGGTCGAGTGACCCAGGAAGGTGAGCGCTGGCAGCAGCGGGGAACTCGGGGGCACCGCTGAACTCTAACCAGCGCTGATCAGTACCAACCCTTGGAGAGGAACGCTCCCCAAGCGCCGCACGGGCTGCCGTAGCGGTGCTTGATGTAGTTGAGCCCCCAGGTGATCTGGGTGCGCGGGTTGGAGGCCCAGTCCGAGCCGGCGGCTGCCATCTTTGATCCGGGGAGCGCCTGCGGGATGCCGTACGCGCCCGATGATCCAGACGCGCGTTGGGACCAGCCGGACTCACGCGTCCACAGCCGATCGAGGCAAACAAATTGGGCATCGCCCCAGCCCCTGGACGCCGCCATCTGCTTGCCCAGGGCACGGTTGGTGCCCGGCCGTACGGCGGCTGCGGCCCGAGTCGCGCGAAGGGCTGCCGCTCGTCGTTCGGCCGCGGCCTGGCGGGCCAGTTTGGCCTTCTTCTGCGCAGCCTTGCGCGCGGCCGCCTTCTTGTCGGCCCTCTGCTGCTCGATCCGGTCCGCCTTCGCGCGCTCGACGCGGTGGTGAACCGCCTCGGCCGTGCGCGGGGGCGCGTGCCGGTCCAGGGCGACGGAGACCGAAGCGGCCTCCGCGCTGGGGATGGTCGGGAAATCCACGGCGCCGAAGGCGGTCTGGGTGACCCCCAGCATGGCGACCACGAGCACCGAAGCGGCCCCGAAACGCGCCGTGCTGGTGGAACTGGCCCGCGCCACGCGGGCCATGGCTGTACGCCGGATAGCGATCCGGTCCATCAACGGTCCTCTCGGCGTGCGCGTGCCGCTGACGGAGGTTGCGTGGTGGTTCCCGTCTGCAGCGCCGCGCGCTGTCACCCCTTGACGCCACCGGAGTCGGTGGGAACCATGACCGCGGGCCCCAGCCCGCGTCGGTCCATGGGGTCGAACGCAGACCAGCCTCACAGCGAAGACACAGCGATGCCAACTCGAGCGGTCGTGGGCTGGGTCACAGGATGTGCATAACTACCCAGCGTCAGTAATCCCTTGCACACGCTCAGTAGTCAGAGGGGCAAATCCTCGAGCATCTCGGTGACCAGCGCGGCAATGGGCGAACGCTCGCTGCGGGTGAGGGTCACGTGGGCGAACAAGGGATGCCCCTTGAGCTTTTCGACGACCGCAACGACACCGTCGTGACGTCCGACGCGCAGGTTGTCGCGCTGGGCGACGTCATGGGTCAACACGACCCGCGAGCCCTGACCGATCCGCGACAACACCGTAAGCAACACGTTGCGCTCCAGGCTTTGCGCCTCATCGACCACGACGAAGGAGTCGTGCAGCGACCGGCCGCGGATGTGGGTGAGCGGTAACACCTCGAGCATGCCCCGATCGATGACCTCGTCGACGACCTCGGTGGTCATCAGCGCAGACAAGGTGTCGAAAACCGCTTGCCCCCAAGGGCTCATCTTCTCGGCCTCGGTGCCGGGGAGGTATCCGAGGTCCTGGCCACCGACGGCATACAGCGGCCGGAACACCACGACCTTGCGGTGTTCGCGCCGCTCGAGCACCGACTCGAGGCCGGCGCACAACGCCAGCGCCGACTTGCCGGTGCCCGCGCGACCGCCCAACGACACGATGCCGATCTCCGGGTCGAGCAACAGATCCAGCGCGACCCGCTGTTCGGCGCTACGGCCGTGCAGCCCGAACGCCTCGCGATCGCCGCGGACCAGCCGTACCCGCTTGTCTGGCGCGACCCTTCCCAGGCCGCTGCCTCGTTCGCTCAGCAGCACCAGGCCGGTGTGGCAGGGCAGCTCGCGTGCGGCGGGAAGGTCGAGGCTTTGCTCCGCGTAGAGGGTGTCCAGATCGGCGCTGTCGATCTCCAGCTCGGACATCCCGGTCCAGCCGGACTCCACCGCCAACTCCGCGCGGTACTCCTCGGCCTGCAGCCCCACCGCTGAGGCCTTGACCCGAAGGGGGAGGTCCTTGCTCACGAGCACCACGTCTTGGCCCTCGGCCTGCAGGTTGCGCGCCACCGCCAGAATCCGAGAGTCGTTGTCCGCCAACCGGAATCCGGCCGGAAGCACGCTCGGATCCGTGTGGTTGAGCTCGACCCGGATGCTGCCTCCGAAGTCATTCAGCGGCAGCGGCATGTCCAGCCGGCCGTGCTTGACCCGCAGGTCGTCCAGCAGGCTCAGCGCCTGCCGAGCGAAGTACCCGATCTCGGGGTGCGACCGTTTGGCCTCGAGCTCGGTGATCACCACCACGGGGAGGACGACCTCGTGCTCGTCGAAGCGCATGAGCGCATGCGGATCGCTCAGCAGGACGCTGGTGTCGAGGACGTAGGTGCGGCAGGTGGGGCGACGACGGGTCGTTGCGGGCACGAGGCAGCCTCCCGAAGGCGGCTACGGCGCCGTGCCGGCCGCTCCCCCATGACGCTACGTCGGTGCGAGCGACCAGCGGTGGATGAGGCGACCCCCGCGCACGGCGTGTCGCCCCGGTCACCTCGCGGACGTGCCGAAAGTGCCCGAAAGGGACGCGCCTTCTAGCCAGGAACGCTTCCGATTCGGGCACTTCCGCCGTCGCCACGTCAGGAGACCAGCCTGCGCGCGGGTCTCGGGGTCAGGAGCCGAAACGGCGCTGGCGCGCGGCGTAGGACCGCACGGCGCGAAGGAAGTCGACCTTCCGGAACGACGGCCAGTACGCCTCGCAGAAGTAGAACTCAGATCGCTCGCTCTGCCACAGCAGAAAGCCCCCGAGACGCTGCTCGCCGCTGGTGCGGATCACCAGGTCAGGGTCAGGCTGGCCGCGGGTATAGAGGTGTCGAGCAATGTGATCCACGTCCAGGACCTGAGCGAGGTCGTCCAACGAACTGCCTTGGTCGGCTTGTTCCTGCAACAGGGATCTAACGGCGTCCGCGATCTCCCGGCGGCCGCCGTAGCCGACGGCCACGTTGACCGTGAGTCCGTCGACGTCAGCCGTGGCCTCCTCCGACGCCTTGAGCGCGGCCGCTGTCGCGTCTGGAAGCAGATCCAAGGCACCCACCGGATGCACGACCCACCGCTGACTCGCGGCCAGATCGGCGACGGTCCCCTCGATGATGCGCAGCAGCGGTGCGAGCTCTGCCTCGGGGCGGGCCAGGTTGTCCGTGGACAGCAGCCACACGGTGACGACCTCGACGCCGATGTCGTCGCACCAGCCGAGCAGCTCCTCGATCTTGGCCGCGCCGGCCTGGTGCCCATCCGCCGTCGAGTGACCCGCCTCACGGGCCCAGCGCCGGTTGCCATCGAGGATGACTCCGACGTGGCGCGGCAGCTTGGAGCGGTCGAGGGAACGCACCAACCGGCTCTCGTACGCGCCGTACAGCGGGCCAAACAGGTCCATGCACCAACCTCCTGGCTCAGGGTAACGACGAACCGCGTCCCGGCGGAGGCGGACCGGAGGTTACTAGTTGGTAACTTACGCAACCGTAGGTTATGGTCGCCCCATGCAGCACGACCTCCGTCCGGACACCGAAGCCTCAGTCGGGGAATCGGTCGGTCGGACCCTGGACCGGACCGTCGGGACCGCGGTCGAGCGAGCCGGCGCCCACGTTCCGGAGTCGGTCAAGCCCCGCCTGCGCGGCTGGCTGCACCTGGGCGCTGCACCCTTCGCCGCGGTGGGCGGGATCGCGCTGATCCTGCTGGCGCGCGGCGGTGGCGAACTCGCCTCGGTCGTGGTTTACGCGGTCGCCACGACCCTGCTCTTCACGGTCTCAGCGATCTATCACCGAGGGCGGTGGGGGCCCAAAACTCACGGGGTGCTCAAGCGCTTCGACCACGCGAACATCTTCTTGTTGATCGCGGGCACCTACACCCCGTTCACGGTGATCCTGCTCGAGGGCTCCCGCCAGGCCGCCTTGTTGTGGCTGGTGTGGACGGCGGCCATTCTCGGCATCGCCTTCCGGGTGTTGTGGGTGGGCGCTCCCCGCTGGCTCTACGTCCCCGCCTACGTGCTCCTCGGGTGGACGGCGGTGTTCTTCCTGCCGGAGTTCGCGCAGGTCGGAGGCTGGGCCGTACTCATCCTGCTGGCGGCCGGCGGCGCGTTCTACACCGTTGGCGGCGTGATCTACGCGCTCCGCCGCCCCGACCCGTTCCCGACCTGGTTCGGCTACCACGAGGTCTTCCACGCGTTCACGCTGCTCGGCTATCTCACCCAGTTCGTCGCCGTAGGGCTCGTCGTCACCCGCTAGCCCGCCCCCCACCCCGCCGAGTGCCGACAAGGCGACCCTTCTTTCGCCAGAAAGGGTCGCTTTCGCCGCTTTCGGCAAGAGAGGGCGGGGAAAGGGACGGCCTAGCCGCGGACGACCACAACCGGGCAATCGGCATGCCGTACGACCTGTTCGGAGGTCGATCCGACGAGCAGACCCACGAATCCGCCCAAGCCCCGCGACGCGACCACCATCACATCCGCGAACTTCGACGCGGCGATCAAGGACGCTGCGGCAGCGCCGTGCACCACGTGGATGCGCGCGGAGTGGTCAGGCCCCAGAACGCGCAGCGCAGTGGCCTCCAACTCGGCTTGGACGCTGGCCGTGTATTCCTCAGCTGAGGCGACCACACCATGGGGTACGCCCGCAGGGCGGGGCACCGTGGTGATCGACCAGGCCCGGACCAGATGGAGCTCGACCCCACGCAGGCGAGCTTCCTCCGCCCCGAACGTGAGCGCGCGATCCGCAGAATCCGAACCGTCATGGCCGACGACAACCCCCGACGTGATGCCCTCGACCTGATCGGCGAGCCCGGTGCTGGTGTCTTTGGCCATGCCTTCATTCAATCTGCTCAGCCCCGCCTTGACCATCGGGCCAAAGTCCCGACATGGCGGTGACCAGCGCCTCGGCCGACGTGACGGGGGCGGCACAGACGAAGTGCCGGCAGACATAGGCGGTTGCCGTGCCGTCGACCAACGGCCGGTGCTCGAGCAGCCCCACGCGCGGGTCTGCCGATCCGGGTTCCCCGACTGCCACCACGGCCCCTGGAGCCGGGCTGCGCGATGCGGCCAACCGAAGCGCGGTGGTCGCCGGATCGGCCTCTTCGCCCACGATGGCCACCTCGCGAGGACCGTCCGCCCAAGCCTCCGCCACCGCCAGGCTCCACCCGGCGAACCGAGGATGGCTGGCGCCCAACTCCGCCCAGCCGGCGAGTGCCCGCCCGGCCATGTCTCGGTGCTCCGCCGAGCCGGTCAGTGCGGCGTAGCTGAGCAGCGCCCCAGCGGCTGCCGATCCGCCCGACGGGGTGGCGTTGTCCGTGGCGTCGCGGGGTCGACGAACCAGCGCCTCGGCGTCGTCGGAGGTGTCATAGAAGCCACCGTCGCCATCCTGGAACCTGGTGCGGACGACGTCGAGCAGGGCGCCGGCCCGTTCCACCCACCGCGCGTCCGCGCTGGCCCCGTACAGCGCCAGGAATCCCTCGGCGACGTCCCCGTAGTCCTCCAGGACTCCCGCGTGCCGGCCGACGCGCCCTTCTCGCGAGACCCTGGCGAGCCGCGCCTCTCCCCCGTCCAGGGCGACGTGCAGGTCCCACACAAGCTCAGCGCAGATGGTCGCCGCGTCGATCCACTCGGGCCGCTCGAAGACGGCGCCGGCCTCCGCGAGCGCGGCGATCGCCAACCCGTTCCATGCGGATACGACCTTGTCGTCCCGACCCGGCTGTGGTCGGAGCCGACGAGCCGTGAGCAGGCTTTGACGGGCAGCCGACCATCGACTGTCGTCGCCCGGATCGCTCGTCAACTGCAGTGTTGAAGCACCCGCCTCGAAGGTGCCGTGGACGGTCACCGACAGGAGATCCGCCGCCCAGGTCCCAGTGTCTTCGCCCAGCACCTCGGCCAGTTGCTCCCGCGTCCAGACATAGGTGAGGCCCTCTTCGCCGTCGGTGTCGGCATCCAGGGCGGAAGCGAAGCCGCCTTCGGGAGTCCGCAGTTCGTCGAGGAGGAACTGCGCGGTCTCCTCGACAATGCGCTGGGCCATCGGCCGCCCCGTCGAACGCCACCAGTGGACATAGACGCGCAGCAGAAGTGCGTTGTCGTACAACATCTTTTCGAAGTGCGGGACCACCCAGCCGGCATCGACCGAATAGCGCGCGAACCCGCCAGCCAGCTGGTCGTAGATCCCCCCTCGGGCCATCGCCTCGAGGGTCCCTTCGGCGAGTTCCAGCGCGCGCGCAGACCCGGTGCGTGCGTGATGCCGAAGCAGCCACTCCAGCACCATGGACGGCGGGAACTTCGGCGCATCACCGAAGCCTCCATCCCTGGAGTCGTACGTGGCCGACACACTGCGTACGGCACCGGCCAGGCGCTCGGCCGTGAGTGGCTCGCCCGCCCCGGACTCCGACCCGACTCCAGGACTCGCCGACGTGCGCTGCGCCAAGACCCCGGTGATGCGCGATGCAGCGGCCTTGGCCTCCTCCGGCCGCTCCGACCAAGCCGCGGAAACGGCCCGCAGCACCTGCTCGAAGGACGGCATCCCGTGGCGTGGAGTCGGCGGGAAGTACGTGCCCGCGTAGAACACCTCGCCACTGGGCGTGAGGAAGGCCGTCATCGGCCATCCCCCATGGCCGGTCATCGCCTGGACGTACTCCATGTAGACCGCGTCGACATCGGGCCGCTCCTCGCGGTCGACCTTGATGTTGACGTACAGCTCATTCATCACCGCGGCCGTGGCCGGATTCTCAAATGATTCGTGCGCCATGACATGGCACCAGTGACAGGCCGCATAGCCGACGCTGAGCAGCATCGGAACACCACGCCGATTTGCCTCCGCGAGGGCCTCCGGACCCCATTCCCACCAGTCCACCGGGTTGTCCTGATGCTGCAGGAGGTACGGCGAGGACGAAGCTGCCAACCGGTTGGTCACCCGCCCATTGGATCAGTACGCCCGGTCGATGTCCGCGAGCCCGCTAGCGCTGGACGCCTAAACCTGGAACGTTGCGGCGGTGGAGGATTCCGAACGGGAGCCGAGCGAGCCTCACCGGCTTCGGCAGCGTGAGTTGGCCCGCGAACTCCGCACCCCCCGGGCCGCAGCTGTCGCAGGGCTGATCTTCTCCATCCTGCTCGGTGCCGTGATTCTCCTGATGCGCGCCGCCTACAACCCAGACCAGGCCGCCGAGTGGGCCGACGAATCCTCGCGGCAGCAGGTCACCCTCGCGATCAACCTGATCCCCTTCGCGGGCATTGCCTTCTTGTGGTTCATCGGAGTCATCCGGACCCGGCTGGGCGTGCGAGAGGACAAGTTCATCGCGACCGTGTTCCTCGGATCCGGCCTGCTGTTCGTGGCCATGTTGTTCATCGCGGCCGCCCTGCTGCAGGGCTTGCTGAACGCCTCCCCAGGGTCTACGGACGTCGGCCAGTTCGCCGCGGCCACCGCTCGCTCGGTCATCGACACGTTCGCGTCACGGATGGCCGCGGTCTTCGCCTTCACCGTCTCGACACTCGGGGCCAGGACTCAGCTGCTCCCCCGATGGCTGGTCGCCTTCGGTGCGCTCGTCGGCGTGGCGCTGCTGTTGGTCGCCCCTGCGCCCGAGGGGGTTCAATTGCTCTTCCCGCTGTGGGTCTTTGTCTTCAGCATCCACCTCTATGTGGCGTCGGGGCGCCACGAGATCGACTAGCACGATGGTGGATGCCAAGGTGACGACATGGGGCTCCTAGACCTGACCCGCCGACTGGGACACCAACCGTGGTTCGCGCGGGTGGGGCGCGCGCTCGTACCGCTCGATCGGCGCATCCAACGTGCGACCGGCGGGCGATGGGGGGTCATGGGCCGTCACGTCGTCCCGGAGTTCCTGCTGACGACGACGGGGCGCACCAGCGGGCTCCCTCGATCAGTGCCCCTGTTGTACGCCCGCGACGGAGACGCATTCGTCGTTATCGCCTCCAACTGGGGCCAGGCCAAACACCCCGCTTGGTCTGGCAATCTGCTGGCCCAACCGCGGGCCTCGGTCGCCTATCAGGGCCGCGACGTCGATGTGATCGCGACCCTCGCCGAAGGTGAGGAGCGCGAACGCTTGTGGCCGAAGCTGATCGAGGTCTGGCCCGCGTACGACACCTACGCCGCGCGCTCCGGCCGGGACCTGCGGGTGTTCCGGCTCGAGCCGATGACCTGGACGACGAGTTGATCGGCGACGGTCGCGCCAAGCCCTAGGCCCCCGGTGCTTGGGCAGGAAATGAGGCGACGCCAGCCACGGCCGACGGCATGCTTGGGTCATGCCCGGACCGCTGCACGTCCGCTCGACGGTCATCCCCGAGCGGGAACTGTCGTGGCGCTTCTCGCGGTCGTCCGGACCTGGCGGCCAGGGGGTCAACACCACCGACTCCCGGGTGGAGTTGAGTTTTGACCTGGCCAAGAGCTCGGTGTTCGGTCCCACGTTGAAAGCTCGCGCCCTCGACCGGCTCGCCGACCGGCTCGTCGACGGCGTCGTCACCGTGACCGCGTCGGAGCAACGCAGCCAACTCCAGAACCGCCAGGCCGCCGAAACGCGTCTGGTCGCTCTGCTCGCCGAGGCCACCGCGCCCCCGCCGCGCAAACGCCGCGCAACCAAACCATCCAGGGGCGCGACCGAGCGGCGGATCGCCAGCAAGAAGAAGCGTGGTGAGACCAAACGGCTCCGCCGGGCTACCCCGGACGCTCACTAGCCGATCACCGCCACCCGCTCTCGTCCTCCTGGAAGGCGCACCGCCCCCTCCTCCACCGCCCCGCCACGCCCGCGAATGCCGAGAAGACGCCCGTTTTCGGCACACAAAGCGACCCTTTCGCCGCACTCGCCGGGGGGTCGGCGGGGCTTAGGGGTCGGCGGGGTCGTTCGGGGCTTCTGTTGGTCGGTCCTCCCTGCGGGAGGCCGACCCGTCGGTGGGCCCGAATTCAGACCTGTCCGTGGAGCCTGCTGCCGGTCCGCCCATGGGCTCACAAGCAGATCCATCGGCCGAACCGTTGGTTGGCGCGTCCTCATCGAAGTCGATCTTCTTGAGCTGGTGGTTCATCGACCGAAACAGGAAGACGCTGGCCACGACCAGCGCGAGGAACAAACCAAATCCCAACCAGCCGGGCCGAACCAGCTCGTCGGTCAACTCACGCGGCGGTTCGCTCGCGAACAGGGCACCAACGGCAATCACGATGATCTCAGCCTCGGACCAACGCGTCCGGGGCAGCGGGGGCGCGGATGCCCGCGAACAGGTCGTCCTCGGGCAGGCTCGATTCGACCAGGGAGCGGGCCAGTTGGTAGTCCTCGGTCGGCCAGGCCTGGCGTTGGAGGGCCAGCGGGATGGCGAACCATCGACCGTCCGGGTCGACCTGCGTCGCGTGGGCGCGCAGGGCCGCGTCGCGGATCGCGAAATACTCCCCGCACTCGACCCGAGTGGTCAGGCGCGCCTCGTCCTCCGGCTTGTCCTCCCAGGCCGCCAGCCACTCCGCGAACGGCGGCTCGAGCCCGGCCGCGACCGCCGCGGCGTCCAGCGCCTCGATGCGCGGCTTGTGGAAACCAAGCTGGTAGTAGAGCTTGAGCGGCTGCCACGGCTCACCGGCCGCCGGATAGCGGTCCGGGTCGCCCGCGGCATCAAAGGCCGCTACCGCGATCTCATGGGTACGGATGTGGTCAGGGTGCGGGTAGCCCCCGTGCTCGTCGTAGGTCGTCATCACATGCGGTTGGAACGCTCGCACGATGCGGACCAGCTCAGCAGCGGACTCCTCCAGCGGCACCAGCGCAAAACATCCCTCGGGTAGCGGCGGCAGCGGGTCACCCTCAGGGAACCCCGAGTCGACGAAACCCAGCCATTGGTGCTGTACGCCGAGGATGTCCCTCGCGGTCTCCATCTCCCGCCGACGTGCGCCCGGCAGGTCCGCCAGGATCTCAGCATCGTCTTGGAGCGCGGGATTGAGGATGTCTCCGCGTTCCCCGCCGGTGCAACTGACGACCAGCACCTCAACGCCCTCACGGACGTAGCGCGCAGTCGTCGCTGCCCCCTTGCTGGACTCGTCATCGGGATGCGCGTGCACGGCGAGCAGCCTGAGCGGCTGGTGGCTGTCAGTGGTCACGAGGGTGGATTCTCTCAGACCCGTGGGCCACTGCCTCGTCGCCACCCGTCGGGGGCCGTCAGAATGATCAGGTGACCGATCTCGATGCCCGGTACGGCCGACGGCCAACCCCGCGTCCGCGGCGCCGAAGCCAAGCCTGGGCGTGGGGTGGCGTGCTGGTCGCCGTGCTGCTCGTCGCGGCCTTCGCCTGGTCGTGGACCAACGCACAGGACCCGTTCGCCGGTCGGGTCTACGCCTACGAGGTGCTGTCCGACGCGCAAGCGACCGTGACCGTCGAAGTGACGAACAAGGGCGACCTCCCCGTACGGTGCGAGGCCGTGGCCAAGGACCGCTCCACCTTGCCGGTCGGGACGGCCGTCGTGGAGGTCGCACCAGGCACCGAAGTCACACGCGTCCCAGCCACGATCACGACGACCGGGCGGGCTGTCACCGTCGTCGTGCGCGACTGCGTGGCCGTCACCCGCGTACCCTGAACGGCTGATCCATCCGACCGCCCCGCCATCCATCGCAAGGAGACAGCACGTGACCACCTGGCTGACCCAGGAGGCCTACGACCGCCTCAAGTCCGAGTACGACCGCGCCACCACCGAGGGCCGCATCGAGATCGCCAAGAAGATCGAGGCCGCCCGCGATGAGGGTGACCTCAAGGAGAACGGCGGCTATCACGCGGCCAAAGACGAGCAAGGCAAGCAGGAGGCCCGGATCCGGCAACTGCGCCAACTCCTGGAGAACAGTCACATCGGCGAGCCACCGGCCACCGACGACGGGGTCGCCGGGCACGGCCAGATCATCACCGTCAACCTGATGGGCGAGCCGCTGCGCTTCCTGCTGGGCAGTCGGGAGGTCTCGACCGGGGACGACCTGGACGTCTACAGCGAGAAGAGCCCGTTGGGGGCCGCTGTGTTCGGCGCCTCGGTCGGCGACACGGTGAAGTACACCGCACCGAACGGTCGCGCCATCGAGGTGACGATCACCGCGGTGGAGCCGTACACGGCCTGACTGAGGTCAGTGCACCACGGTCCGATAGCGGCGCACCGCGAGTGGGGCGAACGCGGCGAGGAGCACGATGATCCACGCCACCGACACGAGGATCGGGTTCTGGGACGGGAACGCGTCGGTGACCGTCGGGTTCGGATTGCCAAACAGCTCCCGCAACGACCCGGTCATGGTGCTCACCGGATTCCATTCGACGAACGGCTGCAGCCACGTCGGCATGGTCGCAATGGGCACGAAGGCGCTGGACAAGAAGGTCAGCGGGAAGATCACGATGAACCCGAGCTGTTGGGCGACCTCGACCGTGGGAACGCTCAGCCCGATCAGCACGCCGACCCACGACATGACATAGGTGAACGCAAGCATCAGCACGCAAGCAAGCAAGAACTTCGTCGCGTCGGTGTTGACCCGCCAGCCGATGGCCAGCCCGGTAATCATCAGCACCACGATGATGCCTGAGTTGTAGACGAGGTCGAACGCGGTCCGGCCGGTGAGTACGGCTGACCGAGCCATCGGCAGCGAGCGGAATCGGTCGATGATGCCCTTGTTCATGTCGTCGGCCAGCCCGATGGCTGTGGTGATCGCTGCGAAACACAGGGTCTGGACGAAGATGCCGGGCATCAGGAACGAGCGGTACGACTGACCGCCGGGCAAGGCGATGGCACCACCGAAGACGAAGGCGAACAGCAGCACGAAGATGATCGACTGGATGATCGCGAAGATCGCCAGCTCGGGGATTCTCGGAACCCGCTTGAGGTTGCGCCAGGCGATGACCAGCCCGTCGGATACGGCCGGGCGGAAACGTCCCACGGCCCCGACCGGTGATTGCGTGGCTTGAGCCAACGTCATGACGTCCTCCCAGCGGACGCCGAAGACGCATCCTCATCCGTGGCGGCACCGTCGTCTTCGAAGCCCTCCGACTCGGCTACGTGGCCGGTGAGACTCAGAAACACTTCATCCAAGGTCGGACGCCGAAGGCCGACATCGTCAATGCCGATCCCCTGGTCTCCGAGAGCACGCACGACATCGACCAACTGACTGGCTCCTCCGCTGGTGGGAACGGTGATACGGCGCGTGTGAGTGTCGATGCTCACCGAATCCGAGGCCACCGAGGCGAGGACGGACCCCGCGCTCGTCAGGTCGTCCGCGCTGTGAACCACCACCTCGATCCGCTCGCCGCCGACTTGCGACTTGAGCTGATCCGACGTGCCCTCGGCGATGATCCGGCCAGAGTCCACGACCGCGATCGTGTCCGCGAGCTCGTCGGCCTCCTCGAGGTATTGCGTGGTCAGCAGCAGCGTCGTGCCGTCGCGCACCAATCCGCGGATGACCTCCCACATGCCCAACCGGCTGCGCGGGTCTAGCCCGGTGGTCGGCTCATCCAGAAACAAGATGCGCGGGCTGCCGATCAGCGCACTGGCCAGATCGAGGCGCCGGCGCATACCACCGGAGTAGTTCTTGGCCACCCGGTCACCGGCCGCTGTGAGCGTGAACCGCTCCAACAACTCGTCTGCGCGTGTTCGCGCCACGTCCTTGGGCAACTGGTAGAGCCGCCCGAACAGGTAGAGGTTTTCGCGGCCAGTGAGGTTCTCGTCAACGGCGGCGTACTGCCCGGACAGGCCGATGACTCGGCGGAGGTTGGCCGCGTCGCGGACGACGTCGTAACCGGCGACCGTCGCGTGCCCCCCGTCGGGACGAAGCAGGGTGGAGAGGATGCGTACGGCCGTGGTCTTGCCCGCCCCGTTCGGGCCAAGCAAACCCAAGACGGTGCCCTCGGGAACCCGAAGGTCAACGCCGTCCAGGGCGCGAACCCCACCCTTGAACGTCTTGACCAGTCCCTCGGCCACGATGGCGTCAGCCACGTCCGGTCCTCCTCGAGCTCATCGTCGGTCGTCCAGCGGGCCGCGCCCGCTGTCCCTGCAACGCCGAGGGGCCCGCTGTCATGCCCGGGAGCTGATGATGGGGGGCGCCGCCCCCAGTCCCGACCGCGCGTCGGTGAAGGTAGCGAGTACCAGGCGGGCCTGGCGGGCCTGCCGCTCGGCTCGTTCGAGCCTCTTCTGAGCCCGGTGCTGAGCGAGGACCCGGCGACGGGACTGGTCAAGGTTGGCCGTGGCCAACCGGTCGTGGTGGACCTGTTCGTAATGCTGAAACATGGTGACTCCTTGGGTGTTTGTGGCTATTCCAAGCCCAGTGAACGGAGAGCGTCTTCGGCCTCGTCGACCGAGATCCGGCCGGCAGCCAGGTCGGCCAGGACCTTGTCCCGATCGACTGGAAGTTCAGTACCTGGGCCCTCGAGACCCAGGCGCACAAGCAGGTCGGCGAAGCGCTGACGAGCCGTGGGATAGCTGACCTGTAGGTGGCGCTCGAGATCACGCATGTTGCCGCGCGAGACCAGGAAGACGCGCAACATGGCGTAGTCCTCGTCCGAGAGCGCAGCGAACGGCGAGAGCTCGAAAGCTCCGGACAGCTCGGTGCCACAAGACGCACACCCCAACCGGGTGATGGTCAGGTGGGCAGAGCAGACCGGGCAGTCCCGGGGCGGCCGGTGCGACTGGGGGGGAGCTGAGTTCTTGGA
Organism: uncultured Actinomycetota bacterium; assembly: GCA_963851405.1. Taxonomy (GTDB): domain Bacteria; phylum Actinomycetota; class Actinomycetes; order DATJPE01; family DATJPE01; genus JANPBY01. Next base: position 100,923 of record CAWKPB010000003.1, on the reverse strand, counting down.
CATCAGGCCACCTGAACCTTCGCCGAGCCGAGCTCGATAGACAGGTCGAGGGAAGCCTTGCCGGCGCCGACGACGAGCTGCTTCGCGGACTTGGCGCCGCGACCAAGGTCGAGAGATCCCATCTCCACCTTGCCCTGCACGGTGACGTCAGATCGGGGGTCGAGGCGCAACTTGATGCTGCCGAGCTCCACCTTCAACGCCGAGTGTCCGCGATCCAGGCGCCAGTCCAACTTGGCGCTGCCGGCCCCGACTCGGCCATCGATGGGGCCTGAGCAGTCAGAGGCGGTCAGCGACCCGGCCTCGACCGTGAAGGTCAGCCCGCCCACGAGGTGGGTCACGGCCGCACTCCCGGCTTGCACCGTGAGCTCCAGGGGCAGGGCGGGATGGACTCTAACGACCAGCGTCTGTCCGCCGTTGAACAATCCGAAGGCTCCGAACAGCCGGGGTCCGGACTCGTAGGAGAAGTCGCCCTCGGCCGGGGTGCCGTCGGTGTCGATGACCAGAGTGTCGCCGCGGCGACGGGCGATGTGTGGCCCTTCGACGCTGGCTCCGACGACGTTCGGGTCGCCGACCACGACCAGCTTCAGCGCCGCGGCGTTGACGACAACCCGCTGGATCGGTCCTTCGGAGGGAGGAGCCGCGGCGCGGTCGCCGGTGGGGGCATCTGGCGAGGCGGTGAGTCGCTGGCTGGCCTCGTCCGGAGCCAGGGTTCCAGCGGCCACCTGGGCGAGGAGATCGCGCAGTTCTTGTCCTGAGTTCGATGTCATGGGTCATATTTAAGACCCTGAGTTCCTAAACTGTCAAGCTATTCTTACTTTTTGATAGATCTGACTTCCAATCAGTCGTGAGAGAGCCCTTCCCGCACGCCGTAGCCCACCTCGCGGAGCAGTCCTACGACCTCGGCGCAGTGCTCCGGCCCCCGGGTCTCGAGCTGTAACCCGATCTCGACCTCGTCCACGCGCAGCCCCGGATTGGTCCGTAGATGCTCCACCTCGAGCACGTTCGCGTCGGTCGGGGCGAGCACGCCAAGCAGTCGCGCCAGGTGGCCCGGCCGGTCCGGGACCCGTACGTCCAGGGCGAGGTAGCGGCCGCCTGCAGCCAGGCCGTACCGGATCACTCGATTCATCAGGACCGGGTCGATGTTGCCCCCCGACAGCACGGCCACGACCGGAGGTTCGAACGCCGCAGGGTCTTCCATGATGGCGGCGACCGCGGCCGCGCCCGCCGGCTCGACGACCAACTTGGCCCGCTCCAGGCACAGCAGCAGGGCGCGTGACAGCGACTCCTCGGAGACGGTCCGAACCTCATCGACGAGGTCGGCGATCACGGCGTACGGGACAAGGCCAGGCAGGCCCACTGCGATGCCGTCGGCCATGGTCGCCATGGACGCCAGCGCTACCGGGTGGCCCGCGGCCAAGGACGGTGGATAGGCGGCCGCGGTCTCCGCCTGGACTCCGATGACCCGGACCTCCGGGTTCGCAGCCTTGATCGCGATCGCGATTCCAGCCAGCAGCCCGCCACCGCCAGTGCACACCACGACGGTCTTCACGTCCGGTCGCTGGTCGAGGATCTCCAGCCCGACGGTCCCCTGCCCGGCCACGACATCGGCATGATCGAAGGGATGGATCAGCACGGCTCCGGTCTGCTGCGAGAACTCCCGCGCCTGTTCAAGGCACTCGTCGATGGTCTGCCCGTGCAGCCGTACGTCCGCGCCGTAGGCGCGGGTAGCGGCCGCCTTCGGCAGCGTGGCGCCGTGCGGCATGAACACGGTGGCCGTGATGCCCAGGATCTGGGCGGCCAGGGCCACCCCCTGCGCATGGTTGCCGGCGCTGGCCGCGACCACGCCGCGCGCCTGCTCCTCCGGGGACAGCCGCGCCATCCGGTTGTACGCCCCGCGGATCTTGAAGGAGCCGGCGCGCTGGAGGTTCTCGCACTTGAGGTTGACCGGCCCGCCGACCAGCTCCGACAACGGCCGCGAGCCCTCCATGGGGGTGCGCCGCGCGACCCCCTCGATCAGGGTTTGCGCAGCCAGCACATCGTCGATGGTGGGGACGGCGATCGCGGAAGCCATGAGCGGAGTCTGGCACTGGGTGGGCGGCCGCGGGCGACTCCCGGCTCCCCGAGTTGCGCCTGGGCGAGAGGGAGTATTTACTTGCATGGTGCAAGCAACTACTTCGTCGCCTCCAACGACCGCAGATCGGGCACTGGCGGCTGCGCTCTACGCGGTCGTCCAGGGCTCGCGTCGCGTGGTTCGTGACCCGGTCGACCGGGTCACGATGACCATGCTGGCCGACGTTCATCGGCTCCAGCCGATCCGCCCCTCTGACCTGGCCGAGGAGCTCCGCCTCGACCTGTCCACCGTGAGCCGCCACGTCACGGCGCTCGTCGACCGTGGACTCCTTGACCGGGTGTCCGACCCCACGGATGCCCGGGCTCAGCAGATTCTGCTCACCCCCGAAGGTGAGGCCGTCTTCGCTGAGGTGGTCGCCAACCGGGCGGCGATCCTCGGGGCGGCCGTTCGGGGTTGGTCCGCCGCTGACCGGCGGCGACTGGTCGAAGGTCTAGAACGCCTGGCCGAAGACCTGGCCGAGGGCTCGGGGGACACTGCATGAGCGCACCGCTCCTGAGCCAACGCCAGGTCAAGCTCGTTCTCGGCGGGCTGATGCTCGGAACGTTGCTCGCGGCCCTCGACCAGACGATCGTCGCGACGGCACTACCCACGATCGTCGGAGACCTAGGCGGCCTCAGCCACTTGTCCTGGGTGGTGACGGCGTATCTGCTCGCCTCGACCGCGTCAACGCCCCTGTACGGGAAGATCTCCGACCTGTACGGGCGCCGCCCGGTCTACCAGTTCGCCATCGTCGTGTTCCTGCTCGGCTCGATGCTCGCCGGACTCAGCCAGGAGATGTGGCAACTGGTCGGCGCCCGCGCGATCCAAGGGCTCGGTGGCGGTGGCCTGATGGCACTCGCGCTTGCCATCGTCGCTGACATCATCCCCCCGCGGGAAAGAGGTCGCTACCAGGGCCTTTTCGGCGCCGTCTTCGGTGTCGCCAGCATCGTGGGACCGTTGCTCGGCGGGTTCTTCGTGGAGGCGCTGAACTGGCGCTGGATCTTCTTCATCAACGTGCCGCTCGGCATCTTGGCTCTGGTCGTCACCAGCTCGGTCCTTCGCCACCTGCACCACGTCCGGCGCGACCACACCGTGGATTACCTCGGCGCGGCGCTCCTGGTCGGTGGCGTCAGCAGCTTGCTCATCGCCCTCGTGCGGGGAGGCGAACTGGGCTGGCGTTCCCCGCTGATCCTCGGGCTTCTCGTGGCCGCGGGCGTCCTCACCGCGACGTTCCTGTGGTGGGAGTCGCGGGCCCAGGAGCCGGTCCTGCCGCTCGAGTTGTTCCGCAACCCGACAGTCCGCGTCGGTGGCGCGATCGGCTTCCTCGTCGGATTCGCCATGTTTGGAGCGATCGTCTACCTGCCCGTCTATCTCCAGGTCGTCCGCGGCGTGACACCGACCAAGTCCGGGCTGATGCTGACCCCGCTCATGCTCGGACTGCTGGTGGCCTCAGTCGGATCGGGGCGCATCATCAGCCGAATTGGGCGCTACCGGATCTTCCCCATCCTGGGGACCGCACTGGTGGTGATCGCGATGCTGCTGCTCTCCACGTTGAGTGTCACGACGTCGTACTGGGAACTCGCGGTGTTCCTCTTGATCCTCGGCCTCGGCCTGGGGTCCATCACGCAGGTCGTCGTCCTCGCCGTACAGAACAGCGTGGACCCCTCCCAGATGGGCGTGGCCACGTCCACGGCCACCTTCCTGAGGTCCATGGGCGGGACGTTTGGCACCGCCGTCTTCGGCGCCGTGCTGATCCACGTGCTGACCTCGCAGCTGGCCCTACGACTCCCGCCCAGCGCGCTCGCGGGCGTCGACAGCGGGCAGCTCACGGCCTCGCCACAGGCGATCTTGGCCCTCCCGGCCAGCCTCCGCCAACCGGTCATCGAGTCGTTCGTGAACGCCCTGGACGTGGTCTTCCTGGTCGCCGTACCCGTGGCGATCCTCGCCTTCGCGCTCGCGCTCGTGCTCAAGGAGCAAACCCTGCGCGAACGGTCTGCCCCCGAAACCACGGAGCGGCCCGCCCGCGAGGAGGAAGGGTCCCGTCAGTCCGTTTGATCGGGACGAGCCGGATGATCAGCGCGTGCCGGCTGATCGGTCGGCGTCCCCAGAACGAGCATGGACGCGGTGAAGGCGTGGAGGTGATTGCGCCCTCCCACCGGACCGATCTCCCCGTTGGCAAAGAACCCACCCACCCGACGAGTTCCCAGTCCGGCCCGCACCGTGAGCACGTCGTGGTCGGCGGCCCCGAACAGGGCCTCCCCCCTGTTATTGCAGGAGAACAGCAGCGCTCCGGCCACATCGAGGTTCGACCCGGATCGGAACTGGGACAACGACCCGAGCAGGTCCGACGAAGCTGCCTCGGCGTCGCGGACGTGGAAGCGCACCGTCCGACCCACCTCGATGACATCGCCGATCGCGACCGCGCGGCGCGTGTCGTCCGCACCGACGAGGCCACGAACCAAGAAGTCCCCTTGGCCGTGCTCGTCGGCGTATTCATCCATGGCGATGCCCAGCTGTAGGCCGCCGGCGGCACGCGCTTGATCCTCGGGTTCGAGGCCCCCGACGACCTCACGCAATTTGTCCAGCGCGGGGACACCGGCGAGCCCCAGCAGGAGATTCCCTTCGCTGGCGGTGACGGTCATGCTCGGGCCGATCGGCCGACATCCCTGGCTGACCACGGTTGCGACGGAGGCGTCGCCCGAAATCAACAGTCCTACGGCTCCCCGGTTGACCACCCGCCCGTCCACCATGAGTCGGGTGCCGCCAGCCCCCGACAACCCGGTCGCGACTCCACCGACCAGGGGAAGCCCCGGCAGTGTCTCGTTGCTGCGCGAGACGAAACCATCCACGGGGAAGGACCACGGATCCACCAGGAGCAGGCCGACCGATGCATCGTCCATCTCGGGCATGCCCATCACGGTCATCGCCGTATCACTGCGCATCACCTCCAGATGGAAGGCCCGCAGCCGCAGTTCGGGCGCAGCAGCCATCCACACGGACACCGCAGGCTGGCCCTCGACGGCCTGACCAGCCCCCAGCACGCCGTCGGCCGAACAACCGATCACGGTCGGCGCATCGATCATCTGGGCCGCTGAGGCGAGGGCCCTGCCCGCGTCGTCGGGCGCAAGCCCGCTCACGAAGACACAGGCCAGGCTCGCCGGCTCACCCGCGAGGGGGAGTTCGGCCTGCGTGACGGCAAGTTCGATCGCGCGCTCGGGGGTGTCCCCGATCACGAGTCCGTCCCCGCACCGCATCACGCGCCCATCCAACCTCCTGACTTGGTCCACACCTCGTCAGGGGTTGGACGCCGGTCCGGGCTCTTCGTGACGCGGCCGCGTGAACCGTCCAACCGATGCGCGAGGATGGCGCTCCCATGACCGATCAGACCTCTCGCTTCCGGCTGCCCATGTCGGGCCTCCCCCCGGAAGTCGCAGTGCTGACGGCGGTGGCGTTCTTCGTCGCCCTGGGGTTCGGGATCCTGGCGCCAGCGATACCGATCTTTGCCAAGACCTTCGGCGTCTCCAACCTTGCTGCTTCCTCGATCATCAGCGTGTTCGCGCTCATGCGTTTCGTCTCTGCTCTGGGCGGCGGACGCCTCGTGGACCTGTTCGGCGAGCGGATCATCCTCGCCACCGGAATCGGCATCGTGGCCGTCTCCAGTCTGTTCGCCGGCTTCTCCCAGTCCTTTCCCCAACTGCTCCTGCTGCGTGGGATCGGCGGGGTGGGGTCGGCGATGTTCACGGTTTCGGCCCTGAGCCTGTTGCTACGGGTTGCCTCTGCGGAGCAACGCGGTCAGGCGAGCGGCTCTTTCCAGGCCGGGTTCCTCGTCGGAGGGATCGTCGGACCGGCCTTCGGCGGAGCACTGACCGAGTGGTCGATCCGGGCGCCCTTCTTCGTCTATGCCGGGACCCTGGCCGCGGCCGGCAGCGTCGCGATGATCTTCTTGGCCCGCACGTCGCTGAAAGAGCGCGACACCCAGACCGGCGCAGACCATGCCCCCACCAGCCTGCGGGTGGCCTTCCGCTCGTCGGCCTACCGGGCCGCCGTCGTCAACAACTTCGCCAACGGCTGGTCGATCTTCGGGGTTCGGGCGGCCCTCATTCCCATCTTCGTCGTCGAGGGCCTCGGGGTCGGCGCCCTGTGGACGGGGATCGGTCTCGTGGTGGGCGCGGTCAGCCAAGTCCTCGTCCTGATCCCTGCGGGCAAGCTGGCCGACACCCGCGGCCGGCGGCCGTACCTGCTCGGCGGCGCCATCCTCGCCTTGGTGGCGGCGGTCGTCCTGGCGCTGTCGAACTCGATCCCGCCGTACCTCGTAGCGATGGCCTTGTTCGGAGCTGCGTCAGCGCTGATCGGTGTCTCGTCGGCGGCTGTGGTCGGCGATGTCATCGGTGGACGGGGCGGGACCCCGGTCGCCGCCTTCCAGATGGCGGCGGACGCCGGAACCTTCACCGGGCCGCTCGTGTCCGGGGCACTCTCCGACACCTACAGCTACGAGACGGCGTTCCTCGCGACGGCCGGTGTCTCGGTTATCGCCTTGATCACGGTGCTGCGCATGCCTGAGACGAAACCCGCCTCCACGGGCCAGGCTCAGTCTCCGTAGCCCGGCGCCAGGCGTCGCCAAGGGCGCTCGGCCTCGAGCTGGGAGGCCACTGCAAGGAGCAGGCTCTCGCCGCCCGGCGGGGTGACGAGCTGTACTCCGAGCGGGGTGCCGGCCTGCGGATGGACACCCGCGGGCACCGACATGGCCGGCCAACCCAGGACATTCCACGGGGCTGCGTAGGGCGCGTACATCAGGTTCGCCCACACCGATCGCAGCCACGAGCCGGTGCCCCAGTCGATGGCGGCCAACGGGGGCTGAGCCAAGGACGGAGTCACGAGCACGTCGTAGCGGCGGAACCACGGCTCGGCCTTGGCCGCCCAGGACTCCCGCTGACCCTCGTTGACCAGACCCAGCCGCCGCACCAGGTCACCGGCACGCAGGTGCGCTCGGGTCCGACGCTGCATCAACTTGCGGTCGAGTCCGTCGGCGTCGAAGGACGGCCCACCGAACCACCGGAACACGGCAGGGCCGGCGTTCAAGGGATACGGGTACGGGGCCTCCTCGACGGTGTGACCGAGACCGGCCAGAGCCGCTGCCGTGCTGCGGACCCCGTCGGCCCAGGCCTCGTCCAGACTCGAAAAGGCCACCGGGTTGGTCAATGACCAACCGATCCGAAGCCGACGGTCTGGGGCGCGAACGTCGGCGTACCCCGGCCGGTCGGCCAGCACCGACAGCATGAGGGCTGCGTCAGCGACCGTCGTGGTGAGAGGCCCGTTCTCGACCACGCCGTACCAGTCGTTGGAACCGACCTCGGACGGAACGACACCGCGTCCCGGCTTCAAGCCCACCAGGCCACAGCAGGCCGCCGGAATGCGGATCGACCCCATACCGTCGTTGCCGTGCGCCACGGGGACGAGCCCGGCTGCCACCGCCGCGGCCGATCCGCCGGAGGAGCCGCCCGGGGTTCTGGTGACGTCCCAAGGATTTCGAGCGATTCCGAAGACCGAGTCGCTCGCGCCGAAGATGCACAGCTCGGGAACCCGCGTCAGTCCAACAACGACTGCGCCCGCGCTTCGGAGTCGCTCCACCACAGGATGGTCAGTGCGTTGGTTGGTGTTCGGCGTCGCAGCGGAGCCGTCACGCATCGGCTCACCCGTGAGCGGGATGTTGTCCTTGATGGCGACCGGGACACCGGCCAGCGGCAACTGCTCGAGATCATCGCGCGCGGCTACGGCCGCGGCCTCTGCCAGCGCCCTCTCCGACCGTACGACTTGAAAGGCACCCAGCCGTTCGTCATGGGCGGCGATGCGCCCCAGGGCCAGTGCGACTGCGTCGCTCGCGGCCAGTTCCCCCGACCTGACTGCGGCCGCAGTTTCCACCGCGGTACGGGAACTCATTGTGGATGCCTCGCCATAGCCAAGACCCTAGAGGGCGACGCCACCGACATGCTCGGCGAGTAGCCGGGCCGCTGCCTGCGGATGGTCCTGCGCCAACAACCCGCCCGCGGCCAGGACGTAGGACGAGTCCAGCACCACGCGTGCGTGTTCGGGGACTCGCCATCCACCCGCGTGATCGGCCAGCGCCTCGGCGAGCATCCCCACCGCCTGCGACGGGTCCGCGTGCCGCAGCACCCCGCCCGAACCCACGACGAGACGGACGGCGCGCAGGTCCTTTCCGGACCGACGAGGGCCATCCGGTGTGGCCGGGTCGGAGGCCCGCGCGTGCCGTCTCAGCGCGATGGTCATGGCGCTCGCCGCGAGTCGTAGCTCGTCGGCCCGCTCTGCTGGCGTCACCGGGAGCCAGCCGGGATCAGAGGATCGGACGGCCGCACCAGCGCTCAGCGAGTCGTCGGTACCCAGGAGTTGCTCGGCGACGGCCGCATCGAAAACCCCGGGCGCATTCCAGCGCATGCCGAGGTCTCCCTCGACCGTGCGCTCACGCCACATCACCTCCACCACCTCCCGGTGGAGCTCGGCCTCCTCCGGGTCGGGCGTGACGACCGAGTAGACGTCGGTCGTGGCCCCGCCCACGTCGACCACGACCACGTCCCCGACCCCGGGGACGCCTTCAGCTCCATCGGCGAGTACTTCGACCCCGGCGAGTACGGCGTCCGGCGTGGCGGCGCGGACCAGCCGGGCAAATTCTGGTCCTGTGGACAAGCCCTTGCCACCGATGACGTGGCGGATGAACACCTCGCGGATCGCCGCTCGCGCGGGAGCTGGATCAAGAATCCCGATACGGGGCAGAACGTTGGCTGTGGGCAGTGCCGTGACACCTGCTTCGGACAGCAGTGCGCACACCTGGGCGGTCACCGAAGCGTTGCCGGCCACGACGACTGGGGGCGCCAGCCGGGCCGTGGCCAGCCGCCCGGCGTTGTGCAACAAGACTTCGGCGTTGCCACCGTCGGTGCCTCCGACCAGGAGAATGACGTCCGGCCGATCCGCTCGCAGCGCCCGTACACCGGCCGGGTCCAACGGTCCCGCCGAAACGTGGGTGACCCGGGCTCCCGCTGAAAGCCCCACCCGCGATCCCGCCTCGGCGGTGACCACTCGTTCGTACCCCACGACGGCGAGACGCAGTCCCCCGCCGGCGGAGGAGCAGGCACGGACCTCGTCTGCGACGATCGACGCGTCCGATTCGGTGTGGGCGCGGACCGCCGCCACGCCCTCGAGCACGTCGGTGGTCAGTGTCGTAGGGCTGGATGCGGTCGCCAGCAGCCGCCCCGTGGGCACCTCGACCAAAGCCGCCTTGGTGAACGTAGAGCCGACGTCCACGCACAGGACCCGTCGGGTCTGACTGCTCAGCGGAGGGCTTCGGTCAGGTCGGCGAGCAAGTCATCGACGGTCTCGATCCCCACGGACAACCGCACCAGGTCGCCCGGCACCTCTAGCGCGGAGCCGGCCACCGAGGCGTGCGTCATGCGCGCCGGGTGCTCGATGAGGGACTCCACGCCACCGAGACTCTCCCCCAAGGTGAAGACGCGGGTACGGCCACAGACCGCGACCGCCTCGTCCTCTCCATCCGCCACGCGGAAGGAGACCATCCCGCCGTAGTCACGCATCTGCTTTTCAGCGATGTCGTGCCCGGGATGGTCGGCCAGCCCCGGCCAGTAGACCTGCGAGACGCCAGGATGAGCACTCAACAGCTCCACCACGCGCGCTGCGTTAGCGCAGTGGCGATCCATCCGGACTCCGAGCGTCTTGGCTCCCCGCAGCACCAACCACGCGTCGAACGGTCCGGCGACCGAGCCCATCGCGTTCTGGTGATAGGCGAGCTGTTCGCCGAGTTCGTCGTCTGCTACGACGAGTGCGCCGCCCACGACGTCGGAGTGGCCACCGAGGTACTTCGTCGTCGAGTGCACCACCACGTCCGCACCCAATGCGAGCGGCTGCTGGAGGTACGGCGACGCGAAGGTGTTGTCGACGACCAGCAGGGCGCCCGCATCGTGGGCTATCGCAGCCAGGGCTTCGATATCGGCCACTGCCAGCAGCGGGTTGGTGGGGGTCTCGGCCCACACCACGCGGGTGCGACCGGATACGACCGTGGCCCGTACGGAGTCCAGGTCGGACAGCCGGGCCGTCGAGTGCGTGACGCCCCAGCGCTCGAGCACCTTGGAGAACAGTCGGTAGCTGCCGCCATAGGCGTCGTCCGGGACGACCATGTGGTCGCCGGGTTGAAGAACGGCACGCAGCAGCGTGTCCTCCGCCGCGAGGCCGGACGCAAACGCCAACCCGCGACGCCCGCCCTCGAGCGCGGCCAGGCATTCCTCCAGCGCCGTTCGGGTCGGGTTGGCCGAACGGGCGTACTCGTATCCGCCCCGGAGGCCACCGACGCCGTCCTGCTTGAACGTCGACACCTGATAGATCGGAGGAACAACGGCTCCAGTCAGGGGGTCGGGCTCTTGCCCCGCGTGGATGGCCAGGGTCTCGAAACCGTGCGTCATATCCGAGAGGCTAGTCGGCAGGGCCCATGTCCACGTTGAACGTCTCGATGGATCCACGCATCTTGAGCGCGACCGCGGCCAGCTCGTCCGCCGAAGCCGCCGTTTGCTGCGAACCGACGGCGTAGGACTGGGAGGCATCGGTGACCTGAGTCATGGCCACGACCACTTGCTCCGAGGCCGAGCGCTGCTGCTGAGTCGCCACCGAGATCTCGCGGGTCGCGGTGGTCGTCTCGTCGACCATCTCGGCGATGTCGTCCAGAGCCTCGGCGACCTCGCGGGCCAGTTGAACGCCCTGCCGGACTTTGGCCGCTCCCGTATCAGTGGCCAGAATGGTGGCGCTGGTCTCGGCTTGGATCTCCACGACGATCGCCTGGATCCGTCCGGTCGCTTCACTCGCCCGCTCGGCGAGCTTGCGAACCTCCAGAGCGACGACGGCGAAGCCGCGCCCGTGCTCCCCCGCTCGCGCCGCCTCGATGGCTGCGTTCAAAGCGAGCAAATTGGTCTGGTCCGCCAGTTCGTCGATCACCGCGACGATGCGTCCGATCTCCTGGGTGCGCTGGCCCAACGACACGGCATGGCCGGAGACCCGCTCAACCCGGGCCGAGATGTCCTCCATGGTCTCGACCGACTGCGACACGGCCTGATAGCCGTGCTCGGTCAAGCGAAGGGTCTCCCGAGCAGCTTCAGCGACCTGTTCGGAGGTCTGCGCGATCTGCGCCGCGGTTGCCGCGAGCTCCTGGATGGTCGCAGTCGTCTCCATGACCATCATCGACTGCTGGGACGCGGCAGCCGCCTGCTGAGTCGAGGCGGCTCTCAGCTCGGTGGCGGCCGTGCCGAGGGTCACCCCGTTGTCCTGCGCTTGAGCCACCAGCGTGCGCAGCCGGGCCAACGTGTCGTCGAAGGACCGAGCCAACGTGGCAACTCGAGGGTCGTTGATGTCGGTCGGGAGGTGGACTCCCAGATCGCCCGCACCGGCGCGAGCCAGGACCTCGGACATGTCATCCATGTGGAGTGAGAGTCGGTCGCGTTCGGCGACCGCACGTTGTCGGGCCGCTCGCTCCTCACGCAACGACCGCCACCAGGCGATGACGGCGCCCGCCATCAGACCTAAACCCGCGACGGCCAGACCAACACTGAACGGGGTCAGGGTCCCCGCGCCGGTCGCGGGCGCGGCCTGGGCCACCTCCACGAACAACGCCGTACCCGCTGTGGATTTGAGCAACCCACGACCAGTGACCAAGCCGTACCCCCCATCACGTGCATCACCGCTCGAGGTGATGACCAGCCCCTCCCCGGTGCGGACCTGGGTGGCGGAGTCCGGGCTCAGGGGTCGGTTGAGGGCCTGGGTCAGGGCGGCCACCGGCGTGTCTACCTGGATCGAGCCGGGGACGGCACCGTCCACGACCGGAAGGCCCACGGCCGTGGTGATCACCTCATCACCCGTCGGCCCAGGATGCGGGGCAGAGCGCACCGCCGAGCCAGCGGCCGGCAAGAGATCGGCGGGCCGTTCGCCGGTGGTAGTGGCCACGACGACTCGGCCGTCGGAGTCGACCAGTGCGGCGGAGGAGAACGAGCGCGGGTCTACCCCAACCAGAGCGTCCAGCGAGCGGGCTGCGAACGCGAACTCCGCTGCGGTCCCCTTGATGGCCTCTCGGGTCCGGCCGTTGGCCTGGATCCGGGCCGCCAGCTCGGCCCGATCGAAGACGTGCTCGAGGTCTGATCGGGCCGCCTCTACGCCTGCCGCCACTTGCGAGTCGATCCGGCGCATGTCGGCGTCGCCCTCAGCAGATCCACGGACGCCGAGAATCGAGGCCAGCGTGAACAGTCCGAGGCCGGCCAGGCCCAGGCTGATACGTGAAACCCCCACGGCGTTTCTTCGGTCAGAACGCCGTAATCATTGAGCGGAACACAAGCGCGCGATGGAGCGTTGTCGTCGGTGATCCGCGACCCATGGAAGGCCCACTGATGCTGTTCAGCACCCGCAAGTCCCAGCTGGTTGAAGCCGACGCCGCGCTCCCCGGGCGCACGGAACGCCCCTTCCAAGTCGGAGCGACCCACGCGGCCCTGGGAACGCCGCTGTTCGCGCCCTGGCCGGATGGTTACGAGGTCGCGTACTTCGGGCTCGGTTGTTTCTGGGGCGCCGAGCGCAAGTTCTGGCAGGTGCCGGGCGTCTACTCCACCGCCGTCGGGTACCAGGGCGGCTACACCCCCCACGCGACCTACGAGGAGGTGTGCACCGGACGAACCGGACACACCGAGGCGGTTCTGGTCGTGTTCGACCCGAGCGTGGTCACCTACGAGCAGTTGCTCCGAGTCTTTTGGACCATCCACGACCCGACCCAGGGGTTCCGCCAGGCCAACGATGTCGGCACGCAATACCGATCGGCCGTCTACTGGGTGAACGACGAGCAGCGCCAGACCTATGAGCGCAGCAAGGCGATCTACCAGCGAGCCCTCGACGCGAACGGCCTGGACCCGATCACCACCGAGGCCATGGCCGCGCCGACGTTCTACTACGCCGAGGACCACCACCAGCAATACCTGCACAAAGTGCCGCACGGGTACGACTGCCACTCGTCGACCGGCGTCGCCTACCCCGACGAGGACTGAAGCCACCTCCAGCTCAGACGGCTTTCCGCGCAGGCAGAGGAGCAGTCATGACCCAGTACCTCATCTTCTTCAACCAGCAATGGGTGGGCGACCACAGCGAGGAATGGTTCCGCTCACGAGGACCGCTCGCCATGGCGGTCGTGGACGAGATAAGGGCGGCGGGCGCGTACGTCTTCGCTGGAGGGCTCGAGGAAGAGGACGGACCGATCTACACCGCAGACGCGACCAGCGGTGCCCTGCTGATCACCGATGGACCCTTCGTCGAGACCAAGGAATGGCTGGGCGGGCTCACGGTGGTGGACGTGGCAGATGACGAGACCGCAAAGATGTGGGCCGCCAAGATCGCGGAGGCGTGCGGCTGGCCCCAACAGGTCCGCCGATTCAAGCCCCAGCCGTCAGGTCCCCGGGACTGAACGGGCCGAGGCCAGCCATGGACGGGGACGACACCACCGACACCCCGGTGACCTATGACCGTTGCGACCACATCGCGGGGCCCTTCTACCACGGGACGAAGTCCCCGCTCACGGTCGGCGATGACCTGGTCCCCGGCTACGGCTCCAACTTCCACGCGGGCCGAGTGTCGAACAACATCTACTTCGCCGCCCTCGTGGAGACAGCCGCCTGGGGGGCGGAGCTGGCGACTGCGCTGGCAGGGATCGAGGAGCGCGGGCACATCTATGAGGTGGAGCCGCTGGGACCCTTCGAGGACGACCCCAACGTGACCAACAAGAGATTTCCTGGCAACCCCACCCGGTCCTACCGGACCCGGTATCCGCTGCGGGTCGTCTCAGAGGTGCAGGACTGGGAGGGACACTCCCCGGAGGTGTTGAAGGGCATGCTGGACCACCTCACGCTGCTGCGCGAACAGGGGTTGGACGTCATCGAGGACTAGCCAACGCGAATGGCCCGACCGACTGGATTTGGCGTCTCTTCTTACCTTCCACGGCGTCAACGCACTCCGGCGGCCTAGGGTGCCGAGATGTCGACGACTGACCATCCCTGGGAACCGCCACTCGCCGGAAGCGAGGCCGAGCACCTGTTCGGGGCCTTAGACCGGCTGCGCACCACATTCCGCTGGAAGGCCGATGGCCTCGACGACCAAAGCCTGCGCGCCACCGTCGGCGTTTCTGCGTTGACCATCGGGTCGCTGCTCAAGCACCTGGCCTTCGTCGAAGCCTTCTACTTCCAGTTCAAGCTGGCGGGCGAGTCACCGGGCGACCCGTGGGAAGAGGTCGACTGGGAGGCCAACCCCGGTTGGGACTTCGCGTCGGCCGCCGCCGATGGCGCCGAGGACCTGTACGTCCTCTACGACGCAGCGGTCGCGCAGGCCCGCACGATCTCCGTGAGCGCGGTGGCAGATGGCGGCCTCGACCAGCTCGTCCAGGCCCGCGACGACGACGGTCGCCAGGCCAGCCTGCGCCGGCTGATCTTCGACCTAGTCGAGGAGTACGGGCGGCACACCGGGCACGCCGATCTGCTCCGGGAGTCGATCGACGGGCGAGTCGGCGAAGACCCGCCAGCAGGCTGGTGGCCGGTCTCCGGGGCCTACCCCATGCCTGGTGCCTAGCGGTGGCCGAATTCACTGAGGCGGTGAAGCATGAGCCGAGAGTGGATCGCCCGAAGATGCCCGAGGGCTACGGGGTGCCGAGCGACACCGAAGGACTTCTGACGTGGGCCACGGTGGAGCAGCGCCTGATTCAGGCGCCCATCTACTGGTTGGCCACCACCCGGCCGGACGGGCGACCCCACGTCGTTCCTCGCTGGGGCGTGTGGGTGGACGGCGTGCTTTGGTACGACGGTTCCCCGCAGACTCGCCATGCTCAGAACCTGAGCGGGAACGGGGCCTGCACCCTGCACCTCGAGGACGGCAAGCACGCAGTCATCGTCGAGGGCATCGCGAGCCCGGCCAGACCGCCCGGTCCTGAGTTCGGAGCCCGACTGTCTGCGGCATTCACGAAATATGCGACGGAGGGCTACTCACCCGAGCCAGATGCGTGGGAGGGCGAACACGCGGGGGGCCTGTGCGTATTCAGCCCCACGAAAGCCCTTGCGTGGGTGACCTTCCCGACCGACGTGACTCGGTTCCGTTGGGCGTGAAGATCGGGGCCATCGCGCAGAATCACTCGGGCGCAAACTCGGTGAGCAGACGTTCTGCTCGTTCGAGCGCAACTTCAGCGTCGGGCTCGTTCACGGTGTCGAGATCCCAGTTGAGGTCCAAGAACACTTCCGTGACACCGCGTCCGGCCAGCGCGGCCAGGTCCGAACGGATCTCGTCGGCGTTCCCTTGCAAGGGCGTGCGTGCATCGCCCTGAGCGCCGGTCGCGGTGTTGCTCAAATGAACCACGCCGCGGACGACGAAACGCAGCGCGTCGGGCTCTCGCCCGGCCTCCGCTGCGCTTGTTCGCACGACGTCGATGGAAGTGCCGATCGCCTGGAGGTCCTCCCGGCTGCTGCTGATCCAACCGTCGGCGATCCGTCCGATCCGGCGCAGCGCCACCTCGGCCATGCCTCCCATGAGTAGCGGGGGGTACGGGGTCTGCACCGGCTTCGGGTCCACCCGACTGCGTGGTACTGAGTAGAACTCGCCCTGGAACTCCACCTCCGGCTCGGTCCAGATCGACTTCAGGCAAGCGACAAACTCTTCAGCCCGGGCGCCGCGTCGTTCCCAGGAGACGCCAGCGGCCTCGAACTCCAGCCGTGACCAGCCGAGGCCGAGCCCCACATCGAGGCGACCCTCGCTGACGATGTCCACGGTGGTCAGGGCTTTCGACAAGACGATCGGCGCGGAAAAGGGCAGGTTGACCACGGCCAGTCCGAGCCTGACTCGTGAGGTGAAGCCAGCGACGTACGCCAGGGTCGAGATCGGATCGAGCACCGCGTGGTACATGGGACCCCAGTCCTCATCGACTGGGTGCAGCAATCGCTGGAAGGACCACACAGAGTGGTAGCCCAGGTCCTCTGCTCGGGAAGCAACCTGGCGGAGGTTGGTGGGGATCGCCCACGGTCCCGAGACTGGGAGGCCGACGCCGAGGTCCATGGCCTACTCGTCCAACTGGTGGCCGGCGAAGTACATCAGCGGGTCACTCAACAGCTCGATCTGAATCCCGTCGGGATCCTTGAAATACATCGACTCCGGGATGCCGAGATCGGGCCCGGCGTACGGGATTCCGGCATCGTCGAGGCGGGACTGGACCTCCTCCCACCGATCACGCGCGGCAGAGATAGCGACGTGCTGCACGCTGCCGATCGACTCCACCCCCGGCTGGAGCCCCAAGCCCGGGAAGTCGAAGAACCCAAGCAGGGTCTTGTTTCCCAGATCGAAGAAGAAGTGCGACGACCCTGGGTAGTCACGGTTCTCGGTCAGCTCGACGAGCGGAAACCCGAGGATGCCTTGGTAGAAGTCGATCGTCGTCTCCACATCCGAGCAGATCAGGGCCGCGTGATGAATCCCTCGACCCGGAGAGCTCGGGCGCTCAGACACGGGCAGCAGGTGCCTGTCTCGCAACTCTGCACGTCGCGCGGCCAACTGCTTGAGCTGTGCGGGATTCGGCATCCCCACCACCTCCTGGTCAGGCGTACCACTCTAGGGACCCGAGTTGGAGCCCGCCTGTGATCGCGATTCTCGCCAGCCGGCCACCACCATCACCGACGCCGAACCTTGTTTCCAAAGAACAGTTATTGACCTGATGGAGTGTCGGTCACGGCTGGTGGGTCTTCACCGACCGCCACAGCCAGATCATCGGGGCCAGCCAACCCCGGTCCCTCAACCCCACCCTGTGTGACCCCTGGGACGACAGCCCGTCGGCCGCGTGAGCATTCGTTGGGCCGCAGGTCTGCCAGTCTTCGGCTGTGACGGGTACGCCGCCGGCCGAGGCCGACATCGACGAGCCGCTCCTGCGCCGGCTGCTGGCCGAGCAGGCTCCGGAGTTCGCCGATCTGCCGCTGTCGTTCCTCGCCAACGGCTGGGACAACGCGGTGTGGAGATTGGGCGACGACCATGCTGTCCGGATCACCCGTCGAGCAGCCGCCGCGTCGTTCAACGCTCAGGAGCAGATCTGGCTCCCCGTCCTGGCTCCGACGCTTCCACTGCCCGTGCCTGCCGCCATCATCGCCGGGCGACCGAGCGAGGCCTTCCCCTGGTGCTGGAGCGTCGTGCCGTGGTTCGAGGGGGTTCGAGCCGAACACGAACCACCTCGGCCCAGCGAGGCAGCCACCCTCGGAAGATTTCTCCGGGCCCTTCACATCAGTGCACCCGAGGACGCACCGGACAACCCCTTGCGCGGCGTACCCCTCGCGGACCGATCCTCCGCCGTCGAAGGGTGGCTGGCGCTGCACCACGAGGGGGCTGAGGGGCCGCTCGTTCAGGCTGCTGCGGCAGTCTTCGCGACCGCAGCCAACATCCGACCCTCCGAACAGCGCGTGTGGCTGCACGGTGATCTGCACCCGCGCAACGTGCTCGTCCGTGACGGCGCCTTCGCCGCCATACTCGATTGGGGGGACATGACTGCTGGCGACCCGGCGACCGATCTTTCGGCTGCCTGGTGGTTCTTCGAGAACGAGCACCACGCGGACCTCTGCGCGGGGTACGGCTCCGTCGACCCGGACACCTGGACCCGCGCGCGAGGGTGGGCGGCCTTCTTCGGCCTCGCCTTCTTGGACTTCGGTCTGGCCAGCGACCATGATCGGCCGGACCTCGCTGCCCAGAGACTCGCCCGGCGACAGTTGCGGCGCGTCGTGGGCGAGCGACAGACCGGACTGAAGGAGTCGGAGCCCGAGACGTGACGGCCCACCGAGCGACCAACCCATGACCATCTCCGTGACCGCGACCATCAAGGCCGCCCCAGACGAGGTCTACGCGCTGGTCGCCGACCTCCCGCGAATGGGCGAATGGAGCCCTGAAACGCGCAGCGTCCACTGGCTTGACGGCGCGACACAGGCACGGCCCGGGGTGCGGTTTCGCGGCCTCAACCGGCAGGGCCCTTGGTCCTGGCAGACCACGTGCACGATCGAGAAGGCCATCCCCGGTCAGGAGCTCAGTTTTCGATCCAACGCGCGAGGGCTGGCTATCGCGCATTGGCGCTACACCTTTGAGCCGGATGGTTCAGGGGGCACGTTGGTCACCGAGTCGACCACCGACGAGCGAGGGCGCCTGCTCCGTTCACTGTCTCGAGTAGCCACCGGTGTCGGCGACCGCGGCGAGCACAACCGCACGACCATGCGCGAGACCCTTGAACAGCTCAAGCGTGCGGCTGAAGGCTCTCATCCTGACGCTCCACGCTGAACCGGTCGATGGTTGTCCGCAGTTCTTCGCCCACCGCCGACAGCTCATCGGCCGAAAGGGCGGCGTGCGCCGCCGCTGAGGCGTACTGACGGGACACCTCTTCGGCGCCCGTCATGGCACTCACGACCTGATCTGAGGCGGAGCGCTGCTGCATGGTGGCGATCGAGATCTCCTTCACCGCCGTCGTGGCGTCGTCGACCATCTCCGCGATCCGGTCCAGCGCATCCACGGCCGAGTGCGCCAACTCGGCGCCCGCCCTGACCTCTCGGGCTCCCTCCTGACTGGCAGCGACGGTCCCGCGGGTACGACTCTGCACATCAGCCACGATCCCCTGGATCTGTGCAGTCGACTGTCTGGCTCGCTCGGCCAGGCGCCGGACCTCCGCCGCGACGACCGCGAAGCCGCGCCCGTGCTCACCCGCGCGGGCCGCTTCGATGGCCGCATTCAGGGCCAACAGGTTGGTCTGGTCGGCGAGCTCGTCGATGAGGTCTGAAATCCGCCCGATCTCACCGATCCGCTCCTCGAGTTCAACCGAGGACTCGGCGATGTGGTCGACCCGACCCGCGATCCGGTCCATGGCTTGGACCGAGTCCTGGACGGCGGTGCGGCCCTCCTCGGTGAGCTGCAGCATCTGACCGGCTGTCTGGGCCACTCCTTGCGCGGAATCGGAGATCTGCGCCGCTGTGGCCGCCAGCTGCTGGATGGTCACGGTGGTCTCGGTGACTGCGGCGGCCTGCTGGCGAGCGTTGTCGGCCTGCTGCCCAGAGGTTATGGACAAGTCCTCAGCGGCTTGCGTCAGCCGGGCGCGGCTTTCCTGGGCCTGACCCACGAGGCCGCGCAGGCGGTCGATCGTCGACTCGAACGACACCGCCAGCCGGCGCAGCCGTTCGTCGTCGAATCCCTCGACGGGGAGCTCGGTGGCCAAGTCCCCCGCTGCCACCCGCTGGAGGGCCTCGGACATCTCCTCCAGCCGGGTCGAGAGCGCGTCGCGTTCGGTGGCCGTCCGCTCTCGTTCAGCCCGCTTCTCCGCCTCCTGACGCACGAAGCCGATGCTGGCCAGCAGGAGGCACCCGAGGCCGAGTAGACCGAGAACGCGCGACCACAGGCTCAGTCGAGCCCCGGCGGGATCACCAAGGTCCGGGGCAGAGGCAGCCACGATCCAAGCGGCGTTGGTGGAACCCAGGCCGGCCTGATCGCCCGACAGTCTCGCGTAGGCCACGCGCTCCTGGGCGGCCGTCATGCGCCCCGTCGAACCCATCGCAGCGGTGGACCCGGCAAAGGTGTCGTCAGCCGAGCGACCCAGCTCCCCGCCCGGCCCTTGACCGAAGCGACTGTCCAAGATCACCTGGCCCGTCTCGGGGTCCAACACCCGTATGACCGACGTTCCCGTCGCGTTCACGATCTGGGTGCGAAGACTGTCCATGAGCAATTCCATGTGGACCACACCGAGCTTTTTGTCCCCGTCGAACACTGGGGCGGCGAAGGTCACCACCCAGGCCTCGGTATCCAACGACTGATACGGGGCGGTGCGATAGACCTCGCCGATGGTCAGCGAACGTGCCGGCCCGAACCAAGCGACGTCCCGGACGTTGTTCAAGCCGCCGGGCAGGACTGATCGGCCAGCTACAACCCGAGCGACCTCGTCCGCTCGGACATCCACGTAGCCGACGCTGTCCACGGTTCCGGGGAACACCTCCGCCACGTAGCGCAACGCGTCCACGATGGGTTGGATCGCGGCCCGCTGCTCCGCGATACCGCGGCTGCGTGCCGTGGACACCAGCCGAAATGCGGTGTCGTTGGCCAAGACCAACTCCGTGGTGCGGGCTCGTTCGAAGGTCTCCCCGAGCAGGGTGGCGGCGTTCTGCGCGCGGCCGGAGAGATCCTCGTCGCGTCGCTCGGCGGCAGCCATGGTCGCCCGGCTGCCGAGCAGCCCAAGAACGAGGCCTCCCGCGAGCAGGGCGACGCCGAGGATCAGCGTCACCACACGCACGCTGCGCACGTCTTCGGCCCTCCCTCGCTCCGACCCAGGGGTGATCGACCCAAGCCGGCGCCCTCTACAAGATCGGCACTGCCGCACCGAAGTTGAGCGGGCGGGACGTCTACCGAGCCAAGTAGCCGAGGACGTCTTGACGGGTGAGTACGCCCACCGGCTTGCCGTCGTCCAACACCACCGCAGCATCCGCCGACTCGAGCGCCGCGATCGCGGCCGCGATCGGCTCGCCGGCGCCGACGACCGGCAACGACGCGGACATGTGGCGTTCCACCGGGTCCGCGAGGGCAGCGCGCCCACCGAACAAGGCGTCGAGCAGATCCCGCTCGACGACAGACCCGACGATCTCGGCGGCCATGACGGGGGGCTCAGCCTTGACGACTGGGAGCTGGGACACCCCGTACTCCCGCAGGATGTCAATCGCCTCCCGCACGGTCTCTGTCGGGTGGCTGTGCACGAAGGACGGCAGGTGAGCGCCCTTCCCGCGCAGGACGTCGCCCACGGATTGAGCCCCCGGAGTGCCGATGAATCCGTAGTCGGCCATCCACTCGTCGTTGAAAACCTTGGACAGGTAGCCCCGACCGCTGTCCGGGAGCAACACCACGACGACGGCATCCGGCCCGGCCTGCTCGGCCACCCGCAGGGCCGCAACCGCGGCCATGCCGCAGGAGCCACCCACGAGCAACCCGTCCTCGCGGGCGAGACGACGGGTCATGATGAATGAGTCGCGATCGGAAACCGCGATGATCTGGTCACAGATCTCGCGGTCGTACGTCTCCGGCCAGAAGTCCTCACCGACTCCTTCGACGAGGTACGGGCGACCGCTGCCGCCGCTGTACACCGACCCCTCGGGGTCGGCCCCGATGATCTGCACGCGACCGTCGCTGACCTCCTTGAGGTAGCGGCCGGTGCCCGAGATCGTTCCGCCGGTGCCCACGCCCGCGACGAAATGGGTGATGGTGCCGTCGGTTTGCGCCCACAACTCAGGTCCGGTGGAGGCGTAGTGGGATGCCGGGTTGTGGGGATTGGAGTACTGGTCGGGCTTCCACGCACCAGGGATCTCGCGGGCCAGCCGGTCGCTGACCTCGTAATAGCTGCGAGGGTCGTCCGGGTCCACCGCGGTGGGGCACACGACGACCTCGGCTCCGTAGGCGCGAAGCACGTTGATCTTGTCCGCGGAGACCTTGTCCGGGCACACGAAGACGGTCTCGTACCCGCGTTGCTGGGCCACGAGCGCGAGTCCGACGCCTGTGTTACCCGAGGTCGGCTCGACGATGGTCCCGCCCGGCTTCAACGTTCCGTCCCGTTCGGCGGCGTCCACCATGGCCACGGCGATGCGGTCCTTCACCGAACCACCCGGGTTCAGATACTCAACCTTCGCGAGCACCTGGGCCGAGAGCCCGTCAGTGACCCGGTTCAGGCGTACCAGCGGGGTGTTGCCGATGAGATCGATGACCGAGTCGTGAACGTCCATACCGCTCACCGTAGAGGCCCGATCAAGCCGTTCTACCGAGGGCGTGCGTTCGGCGGTCTCGCTACGATTGGAGGTCGTCGCGCGATGCTTGGAGGTGAAGGGCCATGGCCAGACCGGCCGCGCTCGCCCTCGCACCAGGGGTCTGGCGGATTCCCACCGCTCCCAAGGACCTGATCAACTCCTTCGTGTTCCGCGATGCCGACGGGCAGGTCACCCTGGTCGACACGGGCCTGAAGGGTGCACCCAAGCGCATCCTGGCCGGACTCGAGGAAATCGGCAGCGGTCCCTCCGACGTCACCAGGATCGTGTTGACCCACGGCCACTCCGATCACGCGGGGGGCGCCGCCTCCCTGCGTGCGAGCACCGGTGCCGCGATCGCCGCGCACAACGACGACGCCGATGCGCTGCAGGCCGGTAAGGGCGCACCCCTGGACCCGGAGCTGCTCAGCGGGCGACTCCTCAAACGTGGCCAGGGCGCTCCGGCCGTCACGGTGGACGAGCGGCTCACCGATGGACAGCTCCTGGAAGTCGGCGGTGGGCTGCGCGTGATTCACACGCCTGGGCACTCCCCCGGCCACGTGAGCTTGTTGCACGAGCCCACCCGGTTGCTGATCACCGGGGATGCGATCTGGAACATGCGCAGCCGTTTGACCTGGCCGGTGCTCAGCTTCTGCACCAACGTCTACCTGACCAAGAAGACCGCCCACGTGCTGGGAGAGCTCGACTACGACCTGGCGGCCTTCACTCACGGGCCGGAGATCACTGACGGCGCTCGGGATGCCGTCCGAGGTTTCCTGAGTGACCCCAAACCCTTCCGGGCTGGTCTCTGACGTGGCGCGACAGTCTCAGGCGCGCATGATCGCCTCGCGGGCGGCGTACGGCGGCGGCGGCGTGGTGCTCACGACCGCCACCGCCACGGTCACGGCCGCCGGGCTGTTGTGGCTCGAGGCCAAATGGGCCAGACGGACGGTCGGAGATGTCACCGAAATCCCGTACAACGTGGACGGGATTTACACCCCCACCGGCGAGCCGGGTTCCCGGGCCGCGCCGATCAACATGCTGATTGTCGGAGACTCGGCGGCGGCGGGGCTCGGTGCGGACGAGCCGGCCGACACTCCTGGGGCGCTGCTGGCCCGGGGCTTGGCCGACGTCAGTCGGCACCCGGTCCACCTGGTCAACGTGGCGGTTGTCGGGGCCCAGACCTCCGACGTACCCACCCAGCTCGACAAGGTCGAGGGCCTTGCGGAGTTCGGCCACTCGGGTCCGGATCTGACGGTGGTGCTGGTCGGGGCGAACGACGTCACGCACATGGTCCCGCCGGGCACCAGCGCACACCATCTCGGCGGTCTGGTTCGCCGCCTGCTCGAGAACGGCGGCGTGGTCGTGGTCGGGACCTGCCCTGACCTTGGGACCGTACGACCTCTGCCGCAGCCGCTGCGCGCGATCGGCCGTCGCTGGTCGCGGCGGCTGGCGGCCGCCCAGATGATCACCGTCGTCGAGGCCGGCGGGCGGGCCGTCTCCCTCGGGGCGCTGCTGGGACCCGAATTCGACCGAGCGCCGCAGGAGTACTTCAGTGCCGACCAGTTCCATCCCTCGTCCCTGGGTTACCGGCGGCTGGCCGAGGTGATACTCCCGTCGGTCTGCGCCGCGCTCGGGTACGGCCCGGAGCCGGAGCCGGAGCTCGACGTGGATCGCCACGAAGAGGTGCTCCCGATCTCGGTGGCCGCCGCCCAGGCGGCGGAGACCGCGGGCAGCGAACTCGCCGGGACCGAGATCGATGGCCGCGCGGGCTCGCCGCGCGGCCGGTGGGCCACGGTCCGGCACCGGGTGCCGTTGCGGCGCCGTTCGGCCGTTCTCGAGGAGTAGGGCGCCGGCCTCACAGCGCCAGTCGTAGGGCCTTCAGGGCCTCGGCCAGTTCGTCCAGCACGGCTCCAAGCGGCGCTCGGCCGCCGCGGGACCAGACCGACTCGTCCGGCGCCAGCGCCGATGCTGCGCACAGCACGTCGTTCCCCGTCACCGCGACCTGATCGCCCACCGCCAACGGACCGACGTCGGGCACCGCGCGCGGCTTCGGTGGCGCTGCATTCAGGCGCTCCTCGATGCCCTGGCTCGCGTCGGCCAACTCCTGGACCAGCCGAAGGGCACGTTGGTGACGGGACTCCGCGGGAGGGCGGGGCTGAGTCAGTCGGGCGTCGGACAGCGTCCGCAGGCGGTCCGCGACCCGGGTCACCTCACGTCCGAGGACCTCTACCGATGCTCCGCCCACCGCCCCACCGTACGAGCGACGCCACTCGGTCGGGGCCAGTGTTGGCGAAGGGCTTGTGCGACGGGCCGCTGGACGGCACCGTAGGTGTAACGCCTCGACCGAGGCGAGACGACTTGGAGGCGCCCATGTCCGTGCACCACTCCGACGAGACCTACGCAAACCTCGTGGCTCGGTTGCCGCAGGCGACCGGGCACGACATCAAGGAGTGGTGCAAGGTCGTCGACGATGGTCCTTCGCTGATCAGGTCCGAAGACCGCGTCCATTGGCTCCAAGACGAGCACGGCATCGCACACAGCTACGCCAAGGCGATCGTGCACGAGTACGACATGCAGCGGGCTGCCCGCCGAGTCAGCTAGACCCTGCGCAGGTCGGCGGCGGGATCATCGGTCGGATCGCCCATCCGGACGGCCGCTTGGCCTAGTTCCGCTGCAAGATCGCGAACAGACGCAGCAACTCGAGGTAGAGCCAGATCAGCGTCACCAGCAGGCCGAAGGAGGCCCGCCACGATTCCCGCGCCGGGAGGCCGAACGCTGCGCCCTTCTCGATCGCGTCGAAGTCGAGCACGAGGCTGAAGGACGCCAGGCCCACGCCGAGCATGCACAACGCGATGCCGAGCGGCCCGGCGCCGTAGAAGCCGAATCCTTCACCCACTCCGAAGAACGCCGAGATCAGGCTCACGAGCGCGATCCCCAGGTAGGACACGAGCGCGACCATCATCATCTTCTTGAATCGCGGGGTCGCGCGGAGCTTGCCGGAGGCGTAGAGAGCAAGCATCACACCGAAGGCCACGAGGGTGCCGATGACCGCCTGCACCACGATGTTTTGGCCAGCGATCTGGTCGCCGGCGTCGTTGATCGTGATTGCGCCATTGCCGAACTGATCGTTGAACAACCGGCTGATGCCGCCGAGGAACAGACCCTCCACCGCCGCGTAGAGCATCACCAGGCCCGGGCTGACGCTGCGCTTGAGCGCGTTGGCGAAGCCGAGACCGAGCCCGACGAGCATGGCCACCCAAACGAGGGCCGGCACGGCGTAGACCGCGTTCCAGCCCACAACTGCGAGCGGCAGCAAGATGGCGAACAGCACCGTCGTCTTGATCACGACGTCCTGAACGGTCATCCGAGCACCGGCGTAGGCCGACGTCGGCGGAGCGTGCTCGTCCTGCAGCGTCGCGGTGCCCGCGGGGGCGTGATCGAAGCCCGCGTAGTGCGCGGGGTCGCCGAACTCGCGGCGAAGGACGGGGTTACGGCTTTGCACGTTGTCTGAGTCAGCCATGTACATGAGGATAACTGGGAATCCGCGCTGCGGCATCACGCGGTGCGCGGCGCGGGACTCCGGTGCACCGCAGCGTGCCCCCGGTGGGGATCGAACCCACACTGGATCCCTTTTAAGGGGACTGCCTCTGCCGTTGGGCTACGGGGGCCCACCTAGCCTAGGCGGCAGTGACTCCGTCCCCGCTACCGGAGCGCACGAAACCATCTGACATCGAATCGCCTCCGAGTGGGTTCTCCCGGCCTCGGTCGTCGTCCCCGAGTCCAAGACGTGCGGCTGGGCGCGCGAGCACGAAGAGAGCAACGACGCCCACCAAGGCGGACGCCACGCCCCCGACCACGAGTCCGTACCGCGCGCCGAAGGACTCCGCGATCCAGCCCACGAGCGGCGCGCCCAGGGGCGTACCCCCGAGAAAGACGGTCAGATAGATCGCCATCACCCGCCCTCGATACGCGGGGTCCACTCCGAGCTGGACCGTGGCATTGGCCGCCGTCATGACCGTGAGAGCGGCCACGCCGGTCGGAACGAGCGCGAGCGCGAACGTGGCGTAGGTGGGCATCAAACCGGTCAGGAGCTCGAGCAGCCCGAACGCCACAGCAGCCCAGGCCACCAGGCGCAACGTGGGGTGCCGTCGGCGGGTGGCTACCAAGGCCCCGAGTAGTGACCCCAGACCGAACATGGTCGCGAGCAAGCCGAAGCCCTGGGGACCGCGATCGAACACCTCGGTAGCGACCAGCGCCAAGGTGATCGAGAAGTTCAGACCGAACATCGCCACGACGCCGACCACCACCAGCACCAGGACGAGGTCCCGTCGACCGCGCAGGTACGCCACGCCGGCCCGGATCTGTCCGTGTCCTCGTTTGGTCCGCGGTGTCGTGTGCAACAACCGAGGGTCCATGGCGAACAACGAGGCGATGACGGCTAGGAACGTGAGGGAATTGAGGAAGAAGACCGGTGCCGTCCCGACGGCGGCGATCATGATCCCGGCGATGGCTGGTCCGACGATCCGCGCGCCGTGGAAGGCGGTGCTGTTGAGCCCCACGGCGTTGGGCAGGTCTTCGCGCCCCACCATCTCGGGGACGAACGACTGCCGGGTGGGCCCGTCCACGGCGGTCACGACCCCGAGGAGTAGCGCGAGGACATACACCCCGAACAGCGTGATCAGGTCGAGAGCGTCGAGCACGGCCAGCGACAACGCGAGGGCGCCAAGCCCGGCTTGAGCGAGCACCAGAAGTCGCCGCTTCGGGAAGCGATCGGCAAGTAGCCCTCCCCAGGGCCCGAGCAGCAGCAGCGGCAGGAACTGCAAAGCGGTGACCACGCCCAACGCCTTACCGCTACCTCCGGACAACTCGAGAACCAGCCAGTCCTGAGCGATGCGCTGCATCCAGGTGCCGACATTCGAGACGAAGGAGCCGGCCAGGTAGAAGCGGTAGTTGCGGTTGCGCAGGGCTTGGAAGGTCGGGCTCACGAGCGGCTGACCCGATCCAAGATGCTGGCTGCGTCGGTCAACGTGTCGCGTTCGGCCGCCGTGAGGTCCGCCAGCCGTACGGCCATCCACTCGTCACGACGCCGGCGATCGGCCTTGAGCATCGCCCGGGCGGCCGCGGTGATGGAGACCAGGACCTGCCGGCCATCCGTCGGATGCGGCGACCGCTCGATGAGACCTGCGGCTTCCAGGGCGGCGAGAGTACGGCTCATCGACGGAGGCCGGACCCGCTCGTGCTCGGCCAAGGCGCCGGGCGTGAGCGGACCGTGCCGGTCCAAGGCGCCGAGGATGGCCAACTCCCCCAGGGACAACGACGAGTCGGAGCGTTCGGCCCGCAACCGCCGAGCCGTTCGCATGATGGCGATCCGGAGAACCGTGGTCATCTCTGACCGACTGATGATGGCTGTCACAAACGTTAGCCTACCTCATTACCCTTGCTAACGATATTTCCCTGGCCTGCGTCGCCTTGCGCGTCGCCGCTCGAACCGTCTCCTGCGGCCTCCTGGAACTCATGGAACGGCTCGTGCATCCCCCACAGCGACACGATCTCGCGGCGGAAGAAGAGTGCCTGGTTCCAGTCGACCAACACCTGCACCTTGCGGCCGAACGTCGGCACCCGGCTCATGTGGTAGGTCCGATGCATGAACCAGGCTGGGAAACCCTTGAGCTTGATCCCGTAGACCGCAGCGACTCCCTTGTACAGGCCTAGGGATGCCACCGAGCCAGCGTGCTTGTGCCGATACTCCTTGACCGGCAACCCACGCGTGGCGGCGATCAGGTTGTCCGCCAGGGTCTTGGCCTGTCGAACCGCATGTTGGGCCGAAGGGGAGGTCCACGAGCCCGGTTCGCCGGTGAGGTCGGGGATGGCCCCAGCGTCTCCCGCGATCCAGGCGTCGTCGTGATCAGCGACCTGAAGACTCGCCCGACCGAGGAGCCGCCCCCGGTCGTCCAGGCGGAATCCAGATCGGGTCACGAGTGGGTTGGGCTTGACGCCTGCGGTCCACACCAACGTCTCGGTGTCCAGCTCGGTCCCGTCGGACAAGATCACGTGCCCTCCCACCGCGCTCTCCAGGCGAGTCTCCAGGTGGCACGCGATCTGTCGGTCTCGCAGCTGCTCCAGCGCGTATTCACCGAGGTCTGGACCGACCTCGGGCAGGATCCGATCCGAGGCCTCGACCAGCACCCACCTGAGATCCGCTGGCTCGATCGTGCGGTAGTAGCGGGTCGCATACCGGGACATGTCCTCGAGCTCCCCGAGCGCCTCGATCCCGGCGTACCCACCTCCAACCACGACGAACGTCAGGTTGCGTCTTCGAATGTCCGCATCGCGGGTGGACTCGGCAATGTCCATGCACTCAATAACCCGATTACGCAGCTGGATGGCTTCCTCGACGGTCTTGAACCCGGTGCCGACCTCAGCCAGGCCGGGGATGGGCAAGGTGCGTGACACCGAGCCCACCGCCATCACGACGTGGTCGTAGGCCAGGTCGTACGGATGCCCCTCCAGCGGCTGAACCGTGGCCCGCTTGGTCGCGTGGTCGACGGCGGTCACCCGTCCGGTCACCACCTCGGCGCCAGCCAGGACCCGCCGCAGCGGGACCACGACATGCCGCGGCTGGATCGACCCGGCAGCAGCCTCGGGCAAGAACGGCTGATAGGTCATGTACGACCGCGGGTCCACAACGGTCACGACCGCCTCGCCCTGACGCAACTTCTTCAGCAGGCGAATGGCCGTGTACAACCCGACGTAGCCACCTCCCACGATCAGGATGCGGGGCGGCTGGGCAGTAGGCGTGGGGGTCACCCGACCCAAGGTACGGGGCTTCGCAAGTGCATCGTTGTGCGGCGGTCGCCAGGGCCGAGGCGGGGCTGCGCCGTTGTGGCTGCTGGTTGGGAACAGGGTCCGACCCTGCGCCGTTGCTTGGGGATGGCCCAGACCTCTTCCCGAAAGGCGCCCGATGACTTCCGCCACCGCCTCGCTGCTTGACGTCCCGCTCACCACGCTCGACGATGCTCCGACCTCGCTCGCTGGCCTCGGAGACGGCCCCACACTCATCGTCAACGTGGCCTCCCGATGCGGCAGCACGCCTCAATACGCCGGCCTCGAGCGGCTTGCTCAGACGTTCGGCCCGCGGGGGCTGACCGTGCTCGGGGTTCCCTGCAACCAGTTCGGCGGTCAGGAGCCCGGTACCGCACGAGAGATTCGGGAGTTCTGCTCGACGACATACGGGACAACCTTTCCGTTGCTGTCCAAGACCGACGTGAACGGCCCGGACCGGCATCCGCTCTACACCCAGCTGACGCAGACCGAGGACGCCGAGGGGTACTCCGGGGACATCCGCTGGAACTTCGAGAAGTTCCTGGTCAGCGACAGGGGCGAGGTGCTCGCGCGGTTCGGGACGAAGACCGACCCCGAGTCCCCCGAGCTGCTCGCCGCCCTCAGCTCCGCGCTGGGGTAGCCGGGCGGGGGGGCGCCGCAACTACCCCGCTGCGAGGACGTTTCCTCGGGCGAAGACCGCGTCGAGCATGGGCTCGGTCAACCGCCCGGTGAAGGTGTTCTGCTGGCTGGGGTGGAAGCTGGCCACGACGCTGAGTTGGTCGCCTGAGGGCATCATGGCCGGTGCCTCGGCCCCATGCCCGAAGCGCGGGCGGGGCGAGGGTACGACTCCGCCGGCGCGAGCCAAAGCGGCCCACGTAGCCGTCCAGGCGAAGCCGCCCAATGCCACGACGACGCGAAGCGACGGTCCGACCAGAGCCAACTCCCGGTCCAGCCACGGGGCGCAGGTGTCCCGCTCGGTTGGCGTGGGCTTGTTCGCCGGCGGTGCGCACCGGACGGCCGCGACGACGCGGGCCCCGGTCAGAACCAGTCCGTCACCCGCAGCGGTGGCTGCGGCCTGGTTCGCCAGACCGGCACGGTAAAGCGCGGCGTACAACCAATCGCCGCTGCGGTCACCCGTGAACACCCGCCCGGTCCGGTTGGCCCCGTGAGCGGCGGGCGCGAGGCCGACCACGAGGATCCGCGGTGCCCGATCACCGAAACCGGGCGCCGGACGCCCCCAGTAGGACTCGTGGGCAAACGCCGCCCGCCGGGTCAGTGCCACCTCCTCGCGCCACTGGACCAGCCGCGGGCAGGCGCGGCACACCGATTGCCGAGCCTCCAGAGCGCCCAGGTCCGCTGCCCCCGCCGCGAGCCGCACGACCTCCGGCGCGGACTCGGCCACCGGGGTGCGCCCGTCCGCCGGATCCCCCGGCCATCCCGTCCCCGGCCGGACCGATGGCTGCCTTTCCTCCATCGCCCCTAGACCTCGGCGCTGGACCAGGCGATGCCGTCGAGGATGTCGTGCTCACTCACCGTGATGCTCTGCAGGCCGATCAGCGTCTCCATCCGGGACACGATGCCGTCCAGCACGAGGGCGCCGCCGGCGATCACGTCCACTCGCCCCGGGTGCATCACCGGGATCGCCGCCCGCTGATCGTGCGTCATGCTCAGGAGTCGGTCGGTCACCGTGTGGATGTCCGCCGTGGCAAGCCGGACGCCGTGAAGGGCGTCGGCGTCGTACTCGGTGAGCCCCAAAGCGATCGCCGCAACCGTCGTGACCGAACCCGCCAGGCCGACCACGGCCACTGCGTCCGCGAGGGGAACGACCTCGGCGGCCCAGTCGATCAGGGCCTCGATGTCGCCGCGAGCGGCAGCCACCTGGTCACTCGTCGGGGGATCGCTGCGCAGGTGGCGTTCGGTGAGGCGCACACACCCCATGTCCACCGAGCGCGCCGCCGTCGGCTGGTGGACGCCGAGGACAAACTCGGTCGACCCGCCTCCAATGTCCAGGACCAGGTACGGCCCAGCTCCCGACTCCCCCGCCAACGCTCGGGTCGCACCGGTAAAGGCCAAGGCCGCTTCCTCGTCTCCTGTGACAACTTCGGGCCACACACCCAGCCGGTCACGTACCCCGCAGACAAACACGTCGCGATTGGCGGCGTCACGGGTGGCCGAGGTGGCCACGAAGCGAGTGCGCTCCACCGCGAGGGACTCGATCACGTCCGCGTAGTCCTCGCAGGCGGAGAAGGTACGCGCCAGCGCAGCCTCCGACAGCCGGCCCGTCTGGTCCACTCCCTCCCCCAGCCGCACGATCTCCATGCGCCGCACCACATCGACGAGCGTTCGGCCCACTGGATCGATATCCGCCACGAGCAGCCGGATGGAGTTGGTGCCGCAGTCAATCGCGGCCACCCGCGTCATCACTGGGTCACGCACGGACCGGGAGCCCACCAGTCCGGCAATTGCTCGAGCGCCTCGTCACCGAAGGGATTGACCCCGGGTCCGGCCGCTAGCGAGTGCGCGACCAGGACGTGCAAGCACTTCACCCGATCCGGCATCCCACCCGCGGAGATGCCTTCGATCTCCTCGACCGACCCCGCCCGTTCGCGCTCACCTAGATAGGCCTCGTGCGCAGCCCGATAGGAGGCGGCCAGCGGTTCGTCCTCAGCGAGGCGAGCCTGCATCTCGCGCATCCTTCCCTCAGCCTCGAGGGTCGAGACCGCGCCGGTCGCTCTCGGGCAGGTCAGGTAGTAGAACGTGGGGAACGGCGTGCCGTCCGGCAGCCGGGGCTCGGTTTCGACCACGTCCGGCAGGCCGCACGGGCACCGGTGAGCGACCCGGCGCACCCCGCGGGCCGGACGCCCGAGCTGGGCAGCGACCGCGGTCAGGTCATCCGGCATCGGCAGACGCACCCTGCACCGACTGCCACAACGTGTCGAACCACGGGACGCGCTCTTCGCGGACAACCCGCGGCTCAACCGGGGCCGGCTCAGTGTCCGGACCGACCACGACGTAGGCCGTCTCGCCCGGGCGAACGAAGTGGAGGCGAGCCCGAGCCTGGGCCTCCGCGTAGGCCGGGTCCTGCCATCGCTGCAGCGACGTTCGCAGGCCGTCCACCCGCTCCTGGGCGGCGGCATTCTCAGCGCGCAAGGAAGCGACCGCACGACGCTGGTCGATCAGAGCCCGCGCCGGCCAGGCGAGGGTGACCACCAAGGCAGCGAGGACGACCAGTAGCAGCGCGCCACGTCCGGTGAGGTGAGCGCGAGAGGCGCTCGCCCTGGTAGCCGGTGTCCGGGACGCGGCGGACGAGGGGGCCGACGAGGGGGCCGACGAGGGAGTCGACGAAGGGATCACCGGGGCGGTCGAGCGTGGTCGGCGTCGGCTCGGCCGGGGTGCCGGCGAGCGCTGGTCCGCGCGCGTACCCCGTGAGCCCATGGCAGACAGAATGCCTCGGTCAGGCCGAGAAGCGTGGGAAGGCGGCCGCCCCCGCGTAGCGCGCGGCGTCGTCCAGGAGCTCCTCGATGCGCAGCAACTGGTTGTATTTGGCCACGCGCTCCGAGCGAGCCGGGGCACCCGTCTTGATCTGCCCGCAGTCGGTGGCCACGGCCAAGTCGGCGATCGTGGTGTCCTCGGTCTCCCCCGAACGGTGGCTCATCATGCAGCGGAATCCCGCCCGATGGGCCAACGAGACGGCGTCCAGCGTCTCCGTGAGAGTGCCGATTTGGTTGACCTTTACCAACAGTGCATTCGCGGATCGCTCGTCGATGCCGCGCTGAAGGCGGCTGGGGTTGGTGACGAACAAGTCGTCGCCGACGATCTGCACCCGATCGCCGAGCGCGTCGGTCACGGCGGCCCAGCCTTCCCAGTCGTCCTCGGACAGGGGGTCCTCGATGGACACGATGGGGTAGTCGGCGGCCAGCCCGGCGTAGTACTCCGACATTTCGGCTGCGCTGCGGGTGGAGCCCTCGAACGTGTAACCGGCCTCGGAGTGGAATTCGGTGGCGGCCACATCCAGGGCCAAAGCCACGTCGCCGCCGAGCCGGAAGCCGGCCCGGGCCACGGCATCAGCGATCAGATCCAGCGCCGCCCGATTGCTCGCTAGGGAGGGAGCGAAGCCGCCCTCATCGCCGAGACCGGTCGAGAGGCCCTGCTCCTTCAACACCGACTTGAGGCTGTGATAGACCTCCGCGCCCCAACGAAGCGCTTCCGCGAACGTCGAGGCGCCGATCGGCGCGACCATGAACTCCTGGATGTCGACGTTGCTGTCGGCGTGAGCGCCACCGTTGAGGATGTTCATCATCGGGACCGGGAGCAGGTGAGCGTTGGGGCCGCCGAGGTACCGAAACAACGGTAGGTCCGCAGAGTCAGCTGCTGCCTTCGCTACGGCCAGAGAAACGCCGAGCAAAGAATTAGCGCCGAGCCGGGACTTGTCCGGGGTGCCGTCGAGGTCGATCAGGGCCTGGTCGACGAGGCGCTGCTCGGTGGCATCGAAACCGAGAAGTTCCGGCCCGATCTCGTCGAGTACCGCGAGGACGGCTTGCTCCACGCCCTTGCCGCCGTACCGCCCGGCGTCTCCGTCACGCAGTTCCACGGCTTCGAAGGCGCCCGTCGAGGCACCGCTGGGCACCGCCGCGCGAGCGAACGTCCCGTCGTCGAGACCAACCTCGACCTCAACCGTTGGATTGCCGCGCGAATCAAGGATCTCGCGGGCACCGACTCCCTCAATAGTGGCCACGCCCCGAGCCTATCCGCCGCCCGACGCGGCCTCGGCAGCCCGTACGGCGTCGGCGTAGCGCCGCGCCGATCCGCGTAAGGCCGCCTCCGGATCGATGCCCTCGCGTCGTGCTCGTGCCACCAGCGCGAACAGCAGATCTCCCAGCTCGGCCTCGGTCGGGCCCTCGTCGGGCCACACCCGGTCGACCGCCGAATCCCCCGAGTCAGCGACGAAATCGACGGCCACCTCAGCCCGCTCCGCCCGAGCCTGCAGCTTCGAGGCCAGCGCTAGAGCGGGCTGAGCCAGGGGCACTCCGTCCACCGCGGAGGTCCGGCCCTTCTCGGCCCGTTTCAGCGACTCCCAGGTGGCTTCCACCTCGGCCGGCGTGCGGGCCGCCCCGTCGGCGAACACGTGCGGGTGCCGGCTGACGAGCTTGTCGACGATCCCCCCAGCCACATCGTCGATGTCGAAACCCTCGTCGGGATGCTCGGCCGCCACTCGGGCGTGGAACACGACCTGGAGCAAGACGTCTCCGAGCTCCTCCTTCAGGGCCACCGCGTCACTGGTCTCGACCGCCTCGACGGTCTCGTAGGCCTCTTCGAGGAGGTAGGGCAGCAACGAGGAGTGGGTCTGCGCGGCATCCCAGGGGCAGCCGCCCGGCGAACGGAGTCGGTCCATGACCTCGACGAGCTCAAGCAGTCGACGTCCCTGCACCGGACTACTGGAGTTCGGGTGCGAACGGGTCGACCGCCGGCGTCGCGTCCGCCGTCCAGTCCTCGGTGAGCGGGACGATCACGACGGTAGCCGGGTCCCAGGCGCCGTAGCGAGGGCTGATCGACACCCCAACCCGGTCGGCCGTCTGGGCGATCCGCTGGCGGGTGGCCGCTTGCTGCGAGGCAGGATCCAGCCCCGGCGCCAGCTGCTCACCGAGTTGGGACTGGACCAGGAAGTCGTAGGCGAAGGCTTCCAGCTCCGACGGGGGGACGCCCAGCTGGGCCGCGATCGTTGCATCGAGGATCTCACGCGGCTGCCCGCCCGCGGCTTGGGCGAGCAGTTGGTCGATCTCGGCCTGCGTGACGACGATGCCCTCCTCCTCGGCCGTGATCCGGATCAACTCGGAATTGACCAGCCTGTTTGCGTTCTCGCGCATCAACTGTGCCTGGTCGAGGGTCGAACCCGGGTCCTCGGGCAGCGTGGCAGCAGCGACCACGGCTTCTTCCGCTCCCTGATTGACCCGGGTCTCGGTGATCCTGGTGTCGCCGACGATCGCGGCAGACCCGGCACGGGTCGTGCCGCATCCCGCGAGCGCGACGGCGGTCAGCACGGTGAGACCCACGATCAGCGTCTTACGGGTGGTCACGACTGTCCCTTCGTACCGAGTGGATCACCAAGAAGCACAGCATCCACGAACTCGCGGGCCCAGGCCAACAGCTCGCGATCTCGCAGCGGCGTTCCCCCGACCCGCGCGGTAGAGGGACGAGGCACCAAGAGGGTACGGACCGCTGGTTTGACGATGGTGCCCGGGTAGAGCCGGTTGACCCGCACGCGGGCCGAGTCGGGTAGCTCGACCGGACCGAACCGCACGTTCGATCCCTGCACGGTCACGTCGGTCAGCCCGGCATGGCGGGCGTGAGACCGGAAGCGCGCCACCTCGAGCAAAGTGTCCACCGGAATCGGGAGCGGCCCGTATCTGTCCTGAAGCTCGGCCCGCACCTCGGCCACATCCTGGTCGGCCGCGATCGCCGCGATCCGGCGGTAGGCCTCGAGCCGGATCCGCTCGCCCGGGATGTACTCGTGCGGGATGTGGGCGTCCATGGGCAGTTCGACTCGCACGTCGGGCGGTTCCTCGACCGCGTCGCCTCGGTAGGCAGCGACCGCCTCACCGACCAGCCGGACGTACAGATCGAACCCGACGTCGGCGATGTGGCCGGACTGCTCCCCACCCAGCAAGTTGCCCGCGCCGCGGATCTCGAGGTCCTTCATCGCGACGGCCATGCCCGCGCCCAGGTCGGTATTTTGCGCGATCGTGGACAACCGGTCGTGCGCGAGCTCGGTGAGGGGCTTCTCCGGGGGATAAAGGAAGTAGGCATAGGCGCGCTCGCGACCTCGACCCACGCGGCCGCGCAACTGATGGAGCTGGGACAGCCCGAATACGTCGGCCCGTTCGACGACCAGGGTGTTGGCGTTGGCGATGTCGAGGCCGGACTCGACGATGGTCGTGCACACGAGAACGTCGAATTCCTTCTCCCAGAAATCGATGATGACCCGCTCGAGTTCGTGCTCGGGCATCTGCCCATGCGCGATTCGGATCCGCGCCTCGGGCACCAGCCCACGCAGTCGTTCGGCGGCCCGGTCGATCGACTCGACGCGGTTGTGGATGTAGAAGACCTGCCCCTCGCGCAGCAGCTCCCGGCGCAGCGCAGCGGTGATCTGCTTGTCGTCGTACGGCCCGACAAACGTCAGGACCGGATGGCGCTCCTCCGGCGGAGTGGTGATCGTCGACATCTCCCGGATCCCGGTGACCGCCATCTCGAGGGTTCTGGGGATCGGCGTGGCCGACATCGTGAGCACATCGACGTGGGTGCGCAGCGCCTTCAGGTGCTCCTTGTGCTCCACCCCGAACCGCTGCTCCTCGTCGACCACCACCAGGCCGAGATCCTTGAATCGGATACCCGTCGTCAGCAGCCGGTGGGTGCCGATCACCACGTCAACGGTCCCGTCGGCGAGTCCTTCGACGACCGCCTTGGCTTCCGAGTCGGTCTGAAAACGTGACAGCCCAGCGACGTTGACCGGGAAGTTGGCGTAGCGCTCGGCGAAGGTTGACAGGTGTTGCTGGACCAGCAACGTGGTGGGCACCAGGACGGCCACCTGCTTGCCGTCCTGAGCAGCCTTGAACGCCGCCCGCACGGCGATTTCGGTCTTCCCGTAGCCCACGTCGCCGCACACGACGCGATCCATGGGAACGGTGCGCTCCATATCCGCCTTGACCTCGTCGATGGTGGACATCTGGTCGATGGTCTCCACATAGGGGAAGGCGTCCTCGAGCTCGCGCTGCCACGGGGTGTCGGGGCCGAACCCGTACCCCGGCGCGGCCATCCGCGCGCTGTAGAGCCGAATCAGCTCACCCGCGATCTCCTTGACGGCCCGACGCGCCCGGCCCTTGGCCTTGGCCCAGTCGGCGCCACCCAGCCGATGCAGGGCCGGCGACTCCCCGCCCACATAGCGGGTGACCTGGTCTAAGGCGTCCGAGGGCACGTACAGCCGGTCTCCGGGCTGGCCCCGCTTGGCGGGGGCGTATTCGATGACGAGGTACTCGCGGGTGGCGCCTTGGACCGTCCGTTGCATCATCTCTACGTAGCGGCCGACCCCGTGCTGTTCGTGGACCACCAGGTCGCCGGACTTCAGCTGCAGCGGGTCGACCTGTTGGCGCCGCCGCGAGGGCATCCGCCGCATGTCCTTGGTCGTGGTCCGCTGGCCGACGAGGTCGCTCTCGGTGAGTACAGCGATCCGGAGCTCTTCGTGGATGAACCCGTGCTCGAGGATCCCCGTGGTCACCCGTACCACGCCCGGCTCTGCCGCGGTCTCGAGTCCGAGGTCCAGCCGAGCTGCGAGGTCGGACTCCCGGAGCCGCTCGACCAACCGCTCGGCCGGGCCATGCCCTTGGGTCAGCAGGACCACGGCCCATCCCGACGACGCCCAGCCCGAGATGTCGTCCATGGCCCGTTCGGTGTCGCCGCGGTAGGACTCCGCCGCCTTGAACCCCGTGGGAACCAACCCCCCGTCAGCGCCCGACTCCCCGGATTCAGCGTTGACCAGCTCCTCGTCCACGGTGAAGGGACTCACCGTCCACCAAGGGACCCCTCGTTCGAGGGCTTGGGCACGCACCTCGGCCAGGCTTCGAAAAGACGCAGCCCCAAGATCAAGGGGGGCGCTCCCTCCCCCAGCGGCGGCGGCCCATGAAGCCGCCAGGAACTCCTCACTGGTCGCCACCAAGTCCGTGGCCCGGGCCCGGACCCGCTCCGGGTCGCAGATCAGGATGTGGCTCCCGGGCGGCAGATGGTCGATGACCAACTCGAGGTCATCGACGAGGACCGGGGCCAGGGACTCCATCCCCTCGACGGCGATCCCCTCGGCGACTCGACCCAGCACGTCGGCCAGCTGCGGATGGCTCCGCAGGAGCTCGGCTGCCCGGCTGCGCACCTCGGGCGTGAGCAGCAATTCTCGGCATGGAGGCGCCCACAGCCCACGTTCGGCGATCTCAAGGCTGCGCTGGTCGGCCACCTTGAACCACCGCACCTCCTCCACGGTGTCCCCCCAGAACTCGAGGCGTTGGGGATGCTCATCGGTGGGCGGGAAGACGTCGAGGATGCCCCCGCGAACGGCGAACTCCCCCCGTCGCTCGACGAGTTCCACGCGCGTGTAGGCCGCGGCAACCAGTCGCTCGACGACCTCGTCCATCGGTTGTTCGTCGCCAGCCGAAACAGCGACCGGCTCGAGGTCGCCCAGCCCGGGCACGAGTGGCTGGAGCAACGCCCGTACCGGTGCGACGACCACGCGCAGCGGCACCTCGGGCGGATGCGCGAGCCGTCGTAGAACCGCCAGGCGCCGCCCCACGGTGTCCGACCGGGGGGACAACCGCTCATGCGGCAAGGTTTCCCAGGCCGGGAAGTCCGCGACCGATCCGGCAGGGAGGAGCCCGGCCAACGTCGCAGCCGCGTCCTCGGCCGCTCGACCGGTGGCCGTCACCAAGAGCACCGGTCGACCGGCGCCCAGCGGTGCCTCGGCGGCCAGCAACGCGGCCAGCAACGGCTGTACGGAGTCCGGGCTGGTGATCTCCAGGGCCGGGCCGGAGACCTCCGCGGCGGCTTCGAGCCGGATGCGGCGTAGTCCCCGATCACCCTCGACGAGGTCGAGGAGACCGGCCATGCTCATGACGCACGACCCTATGGTGTGGCGACGACGACTCGTGCCCGCGTCGGCTACGCTGGAATTTCGTACCTATCCAGTCTGAAAGGCTGTTCGCGCGTGGAGTGGTTCAACTCGGGACTGATCGACTGGATCAATCCGGCGCTGGCCCTGGCCGGCCTCGCCGTCGGGATCGTCGTCGGGCTGACCGGGATGGGCGGAGGCGCGCTCATGACGCCCACGCTGGTGTTCTTCTTCGGCGTCGATCCGCTGACCGCCGTCTCCAGCGACCTCGTGGCGAGCCTGTTCATGAAGCCGGTCGGGGCCGCGTCCACCTGCGGCGCGGCACCGTCAACCTCGCTTCGGTATGGCTGTGCCTCGGTTCGGTGCCCGCCGCCTTCTGCCGGAGTCCTCGTCCTGCGGCTGCTCGTCGCCGAACGGCGAGCGACCTCGCGACGGTCGTCAAGAAGGCGCTGGGGCTGCGCTTGCTCGCTGGCCTCGGCGGCCTGGTGGTGCGAGCGTGGACGGTGCTCGTCGAGCGTTCGACCTCGTCGGTGAGGGACCAGCCCGATGAAGACCGGCCCCACAGTCGTGTCCGCCCGGTGGCCACCGTCCGCTCGGCGCCTTCGCCGGACTCGATCGTCGGTATGACGCTCGGTCGGCGCGGGTTCCATCGTCATCGTGATCCTGCTGTTCCTCTACCCGGCATGCTCAAGGCGTCCCACCTCGTCGGCACCGACCTCACGCAAGCGATCCCGATGGTCGCGGCGGCCTCGCTCGCTCACGTCCTGTTCGGCGACTTCAAGCTCGCCCTCACCGGCACGATCCTCGTCGGAGCCATCCCCGGCGTCTACGTCGGCGCCCGGCTGTCGTCCGAGCGCAGGTGGCCTCGTTCGGCGAGCCCTCGCACTCGTGCTCTCGCCTCCGGCCTCAAGCTGCTCGGCGCGTCGAACGAGCTGATCCTCATCGCGATCGTCGGCGCTGTGGTGTTCGGCAACCTGGCCTGGATGGTCATCCGGTCGCGGTATGCCAAGAAGCGCAGAGCCAGACGCGCCGAGGCTGGGAAAACGACGGACACCGTGGATCCGCCCGCAAGAATGGCCAGCCGGCGGCAGCCAGCAGGAGCGAGACCGAGGCCGTACGCAAGGATGTCGGGCCATGAGCGACACCGTCGATTGGCAGGCCCACGCCGGGCTACCGACGTACGGGCTGGAGGGTGCTGATCTCGACGCGCTCGACCTGGTCTTGCTCGGGGCCCGACCCGCACCGCTGGAGGTGGAGCTTCCGGGCGACCTGCGTGATGCAGCCGTCACCTCCGGGCTGTTGCTCACCGACACCGAGGGCACGCCGCTGGCCAGGCTGGACTCGACCGGGTGCACCATTCTCGCGCCCGCCGCGCACGGCCCGGGGCGCAGCTGGCGCCGCCCAGCAGCAGCGGTGGCGGCCGACGGCCCGAGCGTGGCCGTGGCCTTCAGGGACGTGCCCCGGGCCAGCGACCTGATAGAAGCCGAAGCCTTGCTCACCAGCTCCGACGTCGACCGGCTGCTCCTGGTCGCCGTGGTCGGGGCCGGTGCCCCGCTGGGGGTACGACCGGAGGATCTCGTCCGGGCCGTGGTCGCAGCGGCGGAGGCGACGCCCGGCGCCGAGGCCTTGGTGCTTCCCCTCCCCGGACCGCGCCAGGGCTCGGCGGGCGAAACGGACCCCGCGCCACCAGACGCCGCCTGGACCGACGCCCTGGTCACCACCTTGCTGCCGTACGGAGTCACGACTGTGGTGGACGCCACGGGGAGCCGCATGCCGGACGCTGACGCGCCCCTGCCGGCCGCGTCGGCGGAAGCCTTGCGGCGCTCGCGACCGACCGGGCCGGGCCGCGGCGCAGTCGTCTTGCTCAGCGGGCTCTCTGGTTCTGGCAAGTCCACCGTGGCGCGGGCGCTGAGCGAGCGGATCGAGGACCTCAGCGTGCGGCGGGTGACCCTCCTCGACGGCGACGAGGTGCGCCGCATGCTGTCGGCGGGGCTCGGATTCGACCGCGATTCCCGGGAGCTCAACGTCCGCCGGATCGGTTACGTGGCTTCGCTGATCGCCGAGCACGGTGGCCTGGTCATCTGTGCGCCCATCGCCCCGTTTGCGGCCGCACGGGCCGACATGCGTGCGCGGGCGGAGGCCGTCGGGGACTTCATCTTGGTTCACGTGTCCACGCCGTTAGAGGTCTGCGAGGCACGTGACCGCAAGGGCTTGTACGCCAAGGCCCGCGCCGGGTTGGTCCCGGAGTTCACCGGCATCAGCTCGCCCTACGAGGAGCCCACCGACGCCGATGTCGTCGTCGATACGACCGACCTGTCCATCGACGCTGCGGTCGACCTGGTCCTCGCCGAACTCGACCGCCGCGGCCTGCTCCGCTGATCCCGCAGCTTCGCCGGGAGGTCGGTCGGGCGAGCCAAGTGGGCGGACCGGGTGAGGGGCCGGACGTGGCCGAACGCGCCAAGTGCCCGAGAGGGAAGCGCCCTGAGGCCGTAGAAGCCTCCGATTCGGACACTTCTGCGTAGTCGCCCACCACGAGTAGTGGCGCGCCGCAGGGACTATTCGGTGGAGGTGATCATCCCTGCGGCGACCGTACGGTTGGTCTGCTCGTCGATGAGGACGAAGCCACCGGTTGTGCGGTTGCGCGCGTAATCGTCGGCGAACACCGGCTGCGTCGTACGTAGCCTGATCCGGCCGATCTCGTTCAGCGCCAGCCCGTTGGCTGTCTCATCGCGGTGCAGGGTGTTGATGTCCAGGCGGTAGTTGACGTCCTTCACCAGGGCGCGGGCGGACCGCGTCGTGTGCTTCACCGCGAACTTCGCACCCGGGCGGAGCTCGACCCGCTCGTCCATCCAACAGACCAGGGCATCCAGATCCTGCGTGGTGTCCGGCATGTTGTGCGGGCGGCAGATCATGTCGCCACGGCTGATGTCGATCTCGTCAGCCAACCGGATCGTCACCGACATCGGTGGGTACGCCTCGTCCACCGGGCCGTCCGCGGTCTCGATG
Organism: uncultured Actinomycetota bacterium; assembly: GCA_963851405.1. GTDB lineage: Bacteria > Actinomycetota > Actinomycetes > DATJPE01 > DATJPE01 > JANPBY01. The sequence goes on along the minus strand of CAWKPB010000003.1, from coordinate 59,483 downwards.
GCCTCGATCGTCGTGCTGAAACCGGACGGCAGCACCATGACCTCGTCGCCAGGCTTGAACACTCCTCCGGCCACGGTCCCCGCATAGCCGCGGTAGTCGTGCGTGGAGTTCGACTGCGGCCGGATGACGTACTGCACCGGGAACCGAGCATCGACCAGGTTGCGGTCGCTCGCCACGTGCAGGGTCTCCAGGTGATGCAGCAACGACGAACCCTCGTACCACGGCATGTTCTCGCTGCGGGTGACGACGTTGTCGCCCTTCAGCGCCGAAACCGGGATGAAGGTCAAGTCGGGCATGTTGAGCTTGGTGGCGAACTCACCGAACTCGGTGCGGATGTTCTCGAAGACCTCTTCGGAGTAGTCGACGAGGTCCATCTTGTTGATGCACAACACGATGTGGGGCACCCGCAGCAAGGTCGTGAGGAAGGCGTGCCGGCGACTTTGTTCGACCAGGCCCTTGCGGGCGTCGACGAGGATCAGCGCGAGGTCAGCGGTCGAGGCCCCGGTCACCATGTTGCGCGTGTACTGGATGTGCCCAGGGGTGTCGGCAATGATGAACTTCCGCCGAGGGGTAGCGAAGTAGCGGTACGCCACGTCGATCGTGATGCCCTGCTCGCGCTCGGCGCGCAACCCGTCGGTGAGCAGTGCGAGGTCGGTGTAGTCGTCCCCGCGCTCACGGCTGGTCCGCTCGACCGCGTCGAGTTGGTCCTCGAAGACGGACTTGCTGTCATACAGCAACCGCCCGATCAACGTGCTCTTGCCGTCGTCCACCGATCCGGCGGTAGCAAAGCGCAGCATGTCCGACATCAGAAGTAGCCCTCTTTCTTGCGGTCTTCCATCGCGGCTTCGCTCACTCGGTCATCTCCCCGGGTGGCCCCACGCTCGGTCAAGCGCGTCACCGCCACTTCCTCGACGACCTTCGCGACGGTGTCGGCGTCAGACCGTACGGCTGCCGTCAGGTTCGCGTCGCCCATGGTGCGGTAGCGCACGCGTTCGACTGAGGAAACCTCGCCTTCACGCAGTGGCACGAATTCGTTGACCGCGTACAGCATCCCGTCACGCTCGATCACCTCGCGGTCATGCGCGTAATAGAGACTCGGAATTTCGATGTCCTCATCGTCGATGTAAGACCAGATGTCCAACTCGGTCCAGTTGGACAACGGGAACACCCGAATGCTCTCCCCCGCCGACACCCGGCCGTTGTAGAGGCTCCACAGCTCGGGTCGCTGGTTCTTCGGATCCCACTGGCCAAACTCGTCGCGGAAGGAGAACACCCGCTCCTTGGCACGGGCCTTCTCCTCATCGCGCCGGGCGCCGCCGAACAACGCGTCGAACCGGTACTTCTCCGCCGCCTCAAGGAGCACGGGGGTCTGGATGCGGTTGCGGGATCCGTTCGCCTCTTCGGCCACGGTCCCCCGGTCGATCGCGTCCTGCACCGAAGCGACGATCAGTTGGATGCCCAACTCCTCGACCCGGCGGTCGCGGTACTCCAGGACCTCGGGGAAGTTCAACCCCGTGTCGACGTGCATGATCGGGAAGGGAATCCGGGCTGGAGCGAACGCCTTTTCGGCGAGTCGCAGCATGACAATCGAGTCCTTGCCGCCGGAGAACAGCAGGCAGGGGCGCTCCATCTCGGCCGCGACCTCACGAATGATGTGGATCGTCTCGGCCTCGAGCGCACGGACGTAACTGAGGCGGTATTCACTCATCGGGCAGGGCTCTCCTAGGTGTCGCCGCGGTCTCCGACCGCTTGCAGGGCAGCCATTAGTGTCCCAGCAATTTGCGGATGTCCTACCACCAGGTCGGGAAGCCAGGGATTCGGCTGGTTGTAGACCAGCGGTGAGCCGTCGACGCGAGTCGCCCAGAAACCACCGGAACGGGCGACGGCCACGGGGGCCGCCGAGTCCCATTCGTACTGGCCGCCGCCATGAACGTAGGCGTCGACCTTGCCCTGAAGTACGGCTGCCGTCTTGGCGCCAGCCGAACCCATGGGGACCAGTTCGCCGCCCAGCTGGGCGGTCAACGTCGCCAGCCACTCGGGGGGTCTCGACCGGCTAGCCGCGACGCGCAGCGGCGCGTCAGCGGCCCGAGGGGCAGGGGTGGGTGGACGGCCGGTGGACAGCACCTCGCCCTGCGCCGGAAGACCAACCGCCCCCGCTACGAGTTCGCCGCCCTCCCACAGGGCCACGTGGACGGCCCAGTCCTCCCGATCGAGCTCGGAGAACTCGCGGGTGCCGTCGAGCGGATCCACGATCCAGACGCGTTTCGCGCCCAGCCGGATCTGATCGTCCTTGCCTTCTTCGGAGAGCACCGCGTCTTGGGGGCGCACCCTGGCCAACTCGGCCATGAGGAAGTCGTGCGAGCCTTGGTCGCCGGCCGCCTTCAATTCAGCGCCCTCGAGTCCCTGGGCCCGAATGGTGAGCAGCCGGCGGCCCGCTTCTTCCGCCAGGGCGGCTGCCAACGCGTGGTCGTCGAGGGTCGCTTCGATGGAGGAGGTCATCCCCCCATCATGCCGGGACGACGACCTCACTGAAGACGTGGCCGTGCCCGCCGCGCCGCTCGTATGGCTCGGCTGGGCGCTCTCGCTCTGCCCCCGCCGCGAAACCCCACCCGCGCGAGCGTGGCGGAGTGCCAGGCGAGGCTGGTCAGCCGGCCGCGACGCGGATTGAGAGCCCCCGGGCGCGCCAGTCGCGCGTGGCGTCGACCTGACTCGCCGAGCCGTTGACGACGCCGGCGTTGAACCCGATCGAGTAGAGCCGGCCGTTACTCGAGTCGGCCAAGTACAGCGCTCCGTCCGACAGGAACATGCCGCGCACGCGCGCGGGGTTCAACGCGGTCACCGATCCGGTCGCACTGAACCTCGCTCCGCCGACGTATCCGGACCCGGGTACGAAGTAGCGGTAGTACAGAGCCGTGCTACCCGACAACGTGTAGTACATCCGGCCTGAGTCGTAGAACATCCCGGTGACCAAGGGAGCATCAATGGCGAAGGCGTTGGCGCAGGTCCCGCTCGAGGACGTGCACGTGGGGCCGGCGTTGACTCCCACCAGGCTTCGCGCGCCGAGTGTGTTACCGCTGATCGGAGTGGCGTACAGACCCCGATCCGACCACGCGGTGTACAACGTCGATCCCACGATCATGCTGCCGCGCGCGTTCTCCCACGAGTCGCTCGTGGTCATCGATGTTGTCGCCCCTGGCGCACCGACCCCGTTGGTCGCGGTGGTGGTCACCGTGTTGTCGGAGGTCGCCCCGGGGCTGACCGCCAACACGTCGCCCGGGAGTGACCCGAGCTGAACTTCGGGGACGGCCGAACCGCCCACAAGCGGGAAGAAGCCGATTCGTGGGCGGAACTCGCCCCCGAGGGTGTTGGTGTCCGACCCGACCCACAACCCTTGCGAGGTGACCAAGAAGTCGTAGACCCCGTAGCCACGCTCTCGGGTCGGATTCCATTCATAGGGCATGCCGTTCTCGGGATTGAGCGCAGCCAACCCGGTGCGCTCGATCGCACCCTGTCCGGGCTTGTCAGCTGCCGAGGGGTTGTTGACCCATCGGAAGTGGCCACCGACGTAGATCACGGGGCCAGCGATGGTCACAGCCGTCGTCGTGTCGCCGCCCGTCATATTGATCCAAGTTGGCGCGAGCCCCGCCGATGAGCCGGTGATCTCGAAGCGAGACATCGTGTCGCAGGAGGTGTTGGCGCGATACGCGCCGGTCGTCACGAAGACCGCATAGCGCCCGTCCGGCGAGATAGCCACGTCCCGCATGAAGGTGTCGAAACCGTTGGAGCAGGAGGACGTGAAGAAGTTGGTTTGCCAGCCCGAGACTGAGGCGGACGCCCCTCCGATGTTGAGCAACACTGCTTGGTCGCGCGGTAGGCCAGCCACCGTCGTGAAGTTCCCGACAGCGATCAACTTGTCTGCGGCCGGCGTGACTGCGATTTCACGGATCGCGGTCTTGCCCCCGTTGTGCAGGCCTGCGAACACGACGGTCGATTGGTCGGTCAGGACGCCGGTCGCTGCGTCCAAAGTGGCTAGGGCGCGGCGCGGCTGCTTCGTCACCTTGGCGAATTGGCCAGCGATCCACAGCGTGCTCCCCACGCGCCGGAGGTCGTTCACCTTCGCCGACACGCCCCTGGCCTTGAATGCGGTCACCACCGAACCGTCCGAGACCTTGACCAAAGCGACCTTCTTGCGGGTCACTCCATTGACCGTCCGGAAGGCGCCGCCGACATACACGGACTGACCGTCCGCGGACACGTCCAGCGAGGTGACTTCGCCGTCCAGCGTTGGCGCAAAGGCGGTCGACACCGCACCCGACATGGTGTCGAACGCGGCCAAGCCGGTGCGGGTGTACGTCGTGCCGCCCTTGACGATCCTCGTGAACGTGCCACCGATGACGATCTGGTTGCCGACTTCCACCACCGACTCGACGATCCCGTCCCTCACGAACGGCGTGAAGTTGGCCGGGTCGGCCGAGACCAGGTTGGTGTGCGCCACCGTCGTATCACCTTGGGCCTGCACGGCCGGCACCGCCAGGGTCATGGACCCAGCCACGGCCACGGCTGCGGCCGACGCGGCGAGGAAGCGGCGCGGACGCCGAGAGGTTGAGTCGGCGTAGGTGGCGCTATGCATCACGGCCCGTCCTTGCGAGTCGACCCGCGGCACGCCTGACGTGGGGCTCGTTCGGGTTGGACGCAATTGTCGACGGTGCCCGGCGATTGAGGCACCATGCAGACCCGACATCCGCACGTTCACGGCACAAGAGCGTCCGTTCGGGCGAGGCCCGCGTCACTGCGTGTCATCGGACGATCGCGTTCCGCGATGAGCTGGCTCGCCCGGGACTCATCCACGAGCGCCAACAGCCCGGGGTGGGAGTCCTCGTCGAACTTCCGCGCGAAATCCGCGTCCCGGCCAAGCGCTTGTCGGACGGCGGTCTCGTCGAGTACGGCCGGATGGTTGCCCAAGGCCCGGCTGAAATCGGCAAAACGTCGATTGTTCCTGACGAGGTTGAGGTCGCCGAACTCCTCAAGCACCGTCTGAAAGAACACCTCCGCTGGGCTGACGGAACCGGCGAACCAGGCCATCAGCTGGGGGCGGTCCCGCGCGGTCCGCAACAGCCTGCCGACCGCACGCGGACCGAAGGCGCCGAAGAACGACCCGCCCCGCAGCCGCCCCTGGCGCAGTTCCGGGGGCAGCGGTCGCCGGAGCCCCAGGGTCGGACCCGTCGCCGATCCATACCGGACCAGCGGTTGCGCATGCGAGACGGCGCTGACCCACCGGGCCGTGCGAGTCCGGCCCGGACGTGGGGGGCCGAGCCGACGGTGCCGGAAGGAATAGCGATCGCGGGCCAGGCGGGCGGGCCACCGAGACTCCGCCGAGTGGACGACGAAACTTTCGATGAACGCATCGGTGCCACCCACCGTGGCGGCATCCAGATCCGCTTCGATGTGGGCCAGGGGCCGCAACGGATAGCACTGACCACTGAGGTTGACCAACCAACCGAAGGACTCCCCGCGATCAGTCAGCCATTGGGCCGTGTCCAGCCAGCGCGACACGTGCCGCAGATCGCCGTACCCACCCACGTCGCGACGAACCGTGACCCTCGGCAGATCCCCAAGCTCGCGAGACAGAGGGACTGCCCGCACGTCGTGGCTCACCACGACCTGCGAATCAGGGGCTTCCGCGTGGATCAGCCGGACCAGCCGCTCAACCTGTTCGAGGTGGCTGTGCGTCTCGATGTGATAGCACACTCGCATGGCCGGACTCCGCCGGATCAGGCCGGCTCCAGGACCACGGTCCACCCCGTGGCCTTCGCGGTCGTGGCCGAAGCGGTCGCCGTCTTCCCTGCGTACGACCCCGTGGCAACCGGACCCTGATCGACCGCGAAGCCAGAAACCAGCCCGCCCCCCGAACCGGCGTCACTGGCCCGTGCCGTGGTGTTGGCGGGCGGTGTCCACGCGGGCACCGTCCCAGACACCTTGAGCGACCAGAACGAGATGACCCAGGACCCCTCCGTGCCTACGGAAGCGTTCGGTGCCGGGTAGTTGCCGGACGAGCCGGTGGTCTTAGCGCCGGACTCGACGTTCGTGGGATCTGAGGATGCGCCCGCGTAGGCCAGAACGGTCAGGTTGGTCTTGGTGCGGGCCGGCCAACTGACCTGGCCGAGGTTCGAACCCGTCGGAGCGCTCCTTTGATAGAGCGTCGTGCGTAGGTCGCTCCCGTCGGTTTGGTCGCCCACCAAGGTCCAACCAGCTGGAGCACCGGTCGGGCTCAGCCCCTTGTTGCTCGTGACGAACAACAGCAGAGCGTCCCCGGGCTGCGCACCGCTCGGCGTCGGGACGTCGGCGCTCGTGACGTTACCGGCGTCGGTTGCGGACCCGCGGAAGGAGATGTCGGAACCCGTCGGCACCGACACTGAAACCGAGCGGGTGAGTGAATCGGTCGCACCGTCGCTGTCCGACACGGTCAGGGTCACGTCATAGGTCCCGGTTGACGGGAAGCCGTGCGAGGGAGTCGGCTCCGTGTCACTGCCGCCACCTTCATAAGCCCACGCATAAGAGGCAACGGCGCCATCCTCCGGGTCACTGCTTGAGGTTGCGTCGAACTCGCAGACCAACAGCAGGCAGCTGTACGTAAACGCGGCTACCGGATCCTGGTTTCCGGGTGGCGGATTCGTCGGGGTGGCCTGCGCGGTGTCGCTGTCGGTGAGCCCGCCCACGTCCGTCACCGTCAGCGTCGCGGTCGTGGCCCCCGCAGCGGCGTAGGCATGCGAGGGGTTGGCCCCCGAACTGGTGTTGCCGTCACCGAAGTCCCACAGGTAGCTCAGTGCGCCGCCCTCGGGATCACTACTTCCCGCGGAGGAGAACGCGCAGGTCAGATCTGTGCACGTCACCGACGCTCGTGCGGTGGGTGGCTGGTTCACCGGGGGGGCGGGCCCCCGTCGTGGGACAGGAAGAGACCACGAGCCTGCCAGTCCTCGGAGCTGTTCGCTGTGACGGCGGGTCCACTCAACGAAGTCCCGGAAAGACCGACTCGGACCAAGTCACCAGTCGTTCGGTCGGCCGCGTAGAGACTGCCCGCCGAGAGGAACATCCCCTGCACCCGCAACGGGTCGAGGGCGGCTGCGCCGCTCACGGTGAAGGGCGTTGCGCCCACAACCTCGCTCTCCGGGCTGAACCAGCGCCAGTACAGCGAGCTGTCGCCGAACAAGGTGTAGTAGATCCGGCCTTGGGCGTAGGCGATCCCGGTCAGGTTGGGAATGTCCGCGCCGAAGGACCCGCCGTACATCGCCACCTCGGTGGGCGCTCCGAACGCTGAACCGTTGAACGAGCGTCGGGTGAACGTCCCGTCCGCCTGCCCGGTGTAGAGGGTCTCGTCGAGGAGGAATGCGCCGCGAACAAGACCCCAGGCTCCGGCTGCCCCGAGCGGCACCGTCACGCCCGCGGAGGTTCCGTCGAAGGAGCGCCGGGCGATGACATCGGAGGAACCCGAGCCGCCCCCGGTTTGCGAGCCGGCAAGGACGAGTTCGATGCCGTTCACCAAGGGGTTCTCGGTCACGTGCGTGAAGTCGATGTCGATCGAGCCGTCGCTGACCACGTCGGTCGAACGCATCACGCCGACCTCGTGCCCGAACTGCCCCGACAGATCGAGACCGTCGAGGAACGACGACCCTTCGACGTCGACGTCGAACACTCGCTCGCCCGGGTCATTGGTGCAGCTGCACCGATTGCTGAGGTACAGCCGGACGGTCACGTCGGTGCCCGCGGGGACGGGGAAGGCCCAGCTCATCTCCGGGTCGCTGCCCGGGTCCCAGCGCTCACTGGCGAAGACTGACGCGTTGGCACGGTCGTTGGGTTGGCTGGGGACCGAGGCATCGACGGTTCCGATGCCGCTCCAGGTGGCCTGGTTGCTGCCCGAGTTGCGGTATGGAGAGGTTGATCCGGTGTCCGCTTCCCAGTCCGGCCCGTCATCGGCCGACTGAAGAGCCGGACCACCTGCGTTAACGCGGTAGAGGACACCGGGGTCGGCGGCACCGGCGGCTCCGCCCACCAGGTAGACGTCGGTGGGAAGCGTGCCTGAGATCTGCGGAGGGGGTGCGGTCCCGCCAGCAAGCGGGAAGAAGGCGATCTTGCGGTGGGTCTCGCCACCGATCCGGTCGGTGTCGCTCCCCACCCACAGGCCGCTCGAGGTGGCCAGCATGTCGAAGACACCGACGCCCCGCGCTCGGCCGGGGTCCCAGGACAGCGGCAACCCATTCACCGGGTCAAGGGCAGCGATGCCCTCGCGCGCAACCGCACCAGGTCCGACCTGGTCACCGGCGTAGGGGTTGTTCATCCAGCGCATGTGCCCACCGACGTAGACCGCGGCTGCGGTGACGGCAACGGCGTACGTCGTGTCACCACCGGTGTAGTCGCGCCAGGTCGCCTCCTGCCCGGGGCCGGTAGCGGCGGTCTCCCAACGCGTGATCACATCGCAGGGCGAGTCCGCCCCTCGGTAGGCGCCCGTCGTGCTCACCACGAAGTAACTGCCGTCAGGAGCGAAGTCGAGGTCGCGCAGGTAGGTGTTGAATCGGCTGTTGCAGCTGTCTGTGTAGAAGCCGGTGGCCCACGAGGTCAACGTCGCAGACCCACCGGTGAGGTCGATCATCGCGATCTGCAGGCGTTCCAGTCCTTCAACGGCGGTGAAGTTGCCGATGATGACCAGCCGCTGGCCATCGGGAGCGACCTCCATCTTCAGGACCTGGGTCCCCCCACCGTGGTTGGTCCCGGATACTGCGAGGTCCAAGAACGCGGTCAGCACGCCGCTCCCTGGATCCAAGGATGCGAGGCGGCTTCGGCTTTGGCCTCCGACGGACGAGAACGTGCCCCCGAGCAGAAGCTGGCCGCCCACGAGGTCGACGTTCTTCACGGTTCCGTTGAAGGCCGGCGGGTTGAATCCGGCGACCTTTTGGCCGTTGGACACGTTCAATCGAGTCAACCGGCTGGTCGTCGTTCCGTTGACCTGGGTGAACGAGCCGACCACGTAGACCGAGGTGCCGTCGCCGGCCGGCTCCACGTCGTACACCTCACCGGCCACCATGGGCGCGAACGTCGCGGACACTGCGCCGGTATTGGCGTCAAAGGCGATCAGGTTGTTGCGCGCGAGAGTAGGGCCGCCACTCGAGGCCTGGACCTGGGTGAAGCTCCCGCCGGCGATGATCTGGCCGCCTACCTGGGCGAAAGTGTTGACCCTGCCATCCAAGATGTTCGGCGTGAAGCCCGCCGGGTTGTCACTGACGATGGCCGCTTGAGCCACCAGTTGGGCCTTTGCCGGGGAGGTGCCAGCGACGAGCAGGCCCATCGCCAAGACCGCGGTCGCCAACGAGGCGATCGGGCGGACGAACGCTCGGCGCGATCGAACCTGCATGAAGAAATCCCCTCGTCGGTCCCGTACACGACCGCGGCCCCCTTGGGCGCTGCCCTGCCACCTCATCCTGCCTCGGCCGCGCTGCCATGGAAACACCGGGGGGCCGCCAGGATCAGCGAATTTCGTGTACTGGCCCCATATTTCGACCCCAAGGCTCACGCTGAGCCATCAGCTGTGACGCTGTGTATGGCCGGGGGTCCGACTGGGCGATCAGTTCCCCACTGGTGGCCAAGGGCCGACCCGGTCGAGGCGTTCAAGGTCGTAGCCGAAGTGCTCGGCTCGAGTCGCGAAGCGACGGATCAGAGACGCCCGCTCCCACCTCCGCCACGGCATCGGATCGCGGGCCAGCGAATCCCAACGAGCCGCGTAGCTGCTGCTCCTTCCGCCTTCGAGGGTCTCTGCCGCCAACGGGGTGCCGAGATCGAGAAAGGAACTGAGTGCAGCTAGCTCAACCGCTGGTTGGGCCAAGAGCTGCTCGTACTTGACTACGTGCACCTGCCGCAAGCTGGCGGAGTCAGCGTCGAAGAGATCGTGGGCCTGAAACCAATGAGTGAATGGCGTCGTCAAGCGGCGCCGACGCACCCACTTGTGCGTCGATAGGGCGACCACGACCGGGTGGCGAACGATGACGACGAACCGGCAGCCGGGAAACAGGCCCTGCAGCATCCGGGTCATGACGAGATTGGGCGGCGACTTCTCCACGAGCAGTGGTTTCGACAGGTCCCAATGGGGCGTCCAGGCCGCGAGCAGTCGGTCGGCGTTGGCCGCCGTGACCAGCGGTGAGTCCTCCGTCAGGTGGGATCGCGGGTCGGAGGCGAACCGGCCCGCCCCCCCGTAGGTTCGGGCGGGGGGATAGACGGTCTGCAGGTGCTGCCCCTCGTCTTCCTTGGCCGACGTCCCGGCAAACCCGCTCACCTCAGGATGGGAGCCCAGCACCCTCGCCAACGGCGTCGTACCGCTGCGGTGCAGCCCAGCCACGAAGACGAGACGAGTTGGATCGATGTCGAATCCCTGCCGGTCAACGCTCGAGCCGTTCATGACTCGCCCGTCACGATGTGCCGCCAGGCGGCTCGGGATGGATCATCTTCGAGCCGGTAGTCAGTGCCGGTGATGGGAGAGTCAAAGTAGGTCACGAAGGGAGAGTCGCGCTCGATCAGGGCCGCGGAGACCTCTTCGAGCCAACGAGCGCGTGCCGTGCCATCGTCGCCGGGGACGACCTGAGAACCGAACTCCGCAAGCCCAAGCGGCCGCCCAACTCGGTCAGCAACCTCAAGCAAGGGGGCCAGGAAGGCGGCGGCCGAGGGGTAGTTGCCCTCTCGTACTTCGCGGTTGTAGCAGTCGAAGCCCATCACGTCATAGGTCGCGGAACCGGGGTCGTAGTCAGCAAAATCACGACCGAATTGGGGCTTGGTCGTTCGACACTGCAAGATCAAGGCGGACTGCACATTGCGCGGCGCATGGGTGCGCGCAAGCGCACTGATGCGCCTGAACGCCTCCCTGAATTCGGTTGCAGTGAACGCACCTCGCTCGATGTCGTCCTCAGGCTCGTGAAAATAGGCCCACCACATTGGCTCGCCCCTGGGGATGGACGAGAACCAGTCCGTCAGGGCCGCGTCGTGGACCCCAGCCACGACCTCGTTCGGTGGAAGTTTGAAGGACACGACGACGGGGCGGTCGGCCATATCTGCTGGGCTCCCCCGCCATGCGGGTGGCCCACCGGGGTAGTAGACCCGAACTACCTCCAACGGGCCGTACGCCGCGTCTTGTCGGGCCAGCGCCGCCTCAAAACTCAGGGACCCGCGGTAAACCGTCGTGCCGAACAAAGTCTCTCGTTCCGCTGGCCCCGGTACCGTCACCGATGGCATCACTGATGGCTCGGCAGGCGTTGAACCAACCGACGCACAGCCGCCGATCAGCCAGGCGATCGCCCCCGCCAGCACCAGCCTCCGTCTGCTCATGACCGCGCCTGTCGACTCGGTCGTGCGGCCAGGAACGCGTCCAGGCTGAACAGTTCCCGACCACGCCAAACGAGCCCGATATACACCAAGAGCCCCAGGCCGAAGCTGATCGCCACCACGGTCACGGTAGCTCCGACAAGGGTGAGGGCACCGGGGACCAGGCCGAGGCACAGGATCGACAGCAAGGCCGCCACGAAGGTGCTGCGGCCAAAGGGATGTAGGCGCAGCTTCACTCCGACCTGGGTCAGGGGAACCAGGTTGTTGTAGAGGATCGCGATCGACCAACCGATGGCAGCTCCGTTGATACCCCATCTCGGAATCAGGATCAGGTCGAGAACCACATTGAGCCCCAGCGCGACAAATGCATTGGCGAAGGTCCACACCGTCTTGCCTGCCATCGCGAGGACCACGTCGACCAAGCCGCAGCCGGTCGCCACCAGCATGGTCAAACCGAGAATGACCAGCACGTCCGACCCTGCGGTGTACTTCGGTCCGAAGATGAGGGGAAGCTCGTCAGCAAAGACCACGAAGCACAGGTAGACCGGCCAGGTAGCGAGAATGAGCCATGTGGTGGAGACGCGATAGATGGTCTTCACACCGTCGTCGTCACGAAGGGCCACCAACCGACTCAGCCGCGGTTGCGCGACGGCCCCGATAGACCCAGCGGCCAACTGCCCAAACACCAGGAAGCGGGTCACCGCCGCATAGACGGCGGCCTCGACCGGTCCGGCGATCGCGGCCACCAAGATGATGTCGAGGCGGTTCAGCCCAATCTGAGCAAGGCTTTGCAGCCAGCGGGCCCAGGTGTACCGCCAGAACTCGCGATGCATCGTCCCGGGCCGCGGCTCGTGTACTCCTTCGTGCCGCTCGGCTCGTGCCAACAGCCGCCACAACCAAACCCCGGCCAGCACGGCCGCGGGCAGGTACGGGAACGCCCACGCCAACGCCAGGATCGCCGACCCCTGCGCCCCAAGAGCAATACAGAAGGCGAGCAGGACCACCTGAAGGATCGGCCTCCCCAGACGATCCACCATGACCAGCGGCCGCAGTCGATGAAGGCCGCGGGTGCCGAACAGACACACGTCCATCACTGCGGCAAACGGAAGGAACAGCGCCATGATCCTGATGGGGGCGATCGCGCTCCGCGGGTGATCGGGGACGACCGCCTCAGCCAACGGGACAGCCAAGACGAAGAGCACCAGCGCAGTGACCACCGACATCCACACGACGGGCGTCAGAGCGGACCTCAGGACCGATCGGAGCCGATCGGGCTCGCCCAGGGCTGAGAGCCGGGCCATGAAATAGACGGTTCCGGTGGACGCTCCGAGGCGTACGAAGGTGAAGGCCAGCATGAACAGCGACATCGCCGTGAAGAGGACACCGACGGTGACCGCATCGACGTTGCGGGTCAGGAGGACGGTGAGGACGAATCCCGCCAGCCCAGCTGTGATCGAGCCCATCAGGACGAAGGCCCCGCCTCGGGCCAGACTGGGCAGATCAGCGCCTTGGGTGTCCCCGTTGCCCTCAGACTGAACGGACTCTTCCCGGGATCCCCGGTTCATCCCATCCAACTCGGTGTCCACCCCAGCCAGGCCGCGAGCCGCTCGTCATAGGGGCGGAAATGCTCCTCGAGCGTGGCGCGAGCACGATCGGGCATCTGCGAGCGCGGCCGGGCATTGTGTCGGTCATAGGTGACCTCGGCCCGGAAGGGCAATTCCAGGAAGTCGAACACTTCCTCGAGCACGGGGCCGGGCTCGTCGAACAGCCGATGGCTGTCCACGATCAGCAGGCGGTCGCGGCCAAGGCTGGCGCTGACCCGCTCGAGTTGGTCGATGTACTCGCCGCGTCCTACGTAGGCGTGGTGTTGGAGCGCGTAGCTGTTGTAGGCGGGGTCGGCCACCATTCGGTCGCGCTCGCCAGCGGTGCGAGCTGGCTCCAGTTCGAGGGCTCTCTCGAACGCCTCCGTTTCGTATCCCCGGGCGAACTCATGCGCGTGCGCTGAGAAGGCTCGTTCGACGGGGTCCCGCAGCAACGTGATCATCTTGGCGTGCGGGAGATCGCGAGCCAGCCGCTCGGCAGCCAACGGATGAAATAGATAGTACGGGCTGGATTCGAAGGCCACCGCTGGCTTCCCGAGCCCACGCCCGGCGCGTTTGGCGGTCACTCTCAACGGGAAGTGACTCCGGTACCAGGCAGGTCCTCGGTGGTAGTTGAGATCAAAGTAGTGCACACCCTTGTGAAGCACGGGGGTGAGGACGCAAGGATGGTCAGCGAGCGCGCGGAACATGCTGGATGTACCACTGCGCTGAGCACCAGCAATGACGAACGAGGGAAGGACGCGTGCGCTACTCGTGGCGCGCCCGGCCCCGTGAACGCCGGCAAGAACCGCGTGCTTCGCCATTCGGGTCACGTGGGAACCCCATAGACCGGCGGCGGCGCGACGAACACGCACGCCTCCTCTCCGCTCCACTCTCAACCGAGCCTCGAGAGTACGGCACCCGACGCTTCGAACTCGCCGGCCGAACGGCCAGACTGCCCTCCTCCGATGGCGCAGATTTGCGCACGCTCCGGCCTGTTCACGCTGGTCGCTGGCTATGCTCGCGACTTCGCATTGACCTCAGAGAGGAGCACAAGGCGGTGGTCCGCACCCCGACCAGCGATGCCGTGCTCCCCCCTCGACCCGCACCCGACAGCCGGATCCTGCTGGCCGGATCCAGCGGTGGTCATTTGGCCCAGCTCTTGTCCCTGCGCGAGTGGTGGGCCGACAGCGATCACCGGTGGGTGACGTTCGACACGCCCGACGCGAGGTCTGCGCTTCGGGGTGAGACGGTGGCGTGGGCCTCTCACCCGACGACACGAAACCTGCCGAACCTGCTCCGCAACACCCGCCAAGCGCAGCGTCTCATGCGCGACTATCGACCCACCATCATCGTCAGCACTGGTGCCGGCGTGGCACTCCCCTACTTCATGTTGGGCCGCTTCCAGAACGCACTCACGGTCTACATCGAGGTCTACGACCGGGTCGAGACCTCGACGTTGACTGGACGACTCTGCCGTCCTTTCACCTCGCTCATGCTCGTGCAGTGGCCGGAGCAGAAGAGCCTGTATCGGGGTAGCCATGTCATAGGGCCCCTCCTGTGAGCCCGACATGACCGATGCGCGAGCCGGCGTCTTGGCCTTGCTCGGTACCGACCACCATCCCTTCGATCGAGCCGTCCGCTGGCTGGATGAGTGGGCGAACAGCCACCCGGACATCGATGTATACGTCCAGCACGGACGGTCGCAGCCGCCCGTGGTAGCTCGTGGTGAGCCATTTCTGGATCACAGCACATTGCGCGCCCGGTTGCTGTCTACAGACGCCGTCGTCGCTCATGGCGGACCCGCGACCATCGCCGAGGCTCGGGCTGCGGGCCATCGACCCGTGGTCGTGCCCCGTGACCCTGCACACGGCGAGCACGTCGACGATCACCAAATGCGCTACACCGCGTGGTTGGCGACCAAGGATCTGATTGAACGACGCACCGATCAGATCGAGTTCGACCGCGCCCTGGAAATCGCCGTGGCTCGCGGGCGCGCCGAGGTCTGCGAGGACCAGGCCGTGATCGCGCGCAGCGTTGCCTCGCTCGGAGCCCTCATCAATCAGGCCGTTGAAGGCCAACGGCCTCGGCCCGGCGGTCCAGTGATCGTCTACATCGCGGGCTTCGGCCGAAGCGGATCCACGCTCCTGGAGCGCCTGCTGGGCGAGAGTCCAGGCGTCACCTGCCTCGGGGAGGTCGTTCACCTGTGGGATCGGGCCCTGGACGCGGACGAGTTGTGCGCCTGCGGGGAGCCTTTCAGCCGATGTCCACGTTGGCAGGCCATCGGTGCGGCAGCGTTCGGTGGCTGGGAAACCGTCGACTTGCCCAGAGTGCGGGAACTTCGCGAGCGAGTCGACCGACAGCGGCGGATCATCCGCACCGCGTGGCCGGCCCTGAGGGCGTCGGCGCGGGCGGAGTTGGTCGAATACGCGTCGTACTACCAGGCCATCTATCGAGCCGCGGCAGACCTGAGTGGCGCATCAGTCGTCGTCGATTCAAGCAAGCACACATCGACCGCCTACGCGTTGAGCCACGACGCCGACGTGGATCTTCGCGTTCTCCATCTCGTCCGCGACCCGCGAGCGGTGGCGTTCAGCTGGTCCCGGGAAGTTACTCGGCCCGAAGCCACCAGGAACAGCGGTCAGGAGAACATGCCGACCTACTCCCCGGCCCTCAGCGCTCGCAGGTGGCTGACCAGCAACGTCTTGGTCGATGGCCTGCGGTTGCGTGGGGTGCCCGTCGCCCGTCTGCACTACGAGCAGCTGGTTAGCGACCCGCTCGGCACCTTGCGGGACGCCGCGCGTTCGCTGGATCTGCCCCTCGAGCCCCAACTCAGACTCGAGGACCACACAGTCACACTCAGCTCGTCTCATTCGGTCGCCGGGAACCCCATGCGCTTCGCCTCTGGCCCCGTCGCCTTGCAGATGGACGACGAGTGGATCCGGGCCATGCCCGACCGGCACCGCCGGTGGGTGGGCCGGGCCACGGGGCCGTTGCACCGCGCCTACCGCCGCACACTCCCCTAGTCATCTCACGAGCCGGGACGTCTCAAACCTCATTAACCACATAGGAATCAGCCGCCCCATGCATGGAGCGTCGCCTTGCTTCTCGGCCCGAAGCCACCTACTGTCGCGGAGCCTGACGCCCCGCGTTGGGCGCGCACGGGACTCGCCGAATCCTGCCAACCCGTGTTCGTTCTCCGATCTCGTCCCGCTGGCAGGAGCGGGGGACCCACGCTCGGCCACCCGCCAGGTGGCCTCGGGGTGAAGCCGCAGTTTGCGGCCGGGCATCCCCAGCCCGAACCCGACAGCTGACCTCGTAGGCGTCGGAGGAAGAGTTTACGTGTTAGTCCTGCGCGCCCAGATGTTCGATGCGGCGGTCGCCCGATGAATTTGACCCGTCGCTCAGTACTCAAATTCGCCGCTGTCGGTGCCGTCGGCGCCGTCGGCCTGAAGACGGCAACCCTGGGTGGTCCCGTGGCCGCCGCCCGTGGCTCCGCGGCGAGGTTCCCCGGGCACAAACCGGGCCGGATCTACCTCGGCGTGACCGCGGCCGGCAACCTGCAAGACACCCTCAGGCGAACCGGACCCGTCGGTCTGGCGCGGACCTATTACAAGTGGGGCGACGGTCGCCGCGAGGACAAGAACATCCGCGCTGACCACGCCGCCAAGCGGATGCCCTGGATTTCCTTCAAGCCACCGTCGACCGCCCCCGGCGGATGGGCGGCGGTTGCCTCGGGCCGTTATGACGCCGACATCCGGGCCCGTGCGCGCCGCTACGCGGCTCACTCCGGCCCGATCATCGTCACGTTCAACCACGAGCCTCACAACGATCGAACCGGAACCGCGGCCGACTTCGCTCGCGCCTGGGTCCGAATTCACGACGTGATGAAGCAGGAGACCGGACTCAAGAACGTGGTCTCGGTTCCGATCCTGGGTGACTGGGAGTTCAACCCAGTCAACAAGAAGGCCGACCCAGGCAGTTACCTGCCGTCGGCCGTGCTGAGCCGTTGCCATTTCTTGGGCGTCGACATGTACCAGAACCGTTCGGGACAGGGATACGACGTCCGCGCCGGCCGGATCCTCAAGTGGCTGGACGCGCGAGGACACAGCACGATGATGGTCGGCCTGGGCGAAACCGGGTGCACCAACGACTACGGCAATCCCACGGGAGCGCAGTGGTGGAACGACTCGTGGAACTGGGCGAGCCGCAACAGCAATCGGATCGCCGCGATCGCTTACTTCAACAGCCAGCACAACAACAACTCCGGCAACACCTGGCTACTCCAGGAGTCAGCCACCAAGTTGGCGGCCTTCAAGAAGAGCTTGGCCTCCTCTACGGCCTGTCAGCTCTAGTTGTCACTCGCGATCGCCGGGACGCAGTCCCCCTTCGGGCGCGTCCCGGCGATCGCGTGACACCCACAACCCGGCGAGAACCCCCAGGCCGACGGCGATCACGATCAACGCGATCCGGATCTTTTGAACGCGCGAATCGGGACGCACGGTCGTTGAGATGACCTGCCCAGCCGATCCCGGAGTAGCGGCAACCGCCGCCCGAGCTTGATCAATGGTGGCTTGGCGCTGACTGAGTACTCGGACGACCTCAGGGCTGAGGCCGCCGCCGGTCAGCCGAGCCGACTGCTCATCCAGCGCCGCCTGCTGCGCGGACAGGATGGTGAGTTGTTCGTCACCGACGACTTCGCGGCGCGCCAGCCGTTCTTCCAAGGTCGCCGAAGCGACCCGTTCTACGACGGCACGGGCCTGAGCGGGATCCTCGGCTCGATACCGAACCACGATGACGGACGAATTGGGCACGATCGTTGCCGACAGAGAACGGCGCAGGGCTTCAGGGGTGCCCGCACCCTCTTCGGCTGCGACGACGCGCGTCAACACGCCGTCCGACTGCGGCAGATGCGACTCCGTCTCGAGGTCGACCAAGAGGTTGCCTGAGTGGTCCGAAAACGCATTTCCAGTCAACGGAGCCAACAGAATCGCGGTTTCAGCCGTGGCCTGGGCCGTGAGTCGCAAACCGAGGGCCCAGCCGAGCAGGCCCGCATCAAGCGCCAACACGAGCACCCACGCGGTGCGCCTGGCCCGCCGCCGTCGGCCACTCATGCGTCCACCAGCGCAGGCGCCGTTGAGTCGTCCAACGGGACGGCCCGCCGGCGCACGTGGGCCTCCCAGATCAGCCCGACGCCGAAACCAGCGATCGCACCCAATCCCGCGCCCGACATGAGCACCACGTCGAGCGTCCCTCGGCGGGCCTCGGGTGTACTGGCAGCGACTATGACGGTTCCCGGCCCCTGCAGCGCCACTTGCTCGCGCAACGCCCGTTGGAGCCGGCTCTCCAGCGCTGCCTGACCACGAGAGACCGGGACGTCACCATTCTCGTCGGCTTGCACCTGCCCTTCGTTCTCATCCTGGGCGTCGATCGTGCCCGCGGCGATCTCGTCCAGGTAGTCGCGTACCGGCTGGATCACCAACCGATCGCGGAGGTCCAAGAACACGTCGGCAGCAGCGGTGGCCCCCTCGCGGGCGCTCTCGCCGGGCTCGGGTGTGGTGTAGGTGATCTCCAACACGCGAGAGAGTTGCCTCGCTCGAACGCTCACCGGCTCGCCCATCGCCGATCGTGACACCCCCAGTGCTTCAGCCACACCGGCAGCAACGGCTTCCGAGGTGGCCAATGCGGCATCGGTATCCACCGTGAGCTCGTCGATCGTCGGGCCGGTTGGGCTCAGCTCCACCACGGGAGCCGACGGCGACAGCTCGACCACCACCGTCGAGCTGTACATAAGCGGCCGAGTAAAGAACCAAGCGGATGCGACCAGCAAGCCGACGGCGGCCCCGAGCGTGAGCGCGGTGAAGGCGCGGCGTCCCGCACGCATGATCGGGTCTCGATCGCCAACAATGCTCGGCCCCCTCATGACAACGACACCAGCGTCTTTAGCTCAGCCAACATCCGCATCACCAGGTGGATTCTGCGGGTGAGTTGGTCAGCGGGGCGATCCATGTTCATGTCCTGATAGCGGTGCGTGATTTCCAGCAGATACAGGGCGAGGGTCGCCTCCCGTTCCTCGACCGAGGAATACCAACGCTCGAACGCCGGCGATGTCGAGTCCAGTAGAGAGCGCACGGCCTCGCCCGGCCCGGACTGCCGACGGAATTCTCCCTGCAGAACGAAATGGATGGCATCGAAGCCCACCGGTACTCCGTCGCGGCACCGCTCCCAATCCCACACCTGGAGCTTGTGGTCGAAGCGCCCCATGTTCCAAGGTGCCCAGTCTCCGTGCCAGCGACCAAATCGCAGGGGCACGCCCTCAAAGCGGTGGCCGATGGTGCGCATGAGCCCCGGGAGAGGGGCGTCCGGACTGAGGGTCAACGTGTCGATGCGGTGGCTCAGGTCCGACCAGTAGTCACTCGAGCCAATCGGCGAGCAAAGCGCGACGCCGGACTCGGCGACTTCGACGGTCTCATCAACTGGTAGTTGCCAGGAGGGCGCCCGGTCCTGGGCGGCCGGTAGCGCGCTCAGCACCAGAACGGCCATCTCGTTCCAGTCTCCGGCATGTAGGACGCGCGGCACGTCGACCTGTGTGAGTCGCTGCAGGCCTGGGTCGGCAAGAACCGCGGCTTCGTGTCTGACCAAAGCGGCGGTCGCGGCATCGAATCCGACCTTGCCGAACGCGATGGTTGATCCGGACTCATCAAACACCTGAACGACGGGTTTGGCATTGGCGCGCGGCGGACCCAGGAGCACGCCGACTGATCGCGCGGCAGGAATCACCTCGCGTATCCACGTATCGATCCCGGAGCGAGAGCCAGGGGTTTCCACCAGCCGCGCCACGGGCAGCAGGGTGACGAGTCCGGAGCTCACCCCCGCCCTCAGGACCAGCTGCCCCAAGGAGTGCAAACGCCCTCGGCTTTGTCGCCGGAGCATTCGGGCTGCACCTGGCACCCCCGTAGGAACGAGCATCCGGGGGCGCGCAGATGTCGGCAAGACCAGAAGGGCATGCCTCTGCCCCGGCTTCCGAGACCAGCTCCGGGATCCCTCGGGCCACAACCGGGCCACGGAACCGAGCGTTGCAGGCCATTGACGCGGCCTTGGCGAGTAGCTCACGGCGACGGCCCGTCCCCGTCCAGGGCGCGTCCCGCGCGCTCGGACAACTCATCGCCCTCAGCGGTCAGCCGCTCGCGATTCATCAGCCCGACCACCAGCATCAAGACGAACAGGGGCGTCTCCAACGAGTCGTAGACGAAGAAGAAGAGCAAGGAGGCAACCAACGAGATGCACCCCAGGATCGAGTACGGATCTCGTCGGCGAACGTGAACCACGAATTGCACAGCGAGGAAGGCCAGGAATAGCCCGGTGCCGACGAAACCAGTGGTGAACACCAGCCGCCACATGAACCCCTGAGTCCCGAGGGGAGGAGCCGCACACTGGCGGCAGTTGGGATTGTCCCCGCCCGCGATCGAGGCGAAGCTTCCCTCCACCTTCCGGGTGGTCCCGAAACCAAGAAGCGGCGAACCCTGCCAGGTCGTCGAGGTGACGACTTCCGCGACCGCGGTCCGCCGCTCATTGCTATGAGGCGTAGCGATTCGCAGCGTAATGGTCGCCCACAGAGGGGACAGCACGACGAACAGTGCGACAAGCAGCACGGCTGTCGCGACGGCCCACATCTCCGTGTATCGCCGGAGCCGCGCCAGAGCGAGCACCGCCAACACCGTCATGAGCCCGATCCCCAGCCACAACCCTCGGTTCAACGAATAGACCACGGGGATAGCAGCGAGCACCAAGCCCAAAGGCACGAGCGCATGCGACCTGGCGCGGGGGTCAGCGATGACGGCGATCACGCCCACCACGGCCGCCACCAGGAGGACTGGTGCCTTCGGCCCCACGACGACGACCGCGGCCAACACCAGGGCTGCGGGGAAGAGCAGGCGCGGCCATGGCCTCCGATCGGACCAGGCCGAGAACACGAAGAACGGGAGCAGCAGCCCGACGTTGTTGCCCCAGGCGTTCGCGTAGGAGAACGGAGCTTTCGGTCGTGGTTGTTCGTATCCCAAGAAGTCGCTGGAAGAGGTCAGGCTTGGGTGCACGAGCGCGTTGAGGAAGTCGTTGGACTGGGACCATGGCAACACGAACTCGACCGGGGAGGTGAACTCAAAGGCTGGGAATGCGACTCCCGCGAGGCCCCCGATGACGCAGTACATGAAGAGCACACCAAGCCACCGCGCCGCGTCCCGCCCGGGCATTTCCCGCTGGGTCACATTCATGGGGTACAGCAGCGCCACGGTCACGGCGAGATACCACAGCACCCGATAGGCAAAGGGAAGGATCCGCTCGGGGCCGCCACCATCCAGCGTCCCGGGGGCATGGGCCCACAGCAGAAAGACGCCAGCGATCATCCAGACCAGAAACAGGACCCAAAGCCCGAAGCCCACGGGCACGCGAAGGGTGCGACGACGAGCCATCTGCACCGCCATGGCAGCAGCAGCAATCAACCCCGCGAAGCTCGCAAGTCCCAGGACCCACCACACGGGGAAACCAAGCAGGAGGACTTTCAGCGGCCAGGCCGGCCCAAACGTGCGAACGATCCAGGTGCGCTGTTCCGTAGTCGCGTTGGGCGTCGCCTCGGCGCGGTCGATCAGGGTCATGGTCCGTCGACATCCCCGGACTGCGGTCCCGATCCAGACTCCCACCAGCCCCATCGCTGGCCGAGTCCCAGACCGAATTCGGCGTCCAACTGCGCGACCTCATCGGCAAGAGCCTGGTGAACCGCTGCTCGATCCGCATCGGTCATCGTCGGTCGGTCATCTCCGAGCGGGACGTAGAGCAGTTTCTGTACGCGCGCCGACCTCTTGACTCGACCGACCACATTCGCGCCGTCAAACCTCTCCCGTGCGACATCGGCAGCTGCTCGGGCCAGCCGCGACAGGTTGGTCGAGCGAGCTCTCGCGGCGGGAAGCCGCGCAGCGAGCAGCTCCTCGCTCAGCGACATCTGGTCCAAGCCGAGCCAGTCGAGCAACTCCGCGACGAACCGTTGTGGTGCCGCAACCAGGTCGTCAAAGACAGCCACATACAGGGCCTCCGGGCCGAAAACATCGCTGTATCGCCGCAGCCCCGTCGCGTATCGGCCGTGCTCCAACAGTTCCGGGCGTGCACGCAGCGCCTCCTGAAACGTGCCGGGCTTCTGGCCCTGTTTGAGCATGTACAGGTAGGAGGAGTAGGCCCGGTCAGCCGGATCACGCAACGTGACCATGAAGCGTGGCTCGCCCAGGGAGTTACGGATCCGCTCGGGCGCGTTGGGTTCGAACAAATAGTCCTGGCAGACCTCGCCAATCACCCGGTTGCTCTCCTGGGCGCCATCAAACTGATCGAGATACCAACCCAGCCCGCGCTCGTAATACCGGTCGAAGAAGTAGAGGTCCTTGGCTTCTGGCATGAACACCTGGGGGTGAGCCATCAGCACTTCGTGCAACCAAGAAGAGCCCGCCTTGTCCGGGCCGATATAGATGAAGTTGGGCAGCCGACGATCGAGGCGGTGGCCCGCGGAAACCGCAGTCATGCCAGGTCCAGTCGTCGGTCGTGGAGTTTCGTCCAGGTGGGCGCCGTCACGGCTTCCAGGATCTCCAGCTCGCGGCTGTCCACGCGAGTTCTCCATCCATCAGCCACCTCGTCCGGAGCCCGGTCGAACTGGTGAAGCTGCCCTTCGCCCGCACTCGATGTCGCGCCGGGTGCCAACACTCGATCGACCGAGCTCGGTTGCAGCCCGCACGCCCGGAGAACCTTCGAGACTGCTGAACGACCACCACGCACCAGCTCGGCGTGCGAAACCACGATCGCCTGTGGGACCGCGGGCAGCCAATCCAGCACACGCTCGTGCATGAACGACCAGAACTCCGCCATCACGGCTACATCGTCGTCCGGTGGCGGGTCATTGCGTCCCTGCAGGGCGCGCATCTCGAGTCCATCCGGGCTCCAGCCCATGCGTCGATAACCCGCGAGTACGGCCCCGGCCGGACGGTAGATGACCACGGGCACCGCCCCTGTCACCGCGACGATCCCCGGCACGGAGAGCAAGGCGAAGGGGTCTTTGATGATCGTGTGCGCCCAGGGCATCGCAGCAACCATCCGGTGGGACCCGTACTTGCTGTAGATGCGTGGTTCCCGGCCGGCATAGCACCGCCGAAGAAGCCGGGCTTGATGCGCATTCGGCTGCGTCAGCTCCACCCATCCAGCCACCGTTCCACCGAGCGCGAACTGCCCATCCCGCGGATTCATTGGTTCGCGTCCGGGGAGCCCGGAGCGACGGGCGGTCGCGAGTTCGCGAGCGAGCCAGGTCGTCCCCGAGCGGGGCAGGCCCGTGACCAGTACCGGGTGCACGAGAGTCGTCGGGGTCAGCGCAACGGCGGGCGGTCGCTGCGGGTGACGCGGTCGCTCTCGAAGCTCATGAGAGGCCACGGCCCACCACGCGTGCTGATCGGAGCAAGAGGCGGGGGTCCACCTGGAAAACCACCTGCACCAGCGCCAGTCCCGCCTGCGGGGCCAACGGCCATCGGGTCAGCGAGCGGCCGATCCAGCGCAGCGATTCCCGCCGCTTCCCCAAGGACGCCTCAGCGAACGCGATCTGGCCCAGGATTCGGGCGTGGCCGCGGCGAGACTGGGCGATCTCCGGGTGCTTGGCCAACACATCCTGCAGCGCCTCGGACACGACCTGGTTCCGCTCACGAAACCACGACTGTCCGTTCTTCTTGATCAGAGCCAGCGGCGTCCGTACGACACCAATTGGACCCAAGCGGACGGCTCGCAGCAGCCACTCGTAGTCCTCGGCGTAGCTGGCTGGCAACTGCTCGTCATACCGGCCGACGGCCTCGAAGACGCTTGAGCGCATGAGCAAGGTGGACGAGTGAAGTTCCTTTCGGCGCCCTCTGAAGAGGTCCGATTGGGTGACCCGGTCAGCCGGCCCGCACCAATCGACGGCCCGGTCGTCGGACATGACGAGCGTGATGCCGGCTCCCACCACTGCAAGGTCGGGCTGCTCGATGAGGCGAGTGACTTGCTGATCGAGCTTGTTCGTCAACCACACATCGTCGTCATCGCAGGAAGCGACGAATTCGGTGGTCACCAGATCCAGCCCAGCGTTTCGAGACGCAGACAGCCCGGGACGGCCTGTGTTCAGTATGGCCCGGACCGTTCGGCCCGGGCGAGCCAACTCCTCGATGGACCGATCGGGAGTCTCCTGATCGTGGACCACGATGCAGTGGATGTCCCCGGCGTAGTTCTGGCCCACGACGCCGAGAACCGCCTCGCGCAAGAGTTCGGGGCGACCGCGCGTCGGGACCACGACAGTCACCGCCGGGGCGTTCGCCGCTTCCGCCCTAGTCACGCTCCACCCCCTGCTTTGGTTGCGGGCTTGGTCACGGCTTGGTCCAAGCGTCGCTGCTTTGAAGCTTCATCCAGCCGACTGGAGGGTGATGACTTCACCGCTGGCCGCACGTTCGACTCACTGACTGGGCCCACTGGCTCCGCGTGTTCGAGCTCGTCGTCCGCGTGATCCAAGCGCGGGCCGAACACGGAGATGACGCCGGCTAGCTGGTCAGCGACGCCGAGCCAAGTGAGCTGCTCGATGGCGTACGCGAGGTCCTGCTGCTGACCCAGACCCGAACTCACCACGACGACGACCGAACCGGCTGACTGGACGACGCTTTGCGCCAAGGCTGTTTCAAACGGGGTCTGAACGGCCGCCAACACAGTCCCATAGCCGCCAGCGAGTTCTTCCCACACGTGCGTCAGCCGTTGAGACTGCGTGGCCGAAGCCAGGTCGATGGTCGCGGCGCCCGGCCCCAGAGCGCCCCGCGCACCGGGCTCGAGCACGGTGACCGTGGCGAGGGTCGGCTGCTCCCCCATGACCACCTCAGCCAACCCAGGACCAGACAGGGCCGGCCTACCTGGAACGGGTACCGAACCCGGGTCAGTAAAGACAACGGCGCTCCGTCCCAGTTCCCCCGCCCACGCGTCGGCCAGGGCGTAGACGGCGCGGGTGATCAGCGGACGGTAGTCAACGCCCACCACGAGCAACGGACCGGCAAAATCTCGTCGGGCGCGAATCGCCACAGCGAACGTACTCAGCGCGGCCAACTCGGTGTCCGCCACGACACCCGACTCTTCGACGCGCAAGGCGGCGAGCACTTCGAGCCCGGAATCGGGATCAGTGCCGCGCAAGGGCGGGCGGCCCGATCGGCTACTGGACGCCTGCTCTGCAGGCCCCTCGCCTCGAGGCATCTGGGCGGCGGTCGCGTCGCGCGGTGTCGATCGGACGACGGGCTCGGTGATCGTCGGATCCGTCCGCACGTTTGAGGCCGCGGGACCAGAGACGAAACTGGCCACGGGGACGGCTACGCGAGCGTCCTGTTCCCGTCTGCTCCTGAGCCGATCACGCACCAGCACCAGGCCGGTTCCGGCGAGCGCACCTAGAACCATTCCCGCAGCTACATCGATCCAAAGAACCGGTGAGATCGCACCGGCCGGCAGGTAAGCCGCACTGATCACCTGGCCGCCCTCGGTCGTTTGCACCCGTAGGGCGACCAAGCGACTGTTGATATCGGAGATCTTGTCGACGGCGAGACCGATGTTGGCGTTGATCCGGGCGCGTTGTTCGGTGGAGACCCCGTCGGACAACTTCGCGGTCAAACTCTGCAGTTCAGCCTTGGCGATGTCCTTGTCTTCGGTCAGGGTCGCGGCCGCATCGTCGAGTGCGGTCCGGGCCGCAGCGGCCCGGCGGTCGAGATAAGCCTCAGCGAGCGCCTGCGCGCCGTCGCGCGCCAACTCGGGCGTAGCCGCGTCGAATTGGATCGCCAGCACCTGACTGTTCTGAGTGGTGCTCACCGAACTGTCGCGTAGCAGATCTTGGGCAGACACCGCACCGTCGAGTGCCGCAGACGCGCGCGTGGCCACCTGGACCGAATGCGCAACCTCCGCCTCGGTCTGGATCTGGATCGGCCCCGTCCTGCCCGTGTCCACACTGGAGTCGAGCCCCCCAACGGTCGGGAGCACCAACACCGCCGCCTCGGATCGGTAGACGGGGGCCTGCAGAAAGAAGAACAGCAATCCGGCGGCCGCGCCCAAGAGCACGCACGCCACCATGATCCCGGCGGCCACACGATCCCAAGGCCCCCCCGACGGATCCTGACTTGTCGAAGCCAACAGCCAATCCTCACTCGAGTCGCGTCGCCATGAACCGCACCGGGGCACCCGCGAACCCACGCGCGGTCCATCCCCTCGTGCCGTCACCACCAGTGTTCCGGCGGTCGCTCGAAGTTACATCATCCGATCCGGTGGCCAGGAATGCACCGAACGGCCCCTTTGCAGCTCCCCCGACGAACCCCGACGAGCGTCCACACTCAGCTTTCGCTCACGGCCCACCGCCACGCGCCCTGCGAGGGGGCGTCCTTCAGGCGGTACTCGGGGTTGGCTACAGATCCGGCGAAGTTGTCGAAGTAGCACACCCAGGACGCGTCGTGCTGGCGCAGGTAGTTCGCTGAGTCGCGCAGCCACTCGGCACGACCTTGGCCCGAGTCGCCTGGGGCGAGCTTGCTCGCATACTCACCCAGGCCCCAGGGCTTCCCCATGGACTCCGACACCTCGCGCAGGCCATCAAGGAGACTGGCCGGGGAGTCGTACGCACCGGTCTTTGCCCCCCGGTTGTAGCAATCCCAACCCATGACGTCGACCACGTCGGAGCCGGGGTAGTAGTCGCGCCAATCACGACCCGACCCTGGCTTGAGGTCGTAGCACATCCAAATGGTGGTCGTGTGCAGTCGCGGGTTCCCAGCAGCATCGGCCAGGCTGTCCAAGCGACGGAGGGCGTCACGGTACTGCGCTGCGGTGAAGGCGCCGTCCTCGATGTTGTCTTCTGGCTCGTGATAGTTGGTCCAATAGATGTCGCGGTCTCGCGGGGCCTTCTTGAACCAGTCGGCGAAGAAGTCATCGAGCTGCCCGGCAACGACCTGCTTGGGGTTGGCCTTGAACGAAACCACGACCGGTCCGCCCGTCGTCCCGGCCTTGCCCGGCCACGCGGTCGGGAGGCTCGGATGGAACACGCGCACGATCTCCAGTCCACCGTAGTTGGCATTCGACTGCTTCAGGGCGTCATCGAAGGACGTGCCCCCACCGGTGTAGACACTCGCCCCAAAGAGGGTCTTCCCCTTCGGTGCGGCCGGAGGATCGGCCGGCTCCGGCTTGGCGGACTCGCTCTTAGACGGCTCCGGCTTGGCGGACTCGCTCTCAGACGGCTCCGGCTTCGATGACTCCTGCTCATCTGGACCCGCTCCATCAGTGCCTTTGTCCGAGCCTTCCGGCGCGGGGTCGCTGGGTTTCGGGTCGGGCTCCGCGTCGGTGAGCACCTGTCGCACGTCCACGTCGTCGATGCTCACCGAGGCGCCCTGAGACACCCGTCCGGTGAGGACCTGGACGGCGATCTGGTGGCCATCTCCCGCGGCCACGTACTCCGCGGTGAGCTGCTGCCAGCCGGTGCCGTCAAGGACCAGGGACGCCTGACCCCGGCCGGCGAGTGCCCGGCCGTTCACTTCCCGAAAGCGCAAGGTCGCGGATATCCGTGGTGCGTCAGAACGCACCCACACCGACGCCAGATAGGTGGCTCCGGCGGTTGATCGTGAGACGACATTTGGGCTGTCGTTCAGCAGCAGCGTTCTGGCCGCTCCGGTGGCCGTGACCTTGGCCGCCCGTCGGCTCTCTCGGCCGGCCCCCAGGGAAAGCGTGGTGTTCGGGGCTTGCGCGTTCCACCCACCCGTTCCGCCCTCGAAGTCCGGATTGCCCACCAGGTTGTCGGACAGCTTGCGCGGCTCTGCAGTGGCCATTCCGTTGACGCTGAGAAGGCCAGCGCCCAACACCAGCACGGCGCCTGCGGCGACCAGCGAGAGAGTCGCTTGGCGGCGCTGAACGGCATGTCGACCCATGAGGTGTCACTCCAATGTCGGTGCGGGGGCTTCGTCGCGGGGTGAAGAATGCGTCCCGGATGTTCTCGGCGGGCGATCGGAAACCCTTGATCCACAGCCGTCCGCTCCACCCCTGGAAGCTGCGTAGCCGGGGGGACGCCTTCCACGCCCGGGCCGCCCGACCCTAGGTCAGTCCTTTGCCGGGTCCGCCCACACCTTGGCTACGCTCCGTGACCACGCTGCGCTGCCGATACTCGGCCACGCGGGCGTGTCGCCACGATGAGTGACGGCACGACAGATCGGGCCACGCCTGCTGCGCGGCCTCGGTCGCGCCGACCAACCCCGAGAGCGATCATGACGCTGGTTGGCCCGGATTGCGCTGATCGGGTGACGCCCGAACGGACTATCCGGCCGGCGGCCCGGCTCTAGTAGGCGCCTTCACCGTGGACCACCGCGCGAGCGGTCTTCCACAAGATCACGAGGTCGAAGGCGAGCGACCAGTTATCCACGTATCGCAGGTCCAGGCGGACTGACTCCTCCCAGGGGAGGTCAGCGCGTCCGCTCACCTGCCAGAGGCCGGTCATCCCTGGCTTAACCAGCAGTCGGCGCTTGACGTCGTCGTCGTACTCCGAGACCTCCTCGGGCAACGGTGGCCGGGGCCCCACGAGAGACATCTGGCCGATGACGACGTTGAACAGTTGTGGCAGCTCATCCAGGGAGTACCGCCGCATCCACCGGCCCACTCCCGTGATCCTCGGATCGGCCTGCATCTTAAACATCGGGCCGTCGCGGTCGCTTTGGTCGAGCAGGCCGCCGCGCTGTTGCTCAGCACTGGGGACCATCGACCGGAACTTCACCATGCGAAACGTTCGGCCGGCCCTCCCGATGCGGGTTTGCAGGAAGAAGACTGGTCCCCGCGATCCGACCTTGATGGCCACCGCGATGGCGAGGAGGAACGGAGCAAGAACGATCAGCGCGATCAACGCCGTGAGGCGATCGAACAATCCCTTGCCGACTCGGCTCGCACCACTGAATCGCGGTGCTGCCAAGTTCAGCAGCGGAAGGCCGTCCACCGGAGTCACGTGCACCCGCGGCCCGGCGACTTCGATCAGGCCGGCTGAGACGAGCAGCTCGGTGTCCGTGCCCTCGAGATCCCACGACAGCCGTCTGAGGTTGGGCCCGGCCATGACCGGGCCGGTGAGAACGGCCACCACATCGGCGTTGTGTTCGTGGACAGCCTCCAAGGCCCGCTCGACGCCGACCAGGGTCGGCAACCCGACATCGCGCAGCGTCGAGTGATCGCTGCCGTAGGTCAGGCAAACGGCGACCGGCTGAAGGCCGTGGTGGGGGAACCGGCGGAGTTGACTCACCATCGTGAGGGCCGCCTTGTGGTCACCGACCACAACCACCCGCTTCATGCACTCGCCCTGGAGGCGGCGGCGGTGCATCCGATGCCGCAGGATGTAGCGCGCGAACAGGTCCAGGGCCACCGTGAACGGAAGCACGATCAGGACGAAGCCGCGCGCCACCGTGAGTTGGAAGGCATAGGAGAAGAAGGCCGCGCTGGCGACGAGCGCCACGCCGGCCGACAGCACGCGGCGGTATTCGTCGGAGCCGATGCCGAAGATGCGTTCGTCGTAGGCCCGGGCCAGGCCCAGCAACCCCACCCAGACCAGGGGGAGTGCGACGGCCACGGCGACCATCACTGGCCGGATGTACGGACCCGGGCGCACGAGCAAGGTCAGCAGCGCGGCGTCAAGCGCCACCAGGATGTCGACCACGAGGACGGACCGCAGATAGCGACGCTGCCAGGTTCGGGCTTGAGGGGCCGCTTGCCCTTCGGGCCCCTCGATTTCGCGGACCGCAGAAATCTCTGGCGCCTCGGGCGCTTCGTCCTCCACAGAAACATCGGGCACCACAGAAAGCTCTTCGACCACGCTCAGGGGGCGTTCGCCCCGCCGCTGCCGAGGGAGAGCCAGACCACGGGCGGTGCCTGGGCGTGGGCGCGGCGCGACACCGTCCGAACGGACGTCGTCCTCGACCGACATCGGACCCCCCATCACCACACGATCTTCCAGCCGCCGCTTCGGTACTGAATCGGCGATGCGTCGAGTCAATCAGAGCCGCCCGTCACCCGACAGACCCCTAATGGAGGACGGACCGAATGGAGGACCCTCAGGGCCGACCAAAGGGGCCAACGGATCGCCGAGTCCTGGCCCCGCAACGACCGAGCACCTCGCGCCCCACCCACCATCGGCCTCGCCGAAAGTGACCCCAGGTTCGCGGCACGCGGTGTTGCCGTGCGTCGCGCCACCCTCGGCGAAGAGGGGGTCACGTGGCGGTGTTGAAGACGTTCTGGGCGGCACTGACACCCTCGTCGACCACCATCTCCACCGCGTCAGCGGCCCGGTCAAGAACCACCGGCAGATCGCTCCTCTCCTGGCTGGAGAAGTCGCGCAACACGAAGTCGGCCGGGTCCATTCGACCGGGCGGTCGCCCGACTCCCACTCGCACCCGGATGTAGCCAGGGCCGCCACACGATCGGGTCACCGAGCGCAGGCCGTTGTGCCCGTTGTCGCCTCCACCCAGCTTCAGGCGTAGCACCCCGAAATCGAGATCCAGCTCGTCATGGACGACCACGATCTGCTCAATCTCGACGTCGAAGAAGTCGCGGACCGACGTCACGGGGCCGCCGGACTCGTTCATGAACGATCGTGGCTTCGCCAAAATCACCCGCGAAGTCCCGAGCCGGGTCTCCGCGATGTCCGCACGACCCTTGTGGCTCTTCAGCCGGGCCGACGAACGGCTGGCCAATAGGTCGATGACCTGAAAGCCGACGTTGTGTCGGTGTCCCGCATACCCCGGGCCGGGGTTGCCCAGGCCGACGACCAGCCAGGGGCTGGTCACGGCGTCTGGACCAGAGGGCGACGCAGCAACGCGACGATCAGGACTCGTCCTCCTCAGCCGCCTCGTCCTCGGCGGGCGACTCACCCTCGGCCAGCTCCACTTCCTCGGGCTCCGGCTCGGCCTCGACCTGCGGGGAGAGCACGTTGGCGACCAACGCCTCAGCCTCGAGCATGAGCGTGGTCCCGGCGGGCAGCACGAGGTCGCCCGCGTGGACCTGGGTCCCAGGGGTGGCCTTGTCGAGGTCCACCGTGAGTTCGGACGGGATGGAGGTGGCCTCGGCCTCGACGGAGATCGTCGAGTGGATCAAGTCGATGATGCCCCCGTCCAACGGGGTCCCGGTCACGTGCAGGGCAACATCGACGATGACCTTCTCGCCGCGTCGGACCACGATGAGGTCGACGTGCTCGATGCTGTTGCGCAAGGCGTGCCGCTGCACCGACTTGGGGAGCGTCAGTTCAGAGGTGCCCTCGAGATCGAGTTCAAGCAGCACGTTGGCGCTCTTCAGGGCGAGCATGAGTTCGTGCTCCGGCAAGGTGATGTGGCGCGGCTCGGTGCCGTGTCCATACACGACCGCAGGAACCAGTTGCGCCCGCCGAGCCCGACGGGCCGCGCCCTTGCCGAACTCGGTGCGTGGCTCGGCGGCGATCTGAATCTCGGGCATGAACGGGCTCCTCGGCAGTGATCACGGTTCTTGGCGGTCAACCCGACGCGGCAGCGACACGGGGACCGCGTCGATCACGGAGGACGGGTCGCACACGCGACCTGCTCCCTCGCCGGGTAACGATCTCAGAGTCTACGGGGTCGCGGCGACTCCCCAAAACCGTGAAACTCAGGCGTTGCCGTCGAACAGGCTGGTGACCGAGCCGTCGTCGAAGACTTCGCGGATCGCGCGGGCGATCAACGGGGCAATCGACAAGACAGTGAGCTTGTCGAAAAGCATGTCGTCCGTGATCGGCAAGGTATCGGTCACCACGACTTCCGAGACCCGGGAGTTCTTCAGCCGGTCGACCGCGGGCGGGGAGAAGATGGCGTGGGTAGCCGCGATGATGACGTCGGCGGCCCCTGCCTCGAACAGGGCATCTGCGGCCTTCGTGATGGTGCCCCCGGTGTCGATCATGTCGTCCTGCAGGATGCACACCCGACCGTCCACATCTCCGACCACTCGGTTGGCTCGCGCCTCGTTCGGGGTGTCCGGATCGCGGGTCTTGTGGATGAAGGCGAGGGGCGCGCCGCCCAGCGTCTCCGACCAGCGTTCTGCCAACCGGAGTCGACCCGCGTCCGGGGAGACGACCGCGACCTTGGACCGGTCGATGCGCCGCCCCACGTGCGAGGCCAACAGCGGCAGGGCGAACAGGTGGTCCACCGGACCATCGAAGAACCCCTGAATCTGTGCCGTGTGCAGGTCGACCGCCATCAAGCGATCCGCCCCGGCGGACTTGAACAGATCCGCCATCAGCCGGGCTGAGATGGGTTCACGGCCCCGGTGCTTCTTGTCCTGCCGGGCGTACCCATAGAAGGGGAGAACAACGGTTATCCGCTTGGCGGAGGCGCGTTTCAGCGCGTCCACCATGATGAGCTGCTCCATGATCCATTTGTTGATGTCTGAGGAGTGCGACTGCATCACGAACGCGTCGCTGCCCCGCACCGACTCCTTGAACCGCACGAAGATCTCGCCGTTGGCGAAGTCGTATGCGGCGGTGGGGACCAGGTCGACACCCAAGGCGTCCGCGACCTGAGTGGCCAACTCCGGATGCGCTCGGCCGGTGAAGAGCTTGAGTGTCTTCTCGTTGGGTGTCTTGATGCCGGTCACGCGTCCCGCCCCTCGTTAGGGTGCCTGTCCGACCCAGATTCTCCCGCGTTGCCCCATTCTGCCGTGGCCGAGGTCGCTCGCGCCGCGGCTTGCGCAGACTCGCTCCCCGCCCGCCGGCGCGCCACCCACTCGCGAATGGTGCGTTGCTTGGCGCGTCCCACAGCCATCGCACCCGGCGGTACATCTTCGGTGACGACCGACCCGGCTGCCGTGTAGGCCCCGTCCCCCACGGTGAGCGGCGCAATCAACATGGTGTCGCTGCCGATCCGTACGTGTTCTCCCACGACCGTGCGGTGCTTCTCGACGCCGTCGTAATTCACAAAAACGCTCCCGGCGCCGATGTTGGACCCTGCACCGACCTCGGCGTCACCGACGTAGGACAAGTGAGGGACCTTGGCTCCCACGCCGATCCGCGCGTTCTTGGTGCCGACGAATTCACCGATCTTGGCGCCTTCAGCGAGGACCGTTCCTGGGCGCAGATGAGCGAACGGCCCGACGGTGGCCTTGGGACCGATGCGTGCCGAAGTCACGTGGCTGCGCAGGACCTGCGCCCCGGCCCCCACCTCGGAGTCGGTAAGGGTGGTGTCCGGGCCGATCGTCGCGCCGGCCCCTACCGACGTGGCCCCCAGCAACTGGGTTCCCGGCCGGAGCTCGACGTCAGCCGCGAGCCGTACGGTCGCATCGACCCATGTCGTCGCGGGATCGATCACGGTCACGCCGGCGCGCATCCAGCCGGAAAGCACGCGATCCCGCAGCAGCGCTCCCACTTCGGCCAGCTGGATCCGGTCATTGACGCCCCGGACCTCGCTGGGGTCGGCCAGCACGCGCGCGGCGACCGGCCGATCGGCTCGCCCGAACGCGGCCACGACATCGGTGAGGTACTCCTCGCCCTGGCTGTTGTCCGAGCTCAACTCACGTAGAGCCTGAAGCAGAGCAGTCCCATCGAAGGCGTACACCCCGCTGTTGATCTCACGCACGGCTCGCTGCTCGTCGCTCGCGTCCCGGTCTTCGACGATGGCCCGCACCGACCCGTCCTCGGCTCGAAGCACCCGCCCGTACCCGGCGGGATCGTCGACTTCAACCGTAAGGAGCGTCGCGGACGCCTGGGATTCGACGTGGCCGGCGAGCAGCCCGCTGAGGGTCCGGGCAGTGAGCAGCGGGGTGTCGGCGCACGTCACCACAACGGTGCCGTCAACCGCGTCCAGGTCTTCAAGTGCGATTCGCACGGCGTGGCCGGTGCCCCGCTGCTCGTGCTGCACGACAGCCGTGGCGTCGGAGTCCACCTGCGCCAGGAGCTCGCAGACCTGGTCCCGTCCATGGCCCACGACAACGACCAGGTGTTCGGGGTCGAGCGCCCGGGCCGCCTGCACGGCATGACCGAGGAGGCTGACGCCACCCACGGAGTGCAGAACCTTCGGGAGCGCCGAATGCATCCGCTTGCCTTCTCCGGCCGCCAGAACGACGACGGCGAGAGGCCGAGTGGGGCGCACCGCAGGCACCGGGCTCACACTGCTCCCTCGACGTATCTGGCGGCTGGCGGGGTCAGGCTATCGGGGTCGCCCCACCCTGCGGTACGTCCGTCCGACCTGCGCGCCCACCCAAAGCTCCCGGGCGTGGATTCGAACCACGATGACGACTTCCAAAGAGTCGCGTCCTGCCTTTGAACGACCCGGGATCGGCTGCGAATAGGTTACGGCCCCCGGCGGGACCGCCGGGCGCCGGGCATGATGGGCGCGTGAGCGAGCCGCAGTCCGTCAGCCGTACGCCCTCGCGGGCCCGGATGAGCGGGGCCGAACGACGAGCGCAGCTGATCGATGTGGGGCGGCGCCAGTTCGCCGAGAAGGGGTTCGACGGGACAAGCGTCGAAGAGATCGCGCAGAAGGCTGGCGTCTCCAAGCCCGTCGTCTACGAGCACTTCGGCGGCAAGGAGGGCCTCTACGCCGTCGTCGTCGACCGCGAAATGCAGCGCCTGCTCACCGGCGTCACCTCCGCCCTGACAGCGGGACACCCCCGCGAGCTGCTCGAGCAGGCCGCACTCGCCCTGCTCGACTACATCGACGACAACAGCGACGGATTCCGGATTCTGGTCCGTGACTCCTCGGTGGGAACGTCGACCGGTTCCTTCGCGAGCCTGATCAACGACATCGCGTCCCAGGTCGAGCACGTTCTCGTGACCGAGTTCAAGCGGTTGGGGTTCGACGCCAAATTCGCCCCGATGTACTCGCAGATGCTGGTCGGGATGGTGGCCCTCACCGGCCAGTGGTGGCTCGACGTCCGCAAGCCCAAGAAGACGGAGGTGGCCGCTCACCTGGTCAACCTGGCGTGGAACGGCTTGTCCGGCCTCGAAGCCCGTCCGCAATTGATGGGCCGCCGCGAGGTCTAGCGCGACCTGGTCACCGGGCGCAGGCTACGGTCGGATCATGAGCGACCCGCAGCCCCCTGGTGGGGAACCGAACCCGTACGCGCCGCCCCCGGCCCAGCCGGGGACCCCCCCGCCCTCGCAGCCGCCGCCCCAGGGGTACGGCGTGCCGCCCCAGCAGGAGTACGCGGCGCCCCCACCCGACTACTCCGCGCCCTATCCCGGCTCCCCCGCGGGATACCCGCCCCCCTACGGCGTCGCCCCCGGGTACGCGACACCACCGACGCGACCGTCCAGCGGATTGGCTATCG
This sequence comes from uncultured Actinomycetota bacterium, assembly GCA_963851405.1. Taxonomy (GTDB): domain Bacteria; phylum Actinomycetota; class Actinomycetes; order DATJPE01; family DATJPE01; genus JANPBY01. Next base: position 24,207 of record CAWKPB010000003.1, on the reverse strand, counting down.
CCGCACTCGTCCTCGGCATCATCGCGGTCCTCGGGTTCTGGATTCCTGGGGTGGGCATCGGCCTGGGGCTGATTGCCCTCATCTTCGGGATCGTCGCCTGGGTCAAGGCCGGGAAGGGTTCGGCCGGCGGCTTGGGCATGGCCATCACGGGCACCATCCTTGGTGGCCTCGCCTTGCTGGGCGGCATCGCCGTCACGATCGTTACGGTCTGGTTCGTCACGACGACGGCCGACTGCTTCGACGCGAACCTCACCGACAGCCAGCGCCAGCTCTGTTTCGAGAACAAGCTCAACGACTAGGCCTTCCGCCTCCCTCCCTCCCTCCCTCCCTCCCTCCCTCCCTCCCTCCCTCCCTCGCCTTCCCGCCCCGGCCCCCGCCCCCGCCGAAAGCGGAGAACAAGACCGAACTGGGCGGCGAAAGCGTCGCTTTCGCCGCACTCGCCGATGCGAGGTCTCTCGACATCGAGAGATACGGTGGAATCGTGCAGGACGAGGTTGACCGACTAGTCGACGCGTGGCAGCGAGAGCGCCCCGATCTCGACGTCACCCCCTTGTCCGTGCTGTCCCGGGTCAGCCGCCTGTCGCGGCATCTGGACCGAGCCCGGCGCCGGGCGTTCGCCGAGCACGAGCTCGAAACGTGGGAGTTCGACGTCCTCGCAGCGCTTCGTCGTGCCGGGGCGCCCTATGAGCTCTCCCCCGGGTCACTGATGGCGCGCAACCTCGTGACGTCCGGCACGATGACCAACCGCATCGACCGGCTGGCCGGCCAGGGCCTGGTCGATCGCCGGGCCGACCCCGATGATCGCCGCGGAGTGCTCGTACGGCTCACCGCAACCGGGCGGTCGCGGGTGGATGCCGCACTTGCGGACCTGCTTGAGCACGAGCGGGCCATCCTCCGCGGCCTGACCCCCGAGGACAGGGACACGCTGGCGCGCTTGTTGCGCGACCTGGTGGTCCACTTCGAGACCAACGACGGCGAGACGGGCGGCCCCCGGACGTCATCAGCCAGTCGCTGAGTCAGGCTCGCTCAAACCGCCCGTTGCGCAGGATCGGCGAGACGTCATCCACGTCCAAGTCGTCCGCGAACTGCACATCGGACTGAAATCCCCTCTCCAGGAGCTCGATCCCACTGGGACATAGCGACAGCGGCTGGCGCGCCTCGAACGCCAAGGCGGCTGCGGCTGCGTCGGGGCTGAGCACCGCGCCGGAGATCCCGGCGGCGATGGCACCCGCCCCGATCCAGTCCTCGTAGGCCGGTCGCAAACTCCCGTCGGCCCAGCGCTCCCCGGAGGGAACCAGTCCGACCCGTTTGGCGCCGGCCAAGGTCTGGACAACGGCGGCGCGGTTGCGCAAGCACGCCGCGTAAACCGGAATCCCCGCGGACAGCACCGTGTGGGCGATCGCAGACCCGTTGGGTGAGGGCAGGATCAGCCGCGTTCCCGGAGCGAGGTCGAGCAGGCTGACCGGGGACAGGGTGGGCCCCTCCCGGCTCGAACGTCCCCGCGCCAACACCGCACCGATCTCTCGCGCGAGATGCTCCGCTCCCTCGGCGCCATAGGCATGGGGCCAGACCAGGACGTCTCGGCGCACAGCCACGGTGACCGCGGTCGTGAAGGACAACACATCGATCAGCACCAGCGCGTCGCAGCGATCGGCTAGGGCGCGGGCCCCCTGCGGGCCCCATTCGATCTCCACCTCGGTCATCGACTCGCGACCCTACGGGATCTCACCGTCGGTCTCCGTCGCGAGCCGGAGCCATTCCTCCTCGAGAGCGGCCCGGTCGTCGCGCAGCACGCGCAGCTCCACGTCGAGAGCAAGCACCTGTTCGTGGTCGGAGGCGACTTCAAGCATCCGTTCGTGCAAACGCGCCTCGTCGGACTCCAGCCTCTGGAGGCGTCGATCGACTCGAGCCAGGTCCTTGCGTGAGGTCCGCTGCTGGCGTGCGACCGAACCGGCGCTCTGGGGCCGTGGTAGCGCGGTCGCCGGCCCCTGCCTGGCGCGGAGTTGGAGATATTCGTCGACCCCACCAGGCAGGTCTCGAACCGCTCCGTCTCCGAGCAAGCCGAAGACCCGATCGCAGATCCGCTCCAGCACATAACGATCGTGCGAGACGAGCACGATCGTTCCGGCGAATCCATCGAGGAGGTCCTCCAAAGCCGTGAGCGTCTCGATATCCAGATCGTTCGATGGCTCGTCGAGGAGCAAGACGTTGGGCTCATCCATCAGCAGCCGGGCCAGTTGGAGTCGGCGGCGTTCTCCGCCAGACAGCTCACCGACCCGCGTCCACGCGCGGTCGCCGGTGAACCCGAGCCGCTCGACCAACGACGCGGCAGTCATCGTTCGGCCCCGACCCAGGTCGACACTGCCTCGAACCGCTTCGACCGTCTCCAAAACACGAAGGTCGGGGTCCAACTCCACCGCGTCCTGAGTCAAGTAGCCGACGCGTACGGTCTGTCCGATCCGGACCCGCCCCTGCGAGGGCCGCAGTTCCCCGGCAAGCATCCGCAGCAACGAGGTCTTGCCCGAGCCGTTCACGCCAACGATGCCGAACCGATCGCCGGGTCCGATGCGCCAGGTCAGCCCGCGGAACAGGGACCGGTCTCCGAGGGACACGCAAGCGTCCTCAACGTCATAGACACTGCGGCCCAGCCGCGTGGTCGCGAATCCCACCAGCTCCACGGCGTCACGCGCTGGGGGCTCATCCGCGATGAGGGCTTGCGCGGCGTCGATCCGGAACCTGGGCTTGCTGGTGCGGGCGGGTGGGCCCCGGCGCAGCCAGGCCAACTCCTTGCGCATCAAGTTGTTCCGGCGTGCCTGTTCGGCGTCGGCGATCCGAGACCGCTCGGCCCGGGCGAGCACATACGCGGCATAGCCCCCCTCGTACTCATGCACCGTCGCGTCCGCGACATCCCAGGTCCGGTCCGCGACTGCGTCGAGGAACCATCGGTCGTGGGTCACCACGACGAGCGACCCGCGCCTGGCGCTTAGGTGCTCGGCCAACCAGGCCACCACCTCGACGTCCAGGTGGTTGGTGGGCTCGTCGAGGAACAACAGGTCCGGGTCGGCGACCAGCAGGCCCGCGAGGGCGACGCGCCGGCGCTCCCCCCCGGACAGCCCACCCACGGGAGCGTCGAAGGGGAGGTCGACCAAAAGCGCCTCAACGGCCTCGCGAATGCGAGAGATCCCGGCCCAGACATGGTCCGGTCGCTCCCCGACCACGACGTCACTGACCGTCCGGGATGGTTGCAGGTCATCGGTCTGGCTGAGCAGACCAACGGTCAACCCGGAGGTACGGGTCACCCGGCCCGAGTCCGCCGGAGTAGTCCCCGCAAGGATCGACAGCAACGTCGACTTGCCATCACCGTTGCGCCCGACGACACCGATCCGCTGCCCATCCGCAACTCCGAGGGACACTCTGTCCAGCAAGAGCCGCGGGCCGTACGCCTTGGAGATGGTCTCTGCGTTGACCAGATTGCGCGGGGCCATCACGACCCTCGACCGTGTGCGCGGCCGGGAACGGGCATCTCTTAGCCGGCGTGCTCGATGACGCGGGCCCCGTGCACCGGACCCACGGTTGCCACGACCGAACGACAGACCCCCGACGCGGACAACGTCCCCGTCAAGTCGTGCCCATGTGCCTCATCGACGACCAGGAAAGCGCAGGTCGGTCCGGAGCCGGACACGACCGCCGCCAAAGCCCCGGCCTCGAGGCCGGTGTCCAGGGTGCCCTGCAGGGCCGGCCGCATCGATACAGCGGCCGGCTGAAGATCGTTGGTCAGCGTACGGGCGAGCGCGTGGGTGTCACCGGAGCGCAAGGCCGCCATCAACTGATCGGACAGGCGCGGCTCGGGCAGCACGCGGCCCTCGATCAAGCGGTCGTACTCCGCGTACACCTCTGCTGTCGAAAGACCCCCGTCAGCAACCGCGAGGACCCAAGCGAAGCGACCTCGCGCGAGCGCCGGTGTCAGCTGCACTCCGGTGCCCAACCCCACCGCCGTTCCACCGATGAGCGCGAAGGGGACATCAGCTCCGAGGGTCGCTGCCAGGTCGCCGAGCTGCTCGCGGCTCAGCCCGGTTCCCCACAGCAGATCGCAGGCCACGAGGGTCGCCGCGGCGTCGGCGGATCCACCGGCCATTCCCCCGGCGACCGGGATGCCCTTGTGGATGTGGAGGTCGACCTCCGCATCCACCCCCGCGGCTGCGGCAAGGGCTTGCGCCGCCCGGGCCGCCAAATTGGTTTCGTCCGTGGGCACCAGGTGCGCGTCCGCGCCGGACACCGTGACGCTGACCCCGCCCCACCCCGGGGTCGCGGTCACATCGTCGTAGATGCCCACCGCGTGGAACACGTTGACCAGATCGTGATAGCCGTCGGGCCGAAGTGCCCCGACCGACAGCTGGAGATTCACCTTCGCGGGCACCCGAACCATCACCGTGGGCGGGTTCACGGCTGCTGAGCTCACGACAACGACTCTACGGGCGGCCGGTGGGACGCCAGGGTCGCGAAGTCGGTCACATCCAACTGCTCACCGCGCAAGGACGGATCGATATTGGCCGCCCGCAACGCGCCCTCAGCTGCGGTCGCCGACCCGGCCCATCCGGCGAGGGCCGCGCGCAGCGTCTTGCGACGTTGGGCGAAGGCAGCATCTACGGCCGCGAAGACCTCGCCGCGAGAGACCTCCACCGAAGGCGGGTCGCTGTGAGTGACTGCGACCAACCCGGAGTCCACGTTTGGTGCTGGCCAAAAGACCGAGCGGCTCACGTTTCCGGCCCGCTCGACCCGGCCGTACCACCGAGCCTTGACCGAGGGCACCCCGTACACCTTGCTGCCGGGATCAGCGGCCAACCGATCGGCCACCTCCGCCTGCACCATGACGAGGGTGCGCCGCAGGCTGGGAAGCAAGGCCCACAGGTGCATGAGGACCGGGACCGCAACGTTGTACGGCAAATTGGCGACTAGTGCCGTCGGCGGGGGGCCCGGGATTTCCCGGATCCGGAGGGCGTCGCCTTCGACCACCGTCAGCTGAGGGGCCAGGTCCGCGGCGCGATCGGCGATGGTCGACGGCAGTGCTGCGGCCAATTTCGGTTCGATCTCGACGGCGACCACGCGGGCGCAGGCGGGAAGCAGGCCCAAGGTCAGCGAGCCCAATCCGGGGCCGACTTCCAGGACGACGTCATCGGGACGCAGGTCGGCGACGCGGACCAGCCGACGGATCGTGTTGCCATCAATGACGAAGTTCTGGCCCTTGCTCTTGGTCGGGTGTAGATCCAGTCCGGCGGCGAGGGCACGCAGATCCGTGGCGCCGAGCAGGCCGTCCGGTGTCACGGGCACCGACCGGTGGTCACGAATACAGCAGCCGACCGCAGGACGGCCAGGGCGAGGATCCGCGACTTCGATAGAGCGCCTTGGCCCGGGCCGTCTGCTCCGCGGGGGACGCGTCAATCGGATTGCCACTCCCACCGACGCTGCGCCAGGTACCGAGCGTGAACTGATAGAGCCCGAAGTACAGACCGCCGCCGCCCACGGATCGCGGATTGCCACTCGACTCGCAGCGGGCGAGCGCGGCCCAGTTCAACCCGTCCACCCCGCTACCGGCGCGGGGCGCGTAGGTCGGTCTGGGCTTGGTCCCGTAACGGATCACACGCGCCTTGGGTTTGCGCACGGTATCGACGGCGACCTTCTTCTTCGCCACCCGATCGCCGTCATGGAAGACCACTCGGAAGATGATCTTCTGCTTGCCCTTCTGGCCCGCTCGCACCACGCGGCTGTCACCGCGGTACAACGAGGAGTCGGCCTGGCGAATCGTGCGGAACGGCACGAGGCGTACGTCCGACCTGCGTTCGGCGGTGACCCGTACCAGCCTGACCTTCATCCCGTCGACGGGCGCGAGCGAGAGCCGGGTGCTGAGCCGATCGTTGGTGGTGACCGAGATGCCAGCTTCGGCTAAGGCCGCGGCGAGAGTCGGCGCGGCCGTCTCGATGGTGGTGGTGGTCCCGTCGTGCTTGATCGTGATGTCTTTGGGGAGGGACAACCCGACCGCGAGCCCGCCCACGGGGATCCGGGTGGAGCGCGACACCGTGAGGGCAGCCGCGGTGTACCGAGAACCCAGCGAATCGGTCAGCTCCGCGACCGTCTCGGCGGTGGTCCAGATCTCGCGTTGAACGCCATCGATGTCGACCATGACCAATCGGCCACGGCGTACCTCGACCCGAGTGCCGTCGGACACCGCCGCGGTCGTGGTCGGGAAGACGACGTCGTGCTCTCCCACCGAGACGCTTTGCTCGTGCAGCAGGTCACCAACGGTCGCCGCGAAGGTTCGAACCTGACGCTCGCCACCGTCCACGGCGACGGTCACCGACTTGTTGGCGGTGACGAACCCGGCTGTACCGAGGACGACCGCGCCGACGACGAGCGCGCGGACGAGGACGGCCGTACGGGTGCTACTCACGCCACTCCAGGATCGAAGATCCCGGGCACAGGTCCGGCGGGCACCACGACGCGCGAGGCGCGTCGCAACCGCGAGGCACAGGGCCCGAGCGCGGCGTGGTGGCCCGCCGGGGCTTCCCCGCCCCGGCCGACAAGGGGACGACGCTAGCCGGTCCGGTTGCCGGAACGCCAACGCAGCCCACAGAACATAAAGGCATAAACCCGAACAAACAGGTCAGAACTCCCCGAAGACCCGCAGGGTTGCTGCGGCGATGGCCGCAGCCAGTTCGTGTTCCGGCCGGCCGATCTGCGTGGCCATGACCCGCAGCGTGTAGGGAATGAGATAGGACGCGTTCGGGCGGCCACGAAACGGTTGAGGCGCCAGGAACGGAGCGTCGGTCTCGATCAGGAGCCGATCCAGGGGGAGCACGGCCAGCGCATCCCGCAACGGCTGAGCATTCTTGAACGACACGGTCCCCGCGAAGGAGGTGTACCACCCGCGGTCGGCGCAGATCGCGGCCAAGGCGGGGCCGCCCGAAAAGCAGTGGAAGACGACGACGTCCGGCGCACCTTCGTCGTCCAGGACTCGAACGACCGCCTCATGAGCGTCCCGGTCGTGGACGACGAGCGGTAGGGCATGCGACTTCGCCATCGCGATGTGGCGCCGGAAGGAGTCCTCCTGAGCGCCCCGGCCGTCCTCACTCGTCCGGACGAAGTCCAGGCCAGTCTCGCCGATGGCCCTGACCCGCGGGTGAGCGGCGAGCCGGTCGATCTCATCCCACGCCGCCTCGAGCGTCCCATCCGTGGCCAATCTCGGAGCTTCGTTGGGGTGCAAGGCCACAGCCGCGAGCACCCCAGGGGTCGTTGATGCCGTCTCAACCGACCAGCGCGCACTCGGCAGGTCGCAGCCGATCTGGACGACCCCGGCGACGCCCACCGAACGGGCCAGTCGCAGCGCCTCGTCCACAGCCAGACCAGGCTCACCGTCGCGTCCCGTTTCACCCAGATCGAGATGACAGTGACTGTCGTACACCGGAACCTCGAGCGGAGCAGGAGGCTCAGGATGGCTCATGCGTCCGCCTCGAGGCGGGCCAGCTCCTCGTCCACGACTGAGGCATCGAGCTTGGTGAACACCGGACTAGGGGTCGCCAGCGGCGTCCCCGCGACGACCGGACGCGAAGCCCAAGCGCCATGGGTCGAGTAGTTGCCCGTGAGGATCGGGTAGTCCGGCCCCCCATCGAGATCCTGAACCTCGCGGATCTCAGGTCGGGGGCTCACCGTGTCCTTCGAGCCGAGCAGCTCATGCACCGTCTGTGCTGCGTGCGGCAGGAAGGGGGCGAGGATCGTGTTGCAGTCGTTCACGGCTTGGACCGCGACGTGCAGCACGGTTTCCATCCGTTCGGGGTCTTCGTTCTTGAGCTTCCACGGCGCCTGGTCAGAGACGTATTTGTTGACCTCTGCGACCACCCGCATGGCCTCGCCAATCGCCGCCTTCTGACGCGACCCCGCGAGCAACCCCCCAACCGAGTCGAACCCTCCTCGGACCGTCGCCAGCAGCGCTTGGTCGGCGTCGGTCAACTGGCCAGCCGGTGGGATGGAGCCCACGTTCTTCGCGACCAAGGAGGTCGTCCGGTTGACCAGGTTGCCCCAGCCAGCGACCAGTTCATCGTTGGTACGCCGAACGAATTCGGCCCACGTGAAGTCCGTGTCCTGGGTCTCCGGGCCAGCCGCGGCAATGAAGTAGCGAAGAGCATCGGGCTGATAGCGCTCGAGAAAATCGCGGACGTAGATCACGACCTGGCGCGAGGAGGAGAACTTGCGACCTTCCATGGTGAGGAACTCACTCGACACGACCTCGGTGGGAAGGCCCAACTCCCCCAGCGCCCCGGGCGCACCGCCAGCCGCGCCCTTTCCGTCATAGCCCAACAGGATCGACGGCCAGATCACCGAGTGGAAGACGATGTTGTCCTTGCCCATGAAGTAGTACGAGGCAGCATCCGGGTCCTGCCACCAACGACGCCACGCTTGTGGATCGTCGGTACGGCGGGCCCATTCGACGGAGGCTGAGAGGTAGCCGATGACCGCGTCGAACCAGACGTAGATCCGCTTGTCGTCCCAGCCTTCCAGGGGGATGGGAACGCCCCAGTCGAGGTCACGGGTGATCGCCCTCGGCTGGAGGTCCGCCACCAGGTTCTGGCTGAACTTCAACACGTTTGGGCGCCAGCCACGGCGCGTCTCCAGCCACGAACCCAGCGCCTCGCTGAACGCCGGAAGGTCGAGGAACAGGTGCTCGGTCTCGACGAACGCCGGCGTCTCCCCGTTGATTCGGCTCCGCGGATCCTTCAGGTCCACCGGGTCGAGTTGGCGGCCACAGTTGTCGCACTGGTCCCCCCGTGCGCCGTCGTAGCCACACAAGGGACAGGTGCCTTCGATGTAGCGGTCCGGAAGGGTGCGCCCCGTCGAGGGCGAGATGGCCGCGAGAGTGGTCCTGGCCACGATGTACCCGTTGCGGTGCAGGGTCCGGAAGAGCTCTTGGACCACCTGGGAGTGGTTGCGCGTCGTGGTGCGGGTGAAGAGGTCATAGGAAAGACCGAGGCCCTGCAGGTCCTCCACGATCACTCGGTTGTAGCGATCAGCGAGCTCACGCGCCGTCAGGTTCTCGCGGTCGGCTTGGACCTGGATCGGGGTCCCGTGTTCGTCCGTGCCGCTGACCATCAGCACGTCGTCCCCGACCATCCGGTGATAGCGGCTGAAGACGTCGGCTGGCACTCCGAACCCCGAGACGTGGCCGATGTGCCGAGGACCATTCGCGTACGGCCAGGCGACAGCCGTGAGGATCGGACGGGACATGCGCTCGATCCTAGGCGCGCGACCGAGCGACTACTCGCCGCGTAGCGAGGCTGCGTACAAGGAACTGCGGGACACCTTGGTGGCCGTGGCCACTTCTTGTACGGCGTCTCGACGGCTGGTGCCGCTCGAGATCAGTTCACGGACGGCCTGCGCGGCATCGTCGAGGTCGACGGGTTCGGCGGGGCCGGCACCGTGCACCACGACGGTGATCTCACCTCGTACTCCTTCACCCGCCCACTCCACCAGCTCCGCGAGGGTGCCCCGACGGACCTCTTCGAAGGTCTTGGTCAGCTCGCGGCACACCGCCGCGGGACGGTCCGACCCAAAGGCCGCCCCCATCGCGACCAGCGACGCCGGAAGGCGTCGTGGTGACTCGAAGAACACCATGGTCCTCGGCTCTGCAGCCAAATGGTTGAGCGAACGCGCGCGCTCGGCGGTCTTACGCGGCACGAAGCCCTCAAAGCAGAAACGGTCGACCGGTAAGCCGCTGAGCGCGAGGGCCGTGAGTACGGCCGATGGCCCCGGCGCCGCAGTCACCGCGATCCCCGCAGCCACGGCGGCGATCACCAGGCGGTACCCGGGATCGGACACCGAGGGCATTCCGGCGTCGGTCACGACGACCACGGTGGCCCCGGCCTCCAGCGCCGCGAGCAACTCGGGCGTTCGGCGCTGCTCATTGGCCTCGAAGTACGACACGACCCGGCCCGATACCGTCACGCCCAGGTCGGCGCACAGCCGCTTGAGTCGACGGGTGTCCTCAGCCGCGACGACCTCGGCCCCAGCCAGCAGCTCGCGCAGGCGAGTCGAGGCGTCGCGCGGATCACCCAGCGGAGTCGCCGCTAACACCAACAAGCCTCGTTGATCACCCTGCTGCTCGCGCCCAGTCACGCCCGATACCTACCACGCGCAGCACCGTCCGCCCTCGTCGAGGGCGACGAACGGCTCGAGACCGGCTGCCGGTCGTGTCCACAGCGACGACGTTGCCGCAACGGTAGTCATCGTCCACCGGGTTCGGGGATGGGCCGCGGCGCTTACGATGACCGGGTGACGGCCAGCCTGGAGGTCGCCGAGCCCCGGGCGCCCCGCATCAGCGACGAAGAGCGCGCCGACCTGCGCGCCCGGCTCAGCCCGCCGATGCCCGCGGATGGCTGGTGGGGATGGATCGGCCCCCTCGCGGCCACCGCCTTGGCGTTGGTCCTGCGGCTGATCGCACTCGGCCGTCCACACGCGATCATCGTCGACGAGACGTACTACGTGAAGGACTCGTTGGGGCTGTTGCGCTTCGGCAGCGAGCAACAGACCATCCCCAAGGCCGACGCGTTGATCCTGCGTGGCAACACCGACGTCTTCAACGATCTGCCAGCGTTCATCGTCCATCCCCCGTTCGCCAAGTGGGTCATCGCGTCCGGCGAATGGGTCGTAGGCGTGACTCCCTGGGGTTGGCGGCTCCCGATGGCCCTTGCCGGGGCGTTGAGCGTGCTGGTGCTCGCGCGTTTGGTTCGCCGAATGACGCGGTCCACCTTGTTGGGAACGACCGCCGGTCTGCTCATGGCCCTCGACGGTCTGCACCTCGTACTGAGCCGCAGCGCTTACCTCGACATCGTGCTGGCCACCTGCGTCGTGGTCGCTTTCGGCTGCCTCGTGGTCGACCGGGACCGGGTCCGGTCGCGCGCGCTCGCCTGGGCCGAGCGCCGGGGTGGCCTCGAGGCGATGCCGCACGAGGAACGGGGACCGAGGTTTGGGTTTCGCCCGTGGCGGCTCGGGGCTGGCGTGGCGCTCGGACTCGCGTGCGGCAGCAAATGGAGCGGAGTCTTCTACCTCGCGGCCTTCGGGTTACTGCTGGTCTGGTGGGATCACCGCGCCCGGCAAGCCGTCGGCGTCCGACACCCGATCGCGGCCATGCTTCGACGTGACGCCCTTCCCGGCTTCCTGTCCGTCGGGGTCACCGCGATCATCGTCTACATCGCCACGTGGTCGGGCTGGCTGCTGACTTCCAGTGGATACGGCCGGCAGTGGGCCGCACTCACCGGAGGCGACTCGCGCTTCGGCGTCATCCCGGACGCCTGGCGCAGCCTGTGGCACTACCACGCGCAGATGCTGAGCACGTCCTCCGCCATCACCGAGCCGCACGCGTACGCCTCCGATCCCTGGGGATGGCCGATCCTCGCGCGGCCGGTCGCGTTCTTCTACGAGACCGAGCCGACCTGCGGGGCCGATTCCTGCGTGCAAGCCATCACGGCTCTGGGCAATCCAGCCGTGTGGTGGGTGGGCTGCCTGGCACTGGCGTGGGCGGCGTGGCTGGTCCTGGCACGGCGCGATTGGCGGGCGGGCGGCGCACTGGTGGGTGTGGCCGCTGGCTGGTTGCCGTGGTTCCTGTTCCCCGACCGCACTGTGTTTCAGCTGTACTCCGTGGTCTACCTGCCGTTCCTCGTGATCGCCCTCGTGCTGCTGTTGGGGTCGATCCTCGGCCCTCCGCAGGCATCGTCGACTCGCCGCGCGTGGGGCGCAGCGATAGCAGGCGGCTACGTGCTGGTCGTGGTCGCGATGGCGGCGTTCTTCTGGCCGGTATGGACCGCCGAATCCATCACCCATGACGCGTGGCAGGCCCGCATGTGGTTCCAGTCCTGGATCTAGCCAGGCGGGGTCCAGCGAGCCAGAGCCGGACCCATGGGTGGAGCTGAGGGGATTCGAACCCCTGACCCCCTCGATGCGAACGAGGTGCGCTACCGGACTGCGCCACAGCCCCCTGATGGGAGCGTCAGGTTATCAGCGCCACGGGCGCTGACACCGACCCCGCGGTCTGGCCTCAGCCGTTGGCGGCGCGACGACGCTCGATGACGACCGCACCGGTGACGATGCCGTCCCCGGCCGCCGGCTCAAGCCGTACATCTGCCCCGTCTTCAGCGGCGCGATCCTCGTCCAAAGCCGCCAACTCGCGGGCCACCAGCTCCTGCGCCTCAGCAGCATCCAGGTGCCCGGAGGTCCACAGCCCGGGGTGAGTCAGATCGATGACGCGAACCGAGCGCGGCGCCTTGGGCGCGGTGACATAGGTGGGCAGTGGTACGGCTACCGGCTCCCACACGCGGTCCAGCTCCGAGTCGTAGGGCTCTTCGACCGCCTCGAACTGCTGCGGTTCTGGGACGGTGGCTGCTATCGCGGCGGCCGGCAGAAGGGACGCTCCCGCATCGGCGGCTGAGCGAGCGGCCGCCCGGGGCGCCGAGCTGAGCGGGAGACGGGCCGCGCGTGGACGGGCACGGCGACGGCGGTCGCGCGCAGCCTGGGCTTTCGTTTCGCGGCGCAGATGAACGACAAACCCCGCGAGGGCGAGTCCTGGGAGAGCGACCGCCCAGCCGGGGACGACGCCGAGGAGGGCCAGCCCCAGCACGCCCGCGGTCAGGCCCCCGAGCACCCCCAGGGAGCGGCGACGCCGCGCGGCAAGCAGGGCGCGCCCGTCGGCGATCGCGCGTTCGGTGCCTGCGTCGGCGTGGATCGGCTCACCGGTTCGGGCTGGCATCGCGACCTCGCGGGCCTCGGCCGGGCGCCGGGACAGCGTGCGCATCGCGGAGGCGAACCGGTCGGCGGATCGAGACTCGAGTGCTTCGTCATGTCGGCGCAGCCAGATGGGGAGGAGGACGCACACCCACAGCAGGATGATTACCGCATAGAGCACGCTTGCCCCCTAGCCGCGCATCCGATGCCCACGGTGAGTGACGGTACGGCTGCGGGACGGGCCCACCGGGGAACCGGCCCGGTGTGTCGCGCGACGGGTCAGCGAGCGGCCGATCCAGCGCCTCGCCAACGCCGCATCAAACCACCCGGGACCTCCTCCGCATTCAGCGCGTAGGTGACGTGATCACGCCAGGCCCCATCGATGTGCAGATAGCGCGGCCGGAGGCCTTCGAGCCGAAATCCGAGCTTCTCCGGCACCCGGCAGGACGGGAGGTTCTCAGGCCGAACGTTGATCTCGACGCGGTGCAAGCCCAGGCCCTGCCAGCAGTGATCGGTCGCCAGGGCCACGGCCGTGGGGATGATGCCTCGGCCGGCCATCGCCTCATCGATCCAGTAGCCGATGTGGGCTCCTCGCAGGGATCCCCATGAGATCCCTCCCACCGTGAGCTGCCCGACCAGATCTCCCCGATAGGTCACGACGAACGGCATCGCCCGGGAAGCCCGGCCCTCGGCGGACAGGTGCCTGACCATGGCGGCGAAGGAGGGCGCGCTCTCGGCCAGCCCCTGCGGGCTGGTGGCATCCCACGGTTTCAACCAGGCCGCGTTACGAGCACGAACCGCGGTCCACCGGCCCCGATCGCGCAGCCTGATCGGACGAAGCCCTACCGGCCCCTCGCTCAGGCGAACCGGCCAGCCGCTGCTCACGAAGAGACCTGATCGTCAGTCCGGACATGGTCTCCCCCGGCGACTTGATCAAGCAGGTGGGACAGCAAAGGTCCCAGGACCGCCAACCCGTCTCGCGCTGCCCCGATCGAACCGGCGAGGTTGATGATCAGCGTGGCACCCGCGAGGCCTGCGACGCCCCGGGACAGAACAGCCGTGGGAACCCCCTGGGCGACGCCGTACGCCCGAAGGGCCTCGGCCAACCCGGGTGCGTCTCGGTCGATCACTCGACGCGTCATTTCGGGGGTGTGGTCGGTCGGGCTCAGACCCGTGCCACCGCTGGTGATCACCAGGTCGTACGAGCCCACGGCCGCGCGCAGCTCGTCCTCGACCGGCTGGCCGTCACGAATCACGACCGGCCCGTCCACCGACAGGCCCAGGTCGATGAGGCCAGCCACGAGCAGTGGTCCGGTGGCGTCGGCATAGACACCGTCCGCCGCGCGGGAGGACACGGAGACCACCAAGGCGCGGCTCACGACCGCACCCATCGGCCGCTGGCCCCGCCCGCCTTCTCCTGGACTTGTACCGCCGTGATCGACGCGCCGGGATCAACCGCCTTCACCATGTCCACGAGCGCCAACCCGGCGACACAGACACACGTCAGCGCCTCCATCTCCACTCCGGTCCGGTCCGCCGTACGCACGGTCGCTGTGACCGAAACCGCCGCGTCCTCGATGACGAGATCCACGTCCACCGCGTGAATGGCGATCGGGTGGCACAGCGGTACCAGGTCGGGCGTGCGCTTGGCGGCTTGGATCCCAGCGATCCGCGCGACCGCCAGGGCGTCTCCCTTGGGAACCCCCGCGCCGCGCAGGAGCGCGACGACCTCGGCACTGACGAGGACGCGGCCACTGGCGGTGGCCGTCCTGACCGTGACGTCCTTGCCCGATACGTCGACCATGTGCGCCGACCCATCGCCCGTGAGGTGCGTGAACCCGCTCACGTGAGGCGCCGCTCCAGCACCATGACCTTCACCGTGCCGCCGTCGGGCACTTGAGTGACGTCCTCGGGCACGACGATGAAGCAATTGGAGTAGGCCAGGTCACGGACCCGGTGACTGCCCTGCCCCTCGAGGACGCGTACGACGTAGCGGCCCTCCTCGACACCGAGGGCACCGCGGGCGTATTGCCGCTTGCCCGCGGGCGAGGTGAATCCGGTGAGAGCGGCTGCCCGGACCTCCGGGCGAAAGATCGTCTTCGCGCCGAGGAGTCGACGGATTACTGGGCGGACGAAAACCTCGAAGGACACGTACGCGCTCACCGGATTACCCGGCAACGTGAAGATGGGCGTCTTGTCCGGACCGATCACCCCGCGTCCTTGCGGCATGCCGGGCTGCATGGAGACGCGGTCGAACTCGACCGTGCCGAGGCGGGACATCACCTCTTTCACCACGTCGTAGGCCCCGACGCTGACGCCTCCCGTGGTCAGCACCAAATCGGCCCTGATCAATTGGTCTTCGATGGTGTCGATGAGCTTCTTCGGCTCGTCGGGAACGATCCCGATCCGAAAGGCCGTTGCACCCGCCTCACGCGCGGCCGTGGTCAGCAGGAAGGAGTTGGAGTCCCAGATCTTGCCGCTTGCCGCTCGAGATCCTGGTTCGACTAATTCGCTGCCGGTGGACAACACGACCACCCGTGGCTTGGGGCGGGCCAGCACCCGGTCCCGGCCGATCGCCGCGAGCAGGCCCAGCTGGCGGGGGCCCAGGCGCGTCCCTGCGGGGAGCACCATGTCGCCTTGGATCAGATCGTCACCGCCTCGCCGGACGTGGCGGCCGACCGGCACCGCGCCATAGACCTGAACCTGGGCCACTCCGCCGTCCGTGAGCTCCACCTGAACCACTGAATCAGCGCCGTCCGGCAGCGGCGCCCCCGTCATGATGCGTACGGCGGTGCCGTGAGCCAGGCCGTGCGCCGACGGTGAGCCGGCCGGGATGTCCCCCACCACGGGGAGCGAGACCGGGACCTCTCTGGTTGCCGCCGCCACGTCCGAGGCTCGCACCGCGTAGCCGTCCATGGCCGAGTTGTCGAAGATCGGCAGGTTCGTGGGCGCTGAGACGTCCTCAGCCAGCACGCAGCCTTGGGCATCCAGCAGTTGCAGGTCTATAGGCGACAGCACGTCCACACCCCGCAAACAGGCCTCAAGATGCGCGTCGACGCTCTTCATCGTTCCTCCCCCGCCGCGCCCGTGATGGGCGAGGCCCCTTCGTTGACGAGCTTCTTCAGCCATTGCAGCAGGTCGGGGCCAAGATCGTCGCGCTCACACGCAAGTGTGACGACCGCCTTCAGATACGCGAGGCGGTCCCCGGTGTCGTACCGGCGACCTCGGAACACCACCGCGTGGACCCCACCGCCCTCGACCTGAGGAGACACAGCGAGAACGCGCAGGGCATCGGTCAACTGGATCTCGCCGCCCTTGCCTGGGACGACGTCTCGCAAGGCCACGAACACCGAGGGGTCGAGCACGTACCGACCGAGAACCGCGAGGGTGCTCGGGGCTTCGTCCATCGACGGCTTTTCGACCAAGTCCGTGACCCGAAGCACCTCCGGATCGTCGGTGGCCTCGACGGCCGCGCACCCGTACAGGTGGATCTGATCGGCAGGCACCTCCATGAGTGCAAGCACCGATCCGCCCCGAGCGGCACGCACGGCTGTCATGGTGGCGAGCAGCGGATCGCGGGGGTCGATCAGGTCGTCGCCAAGCAAGACAGCGAACGGCTCGTTCCCCACGTGCTGCTCGGCGCAGGAGACGGCATGGCCGAGCCCGAGTGGGTCGCCTTGCCGGACGTAATGGACCGTGCCCAGCTCGGAACTGGCTCGGACCTGAGCCAGTCGGGTCAGATCGCCCTTGGCGGCCAGGGCCTGTTCGAGTTCGTGGGCTCGGTCGAAGTGGTCTTCCAGAGCACGCTTGCTACGGCCGGTGACCATCAGAATGTCGGAGAGTCCTGCGGCCACTGCCTCTTCGACGACGTACTGGATAGCCGGTTTGTCGACGACCGGGAGCATCTCCTTGGGTGTGGCCTTGGTCGCCGGCAGAAAGCGCGTCCCCAGCCCGGCTGCAGGGATCACTGCCTTGGTCACGGGCGTGGCGCGAGATGGTGAATCAGCGGACGGGGCCATGGCCGGGAGCCTAACGCTCGGTCGACGACGCCCTGCGCAGCGCGACGGTGTGCCCCGTTCGGCCGAGTGCATGTAGCGATCGAGAGGGCACCATGGGGGTATGGCGCTCGACGAGAACAAGGCCGCTCTCCGGTCGCTGTTGCGCAGGCGTCGACGCGCCATGGACCCCGCAAGCGTGCAGGCGGCGGCTGAGGCGTTGACCCGCGCGGTTCTGGATCGGCCCGACGTCACGGCGGCCCGGACGGTCACGTTGTACGTCTCCTACGGAGCCGAGCCGGGCACTTCGTCGTTGCGCGCGCAGCTGCTGGAGCGAGGAGTACGAATCCTGTTGCCGGTGCGACTGGAGGACAACGATCTGGACTGGGCCTGGGACACCGGAGACGCGGATCTCAGCTACCCCTTGCTCGGGCCGCCCGCCCCGCGCGGCCCTCGGTTGGGGGTGGATGCGATCACCGCAGCCGACGTCGTCCTTGTCCCCGGTCTGGCTGTCGACGGTGACGGGGTCCGCCTCGGTCAGGGCGCAGGGTGCTACGACCGGGCGCTTGCCCGAGTCTCGGCGTCGACGCCCATCCTGGTTCTCGTCTATGACCACGAGGTCCTCAGCAGGGGCGGCGTCCCGGCCGAACCTCACGACCGGAGGGCGACCGGCTGGATTACTCCGGCGGACGCCCCGATCATCCGCCTGTCCTAGCCGCCGGCCGCCGCCGCTCCCAGGACGACTGCAACCGCCCCTAAGCCCAGGGTCAGCACGAGGTAGCCGGCCGATCGCCGCCAGGCGCCCGTAGCCGCGAGGCGATCGGTCTCGGTGGCTAGCGTCGACCACGTCGACAGCCCGCCGCACAGCCCCGTTCCCACAGCCAGCAGGGCAGCCCCACTGATCGATGCGGCGGCCCAGCCGAGGATGAAGCAGGCCACGGTGTTGGCCACGAGCGTTCCTACCGGCAACCAGTCGGAGGGCCGCTGGCCGTGCGTCAACGCATGCGCCAGTCCGAATCTAAGTGCTGCGCCGAGGGCCCCGCCGAGGGCGACGGCCAGCACGGCCGTCATGCGTCGCCCTGTTCGTCCGCCGGCGTCAGGGTGTCCCGGTGCTCCGCGAAGCGGCGTCCGACGTGAGCGGCCAGCAGGCAGCCGACGACCGTGACCGCTGCATAGCCGAGCGCCTTGGCGTCCTGACCGCCAGCAGCGGTCGCCCGTACCTGGACCGCGTACGTCGAGAATGTCGTGAAGCCCCCGAGCACTCCGGCACCCAGGAATGCTCGGCGCATCGGGTCTTGGCCCATGGGTGACCCGAGGAGCAAGCCCAAGATCAGGCAGCCGACGACGTTGACCGCCGTGGTTGACGCCAGCGAACCTCCAGCGCCGCCAGCGGCGGCCTCATCAACGGCCCAGCGCCCCAACGAGCCGAGCGTCCCGCCGACGGCGCAAGCGCTGAGCAGGGTAGGGAACGAGGGTGCGGGCACGCACCAGAGCCTAGGGACGGACGAGTCGCTCGGTGGCCCGTGCGCACGGCAGGTCGCTCCAGAGGTCAGGGGGCGCGCCCTAGCGCGGCGGCAAGACGCTGGACACCGTTGGGCTGCCACCGGTCAGGAGCGGCTGATCGGGGCATTTCCGCAGGATCCGCTCCATGGCGGCTCGCTCGGCGGGAGTGATCGAGAGGGCGTACTTGGCCTTGATGCTCACCTGTCGCGCGGCGTAGGTGCAGCGATAGGAGCGGTTCGAGGGAAGCCAGGTCGCTGCGTCACCGTCGCCTTTTTGACGATTGGCGAAGGCATCGACCGCGAGTAGGACGAGCGGGTCGTTCGCGAACCCGACCTGTTTGGCGTAGGGCCAGCCGGCCGCGCCGCTCACCCAGGCGTTGGCCAGGGCCACCACATGGTCGATGTCGACCTCGGATGCGCCCCCGTAGACGAAGTCGATCGGCCGTGCGGTGTACGGGTCGTCGAGGCGACCCGCCTGGACGGCGCAGCGATCGCTGCCCGCCTTGAAGACCAAGGACTGAAGGTCACGTCGCAAGATGTCATTGCGCGTATCGCACCCATTGCGGTCGGTGTCGGTCCAGGCCGGGCCGAATGCTTCGCGCTCGTACCCGGTGAGTGGGCCGCGGCCGCGCACGGGCAGGTCGCTCAGGCCAGCGAGCGCGCTGCCCGGCTTCGCGCGCACGAGACGCCGCGCCGCAGTCGGGTCCGGCGTGGAGCCTGGGTTCGCCGAAGAAGCCGTAGGCGCCAGGGAGGGGCGTTCGCTGGGCGGGCTGTCGCCCGGCGACGTACAGGCACCGATCAAGACCGCGGCCCACGCCACCGCGATCCAGGTCACGAGGAATCGCCCGGCCGGTCTGCGGGTCATCGGTCTCCGGAGTCATCGGGGCCGGCCAGCCGGAGTGCGGGTCGTGCGGGTAGCGCGGACCATGACCGTAACCCGTGGCTCGGACACCACGTGGCCCTGCGTGGTCAGGTACTCTTGGCACTCCTCCCGCGAGAGTGCCAAGTCACCTGCGCCTGCGCCAACCCGCCCTGCCGATCCGTTCTGGAGATGTCGTGCCGACCTACCAATACGTCTGCACGGATTGCGACGCCCCCATGGAGGCCGTCCAGGCCTTCACCGACGACGCCCTGACCGAGTGCCCGACGTGCGGGGGCCGCCTACGCAAGGTCTTCTCGGCCGTGGGCGTGGTCTTCAAGGGGTCGGGCTTCTATCGCACCGACTCCCGCAAGGACGCCGAGTCCGGGGCGGCCTCCGCGAAGGACAAGGGGGGCAGCGACAAGGGCGGCAGCGAGAAAGCCACGAACGACAAGGGCAGCGACAAAGCCAGTGACCAGGGCGCGCCAGCCCCGTCGAAGGAAAGCAGCGCCAAGCCAGAGGCCGCCAAGGCTTCCGCTCCCGCCAAGAAGTCCGGGTCGGACACCGGCGGTTCCGGCGGGACGTCCGGCAGTTCTAGCGCCGCCTGAGTTGTCGCCCTCCCCCTGTGGATGACGGCTCGACGAGGTCTGAACCGGGCTAGCCTCCCCGCATGACTCCCCCTCCAGCGACCCGCGCCGAGATCGGCGTCATCGGCGGTTCCGGCTTCTATTCCTTCCTCGACGACGCAGAGGAAGTCGTCGTCGACACACCCTTTGGGCCGCCCTCGGATCCCCTGGTGGTTGGCTCCGTCGCGGGACGCACGGTCGCCTTCGTCGCCCGGCACGGCCGCGATCATCGCTATCCCCCGCACCGGGTGCCCTACCGAGCCAACCTCTGGGCGCTTCGGTCGCTGGGAGTGCGTCAGGTGCTCGGACCTTGCGCTGTCGGAGGCCTGCAGCCGCACCTGGGCCCGGGCACGCTCGTGATCCCGGACCAGTTCGTGGACCGCACCTTCGGCCGGACCCCGACCTTCTTCGACGAGGGCGCAGTGCACGTCGCGATGGCCGATCCGTATTGCCCGGTGGGGCGAGCGGCCGTGCTGGCCAGCGGCCGAGCCGCTCAATGGTCGCCCACCGACGGCGGCACGCTCGTGGTGGTGGAGGGGCCGCGCTTCTCGACCCGGGCAGAATCGCGCTGGCACACCGACATGGGCTGGTCGGTGGTGGGCATGACCGGTCAACCCGAAGCCACCTTGGCCCGAGAGCTGGAGCTCTGCTACACCTCCATCGCTGTGGTCACCGACCTCGACGCCGGCGTGGAAGAGGGCCACGGCGTCACTCATGCCGAGGTGCTGGCCGTGTTCTCCGCAACCATCGCGCGGCTCCGCACCGTGCTGCTCGACGCGATCCCCCGGCTTCCCGCCTCGGACGCTCGCCACTGCCCTTGTACGACTGCGCTGGACGGGCTCGACGTTTCGCTCCAGCTCCCGTGAGGTGACGCTGACCAAGGCCCCGGGCCGCAGCCGATCCGCGCGGCGCCGCACCTGGATCCGTTGGCTGCGCGGCAAGCGACGCTGGTTCGCAGCCTTGGCCATGGCCGGCGCCGTCGCCTTCGGCCTGCAGGCCTTGGCCCCAGAGCCAGCCCGCACCACTCCCGTGGTCATCGCGATCACCGACCTGCCGCCCGGGGGCACGATCGCCGAGCCTGATGTGAGCGTGGCTTGGTGGCCGGCGGACTTGGTGCCGCGAGATGCCGTGCGGACGGTCGCCGATGTTCTTGGGCGCTCCGTGACCGCGGCCGTGGCCGCGGGGGAGCCACTCACCTCAGCACGACTCGTCGGCCCCGGACTCACGGCGAGCCTGGCGCTCAGCGGACAGGTCGCCAGCCCCGTGCGCGTGTCGGACGAGGCCGTCACCGGGCTCGTGCGACCGGGCGATCGGGTGGACGTCATTGCGGCCCAAGCCGGGAACAGCGATCCCATCAGCGGCGGGAGCGCGAGCGCCCGCGCCTACGTCGTGGCATCCGCCGCCCTGGTTGTCACCGTCCCGGCCGCATCAACAGCAACGGTCTTCTCGTCCAGCGCCGACGCACCGACTGGGCTGGTGCTCCTCGCCGTCTCCCGATCAGAGTCCCTGGCCCTCGCTCAGGCGGCGGTGCTCGGCCCCCTGTCGTTGGTCCTGGTCGACTAGCGCTTGACTGACCCCGTACACAGGCCACCAACATTGAGGAGCGCAGCATGATCAAGGGATTTCGGGAGTTCATTCTCCCGGGGGAACGTGCTCGATCTCGCCGTGGCATTCGTCATCGGCGCCGCGTTCGTGACTGTGGTGGGTGCGTTGACCGACGGACTCATTCAGCCCGTCGTGAAGGAATTGCTGGGCGGCGGCGTGAGCGGCGGGACCATCGAGCTGAGCCCAGGAAACGTCATCGACCTGAGCCTGATCGTCAACGCGACCATTACGTTCCTGATCACGGCCGCGGTGGTCTACTTCGTCTTCGTGCTGCCGATGAACACCTACCAGGCCCACCGCGACCGACACGAGGCGAGCGAAGACGCGGCCGTTGAGTCCGAGCTCGACGTACTGAAGGAGATCCGGGACCGTCTCGGCTCAGGCGCCTGACTGCGCCGACGTCAATCGCCGTGGTGCGGCGGGACGTCGCGTAGGAATCGCTCGAGATCCTCGGGGTCTGACTCACCGGCCTCTGCGCGGCGGGCGAGCGCGTCGCCCCAACCGGAGGCTGCCTCGTCGCTGGTCGTCTCGGGGAGCACCGGGTCCTGCTGAGAGCCAGTCATCCGGTCAGCGTCTCATGCCTCGAAACTTCACGGCTCAGTTCTCACCAGGCAGTTACAGGGAGCGGACGTGGCCTCCAGCCGCTCGGTGAGAAGCGCCTCAAGGTCGACCATGGTGCGGCGCTCCATCAGCATGTCCCAATGGGTCTTGCTCGCGACCATGGTGCGTGGGGACGGAGTCGGCACGCTGAGATCACCGTCGGTGGCCGACGCGCGGCGCGCGGCCGTCTCATCCCGATGGGCCGTTCGTCCGCACTTCGGGCAGTCCCAGACCGGCGGGATCTCGTCGGCCTCGGCCGCGAAATTCAAGGTCAGCACGTGACCAGCCGGGCAGTGGTACTGCTCCGGGCGGGCATCGACGCCGACGACGTTCTCGTCGGTCTCGAAACTCCGGACGGACATCCCGTACCCACGCAGCGCTGCCGTCGTGAACAAACCTCCAGATCGATTCCCCGTGCTCTAGGTGGACGCGCGGATCAGCGAATTCGTTCGCCCAAGCTCGTGTGAGGTCCGCCACGTTCCCGTCCCGGCCGCTCGGCCGGTGGGGAACCAACGCCCCGTGGGGCGATTCTCAGGACTCTCTCAGGACCAGGCGACTCGAACCTGAGTACACGTTCATCGAGTCACCCCGCACGAAGGCCACCAGGGTCATCCCGGCCTCGCGGGCCAAGTCTACGGCCAGCGTGGACGGAGCCGATACCGCGGAAAGGATGGGGACTCCCGCCATCGCGGCCTTCTGCGTCAGCTGAACGAGGCCCGCCCGCTGACCTGGAGCAGATAGTCAGAGGCGGATGCGCAGGCCGGCGCTTGCAGGGCCCAGCCGATCACCTTGTCGACGGCGTTGTGCCGGCCCACGTCCTCACGAATGCACAACGCCTCACCGGCCGGGTTGAACAGGCCGGCTGCGTGCAATCCACCCGAGCGCTCGAAGGCTGACTGGCCGGCGCGCAGGGCGGTCGGCAGCCCGGACAGCACCTCCGGTCCGATCGTGGGTCGATCCGGGTCGGACGCTGGGCCTCGGCGGGCCAGAACCTCGGCGATGCTGTCCGCGCCGCAGATACCGCAGGCACTCGTCGTCGCACCGAGGCGTGCAGCGGGCGGTCGGACCCCGTTCGCGAGGCGGACCTCCACCGTGTCCGGATCGCAGGAGTAGGCATCGACCACGTCCTGCGGGCGTCGAACGACTCCTTCGGCCACCAGCCAGCCGAGCGCTAGGTCAAGGTCGTGACCCGGTGTCCGCATCGTCGTCGCGACCGTCACCGAAGCAATCCGGAGCGTCAAGGGCTCCTCGACCGCGACCTGGTCGGGGCCTGGCTTGGCCCGGCCGGCGCTGACCCGCAGCACCTTGCGGTGATCCCGCCGAGCGACCCACGACCCAACCGTCGCACACGCGGGCCGTCTCCTCCCAGGCGAGACCGCCGCGCAGTGGTCTCCGGTCAGTCGACGAGCATGACTTCCTCGACCCCACGACGCGGCGTGGCCGGTGGCATCGGGCCGTAGCCGAAGCGAAGCAGGGCCTGTGGGAAACCCCAAGCCGTCCCTGGATCGCGCAACCACTGACGCAATTCAGGGACCTCGGTGACCTGGGTCAACAGGGACACCGAAACGCCGCGTGACGCGGCCTCGAGGAGAACGCGTTCGAGGCCCTGCCCGGCCAGCACTCGATCAGCGGGCGTATCTAGGGCGGTCAGGAGGACCATCAACAGGGCATCGGTATCGAAGTCAACAGTGGGGCGGTCCGGCACGCTGGTGTTCATAGCGAAGTCGCGGACCAAGGCGGTGCGCTCGCTGGGGCGAGGACCGAGGTTTTCCACCGGAATCCCCGAGTGGTCCTCGCGGCTGACCCCGGTCCAGGCGCGAACGTCCTCAACGACCTCCGGCCGGTCCCGCTGGGCCCGATCAGCATCGTGGACGAGACCAGCGAGCGCGGAGCGGTGCGAATTGGGCGGCAGGTCCAGTCTCGCTCCTTCCATCCGCAGCAGCCTGGAAGGCCTTGATCACGACCTCCGGAACCGGCCGGCCGTCGAAGGGGTTGCGGCTGGTACGGCGCAAGGGGATCGCCGCGTGCAACCGCAGGTCGTCAGCCCCCGCAACCGCCTCATCCAGCAGCCGAACCCGAGCGACCAGGTCTGGACGTTGCGCGTCTGGGAGAACCGATACGTCGACGGCTCGACCGCTCGCCCGAAGAGCCAGGGTGAGGTTGAACAGAGCCGCGCCGCAGGACATCAGCAACTCGCGACCTTGGGGGTCCAGGTGGATAGCGGCGCGCGAGCGATCGGCCAGCACATCGATGGTGTC
>CAWKPB010000002.1:0-54695 GCA_963851405.1 uncultured Actinomycetota bacterium | reverse complement strand
GATCGTCAACCCGAGTCATGGTGGTGAATGAGCGCGCCCAGCCGTCTGCGGCCTCGCCGCAACGAGGAGGTCCGGGCACGTTGAGGGGCGGCGAGGGCACCCCGCAAGAAGTACCATCTCGGCATGCTCTCTGTTCCGCCTGTTTCATGGCTCGAGAATCCGCAGCATGAGCTTTGCGCGGGAGGCGGTCCTCGCGCCGCGGGAGATGATTCGCACGGCCAAGTGGTGGCGCGGTGGACGCCGCGGACCTGCCCCCGCTGGGATCAAGAGTGGTCGAATTGCGCGCACGGCGCAGCGCCTCTGCGCTACGACGATTGTAGAGACGGGGACATACTTAGGGCATACCACCGCGTACCTGGCGGCCCGAGGTTTCACCGTGCACACGATTGAGTTGTCCCCCGGACTCGCGGAACGCGCGCGACACCGCTTCCGGGAGACTGCCAACGTCCGCGTATGGCAGGGCGATAGTGCGGACGTGCTCGAAGAAGTTTTGGAGCAGGTTCAAGGGGAGCGGCATTCTGGCTCGACGGCCACTACAGCGGTGGGATCACCGCCAAAGGCCAAGCTGATACCCCAATCCTAGAAGAACTCAGATTGATCTCAGTGCATCCCGAGAGGTTCAACTACGTCGTCCTGATCGACGACGTCCGATGCTTCGACGGGCACGAGTACATTCACCTCCACGACCTCCTCAGCCTGGCATCGGACCTCGGGTGGCGAGCCGCGGAGATTGGCGAGGACATCATGACGCTGGTGCCCTTCAAGCAGTAACATCTGACCGCGGTGAAGAGGAACTACGACTTTCCGCTCTTGGTCCACGACTCCCAGACGAACGGGTAGTCCCAGTCGCATTGTGTGGCTGGCGGCCAGCAGGGCGTGGCACGCCTCGCGCTGGACCGGCGATGCCTGCATCGATCGGTGGAATTGCACGAAGACGCGTTCGTAGCCGAGGAGAGCCCGCCTCGGCGAGAGCGGGGAGTAGTTCGTACTCGCCACCCTCGATGTTCATCGCCGACGAGGTCGCAGCGTCCAAGCCCGTTGTCCACTAGTACTGGGGCACCGACCACATCGATATACCACAGGTTCCCCGACACCCCGACGCCCGTGGCATCTCCTGCCAGGTTGATCGCCTGCTCCCCGCGAGCTCACCCACGGCGACTTGATGGACAACTACACGATGATCGGAGTCGAAACCGTACGACGAAGCTGCGGCCGCGAAATCCGGCACGGGCTCGAATACATGGACGGTGCAGCCATAGCGCTTCGACGATCTCGGCCGTCCAGTCCCCTACGTATCCGCCGAAGTCCAGCACGACGGACTCCGGATCCAGCCCCAGGCGCTTCGTGATCAGGGCGTTGTGCCCATCACGGAAGTAGCGCTCCGAAGGCGATGCGGCGAGCCCGGGTGCCGCGGCGAGACGTAGACGACGCACACCACGGCGGGCATCGCCTGCCGGGCCTCTCAGGCCGCGAGAACCCGCATGATAGAGAATACCTCCGGAATGAAATGGAGTTTAAGTCACTCGCAGTCCAAGTCTGTGGGCACGCCGATGTCGTCGAACGACCCTGGGGGAAATGGACGTGACCGCCACCCAAGAACCCTGCCCACCACGAGTACGTACTGGCCGACGCGATCATCAAATCGGCCTGGGCGAGCGACCTGAAATCGTCGAGCGAGTGTCCCCAGTCGAGCAACCGAGAAGGGTATGCATCAGCCGCAACGAATCCTCGCACCATCCGGGTGTCGTCCGAGAAAACCCGGATCTCGGCGTCGCCGACCATTTCCAGCGCTTCATCTGTGGCGGCTTTGTACCAGTCCGGCTGCAGTGCGAGACCCAGCCCAACGTAGTCGCCACGTCGCACATGGACGGCGATTCTCCTCGGTTCCCCTATTCTTTCGGTCTCCGCCAGCCCAAGCAGCTCCCGCAGTTCGTCCCGAGCGACTTGAGCGAATCGCAGTTGCTGCCAGTAGCCGACCCACCATGCCGCCGGCGTGGGGTCAAGCTCAGCCGGCCCGGGGACAGTCATGTCTACAACCACCCGCCGAGGACCTAGCCCTCGCCGCAGGTACTCACCCATGCGTCCAAGACGTCCCCTCAGCGAAGGCCAGTGGCTCGACCCGCGAATCGCACGGCGGTTGACCTCCCCCGCAAACTCGGCTGTCCCGGCAACCCCTCCGCTCCTGATCATGGCCAGGTCAAAGCGCACGTCACGCCCAGTCTCCTGCTCTAGCCATCGGGCGAACGAGTACTGGAAGCTGGATTGCCAAGCCGTCCCTGCAACGCGACCACGTGCCGGTCACGGTGCTGTCGACTAGCCACCGGTGGCCGCCTTGGCCCAAGGCCCGGGCAAGTTGTCCCACGGGTCCGCTGGTGGGCGCTCAAGCTCTGGGAACACCGTCGAGAGCATGTGCCTCATCGCTTCACGATGCGACACTCGGTGGCGCGCCCATGTGTGCGCAGCACGGCCGGACTCGGTCAAATGAGACACGCGACCTTGGAGTAGTTCAACGGTGCGCTTAATCACCGCACCCACGGTCGACTCGAGGATCGAGCCCATGACTAGGACCGGGGAGCCACGACATATTCGGGTGCCGGGTTGTTACTTGGGGACGTCCCGCGATCATCGCAATCACCAGCCGATCGCTTGTGTAGGCCTCGATGTCCGCGTAGTGGTCCCAGTTCGCAAGCAACCTTGCGCGCTGAATGAACTGATCCTGCTCACCGAACTTGACGGGGCCAACCGACACGCTTCTCGGCCAACCTCGACCCGCCACGAGGAAGTCCTCCCGGTACCGTCGCTTCAGCGCAGCAACAAGATGCCATCGCCCCATCGAACCCGGCAGGCCGGATACCAGCGGCATTCGGCTGAGGTTGCTGCCAACAAACGCGACCCTAGAGTCGGGGAGCGCCCACCTTCCGCGCTCAGAGCCACTGAAGAGCACATGGTCATAGGTGTGAATGGTGTGATGAACGGTCGAGGCTCCGTGAGATTGTAATAACTGAACCTGCGGCGTCCCGCCCACACTGAATACATAGTGCGGCCATCCCTCGAGCCAGGCAGCCATCTCCGACTTGACCTTCTTGCCTGGCCCCCAAGGATCCCCTACCCAGTAGATGACCGGACGGCCGGCGAGGGCGACCTCGGCGGCATCCATATCTTGAACTAGGTTCTTCATCGACAGCACGAGCACGACGTCAGCGCTAGAGGAGGCTATTCCGTCGCAAACTCGACGGGATCGCTCCTCTGCGATTTCGCCGCGGCGAGTGCCCGCATGCACAACCTGCAGACCAGCCAACTCTCTACCGATGACAAGTTCCCGCAGGGCGTCAATGTGACCCGGGTTCCCCTCCGGTCCCGCGTGGGTCCGTTCACCAGCAGTACTGACGGCGCGGTCATGCCCAAAGCCCCTTCCTAATTTCACAGCCCGAGTCTGGCGTCGGGTCATGCTGCGTTGTTGGTGACCGGCCACGCCCAGCACGCTCCACGACCAGACCGGCCAGGGATAGAACATCCCGAACCCGAGAATCGCAACGATGGACCTCAGCTGCGCACCGTCCGACCGTCGAGCGTATTGAATCGCAGAGAGGCTGAGCACTCCAACGAGCGCGAGGCCAACAAGGCCATAGCGATCTAGGATGTCGACGTACATGTTGTGGCTCGTGCCCCACAAAGGAGCCGAGGTCACGCGAGGAATCCGGGACGGCAACCCCGCCCAGAACCCACTCTGCCAAGCCTCGGGGCCTTGCCAATCGCTCCGACCAAAGGGCCTCGCGCCACGCTAGGTTGTCGGTATTGCTCGACGCCTCCGACAGGGCCGCTGCCCCTCGAAACACTTTGATGGCGATCGGTACCGCAAGGATGAGAAGCCAACAACTACCCAACGAGGGACGAGTCGTTGGGTGTCAACGGCATCAGCCCTCGCGACCTCGATGAGCAGCACAAGCAAAAAGGCGATCCACACAGACCTGTGCATGGAGATGACGACACTGAAGGACAGCAGGCCCGCTAGCACCAGACGAGTCGGCCTACTCCACGCGTCATCGACAAGGAGCACCGCCAGCCCAACGACCATCAGAAGAGCCGACTGCGCGTGGATCGGTCGCGGATCGAAGTACGCGCCGTCGATCAGCACGCCTGAAGAGAACGGGACGAATCCGGCGGACATATATCCAAAAGCCTGCACAAGCGCAGCGACACACCCGAGCCCCACTAGGGCAGCACGAAGCCCCGACGCCCTCGACCTCAGGGCGACGTATCCCCACCAGAAGAAGGCCAACCCGTAGATCCAGTCGCGCCAAGCGTTGGTCCCGGCTTCCAGTCCCTCGGAAGCCACCCAATGAGCCAAACCAAGAATGGTCAGACCGGTCAAAGCAAGGGTGGCTTTTCCGGCCCTGTCGAACTCCACCGGACCCGCTCGACTGACGATGAGCAGCAACGAAATCGCGAGAACCACGGTGGCCAGGTCAAGTAGTGAGAACCAGATGGATCCAACTTGAGTGCCAAGTCCAATTGCACCCGCCTCGGCCACTGATTGGCGCCACTGCCCAACGAGCGTGAGCAGGCCGAACGAGAAGAACGCAAGCACTGGCCATCGAACCGATGCTCCCACCAGCAGGCCCAGGACAACGGTCAGCGATCCGAGCAGCAAGAGGCCAGCCAGTAGACCCCCCACGGAACTCATGTGCGGTCAACCGCACCCTCGAAAGGGCTGCAGATGCTGAGCACGCCGGGACTCGTGGAAGCGAGCAACCGGGTCGTCACGAAACCAACGCCGCCATGTCGGCATCCACCATCAACCGCGCCAGCTCCGGCGTCAGCGTCTCCGGCTTCCACCCCAGCTTCGCCGCCGCCTTCGACGCATCCCCGATCAGGTTGTCCACCTCGGTCGGGCGCAGGTACCGCTCGTCGAAGCGCACGTGCTTCTCCCAGTCCAGGCCCGCGTGCTCGAACGCGATCTGCAGGAAGTCGCGCACCGTGTACGACGTCCCGGTGGCGATCACGAAGTCGTCGGGCTCGTCGGCCTGCAGCATCCGCCACATCGCCTCGACGTACTCCTTGGCGTACCCCCAGTCCCGGGCCGCGTCGATGTTGCCCATGTACAGGTGCTCCTGCAGCCCGGCGGCGATCCGCGCCACCGCCATCGTGATCTTGCGGGTCACGAACGTCTCACCCCGGCGGGGGGACTCGTGGTTGAACAGGATCCCGTTGGTCGCGAACAGCCCGTAGGCCTCCCGGTAGTTGCGGGTCATCCAGTACGAGTAGACCTTGGCCGCCCCGTACGGGGAGCGCGGGTAGAACGGCGTGGACTCGTCCTGCGGCGGCGGGGTCGCGCCGAACATCTCCGAGCTCGACGCCTGGTAGAACCGGGCCGGCACCTTCGACTCGCGGATCGCCTCGAGGAGCCGGGTGGTCGCCAGGCCGGTCACGTCGCCGGTGAACTCCGGCTCGTCGAAGCTGACACCCGCACGTGCGACTGCGCGGCCAGGTGGTAGACCTCGGTGGGCTGGATCCGCTCCATCAGGGTCACCAGCCGCGAGCCGTCGGTCAGGTCGCCGTAGTGCAGGAACAGCCTCGCGTTCGGGTCGTGCGGGTCCTGGTAGAGGTGGTCGATCCGCGCGGTGTTGAACGTCGACGCCCGGCGGATCAGGCCGTGGACCGTGTAGCCCTTGTCCAGCAGCAGCTCGGCCAGGTACGAGCCGTCCTGGCCGGTGATCCCCGTGATCAGGGCGACCTTGCGTCGACCATCTGGCTCCTCATCGCCCGACCATCGGTCCCTCGCCCGAGGATCCGACTGCGCACCCAGTGCTGGCCGATAGTCCAACGGACGACAACGGCAGGGCAGTCGCGATGGATCCGCATGCGACACTGGACCCCATCGACTCGACGCACCGGTCTACGTGGCCGGGCACAGCGGGCTTGTCGGTTCGGCGGTGTGGCGACGGCTCGACGGCCGAGGGGTTCACCAACCTGGTCGGCTGGCGCTCGACCGAGGTGGACCTGCGCGACCGCGACGCCACCTTCGACGCCGTGCTCGCCGACGCGGCCAGCCGTGGTCGTCCTGGCCGCCGCCAAGGTCGGCGGGATCCTGGCCAACTCCACCTACCCCGTGGACTTCCTCAACGACAACCTGCGGATCCAGACCAACCTGTTCGAGGCCGCCCACGCCGCCGACGTCGAGCGGCTGCTGTTCCTCGGCTCCTCGTGCATCTACCCGAAGCTCGCGCCGCAGCCGATCCCCGAGTCCTCGCTGCTCACCGGGCCGCTCGAGCCCACCAACGACGCCTACGCGATCGCCAAGATCGCCGGGATCATCGCCATCAAGTCCTACCGCGCAGCAGTACGGCCGGCGCTGGATCTCGGCGATGCCCACCAACCTGTACGGGCCGGGCGACAACTTCGACCTCGACGACGTCGCACGTGCTGCCGGCGATGATCCGCAAGTTCCACGAGGCCAAGGCGTCCGGTGGCCCGGTGACGCTGTGGGGCACCGGGCTCACCGCGCCGCGAGTTCCTGCACGTCGACGACCTCGCCGACGCCGTCCTGCACCTGCTGCGCCACTACGACTCCGACCTGACCATCAACGTGGGCACGGGTGAGGACGTCACGCATCCGGGAGCTCGCCGACGACTGATCGCCGAGGTCGTCGGCTACACCGGCGAGATCGTGTGGGACACCTCCAAGCCTGACGGCACGCCCCGCAAGCTGCTCGACGTGTCGCGGCTGGCGGGCGCTCGGCTGGGCAGCCGCAGATCGGCCTGCGCGACGGGCATCGCCGCCACCTACCGAGTGGTACCTGGAGAACGGCGCGTCCGCCGCGTGAACCTGCCGCTGCTCTCGCTGCCGACCCGGCGCG
The DNA here is from genome assembly GCA_963851405.1 of uncultured Actinomycetota bacterium. Taxonomy (GTDB): domain Bacteria; phylum Actinomycetota; class Actinomycetes; order DATJPE01; family DATJPE01; genus JANPBY01. The sequence goes on along the minus strand of CAWKPB010000002.1, from coordinate 47,838 downwards.
TCGGGTCCGGTGCCCTTCCGGGTGGCGACGTTCCAGGATGCCGTCCGGAGCGGTCGTCTGGACTCGGCCGGGCGATCGGGGCCGGAAGAACGCGGCGTCGCCGTTCACTTCGCGAACGCCTACACCGTCGCGCTGGCCGACTCCGAGGCCGACGTACGCGGCGCTTGCTGGCCCGGCCCGACTCGGTCGTATTCACCGACGGGGTGCCCGTGGCGTGGGTCGGGCGGCGCGCCTACCCGGACGTGGCCTGGGTCGTGGGATCGCGTCTACGGCCCCGACGTCATGGAGGCCGTGCTTCGACGCCTCCGGGCAGGAAGGGCCACGGCACTACCTGCTGGGTGGCTCGCCGGAGACGCTCGCGGTCGCTGCAGTCGGCGATCGCGGAGCGCTGGCCGGCGGCCATCGTGGTCGGCGCCGAGAGCCCGCCGTTCCGGGTGCTGTCAGCCGAGCGAGGTGGCCGACCAGGACGCCCGCATCCGCGACTCGGGCGCGACCATCGTGTGGGTCGGCCTCGGCACGCCCAAACAGGACTGGGAGGTCGCCCGACTGGCGGCCTCGCTCCCGGTTGTCGCGATGGCCGTCGGTGCGGCGTTCGACTTCCTCGCCGGCGTCAAGCCGCAGGCGCCGATCTGGATGCAGAAGTCCGGGACCGAGTGGGCCTTCCGCCTGGCGTCCGAACCTCGACAGGCTGGCCAAGCGGTACCTCTGGGGCAACCCAAGATTCCTCGTGGCGGCCGCCCATCAGCCGGGCCTGCGCAGAGGCAACTAACCTCGGGCCGATCCACTGGTCAGTGGATTGGCCACAGACATCAGATGAAGGGGTTCAACGAGCCCACGCCCGGTACGAAATCGCTGCCATTGGCGGCCTTAGCGGTGGCGGTGATGGGGGTGATGGTGTCTGTCGTACCGATGGAGATGCCAATCGTCACATTGGTGGTCGTGATCGCCCTGAAGGTGAGGGCGAGAGAACCACCAATTGGAATCTGCACCGAAGGTGTGAACACAACCGTCGCCTTGCGGTTCGTGCCCGACCCTGTGTAGGTCCTCACCGGCGCTCCCCAGCCGCTGGTGATGTTGGAGAAAGTGAGCGCCTGGTTTGTGTTTGAGCCGCCCGGGGTGGATGCCCCGTACACATAAAGATTCGGGAAGATCAACGTCAGTTGCAGCCCATTGGTCGCATCCGTCGTGCTGTTGTTGTTCACCGACAGGTTCGCCGTCATGTAGTCGCTGGTTGGGGGCGCGTTCCGCGTCCAAAAGCCCCAGGCACCCGTGATCTGCAGGGGGTCGGAGGCGGCGGCGAAGGCGGGCGCCGCGGACGACAAACTGGACCGTGGGCACGACCCACGCGGCGTGGAGCCCAGCGCGAAGAACGGTTCGGCGGCTGACGGGGCTGCGGCCAGAGCGATCTTCCGGCGGTCACCTTGGTTTCGTCGTCCACGTGGCCGTTCTCCATCGTCGTCGCCTCACTCGCGAACTCAGTCGCCCCAACTACGTGCAGTCGCGACTGTATCGGACGCTCGAGCCCGCGGTCGATGACCAGCGGGACGCCGTCAGGGCGTTGCCCGCGAGGGGATGAGGCTAGGCAGCCGGGTTGAACGTCGTGCTGGCGCCGATGAAGCCGGTAGCAGTCGCTTGCACCGCAATCGTGTCGCCGGCCCCCTGAACGTCTGCCTTCTTCAGTTTCTCGGTCTGGGTGGCCGTGAACCCCAAGGTGGACGACGCTCCCGTGACCAACTGAGTGGCGGCGGTAAATACGACCCTGGCCGTACGGGTACCTCCAGTGACTGGATAGGTGACAGCGCTGGCCGCCCACCCGCCTGTCACTGCCGAGATCGTCAGGGTGCCGCTGCTCCCCACGTAGAGGTTGGGGAAGGTGACGGTCAGCTGAAGGGCGACTGTTGGGTCGGTCGTGCTGTTGTTCTTGACCGGAACGCTCGCAGTCATGGACTTTCGGTTGTTTGTCCACTGGCCGGAAGAAGCGGGAGTAAGCAGCAGCACGTCGGAGGCCGCGGCGAATGCAGGCGCTAGTCCCACCACCTGGATCGCGGGTACGACCCACGCGGCGTGGGCCGCTGTGCGCAGCACGGTCCGGCGACTGAGGTGACGCTGGCCGGTGCGTTGGTCCGGGGAAAGCCCCTTCTGTTCGTTCACAGCACCCCCTCCCGAGTCATCGCATCTGTCAAGTCACATCGGTCACGCCGTTCTCCGACTGTACCGGTCGCTGGGCCACCTTCCAGCCCTTCAGACGGCTAGTCAGACGGGTAGTCGCACTCCACGATGCGCATCGTGGCGAGGGATTCCAGGGTCGTCTGCGTCAACACCATCGGGTCCGTGCCCTCGGCTGGCTCGCCGAACCTGGAGACCAGGTCCGCAGCGACGACTGTGTCCTCGGCCCACTCTGACCCGAACGAAAGCAGGGCGGCCGTGGCGAGCTCCGACAGGGCCACCACCCGTCCCTCTGCAAACACGACGAGTTCGTCGCCCTCGAGGTACTCGTCAACGACAGGCAGCCGTCGGACCCTCATGTCGCGCCCTCGATCAGTTCAGCCACCACAGGGAGGAGGTCTTCCGACTCGCGGTAGGTGACGCGGCGCAGGCCGCCGGTGCGATCCAAGTGCCCAGCCACCAGGTGAAGGGGGCGGTCGAGCAGTTGCAGCGCAGAGGTCTGCTCCGCCAGAGCCGGTAGCGCCTCCACGGTCCGGACTGATTCGACCGACGGGTCGCCGGTGCCGGTCCGGTCCAGCAGTGCGATCGCGGCGAGCCAGGGCGTGGCCGGAGCGTCCAGGAGGCCCAACTTCGTCGGAGACTCCTGGCGCTTCGGTCCCTTGCCGCCGACGAGGACCGAAAGGGGCTTCGGGTAGGGCAGGAGCGTCCCATCTGACTCGATGGCCGCCGTCTCATCGGTGAGGTAGCCCAGGTGCCGCCCCAGGGTGGCGGCCACGGTGGTCTTGCCTGCGCCCGATGGCCCGACCAGGACGACTGTGGCCCCGGTCACGGGGTCGGCCAGGGCGCATGCGTGCAGCATCCACAACTCGCCGAGTCGAGCGGCGATAGCGGTGACCGTGAGATGCGACGACAGGGTGTGCATCAGGCGCAACTCGTCCGAACCGGCCAGCACTGAGCGCTCCCTCGCGCCGCTGACCACTTCGTCGTCGTCGTCGAGGAGCAGCTCCACGACCGTCGCGGCCGGCGAACCCTCGGGATCAGCAAGGCACCGCTCCCAAGCCTCTGAGATCGTGTCCGCCAGCCGCTGGGCTCCGCTGCCACTCACCGCGATGTCGACCCGCGTTCCGAGCAGATTCAGCGCCACCAAGGGCTCGCGCATACGGCCAGTGACGGTCACTCACTCAATGTAGACTTTGACGTTTACGCCCACCCTTCCGGCCGAGGGGTGCCCAGCCGCCCGCTCAAGGGGACTCACCACGCCATGGAACTCGGGGACTACGGGCGGCTGCTGCGTAGGTACTGGCTCGGCATGCTGGCGCTCGTCGTGCTCGTCGTGGCCATCGCCTACGCCTACACCCTGACCCAACCCAAGGTGTACACCGCCGACGCCAACGGCTTCGTGTCGACGGGTCCGGCGGACAACCCAGCGCTCGGGTCGGTCAACGACCAGCTGGCGAAGTCCCGGGCCACGTCCTATGTGGATGTCGCCACCAGCCGCGCCACCGCCCAGGCGGTCATCGACGAGCTCGGACTCGACGCCAGCCCGGCCGGCTTGGTGGGCGCCATCTCGGTCACGCAGCCGAAGGACACCGTGCTGCTGAAGATCTCGGCCTCGGCCGCCACGCCTCGCGAGGCCCAACAGCTGGCCGACGCCTGGGTTCGCGCGCTGGCGACCCAGGTGCAGCGGATCGAGGACCCGAACGGCTCGGGCACCGTCGGCGTCCCCCAGGTGCTCCCCATCGAGTCGGCAGCCCTGCCCACGGCCCCGGCCTCCCCCAACCCCAGGCTCAACCTCATGTTGGGAGCAGTCCTCGGGCTCGGGCTGGCCTTCGGCTACGCGATGGCGCGGCACAGCGTCGACCGCAAGCTGCGCACCAAGGAGGACGTCGAGTCCCGGTTCCCCATCGCCGTCGTCGGCGGCGTACCCGTGGCCAAGGTGCTCGCCAAGGACTCGAAGGGGCAGGCCCACATCGCCGTCGACGAAGAGGTGGTCACTGAGACCACCGGTGCGGCATCCGAGGCGTTTCGCAAGCTGCGCACCAACTTGATGTACATGAACATCGACAACCCGCCGCGCATCGTCGTGATCACCAGCCCGATGGCCGGCGACGGCAAGTCGACCGTGGCGGCCAACCTGGCCGCAGCCATCGACTCCACCGGCCAAAAGGTCGTGCTCATCGACGGCGACCTACGCCGCCCAACCGTGGCCACCCTGTTCGGGCTTGTTGAAGGAGTCGGGCTCACCGATGTGCTGGCCGGCCGGATCCCGCGTCGAAGACGCACTTCAGCCGACTCCGCAGCACCCCAACCTGCGCATCCTTGGGGCCGGGGCGATCCCGCCCAACCCGAGCGAGCTGCTCGGTTCCCAGGTGATGTACGAGCTGCTGCAGAAGCTGTCCGCGGACGCGCTGGTGCTCATCGATGCTCCGCCGCTGCTGCCAGTCACCGATGCCGCCGTGCTCTCCGGCAGTGCCGACGGCGCCCTGATCGTGGTGTCTTCGGGCAAGACCCTGGACACCCAGCTCAGCACGGCCCTGGACAACCTCGGGACCGTCGGCGCCAGGGCGCTCGGAGTCGTGCTCAACCGCGTCTCGACGCCGCGACGCCGGCAGCGGCTACTACGACCAGTACAACGGCTACCACGGCAAGTCCGGCGACCGGAGCCGACGCAAGAAGTGACGGCCCGGACGGAGCGTCGTGTGGCGGCACGTCGGGTCACCTCGCGTCGTCGAGTCCGAGGATCGAGTCGCGGTCCTCGACCTCGACTCATCCCGCTGACCCGCCCCGGATCCTCGAGGCGTCGGCGGCCGTGATCTGGAGGGCCGTAGACGGAACGCGTTCGATCTCCGCGGTGATCGCGTCCGTGGCCGGGGAGTTCGGGCTGCCGAGCGCCGAAGTCGAAGGCTGACGTCGTCGGTTTCCTGACTCGCTCGCCGCGGCCGGGTTGCTCGAGACCTCATGACGCTCGAATCGGGAGTGCGGCTGCGCCCCGAGGAGGCCGTGCCGCTGGTGCACGCCCTGATTGCGCATCGTCGCCGACGACCTAGGCATCCGAGTGCTGGCCATCAAGGGGCCAGTTGCTGCCCTGCAGGGGCTGCGGGAGCCGCGGACCTCCGCCGACGTGGACGTGCTGGTGCACCCCCGGGAACTCGAGCACGCTCGCGGACGCGCTGGTTGCACTCGGGTGGCGGCGGTGCGTCACCGGCACCTACGCCAGCATCATGCCGCCGCACTCGGTCAACCTCCTGAGCGATCTGTGGCCGATCGGGATCGACGTCCACCACTACTTCCCCGGATTCCTGGCCGACCCGAGCGAGGTCTTCGAGACTCTCTGGGATCGGCACGAGGACGTGCCCCTGGCCCGGGTGCCGGTCCCCGCGTGCGACCCGGTGAGTCAGGTGGCGGTCATGGCTCTGCACTACCTGAGGGTCAGCCCGGACGGCCGACAGCGAACCCCTAAGGGACCTCTCGCGCCACGCCCAGCAGGTGCTGTCCACGACCGATGTGGACGCACTCGTGCAGCTTGGCCCACGCGACCGACGCGACCCACACCTTGCGACCGTTCCTCTGCACGCTGGGAGTCACAGATCGGCAACTCGGACCAGTGCAGGACCCCGAAGGCTCTGGACACGTGGAACAGGCGGGTCAACCAGGTTGGGTACGAGGCGTGGTTCCTGCGCTTCGCGCAGACACCGAAGCGTCACTGGCCGCGCACCTTCTGGCATGCGCTGATGCTCACCGACGAGGAGATCTACGCCTACAGCCACGTCCCGCCCGGTGAGGGGAACCTCACGACGCTCCGACTCCGACGGATCCGGCGCGGCATCGCAGGGGTGCCAAGGACCGTTCAAGCGATGGCTCGAGCGAAACGGCGGTAACTCCTTCGCTGCTCACAGCAGCGGCGGATCTCCCTCGGTCAGCGCCGGCACCATCACCGCGAGCAACTCGTCGATCCGGGCCGCCGCCTCGGCATTCGCGGCTCGGCCGCGCCGATAGGGGTCACGGATATCGTGCTCCGGCCGTGCGGGCGGCTGCCCACGCCCCACTGCCTCGATCAGCTCACGACCTCGAAGTTCACTTCGTTCCGCCGCCTCGGCGAACTGCCCGAGAGTGAGCACCTTGCGGAAGTGCCGCGGGTACTCCTCCAAGAGGAACGTCCGGTGCGCCGCCTCCGCGGTCAGGATCACGTCGGCGTCGGCGACGATCGCTTCGCTGACCCGCCTACTGGCGAACTCCTCACCACTGGCCCCGTCGGGCAGGAACTCGGCGATGTCGCGATTGATAGGGCGGGCGAGCAGCCCGTGGGTGCCGGCGCTGCTAAAGATGACGTTGTCGCGTGCGCCAAGGCGGTGCCTTGCCGCGAGTTCGGCGTAGGCCGAGCGGCAGATGTTGGCCGTGCAGATGAACAGGACCCGAAGCGCGTCAGAACCCGCCGCGGTCGAGGCTCCTGCCTCGAGACCGCCGATCTCGTCGCCTGAGTCGTGGCTCATGCCCTGGTCACGTTGCGGATCATGCCAGCCGGACGATCCACCTCCGGATGGACGCATTTCGGACCCGCGGCCCGAGCGCGGGTGGCTGCTAGGCTCCGAAAGCGTCCACGCTCGTCGACCGCGTCGTCACGTTCACAGTCTCGATCACAGGGGAAAGCGATGATTTCGAGCTTCCGTACCAAGCTCGCCGCCGCAGGTATTGGCCTCGGTTTGGTCCTTTCGCTGTCGGGTGTGACGCAGGCAACGGCCGCTCCTGGAGACGCCTACCCCCCGGGTGTCACGCCAGTCACGTGCAAGATCAAGAAGTTGAACGGCGCGGGCAAGGTCAAGATCAACATGGGCCCGAACCAGCCCGGCGACCGGTTCTACTCCTTCAAGATGGACGTCAAGAAGCGCGGCGAGTGGTACCGCTACCTGAAGAAGTACAACACCGAAGGCCCGAAGGAAACCAAGAAGCTCACCCTGCCCAAGGGCAAGTACCGGGCCCACTGCATCGGCAAGTACGGCTACACCACCGCGAACTCCAAGACCGTCAAGCTCAACGGCGGCAAGGCGGTGTCTTGCCAGGCCAAGACCGTCGATGGGAAGAACAAGATCAAGGTCAACGTTGGTCCGAACTTGTCGGGTGACAAGTACTACTCGTTCAAGATCGACGTGAAGAAGAACGGCAAGTGGTTCCGCTACAACAAGGGGTACAAGACCCAGGGACCCAAGGAGACCAAGACCATCAACTTGCCCGAGGGCAAGTATCGGGCGCACTGCTTCGGCAAGTACGCCTACGGCTGGGCCAACTCCAACGCGGTCCAGCTCACCAGGTAGGTCCTGGCCCGACTACTTCGAGCCCAACGTCGTTCCGTCGATCGTCAGCCCGAGCCGCCACCGAGCGGTACGAGTGGCCCGAACGGGTCGTCGAGCGGGTCAGCGGTGTCACTCGGGTCGGGCTCGGTGCCTTCGGCGGCCGGGTTGGACTCGCCACAGTTGACGTCGACGATCGTCGTCTCCTGATCGCTGCCCAGGGGTTGCTGGGGCGCCGTCGCCGGGCCATCGTCCGCTGGCTCGCTGAACTGGATCTCGATGGTCCGTTCCTCGCGCGGCGGCAGGGTGAGAGCTAGAACCACCGCGGCGCGGTCTTGTTCTTTGAAGGTCTGGTAGCTCGACGACTTCCCGTCCACGAGGACCTCGAGCACCTCCGCCCCCAGGGGCAGGTAGAGCTGCGCCAGGGTGGAGTTGATCGGCCCGTCCGGGCCGCGCCTGGCCCCCGCCACGTAGTTGGGGATCTCCCTGCCCTCGGGGATCGCACTGGTGAGGCCAACCGTCATGGTCGAGTAGACCCGGCCGCTGTTCGGATCCGGGCAGCGACCCACCTGGTAGGTCAGCGACCGCTCGAGGAACGCGTCTAACTTCGCCGCCGAGGTGTTGATCGCCACGAACGTGATGTTGTGCCCGTCCGGCACTGCCAGCGTGCCGCCGATCCCCGCGTCGAGCACCTGCTGTTGGAGGGCTTCGTCGGTCGCCCAGATCTGGATCCGGCGCTCGGTGAGCGCCTGGGCAATTGCCGACGCCAGGGCCGTACGGCCCTGGGTGGAGGTGGTCACGACGTCGAAGGCCTCCTTCGTGACGGCCTCCTGGAAGGCCTTGCGGGCCGGCCGGTCCGCCGCATCGGGGAACTGCTCGTAGATCCCCTGGATGGCGAAGTAGGTGAGCTCCTCACCGGTGAGCGAGGTGCCGTCGGGCAGGGTGACCTCCTCCCCCGTGGCGGTGACCAAATCACCGAGGGCGACGACGTCGGCCGAGATGGTGCCATCGAGCACCTCGCCGGTCTTCTCCTCCCACGACTTCACCCAGAGCAGACCGGCCGCGGGGTTGTGCGGGGAGATGTTGAAGTTGGGCGTCAAGCGCTCACCGGAGCCGTACCGCTTGATGTATTGGGCACCGAGCTCCGGCGGGGTCTCCGGCACGTTGGGCAAATCGGGGTTGCTGCCGATCTTCTCGACCGTGATCCGACCCTGGTCCGCGGAGATGATCGCGTAGGTGCCGAGGAACCCGCCCGTGCCGCGGGCCTCGTTGGGGTTGAGGATCGGTACGAGATAGCGCTTCGGGCCATCCACACCGAGCAACGGCGGCACGAGCGTGGCGACCTGCGTGGCGTTGGCGAGGGTGTCGTCCAGCTGGGTCAGCTGGTCGGCGAGCTGCGTCGCGGCGTCATCGATCGAGCCGGGGACGCGGGCTCCGTCTGCCTTGGACGGCGCTGACCCAAGCGTTTGGGTGGCCTGGGCGACTCCCGCTTGGGCGGCTTCCAGTGGTTCGACCGCGTTCTGCAGGGCCGCCACGTTGATCGTGCTGCCGTCGGTGACAAGGGTTTCGGGGTCTAGGTCGCCGAGCACGCCAACTGCCGGGGCCAACGAGGAGAGTGCCTGGTCGAGTGAGGTCGCCACCGCCTGGACCGCTTCCGGGGTGTCCCCCAGCACGGGAACAGCGGCCGCCAGGTCCCACAGCGGGCCATTGACCTGCCCCGCAGCGGCCTCGGCGTGATCGGCTGCGTCAGTCAAGAACTGTTGTGCGGCGGCCAAGTCAGTAGCGGCGATCGCGTCTTGCGCGGCCACCAGGTCGTCCCGGCTCGCCGTCAGGTTGCTGTAGGCCGAACGGGCGCTGAGCCCAAACCAGAGCGCACCCGCAAACAGGACCGCCGCCAACCCGATGAACGCGATCAGCCAGCGCGGTCTCCTACGCCCCCGGGGCTTCGAGTGCGAGCCCTCACGACTGGGAATGTGCCAGCCCCTTACCCACGGTCGACAGCCAGCGACAAGGCGGGATCACGACGTTGTCCTCAAGCGTCATCGGGCGCTCCCCATCGTGGTCGTGCGTGCTCGCTCGGCTGGCAGCCACAGTCGGCCAGGGACCGGCCCCATCGTACGTGCCTCGAGGATGCCCTCCCCCGCTGACCGCCAAAGTCCAGCACTGCGTTCGGAACTAGGCCATGCTCACCCGGTGATCCTCGGTCCCACGCTCTCCCCTCGCTGGCGCGCCGCGCTGTTCGGCGCCGTGGGCGTGCTGTTCTTCCTGCGCTGGCTGCAGGTGGGCAGCGTCGACTACCAGGACCCCGAGACTCTCAACGACTGGGCCGCTGTGATCGGGTTCAGCGTCGCTCTGTTGACCCTGGCGTTCGCGTTGCCCGTACTCGCTGGCCTGATGGGCAGCCGACTGGTCTTCCGGGTCGCGATGGTTCCCGCGACCGGCGCGCTCTTGGGCGCGGTGGCCAACATCCTCGAAGACGGCCTCGGCTGGGAGCCTGCGTTCTGGCTGTTCATCGGTGGCCTGTGGCTCTCATTGGTCGGTTTGATTGCCCTGACCGTGGTGATGGTGTGGAAGGGCGTCGGCTCGTGGCGAGCCCTCGCGCTGGTCGCCGTCGCGACCCTCGCGGGGCAACTGGCCTTCGAGCCAGCCGGCGGACCGATCTTGCTGGTGACGTGGCTGGCCGCCGCCGTGGTCGCGATCAGGGCGCCCGACGGCATGATGGCTGCGGAGCCCGCCTCCGTCTAGAGGCGAGGCCAGCAGCGAGGAGGAGTTCCGTGCCTGGTTTCGACACTTCGCTGACTCGCCTGCTCGACATCACGGTCCCCCTCGTCCAGGCGCCCATGGGGGACGCGGTCGGCCCCGAGCTCGCCGCCGCGGTCTCGAACGCCGGTGGGCTCGGCATGGTCTCCGTGGGCTGGCGCGAACCCGACGAGGCGCGAGCACTGATCCGCGAGGTTGGGTCGCTGACGGACCGACCGTTCGGCGTCAACCTGGCTGCGAACGAGGACCAGCACGAGCGCGTGGCCCTGAGCCTGGCGGAAGGCGTACGAATCGTGTCGCTGTTCTGGGGTGACCCAGCCCCCTACGTCGACCAGGTTCACCAGGCCGACGGGTTGGTGATGGCGACAGTCGGGAGCGCCGAGGAGGCGACCGCCGCTCGCCACGCCGGAGTCGACGTGATCGTCGCCCAGGGCTGGGAGGCGGGCGGTCACGTGTGGGGAGAGGTAGCCACGCTTCCGCTGGTCCCTCGGGTCGTCGACGCTGTGGCGCCCGTGCCCGTCATAGCTGCCGGCGGGATCTCGGATGGGCGCGGCTTTGCGGCGATGCTGACGCTCGGCGCCGCCGGGGTCTGGGTCGGCACTCGGTTCCTCGCGAGCGACGAGATCGCCGCACACCCGACCTACCAGGAGCGCTTGCTGGCTGCCGCGGAGACCGACACCACCATCGGCATCGCGTACGACCGGGGCTGGGAGGACGCGCCCGCCCGAACCTTGAGCACCAACACCACCCGCGTGTGGGACGAGGCCGGCCAGCCTCCGTGGGGACAGCGGCCGGGCGAGGACGATGCCGTGGCCGTTGAGGCCGATGGCAGCCCGATCCTCAGGTATCACGTCAATTCGCCGAAGCCGGGCAGCGCAGGAGACGTGGGCGAGATGGCCCTGTATGCGGGCCAGGGCGTTGGTCTAGTGACCCACACCCAGCCGGCCGCGACCATCGTCGAAGAGATGGCCGAGCAGGCGTGGAACATCCTCGCGTCGGCCGGCAATCTCCTTCGCCCGCCGCCATCCTCGGCCTGAGTGAGCCCCTGCGGGGCTAGGTCCCGCCGACGATCAGCCCACGCGGACCCTCACCCATCCGGCCCTCGTCGACGCGGGGCGCCGTCACAGTGCGTCACGCCTCGTCACCGGCGGTGTCAACACTGTTGACAGAACCCAAAGGGTCAGGGAAAGTCACCCCGTGCCGACCCTGACGGAGCAGCCCACCGCGCTCTCGCGCGAGCGGATCCTCGACGTCGCGCAGGAGATCATCGACGGCGAGGGTGACCACGAGCTGACCTTCCGTCGGCTCGGCGCCGAACTCGGGGCCGACCACACCGCGGCCTACCGCTACTTCCGCAGCAAAGACGACCTCCTGCTCGCCCTCGGCGATCGCCTGATCGGTGAGTCGATGGAGCGGGCTGACCCTCAGCCGAGGCGACTGGCGCGACGACCTGCGGCAGATGGCTCACGCCCTGATGGACGCGCTGGTGGGCCACCCGCGCCTCGCCGTCCTCGTCAGCGTGCGTACGACGCAGGGCGAGCAGGAGGCCCGCGGCATCGAGAGCCTGCTGGCTACCCTCACCGGGGCGGGCTTCTCGATCGAGGAGGCGGTCGCCATCTGGCGGGCGCTGGCCGACACGGTCCTCGCGTGGTGTGGCTTCAACGCCGCGGAGCTCGCGCTGCCCGAAGACGTACGGGCGCGTGACGCGAGCGCGTGGACCACCACCTACCAGCGACTGCCGGCGCAGACCTACCCCAACATCCACGCCGCCCGCGCGTTCCTCGACGAGGACTACGAATCCTTCAGTTTCGCCCTCGAGCTGCTGCTCGACGGTGTCGCCACCCGACTACCCACCCCGTCCAAGGAGACCGAATGAACGCGATCAACCGCCGGCAGTTCATCGGAGGAGCCGGCGCCGTCACGGCCGGCGCCGCGCTGAGCCTGACGCCAAGCCTCGCCTCGGCCGCCTCCTCCGGCCGGCAGGGGGCAGCGACGATCATCGGCAACGCCCGCGTCTTCGTCGGCAACCGACGCAACACCATCGCCGAAGCCATCGCAGTCGGTAAGGACGGGCGCATCCTGGGCGTCGGCTCGTACAAGTCGCTGCGGTCGTTGAAGACGTCCAAGACGCAGGTCATCGACGGCGAGGGCGGCACCGTCATGGCCGGGCTGCAGGACGGCCACGCCCACCCGATGTATGCCGGGCTGCGCTCGCTCAACCCCTCCATCGAGGACGCCGAGCTGACCGCCGCCGAGGTCCGCGGCGCGGTCGAGTTCTTCCTGGCCGACCCTGCCTTCGGCGAAGAGCCCGACTCGTGGTTGCTGGTCGAAGCCTGGAACCCCGCGGGCTGCCCCAGCGACGCGCTCCCGCACAAGGACCTGCTGGACGGCCTGTCGGCGCGACCGATCGCCTTGAACGGCTCCGACGGCCACAACCTATGGGTCAACAGCAAGGCGCTGGAGATCGCAGGCATCACCGACAGCACGCCCGACCCGGCCGGCGGCGAGATCGTGCGCGACAGCCAGGGCGAGGCGACCGGCGTCCTGAAGGACTCCGCGCAAGACCTGGTCCGCCAATACCTGCCCGAGGCCACGCCGGAGCAGATGTACGAGGCGTTCGCCACCGCGTTCGCCCAGATGGCGGCCGGCGGTGTCACCTCGATCCTCGACGCGTGGGTCGACCCGTGGCAGCTGGACTTCTACCAAGCACTCGCCGAGAACGGCCAACTCCCCCAGCGCGTCCGGCCCGCCCTGCTGGTCGCCGCCGAAGAGGTGGCCGACCCGCGCGCGGTGCTGCATCGGTCGCGCCGCCTGGCCTACCAGTACGCCTCGGTGCCGAACCTCACGTTCGGGACCGTCAAGGTCTTCATGGACGGCGTCATCGAATACCCCGCGCAGACGGCCGCGCTGCTGCGCCCGTACCTCGACGGGGACGGCAACCCCACCGACAACTACGGCGACCTCTACGCCGACGCCGCCACCCTCGGCGGCTTCGCGACGGTCATGGACAAGGCCGGCTGGCAGGTGCACGCCCACGCCATCGGTGACGGAGCCGTACGGGCTGCGCTCGACGGCTACGAAATGGCGCTGGCCGCCAACGGCCGCCGGGGCAACCGGCACACCATCGCCCACCTGCAGCTCGTGCACCCGGCCGACTACGGGCGCTTCGCCAAGCTCGACGTGGTCCCCGACATGCAGCTGCAGTGGGCCGCCCGCAACGTCTGGACGATGGAGGCGCTGCTGCCGTTCATCGGCCCGAAGCGGCACGCCCGGATGTACCCGGCGAAGAGCATGCTCGACGCGGGCGCGCGACTGGCCGGCGGATCCGACTGGCCGGTCGACCCCCTGTACCCGTGGAACCAGGTGCAGACCGCGATCGACCGCTTCGGCCTGTACGGCGAGGACGCGCCGCTCGGCCCGGACGAGGGCATCTCGCGATTCCAGTCTCTGAAGATGCACACCCGCGGCACGGCGTACCAACTGCACCAGGAGAAGACGACCGGCACGTTGCACGTGGGCAAGCAGGCCGACCTCGTGCTGCTCGACCGCGACGTGACGCGCATCCCGGTGAAGAACATCCACAAGGCGCAGCCGCGGTTGACCATGGTCGGCGGCGAGGCGGTGTTCGAGTTGGAGAGCACGGCTGGGCGCCGGGTGGCACGTTCGCTGGAACTGGCCTCGGCCGCCGCACTGGCCACCGGCAAGGGCCGGCTCGCGCACGACAACATCCGCGGCCGTCACCGTGGGTGCCCCTGCACGGCAGGCGGCGTCCACTAACCCGGGGCGTCGTCGCCGACGCTGCGCAAGGTGAAACGCAAGGTGAAACGCGCCCTGGTGCGGCCGGGGAACGACGCCACCCGCGTATCGACCCGCTACTCGAAGGCGCGCCCCCTTCTCGGGCGCGACCCCCGACCACCTCTCCGAAACAGCAACGGGGCTCAGCCAGCGGGGATGAGCGCGGAGGCCAGCAGGCGGCCCCAGCGTTCGGCGCGGCCGGCCTCTCCGGGCAACAGGGCGGTGTCCTTGTCGACCAGGAAACTCTCCGGCGGTGCCAGCAAGGTCAAGCCGTGGGACGTCAGCCGACGCCCGATGGTCTTGGCCGCGCGGCCGGTCAAGATGGCTGGGCCGTCGATGCGGGTGTCGAACGCCGCGCCTGCGACGTGCGGCATCTTCTCGATCGTGGCCAACCAGTCACGAAGACCCTCGCCCTCGGCACCGTCGTCGAGGTGCAGGTCGTTCTTCGGGTCGTCGGCGGTCTCGTGAGCCGACTTCCGGCTCAACGACGTCGACATCCCGTGAACGTGGGTGGGGCCTCCAACGACCAGCAGGTCAAGCTCGGCCAACTGATGGGCCTCCACGTCGCCCACCGCGCAAAGCGTCACGTCCGCGTCCGGTCCGAGACCGAAGGCGACGCGCTCCGCAATGAGCCGCGTGTTGCCAAACATGGATTCGTAGACCACTAGTGCTCTCATGGCTACCTCCTCGGTGGACTCACACCTCCAGGGTCCTCGCGTCGGCGGAGCCGTACCAGAGGCCAACGACCCGACCTGCGTCGGCCGAGTTGGGCAGTCGCTACGCCGGCGTCAGCGGCCGGATGTGTCGAGCTGCGACCCGAGGGTGTCCCGCTCGATCTCTGGTTCTTCGCGCTGATGAACGATGAAGGGGCCATGAAGGCCCACGGCCAGACACTCTCAGGCGGCTGCGTGCAGGCGGGGGTGGCGCCCCGCAGGCTCGGTCTCCCCGTACGCAGGTGCGACCGCTCCCCCGTCCTTGGCCACGACCGCGAGACCGGTGACGTCGTCCGCCGTCGTGTGCTTGAAGTAGATGGTGGAGCCGTCAACGCTCCAGGCCGGCTCTTCGGCCGAACCGCCTTCGTCGGCGGTGGTGGTGATCCGCGTGAGCCCGCTGCCATCGGGGGCGATGGTGAACAGGTCAGGTGCCGCCGCACCCGCAACGGGGAGCGCGCTAAACACGATGAGCTGGCCATCCGGCGACCAATCGGCGGTGGCAGCGAACAACATCGGATCCGTCAAGGCCCGCTGGCTGGTCTCGGGAGCTGACGGGTCGATCACCATCAGCGTCACTTCTTCGACGTCCGCGTCGAACGCCGGGCTCGCCGCGCGCACGAGCTCGAACACCGCACGGGTCCCGTCCGGCGACCAGCGCGGGCCGGCGAAACCCTCATCCGGCTCGGCGGTGAGCAGGACCTCGACCGTGCCGTCGGCCACCGTCACCGTCTCCAGCGTCGCCCTGCTCCTGCCCTTGCCGTCCTCGGCCCGGCGGCTGTACAGCACCTTCGTGCCGTCCGGGGACCACGCCGGATCGTCGAAGACCAGGCACGGCGAGGTGCAGGCGAGGATCTGGGTGGGCGCGGCCCCGTCGAGGCCAACCGTCCACAGGTCGTCGGCGCCGAACACATTGGTGGCCGCGAACACCAGCCGAGTCCCGTCGGGCGACCAGTCCGGGTTGGTCTGACGCAGGCTGGGTACGGCTTCCGCGGGCCACCGGGCATCGGTGCCGTCGGTGCGCACCACGCCGATTCCCGTGTCCCCTTGGAAGGCCATCCAGTCGACATCCGACGTAGGGGCCGCCGGCGCACTCTCCGCCCCGCACGCGGCGACGAAGCCGACCAACGCCAGGGAGGCCAGGACACGAGTGAACGTCATGCGGGCTCCAGATGCCTGGTGGTCGCGAGACTTCGGGCGACGGTCACCATGAGGTCGCCACACTGGTGCTCGTGATCCCGCGCGGATCCCCACTCGGACTCGCCGGGATGCCGTACGTCTTCAGGATCTCGACCCCATCGGGGACCAGGGCAGCAACCTGAACCGTGCCGGGGCCAGAGATCAGCACCATGGGGTCGTCCCCGCGCCACCCGGTGAATTGAACGTAGTCCGCGGTGACGTCTCGCTGAGTCCACGTGCCGGTCGCTTGATCGAGCCAGGCGACCTGCCAAGGCCCGTCGGAGCGGAGGGTTCCGTCGGCCTTGAAGCGCCCGACCCAGCAGACATACCGGCCGTCCGGAGACCAACACCCCTGTCCGCGGCTGGCCTGGTATTCGCTCGAGGGAACGACCACATCGACCGGAGCTGAGGCGACGTCCGACTCGGTCCATCGCCCGCTGGATACGTTCAAGGTGACCAAGGTCCCGCTTCGGTCGGCCGCGCTATTCACCAGCGCCTCGCCGCCGCCGGGGCTGACCCCGATCAGGCCACCGGGAAGCGGGATCGGGTCGGCGACCGACGCAGCCGTGCCCTCCGCACTGAACTCCCAGACCTTCAGCTCGCCGGCCGACTTCGGCTGCCCAAAGCGGCCCTTGGCGCCGGTCTCGATCACGACTTGGAACAGCCGACTGGAGTCAGCACTCCACACCAGGCGAGGACTCTGGCCCCGGTAGCCATCCGAGGTCCAGATCTTCCAGCGAAGCACTCGCTCGCCGGTCGTCACGTCGGTCACGAGCAGGATGTCGTCGGTGATGACAGTCGCGACCAAGCGTCCGTCCGGGCTGAGCAGGCTCTGGTAGATCCGGAAGCTCCTCGCGACGATGCGCGCCTGACTGCCAGACCACACGGTGGCGTCGGCACGGATCTGAGCCACCTCCGCCCCACCGGCGAGCGGGGCAGCGGCAATGGTGTCGGAGTTCATCACGACGTTCAGGACGTTCTCCGACGGCGAGGGCTGGGGCGTCGCGGGCAGGGCGCGCTCGCCGAGAGCCCCGGAGGCTACGGCCGCCAACGCCACGACCAAGGCCACCGAGGCGGCCACACCAACAACAAGGATGCGCCGGTGCCGAGACGCCTCGGCCTCGCGGATCGCCTGGTCAATGTCCCCGAACGCGGGCACGTCGTCGACCTCACGCTCGAACGCTTCGCGCAACAACTGGGTCATTCCGGCCCCCCCTCGGTAGCCCCGGCGAACAGCTCGCCAAGGTCGGGCGCCAGCTCCCGCAACCGCTGCAGAGCCACCCTCGTCTGGGTCTTCACGGTGCTCACGCTCACGCGCAGCGCCTCGGCCGTCTGCACCTCGGTGAGGTCGTCGTAGAACCGAAGGACGAGCACGGCCCGCTGCTTGCGCGTCAGGCGAGCCAGCGCCTCGTTCAGGACCAACCGGTCGACGGCGACCGACGGCGAGTCCTCGCCGCTCGAGCGATCCGGCGCAGTTGCGGTCGGGAACTCCGCGACCCGCCGGCGGCGCCAGCCGTCGACGTACCGGCTGTACATGATCTTGCGGACGTACGGCTCCGGGTTCGCATGGTCGATGCGGCCCCACCGCCGGACCATGACGAGGTACGTCTCCTGCACAAGGTCCTCCGCGGCCGCCCGGTTGCCTGTGAGGAGGTACGCACTGCGAGACAGCGCCAGACCGCGCGCGGCTACGAAGCCGCGCAGCTCGTCCTCAGCGTCCATGGCTTTCCCTTCCTCAGGGATAAGTACGCACCTGAACGCCCTCCCGGGTGGGGGTATCCGCAATCCCGTGTGCTTGGACGCTCAAAGTCCTCGCCCATAGGCGCGCCAGCAAGCCTTCGAGGTCGAGGACTTTGGCCTCTGTCAGGCACGGCGTGGACGAGGTGCACTGGAGGTGCAGCAACCGAGAGGCTTGACGGCTGACGGTCTGCTCGCTGGACCGTCGAGAGGGTGATCCTCGATGAGGCGGAGACCAGAGACTGATCCGTTCCTTGGCCGGGGGCGAGCAGCGCGTTCGGCGGTGTGGTTGATTCCCGCACTCGCGGTGGCGGTCGTGGCCAGCGCCCTCCCCGCCGCGGCTGGCGCGGTCTCCGCAACGGTTGAGCCGGCAGCGTCGTACGCCACCGAGAGCCCGGTTCGCGGCCTCGAGGTCGTCGCCGCCTCAGCGGATTGGGCCGTGATCGTCAGTTCCGAGCTCAACGCCGGGGGCTTCCCGACCGGCCACAGCGAAGCCTTCGTCGTGGATGCGGAAGGCACCGTCGAACACTTGGCGACCAGCGTCCCTCTGAAGCGTTTCGTCTGGTGGAGCCTGGCTAAGAACATGCTGGTGGCCGACAGGTACGCCCAACTCCCCGAGATCCATGACGAGGCGGCCTGGTGGAAGCTGCGCAGCGGGAAGAACGGCGCCCGCCGAGTGCCCACGTCCTACATGAACCTTGTGGCGGCCGCCCCCGATGGCTGGCTGATGAGGAGGTATCGCACCGGGGACCTGTGGCACTCGGACGTGAACGGCAACCGGGGTGTGTACGCCTCACCGTTCACCTCGCCGCCGAAGTATTACCACGCCTACGCCGGGTCGAAGGGCGTCCTGGTCACCGACGACGTCGACGGGCGCTTCCGCTACCTCACCTGGGCGCACCCGGACCGCGACCGGAAGATCCCGCAGCGCCTCGACGCGCACCTGAACTACACCTGCCCGACGGTCACCCGGCATGCCGCGTACTGCGTCGCGGACGTGGGTAAACAGACTTCCCCACACGTCGGATCGCAAGTCGTCTTCCTCGACGGCCGCACCCCCGCCGTGAACGTCCGGACCTTCGCCCGCAAGCGCGGGGTGGAGTTGCTGCTCCCAGTCTCGACCGACCTCCCGCAACTCGCCACGTCCACGTCCTCCGAGGTGTCCCTCACCAACGCCCACGGACGGATCCTGACCCTTCCGTTCGACCGCAACGTTGTGAAGCGGGCCAACGGATGGGTCACCGACGTGAGCCAGGTCATCCGGGGTCTCGGCGGCGTCCTGATCGTCGGCGAGGACGGGGTCTACCGACTCAACAAGCCGAAGGGCAAGCCGCACCTGATCGCTGCAGCGGCCGATCTGACTTGACCTGGGTCGTCGTCGCCTGACGGCAGGCGCCGATGAGTACGTTCGTGCGCATGGGCGACGAGGCAACGATGTACGCGCGGATGCTGGCCGGTGAGCTGTACATCGCCGACGACCCGCAGATGCAGGCGGACTCCGATCGCGCGCACCGGCTCACCCACCAGATCAACACGATGGACCCCACCGATCTCACCGGCCGTCGCGCCTTGCTGGCCGAGCTGCTCGGGGCGTTCGGCGAGGGCAGCGAGATCCGGCCGCCCCTGCACTGCGACTACGGCTATCAGACGTCGATCGGTGCCCGCTGCTTCGCCAACTGGGGCCTGATCCTGCTCGACGTGGCCACGATCACCCTCGGGGACGACGTACAGCTCGGCCCGAACGTCCAGCTGCTCACCGCCACGCACCCGCTCGAGCCCGGCCCCCGCCGCGACAAGTGGGAGGCCGCCGAGCCGATCACCATCGGCGACAACGTGTGGCTGGGCGGCGGCGTGATCGTCTGCCCCGGCGTGACCATCGGCGCGGACACGGTGGTGGGCGCGGGCTCGACGGTCACCCGCGACCTCCCCGCAGGCGTGCTTGCCGTCGGGTCGCCAGCCCGGCTGGTGCGCACGCTCTAAGCGCTCGCTCGCGCCCCGGGCTCGCTCTCCCGCCGACGGCACCCGGCGAGTGCTGGGATAGCGACCGTTTTCTGCGCCAAAACGGGCCGCTTCCCGGCATTCGGCGGGGGCGGGGGCGGCGCGGCTGGGGCTGGGGCAGGGGCGGGGCGGGGCGGGGCGGGGGCGCTGGAGAGGAGCCGGTTTCGATTAGATGGCGGCGAGGAGCTTGGCGGCCCAGTCGTCCATCATCGCTGCGAAGTGCGGCTCGTCGTAGGCGTCCAACCCGCTGGGGTCGCAGCCCGGCAGCACCGTCATGTCGTACTCCACGGTGACCCGGCAGCCCCCGACCTGGTCGCGGCATCGGACCCGCACGACGCCGGCGTGGTGCCCGACGGTGAGCCTGGAGTACGAAGACCCGCCCACCGCGCGGTCGATGCCTTGGATCACCCACACCGTCGGCGCCGGACCGTGGCTGGTCGTGAACACCGTGCCGGGCAGTTCGGAGGGTTGTCCCTCGGGATAGACCGGGTTCCACCCCGGGACCCAGGCTCGCTCGCCTTCGGGGGTGAACCAGCCAATCGCCACTGAAGCGGTCAGAGGCAGGTCAAACCCCCCGCTGCTCACGCGTCGGTTCGCCATGACCTGCCCTTCGGACGGCAGCGGCCCGGCATCAAGCCGCTAGCCCACAGAGTGCCACGCCGGTCTCGCGTTCCGAGACCTCCCACAACGTGTTGATGGCCTCTTCGTTGCCGCGGCGTAGCACCGGCACCCGTACCGCTCGGCCGCTGACGATGAAGCGGGGCGCGTAGAAC
Organism: uncultured Actinomycetota bacterium; assembly: GCA_963851405.1. Classification (GTDB taxonomy): domain Bacteria; phylum Actinomycetota; class Actinomycetes; order DATJPE01; family DATJPE01; genus JANPBY01. Next base: position 27,435 of record CAWKPB010000002.1, on the reverse strand, counting down.
TCCCCGCCCTTCGCCGACGGGTCGGTGGCAGCCCGAATCTGCGGCATCGCCCCTTCGGCCACGTCCATCCCGGTGTGCTTGGCCAGCCACTCCCAGACCGGACCTCCTGACCCGGCCCCGCCCTCGGCGACGGTCCTCTTCTGGAGGTCGCTGTGCGACAGCCCCGGGTGCGCCATGAGGCTTTGCGCCTTGGCGCCCGTTTGCTCGAACTCGCGCTGCAAGCCCAGCGTGAAGTGAAAGTTCGCGAGCTTGGACTGCCCGTACGCGCGCCACGGCTCGTACGTGCCGTGCAGGTGCGGGTTGTCCGCGTCCACCGGCCGCCCGAAGTGGTGCGCCGTGCTCGTGACGGTCACGACTCGGGCGGCACGAGCCGCGAGGACCGCTGGCATGAGCCCCGCGGTGAAGGTCCAGTGGCCCAGGTGGTTGACCCCGAACTGCATCTCGTACCCGTCCTCGGTCTCCCGCTCGGGCAGCGCCATCAACCCGGCGTTGTTGACCAGCACGTCGATCGCGTCGTGCCCGCCAAGGATCTGCTCGGCGGCCTTCCGCGCGGAGGCCTGGGAGGCGAGGTCTAGGTCCACCAGCTCCAGCGAGGCGTCCGGGGTCTGGGCGCGGATCTCCTCCACGGCCGCGGCCGCCTTCTCCTGATCGCGTACGGCCATCACGACGTGCGCGCCCTTCGCAGCGAAGACCTTCGCCGTCGCCAGACCCAAGCCGCCGTTCGCGCCGGTGATCACCGTCGTCCGGCCGGTCAGGTCCGGCACCGACTCAGCGGTGTACGCCATCAGAACTCCTTCTCACTCGTGGCCAGGGTCCAGCCTCAGAGCTACCAGCATCACAGCCAGCGGACGAGTCGGCACGTTCGGGCGACGCCGAACCGATGGCAGTACGGTCGAAGAGCCGGACCCGCAGCCCTTCCAGGTGAAGGAGGTTCGCGATGGGCGAGGAACGGGCCGTGGCGCATGCTCGCGCCGCAGGCATCCGCGACCCACGCGTCCTCGACGCCGTGGGCGCGGTGGACCGCCGCCAGTTCCTGCCCCTCGAATCCGTGGGCCGCGCGGCCGTCGACGCGCCGATCGCGCTGCCCTGCTCGCAGACGACCAGCCAGCCGTCGCTGATCGCGCTCATGGTCGAGGCGCTGGAGACCGAGCCGACCCATCGGGTGCTCGAGATCGGCACGGGATACGGGTTTGAGGCAGCCATCCTGGCCCAGCTCGTCGACCAGGTGTGGACCATCGAGTGGTGGCCCGAGCTCGCCGACCGGGCCCGACAGAACCTGATCGATGCGGGCGTCAGCAACGTGCACGTGTTCGCCGGCGACGGCAACGCTGGGCTACCCGATCGTGCGCCGTTCGACGGCATCGTCGTGGCTGCGCGCTGCGACGTACCGCCCCCGCTGCTCGTCGACCAGCTGGCTGAGGGGGGCCGGCTGGTGCTTCCCCTTGGGCCAGAGGGTGCCGAGCAGTTGCTGGTCATGGCCAAGCGGGACGGGCAGCTGGTGCAGGTGCGCCGTCTCGGCCCGGTCCGGTTCGTCCCGCTCGTCGACCACTAATCGAGCGGGCCGAGAGCTCCTCGCGCCACCGGTGGCAGTTCCTCAGCTGCGAGCGTCCGGAAGCATGCTGAACAGCTCTTCCTCCTCCTGGGCGTTGTGCAGGCGCAGGATGGCGTACAAGCCGTACAGCAGTCGCCTGACCTCGACGACATCCTCGGGCTCCGGGCTGCCGGCGCCGATGTCCTGCAGCAACCGTCCGAGCCGGCTCACCTGATGGTCGATCTCGGCGTGGGTCCGGCTCAGCGAGGCGAGCTGCTCGGGTCCGCCGAGCACCCGCGCCATCATCGGCAGCAGATCAGCCTCCTCCGACCGTTCGTGCTCGAGCAGGTCGGTGACCAGCGTCGTGTGCAGGGCGGCCACGTCGTGCAGGTCCGCGCTCGCGGAGTCGAGTCCGTCGGCGACCGCGCGCACCTCCTCGACGATGCCCCGGATCCGGTCGTGGTCGGCATGGATACGGGTGGCCAGGTCGGCGTCGTCGTGGCTCAGGACCACGGTGTGCTCCCGTCCGGGTCGTACGGCCCGGAGCGCAATCGCGATCGCGAGCACATCGATGACCTCCTGCAGCAGTGCGCCGCCCGCCGGTTGCAGGAGCCCGGCTGCCGCAGCGGCCATCGCCACGAGCGAAAGCCCCATGCCGACCGCGACGCTTTGCAGGGCAATCCCCCGCGAGCGCCGGGCGATGAGGATGGCATCGGCCAGCCGGTCGATCCGATCGACGGTGAGCACCACGTCGGCGGCCTGCGAGGACGCGGTCGCCCCACGCGCGGCCATGGCCACACCAACGCTGGCCGCAGCAAGCGCGGGCGCATCGTTGATGCCGTCGCCGACCATGATCGTGGCGCCGTACTCCGATTCGGCGCCGACGACGGCCAGCTTCTCCGCGGGGTCCTGGTTGGAGCGGACCTCATCCGCGCCGACGAGTCGCCCGACGGACTCCGCGACCTCAGCACGGTCGCCCGTGACAAGCACCGTGCGCGTGATGCCCGCCGCCGCGCAGCGCGCGGATCATCCGCGGCGCATCCGGCCGGATCGGGTCCTCGAGCAGGAACGCGCCGGCCGGCTCGCCATCGACGGCCGCGAACACGATCAGCGACCCGTCCAGCGCGGACCGGCGGCGCACGCGACGCACCCACGCGGGCTGATCGCCGGGAACGATCCAGCCGACCTTCCCGAGCTGAACGTGGCGACCCTCGACCTGGCCCTCGATGCCGTACCCGTGCACCTCGGCCACCTGCTCGGGCAGGACGAGCCGAAGGCCGCGGGTGCGTGCGCCGTTGACGATCGCGTCGGCCAGCACGTGAGGAGACACCTGGTCGAGGGAGGCCGCGAGGCGGAGGAGTTCCTCGGGTGGAGGGGCGGTGGGACTCGTGACGATGCCGACGATGACCGGCTGCCCACGCGTGAGGGTGCCCGTCTTGTCGAAGAGCAGGACGCGGCCGGCAGCCAGCTGCTCGAGGGCGGCACCGCCCTTGATCACGACGCCGATACGGGCGGCGCGGGACAGGCCTGACATCACGGCGATCGGGGCCGCGAGCAGCAGCGGACACGGCGTGGCAACGACCAGTACGGCCACGGCGCGGGTCGCGTCACCGCTGAGCAGCCAGGCAGCACCGGCGAGCACGAGCGTGAACGGGACAAAGGCGACGGCTAGCCGATCGGCCGTACGCACGAACGGCGCGGATGACGCCTGCGCCTGCTCGACGAGCCGCACGATGCCCGCATAGGTGGACTCCGCGGCCACGGACGTGGCGATCATCGTCGTCGGCGCGCCCGCGTTGAGCGCCCCGCTCCTGATCTCTTCGCCCGGGCCGCGCTCCACCGGCAGCGGCTCACCGGTGAGCGTCGATTCGTCGAGTACGGCGGACTCGAGCAGCCGGCCGTCGACGGGAACGACCTCGCCCGTACCGACCATCAACCGGTCGCCGCGCTCGACCACGTCGACGGGTACGTCGGCGAGCGCGCCGTCGGTGAGCCGATGGGCGGTTCGCGGCGCCCTTTCGATCAGCAGACTCAGGTCGCGGCGAGCCCGGCGAGCCGCGAGCGCGTCGAGCAGGCGGCCCGTGCTCAGCATCACCGCGATGATCGCGCCCGCGAACAGCTCGCCGATGGCGAGCGCGCCCGCGAGTGCGAGCACCGCGATGACGTCGACGCCGAACTCGCGCCGACGCAGCGTCGCCGCCGTCCACGTCGTGGCCGCGACCAGTCCGATCACCGTGTCCAAGGCCCAGGCTGCGCGAGCAGCCGAGTCGGCCCCGGCCACAGCGGCGACCCCGCCGATGACCAGCAGAGCTGTGGTGACGCAGAACAAAAGAACCTCGGCGTTCGCCCGGACCCTGCTCATGCCCCCAGTCTGCCGCCGAAGGTCAGCCCAGACCGCCGAGTTCGGCTGTGTCAGCCGTCACTTCCGATAATGCGGTTGGCCGCATGGATCCCGGTGATGCAGGCGTCCTCGAGATCGCACACGTTGTGGTCACCGATCAGGTAGAGGCCCGGCCGCTGCTCGCACTCCAGCAGCTCGTCACCGAGGAGGTGGAAGGCCGGGTCCCAGTGGCGGTGTTCGACGACCTCCCAGGAGCGGAAGATCCGCGCGAAGTCGGGTTCTTCGGTCGCCGCGGACACCACGACCGATCCCCCCGGCTGTTGGGCCAAGGCGAGGATTGGGTCGCCCGGCGGAAACAGGCTGACGTGGGAGCTGGACCACGGAGGGCGCAGCTGGCCGTCCACCAAGAAGATGTGGGCCGAGACGGGGCGCTTGACGGGGCCTAGGCCGAGCAACCGGGCCGACACGTCGATGGGCGTGGCCACCACGACGTTGTCTGCGGTGACCGAGTCGCCGCCGCTTCGCCGGAGGACGTACTGGTTCGCAGCGGGCGTGAGCTCGGTGACTGTGTCGATCACCAACGCATCGCCGAAGCCCTCCGTCACGTGATCGAAGCGGAAGGTGTATTCGAAGACGGGGACGACGAAGTCGATCATCCCCACGAGGAAAGTGAACGCAGTGAGGCTCGCCACGGGCGTGAAGGCTGTCCCCCGTACGGCGGGCGCCAGGTACAACCGGGAGAGGTCCTCGATGCGGTGTCGCTCGACGAACTGGGACGCCGGCTCGCGGTAGAGGTCCCACAGGAACGGGTCGGACTTGATCGCCTGGGCCTGCGACTGCACCAAGCAGTCCCGCTTGAAGGCCTCGTAGTGCCGCCGGAACATCCGCATGACCCGAAGGAAACGAACGACCTGCGGCAGGCGCAGGAGCAGCGGCCGGTTCGACCGGCTGAACGCGCCGTGCTCGTCTCCCCGCAGGAGCAGGCGCGGCTTGATGCGGCGGCCGCGGTCGACGAAGCGGTTGACGTGGGTGTAGTCGCTGCGCACGTAGTACGCGCCGAGATTGGTCGTGCCGTCCGCCGACGGACTGATCCGTCCGCCGACGTCCTCAGTGAGGAGGAGGAACGGTCGCTGGTTGTCGTGGAGCTGGCGGGCGCAGGCCAGACCCGCGATCCCGCCGCCAACGATGACCGTCTCAACATGACGAGCGATGGCCCATCATGGCATCGCGCGAAAGCGGCCGAGGCTGGCTGAACGCCTCCGGACCACCAGGTCTCCCCCGTCGAATGCTGGCCTAGAGCCCGGTTTGGCTCGCCAAACCGGGCCGTTTCACCGCACTCGACCATTCGTCGGCGAGCTGGCTCCGGAGCCTCAAGTCGCGGTGGCCACTCGGACCCGGTTGCCGTCGGGATCGACCAGCTCGCACTCCCTGGCCCACGACTCGGTTTCGACCGCGACCCCGAACTCGGCGGCCGCGGCATCCACATCGGGGACCCAGAGGTAGACCAGGCCGCCCGGGGGCGCGTCACCTGTGTGCTCGGACAGGTAGATGCGGCGCTCGTCGCGGGTGACCCCTACGAACCACGGCATCCCAGGACCGAACTGATGCCGGAACTCCTCGACGAACCCCAGCCGCCCCCACCAGGCGACGGATCGCTCGGCGTCCGCCACTCGGAGGACCGGGACCGCCTCGACGCCGCCGGGCACCTTCTCGGCGCTACCCATGGCGCGCATCCTGACACGATCAATCAACACCGGGGCGCCTGCCGATCCGGCCGCGAAGGCGGTGGATCAGTCGGCTACCCCGAACACGGCGGTGACCTTGGTTGGGTGCAACCGAACGAGGAGTTCGCCAGAAACACCGTTGCGCGCGCCGTACTCCTCGGCCCGGTCGGACCCCATGTAGCGGCCGCCGATCAGCGTCGCGAAGCGCCGTACCTCATCGCCGTCGTCGGAGAGCGAGACCGGCCCGTCCACCTTCACGAACGAATACGGAGGGGTCTGGTCGTCGACAACGAGCGAGGCGCGCCCCTCGCGGGCCAATGCTCGACCCTTCCCCGTGTCCGCGCCGGTGTTGAACACCAGGTCGTCGCCGTCGAGGACGAACCAGATCGGTGCGACGTGCGGAGCACCGTTCGCAGCCACCCAAGCAACCTTGCCGGTTCGCGTTCCCGAGGAGAGGAACTGGCGAACGCGGTCGTCAGAAAGTGAAGCCATGCCTCAGTGTCGCACCGACGCGGACGGCCCCTCGGGAACATTGAATCGAGTGCCAGGGCTCCGCGAGCGAGTGGCGTCAGAGAACCGACTGCCCGATGGGGCCGGGGTTGTATGCGACTTCCCACCGGAATCCGTCCGGGTCGGTGAAGTAGCCGCTATAGCCGCCCCACTCACGTGCGACCGGGTCGGCTGCCATCGTGGCCCCGGCGTCTCGAGCAGTGGCGAGGACGAGGTCCACGTCCGCTGGCGTCTCGACGTTATGAGCGAGGGTGAACGGCAGCGCCCCTTCGGCCCGGCCGATGGGTCCCAGCTCATCGACCGCGGCATCCTCTTGCCAGAGCGAGAGAATCAACTGGCTACCGACGCGGATCATCAGGACCTCGCCCGGGATATCGAGCTCGGCGGGCCAGCCGAGGCCGCGGATATAGAAGTCGCGGCTACGGCCAAGATCGCGAACCACCAGGGTCACGAAACTCACGCGAGGATCCACGACGAGGAGCCTGGCACACCGACCGAAATGTCTTCTGTACATTTCGTTCATCGGATCGTACAGTTAAAGCATGGCTACTGAGATGCCGGTCACCGCGGCTCGCGAACGGTTCAGCGAACTCGTGGAGACGTCCGCGCACGAGCCGGTGTTCCTGACCAAGCGCGGTCATCGTCAGGCCGTGGTCATCAGCACAGCCGAGTACGAGCGGCTCATGGAAGCCGACGAGGACGCCGAAGATCTCGCCGACGCCGACGCGGTGATGGCCGAGATCATGGCTGGCGCCCCGACCATTCCGTGGGCCAAGGTCAAGGCCGACCTCGGGATGGCATGACCTACACGGTCGAGGTCTCGTCCTCAGTGGCGAAATCGCTCGCGCGGATGGACAAGAAGGCACGCCTCCGCATCGTAGGAGCCATCGAGTTGCTCGCCGTCGAGCCTCGACCACCAGGGGTCAAAATGCTCCGCGGCGGTGAACACGGCCGTTGGCGAGCGCGCGTCGGCGACTACCGGATCGTCTACACGATCGAGGACGACCGCTTGATCGTCCTCGTGCTCCGAGTGGCACACCGCCGCGAGGTCTACGACCGATGAACCAACCACGGAACGCCAAGTCGAGTGGACCAAGATCGGGGTTCTGCACCGGTGTGGCGTCAGACGTTGAAGCGGAACTCCACGACGTCGCCGTCGGCCATCACGTAGTCCTTGCCTTCCATGCGGGCCTTGCCGCGGGACCGCGCTTCGGCCGTCGAACCCGCCTCAACGAGGTCGGCGAAGGAGATGACCTCTGCCTTGATGAAGCCCTTCTGGAAGTCGGTGTGGATGACCCCAGCCGCCTCGGGTGCGGTGGCGCCCTTGCGGATCGTCCAGGGCCAAACCGACCGATGTGGTTCCGGATCGTGCGTGTGCTGGTGATCGGTGCCTCGTCCGTTCTCGGTGTCGGATTGATACTGCTGGCCTTCACAGTGGGTGATTGCGCCGCGTTCGGCGGCAGTTGCCCCAGCGAACCTCCGGCGCTGATCGACGACGACACCTTCAGAATCGCTGGTCTAGGCGCGGCGCTGGTCGTCGCGCCGTCGGTCTTCTTGAGCCGACCATCATGGCAACGCCTTGTCGTCGCCGCTGCTTCAGCGGCTGCCGCCTTCGTGGTGGTAGGGCTGATGGCGCGATCGGCCACCAACGGTTAGGCCACAAATCACACGTTGAATCGGAACTCCACGACGTCGCCGTCGGCCATCACGTAGTCCTTGCCTTCCATGCGGGCCTTGCCGCGCGACCGCGCTTCGGCCGTCGAACCCGCCTCAACGAGGTCGGCGAAGGAGATGACCTCTGCCTTGATGAAGCCCTTCTGGAAGTCGGTGTGGATGACCCCAGCCGCCTCGGGTGCGGTGGCGCCCTTGCGGATCGTCCAGGCGCGCGCTTCCTTGGGCCCGGCCGTCAGATATGTCTGCAGCCCCAAGGTGTCGAACCCGACGCGAGCCAGCAGGGCGAGCCCAGGCTCCTCGACCCCCATCGACTGCAGCAGCTCCAGCGCCTCGGCGTCGTCCAACTCGGTGAGCTCGGCCTCGATCTTGGCGTCCAGGAAGATCGCCTCGGCGGGCGCGACCAACGCGGACAGCTCGGCGCGCAGGGCGTCGTTCGCCAGTTCGTCCTCATCGACGTTGAAGACGTAGAGGAACGGCTTGGCGGTCATGAGGTGAAACTCGCGCAAGGGTGCCGGGTCGAGGCCGGCCGCGAAGACCGTCTGTCCCGTGTCGAGGACCCGCTGCGCCTCCTCGGCGGCAGCCAACGCCGGGGCGCGGTCCTTGGCCGTACGCGCCTCCTTCTGCAACCGAGGGATCGCCTTCTCCAGCGTCTGCAGGTCCGCGAGCACTAGCTCGGTGTTGATCGTCTCGATGTCGTCCGACGGCGAGACGCGGCCGTCGACGTGGACGACGTCGGGGTCGTCGAACACCCGGATCACCTGGCAGATGGCGTCTGCCTCACGGATGGTCGCGAGGAACTTGTTACCAAGCCCCTGGCCCTCCGAAGCGCCCTTGACGATCCCAGCGATGTCGACGAACTCGACCGTCGCCGGCAATTCGCGCGCCGAGCCGAAGATGCCCGCGAGGACGGGCAGCCGCGGGTCGGGCACAGCCACGACGCCCACATTCGGCTCGATGGTGGCGAACGGATAGTTCGCCGCCAGCACGTCGTTCTTCGTCAGCGCGTTGAACAGCGTGGACTTGCCGACGTTGGGCAGGCCGACGATGCCGATTTGGAGAGCCACGGCGGAGCAGTCTAGGTGTGGGCGGCTAGTCGTCCCCGGTCAGCCTGAGCGAGCGCAGCCGGCTGCCCGCGAACGCGGTCGCCCCAACGACCACAACGACCAGCAAGACCACGGCCGGTAGCAGGCCCACCGCCGAAGTGACCCCGGCGCGGTCGGCATCGGAGCCCGTCACGGCTCGCACTACGGCCAGCGACCATTGTTGAATGCTCAGGACCTGTGCCCCGGGCACGAAGCTGCCGACCAGTGACTCCCAGACCAGCGCGTAGAGAAGGCCGATCACCACGGCGTTGCGGGTGAGCACCGAGAGCAGCAAGAACAGTGCGCAGTATGCCGTCCCGGCCACCAAGGCGCCGATTCCGAAACTCACTGCGAGCCCATCGGCGCCGCCCACCAGCACGAACCCGGCCAACGCGACAGGAAGCGCGGCAAACACCGCAATCACAGCCACCGCGACCAGCAGCTTGGTGACGGTGATCGAGTAACGGCTCAGCGGCTTGGACAACAGATAGACGATCGAGCCGTCGTCGATCTCCGAGCCGATCGCACCCGTACCCGCGATCAGACCGAGCAGCGGCACCAGCGTGCCCATCGCGAAAACGCCGAGCAGCCCCACGGTCACATCGGTGAGGTATTCCTCATCGACCGTGAGCCGCAGCAGCACCGCCAGGGCCACCAAAGCCAACGGGAGCAACAGCAGCAACCAGGCCCGGCGTCGACCGAGCAGGGTGCGGGCGGTCAGGTCCGCGACGGTCGCATTCATCGAGCCACCAGATAGGCGAAGACGCTCTCCAACGACTCGTCGGCTGGCGTCACCTCAAACAAGGTGATGCCCGCGTCTCGTGAGACTACGGGCAGCACGTGCACGAACCGGCCCTGATCGGTGGCCTCGACGTGCAGCGCGCGGTCGCTGGCCCCGCCGGCCGTACCCACCAATTGGACCGACGAGACGCACCCGTCGGCGATCAGCGCAGCGGCCAGCGCCCGATCGTCGCTGGATCGCACGGTGTATTGGTGCGGGCGCTCGGTCATCAGGCGGCGGATCTCCCGGAAGTCACCGGAGGCCGCGTGCCGGCCAGCCACCATGACCTCGATCGTGCCGGCGATCTCCTCGACCTCTTCGAGGATGTGAGAGCTGAACAAGACGGTACGGCCCTGCTCGGCCATCGCCGTCAGCAGCGCCATCAGCTGCAGCCGCTGCCGCGGGTCCATCCCGTTGAACGGCTCGTCGAGCATCAACACCGGTGGGTCATGCACCAGCGCGGAGGCCATCTTGATCCGCTGCTTCATGCCCTTGGAGTACGTGCTGATCTCACGGCCGGCCACGTCCGACATCTCGACGACGTCGAGGGCGCGGGTGGCCGCGGCGCCCGGGTCAGGGAGCCGATGCAACTTGGCGTTGGCCAACACGAACGCCCAGCCGGAGAGCACGTCGTAGGTGGCCTCGCGTTCGGGGACGATCCCGATGCGGCGGTAGATGGACTCGTTGCGCCACACCGGTTCGCCGTCGAGGGTGCAGCTCCCCGACGACGGCGCGAGGAAGCCACCCATCATGTGGATCAGGGTCGACTTTCCGGCACCGTTCGGGCCGAGCAGTCCCGTCACGCCGGGCCCGATCGTCATGGAGACGTCGTTGACCGCCACCACGTTGCCGAACCAACGAGAGACGCTCTCCAAGCGCAGCTCGCTCATGTGACGGCCACTGACCGGTAGCGGCGCAACAGCAAGGCGTAGCAGCCCACGATGACTGCGACCGTGAGTCCGACGAAGACCGCGCCGCCGAGGGTCCCGGGAGGTCCAGCCACCCCGGTGGGTTCGGTGCTGAGCACCCAGGTCTGCACGCCGTCGACGAGCGCGAAGGGCGAGAGCAGCCCCGCGTACCCGGCGATGCTGACGTTGCCCAGCTCAAAGGCAATCTCCTGCATGATCCCCGAGATCCCGGACAGGACCAGCAGCACCGCGATGATCGCGGCCACGCCGATCCCGCGCCGAGGAGTAGCCGCGGCAATGAGCAGCCCGATGCTGGCCAGGATCAGCGCGAAGATCAAGGCCCCGACCAGGCCGATGAACAACATTCCCGTCTGCTTCCAGAACGCCAGCTTGGCCAGCAGCGCCCCCAGGTAGAGCACCAGCAGCGGAGCGGCCATGAGGATGAACAGCGCCACGGTCATCGCGAGGAACTTCGCGTTGACGTACGTGGCCCGGCTCAGTGGCCGGGCGAAGTAGAGCTCCACCACATGGAAGCGCAGGTCGCGAGAGACCAGCTGCGGCGCTTGGGACGCGACGAACACGGCGATGACGATCTGCAGCCGTACGGCGTACTCGGTGTAGTCGATCGGCAGTTCCTTCTCGCCCAGCGCGTTGACCACGGACACGATCACCACGGCCGGGGCGATCATGAGCGCCAGCAACAAGATCGGCATCACCTTCGCGCGGGTTGCGCGGCCCAGCCCGTACGCCCCCTTCAAGCTGTGTACGAACAGCGACCGACCGATGTAATCCGCGCCGAGGCGCGGGCCGGTGTAGCCGCGATAGCCGATGTCGTGGATGACCCCGCCGTCGCCGGGGCCGCTCACGACGCGCTCCGCTCGTCATCCTCGGCGGGGCGGAAGATGTCGAGCATGTGGTGGCGGCCCTGCTGCAGCCGTAGGAGGCCCACGCCGAGGTCGGCGACCAGGTCGCGTACCGCGTCGTAGGTGGTGGCATCGCGCAGTTCGACTTCAAGGGCGGCGCCCACGGGCCGGACCCCGATCCCCGCCGCGGAGAGGTGGGCGGCCACCTCGTCCGCGCGCTCGCTGACCTCGAGGGTGAGCAGCTGGGTGACCGCCGTGAACGACGCCGTCGGGGACGACCGCATCAACCGTCCGCCGTCGATCACGACGACGTGGTCGCAGATGCGCTCCAACTCCCCCATCAGGTGGGAGGTGACCAGCACCGAGATGCCGAAGTCGTTGCCGATCCGTCGGATCAGGGTGAGCATCTCGTCGCGGCCGCCGGGGTCGAGGCCGTTCGTCGGCTCGTCGAGGAACACCAGCCGCGGGTCGTGCACCAGCGCCTGCGCCAACTTCACGCGCTGGCGCATCCCCGTGGAGTAGTCACCGATGGAGCGGTAGCGCTCCTCGTACAGGCCCACATGACGCAACACGTCGGCCGCGCGTTCGCGCGCCGCGGTCGTGGGAAGACCCGACATCCGAGCCATGTGGACGACCAGCTCGGTCGCCGTCAGGTCAGGCGGGAGGCAATCGTGCTCGGGCATGTAGCCCACGAGCTGCCGGATCCGCAGCGCGTCGGTCCTCACGTCCAGATCGAAGACGGTCGCGGTGCCCGAGGTCGCCCGCGACAGGCCGAGCAGAATCTTCAACAGCGTCGACTTGCCGGCGCCGTTCGCGCCCACCAGCCCAATCACCCCCGGCTCGAGGTCCAGGGTGAGATCGTCCAAGGCTGTCACCGCGTCGCCGAAGCGCTTGGTCAGCCCTCGCGCGCCGATCAGCGACATCCCGGCAGCCTAGTGACCGCTCCCGAGTGCGTAGGCGGTCATGGCCGTGCTGAGCCACTCGGCGAAGCCGTCGGCCATCGCGTCATAGCGGGCCTTGAAGTCCGGATGCTGCACATACATCTCGCCCAGACCGGAGTACGCCTCCGCCGACGGCGCTTCACCCCAGTAGCGCCCGGTCAGCCGCCAGTGCGGCTGGAGCGCCTCGAGGACGCGCGGATCCTCCGGCGGCGCGCCCGCCCTCATCAGCGCCAAGAGCGCCGCCTCGATCTCGGCGCGCTGGGCCTCGTTGGCGGCGATATCCTCAGGCCCCATCGCCCGCACCGCCGTCTTCGAACGCTTCATCGCGGCGGGGCTCACTCCCCAGTCATCGACCAGGTCCTGCTCGTACGCCTTCTGCCGCTGGGGGTCAAACCCCAGAAACAGCTCCTCCGCAGCCATGTCGGCTTCTCCTTCCAGGTCAGCGATCGTCCGTTCCACCGTGGCGATGACCGCGTCGAGGTGCTCGCGCTCAACGCTCAGCACCGTGCGGTGTCGCGCCAGAGCCTCCGCCCGGTCGGTCGTGCCGTCGACGACCGTCCTGATGGCGTCCAAGCCGAGGCCGAGCTCGCGCAACACCAGCACTTCTTGCAGCCGTACGAGCTCCGCCCGGCCGTACCACCGCACGCCGCCGGTGCCGACGCCCACCGGGCGCAGCACTCCCGTGGCGTCGTAGTGGCGCAGCGTCCGGGAGGTGACACCCGCCATCCGGGCGACCTCCTGGGTGCTCCACCGCTGCGCCTCCCGACCCACGCCCTCGACCCTAGAGGTTGACCCAACGTCAACCACAACCTTTCGCGACGGGGTTCCTCGGCCCGCCCTCAAGGGCGGATGGGGCGCGGCGGTACCGGGGGGTGTCGGTGCCGGCTGAGAGTCTGGGGCCATGTTCATCAACGGGGTGCTGCTCGGACTCGCCAGCCTTGGGTTGGGCGTGGTCCTTGGCCTGCTGATCGGCCGGGCCCGAAGCGAGAGCCGCGCTGGTGCCGCCGAGCGTGAGGTCGCTGCGCTCTCCGCCACCCTCGACGCCGAGCGCGCGGCTGCCGCCGATCGCCTCGAGCAGCTGCGCGGGGCCCAGGCCCAGCAGGCCGAGCAGTTCCAAGCCGTGGCCGCGCAGGCGCTGCACCACAACAACGAAGCCTTCCTCGCACTCGCCGACCAGCGGCTCAAGGCTTCGCAGCAGACCCAGGCGGCCGAGTTCGCCAAGCGCACCGTCGAGGTGGAGCAGCTGGTCGAGCCGATCCGGGAGACCCTGGGCAAGGTCGCCCAATCCATCCGGGAAAACGACCAGTCCCGCGCCGCCTCACACGCGAGCCTGATGGAACAGGTCCGCATCGCCGCCCAGACCTCGCAGAGCCTGCAGGCCGAGACCCGCACCCTGGTCCGCGCCCTCCAGGCCCCGCAAGCGCGCGGTGCCTGGGGTGAGATGCAGCTGCGTCGGGTCGTGGAGCTGGCCGGCATGGTCGAGCACTGCGACTTCGAGACCCAGGTCAGCGTCGCCACCCCGGACGGCCTGGCCCGCCCCGACCTCGTCGTCCACCTGGCCGGCGGCAAGCAGATCGTCGTCGACGCCAAGGTGTCGCTGGCCGCATTCCTCGACTCCTCGCAGTCCGAAGACCCCGAGGTCGCCGCAGCCCGCCTCACCGCCCACGCCCGCCACCTGCGCGAGCACGTCAACACCCTCGCCAGCAAGGCCTACTGGCGGCAGTTCAGCAACGCTCCGGACTTCGTCGTGCTCTTCGTCCCCGGTGAGTCCTTCCTGGTCCACGCGTTGTCGGCCGACCCGGGCCTGCAGGAGTACTCGATGGAACAACAGGTCATCATCGCCACTCCCAGCACCCTGCTGAGCCTGCTGCGCACGGTGTCCTACGCCTGGAAGCAGGAGGCGCTGGCCGACAACGCCCAGGTCGTCTTCGACCTCGGCCGTGAGCTCTACGACCGGCTGGGCACCCTCGGCGGTCACGTCGACAAGCTCGGCCGGACCATCGGCGCGGTCGTGCGCGACTACAACACGGCAGTGGGCTCGCTGGAGTCCCGCGTGTTGATCAGCGCCCGCAAGCTGAAGGACCTCAAGTTTGTCGACGAGAGCTTGGACACCCCGCGCGTTCTGGACTCCGCCGCCGTTCGGCCGCTGACCAGTCACGAGCTGCTCGTGCCGGCGCAGCCGCTCATGCTGGAGGGCCTCGACCTCGAGCTGAGCACCGACACCCGGTACGGAGTTGAGGGCCGGGCTGTCGACTCAGCGGCCAGCGACTCGACCGCTGGTGACCGCCGCGGTGACGCGGCCGACGAGCTCGGCGCGGGTAGCCTCGGCGCGTGACCGAGCTGCCGCCTGAGCTATCCCCAAGGGCACCCAGCACCGCGAAGAAGCCGAAGGCTCGTCCCCCCTCGACGCAGGGCGCGCAGCACGGGCTGACCTCGGCCGGAGTCGTCGTCATCGTCTTGGCCGGAAGCCTGGTCGGCCTGCTCATCGACCGCTTCACCCTCGACTCCGGGCTGATCTTCGGGGTCGCGTTCGTGGCGGCTTCGGTCTATGCGGCGCTCCAGGTCCGCCCCAGCCACCTGCTCACAGCAGTGATCGTGCCGCCCCTGGTGTTCTTCGTCCTGGCCTTAGGCGAAGCCATCGTCGACAGCGCCACCCGGGCCGTGTCCGACCTGACCCTCGACGTCGTGTCCACGCTCGCGATCAGCGCCCCGGCCCTGTGGGCCGGGACACTGGCGGCAGGAGTGATCGTGTTGGTCCGCTGGCGGCGTACCAGCTGACGCGAGTCGTTCAGGCGCTCTGCGCGGCCTTGATGTCGCGACGCAGCTCCGGTGGCAGCGCAAACAGCAGGCTCTCCTGCGCCGAAACCACCTGCTCCACCCGGTCGTACCCCTGCTCGGCCAGCCACGCGAGGACCCCCCGGACCAGCACCTCGGGCACCGACGCTCCGCTGGTGACTCCGACCGTGGTCACACCCTCGAGCCACGCCGGGTCCGCTTCGGAAGCCGCATCGATGAGGTACGAGGCCCCGGCGCCAGCATCCAAGGCGACCTCGACGAGCCGCACCGAGTTGGAGGAGTTGCGCGAGCCCACCACGATGACCAGATCACTGTCGGCGGCGATCTCCTTGACCGCGACCTGCCGGTTTTGCGTGGCGTAACAGATGTCGTCGCTCGGCGGATCGATCATTTCCGGGAAACGCTCGCGCAGCGCCTCGACGGTCGCGACGGTCTCATCCACCGACAGCGTCGTCTGGGACAACCAGGCCAGCTTCGTCGGGTCCTCGATCTCAACCGACCGCGCGTTGTCCGGTCCGTCCACGATGGTCATGGCTTCGGGGGCCTCACCCATGGTGCCCACGACCTCTTCGTGGCCCTCATGGCCGATCAACACGATCTGATAGCCCTCCTTGGCAAACCGGCGCGCCTCGTGGTGCACCTTCGTGACCAGCGGGCAGGTGGCATCGATGGTCTTGAGTTGGCGCTGTGCGGCTTCCTCGTGCACGGAAGGGGCGACCCCATGCGCCGAGAAGACGACCGTCGCGCCCTCGGGCACCTCCTCGGTCTCCTCCACGAAGATGGCGCCGCGCGCTTCGAGGGTCTCAACGACGTGCTTGTTGTGGACGATCTGCTTGCGCACGTAGATCGGGGCGCCGTACAGGTCCAGCGCCTTCTCGACGGTGATCACGGCCCGATCGACTCCTGCGCAGTAACCGCGGGGAGCTGCGAGCAGCACGCGGCGTGGGGAGGAGGGCTCCGGCATAGGCTCAGTCACCCTCCCATCGTAGGTGGACTCCCGCCGCCCGCGACCCGGCGAAGAACAGGACGGTCATGGCGCTGCAGACCTCGCCGGAGCAGCCGGTCCCCGTACGCACCATCTCTCGACTGATCGGGGACTGGGTCTCGCGTCTTGGCGCGGTGTGGGTCGAGGGCCAGGTGGCCCAGCTCAGCCGACGACCCGGCACCAACACGGTCTTCCTCACCCTTCGCGACCCGGTAGCCAACGTCTCGATGACCGTGACCTGTCCCACGAGGGTCCTCGATGCGGTGACTCCCCCGCTCAGCGACGGCGCCCGGGTGGTCATCCACGCCAAGCCGGGCTTCTACATGCAGCGCGGCACGCTGAGCCTGGTCGCCACCGAGATCCGCTCGATGGGCCTGGGTGCACTGCTGGCTCGGCTGGAGCAGTTGCGTACGACCCTGGCCGCCGAGGGCCTGTTCGAGGTCGAGCGCAAACGACCGCTGCCCTTCCTCCCGCGCGGCGTCGGCCTCATCTGTGGTCGTGGCTCGGCCGCCGAGCACGACGTCCTGGAGAACGCCCGCGACCGTTGGCCGGACGTGGCGTTCACGGTGGAAAGCGTTGCGGTGCAAGGGGCTTTCGCCGTACCCGAAGTCACTGACGCCCTTCGCCGCCTCGACCGCAACCCCATGATCGACGTCATCGTGATCACCCGCGGGGGCGGCTCGGTCGAGGACCTGCTGCCGTTCTCCGAGGAGTCCCTGCTGCGGGCGGTCTCGGCGTGCCTCACCCCGGTCGTGAGCGCCATCGGGCACGAGCAGGACACGCCCCTGCTCGACCTCGTCGCCGACATGCGGGCCTCGACACCAACCGATGCGGCGCGGCGGGTCGTGCCCGACATGGTCGAGGAGCTCAACCGGGTCCGTACGGCGCGCGCCCGCGCGCTCGCGGCGCTGCGATCCAGGCTCGACCGGGACCAGCGCGGGCTCGACCAAGCCACCAGCCGCCCAGTGCTGGCCGACCCGCTGGAGCTGGTGCGCGGCCGGGACCAGGCCGTCGCCGAGCTCCGCAGCCGTACGGCTCGAGCGCTCACCCACCGGTTGGACCGGGCCGGTGACGAGATCGGCCACGTCCGCGCGCGGGTTCGCGCCCTGTCCCCCGCCGCCACGTTGGACCGTGGGTACGCCGTCGTGCAGCTCGCGGACGGGTCGGTCGTCCGCTCCCCGGACGAGGTTGCGGTTGGCGCCGACCTTCGGGTGCTGGTCGCCCAGGGTCGCTTCGACGCGACCCGCGCCGGCTAAGGGACGCCGCCGATCCACTCAGCCGATGGCCCGCACGCCCCAAACGCCGCAAGTGGTGCCTTGGGGCCGGGTACGGGCCAAGAAGGCCGGGCTAAGGCACCGCTTCTGCGGGCGGCGCTAGGGTCGCGTCCGTGACCAAGCCCAAGGCCGCGCAGCCGGCCATCACTGAGGCCGTCGTCGCCGAGCCGCCGGCGCTTTCCTTCGAGGCCGCGCGCGATGAGCTGATGGAAGTCGTGGCCCGCCTGGAGTCCGGGGCCCCGACCCTGGAGGAGTCACTCACCTTGTGGGAGCGTGGCGAGGAGTTGGCCGCCATCTGCCAGCAGTGGTTGGACGGCGCCCGAGCCCGGCTCGCCGACAAGGCGCCAGAGACGGCCGACGACGCAAGCTAGCTGAGAAGTGGGATAGCTGGCCGCTTGCGATCAGCGGGTCGGATCGGGACGCAGGGCAGCGGCCAGGACGGCCAACTCCTCGTCACTCGCCGTACCGAACACGACCACGGTCGAGTCCGGTCGTTCGAGCACGTACGCCTGACGCCCGGAGTCGGACTCCCATCGCGCCCACCCCACGAAGGGCCCTGCCCCTTCGCCGGCCGGGCGAGCGCCCTCGACCAGGTTTCGCACGGCCACCGCGGGATCACCCTCGGCCTGCGCGAGCGCCGCGTAGTCCCCGGCCGGTGTGACGTAGCCGACCTGCCAGGACGCCGCGTTGGGAATCGCGCTGCGGGTCGCCGGGGCGTAACCAGCACTGGTCGGCTTCCACTCTGCCGGCAACCCGGCTGGGACAACGACGTCGAACGGGGCGGCCTGTTTGGCCTGCACCCCGGCCGGAACCGGATCGACGACACGGATCGGGTCGGGGCGGTCCCGGTAGGTGACGGCGACGAGGAACGCGACCAAGAGGCCGACCGCCGCGAGCGACCAGACCATGTCGCGGACGGTCTCGCGCCCACGCCGCGGCGTCGGGCGGTCGGGCGGCAGTCCCCCGCCCGTCGCAGTCGCACGCGGAGCAGGGGCCTCAGGGGCCGGAGCTGCCGGTGCTGGCGGTGGGGCTTCCTCGATCGCGCTGGGCGACTCGTCGTCGGTCGCAGTCCCCTCGCTCACCAGCCCATGGTCGCACGCGGCCGATAACCCGGATCCGCGTGCCGATCAGCGCGCCGATCAGGACGCGTACGTCGAGGTTTCGACGGCCTTGACCGAGACCCATACGTCCACGCCCGGCGTGAGGCCCAGTGCGCTCACCGCGTCGATCGTCACATCGGCCAGCATCGGTACGGGGCCGTCGATGTCGAGGCGGACCCGTTCCCCCTGGGGTTCGTAGCCGATGAGCTGCCCGGGGAACACGTTGCGGGGACTCCCCTCCGGCCGTCCCCGGTGCACCGAGACCGCGGACGGGGCGAAAGCCACGAGCACCGATCCGCTGGCCTCGTCGGCCAGGACCATCTCGGCGCCCGAGGGCAGCCGGACCCGGCGCCCGGCGGCCTCGCCGGCCAACAGATTCAGGCCGACCAGACGGGCGACGTACGGCGTCCGAGGACGGCGGGCGACTTCGCGGGGCGCTCCCTCCTGGACCACCCGGCCGTCCTCAAGGACCAGCAGTCGGTCGGCCAGCGCGAGCGCGTCGACCGGGTCGTGGGTCACCAGCAGCGTGACGCCTTGGAAGTGCGCTAGATCGGCCCGAAGCCGCGCGCGCACCTCGATCCGGGTAGCCGCGTCGAGCGCGGCGAGCGGCTCGTCCAGCAACAGCACCTCCGGGCGCAGCACCAAGGCCCGCGCCAGGGCGACCCGCTGGGCCTGACCCGCAGACAGCTCCGAGGGGCGGCGCGTGGCGAGCGCGTCGACGCCGAGGGTCGCCAAGGTCGTCCGGGCCTGTTCAGCTGCGGCGGTCTTGTCCTCGCCACGCGCCCGCAACCCGAAGGTCACGTTGTCCAGCACGCTCAGGTGCGGGAACAGCAGCAGCTCCGACGCCACATAGGTGAACGGCCGTCGATGCGCGGGCGTCGCCTCGTACGCCTGGCCATCGAGGGTCACCGTCGTGCCCGGGTCGCCGGGTTCGAGCCCGGCGAGCACCCGAAGCAAGGTGGTCTTCCCGGCGCCGTTGGGTCCGACCACGCCTAGGACCTCGCCGGGGGCAGCGGCCAGCTCGACGTCGACCCGGACCGGACCGAGCTCGCAGATCACCCGCGCGACCAGGCTCATGCCCGCACCCACCAGCGGTCCCGCAAGGCGAAGAGCACCACGACCGACACGGCGAGCAGGATGACGCCGAGCGCTAGGGCGGCCCCCGGGTCGGTCTCCAGCGAGAGGTAGACGGCCAACGGCATGGTTTGGGTACGGCCCTGCAGGCTGCCGGCGAAGGTGATGGTCGCCCCGAACTCGCCGAGCGCGCGAGCCCACGCGAGCAGCGTGCCCGCGGCGATTCCGGGTGCGATCAGCGGCACCGTGACCCGTCGGAAAGTGGTCCATGGGCCGGCACCCAGGACCGCGGCGGTCTCCTCGAACTGGGTGTTGCGCTGGCGCAGGGCGCCCTCGACGGTGACCACGAGGAACGGAAGCGCCACAAAGGTTTCCGCCATCACGACGCCCGCGGTGCTGAACGGCAGCGTCAGCCCGGTCACGGTCTCCAGCGGCGCGCCGAGCAGGCCGCGGCGGCCGAAGGCGGCGAGCAGGGCAACTCCACCCACGACGGGAGGGAGCACCAAGGGCACGACCACGAGCGCTCGACCCAGCGCGGCCCAACGCCCCCGCGCCTGAGCCAGCACGGCCGCCAGCGGTACCCCAAGCAGGACGCACAGCGCCGTAGCGATCGTCGAACACACCAACGACAGCCGTAGCGCGTCGAGCACCACGTCTGAGGTGAGCAACTCGGAGGCGTCGCTCCAGGGCACGCGTACGAGCAGAGCGACCAGTGGCGCCACGAGCAGCACCATCGCGAGCGAGGCCGGCACCCACAGCACGCGCGGCGGCGCGACGGTGCTCACGGGACCTCGAAGCCGTACGAGGTGAGCACCTGCCGCCCCGCCGGCGACAGGACCAGGTCGATGAAGCCGGCCGACTTCTCCGGGTCGCCGGATGCGAGCGCCACGATGGGGTACTCGGTGACAATGCGCTGCGCGGGTGGCAGATCCACGACGCCGACCGCATCGCCAGCCGCCCGTACGTCACTCACGTAGACCACCCCGGCGTCGGCTTCGCCCGCAGCGACCTTGGCCAGCACCGCCTTGACGTCGCTCTCCTCGGAGTCGGGCGCCGGTATGAGACCGGCGACGGCGAAGGCCTCAGCGGCGGCCGCACCGCAGGGAACGGCGGGAGCGCAGAGCACGACCACCCGGTCGGAGTCCGTGAGGTCGGCCAGCCCGCGCACCTCGCCTGGATTGCCGGGCGGCACCACTAGAGCCAACGAGTTGGCCGCGAAGAGTTGGGGTGTGCCAGAGGTCACCGAGCCGTCCTCGGCGACCCGCATCGTGGGCTGGCTCGCGGTGGCCAGGACATCGGCGTCGGCTCCGTCCAAGGCCTGCCGAACGACCGCGGAGCTGCCCCCGAACGAGAACGTCACCGACGAGTCGGGGTGCGCCGCCTCGTACATCGCTCCCAGCTCGGTGAACGCCTCCGTAAGCGAGGCCGCCCCTAGCACGACCACCTCGCGGTCACCCCTCGCGCCGTCCGTGCCCGCGCAGCCGCCCGCGAGCAACGCAGCAGCGGCGAGCCCGACCACGCGCCGGCGCCACGAGGAGGAAGGCATCGCCTCACTCCGGCAACTCGACGACGACCTGAGTCGACTTCACCGAGGCCACGGCGATCACCCCGGGCTCGAGGGCGAGTTCGTCCGCGGCCTCACGGCTCATCAGCGACACGATGCGAAACGGCCCCGACTGGAGCTCGACCTGAGCCATGACCGTGTCGCGAAGGACCCGGGTGACAATCCCGACGAAGCGGTTGCGGGCCGAGGCAGCCGACGTACGGCCGGGGGCCGGCGGCTGGTGCAGCTCGGCGGCGAGGGCGGCCAGGGACGCACCGTCGACGACCCGTACGCCAGCCGCATCCACATCGGCGCGCACCCGTCCCGCCTCGACCCACCGGCGCACGGTGTCGTCGCTCACGCCGAGCAGCCGAGCAGCTTCTGAGATCCGCAGTTGCGTCATAACCATCACCATATCTCCGCTGCTGCGGCTTCGAACAGCGTTCCACCCCACGCAACGCCTCGCACCCCTAGGCTCGGGGTATGGCTGAGACTCCGGATCGAAATCTCGCCCTTGAACTGGTCCGCGTCACCGAGGCAGCTGCGATGGCCGGCGGTCGCTGGGTCGGTCGCGGCGACAAGAACGGCGCTGACGGTGCAGCCGTCAACGCCATGCGCCAACTCATCTCGTCGGTCTCCATGAACGGGGTCGTCGTGATCGGCGAGGGCGAGAAGGACGACGCGCCCATGCTGTTCAACGGCGAACACGTGGGCACCGGCGAGGGACCGCCCTGCGACGTCGCCGTGGACCCGATCGACGGCACGACGCTGTGCGCCAAAGGCATGACCAACGCGTTGTCGGTCATGGCCGTGTCCGAGCGCGGCACGATGTTTGATCCGTCCGCGGTTTTCTACATGGAAAAGCTGATCACCGGCGCCGCAGCAGCCGATGCCGTCGATATCACCGCGCCAGCCTCGGAGAACGTACGAGCCGTGGCCCGGGCCAAGGGTGAAAACCCAGAGGACGTCACGGTCTGCATCCTCGACCGGCCGCGCCACGACGACATCGTCAAAGACGTACGGGCGACCGGCGCGCGCATCAAGTTCATCAGCGACGGGGACGTCGCCGGCGCGATCCTCGCCGCCCGCGACGGCACCGGAATCGACCTGCTGCTCGGCGTCGGCGGTACGCCCGAGGGCATCATCGCGGCGTGCGCCATGAAGTGCCTCGGCGGCGTGATCCAGGCCCGGCTGTGGCCGCGCGACGACGACGAGCGAACCAAGGCCCTGGACGCTGGGCATGACCTGAGCCGGGTTCTGCTCACCGAGGACCTGGTCACCGGTGACGACGTGTTCTTCGTGGCGACCGGCATCACCGACGGGGAGGTGCTGCGGGGCGTGCGCTACCGCGGCGGAGGCGCCGAGACGCACTCACTCGTCATGCGCTCGCGCAGCGGCACCATCCGGCTGATCGAGAGCGAGCACCGCCTCGACAAGCTCCGTCACTACGCCGCCGTCAACTTCGACGCCTGAGCCGGCGCACCGCTAGGCGCCGCATACCCTGGGGTCATGCCTGGGTTCGCCTACTCCGACCTGCTCCCCATCGGCGCGGACGAGACGCCGTACCGCCTGATCACCACCGATGGCGTGTCCGTCGTCGAGGTCGATGGACGTAGTTTTCTGTCCGTCGAGCCAGAGGCGTTGCGGCTACTGACTTTTGAGGCCATGCGCGACATCGCACACCTCCTGCGGCCCACGCATCTGGCGCAGCTGCGACGCATCCTTGACGACCCGGAGGCGTCCCCCAACGACCGCTTCGTGGCGCTCGACCTGCTGAAGAACGCCAACATCTCCGCGGGCGGTGTCCTGCCCATGTGTCAGGACACCGGCACCGCGATCGTGATGGGCAAGCGCGGGCAACGCGTGCTCACGCCCGGGCCGGACGAGGAGGCGATCAGCCGCGGGGTCTATGACGCCTATGGCCAGCTCAACCTTCGCTACTCCCAGATGGCGCCCCTGACGATGTGGGACGAACGCAACACCGGCACCAACCTGCCCGCCCAGATCGAGCTCTATGCCGACACGACGCCGGGTCACGAGACGACGTACAAGTTGCTCTTCATGGCCAAAGGCGGTGGCTCGGCGAACAAGTCCTACCTGTTCCAGGAGACCAAGGCCGTGCTCAGTCCGACCCGGCTGATGCCCTACCTGGAGGAGCGGATTCGGGCGCTGGGTACGGCGGCGTGTCCGCCGTACCACCTGGCGATCGTCATCGGCGGCACGTCCGCGGAGTTCGCGCTGAAGACGGCGAAGTACGCCTCCGCGCATTACTTGGACGAGCTGCCGAAGACCGGATCCGAGGCGGGGCATGGGTTCCGCGACCACGAGCTCGAAGCCGAGGTGCTCGCCATGACCCAGCGGCTGGGCATCGGCGCGCAGTTCGGCGGCAAGTACTTCTGTCATGACGTCCGAGTCGTACGGCTGCCGCGGCACGGCGCTTCACTGCCGATCGCGATCGCCGTGTCGTGCTCGGCCGATCGACAGGCCCTGGGCACGATCACTCCCGAGGGCGTCTTCCTCGAGGAGCTGGAGCGCGAGCCGGCGCACTATTTGCCCGAGGTCACCGACGATCACCTCGACGACGGCCTCGGCGAAGCCGTACGGATCGACCTCAACCGGCCGATGGCGGAGATCCGCGCCGAGTTGTCCCGTTACCCGGTGAAAACGCGGCTGTCGCTCTCGGGGCCGATGGTCGTCGCGCGTGACATCGCGCACGCCAAGATCCTCGAACGGATCGAATCCGGCGGCGAGATGCCGCAGTACCTGCGTGATTGCTGTGTGTATTACGCCGGGCCGGCCAAGACACCCGAGGGGTACGCCTCCGGTTCGTTCGGCCCGACGACCGCCGGGCGGATGGACTCCTACGTCGACGTGTTTCAGAAGGCGGGCGGGTCATTCGTGATGCTGGCCAAGGGGAATCGCTCCGATGCTGTGACCCGGGCCTGCCACGAGAACGGCGGCTTCTACCTCGGGTCGATCGGCGGTCCGGCCGCGCGGCTCGCGCAGGACTGCATCCGTTCGGTCGAGGTGCTCGAGTACCCCGAGCTCGGCATGGAGGCAGTGTGGCGCATCGAAGTCGAGGACTTCCCCGCGTTCATCGTGGTCGACGACAAGGGCAACGACTTCTTCACCGACCCGTCACCGAGCACCCTGATCACCAACGTCCCCCTCGGCCCTCCCGCGCCTTAGTCCTGACGGCGAGCCCCGTGCGTGACCTCCGGTGACTCGAGGCGGTTCCGCGGTCTCCCCCGGGCTGAAGTGTTCGAACGTGAGGCGCCCGCGGCCGCAGAACGCTTGCCATTCGGACACTTCTGCCATGGCAGTACGGCCTTGGTTGCCGCCCGCTTCCCGGATCCACCACGTTTCCTCAGCAATCACCACGGCCTCTCGTAAGGGCGCTGGCTGAGCGCTGGGCGTCGGTAGGCTCACCGCATGTCCGCGCCGATGTCGGCCTCGCAGCTCGCAGCGGCCACGCCGAGCAGTCGGGACCGATACGTCGACTTCCTTCGTGTCACGGCGCTCGGGATCGTGATGCTCGGTCACTTCTTGATGGCTGCCGTCATCGTCGGCAGTGACGGCGCTCTTTCGGTGACGAACTCCTTGGCGCTCATCCCGGAGCTACGGATCCTCACCTGGATCTTCCAGGTGATGCCGGTGTTCTTCGCCGTCGGAGGCTTCTCGCACGCGACAGCCCTCGCCTCGGTGGCTCGAGCTGACGGATCGTACGCGGACTTCGCTCGGTCACGAGTCCAAAGACTGCTAGGGCCGACGTTGGCCTTCGTCGCCGCGGGATTGATCGTCGGGGTGGCGGTGGAGCTGACCGGGAACCTCGATTCGACGACCGTCATGGTCCTGCGCCTGGTGGCTCAGCCCCTGTGGTTCATCGGGATCTACTTGGCCGTGCTCGCCGTCGCCCCATGGATGCTTCGAGCCCATCGCCGCTGGGGCGCACGCGTCTTGATCGTTCTGGCATCGCTCACCGTCGTCGTCGACGTCGCGAGGTTGGGTTTCGATGTTCCCTTCCTTGGATTCGCGAACTTCGCGACCGTCTGGCTGGCCGTGCATCAGTGCGGGTTCTTCTATGCGGACGGGGTACCCCAAAGAGGTGGCCGCCGATTTGCGATCACCCTGGCCGGATCGGGCCTGGCGCTGACGATCGCCCTGGTCGCGCTGCTTCCGTACCCGTTGTCGATGGTGAGCCTGCCCGGGGAGCTGGTGTCCAACATGACCCCGCCCTCCCTGGCCCTGCTGACCTACTCGATGTGGTTGCTGGGCCTTGTGCTGCTGCTGCGCCCGGCCTTGACCCGGTGGCTGGGGAGAGCGCGGGTGTGGACCACGGTCGTTGCGGCGAACGGAGTGGCGATGACAGCCTTCCTGTGGCATCTCACGGCGATCGTGCTCGTGACCGGTTCGCTCGCCCTCATAGGGGCTCCAATGTTTCCAGACGTCGGAGGAACGGCGTGGTGGCTGCTGCGTCTCCCGTTCCTGATGGCGTGTGCAGCGGTGCTGGCTGCCTTCGTCGCCGTCTTCCGGCGCTTCGAGCGGATCGCCCCCCTCGCGGTGCCTCCCCCTCATGCACGACGGAGCCATCGGGATCAGTGGGTGGCACTCGGCGTGGTCGCCGCGTTGATGGGGGTCCTGGGGTTCTCAGTGGCCGGCTTCGCCGGCGTCGTATCGCTGCGCACCGAAACCCTCGTGCTGATTCCGATGTCCTCGGCGGTCGCAGCCGTTCTCGTGTGGGGCGGTCGGGCACTGGTGGACTGGGCTGGCGGGTCACGACCGATGAGCGCACTCAGGTAACCGAAGCCGGCTGCTCCAGCAGTCAGCTTCGCTCTGCTGTTGGTCAACCAGGCGACCCTACTTGGCGGCGTAGGAGTGAGTACCAGGACTACGGGCACGCCTCGGACCCGCAGGTTCAAGCCAAACGTCCTCACCGCGGAGTCCTGCACCACTGAGCCGTGCCGAACTCGCGCGCGGCTCTTCGGAGTTCCGCCAGCCTCTGGTCGGGATCGACGCGTAGGCTCGAAGAACTGCACGACCACGGAGGTGGCCCATGGGCGGAGCTCCAAACGCGGCGCAATGGATCGCGGGCGCGGCCGTCTTGACCGTGATTGCCGCTCTCGCGTGGTGGAACGGCAACGCCCGAGCCAAGCACCCCGACCCCAACGACGCACGCTACCGCTACTCACGCGTCTGGAGACGGCGCCCCGATCCCTCTCAGAAGCCGCCTCTGGACACCGAGGGCACACGCTACTGACCGAGTTCGTGGAGCCGACCGCGCTCGACCCTGACCACCCAGAGGTCGTGCATCGGCTTCTCGCGGGCAGACCGGCATCATCTCTCTCATGACTGAGTACCCCCGGTTGCGCTGCCCGGTCCTCGAAACCACCACGCCGCGGGAGCTAGCGGAGTTCTACCGACGCTTGCTCGGACTGCGGTACCCGAGCAGCGACGAGCCACTCGATGCGGGTCAGTTCGACAACGAGGACTGGCTCGAGCTCATCGACGCCCAAGGAGTCCTCACACTCGCCTTCCAGCGCGTCGACCGGCTGCCGCGCACGACCTGGCCAGAACCTGGCGTTCCAATGCAGATGCACCTCGACTTCACCGTGTCGAGCGTGGCGGAGCTGCACCGGCAGAAGCAGCGAGCTGAGACCCTGGGCGCAGTCCTCCTCCTGGACCGGACTGCCGACCCCGAAGAGCCGCTGTTCGCCTTTGCCGACCTCTCGGGCCACCCGTTCTGCATCTTCGTCGGCTGACTTCGCGGGGCACGGCCGACACGGCGGCGCGAAGGGGATACCTGCCCCGAGGCGTTTGCATCCGCTCCCCCGGGCGCAGGGATGAGTGAGTGACGGATCAGGCCACGACCAGACTCGAGCATGACTCCCTCGGCGAGATTGGGGTGCCCGCAGACCCGCTGTGGCAGGCGCAGATCCAGCGCGCGGCCGAGGCGTTCGCCATCAGTGGCGAGCCGATGCCGGCTGCCGTCATGCGCGCGCTGGCGGCAATCAAGGCGGCGGCAGCTACGGTCAACGCCAAACGAGGCGTCATCGACGCCGAGGTAGCAGAAGCCGTACGGGCCGCCGCTCGCGGCATCGCCGCGCCCGCCGCCGTCTGCGCCTAGTTGATCAAGGAAGACTCGTCGATCCTCAGCGTTGAACGACCAGACCGACGTTTTGTGGGCTTCCACTTCCTCGAGGGTTCCGTGGCGCCGTGTGAGATTGCCGGCAAGTCGAACTTCTACGCCTATGCAACCCTGAGAAAGGATGACCAGGTGGTCGCCTGGGACTACGCACCAGACGATGGGT
>CAWKPB010000001.1:0-510121 GCA_963851405.1 uncultured Actinomycetota bacterium | reverse complement strand
CCTCTTTCGCGGGGATGAGCGGTAGCGACCCCGTTCGACACTGGTCCGCGACGGCGTCTGCCTTGCCGGCCGCGAGCGCAGGACAGCGCGGATTGAACCCAGCCGTTCGGTATCCCGAGCGGGTCTGCAGCTCGTGAGGACGATCGGCTCCAGGTGCGCGACATCGGGCACCACGGAGAGCAAGGCCTGGGTGTAGGGGTGTTGGGGGGTCCCGACATGCTCCTCGGCGGGCCGATCTCGACGATCCGGCCGAGATACATGACCGCTACGCGATCCGCGATGATCCAGGCGAGCCCAAGATCGTGAGTCACTACCAGCACGGCCAGGCCGAACTCGTCTCGCAGCCTCAGCAGCAGCGCGAGGATCTCGCCGCGGACGGACGCATCGAACGAGGAAACCGGTTCGTCCGCGACGAGCACCTCGGGCTCCAGCGCCAACGCGCCAGCGATGACCACTCGCTGACGTTGACCCCCGGACACCTCGTGCGGGTAGCGCATGAAAAGCAGCGCTGCGGGGGCGAAGCCCGGCCGACAGCGCCGTCTGCGACCTGTTCCTCGATGGCCTTGACCTTGTGGACCGCAGGCCCTCGGCTACCGAGTCATAAACCGGGTGTGCCTACCGAGCCACCCGATGGATCCTGGAAGACGAACTGGACCTTGCGCCGAAAGCCCTTCATGCCCCCGGCGAGGCTGAAGATCGACTGCCCGTCGTACTCGATAGTGCCTTCGTACGGCCGCTCGAGGCCCAGCATGGTCCGGGCCAGGTGGTCTTGCCGCAGCCCGACTCGCCGGCCAAGGCGATGATCTCGCCCTCGCCCGACACTCAGGTGGACGCCGTCCACCGCGCGGGCCTGCTTGCCCTCCCGGCTGCGGAACATCACGCGCAGGCCCTTGACGTCCAGAATCGCCCCGTGCACCTCGTCGGCGGGGGGCGGCCATGGCCGAGGTCATGCGAGGTCCTCCTCGACGTGCACGCACGCGGCCGTTCGGGCCGGCCCTGCACTGCGAAGCGCTACGTCGAGGGTTGAACACTCTCGACGGCTGCCGAGCAGCGCGGGTGGAAGGGGCAGCCCGACGGGAGGTCGCCGGGGAACGGGGGATCGCCCGCGAGCCCGCTCGGAGCGAAACGTGACGAGACATCTCCGATCGTCGGAAAGGCTCCCGACAGCGCTCGGGTATACGGGTGCACCGGATCCTTGAAGACATCTCGAGCCGGACCGTGCTGATGACCCGGCCGGCGTACATCACCGCGACGTCGTCGCACTCGATCCGCGAGCACCGACAAGTCGTGGCTGATGATCATGAGGCCGACGCCCGTGTCCTGCACCACTCCGCGAAGCAGGTCGAGGACCTGTGCCTGGACCATCACGTCCAGGGCGGTGGTCGGCTCGTCGGCGATGATCAGCCTGGGCTCGCAGGCCATGGCCATGGCGATCATCATGCGCTGCTTCTCGGCCGCCCGACACCTGGTGCGGGTAGGCCCTGGCCAGCCGGGACGGGAGGCCTACCTGGTCGAGCAGTTCAGCCACCCGCTGTTCGCCGACTGCTGGGTCGCCGACTTGTCGTGGACAAAGATCGGCTCGGCGATCTGGGTGCCGATGCGTTGCACCGGGTTCAGTGAGTGCAGCGCCCCCTGGAAAACGATCGACGCCTCACCCCAGCGCAGCGCGCGAAGACGACCGAAGGTCATCCCCAGCACGTCCTCGCCATCGATGAGGACTTCTCCCTCGACTTTGGCCGGTCTGGAGTGAGCCGCAAAACGGTGGATGCCAGTGTGGACTTCCCACACCCCGACTCGCCCGCGACGCCGAGCACGGTCCCGGCCTCGATCGAGAGGTTGACCCCTCGTACAGCCGGGACCGGACCCTCGACCGATGTGTACGTCACCGACAGGTCCTTCAGTTCCAGAAGCGCCATCTCAGCGGTCCCTGGTCTGTGGGCTGAGGACACCCTCGAGCGAGCGTCCGATCAGGGTGAAGGCCAAGACGACCAGCACCACGGACAGGCCCGGCGGAACGACGTACCACCACGCGCCTTGGCTGATGGCCCCGCTCGCGAACGCGTCATCGAGCATGGATCCCCAGGACGTGCTGTTTTGCGGTCCGAGGCCCAGGAAGGACAGCGTGGTCTCGGAGAGAATCGCGATGGCCACCGTGAGCGTGGTGTTGGCCAGGATCAACGGAGACACATTCGGCAGCACGTGACGGGTCATCTGGTGCCAGTTGCTGCCACCGATGACGCGAGCGCGCTCCAGGTAGGGCCGGGGCCTCCACGGTGATTGTCTGGGATCGAACGAGTCGCGCGGTTCCCGGCCACGACGTGATCCCGATGACCAGCATGATCGTGTAGATGGAGTTTCCCAGCCAGGAGATCGCGGGCCCAGACGACAAGACGATCGCCAGCGGCAAGAACGGGATCACCAGGAACCAGTCGGTGACCCGCTCCAGCAGAGCCCGAACCAGTCGCGGTAGTGGCCCGAGCCGACGCCGACGAGCGAGCCCAGGACCATGGAGATGACGGTGGCGACGAGTCCGACCGCAAGGGAGACCCTGGACCCCCACACGAGCACGGCCAGGACCGATTGCCCGGTTTCGGTGGTGCCGAGCGGATAGCCCGCTGTTGGCGGGGCCATGCTCTCGCCTTGCGCGAAGATGATCGCCGCAGGGTCGGCCGGATTGACCGGGAAGATGAACGGCGCCGTGAAGGCCATCAGGAAAAGAACCCCAGGACACCGAGCCCGACCATGCCGGCGCGGTTTTTCCGGTATTCGGCCCAGAACCTGGCTCGCGCACGTCGCCGGCGCAGGCGCGTGAGCTGTCGGGGGCTGCGGGGAAGTCCTCCTGCTCGATCTCGGTGGCGCTCATGTCCGGACCCTTGGGTCGAGGTAGGCCACGATGAGATCCGCGATCACGTTGGCGGCGATGACGGCGAAGGAAAACACCAGGAACAGGGCCTGGAGGAGCACCGTGTCAGGCCCCTGGATGGCTTCGTAGGTCAGGCTCCCCAGCCCCGGCGAGGAGAAACACCGTTTCAATGGTGATCGCCCCCGACACGATGAAACCCACGTTGAGGAAGACCAGCGTGACCGTGGGCAACAGCGCGTTGGGAACTGCGTGCCGTTTGCGGACCTGCAAGTCGCGCAAGCCCTTGGAGTCGCGCCGTCTGGAGGTAGCCTGCTCCATCTCGTCGATCAGGGACGATCGCATGACCAGCGTGTACTCGGCGAAGATAGACCAGCGTGAGCGTCAGCGCCGAGGAGGAACATGTGCCAGGCGACGTTGAGCCATCCCTCCGGCGAGCTGGGGTCCACCCCAGGGGAGATCACTCCGCCGCTGGGGAACAACCCCGGGGAAGGGGCCGACTCCTGTCGACAGGAAGATCAGCAGCAGCATGCCGAGCCAGAATTCGGGCATCGAAGTAAAGCGTCAGCGTGGTCCCCGTGACGTTCTGGTCGAACCGCCCCCCGCGCCCCCACCCCGCGCGGATGCCCAGCCAGATCCCGATCGAGGCGGAGGCGACCGTCGACACACCCAGCAGCAGCACTGTGGGCCACCACGCCGCACCGATCTCGGTCCACACGGGCACGTCGGCCAGCGTCACCTGACTGGTCGAGAGCGGGTCGTGCAAGTACCTCCAGAACTGTTCGAGCACCGATCCGTTGAACTGGGCGCGCAGCTCGGCGAGGGTTTCGGCGTCCACGTCCTTGCCGCGCGTCAACATTCCGATCGGGTCGCCCGGGAGTAGCCGGAAGAGCAAGAAGTTGAACACGATGACGAACAGCAGCGTGCCAAACCCCGTGAGAATCCGGCGCACGGCATAACGCCCGAGTCCCCCCGGCGCCGACGCCTCGCGGGAGGCGTCGGCTTGGTCCGGGACGTCGGACCGTTGGGGGGACTAGAACCGGCCTTCGATCGACTCACCAAGAAGGCTCACGATCGAACACCACCCTTCACGACGAGTCGGCTACTCGACGTCGTCGCTCGTGGCTTGCCGGCGCGATCGCATCACGAAGAAGACGATCGCACCGATGACAACGATCGCCACCAGCACCCAGATCAGCGCGTTGGACGACGAACTCGACGAGGACGAAGTCCCCCGTCGTCCCGGTGCCGTCCGCCGACACTGGCATCACGTTGCGATAGGTGTAGGTGCCGTACTGGAAGATCAACGACCCGTCCGGCAACCGGTTGCGGCTTCACATTGGTGAACCGGTCGGAGCGGTACGCCTCGAGGTTGTCGTAGTAGAACGTGACCTGGTAGACGGCGTTGTCGTAGAGGATCTGCTGCATCTGCTTGACGATCCTCGGCCCGCGCCGCGCGGTCGGTCTCCGACCTCCTGCTGCGCGAAGAGCGCGTCGTACTCTTCGTTGCAGAAGAACGTGTCCGACAGGTTGGCGTAGATCGTCCCGCCGTCCTTGTAGGAGCGATTCGCGCACGTGAAGGTGGACAGTTGGTAGTTCGGGTCTGGCTCGACGACCCAGCCCCACTCGTACATGTCAAAGGTTGCTTGACCTGCGATCTCGTACAGCCGGGTCCTCGCCGACCACCTCGGTGTCGATCTTGATGCCGAGTTCTGGCAACCAACCCTGCATGAACTTCACGGACTGCTCACTGGTCTGGCCACTCCGAACGGGACAGTAGGCGCAGCGTGATCGGTTCGCCCTGCTTGTCCAGCCGTTTGCCGTCGAGCTCGAGCGCATAGCCCGCATCAGTCAGCAGCTGGCCGGCGAGCGCGAGGTCGAACTGGCGGACGTTCGTTGGCTCGAGGTGGAAGGTCCGGTAGATCGGGGCGGGATGACGGTGGCGCCCGGCGAGCCGAATCCGTCGAGCACGCGGTCGACGAGCGTCTGGTTGTCGATCGCATGAGTCAGGGCGATCCGGAAGGCCGGGTCCTCAAGGACGGGGTTGCCATCGCCGATCGGCGTGCCGTCTTCGAGCGCCCCGCCTCCGTTGAAGGTCAAGTAATTCCAGCCGGTGTACACGCCGGGCAGAGCCGTCACACCCTCGACGTTCTCCAGGGACTTGTAGACGCCGGGGTCGAGCCCGGTCGCCATGTCAATCTCGCCCTTCTTGAGCGCCTGAGCGAGCGAGTCCTGGTTGGAGAAGATCCGGAAGTCCACCTTCGCGACGTTCGGCGATCCGGCCCAGTAGTCGGGGTTGGCCTCGAAACGGAGGAACTGCTTGCGCTTGCGCTCCTTGAGCACGAACGGGCCGGATCCGACGCCACCGCCGTCGACCGACGGATCGTTGGGCCAGCTAAGGGCGTCCTTCTCACTCACGTTCTTCCAGATGTGTTCGGGAAGGATCGAGATCGCGAGGCTCTCCATGATCGGGCTGGGCTTCTTCACCGTCATGACCACGGTCGTGTCGTCCGTGGCCTCGACCTTGGTGATGTTCTTGACGTAGCTGCCGTAGTTGGTCTTTTCCTTCTTTCCGTTCATGATCCGGTTGAAGGTGTACTCCACGTCCTTGGCCGTCAGGGGCACTCCGTCGGACCAGTTGATGCCGCTGCGGATCTTGTACGTCCAAGTGGTCTGGTCCTCGGACTCCTCCCAGGACTCGGCCAGTTGGGAACCGGTGAGAGGTCCTCCTGGCTGAAACCGATGAGGGAGTCATACATCAGGCCCCACATCTCGTAGGCCTCGACCACGATGCCCTTGAACGGGTCGAGCGAGTCAACATCTTGGGATAGGCCGACGGTGAAAGTGACGTCCGCGGGAGCGCCAGTTGTCACGGCGCTGATCGGCTCCGGAGTGGGGCTCGTTGACGCGTTGGCGACGGCCATGGGGACCAGCACCAGCGCCGCCGCCGTCACGGCGGCGACCAGACCCCTCCGGCTGCGAGTCCTGCTGACGGTAGATGTGTTCCGAGACATCATGGCCTTCCGATTCGGTCCGATAGGTTCCCCGACCATGTCGAATGACGGTGCCGATCTGGCGATTGCTCGTCCCCCGGTTGCCCCGGTCGATCCCGTGATTCGAGAGCTGCACGGGATCCGCAGAATTGATGACTACGCCTGGCTTAGGGACAAGGGCAGCGCGCGTTCGCAGGCCTACTTTGGTCAGGAGCGCGCGTACTACGACGCCTCGACCGCGCACCAGCGCCCCCTGAGGCAGCAGTTGTTGGCTGAAATGTCCCAGCGCACCCTGCCCGCCGATGAGTCAGTGGCTTGGGTGCGTGCGGGCTATTCCTACCTGACCCGGACGCTCGAGGGGAGGGAATACACGCAGTTGTTACGGAAACGAGGCGAAGATCTTGCGGCCGAAGGGCCGTACGACGTGATTTTTGACGAGAACGAATGGGCGACCGGACACGACTACTTGTCGGTGGACGTGTGCGAGCCCAGTCCGAACGCCGGGGTGCTCGCCTTCGCGATCGATCTAGCCGGCGACGAGGTCTATGCGCTGAGGTTCCGGGACCTGGACACCGGGGACGACCTGCCCGACGTGGTCCCCTCAGTGATGGCCCTGGGGCGCCTGGTCGGCTGACTCTTCCACCTACTTCTACACCGTCCCTGACGCCGCTTGGCGCTCGAACCAAGTCCGCAGCCATCGGCTCGGGACTGATCCCAGCACCGACCGGGTGGTCTTCGAGGATCCGGACGAGCGCTTCGAGGTGACCGTGGACGGGTCGCGCTCGGGCGACTACCTCGTCATTCAGTCAGCAAGCAGGATCACCAGCGAGACTTGGCTGCTGCCCAGCGCAGATCCCGAGGGCGACCCCTTCATCGTGGAACCGCGGCGCCTGGGGATTGAGTACTCGGTCTCGCACGCCCCCGGCCGCGATGACGACGTCCTCCTGATCGTGACCAACGACGGGGCTCGCGAGTTCAGACTGATGCGCGCTCCGGTGGCGAGCCCGGGACGGCAGTTCTGGGAGGAGCTGGTTGGCGAAGACCCAGACGAACGACTTGAGGCCGCAGATGTCTTCGCCGATCACGTAGTCCTGAGCCTGCGCCGTGAGGGCAACCCGCTGGTGCGCATCGTCGCCCGCGATGGCTTCGAGACTGCCCTCGACATTCACCCTGGCCTGGAGGCGGGCCAGATCCGGCTGGGGCGCAACGAGGAGTACGCCGCCACCAGCATCAGCGTGTGCGTGGAGTCCTACACCTCGCCGCCGGCTTGGTACGACGTAGACCTGAGCTCCGGTGCGCGCACGCTTCGGAAGAAGCTGCAGGTCCCGACCTACGACGAGGCCGACTACGTGTCGGAGCGGTACGCGGTCGAGGCTCCGGATGGGGCGCTGATCCCGGTCAGCGTGTCGAGGCGGCGCCAGACGCCACTCGATGGTTCGGCGCCCTGCTATCTGTACGCCTACGGGTCTTACGAGTCGACCGACTGGCCGTCCTGGCAGGCCGCGATTCCGTCGTTGCTGGACCGTGGAGTCGTCCTGGCC
This sequence comes from uncultured Actinomycetota bacterium, assembly GCA_963851405.1. Lineage (GTDB taxonomy): Bacteria > Actinomycetota > Actinomycetes > DATJPE01 > DATJPE01 > JANPBY01. The sequence continues at coordinate 502,727 of CAWKPB010000001.1, read as the reverse complement.
CACGCCCACGTCCGAGGTGGCGGCGAACGCGGTCGGCACTGGTGGGACGAGGGACACCTGAGTACCAAGCAGAACACCTTCAGCGACCTGATCGCGGTCGCAGATGGGATCGCGGACGGACTGGTCGACGGCGATCGCCTGGTGACGAGGGGGCTGTCGGCGGGCGGGCTACTGCAAGGAGCCGTCTTCAGCCAGCGGCCGGACCGTTGGCGCGGGGTCATCGCGGAAGTGCCATTCGTCGACGTGGTCACGACCATGCTGGACGCATCGGTCCCGTTGACAGCGAACGAGTGGGACGAGTGGGGTGACCCTCGCGAGCCCGACCAGTTTGCCTGGATGTTGGCGTACAGCCCGTACGACAACCTGCCGCCCGCGGACGGGCGGCCCGACCTCCTTGTCACTGGAGCCGTCAACGACACCCGAGTCATGGTGTGGGAGCCCGCGAAGTGGGTCGCCGCACTTCGAGCGAGCGATCCGCAATGGTCGCCACGCTGTCTATTTCGGGTCGAAACCGGCGCCGGATCGCATGGCGGCCCCTCGGGGCGCTATGCGCTCCTTGACTATGAGGCCGAGATCTTCGCCTGGATGCTCGAGCGCTTCGACCGCACCTGAGTTGCCGGGCGATGTTCGACGTTGTCGTTGTGGGCGCTGGACCGGCCGGGATCGCGTGCTCGCTCGCGGCCGCTGAGCGTGGCCGCCGGGTGATCCTGCTCGAGAAGTCCGCGCGCATCGGTGGAGCGCTGCATTGGTCGGGCGGGCATCTGTCCGCGGCCGGGACCCGGCGACAGGTTGAGCGAGGGATCAAGGACGGGATCGAGGCGCACCTCGAAGACATCGAGCGGATCTCGCGGGGGACGGCGCGCATGGACATCACGCGCCGGTGCGTCGAGGAGGCCGTCCCCACGGTTGAGTGGCTGGAGGACCAGGGGTTCGCCTATGACCCGGCGACGCCACGCATCGTGTACGGACACGAGCCCTACCGGACCCCACGAACGGTGCACGGCCTGGACGGTGGGGCGTCGGTGCTGGCCGTTTTGGCGCCGCTGTTGGATCGTGCGGTGACTGAGGGGTCAATCCAGCTCCGGACCGACTTCTCGGTCACGGAACTGCTGAGGGGACCGAAGGGCATCGAGGGTGTGCTCGGACCGAAACGCGTGCAGGTCCGAGGTGACGCCGTGGTCCTGGCAACCGGTGGGTTCGGGCACGACCCGGCGTTGTTCGCCGAGCTCGATGGTGCGCCGCTGGTGACGTCAGCGTCGCCCACGGCCACGGGGGACGGCATCCGCCTCGCGCGTTCTGTGGGTGCCGCCGTGGCGGGTCGGGGGATGTATCTGCCCACGTTCGGCGGACTTCCGCCGGAACCAGGTGAGGTCAGGGTCGACTGGGACCACCGGCCGCAGCTCGTGGCTCCCGAACGTCCGCCGTATGAGATCTATGTCGATCGCAGCGGTGCGCGCTGGGTGGACGAGAACGACGCGTCCATCGATCTCAAGGAGCGCGCCCTGATGCGGCTGGAGGCGATGACCTTCTGGCAGGTGTTCGACGCCCGGGCACTCGCGAACTCTCGACCTATCGTCCATGGCTGGTCGCCCGAGGAACTGCACGCGGCCTGCGGTAACCGGCTCGGCGTCGAGCGTGCAGCCGACCTAGAAGGGCTGGCAAATCGTTCTGGCATCGATCCGGACGGACTGATCGCGTCGGTGCAGCGGTACAACACCATGGTCAGGGACGGAGCCGATTCGGACTTCGGGCGCACGTTCCTGCCAGCGCCGATCCAGGTGCCCCCGTTCTACGCGATCGAGAACCATCCGGTCACGCTGATCACGTTCGCCGGCGTGGATGTCACGGTGGACCTTGAGGTCCGCAGGGACGACAAATCCGTGGTCAACGGGCTCTATGCGGTCGGCGAGGTGATCGGATCGGCCGCGTACAACGGCAACAGCTTTTGCTCGGGGATGTCGCTCACTCCAGCCCTGGCCCTAGGGCGGTGGTTGGGAGGCCGGATCTGAGTGCCCACGTCCGAGGAGCAACTGGCTCAGATAGCTGGCACCTTCGGATCGCCTTCGAAGGCCGGCCGCATCCGCAGGACTCGGCCACCGGTCCGTTGGATTTCGGCTGCCTGCTCAAGCAGCGCATCGACATCGTCGTCGACGTGCACAAAGCGCCCGTTGAGCGGGTCGAGATCGCCGCGCGCAGCTCGCAGCACGAGGTCGCATATTTTGCTGATCGGGGTCCAGAGATGCTCCGGAACCTGTGGGTTGGCTACGGCCTTGGTCGCGACCAGCCCGGGCGAAAGATCCAGGGCGACCACGCCGGTGCCAGCCAGCTGGCTGGCCAACTGATCGGTCAGGCGGAACATCCCCGCCTTGCTGATGGGATAGGCACCGTCGGTCATGGGCAGCGGCATCGCTCCGGCTAAGGAGTTCATGGCGAGCACTCGGCCTTGGCCGCGGGCCACCATGCCCGGGAGCACGTAGCGCGCGAACAGGTACGGGCCAAGCAAGTTCGTCTCGACTCGCCCCCACCAGTCCTCGGGGTCGGACTCCCACAGCACCGGGCCTTCCCACGATCCGGTGCGTGCTGCGTTGTTGATCAGCAGGTCCACCGGACCGAGTTCGGACGTCGCGGCTTCTACCGCGCTCTGTACGAACGTGCGGTCTGCGACGTCTCCAACCAGCCCCAGGGCCTTGGCTCCGCCGGAACTGCACGCCTGACTGACGTCCTCGACGTCGGCCGCGGTCCGGGCAACCACGGCGACCTTGACCCCATGGGCGCCGAGCACCTCGGCCACTGCGCGGCCGATGCCTTGACCAGCGCCGGTGACGATCGCTACCTGGCCGTTCAGTGTCATGACCCAACCGTACCGGTCAGCGAAACGACGTTTCAGGGCCGAAAGTCCCGGATTCAGTCAGCGCCGGGCCGGGCGGGCGACCCAACGGCCTGGCCGATTGCCGCGGCGAACCGGTCTACGTCCGCTTCTGTCGTGTCCCACGAGCACATCCAGCGAACCAGGTCCTGGGTTTCGTCCCAGGGGTAGAACGTGAACTCCTCAAGCAGCGGAGCAAGCGCCCGTTTGGGTAGTCGTGCGAAGACTCCGTTCGCTTCGACGGGGTGCACCACCTCAACGCCAAGGCCGCGCACCTGGTCCGCCAGTCGGGTCGCCATAGTGTTGGCGTGAGTGGCGTTGCGAAGCCACAGATCCCCGTCCAGCAGGGCAATCAACTGGGCCGAGACGTAGCGCATCTTCGAGGCGAGCTGCATGGATGACTTGCGTAGGAACGGCAGGGCGGCTCGGTCCGCGAGCCGGTCAGGGTCGAGCACGACGACCGCTTCGCCCATGAGGAGGCCGTTCTTGGTGCCGCCCAGGCTGAGCACGTCCACCCCCACCTCGGTAGTCAAGGTGCTCAGCCCGCATCCGAGGCCAGCTGCCGCATTGCTCAGGCGCGCGCCATCCATATGGGTCGCCATCCCCAGCGACCGCGCATGCTGGACGACAGTCGCGAGATCCGCCGGGGAGTACACGGTGCCCAGTTCGCTGCTTTGCGTGATGCTCACGACGGCGGGTTGCACGTGGTGAGGATCGCCGAAGCCGCGCGCCTGCCGGTCGATCAGCGCCGGGGTCAGGCGTCCGTCCGGCGCGAAGACCGGGAGCAGTTTCAGCCCGGCTACCTTCTCGGGGGCACCGCACTCGTCCACGTGGATGTGAGCGCTCTCGGAGCAGATGACCCCGTCCCACCGCGCGGTGAGTGCTTGGAGCGCAACGACATTGGCGCCGGTGCCGTTGAAGACGGGAAAGACCTCCGCGCGTGGTCCGAAGATCTCGCGCACAACCTCGCGCAAGCGGGCGGTGTAGACGTCGTCTCCGTAGGCCGGTTGATGTCCACCATCTGCCGCCTGGATTGCCGCCATCACTTCTGGGTGCACGGAGGCGTGGTTGTCGCTCCCGAAACCTCGTAGTCCCGACTCGTGCAGGCGTGCGGTTCTACTGAGTGGCGAGAGCTGTGTGGTCACACTCCGATCCTTGCGCACCCGGCCGACCCGTTGCACCACTGGCTAGGGTTGTCCGGTGGATGCCGTGGACGTCCTCGTGGTCGGCGGTGGAATGGCCGGCGCTTCGGTCGCCCACGCCCTGGTCTCGCATGGGGCCTCGGTTCTGCTCGCTGAGGCGGAGCCAGTCCTGGCTCAACACACGACCGGGCGGTCGGCGGCGATGTTCCTGGAGACCTACGGACCGGAGCAGACCCGCAGGTTGACTGCGGCTTCGCGCGGAACCTTCGAACGTGCCCCAGGCCTGGACCGGTCCCTGCTCACGAGACGCGGGTTCCTCTTCGTCGGCGGGGCAGGCCGGGCCGCGCAGATCGTTGCGGAGGCGAGGCGGAGCCAAGAACTGGCTCCTGAGGTGGAGCTTCTCGATCGCCAAGGCATCCAACGGCTTTGTCCGGTCCTGCGTCCGGAACACGCCAGCGTCGCCGTCTGGGATCCGCAGGCTGCTGACATCGACGTATCGGCGCTGCACCAGGCCTACATTGCGGGCCTGCGGCAGCGTGGCGGCCTGGTACGAACCTCGGCGCCAGTCACGGCTGTGCTCGCTCGAGGGCCTGGGTGGCTGGTCACCCTGGGCGGCGAGCAGGTGGCCGCTAGTCGAATCGTCAACGCCGCTGGTGCTTGGGCCGACGAGTTGGCCCGCCTGGCCGAGGTGCCTCCGGTTGGCCTGACCCCCATGCGTCGTACCGCGTTTACGGTCCCGACACCGCCGGATCTGGATCCGCGCCAGGTAAGGAAATGGCCACTGGTCCATGACGAGGGCGAGGGCTGGTACTTCAAGCCCGAAGGTGACGGCCTGCTTTGTTCCCTAGCGGAAGAGGAACCCAGCCCTCCGGCTGACGTCCGCGCCCGCGAGATCGACGTCGCGTTGGCCATGGAACGCCTCTCCACGTCTACGACCTTGACTCTGCGTACCGTCAACTCGACGTGGGCAGGGTTGCGAACCTTCGCCCCCGACCGTGAGCTGGTGCTCGGTCCGGACCCGGCCGCACCGTCGTTCTCCTGGTTCGCGGGGTTGGGCGGGGTGGGGATCCAGACCGCTCCCGCGGCAGGGGCGCTGGTGGCGGCGTTGACGCTGGAAGCCGACCCGCCACCCAGCCTCAGCGGGGCTCCCCTGGACGTAGCCGCGTTGTCACCGAGGCGATTTCTTGCAGGTCATTGAGAGTTCAACTAAACTCTCCTGAGAGGTGATCACATGCCGGCCGTGACCGTTGAAGATGTCCTGACCCTGCCCCGAATTCCCGAGCCTTCGGGAGCGACTGATCGATCGGTGCTCGCCCGTACGACTGCGCCTTCAGGCCTCGAAGGGGAAGGCTTCCCCGTTCGGCGCGCCTTCGCTGGCGTGGACTTACGTGCCCTGGACCCGTTCATCCATATGGATCAGATGGGGGAGATCGACTATGCCCCCGGTGAGCCCAAGGGGACTGCCTGGCACCCGCATCGGGGTTTCGAGACGGTGACGTACATGATCGACGGCATTCTTCGACATGAGGATTCGACCGGCGGTGGCGGGATCATCACCGGGGGCGATACCCAGTGGATGACCGCTGGTAGCGGCCTGCTCCACATCGAGGCGCCGCCGGAAGAAGTCGTGATGGCGGGCGGGCTGTTCCACGGATTCCAACTCTGGGTCAATCTGCCCAGCCGACTGAAGATGACGTCCCCGCGCTATCAAGACATTCACGGCGGGGCCATCACCTTGCTGACTTCCCCCGACGGGGGCGCGTTGGTGCGACTGATCGCCGGGTCGGTGGCTGGATTCGATGGACCCGGTGCGACCCACACGCCGATCACGTTGCTGCACGCGACCTTGGCACCCGGGGCCCAACTGCGGTTGCCGTGGCGGGCGGACTTCAACGCGCTGGTGTACGGGATTTCGGGAGCCGGAACAGTCGGTGTTACCCCAGCCCCGCTCAGTGGGGGCCAGCTCGCAGTCCTTGGCGAGGGTGACATCGTCACCGTGCAGGCGGCGGCGGGTGTCTCTCATCCGTTGGATGTGCTCGTGTTGGGGGGCCTGCCGATTCGCGAACCGATTGCCACGTACGGGCCGTTCGTGATGAACAGCCGCGAAGAGATCGTGACCGCCTTCGAGGACTTCCAGGCCGGCCGGCTGGGCGTGATCCCTGCGGGCGTTGAGTGACGGCGCTGCGGTCCCGAGTTCCGGGCCCATGACGCGACCGTGACGGATCTGTAATACGGTTCCTCTGTCCACCGTGAGCGGTGGTCGCACGGTCGGCACGCCGAGTCCCGCCCTTGACCGTGGCAACACACCCTGGGCGGGAGTGGGGGACCCACTATCGGGCGCGACAGCCAGCCGCGTCCTCGGGGTGAAGTGGCGAGAGCCACGGGCCTGACCTCTGGCCCAACCCGACAGCTCACCCCGCAGGCGCGGAGGCTTCGCGCATGTCCATGCGAGTTCTGTTACTGGCGCGCCCCTTGGGCGTCGCCGCAGCTACGGCTGTCTTTGCTGTCGCGCTGATGGCGCCGATCAGCGCGTCCGCCATTTCGCCGACCGGGCCCGGGGGAGTTCCGCTCCCGCCCACGGCGCCACCGGTAGCCAAGGTGGCCGTTGCCTCCGGCATCGATCCCACGGTCACCACCAAGGCGAAGTCCTCCAAGCGACACCGCTTGACGATTCCTCGGGGAGTCTGGGTGTCCGCCCCTAAGGCGAAGGCGGTCGCGAAGAGAGAGAGCGGCAACAACTGCAAAGCGGTGAGCCCCGGCGGCAGCTACCGGGGCAAGTGGCAGATGGGCGCCTGGTTCTGGTCGGCCTACGGCGGCAAAAAATTCGCCGCCCGTCCTGATCGAGCCACATGCACCGAGCAGGACAAGGTGGCGTACAAGGGTTGGGTCGCCTCCTGGTGGCACCCCTGGGGCGGCTGAACCGCTCGAGCGAGGGACACGCCGACTCCCGCCCGGGCCTCGGCCCACGTCACGCAAGGTGGAGACTGAGGGGCAACCCCCGGCGGCGACGAAGTGGAGTTTGTCCTCGATGAAGGTGACCAACATCGGTCATGCTGGCCTGCACATCGAGACCCACGCCGGAACCATTACGTGTGACCCGTGGTTCAACCCCGCGTACTTCGCTTCGTGGGTTCCCTTTCCGGCGAACGACCAACTCGACGCCGAGCTGATCGGAGCGTCGGACTACCTCTACGTCAGCCACCTGCACCTCGACCACTTTGATCCAGTTTGGTTGTCCCGGCACATGCGTAAGGACACGACCGTCCTGCTTCCGGGCTACGCCCTGCCACATCTGAAGCACGCCTTGCAGGGCTTGGGTTTCACGAGGTTTGTCGAGACGGTGAGCGGTGAGCCGGTGGAGCTCGATGGGTTACGCATCATGATCGTGGCTCTCTCGGCCCCCAATGACGGTCCCATCGGGGATTCCTGTCTTGCGGTGGACGACGGCACCGTCCGGATCCTTAACATGAACGATGCGCGCCCGCCCGACCTCGAAGTCCTGGCCAATTTTGGGCACTTCGATGCGCACTGGCTGCAGTTCTCGGGGGCCATCTGGTACCCCGCGGTCTATGACCTCCCCGAGCGAGCCAAGGTGGCCCTCGGGGAGCAAAAACGACGTCGTGGTCTTGAGCGCGCCTACCGCTACGTGAAGGCCATCGGAGCTGACCACGTATTTCCGCATGCCGGCCCCCCGGGGTTCATCGATGAGCCATTGATGGAGCTCAATGACTTCGGCCAACCAGGGAACGCCTTTCCGGATACGCCAGTGTTTCTCGACTTCATGCTCGAGCAGGGCCACGACCGGGGTCACCTACTCGTCCCAGGGTCGAGTGTCGTCCTAGGGCAGGGGGACCCGAGGATCGATCACACGCTCGACGGCGGCGAGATCGAGCGGATCTTCAGCGATAAGCGCGGCTACTTGACGGCCTATCAACAACGGTGGGCGGCACGTATCGAGGCCGAAAAGCAGAAGTGGAGCGTGGGCGAATCGCCCTTGCTCCCGCAGATCAAAGCGTGGTTCGAGCCACTCATGGACATCGCCCAGCACCTGTGCGCGCGTCTGGGGGAGCGGGTGCTGCTCGACCTGGGATCCGAGCGCATCGTCCTCGACTTCCAGGAGCGACAGGTGATAGCCGATGACGGGCAGCCGTGCCGCTACGAGTTCATGATCGAAGATCGGTTGGTGCGGACCTGCGTCGTGGCCCGAGAGCCGGACTGGGTCAATTCGCTGTTCCTTTCGTGCCGGTTCACCGCTCGACGGCGGGGGCCCTACAACGAGCACGTCTATACATGGTTCAAGGCCCTGTCGCAGGAACGAGCTCAGTACGTCGAGGACTGGTTGACCGCCGACCGACAGGTGCACGAGCTCTGGCGGTTTGACGACTGGCTGGTGCAACGGCGCTGCCCCCATCTTTCCGCCGACCTCGCGCAGTTCGGCCACCTCGAGGGAGCGGAACTGGTGTGCGACCAACACGGGTGGCGCTTCGACCTCGCGACGGGGAAGTGTCTGACCAGCGACGACGTCAGCCTGTACGCCGTGCCGGTCGGCTCCGACGTGGGCGGCCTCTCGGTCGGCCAGTCAGCTGCCGAGGTCGAACATGGTTTAGACGAAGGCGAAGACGACTGATTCCCGGGTAACCAAGCATGAAAGGGCGCCCCCGGCAGGATTCGAACCTGCGCCACCGCCTCCGGAGGGCGGTGCTCTATCCCCTGAGCTACGGGGGCCCAGAGCGAGGCATGAGGTTATCAGCCACCCCACGCGGGCACCCGGCGCCGCTCAGGGCCTTGCGACCACCGCGTGTGGGTCATCGTCCGCGGCTGAGAGAGCGATCACCGGCGGCACAGCGTCGGTGTTGACGCCCCACTTGGCCAGTTGTTCGCGGACAGCGTTCTCGGCGGCTTCGGCCTGTGCTGCGCTCACCCTTCGCGTCGCCCAAGCCAACTCGCGAGCTCGAAGCGCCGTCTCAACAGCATCCATCCCGGCGGGCGGGTCCGGAAGTCCGAAGACGTCCTTCACCATGCCGGCGAGCTGTTTGCGGTAGTCGTGTCCGCGAGAAACAAACGTGCCCGGCACCACGGACATGGAGTTCATGGCATCCACCATGGTCGCGAGGAAAGTTGAGATCGGTCTCCATCGGAGCTCACCAGGCACGACGGAAGGTCGGTCCGGACCTAGCCAGTCGGGCTTCTGGACGGCGAGTGGAAGGTTGAACTTGACGATGGGATCGTCATGCTGGCTGAGCAGAACCACCCGAACCCGTTCGCGCTGCTCCTCGGGCAGCGCGAGCCATTCCTCGTGCGTTCCCACCTCGACGGCCAGCCCCAAGGGATCCATGCCCTGCTTGTCGTCGCGCCAGCGCCTCGGCGCTGGCGTGGATCCGGGCATCCCGATGAACATGGCCCGCTCGACCCTGTACGTGTCCATCTCACCGTGCCCCTGGAAGAGGGTGTCGGCTCCCGTCTGAGCTCCGAGCGACTCGCCAAACATCAGCACCCGTGGCCGCTTCTCGGCAGGCCACTCATCCAAACGGGTCCGCAACGCGGCGAGGAAAGCCTGGTTCTGTTCCTTGCCCACCCCAACGCTCCCCAGAGCCATCGGGGAGGGACGCAAGGAGTACTGCATGGCGATCTGCGCGCAGTTCCCTGCTGTGAGGTGTTCGATCGTCTCGAGCGTGACGTAGTTGACGTAGCCGGTCCCCGTGGGCGTGTAGAACACGATGGTCGACTTCTCGAGGCCGCCTAGCGCCTCCAGTTCGCGCAACGCGAGTTCGGCCCTTCCTTCGGGAGTGGGTGCCGACTCGACGCCGATGAAGGCACGCACCGGCGGCGTCGCTCGCGTGCGGCCGGTGGCCGCACGGATCTCGTCCGGCGTGAGGACCATATTGACGAAGCGTCGGCCTTCGCGGCCCAGGGTGCTCCAGTCGACCAGGCTTTGGGACCCCCCGGTCACGTGCGCAGATTCTGGGCGCGAGGAGTACGCGGCTTCAACGGCGGCTCCGGTCTGGTCCGCGCCCGCGAGCACATGGCGAATCCCCACGAATCCAGCCGCCCCGAGCGCACCAAGGGCGACCGAGTGCCCGCCGAGTCGCGCCAAGGGTGAAGGCAGGACGGTGCGAAGCGGAACTGCGACCCCCTGGGCCGCGAGTCGTTCACCGTAGGACGCCACGAAAGTGGCGATCGCCACCAAGGCACCCGCACCTACCGCGCGACCGGCCACGATCCGGGTGTCGGACTCGATCGGCATCCCGTGCTCATCCAAGGATCCGCTGTCCCGCAAACGGTGCCGTGCCAAGCCGTAGGTAGCGGCAGCGACCCCTGCACCAGCGGCGGCGAGCGGCGCCACCGGCAGGGAGCGGAACTCGCGCCGACTCGCCCTTGTGGCTGCCTCCGTCAGGCTGAGACCGAGCAGTGCGGCTCCGCTTCCGAAAGCTGCGCGAAAGCCCAGAGACCGGACCGAGGCCCGTGCCATGGGCTCCCCTGGGTACTCCCGAAGCGCGCGTTGGAGTGCGAGGCCGACACCCAGCGTGGCCACCTCGACACCCAAGGCCGCCGATCGGAAGCGCCCAGGGCTGGCATCAGGGCCAGCCAGGCTCTCCGCGATGCCCTGGGCCGCGGACTGACCGGTCACCACGATTCCGTAGTTGATGCCCACGAGGAGCCCGGTGATGAGCGCCTGGTCCTTCGTCGTGCGGGGCATGAGCCCGCGCTGGAAGGAGGCACCCGCGCCGGCCGCCGCTGTGAGAACAGCAGCCTGTTCAGCGAGATCCGTGGGCCGGGTGAGGATAGCGGCGACCTTGTTGACCAAGCCCATGCCGAAGCCCCCTTGTCCGTGGCCCGGGGTCCCAGACCGCTCGGCTCAATCTAGTGGACGGCGCCGGCTCGGAGCCCGCCGGTAACCTGACGCCGTGACCCCATCAGTGTTGGCCGCCGCGGTGCGCCGCGCCGTCATTTCCGCCGTTGAGTCGGGGGACTTGCCGGTGGCGCTGTCCGCGGTGCCCGCCGAGGTCACCGTCGAACGCCCAAGGCAGCGCGAACACGGCGACTACGCCACCAACATCGCGCTGCAGTTGGCGAAGCCGGCGGGACTGGCTCCGCGCATCGTGGCCGAAATTCTCCAGGCACGCCTCGCGGCCCTCGACGGGGTGGCCGCCGTGGAAATCGCCGGGCCTGGTTTCCTCAACGTTCGTCTGGACGCGGCCACCCAGGGTGAAATCGCGCGGCGGATCGTCGATCAGGGTGCCGAGTACGGGCGAGGGGACGCTCTACGCGGACAGCGGATCAACCTGGAGTTCGTGTCGGCCAACCCCACGGGGCCGTTGCACATGGGCGCTGTGCGTTGGGCGGCAGTCGGGGACTCACTCGCTCGCGTCATGGCCGCGGCTGGAGCTGTGGTCAGTCGCGAGTACTACTTCAACGACCACGGAGCGCAGATCGATCGGTTCGCGAGCTCGTTGTTGGCCCGAGCGCGGGGGCTCGCCCCCCCGGAGGACGGCTACGGCGGCGCCTACATCGACGAGATCGCCCAACAGGTGGTGACTACAGAGCCGACGGTGCTGGACTTGCCGCCGGATGAGGCGTTGGAGGTTTTCCGGCGAGTGGGCGTCGAGCTCATGTTCGCGGAGATCAAGAAGTCCTTGCACGATTTCGGTGTGGACTTCGACGTCTACTTCCACGAAAACCATCTGCACGAGTCGGGTGCTGTCGAACGCGCGATCGCTCGGTTGCGTGATCTGGGCCGGATCTATGAGTTGGATGGTGCGGTCTGGCTACGAACGATGGATCTGGGCGACGACCGGGACCGCGTGATCATCCGGGCCAGCGGCCAACCCGCCTACATCTCGGGTGATCTCGCGTACTACTTGGATAAGCGCGAGCGCGGATTTGATCGCGTCGTCATCATGCTCGGCGCCGACCACCACGGATACGTGGGCCGGATGATGGCCATGTGCTCGGCGTTCGGTGATCGGCCCGGGGTCAATCTGGAGATCTTGATCGGGCAAATGGTCAATCTGCTCAAGGACGGTCAGCCCCTGCGGATGAGTAAGCGCGCTGGCACGGTCGTAACCATCGACGACCTCGTTGATGCGGTCGGTGTCGATGCCGGCCGCTATGCCTTGGCCCGTTCGTCAAGCGACTCGTCGGTCGACATCGACCTCGACCTGTTGTCAAGGCACACCAATGACAATCCCGTCTACTACGTCCAGTACGCCCACGCCCGTACCTGCAGCGTTCGGGCGAATGCTGGCGCCGTGGGGATCGTTCTCGACTCGGCCGTCTTCGACCCTGCGCTGCTCAACCACGGGACCGAGAACGACCTTCTCGGGGTCTTGGGGGAGTACCCCCGCGTCGTGGCTGCAGCCGCCGAACTGAGAGAGCCGCATCGAGTCGCCCGCTACCTCGAGGGGCTGGCGGCCGCCTACCACCGCTGGTACGACGCCTGTCGGGTCATCCCCAAGGGCGACGAGCCGATCACCGACCTCAACCGCACGCGGCTTTGGCTCAACGATGCGACGCGGCAGGTGCTGAGCAACGGGCTGGACCTGCTAGGGGTCTCAGCTCCGGAGCGGATGTAGCGGTTATGCGCGCGCACCCTGCCGGGCCACGGCACGGTGAAATTGTCCACGACGGCGACCGGAGCGGCCCGCCCGACGACCTCGCTTGGCTCGACCCAGACGTTTGGCCCCGCGGTCTGAGTCGGGATGCGAGATCGGGCGCCCTACAACTGCATGGCGTCGACGTGCGAGACCTGGTCGCGGAGTACGGAACGCCAGCCCTGTTCATGGATGAGAACGACGTCCGTTCGCGCATGAGGGAGTGGCGCGCGGCCTTCGGCTCACCGGGTGACGCATGGGGCCGCCTCGAGTGCGACGTCTACTACGCAGGAAAGGCGTTCTTGTGTGCCGAAGTGGTTCGTTGGGTGCAACAGGAGGGCCTAGGGCTGGATGTGTGCACTGGTGGGGAGCTCGCGGTGGCACTCCGCGCCGGCTTCCCACCCGCCCGGGTTGCCTTTCATGGCAACAACAAGTCCGATGCGGAGATCGTCCACGCGTTGTCTGTCGGAGTGGGGCGGATCGTGGTGGATTCCTTCGAAGAGCTGGCCCGAGTGGGCTTTCACGCCGCAGAACGCGGGCTGGTTGCCCCTGTTCTCATTCGGGTCACGGTCGGAGTTGAGGCTCATACCCACGAGTTCATCGCCACGGCCCACGAGGACCAGAAGTTCGGATTCTCACTGGCCAGCGACACTGCCGCTGAGGCAGTACGGCGGGCCGTCGCGTTGCCCTCCGTGGATCTGATCGGATTGCACAGCCATATCGGGTCCCAGATTTTCGACACCTCCGGTTTCGAAGTCAGCGCCCACCGAATCTTGGAGCTCGCCGCTGCGGTGCGGGATGAACACGGGATCGACATGCGAGAGATCGGGCTGGGCGGCGGACAGGGCATCGCCTATGTGACCGGCGACGACCCGCTTGCAGTGCTCGAGGTGGCATCCAGATTGCGGGAGATTGTCGAGCGCGAGTGCGCTGCCGCCGGACTTGGTCTTCCGCTGGTGTCCGTCGAACCCGGCCGCGCGATCATCGGTCCGAGCACGGTCACTGTTTATGAGGTCGGGACGGTCAAGCGGCTCGAGGTCGGGCCGAGCGAACGCACCCGTACCTATGTCTCCGTCGACGGGGGGATGAGCGACAACCTCCGGACCGCGCTCTACGACGCCGACTTCACCTGCACCCTCGCCTCTCGCCATTCGTCGGCGCCACCGATGCTGAGCCGGGTCGTCGGCAAGCACTGCGAGAGCGGGGACGTCGTCGTGAAGGACGCGTGGCTTCCGTCCGACCTCGCGCCCAGCGACCTGATCGCTGTCGCTGCCACCGGGGCCTACTGCCGTTCGATGGCGTCGAACTACAACCACGTCCCACGGGCACCGGTAATTGCGCTTCATCACAGCCCGGCCGAGGGCGAGGCTCGCGCCAGGATCCTGCTCAGACGCGAGACTGAGGCTGACCTGTTCGCGCTCGACCCGGGCTGACCGGCAGCGCCGCGCGGCGTGGAAGGATGACCTGACCCTGACCGTGGCCTTGGGCGCCGCCTGGGGCTGAGCCTGGGAGGGCGGATGGCCGAGCAATCGCTGCGAGTCGCCCTGCTCGGATGCGGGGTCGTCGGCAGCGAGGTCGTGCGTCGGTTGACTTCGCAGGCGGCGGATCTGGCCGCTCGGGTGGGGGCCAACGTCGAGATCGTTGGGGTCGGTGTTCGATCCCTCGACGGTGACCGTCCGGGCGTCGACCCCGCCCTGCTGACGACCGATGTGCAGGCCTTGGTCGCCCGCCCTGACCTAGACGTGGTGGTCGAGCTCATGGGAGGCATCGAGCCGGCGCGGGGGCTGATCCTCGCCGCGATGGCACGCGGCGCGTCGGTCGTCACGGCCAACAAGGCGTTGCTTGCCGTTGATGGCGCGACGCTGTACGAAGCGGCCGACGCCGCCGGTGTCGACCTGTATTACGAAGCCAGTGTTGCGGGCGCTATCCCCTTGCTACGGCCGCTTCGCGAGAGCCTGGTCGGCGACAACGTGAAGCGGGTGCTGGGAATCGTCAATGGCACCACCAACTACATCCTCACCAGGATGGACGAATCTGGCGCCGACTTCGATCAGGCACTGGGAGAGGCCAAGGCACTTGGCTATGCCGAGGCGGATCCGACGGCAGACGTCGAGGGCCACGACGCCGCGGCTAAGGCCGCCATCCTCGCCGCGTTGGCATTCCACACGCGGGTGACGCTCGCCGATGTCTTCTGTGAAGGCATCAGTTCCGTGAGCTCCGACGATGTCGCCACGGCTCGTGCGATGGGTCACGTGATCAAGCTTCTGGCCATCTGCGAGAGATCGGAAGACGGCTCCGGGGTCTCGGTCCGCGTTCACCCCGCCATGGTGCCGCGTACTCATCCGCTGGCCAGTGTTCGTGAGGCCTACAACGCCGTCTTCGTGGAGAGTGACGCGGCCGGCCAATTGATGTTCTACGGGCGCGGCGCCGGCGGCGAGCCGACGGCAAGTGCAGTGCTCGGGGACTTGGTTGCCGTAGGCCGCAATCGGTTGTCCGGGGGGCGTGGCCCCAAGGAGAGCGCCTATGCCGGGCTGGCGGTCCGGCCGATCGGTGAAGCCATCACCCGTTACTACATCAGTCTCGACGTCGCAGATAAGGCCGGCGTGCTGGCGACCGTGGCGCAGACCTTCGCGGCTCACGACGTGAGCATCGAGACCCTCCGCCAAGACGGGCATGGAGCCGAGGCCGAACTCGTGGTGGTGACCCACCGGGCCACCGAGGCCGCATTGTCAGGCGTGGTGGACGAACTGCGCGGGCTCGATGTTGTGCGTGCCGTCACGAGTGTTCTACGGGTCGAGGGTTCCAGCTCGGGGAAGGGATGAGTTCGCAGATGAGCACCGCGGTCCATACCCGCCAGTGGCGGGGCGTCATCGAGGAATACCGCGACCGCCTTCCGGTCGACGCTGACACACCGGTGGTCACCCTGCGCGAAGGGGGGACCCCTCTTGTCCCTGCTCCCACGTTGTCCGAACGGACCGGTTGCTCAGTCCATCTCAAGGTGGAAGGGGCCAACCCGACCGGGTCCTTCAAGGACCGGGGGATGACGATGGCCATCTCCAAGGCGGCCCAGGAAGGCGCGCAAGCAGTCATCTGCGCCTCGACGGGCAACACCAGCGCCTCGGCCGCCGCCTACGCGGTTCGCGCAGGCATGCTGTGTGCAGTCCTGGTGCCGGACGGAAAGATCGCGCTCGGAAAGCTGTCTCAGGCGCTGGCCCACGGCGCTCGATTGCTCCAGGTGCAGGGCAACTTCGACGACTGCCTCACCCTCGCGAGGGATCTGTCCGACAGCTACCCAGTAGCCCTGGTCAACAGCGTGAACCCCTACCGGATCGAGGGCCAGAAGTCCGCGGCGTTTGAAGTGGTCGACGTACTTGGCGACGCGCCAGACATCCACGTGCTTCCGGTAGGCAACGCGGGCAACATCACCGCGTACTGGAAGGGGTACGTGGAGTACGAGGCCGACGGCCCGGCTTCGCGCCGCCCGCGGATGTGGGGATTCCAAGCCGCGGGGGCGGCACCGATTGTGCTGGGCCACCCGGTGGCCAAGCCATCGACCATCGCCACCGCTATTCGGATCGGCAACCCGGCTTCGTGGCAGCAGGCGGAAGCCGCGCGCGATGAGTCCGACGGTTGCATCGAAGCAGTCACGGATCGAGACATCCTTCGCGCCTACCGCTGGCTCGCCTCGCAGGAGGGTGTGTTCGTCGAGCCCGCGTCGGCGGCGTCGGTCGCGGGCCTCTTGCAGCGCCACGAGGCGGGATTGTTGGATCCGGGCCAGACGGTCGTGTGCACGGTGACGGGGCACGGGCTGAAGGACCCGGAATGGGCGATCTCCGGCGCTCCCGCCCCGGTCACGGTTGCGGTAGACGCCGTGGCGGCCGCCGCCGAGCTTGGCCTCGAAGCGTGAGAGCACCTCAATGAGCGCACCCATGTTCCGGGCGCAACCCGTTCACGTCACGGTCCCCGCCACCTCGGCGAACCTCGGTCCCGGCTTCGACGCCATGGCGCTCGCGTTGTCTTTGCGCGATGAGGTCATCGTCCAGGTGACCGACGAGCCGGGGCTGTCGGTGGACGTTGCGGGCGAAGGAGAAGGAGTAGTCCGACTCGACGAGAAGAACCTTGTCGTGCGCTCGATGCGAGCCGCGTTCAAGGTCCTTGGCGGACAACCTCGTGGCCTGGCGGTGGTGTGCGCGAACCGAATCCCTCATGGGCGTGGGCTCGGGTCGTCCGCCGCAGCCATCGTGGCCGGCATTGCCGCGGCGCGTTGGCTGACCGTCGGTGGGGAGGACCGCCTCGACCAAGCCGCGGTGCTCGATCTTGCCACCCGACTCGAGGGGCATCCCGACAACGTCGCTGGCGCACTCGGGGGGTTCTTCGCCTTGGCCTGGAGGGGCGATTCCGGCGTTCGCGCGACGTCGATGCCGGTCGCTAAGGGTGTGACGCCGATCGCCTTCGTGCCCAAGACTCAGGTTCCGACCTCCCGAGCGCGCCGGCTGTTGCCCTCAGAGGTGCCCCATGTCGATGCGGCCTACAACGCCGGCCGGGCCGCGCTCCTCGTGGTCGCGCTGACCCGAAAGCCGGGGCTCCTCCTGGATGCCACCGAAGAGCGGCTCCATCAGGACTATCGCGCGCCCGCGATGCCCCGGTCGGCCAAGTTCGTCGCCAAGTTGCGTGCCGCTGGGGTGCCGGCGGTGATCTCGGGAGCCGGGCCTACGGTCCTCGCTCTCGTTCGAGGCGCGGAGTGCGAGGCCGTTGCCGCTCTCGCGCCCAGAGGCTTCACGGCTCACGTGCTTGAGGTCGATGGTCCGGTTCGCGCCGAGCCGTACCGCCCGTGACGCGAGGGATCGTTTCACGCGGCTGCCCGGCCACGCCACGGTGACCTCCAGCGCCACAACGGGGACACGGTCGGTGCTTCTAGCCTACGGATGCCGGCCAGTGTGGTGTTAGGATGAGCGCGCACTCGATGCCATCCATGGCCGGTGCTCCACACCAATTCGATGCTCTGCGTCGACGCCTCGGCGCCCGCACGATCTGGTCGTCTTTCCCTCGGAGCCCCAGCGCGCGTCCTCCCGGTGCACCCATCCCGCTCCACGAAGGATCTGTGAGTGAGCGACACCATTACCGACAATCCGGCTGACTCCACGAGCGCAGCCACCAAACCACGACGCTCGTCTGGCAAGGGACTCAGCGCCATGGTCCTGCCCGAGCTGCAGCAGATGGCCGCAACCCTGGGGATTTCCGGGGCCAGTAAGTTGCGCAAGGCGCAACTCATTGAGGCCATCACCGCGGCGCAAGGATCTGCGGCTCGCTCGTCGTCTCGCCCAGCCAAGACACGGGTTCCTGACGTCGAAGCCGCCACTTCGCGGGACAGCTCGCCAGAGCCCGAGGTGGTTGACGCGGCTGAGTCTGCGTCGAGCCAGCCCTCGCGCGGCCGAAGCGATCGCAGTCGCAACGACCGCGGCCGCAATGAACGTATCGACCGGAACGGCCAAGACCGGGCGCCGCGCAACGATCGCGATGAGCGCCCGGCCAGTGACCGCAACGACCGGAACGGCCAAGATCGCGCGCCGCGCAACGATCGCGAGCAGCGTCCGGTCAGTGACCGCAACGACCGCGGAACGCAAACCGCTCGCGACGACGAGTACGAAGGTCGCAACAGCCGTCGTCGGCGGGGCCGTAGCCGTGACCGCAGTCGGCGCGGACCGGAGCGGTACGCCGGTGGAGGAGAGGCCGAGCCAACGTTCACCGAGGACGATGTCCTCGTACCCGTCGCGGGCATCTTGGATATCCGCGACAACTACGGATTTGTGCGCACCTCCGGTTACCTGCCCGGCCCCAACGACGTGTATGTCTCCCTCAATCAGGTGCGGAAGTCGGGGCTGCGCAAGGGCGATGCCATCACTGGCGCGGTAAAGCAGCCGCGCGATGGCGACCAAGCGCAGGGCCAGCAACGCCGTGACAAGTTCAACGCGTTGGTCCGACTCGACACGGTCAACGGAGCCGAGCCGGACGAGGCGAAGCAGCGCATCGAGTTCGGCAAGCTCACGCCGTTGTACCCCCAGGATCGGCTGCGCCTGGAGACCGAGCCAAACAACCTGACGACCCGGGTCATTGACCTGGTGTCGCCGATCGGCAAGGGCCAACGCGGACTCATCGTGAGTCCCCCGAAGGCCGGCAAGACCATGGTGCTGCAGGCGATTGCCAATGCCATCACCACGAACAACCCGGAAGTCCACCTCATGGTTGTGCTCGTAGACGAGCGCCCCGAGGAAGTCACGGACATGCAGCGGACGGTCAAGGGCGAGGTCATTGCCTCGACGTTCGACCGCCCGGCTGAGGATCACACGACCGTTGCCGAGTTGGCGATCGAGCGGGCCAAGCGGCTCGTGGAACTCGGCCACGACGTGGTGGTGCTGCTCGACTCGATCACCAGACTCGGCCGGGCCTACAACCTGGCGGCTCCCGCCTCGGGTCGAATCCTGTCCGGCGGCGTCGACTCCAGCGCGCTGTACCCGCCGAAGCGCTTCTTCGGAGCCGCTCGCAACATCGAGCACGGCGGTTCGCTGACCATCCTGGCCACGGCCTTGGTCGAGACCGGTTCGAAGATGGACGAGGTGATCTTCGAGGAGTTCAAGGGCACCGGGAACATGGAACTCAAGCTCGACCGCCGCCTCGCCGACAAGCGCATCTTCCCGGCGGTGGACGTCATCACCTCGGGTACCCGCAAGGAGGAGATCCTTCTCGCGAGCGACGAGTTGAAGATCACCTGGAATCTCCGCCGCGTGCTGCATGCGCTCGATCAGCAGCAGGGCATCGAGTTGCTCCTGTCGAAGCTACGCGAAACGCAGAGCAACTACGACTTCCTGCTTCAGGTACAAAAGACCACGCCGCAGTCCGGAGGCATCCTCTCTGGCGAAGAGTGACCAGCCTCGCTTCGTCTCGCCGGAAGGGAACAACCGGTCGCCCCAGCTCGTTTGGGCCCCGTGCGCTCTCACTGGCACACTGGAGTCCGGTCCGGTTCACGTGCACGCACCCGTCGCACGACCCGGCGCCTACGAACCCTCAAGGAGCACTTCGTGAAGCCCGACATTCACCCGACCTACGTCGAGACCACGGTCACCTGTACCTGTGGCAGCACCTTCGTCACCCGCAGTACGGCACCCAACGGCGTGATCCACGCCGATGTGTGCTCTGCCTGCCACCCCTTCTACACCGGCAAGCAGAAGATCCTCGACACCGGTGGACGGGTCGCGCGCTTCGAAAAGCGTTTCGGAGCCAAGACCGAGCCGGCCGCCGAAGCCGCTCAGTAGTTTCGCCGACGACGCCGTCCCGTGCCGGGGCGGCGTCGTTGCTGTTTGGCCCACTCCGTCCTTCGCGCACGCTGTCTTTGCCCCTCCTGTTAGCCGACTGAATCGAGGCCGCGGGTATGTACGAGCACGTCGAAGACCTGCTCGCCGAGTACGCGGACTTGGAGACCCAACTGGCAGACCCCGCGGTGCACACCGATCAGTCACGGGCCAGGCGGCTGGGTCGCCGCTACGCCGAGCTCGGTCCGGTGGTGGCGACCTATCGGGCGTGGCGACGGGTGGGGGAGGACCTTCAGGCGGCTCGCGAGCTGTCGGCCGAGGATGCGTCGTTCGTCGCCGAAGTCGACAGTCTCTCGATCGAACACGAGCGGCTCTCGGAGGAGCTCGCGGAGCTCCTCGTACCCCGCGATCCAGACGATGACCGAGACGTGATCGTCGAGATCAAGGCCGGCGAGGGCGGTGACGAGTCCGCGTTGTTCGCGGGCGACCTGCTCCGGATGTATGTGCGCTATGCCGAACGCAGAGGCTGGCGCACGGAGGTGCTCGATGCCCAGGAGTCAGACCTCGGCGGATTCAAGGGCGTGGCGATGGCCGTCAAAGCCCGTGGACCCGCTGGGGTGGGCGAGGCCCCGTTCGGTCGCCTGAAGTTCGAAGGCGGTGTGCATCGGGTCCAGCGAGTGCCGGAGACGGAGTCCCAAGGCAGGATCCACACCTCCGCGGCCGGAGTTCTGGTGCTCGCCGAGGCTGAGGCCGTCGAGGTCGACATCGATCCGAATGACTTGCGCATCGATGTCTATCGGTCCTCTGGGCCTGGTGGTCAGAGCGTGAACACGACTGACTCCGCGGTGCGGATCACTCACGAGCCAACCGGCATCGTTGTCTCCTGTCAGAACGAGAAGTCGCAACTCCAGAACAAGGAGCAGGCGATGCGCATTCTGCGTGCTCGGCTCCTGGCGGCAGCACAAGAGGCTGCTGATGCGGCAGCCAGCGACGTCCGCAAGTCGCAGGTCCGCACGGTCGACCGATCCGAGCGGATCCGCACGTACAACTACCCCGAAAACCGGATCAGTGATCACCGAGTCGGATACAAGGCTTACAACCTTGACCAAGTACTCGATGGGGATCTGGACGGAGTCATTCAGGCCTGCCTCGACGCTGATCGTGCGGCCCGCATCGCCGGATCATGAGCCCGACGTCGGCTCAAGACGTTCGCTTGTTGGTACGCGAGGCCACATCCGTCCTCACGTCCGCGGGCGTGCCGAGCGGCCGGCACGATGCCAATGTCTTGGCGTGCCTGGCCCTGAAGATCGACCCGCGTGAACTGGTTCTCCACGACACGATGACACCGCAGCAGGCCGAGACCTTTTCTGCGCTGGTGAAGTCGCGGGCCGCCCGAGTTCCCCTGCAGCACCTCACCGGACACGCCCATTTCCGTACGCTGACTCTGAGCGTGGGACCGGGCGTCTTCATCCCGCGTCCCGAAACCGAGGTCGTCGTCGAGGCCGTGTTGACCGAAGTTGGCCGGCTCATCGAGGCCGGTACGACCAACCCGCTGGTGCTCGACCTTTGCACGGGCGCAGCACCGATTGCGGCGTCAGTCGCGGTGGAAGCGCCGCATGCCCGGGTCGGAGCTGTAGAGCTGTCCTCGGAGGCGTACGCCTGGGCGGCGCGAAATCTGATGGGTCTGGGCGTCGACCTGAGACAGGGGGATGCGAGGCAGGCCTTTCCCGAGCTGGCAGGTCAGGTGGACGTGCTGGTCTCGAATCCGCCGTACATCCCCACGGGTTCAACGCCGGTGGATCCGGAGGTGCTGCTTCATGATCCAGGTCTGGCCCTATGGGGAGGCGGTGACGACGGCCTGGAGACGATGCGCGGAATCGTGTCTCGTGCAGCGGAGCTCCTCCAGCCGGGTGGACTGATCGTCGTCGAGCACGCGGATGTACAGGGCGCTGCCGTCTGCGCTTTGCTCGAGGAGACCGGTGACTTCATGGGCACAGCCGACCATCGCGACCTGGCCGATCGACCGCGGTTCGCAACCGCTCGACGTACCGATCGTCGGGTTGGGGCAAGATCGCCAGCGTGAGTCGCTTCTATGACTGTTCGGATCCAGTGGATCGCCAGCGCGGGCTCGACCTCGGTGCTTCGGCGGCCCGACGGGGCGAGCTAATCGTGTTGCCGACCGACACGGTGTACGGGTTGGGCTGCGACGCCTTCTCCTCAACAGGGGTTGCGTCGGTGTTGGCGGCCAAGGGGCGCGGTCGTGACATGCCGATCCCGGTGCTCGTGGGCAGCCCTCGCACCCTGGATGGGTTGGCGGCAACCCTGACCCAGCAAGTACGGGACCTGGTGGAGGCCTTCTGGCCGGGCGGTCTCACGCTGGTGGTTCGCCACGCGCCCAGCCTGGCGTGGGATCTGGGGGACTCCCGAGGGACCGTCGCTGTCCGGATGCCCCTTCACCCCGTGGCGATCGAGCTGCTTCGAGCGGTTGGTCCCATGGCGGTGTCCTCGGCCAACCGCACGGGCGAACCCCCGGCGACGACGCTCGACGAGGCTGCCGAGCAGCTCGGCGATGCCGTGGGTGTCTATCTGGATGGGGGTAGTTGCGGCGCTCCCATTCCCTCGACAATCGTGGACGTGTCTGGGCCGAGAGCCTCGCTCGTACGGGCAGGAGCGGTGGACGTCGACGCCTTGCGCACGGTCGTGCCCGATCTGATCGAGTTCGAGTGACCGACGAAGGTCGTTCCTTAGGTCCGTTTCTGGTGCTGATGGTGTGTACGGGCAACATCTGTCGCTCCCCGATGGCTGAACTCTTCATGCGCGACGAGCTGAACTCCCGCTTTGGTTCCTTGGCCGATCTGGTGGTCGTGGACGGTGCTGGGACGTACGGCGGGCATGTCGGCGAGCCGATCAACCCACCCGCCGGGCGCGCGTTGGCTGAGCTCGGTGTGGACGCGACTGCGTTCCGGGCCCAAGGGCTGTCGGAGGCTGCTGTCGAGGCGGCCGACCTGGTCGTCTGTGCGGCAGCTGAGCATGTGCGCCGCGCCTTGTCCCTGGTCCCCGGGGCGGCTGAGCGGACTTTCACACTGCTTGAACTGGCTGCCAGAGCGGACTCGCTCGGCAAGGTTGCGGAGGGCGTGTCTCCAGTCGCAAGGTTGGATGCGGTCCGTGCGCTCGCCGCCCGTCACCGATCGCGCTCCCCGCTGCCCGCGTTGAACGTGAGCGACCCCTACGGCCAGTCGATGCACGTCTACCGCGAGACCGCTCTCCAGATCCGCTCGGCCGTGCGTTCGATCGTTGGCTCGACCGACGAGGACTAGGATCGGCGCGGCCAGCGGGACATAGTCACCGCTCCGTCCAACGCCGAGGAGAGTGCCATGAGCGACGTCCCCTACTGGGGCCCGGACTTTGCTGCGCTTCAGGAGCAGGATCCGGAGATCGCCGGGGTCGTCCTCGACGAGCTCGATCGTCTCCGCGGCGGCCTTCAGCTGATCGCGAGCGAGAACTTCACCTCCCCGGCTGTCCTAGCGGCCTTGGGCTCGACGCTGTCGAACAAGTACGCCGAGGGTTACCCCGACAAGCGGTACTACGGCGGCTGCGCGGTCGTGGACCGGGCCGAGGAGATCGGTATCGAGCGCGCCAAGCGGCTCTTCGGCGCCGAGCATGCCAACCTGCAGCCCCACTCAGGCGCCAGCGCGAACCTCGCTGCATACGCGGCCTTCCTGGCGCCTGGAGACACGGTGCTGGCCATGGACCTGAAACAGGGCGGCCACCTCACGCACGGCTCCAAGGTCAACTTCTCCGGCCGGTGGTTCAACCCGGTCTCGTACGGAGTGCGCGCCGAGGACGAGCTGATCGACTATGACCAGGTGCGTTCCATGGCCAGGGATCACCAGCCCAAGATGATTATTTGCGGTGCCACCGCCTACCCGCGACTCATCGACTTCTCAGCGTTCCGTGAGATCGCTGATGAGGTCGGGGCGATCTTGATGGTCGATGCCGCGCACTTCATCGGCTTGGTGGCAGGCGGAGCCATCCCCAGCCCCGTGCCCTATGCCGACGTCGTCTGCTTCACCACGCACAAGGTGCTGCGAGGGCCACGCGGCGGGATGATTGTCTGTCGCGAAGAGCACGCCAAGGCGATCGACAAGGCTGTCTTCCCGTTCTTACAGGGGGGGCCGCTGATGCATGCCGTAGCTGCCAAAGCCGTGGTGCTCAAGGAGTGCGGAACGCCCGCCTACCAGGCCTACGCGCGCGACGTCGTGGCCAACGCCCAAGCCCTGGCCGCCGCCCTCGAGGAGGAAGGCATGCGGGCGGTCTCGGGCGGCACGGACACGCATCTTGCACTGATCGACCTGAGAGGGCTCGGCGTGACCGGGACCGATGCTGAACAGCGCTGTGACCAGGCGCGCATTACCCTCAACAAGAACGCGATTCCCTACGACCCGCAGCCGCCCATGATTGCTAGCGGGATCCGGGTAGGGACCGCCGCCATGTCCACGCAGGGGATGGGGCCGGAACAGATGCCCGAAGTGGCCGCGCTCATCGCCCGCGCGGTCACAGACGCCGACGGCTCAGCGGCCGGTGATATCGCCGACCGGGTCACGGCCTTGACGGCGAAGTTCCCCGCCTACCCGTCCGTCTGATCGTCCGCGCCCGTCGTGCGCGAATATCTTCTCGCCCTGTTCGTCGCGGCGGCCGTCACCTATCTCACGACCGGCCCGGTGCGAAGTTATGCGATCGGGCACGGTTTCATGGCGGAGGTGCGGGACCGCGACGTCCACGACGAGCCGATCCCGCGGCTCGGCGGTGTCGCCATGCTGCTCGGCTTCCTGGCGGCCCTTCTCGTCGCTAGCGAGTTGCCTCTGCTTTCGTCGGTGTTCGGTGGTGCTACAAGCACCTGGGACGCGCTGCTGGCGGGCGCGCTGATCATTTGTGCGCTGGGCGTCATCGACGACCGCTGGGGCCTGGATGCGCTCACCAAGCTGGCCGGTCAGTCGTTGGCGGCAGGGATCATGGCCGTCCAGGGGGTGCAGTTGCTGTATGTCCCCTGGCCGGGGCAGACCATCGTCCTCGGCTCGGCCGAGGGCACCCTGCTGACTGTTTTGGTCGTGGTGGTCACCGTGAACGCGGTCAACTTCGTCGATGGCTTGGATGGCCTGGCGGCGGGCATCGTCGGGATCGCTTCGGCTGCCTTCTTCTTGTACTCCTATCTGCTGTCCGTGCAAAACGATCTGGTGCGGGCGACCCCGGCCGCGCTGGTGACTGCCGTACTCACGGGGATGTGCATCGGGTTTCTGCCCCACAACTTCAACCCGGCCAGGATCTTCATGGGCGACAGCGGATCCATGCTGATCGGGCTGCTGCTCGCAGCCGGTCTGATCCTGTTGACGGGCAACGTGGATCCTGAGCTGGTCACGGGGTTGGGCGTAGTGCCCGCGTTCCTCCCCTTCTTGGTCCCGCTGGCCGTCCTCGCGGTGCCGTTCCTCGACCTCCTGCTGGCCGTCATTCGACGAACGCGCGCCAGAAGATCGCCGTTTGCCCCAGACAAGGAGCACTTGCACCATCGTCTACTCGAAATGGGCCACTCGCAGCGGCGGGCCGTGCTGGTGATGTACGCGGGAACCGCCCTCCTGGCCTTCGGCGCGGTAGCCCTGGCCCTCGTTCCGGCCCGGTGGGCCGTCCTGTTCTTGACCCTGGGAGCTGTCGGACTCCTTCTCGTCGTGCGGTGGCCTCGGATCGTGGCTGCTCGGGCAGCTGGCTGAGGAGCGCCCGAAGCTCGCCAGGGCAGCGCGAAAGCCTGTGATAGCGTCGCCGTGCGAGTTTTCCGGTGGGCATGTGGGTTCGCCAATTCAGCAAGGAATGCGCGTGGGGATTGACCCCAATTCGTTGGCCTTGGTGGGGATCGGCGCCCTCAATGCGACCTGCTGGCTCGTGGGGCTGGCGCTCGGGTGGCTGATCGACAGTCACCTGCACACGGTCCCCCTTTTCATGTTGCTGGGTCTGTTGGCTGGCGGCGCTCTCGGCGTCGCGGCCACGTACAAGGAAGTGCGCAGGTACTTGAGCGAGTGAGCGACGACGAGGAGCGGGAAGCCCCCGTGAGCACCGAGTCGGGTCCCCAGGTTCAGGGCGCCGAGTCCGAGCAAGATTTTGATCCCACGGCCGCGATGGCTGAGGTGATCCTTCAGACTCGGAGGGCGCGAACTCCTGCGATCGTCATCGGGGTCGTGTCACTAGTTGTGGGACTGGCGATCGATGAGCTGCTCACGGCGGTAGGTATTTGCTTTGGGCTCGGTCTCGGAATGGCCAACGCCCGACTCCTGCGAGCCTCGGTCCAGAGACGCTTTGAAATCCTGGTGGAGACGCCGGGCAACAAGACCCACTTCCTGTCCGGCGGCGCCGCTCGCCTTGCCGTTTTGACGGTCATCACCTTGGTCGCGGTGATTCTCGTGCGTCCGTTAGGGTTCGGCATGATCGTGGGTCTGGCCATCTTCCAGATCACGTTGCTCGTCTTCGCGGGGGTCTCGATGCGCAAGTCGGTCCGGTCGTGAAGTTCTCCGAGGGGTCCACCGAGATCGAGGTCGGACACCACATCGTGGCGAATGTGGGGGGCCTCGCCTTCCACGTGGACACGATGGTCGCCACGGTGGTGGCCGCGGCAGTCGTCATCGGCATGGGCCTTCTGGTGCGCAGAAGTGCCACCGCCGAGGTACCGGGGAAGCTGCAGATCTTCTACGAGACCGTGGTCGGGCAGGTGGAGGACCAGGTCGGCGGTGACCTTCGTGAGCGTGCGCCCTTCGTGGTGCCGCTCGCCGTAGCCCTCTTCTTGTTCATCCTCACCTGCAACTGGATGGGGGTTATTCCGACGGGCTGGGGTCCAGAGCTGTTTCACCCGCCCACCTCCGACGCCAACCTGACCTACGCCCTCGGCTTCACCGTCTTCTTCTGGTCGCTCGCTGCGGGCATCAGGATTCGCGGCGCTCGTTCCTACTTCAGCCACCTGGCACAGCCGTACTGGGTGATGGCACCGATCAACGTGATCGAGGAGCTCATCAAGCCCTTCACGTTGTCCTTGCGTCTGTTCGGCAACATCTTCGCCGGCGTGGTCATGCTGATGATCTTCACGCTGCTGCCCGATTACCTGCTTTGGCTTCCGACCTCGGTCTGGAAGCTCTTCGACCTGTTCATCGGGCTCATCCAGGCGTTCATCTTCGGCCTGCTGACGATTCTCTACTTCCGGATGGCCATCGGCGAGAAGGAAGGGCACTGACGAAGGCAACGGTGCGGCCCGACCGGGTGTGCGTGGTGGGTCCGGTACCGGGATAATGTTCGCTAAACCCGCGAAGCTCCAAGACGACAAGACTCGATCTCAAGGGGAAACATGGCTGTAGATCCAGAACTCGCATCCTCGATCAAGACCGCGGGTGCGCTGATCGCCGGTGGACTGGCACTCGGAGGCGGCGCGATCGGCGCGGCCATCGGTGACGGTCTTGCCGGCAGCGCGCTCATCTCAGGGGTTGCCCGCCAGCCCGACGCCCAGCCGCGGCTGCAGACGATCTTCTTCCTGACGGTCGGTCTGGTGGAGGCGGCTTACTTCATCAACTTGGCCTTCATGGCTCTATTCGTCTTCGTTCTGGGCGCGTAGTCCCTCATGTCAGTTGCACTCTTGGCCGCCGCGACCGAGGAAACACCGAACTTCCTTGTGCCGAATGCGACCTTCTTCTTCGAGCTGCTCGCCTTCTTCATCGTCTTGACGGTGCTGTGGCGCTTCGTCGTCCCGCCCGTCAACAGGGCGATGACCTCGCGGCAGGACACCATCCGCAAGCAGTTGGATGAAGGTCGGGAGAGCAAGGCTCGGCTCGAGGCCGCAGAGGCGGAGTTCCAGCAGGCCCTGCACGACACCAAGGCTGATGCCGCTCGGATCCGCGACGAAGCGCGGGTCGAGGGCCAGGCCATCGTCGAGGAGCACCGGCAGCGCGCGCAGGAGGAAGCCGATCGGATTGCCGTGCGCGAGCACTCGCGGCTGGAGGCCGAGCGCCAGCAGATCGTCACGCAGATGCGAAGCGAGATCGGGGAGATCGCCGTCACGCTTGCGGGCAAGATCGTCGGGGAATCACTGGACGACGAAGCCAGGCAGCGCCGAATGATCGAGCGATTCATCGCAGACCTCGAGTCGGGTGAGCATGGCGGTTCGGGGTCCGCCAACGATCCCGTGGTGGCCGGTTAGTGCGAGGCGCGAGCAGTCTGGCTTTGGCCGAGGTGAGCGACCGCCTGGCGGCGTCGCTTGCCTCGGTGGACGTGTCGACCGCCGAGGCGGGTGCTGGCGATCTCCTGGCCGTGGCGAGCCTGCTGGGGCGCGAGCGAGTCCTAGCGAGAGCTCTGGCTGACCCTGGCACCGACGGGCAGGGCAAGCGTTCCATGGTCGAGAGCCTCGTGGGGGAACGGATCGGAGCCTTGGCGTTGGCGGCGGTCTGCGACGCCGTGTCGATGCGATGGTCGTCCCCGACTGACCTGGTCTACGGACTCGAGCACTTGGGCGCGCAAGCGGCCTTCGACGCCTCGGCGCGAGCTGCCAGCCTGGACGCCGTTGAGGACCAGTTGTTCCGGCTCGCGCGGGTCGTCGAGCGTTCGAGTGAGTTGACCGCGTCCCTCAAGGACCCCGAAGTCCCAGCCGACGGGAAGGCCGCTCTGGTCGGCGGGCTGTTGGCCGGAAAGGCCGACCCTACGACGATCCAGTTGGCCACCTACGTTGCATCGAACCTCCGCGGACGCAACGCAAGTGAGGTTCTGCAGAACCTTGCGGAGCAAGCAGCTGCGCGTCAGGACCGCAAGATCGCCATCGCCCGGGTGGCCGTCCCCTTGGATGCCGATTTGAAGGCCCGCCTGGAGTCGGCCCTCGCCGGCGCAATCGGACAGGGTGTACGCCTGCAAGTGGAGGTGCAGCCGGATGTGGTCGGAGGCATTGTCGTGCAAGTCGGTGACGAGGTGATCGACGGCAGTGTTGCTTCGCGCCTCGGTCAGGTCGCCCGGGGTTTGACGACGTGACCGCCGCCATGCTCCGATCCGCACGAGTCGTTGACAGCTTTGGCCCTACCAAACGAAGGACGCGAAACCGATGACCGAGCTGACGATCCGCCCCGACGAGATCCGCAGCGCTATCGAGACCTATGTCGAGTCCTACGAGCCGGGCAATGCCCGCGAGGAAGTCGGCCGGGTGAGCGAGACCGGCGACGGCATCGCGCGGGTTGAGGGTCTTCAGTCGGCGATGACCAACGAACTGCTGGAGTTCGAGGGTGGGCTGGTCGGAGTTGCGCTGAACCTCGAACTACGCGAGATCGGAACCGTCTTGCTCGGCGACGGCTCCGAGATCGAAGAGGGCCAGCCGGTGCGGCGCACGGGGGAGATCCTGTCCGTCCCGGTGGGGGATGGCTATCTGGGTCGGGTCGTGGACGCACTGGGGAATCCGATTGATGGGCTCGGGGAGATCGTTCCCGAGGCACGGCGTGCGCTCGAGCTTCAGGCGCCCACGGTGGTCGAGCGCCAACCCGTGAAGGAGCCGATGCAGACGGGCATCAAGGCGATCGATGCGATGACCGCGATCGGTCGGGGCCAGCGTCAGCTCATCATCGGAGACCGACAGACCGGCAAGACCGCGGTAGCGGTGGACACGATCATCAACCAGAAAGCCAACTGGGAATCCGGCGACCCCACACTGCAGGTCAAGTGCATCTACGTCGCGATCGGTCAGAAGGGCTCCACGATCGCCGCGGTGAAGGGGGCGCTGGAGGAGTCTGGCGCCCTTGAGTACACGACGATCGTGGCGGCACCGGCCTCTGACCCCGCCGGCTTCAAGTACCTCGCTCCCTACACCGGGTCCGCGATTGGTCAGCACTGGATGTATCAGGGCCAGCACGTGCTGATCATCTTTGACGACCTCAGCAAACAGGCGGAGGCCTACCGCGCGGTTTCGTTGCTTCTGCGCCGCCCCCCGGGACGCGAGGCCTATCCCGGCGACGTCTTCTATCTGCACTCCCGCTTGCTCGAGCGGTGCGCCAAGCTCTCCGATGAGATGGGGGCCGGGTCGATGACCGGACTGCCGATCATCGAAACGAAGGCCAACGACGTCTCCGCCTACATCCCGACCAACGTCATCTCGATCACGGACGGGCAGTGCTTCCTGGAGTCCGATCTGTTCAACTCCGGGGTCCGGCCAGCGATCAACGTGGGTGTGTCGGTGTCGCGGGTCGGCGGCTCGGCTCAGCTGAAGGCTATGAAGAAGGTCGCGGGCCGGTTGCGCTTGGATCTCGCCCAGTTCCGCGAGCTGGAGGCCTTTGCTGCCTTCGGTTCAGACCTTGATGCAGCGTCGAAGGCTCAGCTGGCGCGCGGTGAACGCTTGGTGGAGTTGCTCAAGCAGCCGCAATACAGCCCGTTCTCCGTTGAGCACGAGGTCATCTCGATCTGGGCGGGTACCACCGGCCAACTCGATGACGTTCCTGTCGGCGACATCCAGTTGTTCGAGCAGCAGTTCCTTGGCTGGCTCGATCGGGATCGCCCGGCGATCGGACAAGGGATCGCATCCTCCAAGGACTTGTCCGATGAGGCGATTTCGCAGCTCGAGGAAGCCATCGCGGCGTTCAAGGGCACTTTCCTGACCAGCGACGGCAACCCCCTGCTGGGTACCGAGGAGCCGGCCGAGGCGCTGGATGAGCAAGATCTAGGGCACGAGAAGGTCACCCGTGTCGTGAGGGCAACGACCTGACGTGGGGGCACAGCAGCGGGTCTACCGACGAAAGATCCGGTCCGTCGGGTCGACCAAGAAGATCACCAAGGCGATGGAGCTCATCGCCGCTAGCCGCATCGTGAAGGCACAGGCGCGGCTGGAAGCAGCGGTGCCCTACACCCGTGAGCTTGTCCGGGCGATCTCGGCCGCTGCCTCGCACATCGCCGGCACGGTGAGCCACCCACTGACGGATTCGACCCGGTTGCAGGAGCGGGCCGCCGTCCTCCTCCTGACCAGCGATCGTGGTCTCGCCGGCGCCTATTCGTCGGCCGCGATCAAGGAAGGCGAGCAGCTCACGTCGCTGCTGCGCGAACGCGGGATGGACGTGGTGCCGTACATCGTCGGCCGCAAGGGCGTGAACTACTACCGATTCCGCGGGCGCGACATCGCCTCGATCTGGACCGGCTTTACCGAGTCACCAACGCCGGAAACGGCGCGCGAGATTGCCGCCGCGCTGCTCGAGCGATTCATGCTTCCGACTGAGGAGGGCGGAGTCGACGAGATCCACATCGTCGGGACGCGGTTCGTCAACTTGGGTGTGCAGATCCCCACCGCCAACCAGGTCCTGCCACTCGAGGTTGTCGAAGAAGTCGTCGGTTCGACCAGCGAGTCGGGCGAAACGGTGATCTTCCCGCTGTACGACTTCGAGCCCGACGCAGAAGCAGTGTTGGATGCGTTGTTGCCACGCTATGTGGAGAACGTCGTCTACACAGCCCTGCTCAACGCAGCTGCCTCTGAGCTTGCGAGTCGTCGCAGGGCCATGAAATCGGCTACGGACAACGCCGAAGAGCTCATCAAGTCCTACACCCGGCAGGCCAACAAGGCACGCCAGGCCGAGATCACCCAGGAGATCAGCGAGATCGTCGGCGGGGCCGACGCGCTGGCCTCCGCCAACGCAGGGAGCGAGTGAGCAGGATGACTGTCACAGCCGAGGCCGGCACCAGCGAGTCTGCAGCGAGTGCTGTCGGCCGGGTAGCCCGCGTCACAGGCCCCGTCGTCGACGTCGAGTTCCCCTTCGAGTCGATGCCTGCTCTGTTCAATGCGCTGACGGTCTCCGTCGCGAGTGAGGCGGCCACCGAAGGGGAGTCGGCACGCGTGCTGACCTTGGAGGTCGCCCAACACATTGGCGACAACTTGGTGCGGGCCATTTCCATGCAGCCGACCGACGGTTTGGTACGCGGTGCCGAGGTCACGGACACCGGTGACGCGATCACCGTGCCGGTCGGGGACGTCACCCTTGGGCATGTCTGGAACACCCTGGGTAAGCCGCTGGACGTCGAGGAGTCCTCACTGGAGATCACTGAGCGCCGAGGCATCCACGCCCAAGCTCCGGCGTTCGACCAACTCGAGAGCAAGACCGAGGTCTTCTGGACCGGAATCAAGGTCATCGACCTGCTGACGCCATATGTCAAGGGCGGCAAGATCGGTCTGTTCGGCGGTGCCGGTGTCGGCAAAACCGTTCTCATCCAGGAAATGATCTACCGGGTGGCTGAGAACTTCAGTGGTGTCTCGGTGTTCGCGGGTGTGGGTGAGCGGACGCGCGAGGGCAACGACCTGTTCTTGGAGATGACTGAGTCGGGCGTTCTCGCCAAGACTGCGCTCGTGTTCGGACAGATGGATGAGCCCCCGGGCACTCGTCTGCGTGTGGCGTTGTCGGCGCTGACGATGGCCGAGTACTTCCGTGACGTGCAGAAGCAAGACGTGCTCCTGTTCATTGACAACATCTTCCGTTTCACCCAAGCCGGATCTGAGGTGTCAACCCTGCTGGGGCGGATGCCCTCCGCTGTCGGCTACCAACCGACGTTGGCCGACGAGATGGGTGAACTGCAGGAGCGGATCACGTCGACCCGTGGGCACTCGATCACTTCCCTTCAGGCGATCTATGTTCCCGCCGACGACTACACCGACCCGGCGCCTGCCACGACGTTCGCCCACCTGGACGCGACGACGGAATTGTCGCGCCCCATCTCGGAACTGGGCATCTATCCGGCCGTGGACCCGCTGACCTCGACCTCGCGCATCCTGGATGCTCGCTACGTGGGCGATGAGCACTACCAGGTGGCACAGCGGGTCAAGGAGATCCTCCAGCGGTACAAGGACCTACAAGACATCATTGCGATCCTCGGTATCGACGAGTTGTCCGAGGAGGACAAGCTGCTCGTCAACAGGGCGCGCCGGATTCAGCGCTTCCTGAGTCAGAACATGTTCGTCGCCGAGGCCTTCACCTCACAGCCCGGTTCCTTCGTCCCAGTCGAGGAGACGGTTTCCTCCTTCAAGGCTCTGTGCGACGGTGACTACGACCACATTCCGGAGCAGGCCTTCTTCATGGCAGGCGGCATCGAAGATGTCGAGGCAGCCGCCAGTAAGTTGGCGAAGTGACCGAGGGCCAACTCGAGATCCGCGTCGTGGCTGCGGACCGGATGATCTGGTCCGGTCCGGGGTCCTCGCTCATCGCGCGGACCGTGATCGGTGAGATCGGGATCCTCCCGCACCACGAGCCCGTACTCGCGACGCTTGACGATGGTGAGGTTCGCATCACTGAGGAAGACGGTGGCGAACTCCGGATCGCTGTCCATCGCGGATTCCTGTCCGTGGATGCCAACGCCGTGACGATTCTTGCCGATTCCGCTGAAATCGCAGCGGACATCGACGTCGAGCGCGCCGAGGCCGCACGAGCGCTCGCCGCAGCCGCTGCCGAAGAAGATCTCGAAGCGGCGGCCGCCCTGCGTCGGGCCGAAGTTCGACTCGAGGTTGCAGCTACCCGCTGACCGTCAGTCGCGCGTCGCTCCGGGCTCCCAGAGAACATCCCCAGAGCCTCCGGATTCCGTGGTGTTGGCCACCCGGGCCGTAATGAACAGCAGATCCGACAGCCGGTTGAGGTAGGTCGCGGTCAGGGGGTTCATCACCTCGCCATGAGCGGCCAGCGCTGCCCAGGTCGAACGCTCGGCTCGCCGGGTAACGGTGCGCGTGACGTGCAGGAGCGCACTACCCGGCGTGCCACCGGGGAGGACGAAGGACCGCAACTTGTCGAGTCGGTCGTTGAACGTGTCACAGGCATCCTCGAGCCGGTCGACATACTCCTGAGTGACTCGCAGCGGGGGGAACTGCGGATGCTCCACCACGGGGGTACACAGATCAGCACCAACGTCGAACAGTTCGTTTTGTACGTGTGTGAGAAGCGTCACGACGTCGGCAGGCATGGACGCAACAGCCACAGCGACGCCGAGCGAGGAGTTGGCCTCGTCGACGTCGGCGTAGGCCACGAGTCGCAGATCGTTCTTGCCGGTGCGGCTCATATCCCCTAGTGCGGTCGTGCCGTCGTCGCCGGTTCGGGTGTAGATCCGCGTCAGGTTGACCATGATCCGAAGCCTAGCCGCGGGCCCGTACGATGCCCGGGTGGGACATCTGCGGGTCGTCGGGGGGGCACGGCTGGAAGGCACGGTTCGAGTCACCGGTGCCAAGAACAGCGTCCTGAAACTGATGGCCGCGGCGCTGCTTGCCCCGGGGCGCACCCTGGTGCGTGAGGTTCCTGACATCGCTGACGTCCAGATCATGGGCGAACTGCTCACGCGGCTCGGCTGCGCGGTCGAGCACCAGCGTGAGTCAGGGACCGTCGCGATCGATGTCCCGCCAGACTTGGAACATCGGGCCGACTACGACCTGGTTCGGCAGATGCGAGCCTCGATCAACGTCCTTGGACCGCTGGTGGCTCGCTGCGGTGCGGCGGAGGTGGCGCTGCCCGGCGGGGACGCCATCGGTTCTCGCCCGCTGGACTTCCACATCGCGGGTCTGATCAAGATGGGCGCTTCGGTCTCCAACGAGCACGGCTTCATTGTGGCCACCGCACCCAAAGGGCTGCGCGGCGCCATGATCCATCTCGACTTCCCCAGCGTTGGTGCTACGGAGAACCTCCTTGCTGCTGCTGCTCTAGCGTCCGGAACCACGGTGATTGACAACGCCGCTCGTGAACCGGAAATCGTTGACGTGTGCCAGATGCTGCTCGGCATGGGAGCCCAGATCGGCGGCCTCGGGTCATCCACCCTGGAGATCCAGGGGGTTGAGGAATTGCGACCCACCGAACACACGGCAGTTCCGGATCGGATGGTTGCTGGCACGTGGGCCGTTGCGGCCGTGATGACCAGGGGAGATATCAGCATCGAAAATGCGCGCTCGGCCGATCTCGAGTTGCCGCTGGACAAGCTGGCCCTGTCGGGGGCTGAAGTGACGTCGCTGGAGGGGGGTTTCCGAGTCCGGATGGACGGTCGCCCACGATCTGTCGATGTGGTCACTCTTCCCTATCCGGGCTTCCCGACCGACCTGCAACCGATGGTGCTCGCTCTCAACGCGGTCGCGGATGGCGTCGCGATGGTCACCGAAAACGTGTACGAAGCGCGGTTCATGTTCGTGAACGAGTTGGTGCGCCTTGGCGCCGACCTTCGGACCGATGGCCACCACGCCGTGGTTCGGGGGCGAGAGCGGTTGTCGGCGGCACCGGTTGAGGCGACGGACATCCGCGCGGGGGCTGGGTTGGTGCTGGCGGGGCTGTGTGCCGATGGGGTGACGACGGTCAACCATGCCTTTCATATCGACCGGGGCTATCCAGGTTTCGTCGAGGACATCGTGCGCTTGGGTGCGAGCGTGGTCCGTGAGCCGGCCAACTAGGGTGTCGGCGTGACGAGGATTGGTGTGGTGGGCGCGGGCTTGATGGGTTCTGGGATAGCCCAGATCGCCGCTGCGGCCGGTCACGATGTTCGACTCCAGGACCTGTCGCGTGCGGCGCTCGACCGAGCGCTCGTTGGCGTCCAAACCTCGCTGGAACGCTTCGTCGCTAAGCAGAAACTGACTGAGCGTCAGGCGACCGAGGCGTTGGAGCGGATCGAGACGACGACCGATCTCGACGGGATGAGCGACCGAGACCTGGTCATCGAGGCGGTCTTCGAGAGCCTCGAAGTCAAGCACCAGGTCTTCGCGACCCTCGATCGGGTCTGCCCTCCAGAAGCGATTCTCGCGACCAACACGTCGGCTATACCGGTCACAGCCATCGCAGCTGCCACTGAGCGACCAGAACAAGTGGTCGGCACCCACTTCTTCTCGCCGGTACCCATGATGCGGCTGTGCGAGCTGGTGCGTGGCTACCGAACGTCGGACGCCAGCTTGGCGGCGGCTCGTGCGTTCGCCGAGTCCACCGGGAAGACCTGCATCGTCGTCAATCGAGACGTGGCCGGATTCGTGACCACCCGGCTGATCTCGGCTCTGGCGATCGAGGCGGTGCGTCTGGTTGAGTCCGGGGTAGCGAGCGCAAAGGACGTCGATACCGCGTGTCGACTGGGATTCGGTCACGCCATGGGGCCGCTGGAAACCATCGACCTCACCGGAGTCGACATCATGACTCACGCGGCGAGCAACATCTACACCGAGACCCAGGACGAGAAGTTCGTACCTCCCGAGACTCTGCAGCGCATGGTTCAGGCGGGCGACTTGGGTCGCAAGAGCGGCCGCGGGTTCTACTCCTACGACTAGCGACCGACGGCCGGCGCTGGCGTTGGCAAGTTGTCCGTGGGCCTGCGTGTCTCCCACAGCCCTCGCGTCTGGACAACTACGGTGCTGATGCGGGTCCCGGCCCGCACGCATCGGTGCCTTCCCCCGCCGTCACCAATACGGCGAGCGCCGACGCGGTTCGGAGGTCACGTGAGTTCGCTCCATTCGCCGCCGCGTGCGACGACTTCCTCGGATATTCGGTGCTCGTTGCCCTCGCGGTTGGATGGGTCGACGGTTGCCGAGGTCCGCCTGATGCTGACTGTGGCTCTGGATTCCGGTCCCGGGGACCTCGTCGTGGACTGCTCCAACGTGGAAGCGCTGGATTCCGCTGGATTGGGGCTGCTGTTCGGCCTTCACCGTCGAGCCCACGCTGATGGCCGCCGCCTGGTGCTCAGCGATCCGCAGCCGCGTGTTCTCCGAGTACTTGCGGTCACCCGTCTCCACCGCGTCCTACACCTGGAGCGGGACGCCCTCCCCGCCTGATCCAACCGGTCAATAGGCTGAAGATCGAGTGGCAGGTTCACGACGCAGCGGAGGCCCGGCATGAGTAACCAGCGCCCGCGCGACCGGCCATGGGTCATGCGTACCTACGCCGGGCACTCATCGGCTGCGGCCTCTAATGCGCTGTTCAAATCCAATCTCGAAAAAGGCCAGACCGGACTCTCGGTCGCGTTCGACCTTCCGACGCAGACCGGCTACGACCCGGATGATCGGTTGTCCAGGGGAGAGGTCGGGAAGGTCGGAGTGCCGGTTTCACATTTGGGTGACATGCGGGCGCTGATGGCCGACATTCCGTTGGACGCAATGAACACGTCCATGACCATCAACGCGACGGCTCTGTGGCTGTTCGCCCTCTATCAGGTGGCCGCGGAGGAGCAAGGCATCGATCGAGCGACACTGTCAGGCACGACGCAAAACGACATCATCAAGGAGTACTTGTCCCGAGGAACGTATGTCTTCCCTCCCGAGCCGTCGATGAGGCTGATCGCCGATCTCGTGGCCTATACGGTGGAGGAGGTTCCACGTTGGAACCCTGTGAACATCTGCAGCTACCACCTCCAAGAGGCCGGCGCCACGCCCGTGCAGGAGGTCGCCTACGCGATGTGCACGGCGATCGCGGTGCTCGACGCGGTCCGTGCTTCGGGGCGGGTCCCGCCCGAGCGGTTCGGATCCGTGGTCGGGCGGATGTCCTTCTTCGTCAACGCCGGCGTGCGCTTTGTTGAGGAGATGGCGAAGATGCGCGCTTTCGTCGAACTCTGGGATGAGATCACCCAGCAGCGCTATGGCATCACGGACCCGGACCAGCGCCGGTTCCGATACGGCGTACAGGTCAATTCCCTGGGCCTCACCGAGGCTCAGCCGGAGAACAACGTGGCACGGATCGTGCTTGAGATGCTCGCTGTGACCCTGTCCAAGGATGCGCGGGCCAGGGCGGTCCAACTGCCTGCCTGGAACGAGGCCCTCGGACTCCCACGCCCTTGGGATCAACAGTGGTCTCTTCGCATGCAGCAGGTGCTCGCCTACGAGTCCGACCTCCTGGAGCACGACGACCTGTTTCGCGGCTCCGCAGTAGTTCAAGGACTGGTCGATCAACTCGTCTCTGACGCCAGGGAAGAGATCGACCGAGTGCAGGACATGGGTGGGGCCATCGCTGCCGTCGAGAACGGCTATATGAAGGGCGCGCTGGTCGCTTCGCACGCGCGTCGGCGGGCTGCGATCGAGTCGGGTGAGGAGCCGGTTGTTGGAGTGAACATCTTCACCAGTTCGGCGCCTAACCCGTTGACGGCCGATCTGGACTCCGCGATCCAAAGCGTGGATCCGGCCGTGGAAGCCACCGCTGTCGGCGCGGTGCGGAACTGGCGCGCCGAACGTGACGCCAGCGCAGTGGCCGCGAGCCTAGAAGCGCTACGGGGTGCCGCGACGAGTGATCAGAGCCTGGTGCCACCGACCTTGGCCTGCGTTCGAGCAGGGGTGACCACGGGCGAGTGGGCGGGGCTCTTACGTGAGGTTTTCGGGGAGTTCCGCGCGCCGACCGGGGTCGGCCACGCAACCGGCGTTGTTTCGGACTGGGCGGGATTGGCGGACCTTCGCGCTTCAGTCACCGGGACTGGCGACGAAATTGGTCATCGGCTGAGGCTCCTGGTGGCCAAGCCGGGCCTGGACGGCCACAGCAATGGAGCCGAACAGATCGCTGTCCGGGCCAGGGACGCAGGGTTCGAGGTGATTTACCAGGGGATCCGTTTGACGACCGGCGAGATTGTCGCTGCAGCGGTCGAAGAGGACGTCGATTGCGTGGGTCTGTCCATTCTGTCCGGATCGCACCTCACCCTGGTCCCAGAAGTCCTGGAGGGACTGCGGGCGGCCGGCGTTGGCGACATCCCGGTCGTGGTGGGCGGCATCATCCCGAAGGCTGATGCCACAGCCTTGCTCGCCGCCGGTGTCGCTGCGGTGTTCACGCCCAAGGACTACGGGATCAACGCGATCATGGCCCAAGTGGTCGAAGAGATTCGACGCTCCAAGGGGTTGCCGCTGCGCGCCTCAGCCAACTCCGCGGACTGACGGACCTCAGCCCTCCTGGATGACGTCGGCGCCGTCCGCGTCGCTCGTATCGACGTCGCTCGTCTCGCTCGCTGGACTGCCATACAGCTTCACGTGGGCATCGACTACCCCCAGTGCTGCTTCGAGGTCCTCCTGAGTCCCGGAACTGCGTTGCTCGGCGTAGTACGCCTCACCCAGGTCGGCCATCAGGCTGCGTAGGTGATGCTTCTCGGTGACCTCATCGAGCTTTTCTTGGGCCGTGCTCAACGCATCCTGAGCCCCCGCCACCACTTGCTGAAGCACGCCTCTGGCCACATCGATGTACGGGCTACTCATGGATCGAGCCTCTCATGACTGCCTGGGTTCGGAGCCAACCGGCCCCACCGCCGGGGGGCTCAGTCCTCGCCCCGGCGTTGGAAGCGAAAGGTTCGCAGCGCCAGGAAGCCCGCCAAGAGGCACCACAGGATCAAAACGAGGGCCACGCGTGACAACTCCCAGGCCCCCGCGGCTTCGGCGCTCGCATAGGCCTCGGGAAGGAACACCGACCTAATGCCTTGGGTCAACCACTTCAGGGGGAAGATGGCCGCCACCCGCTGCATGCCCTCGGGAAGGTTGGCGTAGACGAAGAAGACGCCGGAAATGAACTGCAGCACCAACACGATTGGGGTGACGATCGCGGGGGCGGAGTCTGCGTCGCGTGGGACCGACGAGAACGCGATCCCGCACAACGTGCACGAGATGATTCCCAAGATGCTGACCCAGGTGAACGTGATCCATCCGGCTGCATCGGGCAGCTGAACCCCGAAGGCAAGGACACCAACCAGGAGCAGCAGCGCGATCTGGATCACGGCGATGCCTACGACGAGCAGGATCTTGCCGGTGAAGTACGCCGCCTTCGGCATGGGTGTGCCGGCCAGCCGTTTGAGCGCCCCGTTGTCGCGTTCGATCGAGATCCCGATGGCCAAGGCCTGGAATCCGCTGTTGACGTAGCCGCTCGCGATCATGCCTGCGACGAAGTACTGGCTGAAGGTGACGCCGGGGCCGATCTCGTCGTTGAAGACTGACCCGAAGATGATCAACAGAATCAGGGGAAAAGCGATCGTGAAGACGACTGATTCCCGGCGGCGGAGGAATTGCTTGAGTTCGATCTGCGAGCGGCTGACGCCAAGGCGCAGCCAACTCGCTCCCGATGCTGCTGGAGCGTCGACCGTCACGACTCACCCCGCACTTTCTCGTGCTCAGGCTCCTCCGTGAACGGCGCGATCATGGCCAGATAGGCGTCCTCCAAACTGGGCCTCGTCACCGCCAAGTCGGGGATCTCCTCACCGGCCCGCGCGTAGAGCTCGGCGATCAGCCGGCTGGGATGGTCGGTGCGCTCCTCGTGAAGCTCGCCGTTCCTGCTCCAGCGGACGAGCGCGTGAGCATCGGCCCGGCCCCCGAGGCGTTGTGGATCGTTGACCTCCAGGATTCGGCCGGCGGCGATCACGGCGACGCGATCGGCTAGTTGCTCGGCCTCCTCCAGGTAGTGCGTGGTGAGCAGAATCGTGGTCCCATCCGCGTGCAGTCCACGGATCAGATCCCAAAACGCTCGGCGAGCCTCCGGATCGAAGCCGGTGGTCGGTTCATCGAGGAACAACAACTCGGGCCGGCCCAAGATCCCCAGGGCCACATCGAGCCGGCGCCGCTGTCCCCCCGACAGCTGGCGCACGCGGGTCTTAGCCTTCTCTCCAAGCCCCACATCTTCGATCACGGCGGCAGGTTCACGCGGATTGGGGTAGTAACCGGCGAAGTGATCCACCACCTCGTTGACCGTCAACATCTCGATATCACCGGCCTCCTGTAAGACGATCCCGATACGCGTTCGCCATTCCTGGGTGGGCCGCGCTGGATCTGCGCCCAGCACCGAGACCGTGCCGGCATCCCGTCGTCGGTAACCCTCGAGGATTTCCACGGTCGTGGTCTTTCCCGCTCCGTTGGGTCCTAGCAAGGCGAAAACCTCGCCGCGCTCAACGTCGAGATCGACCTCGTCGACGGCTCGGTGGGCTGTGCCATTGCGCTCGGAGCCATACGAACGGACGAGCCCGCGCACCTGGATCGCCGGATCGGTCACTGGTGGGCTCCCTGGTCCGTCTGAGGGTCGATCGGGCGCGGTTGCTGGCGAGCCTATCGGGCATCCTGCGCCGATCTGGCGCGATGAATCCGTTCAGAACAGGCGGCTGGTGGGATCGTCGAGGCCACGGAGCGCGTCATAGTCCACGACCAGGCAAGTAATTCCTCGGTCCTCGGCCAGGACGCGGGCCTGCGGTTTGATCTCCTGGGCGGCGAAGACCCCACGGACTGGCGCGAGCAGTGGGTCGCGGTTCAACAGGTCGAGGTAGCGGGTGAGCTGCTCCACGCCGTCGATCTCGCCCCTTCGCTTGACCTCGATCGCGACGGACTGACCCCCATGGTCGCGGCACATGAGGTCGACGGGTCCGATCGCCGTGGGGTACTCGCGACGCACGAGTCGCCAGCCTGCGCCGAACACGTGCAGTTGCTCGGCCAACAACTGCTGCAAGTGGGACTCGACGCCATCTTTGGTCAACCCCGGGTCGACACCGAGGTCGTGGGACTCATCCGACATGACCTCCTCGAGGGTGACGACCAGCCGTTCACCAGCCTTGTTCTCGACCACCCAGGTGCCGACGCCGGCCTCGTCGACCTCGGTGCGAAGCACGCAGGGGGGGCTCATCCAGTTGAGCGGCTTGTATGACCCCCCGTCGGAGTGAATGAGCACCGAGCCGTCCGCCTTGACCACGAGGAGTCTCATCGCGGAGGGAAGGTGCGCGGACAGGCGACCCGCGTAGTCGACCGAGCAGCGAGCAATGACGAGGCGCACGGCCGGTCACGCTAGCCCACGCGGGGACCTCACCGTACGGTGACCGGATGGACGACGCGGTCTACGACTACATCGTGGTGGGTGCCGGCAGTGCCGGGTGTGTACTTGCCGCTCGACTGAGCGAGGATCCCCAACGGCGAGTTCTCGTTCTCGAAGCCGGGGGAACCGATCGCGTCGATGAGATCAAGATCCCCGCGGCGTTCTCCAGCTTGTTCCGCACTGAGTACGACTGGTCTTTCGCGACGGTCGAGCAGGGACGTCTCAACGATCGGCGGGTCGAGTGGCCGCGCGGTCGGGTCGTGGGTGGCTCGTCATCGATGAACGCCATGCTCTACATCCGGGGGAACGCCCTCGACTACGACACCTGGCGCGATGAGTTCGGATGCCCGGGTTGGGGATTCGCAGACCTGCTGCCGTACTTCAAGCGTGCTGAAGACAACGCTCGCGGCGCCTCGTCATGGCATGGAGTGGGGGGCCCGCTGCGCGTTGAGGATCAGCGCTCCGTCCATGACGTGACCCACGCGTTCGTGGCGGCGGCGATCAGCCACGGGATCGTCGCCAACGACGATTTCAACGCCGGTGAGCAGGATGGTGTGGGGCTGTTCCAGGTCAACCAACGGGATGGGCGGCGGTGGTCCGCAGCCGATGGCTATCTGCACCCGGCGCGGTCTAGGCCGAATTTGACGGTGCTGACCGGAGCGCAGGTGCACCGCGTGGCCATCGATAACGGCCAAGCGATCGGAGTGCACTTTGAGATCCGGGGCCACAACGAGTTCGCTCGATGCCAAGGTGAGGTGGTCCTCGCCGGTGGTTCGGTCAACAGCCCCCAGTTGCTGATGCTCTCCGGGGTGGGACCACGCGACCACCTCCGAGAACTGGACATCCCCGTCCATGTCGCCCTTGCGGGGGTCGGAGCCAATTTGCAGGACCACGTGGCAGCCGGGTCGATCTGGCACCTACGCCGCTCCAAGAGCCTGCATGACTCGGAGAACATCGCGCAGTTGTTGCGTTGGAAGCTGACGGGCACAGGCCCGCTCACTTCTCCGGTTGCCGAGGGCTGCGCCTTTGTCCGGACGGCACCCGATCTGCCTGCCCCAGACCTGGAGTATCACGTCGCCCCGGCGGCCTTCCTCGACAACAACAGAGCCGAG
The DNA here is from genome assembly GCA_963851405.1 of uncultured Actinomycetota bacterium. Taxonomy (GTDB): domain Bacteria; phylum Actinomycetota; class Actinomycetes; order DATJPE01; family DATJPE01; genus JANPBY01. Next base: position 459,939 of record CAWKPB010000001.1, on the reverse strand, counting down.
CCGTTCGGTCGCGGGTTCACTGTGGGGGCGGTGTTGGTGTCGGTCGCCAGCCGCGGGTCGATCCGTCTAGCCAGCCGCGACCCGCGGTGGCATCCCCGAATCGATGGGGGCTACCTGACCCACCCCGCCGACCTCGCGGCCCTGATTCACGGCGTTCGCTACGCCCGGTCGATTGCCTCGGAGCCGGCGCTGGCTCCGTTTCTTGGGCAGGAGCACATCCCAGGCGACGCGGCCGTCTCGGACGAGGACATCACGTCCTCTATCCGGGCGCATGCCCAGACGCTGTACCACCCGGTTGGCACCTGTGCGATGGGGTCGGGCGACTTCTCAGTTGTGGACGAGGAACTCCGGGTCCGCGGCCTGGAGGGTCTGCGCGTGGTCGACGCATCAGTGATGCCGAGCGTGCCGCGGGGGAACACCAACGCCCCGACCATCGCAATTGCCGAGCGCGCGAGTGACCTCATTCGCGGGCGGGCGCCGTTACCCCCAGAGCATGCGCAGCCGGCCACGGCGAGGGATCAGGGCGTCGTCAGCCGGTAAAGGCCAGGTCAGGGCGAGGTCAGCGGCGGAATTTGGCGCGTCGGCCGTGAATCGCGGTGACCAGGGCCACGACCAGGTCGACGTCACGTGGCTTGCGCGAGAAGGTGGTCAAGGGAGTCGGCAGCGGGAAGCGCTGCCGCGTGATCGCCTTCGCCCGAGAAAATTCACGTAGGCCGTCGGCGCCATGAATGCGCCCGAACCCGGAGCGTCCCACGCCGCCGAAGGGGAGTGCCGGTACGACCGCGAAAGATGCGACCGAGTTGACCGAGGTCATCCCGCTACGCATTCGCCTGGCGATCGTCAGCCCCTCCTTCTTGGCGAAAACCGCTCCGCCGAGGCCGTACCCGGTGGCGTTGGCACGCTCAACCGCTTCCGCGGAGTCGCGGACCCGATTGACCACGATGACCGGGCCAAAGGTTTCCTCCTGAACCGTGACCGAGTCCTCGGGCACATCAGTCAGCACGATCGGGTCGATGAAGGCGCTCGTGACGCCGTCGCCTCCACCGACAGCAGCCCGCCCTCCTTGAGTTAATCCCGCATCGACGTGGTTGCGCACAACCTCCACCTGGCTGGGCAAGGTCATTGGCCCGTATGACGCGACATCATGCGACCCCGCATGGATTCCTTCGAGGGCCACCAAGAGTTTGGCGAGGAAGGCGTCGCGTACAGCGTCCACCACGTAAACCCGTTCGATACCAACGCACGCCTGACCTGAATTTTGGACCCCACCCCATGCTGCCGCGTCGGCGGCCGCGTCCAGATCGGCGTCCTCGTCCACGATCAGGGCGTCCTTCCCTCCACACTCCATGAGGACCGGGGTCAGGCTTTCGGCGCAGGCCGCCATGACCCTTCGACCCGTCCGATCCGAGCCGGTGAAGGCGATCTTGTCGACCCCGGCCCGCGTCAGGGCCGCACCCGTCGTCCCGTCACCCGTGACGAGCTGGAAGACCGGCTGCTCGGGGACCGCGTAGGAAAACATGCGGACGAGGAAGGCTCCGATCTCGGGCGTCAATTCGGATGGCTTGAAGACGACGGCGTTCCCGGCCGCGAGCGCGTAGGCGATGGAGCCGATGGGCGTGAGCACCGGGTAGTTCCAGGGCCCGATCACCCCGACCACCCCCAGCGGCTGATACTCGAGCCAGGCCTGCTGGTTCATCGACATCATGCTTGGTCGAACCGTCCGCGCTCCCAGGATCTTCTTGGCGTTGCGCGCAGCCCAGTTGATGTGGTCGATGACCGCCACGATCTCGAGCGTGGCATCGGACACAGGCTTGCCGTTCTCACGGTGAACGAGTTGGGCCAGTTCGCGGATCCGCCGAGTCAGGATGCCCTTCCAGATGAGCAATCGTTGTCGCCGCTCGTCTGGCCCTAGATCGGCCCACCAGGTGGCTGCGAGTCGTCCGCGGTCGACCGCTTCGGCGACCGTTTGCTCGTCATCGATGGGCCAGGAGCTCAGGGGCTCGCCGCTGGCCGGATCGTAGGAGGTGAACCGCGAGATCGTGGGGTCCTCGGTCTGGGCCATGCCACTCCTGGGTGGTGAAACGTAGGCGTTGCGAGCCGCTTGGGGCCGTCGGTTGGGGCGCACCCCAGTCTGCGACACTTCAGGGGCATTCACCATGTGCCAGGCCGGATAGGAGTTCCATGTCGCGCACGTTTTCCAGGGTCGGCGTCGTCGGGCTCGGCACCATGGGTGCCGGAATCGTCGAGGTCTTCTCCCGCAGCGGACTTGACGTCGTCGGGGTCGAGATCGACGACGATTCGTTGGCCCGGGGTCGCGGTCACCTGGAATCGTCGACCTCGCGCGCCGTTCGACGCGGCAAGCTCAGTGAGAGCGAGCGGGACGCGATCTTTGGTCGGATCACCTGGTCCACCTCGTTGGACGACCTGGCCGACGCCGAGTTGGTGATCGAGGCGATCCCCGAGCACCTGGATCTGAAGCAATCGACGCTCGCGACTCTGGACAAGATCGTCAGCCCCGAGGCGATCTTGGCGACCAACACCAGCTCCTTGTCGGTCACCGAGATCTCGGTGGCGACCAGCCGACCGGCTCAGGTTGTGGGGATGCACTTCTTCAACCCCGCGCCGGTGCAGAAGTTGGTCGAAGTGATCCGAACGGTCGTCACCGATCAAAGCGTCATCGACGATGTTTCGGCACTCGCGGCGCAGCTCGGCAAAACCCCCGTCATCGTCGGTGACAAGGCAGGGTTCATTGCCAATGCGCTGCTCTTCGGTTACCTGAACCACGCCGTCGCGTTGCTCGAGTCGCGGTACGCGACTCGAGAGGACATCGACGCGGCCATGAAGTTGGGGTGCGGGCTGCCCATGGGTCCGCTCGCGCTGCTCGACCTGATCGGCCTGGACACCGCGTACGAGATCCTGGAAACGATGTACCGGCAGTCGCGCGATCGCCTGCATGCGCCTGCGCCGATGCTCAAGCAGATGGTCACCGCAGGCCTTCGAGGCCGCAAGACCGGACGCGGGTTCTACACCTATGAGGGGCCCGACAGCCCAGTGGTCATTGCCGATGCGCAGACCCCGTCCGACCTCGATGGCCCCATCCCCGGCGCTCGGTCGGTCCAGAGAGTGGGCGTGGTGGGCTCCGGCACCATGGCCACCGGCATCATCGAGGTGTTCGCCCTAGCCGGATATGAGGTTCTGTACGTAACCAGGGGTGCCGAGAAGGTCGCCCGGGTTCGGGCGGCTGTTGAAAAGTCGATGGAGAAGGGCGTCCTGCGGGGCAAACTTGAGGATGCCGAACGCTCTCAGGCCTTAGAGCGCATTCGTGGTTCGCACCGACTTGATGATCTGGCCGATCGGGACCTGGTCGTTGAGGCCGTAGTCGAAGAGCTTTCGGTCAAGGCGGCGCTGTTCGAGACCCTCGACGAAATCTGCCGGCCGGGCGCTGTGCTGGCGACCAGTACGTCTTCGCTGTCGGTGGTTGAGTTGGCGGCAGCGACCGGCCGCCCCGCCGACGTGGTCGGCATGCACTTCTTCAACCCCGCGCCCGTGATGCGCCTGGTCGAGGTGGTGCGCACGGTTTCTACTTCCGACGACGTCGTCGACACTGCGCGCGAGGTCGCGCGGGTTTCGGGTAAGACTGCGGTCGTCTGTGGCGACCGCGCCGGGTTCATCGTGAACGCCCTGCTGTTTCCCTACCTCAACGATGCCGTTCGCATGCTCGAGGACCAATACGCGTCGGCGGACGACATCGACGCGGCTATGAAGGTCGGCTGTGGCTATCCGATGGGGCCGTTCGAAGTCCTCGACATCGTCGGCCTGGATGTGGCCTTGTCCATCGAGCGCACCCTCTACCGGGAGTTCCGTGAACCGGGCTTCACACCCGCTCCGCTGTTGGAGCACCTCGTCACAGCCGGCTACCTTGGCCGCAAGAGTGGCCGAGGCTTTCGCGACTACAGCTGATCGTCGTGGCTCGCAAGAACTCTCGACGACCAGAGATCTCTGAGCCGTCGCGTTCTCCCGGCGCACCGGAGACCCTGGAGGAGCATTCCGACGGGGACTGGGTCGTGCGCCGGATCACCGGTTCCTCCTCTACCAAGGCCTATCGCTGCCCTGGGTGCGACCAGCAGATCCGGCCAGCGACACCCCATGTGGTGGCCTGGCCCAGCGATACCGGCAGCCTGGAGGATCGCCGGCACTGGCACACCCCGTGTTGGGCCGCCCGAGATCGTCGCCGGCCCCGCAGGTGACGCCGCCCGGCGCGTCCGCGCAAGGGGATGGGCTCGAGATCAGGGCCTCAACGGTGCTGCCAGCGCGGCGAGAGCCGCTGTCGATACGAACCTCGGACGGGCTGAATCTCGTCGGCGAGTTGGCGCAACCTGTCGATCGTGATCCGGTGGCGACGATCGTCTGCGTGCATCCGCTGCCAACCCACGGCGGCATGATGGACAGCCATGTCCTGCGCAAGGCGGCTCATCGGCTCCCCGCGCTTGCTGGCATGGCCGTGCTTCGTTTTAACACCCGGGGAACGTCAAGTACTGCGGGCACAAGCGACGGGACTTTCGACGCCTCGACCGGCGAAGGATTGGATCTCGAGGCTGCTGTCGACCTGGCGCTGAATCTCGGGCTGCCCAAGGTCTGGCTTGTGGGCTGGTCCTTCGGCACCGACGTGGTACTCCGGCATGGGTTGAGAACGGCGGGCGTCGGGGCCATCCTGCTCTCCCCGCCCTTGCGTTTCGCCACTGAGAGCGACCTAGTGGCCTGGGCTACGGATGGGCGCCCGCTCACCGCGCTTGTCCCCGAGTTCGACGACTACGTGAGGCCACCAGAGGCGGAGGCCAGATTCTCCGTCGTCCCTCAGGCGGACGTCATTGCAGTATCCGGCGCGAAGCACCTTTGGATCGGGGAGCCTTCGGTGCGGCGGGTTCTCGACGAGGTAGTAGCCCGAGTCGTCGGACCGGAGGCCGTACCGTTGCCCACAACCTGGCAAGGTCCGTTCGGCACGGACGCGAATCGCTGAGGGAGCGCGGATGGGCATCGACCTCGAGGGAAAGACCGCCTTGGTTACCGGTGCATCCCGGGGAATCGGTCGGTCCATCGCCATGGCGTTCGCCCAGGCTGGCGCCGATGTAGCCGTGCTTGCTCGAGACGCGGATCGCCTAGGTGAGGTCGCGCGCTCCGTGGACGAGGCGGGGCGTAGGTCGCTCGTCCTCGACTGCGATGTGACGGATGAAGACGCCGTGGCGCGAAGCGTTGCCACAGCTATCGAATCGTTGGGTCACCTGGATGTCGTGGTCAACAACGCAGGTGGCAACAACTTCACGTCGGCCTTCGTCGGCATGCGGATGAGCGGTTTTGACAAGGTGATGCGTCTCAATCTCCAATCCACGGCGTACGTGTGCCAGGCCGTTGGGCCGCACCTCCTTGACCGACGCTCGGGTTCGGTGATCAATGTCGCATCGGTCGCGGGGCTGCGCGGCACTCCCTTCATGGCGCACTACGGCGCGGCCAAAGCGGCCGTCTTGTCGTTGACGCGCACACTGGCCATGGAATGGGCCTGGGCGGGGGTGCGGGTCAACGCGCTGCTTCCGGGGTGGGTCGCGACCGATCTCACCGAGTTCGCACGCACCGATGAGAACTTCGAGCAGGCGCTGATCGGCGACGTACCCATGCAGCGATGGGCCACCCCCGAGGAGATCGCGGGACCGGCCGTGTTCCTCGCGAGCGACGCGTCCTCCTTCATGACCGGCCAACAACTGGTTGTCGATGGCGGACTCACGGCGGGCTGACCGATGCCGAATCGGCCCGCGCTCGTGCTCTTGCATGCGTTTCCTTTGGATGCGCGCATGTACACCCACCAAGTCGAAGCTCTCTTGGACGTAGCTACCGTCGTGGCTCCTGACTTTCGAGGATTTGGTCAGGCACCGCTCGGAGATCAGAGCCCCTCGTTGGATCTCCTCGCGGATGACGTCGTCCGTGCCCTCGACAAGGCTGGAGTCGGGGGGGCGGTGATCGCTGGAACCTCGATGGGCGGGTATGTGGCCATGGCCTTGCTGCGTCGTCATTCCGGGCGCGTCCGAGGGCTCGTTCTGGCGAATACCAAGGCCGAAGCCGACCCGCCGCGAGCCCGGGACAACCGACTTCGGCTCGCGGACCTGGTGGAGGCGAGTGCCGACGTGGGCGCGATCCAGGAGGAGGTCCAACCCAAACTCTTGGGCACTACAACCCGTCGCTTGCACCCCGAACTGGTAGCGACCGTGGGGACCTTCGTGGCTGAGGCGTCACCGGCGGGTGTCTCCTGGGCCCAACGCGCCATGGCCGCCAGGCCGGACTCCCACGAGGTCCTCGCCTCAGCCCAGGTGCCTGCGTTGATCCTGGTCGGGCAGGAGGACGAACTGATGCCGAGCGCCCATGGCCAGGCGATGGTCGATTCCCTTCCTCACGGGCGGCTAGTGCAGCTGGACAGGGCTGGCCATCTGGCCTGTCTGGAAGACCCAGCTGGCTGGAATCGTGCGGTTCGTACGTTCCTCGACGGCCTCTAGGCATAGAACCGCGTCAGTCGGAATCCGGAGATGGCTGTGCGGCGGCGAGCGCCGCTGCCTCCCTCGCCGGTGAGATGCCGTGGACGGGTCCTTCCGGCCGTGGCGGGGGATCCCCCTCGGCCTTCATCCAGGCCCAGGTGTCGGACACGGTCTCCTCGATCGGACGGCAGGTCAGCCCCTCGCGCATGGCGGCTTTCACATTGCCGTTGTGCAGCCCCGCATAGTCGCCTGTGGGCGGCACCCAGATGGGAATCTCGGTCCACGGCGCGATACCGGCAGCCTCGACCTCCTCAGGGGATACCCAGACAAGCTGCGCATCGGACCCGGTCGCGGATCGAACCGCGTCGAGCAGCCGCGAGGTCGTGGTCATGCCCGGTGGGCCGACCGTGTTGAACGTGCCATCCAGACGGCGGCGGGCGGACTCGAGCATCCACCCAGCGAGGTCTCTGGCATCGATGAGCTGGAGAGTACGGTCGCGCGGTCCGGGGGCGAGGACACGCCCTCCCTCGGCGATGCGCCGAAGCCACCACGGCAGCCGGCCGACGTCTTCGTAGGGGCCGAGGATCAGCCCGGCGCGGGCGATCAGCGTTGGGCTGAAGGTCTCGAGGACGGCCAACTCGCATCCTCGCTTGGCCGCTGCGTAGTCCAGCGCCTGCTCCTCCGACGGGTCGCCGTCGACCACTGGCGCGGATTCGTCGAGCCCCGGTCGGATGGGCCACTCATAGACCGAACGACTGGACACGTACCCGTAGTGGCGCGTACGTCCGGCCAGGATTCGTGCGTTGGCGCGAACCACTGCGGGCGCGCCGGACCAGGTGTCGAGAACGGCATCCCAGATGTGATCGCCCAGCGCTGCCCGGACCTGGTCAGGCCGGGTGCGATCTGCCTTGAGCAGCCTCGCTCCAACAGGGGTTCGGCCAGTGCTGCCGCGATTGAGAACGTCCACGTCATCGCCGCGCTGGAGCGCCGTTTCGACGAGAGTGCGCCCCACGAAATGGGTGCCACCAAGGACCAGGACCCTCATCGTTGGCAGCGCCCCTTCGTACCGAGCATCAGGCAGTTTCCTGTCGCGGGATCACGACTTCTTCGATGATCAACTGGATGCCGGCGACCACTGGTACGGCGATGATGGCGCCCACAATGCCCAGCAAACTCCCCCCGATGAGCGCGCCCACCAGGGCCGCCGCCGGATGCACGTTCACTGCACGTCGCATCACGCGCGGATGCAACACATAGTTCTCGAACTGTTGATAGGCGATGAAGAAGACCAGCGTCGCGAGGCCGAGTGCTGGGGATTGGATCGCCGCGATGATCGACACGATGACTGAGCCGATCGTCGCTCCCACCATGGGGATGATCGAGAACACGGCCACAAGCAGGGCCAGCGCTGAGGCGAACTGGACACCGGCGATCCGGAGATAGGCATACGCCGCAAGGCCCGCGAGCGCCGAGATAGCCAACTGGCCGGTGACGTAGCCACCGGCTCGTTGCAGCACCGCCTCGGTGAGGGTGGTGATACGTGGTCGGCGCGACGCCGGCGTTAACCGGTAGAAGGTCTCCTTGATCGGGTGAAAAGTCGCGAGAAAGTACAACGTCAGGATCGTGACCGTGAGCAGGTTGAAGATCGTGGTCGCCAACAATTGCGCAGCGCCGAAGGCCCCGCTGACCAGATTGTCAGCACCGTCGGAAGCTGCGGCTTCCAGCCGGTCAAGCAGCTGAAACCGGGTATCCAGATCGGCGATCGTCGCGTTGTTCCTCAAATCCGCGACAAGTGACGGAAAGTCCTCGGCGAGAGTGATGATCTGGGAGATCAGCGGCGGCATGATGATGGCCGCAAAGGCGACCACCATCAACGCGAAGCTGACGAACACCGCGGCGATGGCCCACCCGCGCTGCATCCCGCGCTTCTGCAAGCGCTCAACAACGGGATCCAGCCCAACCGCCAAGATGGCGGCGACGACGATGAGCATCAGCGGCCCGCTGACGTGGGCGACCCCCTGGAACAGCGCGTAGGCGAGCAGCGCTCCCAGGGCGAAGCCAAAACCCACCGTGAACGGCGAATGGCTGAACTTGGGGCCGGCTAGACCCCACGGTCCCTGGGCGTCGTCGGCGGCAGGCTCCTTGGCGGGCTCGTGCGCCAGGGCGGGTTCGGTGGGTTCCGGACTCAGCGCACCGGCGGCGTCGTGGGGCTTGCCTGCCGGCGCCGTCCGCTCGGGCACCTCTGAGGTCGACTCATCCACACGGGCAGCGTACGGCTAGCGGAAGTCCAGTTTCGTGGCAGCATCGAGACGTGACCCACGAATCTGTGCCGCTGCCGTCCGCGAGCACCGCGCCCGCTGCAATGTCCCGCCCGGGCCCTCTCGGGGCCGAGGCGGACTACGTGGGGGCCAGCAACCAAACGGGCGGCCCTCCGAGAACTCCCGATCATGGTCGCCGTGCTTCCACGACCGTTGGTCATCCTGGTCGCGATGGTGCTCGATGAACCGGGGGACCGAGTCGGATGGGGCTCACTCATCGCCGCACTCGCCAGCCTGGTCATCTGGACCTGCTTGGCCATGCGCCAATCGCACGCCCGCAGGAGCCTGGCCGTGCTATCGATGGTCGTCGGCCTGAGTCTTGGCTTGGTGCTCGTCTTGCTCAAGGCCTCGCTCGGTCAATGAAGTGGTGGCCAGGTCCCCAGCAAGCCGATTGATCTAGGAGTCCCGGAATCGGTGAATCGCGTCGAGGTGTTTGGCGCGGAGCTCATGGTCAGTGACGCCGAGCCCCTCCTCGGGCGCCAGGCACAAGATGCCCACCTTGCCCTGGTGGAGGTTGCGGTGAACGTCCAACGTGGCCTGACCGATCTGGTCCATGGGGTAGGTCTTGGACAGCGTGGGGTGAACCTTCGCTCGTTGGATGAGTCGGTTGGCCTCCCAGGCTTCCCGGTAGTTGGCGAAATGAGATCCGACGATGCGCTTCAGACTCATCCACAGGTAGCGGTTGTCGTACTCGTGCATGAAACCGGAGGTTGACGCGCAGGTCACGATCGTTCCGCCCTTGCGTGCGACGTACACCGAGGCCCCGAACGTCTCCCGCCCCGGGTGCTCAAAGACGATGTCCACGTCGTCGCCACCTGTGAGTTCACGAATCCTTCGTCCGAGTCGCTTCCATTCCTTCGGGTCCTGGGTGTGCTCGTCCTTCCAGAACTGGTATCCCTCGGCGCGGCGGTCGATCACCAACTCGGCGCCCATGGATGCCACGAGATCCGCCTTGTCCGGGGAGCTGACGACGCAGACCGGAGTTGCACCTCCGTTGAGAGCCAACTGCGTGGCGTAGGAACCGAGGCCACCCGAGGCCCCCCAGATGAGGACGATGTCCCCCTGTTTCATTCCCGCGCCGTTGCGGGAGACCAGTTGGCGGTACGCCGTCGAATTGACCAGGCCCGGGGAGGCCGCTTCTTCCCAGGTGAGGTGGGCCGGCTTCGTGAGTAGCTGATTGGCCTTGACCAGCGCCAGTTGAGCCAGCCCGCCGAAGTTGGTCTCGAACCCCCAGATGCGCTGCTCGGGGTCGAGCATCGTGTCGTTGTGTCCGAACGGGCTCTCCAGCTCGACCGAGAGGCAATGGGCCACGACCTGGTCGCCAGGCTTCCAGGCATGGACCCCTGGTCCGGTCCGCAGCACCACGCCCGAGAGGTCGGACCCGATCACGTGGTACGGCAGGTCGTGTCGTTGGGCCAGCGGAGACGTACGGCCGTACCGCTGAAGAAAGCCGAACGTCGAGACCGGCTCGAAGATCGAGGTCCACACCGTGTTGTAGTTGATGGAGCTCGCCATGACCGCGACGATCGCCTCGCCGGGTCCGAGTTCCGGCGTCGCGATCTCCTCGACGTGCAACGACTGGCGCGGGTCCTTGTCGCGCGTCGCCATGCCCTCAAACATGGTCTCTTCGTCTTTGTGCACCGTGACGGCGGTGTAGTGATCGGGCACCGGCAACTGGGCAAAGCCCTCGCTGTCCCCCGAAAGGACACCCTCCAGGATCTGCTTCACGAAGGACTCCCAGCCGGCTGAACCAACTCGATGAGGACGCCGCCGGCGTCCTTTGGGTGGACGAAGTTGATCATGGAGCCAGCCGTGCCGGGGCGAGCTTGGTCGAACAGGACGCGCACCCCTTGCGCGCGCAAACGGGCACACTCAGCCTCCACGTCGTCCACGGTGAAGGCGAGTTGCTGCAAACCCGGCCCCGACCGGTCGATGAACCTCGCGATGGCGGAGTCCGGGGAAAGCGGAGCCAGCAATTGCAGGCGCGCGCCCGAGTCGTCTGGGCCGGCGGACAACATCGCCTCGCGCACCCCTTGCGCCTCGTTGACCTCCTGATGCTCGCACTCGAGGCCGAGGAGGGCGCCGTACAACTCGATGGCTTCGTCGATGTCTGGAACGGCGATTCCGACATGGTCCATCTTCCGGGGCATCGCGGTCCTCCTGCTCATCGCCGGCCGCAGGGAACTCGGCAGCCCACCTGATGGGTCGTGCCTTGTCGCCTGCGCTCCCGACTATCGTGGCAGCCTGGAACGGCTCCTCGACAGGCGGGGAGCGTGGAAGGAGTCCGTCATGACCGGATCGCCGTCGGTGATCGTTTCCGGGGCCCGCACGCCCATGGGTCGACTGCTCGGGTCCTTGAAGGACTTCTCCGGTGCTGCGTTGGGCGCAGTTGCCATCAAGGGCGCCCTCGAGCGAGCCGGCGTGACCCCCGAGCAGGTCGACTACGTGATCATGGGTCAGGTCTTGCTCGGCGGAGCTGGGCAGTGTCCCGCTCGCCAGGCGGCCGTAGCAGCCGGGATTCCGATGTCCACGCCCTCGTTGACGGTCAACAAGGTCTGCCTGTCCGGGCTGGATGCGATCGCCCTGGCCGACCAACTGATCCGCGCCGGCGAGTTCGAGATCGTCGTTGCGGGTGGTCAGGAATCGATGACCCAGGCGCCGCACCTGGTGCCGAACGGGCGGACTGGGACGAAGTACGGCGACGCCACCTTGGTCGACTCGATGAATCGCGACGCCCTGCACGATTCGTTCGACCTGATCTCGATGGGTCAGTTGACCGAGCGCGCCAACGACCAGCATGCGCTCACCAGGGAGGAGCAGGACGCCTTCGCGGTTCGATCGCACCAATTGGCGGCGGCCGCTCAGAAGAACGGTCTGTTCGAGGAAGAGATCACCCCCGTCGAGATCCCCCAGCGCAAGGGAGATCCCATCGTCTTCAGCGACGATGAGGGCATTCGGGCGGACACGTCGGCTGAGAGTCTCGGCCGGCTCCGGCCCGCGTTTGCGACCGACGGCACGATTACGGCCGGGACGGCCTCCCAGATCTCGGACGGGGCCTGCGCAGTCGTCGTGATGAGCAAGGCCAAAGCCGAGGAGCTCGGGCTGACCTGGTTGGCCGAGATCGGCGCCCACGGGGTCGTCGCCGGACCGGACAACACGCTGCAGAGCCAGCCAGCGAACGCGATCCTCAAAGCGTGTGCCCGGGAGGGCATCGCTGCGACCGACCTTGACCTCCTCGAGATCAACGAGGCGTTTGCGGCCGTCGGGATCGTCTCGGCCCGCGAACTCGGCGTCGATGAAGCGCGCGTCAACGTGAACGGGGGAGCCATCGCGCTGGGTCATCCGGTGGGCATGAGTGGCGCCCGTCTGGCCTTGCACCTGGCGTTGGAGTTGAAGCGGCGAGGGGGAGGAGTCGGCGCCGCCGCGCTCTGCGGTGGCGGCGGTCAGGGTGACGCGCTCATTCTTCGTGTGCCAGCGGCCTGACCACCGACCCGCGCTCGGTGCCTGACCTCAGCGACGTCGACACCCTGGTCGCTCGGGCGCGATCCGGGGACCCACGGGCCGTCGCGCGACTGATCTCTTGGGTCGAAGACGGATCCGACCACCTCCCGGACCTGGCTCGGGCGCTGGCCCCGATGACGGGGTCGGCGTTGATCGTTGGAGTCACCGGCGCTCCTGGGGTTGGCAAGTCAACGACTACCTCGGCGCTGGTACGCGCCCTGCGGGCCGAGGGAAAGCGGGTCGGCGTGCTGGCCGTGGACCCGAGCTCGCCGTTCAGCGGGGGGGCCTTGCTCGGGGATCGAATTCGGATGCAGGAGCACGCGTTGGATCCGGACGTCTTCATTCGGTCCATGGCCACCAGAGGACATCTGGGTGGGTTGGCGGCGGCGACTCCGGCGGCGGCTCGGGTGCTCGACGCGGCCGGCTGTGCCGTGATCGTGATCGAGACGGTAGGGGTTGGTCAGTCCGAGGTGGAAGTGGCTGCAACTGCTGACACCACGCTGGTGCTCGTCGCCCCTGGCATGGGCGACGGTGTCCAAGCAGCGAAGGCCGGCATCTTGGAGATCGGCGACGTCTTCGTCGTCAACAAGGCCGATCGGGAAGGCTCGGACACGACGGCCCGCGAACTCAGGCACATGATCTCGCTGGGGCAGCCGAGGGAGCCCGGCGATTGGCGCCCGCCGGTCGTGAAGACCGTGGCCTCGCGCGGTGAGGGGATCGCTGAGCTGGTGGAGGCGTTGCACGGCCACGCAGCGTGGCTCACGGACTCGGGGATGCTTCGTACGCGACGGGCGCGAAGGGTCCGAGCCGAGGTCGAGGCCCTGACCTGGGCCGCGGTGCGCGATCGACTGTTCCACCCTGCGACCGAGGTCGATGCCATGGTCGACCGGGTGCTCGCTGGCACCCTGGACGTCTATGCCGCGGCGGACCTGCTCCTGGCGTCGCACCCTCGATAGGCCGCCGAGCGTCGGGAAGCGGCCCGTTTCGCGGCCAAAATAGGGCGCCTTTCCAGCATTCGCCGGGAGGGGGCGGTCACCGGGGCTCCCAGGCGTCCGGTGTGGCCAGCAGGGAACGCACCTGAGCTGGTAAGTCATCCGACGCGATCCGATCGAGGGTCACCTCGTCGAGGACGCTGCGCAGCGCCGCCCGGGTGGCCACCCAGACGTCTTGCAGGTGTTCGGCCGGTCCCGTGTAGACCGAGTTCTCGGGGCGCTCGCCCCGAACGGCGGCCAAGGGTCCGTCCAGAGCGCGAACCACGTCCGCCACGGACACCGTGGACGCCGGGCGGGCCAGTCGAAAGCCTCCCTCGGCCCCTCGTCGACTGGACACGATGCCAGCCTGGCGTAGTTGGCGGAGGATGGCCTCCAAGAAGGTACGTGAGATGCCCTGCGCCTCGGCCAGTTCATCACGTGTGACCCAGCGGAGCCCGTCGTCGCCGTTCGCGCCGTCGGCCGCGACGGTCAACTCCAGCAGGGCCCGCATGGCGTAGTCGACTCGGGCGGATACATGCACGTGCGCATTGTGGCATCGGGGGAGGGTGACCCGGCACGAAGGATCTAGGGTGGTGTGACGCGTAGAGGCTGCCGTCGCCGAGGTCCGTCACATCGACGGATGCCGGAAGGAGAAGGCATGGAAGCGAAGGACGTCGCCGAGGGCCGCGGGCGCTGGCAGGCACGGTATGAGCAAGCTCGGGCGGCTGGTCGCGTACGCGATGCGGACTTCACCACGCTGTCCGGTGTTGAGGTCGAACCGGTGTACGGCCCTGCCAGCGACGGCGCTGCCGAGGGATTCGAGCAGATCGGCTGGCCGGGTGAGTACCCCTTCACGCGCGGACTTCACGCCACGGGGTACCGCGGGCGCCCCTGGACGATTCGTCAGTTTGCTGGGTTCGGCAACGCCGAACAGACCAACGAGCGCTTCCGAGCGATCCTGTCAGCGGGCGGCGGTGGGCTGTCCGTGGCCTTTGACATGCCCACGCTCATGGGCCGTGATTCGGATGAAGCCCTAGCCCTCGGCGAGGTCGGCCATTGCGGGGTCGCGGTCGACTCCGCACGCGACATGGAGACACTATTCGACTCGATTCCCCTCGAGGAGGTCACCACGTCGATGACCATCAGTGGGCCGGCCGTCCCCGTCTTCTGCATGTACGTCGTGGCCGCTGAGCGGCAAGGAGCAGATATCGGCTCCCTGAACGGGACGCTGCAAACAGACATCTTCAAGGAGTACATCGCGCAGAAGGAGTGGCTGTTCCCGCCCGAACCTCACCTGCGGTTGATCGGTGATCTGATGGAGTGGACCACCGAGCGGATGCCCGCGTACAAACCACTCTCGGTCTCCGGATACCACATCCGGGAGGCCGGATCGACTGCTGCGCAGGAGCTGGCGTTCACGTTGGCCAGTGGCTTTGGCTACGTCGAATTGGGCTTGGCCCGCGCGTTGGACGTCGATGAATTCGCGCCGGGTTTGTCCTTCTTCTTCGACGCTCACATCGACTTCTTCGAGGAGATCGCCAAGTTTCGGGCGGCCCGCCGGATCTGGGCTCGCTGGATGCGCGAGGTGTACGGAGCTCGTACTGACAGGGCCCAGTGGCTGCGCTTCCATACCCAGACTGCGGGAGTGTCCCTGACGGCGCAACAACCGGACAACAACATCGTGCGTACGGCCTTGGAGGCGTTGTCTGCCGTACTGGGTGGCACGAATTCGTTGCACACCAACGCTCTGGACGAGGTGCTCGCCCTACCGAGCGCCAAGGCCGCGGAGATCGCGGTCCGCACCCAGCAGGTGATCTTGGAGGAGACCGGAGTAGCGAACGTCATCGACCCGTTGGGTGGCTCCTGGTACCTCGAAGACCTCACCAACCGGCTGGAGAACGAGGCGGAAAAGATCTTCGATCGGATCCGCGCGCTCGGTATCGACGGATCGATGACCGCGGGGATCCTGCGCGGGATCGAGGATGGCTGGTTCACCGGGGAGATCGCCGACGCGGCCTTTGCCTACCAGATGGCCCACGAGAAGGGGGACAAGAACGTGGTCGGCGTGAACGTCAACACCGACACGATCGAAGAGCCACTGGAGATCCTGCGGGTGTCCCACGAAGTCGAGCGTGAGCAAGTCGCCGCCTTGGCGAAGCGCAGGCACGACCGCCCGATCGCCGCGGTGCATGCAGCGCTCGGGACCCTGGACATGGCCGCCCGCGGAGAAGACAACCTGATCGAGCCCCTGTTGTCGGCGGTCCGGGCCGAGGCCACCTTGGGTGAGATCTGCGGGGTTCTTCGCGAGGTGTTCGGGGAGCACCGCGAACCTGCCCGGATCTGAGGCAGGTGGGAGGCTGCGGGCTCCTGCTGCGACAATGGTCGCGTGAATATTCCTTCTGTGACGCCCGGTGGTCCCGGGGGCGCTCTGCCCCCTGCGTACGGCGCTGGAGCCGTTGATCTGGGTGCCCTCGCGGCCCAGAACGCTGCGCGTGAGAAGGCGGAGGCTGCGCGCGAGGCGGCCAAGGAGTCAGGAGACATCGCTGAGCCAGTCGTCATCGATGTGACAGAAGCGACCTTCCAGGCCGATGTCCTGGAGCGTTCGATGCTCGTCCCGGTGGTCATCGACTTCTGGGCGGAATGGTGCGGCCCCTGCAAGCAGTTGTCCCCGGTGTTGGAGCGTATGGCCGCCGAGGACGCAGGCGCGTGGGTATTGGCGAAGGTCGACGTCGACTCCAACCAACAACTGTCGGCGGCCGCCCAGGTCCAGAGCATCCCCACGGTGCATGTGGTCTGGCAGGGACAGTTGGTCCCCGGCTTCAGCGGCGCCATTCCAGAGGCGCAAGTGCGCGAGTTCCTTGACCAGGTGGTGAAGCTCGCAGCGACCGACCCGGCCGTTGGCGGGGGGCCTGGAGGAGAGGCAGTCGAGCCCGTCGACCCCGAACTACTCGAGGCCGTGGAAGCGCTGGACCGCTCCGATCTGCCGGCCGCGCGCGCCGCCTATGAACGCCTTCTGGTGCGGCGCCCGGGCGATGTGATGGGTGTGGCCGGCCTCGCGCAGATCGCCCTCGTCGAACGGTCACAATCACTGGACGTAGCCGCCGTGCGGGCGGCCGCAGCAGCCAACCCCGACGACGTGGCCGTCCAATCCCAGGCCGCCGACCTGGACCTGCTCCACGGGGACGTCGAGCAAGCATTCGCGCGGCTCATTGATCTGGTGCGTCGCACGGACGGCGATGACCGAGCGACCGCGAGGGCGCACTTGTTGAGCCTGTACGACCTGCTAGGCCCCGAGGACCCTCGCGTTCTTGCCAGTCGTACGGCTTTGGCCAACGCCCTCTTCTGAGACAAACCCGCCTGAAATCGGCAGAACGCGGCGGTCAGGTGCTCAGGCCCGACGGCGCGTCGGCGGAGCGCAGCCATACGGTGCCCAGTGGCGGGACTCGGAGTACGGCGGATGCCGGGAGCCCGTGCCACGCGGAATCGACGGCCTGGACCAGCCCAAGATTGCCCACGCCGCTGCCCACGTACGCTTGCGCGTCAGTGTTGAGCACCTCATCCCAGGAGCCCGCCCAGGGCAGGCCAACGCGGTAGTTCTCGTGCGGCTGGGCCGAGAAGTTCGAGATGCAGACCAGGGCCGCACCTGTTTGGTCTCGGCGAATGAAAGAGAACGTGTTGCCGCTGGCATCGTTGGCGTCGATCCATTCGAACCCGGCCGGCTCAAGGTCCAACTGCCACAGCGCGGGGGTCTCCCGATAGACCCGGTTCAGGTCCCGGACACAGGCATGGATCCCCCGATGGTCGGCATGGTCCAGGAGCCACCAGTCCAGGCTTCGCCCCTCTGACCACTCGGCTTCCTGAGCGATTTCCGCTCCCATGAAGAGGAGCTTCTTGCCGGGATGGGCCCACATGAAGGCCAGGTAGCAGCGCAGTGTGGCCAGCTGTTGCCAGCGGTCACCAGGCATCTTGCGAAGCAGCGATCCCTTGCCGTGTACGACCTCGTCGTGGGACAGAGGGAGCACGTACTGCTCGCTCCAGGCGTACATCAGCGCAAAGGTCATCTCATGGTGATGCCACTGTCGGTGGATGGGCTCGTGCGCCACGTAGGCGAGCGAGTCGTGCATCCAGCCCATGTTCCATTTGAACCCAAAACCGAGACCCCCGAGATGGGTGGCTCGGGTCACTCCCGGCCATGAAGTCGATTCCTCGGCGATAGTGACGACGCCTTCGACCCGCTTGTAGGCCGTGGCATTCGCCTCTTGCAGGAAAGACACCGCCTCCAGGTTCTCCCGCCCCCCGTAGATGTTGGGGACCCACTCTCCCTCTTCGCGGCTGTAGTCGAGGTAGAGCATGGAGGCCACCGCATCGACCCGTAGGCCATCGATATGGAACTCCTCCAACCAGTAGGCCGCGTTTGCCACCAGGAAGTTGCGGACCTCCTTGCGCCCGAAGTCGAAGACATAGGTGCCCCAGTCGGGCTGCTCACCACGTCTGGGGTCGGGATGCTCGTACAACGTGGTCCCATCGAAGCGGGCGAGGGCCCACGCGTCCCTTGGGAAGTGTCCGGGGACCCAGTCGACGATCACACCGATCCTCGCCTGGTGCAGTCGATCAACGAGGTACCTGAAGTCATCGGGCGAGCCGAAGCGCGAGGTCGGCGCGTAGTAGCCGGTGACCTGATAACCCCAGGACGGGGGGTACGGGTGCTCGGCGACCGGGAGTAGCTCGACGTGCGTGAAGCCGAGGTCCGCCACGTAACCGACCAGTTCGTCCGCGAGCTGCCGGTAGCTGAGCCCCTGTCGCCACGAGCCCAGATGGACCTCGTAGGTGGCCATCGGGCCGTGGTGTACTCCGTCCGCGCCTCGGTCTGCCATCCAGTCGTGGTCAGCCCATGTGTAGGTGGATTCGAACACACGCGACGCTGTCGCCGGCGGAACTTCGGTGGCCTGGGCCATGGGGTCTGCCTTCAGCCGGTGAACCCCATCGGCTCCGTGCACCTCGAATTTGTAGCGATTGCCCGGTCCGACGTCGGGGATGAACAGCTCCCAGACTCCGGTGGGACCCAACGACCGCATGGGGTGTGCGCGCCCGTCCCATTGGTTGAAGTCGCCGACGACTCGGATCCCTCGGGCGTTGGGTGCCCAAACCGCAAAGGAGGTTCCCGTCACCTCGCCCAGCGGGCCGTCGTAGCTGCGTCGGTGAGCACCGAGCACGGTCCACAGCTGCTCATGACGACCCTCCGCGACCAGGTGCAGATCCATCTCGCCCAGGGTGGGGAGAAACCGGTAGGGGTCGTCAGAACGGACGGTGCCGACCCCATGGTCGATATCGAGGCGGTAGTCGGTTACGGCATCGAGCGGGATCACCGCGGAGAAGACGCCGCCGTGAACGTGCTCGAGGGGGTACGACGCTTCAGCGGTGACCACCGCGACTGCTTTGGCCAGCGGGCGCAGGGTGCGGATCGCCACACCGCCGCGCACGGGATGCGGGCCAAGGATGCTGTGGGGGTCGTGATGCTCGCCCCGGATGATGGCCTCGATGGCTAGGGGATCCACCCGATCGACGGCTGGTTCCGAGGTCGGCTTCGGGGGCATGGGTTCTAGCCTGCCAGCCGTTCGACCGCCGCGAGAGGGATCGCGACCCATGCCGGGCGCATGGTGGTCTCGTAGACCACCTCGTACACCGCCTTGTCGGCCTCGTAGGCCCGAAGAAGGGTGGCGCTGTGTCGCGGATCCCTGCCAGTGGCTTTGGCGTACCCCTCGCAGAAGGCCGCTTGGTTTCGGGTGGCCCATTCCCTGGCTCGATAGTCAGCCTGAGTCGTCAGGGGCTCGGCCGCGCTGAACTGTTGGGCCGCGTAGTCGAAGGACCGGAGCATGCCGGCGACATCGCGGTGCGGACTGTCGAGCGCCCGCCGCTCCTCAACGGGACGTGAGGGCTCGCCTTCGAAGTCGAGCAGTTTCCACCCCTGGGGCACCCGCATCGTCTGCCCGAGGTGCAGGTCGCCGTGGACGCGCTGGACCTCGATGGACGAGCCCTCGGCTGCCACTGCGGCGTAGATAGCCTCCAGTCCGGCTGCGTAGGGCGCCAGTAACGGGGCGAGGTCTAGGGCCGCTCGGAGGTTATCGGTGAACCGCCGGGCCAGCGCTCGACGCTCGGCGTGGCCCCAGACTGCAGTCGGGAGCACCTCACTCAGAGCTTGATGGACCTCCCCGGTGACCTCGCCCAGTCGCTGCGCCTCTGCTGCGAAGTCCCCCCCGACCTCGTCGGCGTGAAGATCGCCTTCCCGCAGCAGGTCGCGAACTGAGTTCTTGGCCAACTCCCAGCCTTCAACCCCGCCGGTGAGAAATTCCTGCGCGTAGGCGATCGTGCGATCGGCCGCATCGATGTATCCGACCGATTCAGCCACATGGGAGCATCCCGCTTCAGCCAGGGCTTGGTGGATCTCGACGTCGGGATGCACGCCCGGCTGCGGTCGTCGATAGAACTTCAGAACCACGGAATCCCCGAACACGAGCGAGGTATTGGACTGCTCGGCCGTCATCACCAAGCTAGGACCTCGCCGGGGGAGGGGTCGGTTGCTGATCCGGTGGCCCCGGATCTCGTCCGTGCCCTCCCCGTCGATGATGGATAGCCAATCTCGGGTGATCTCTCGGTCGTGCAGCGCGTCGTAGAGCACCAGGCCGGATTCGGTCGTCCCCACGCGCACGTGCTCCAGCCTCGCCACCGACCTGGATCGGTACTCGACGACGAGTTGGTAGGTCGTTGACGTGCTCACAGAATCAACCCGCACCAGCCACAACTCGGTCAATGGGTGGTCTCGTACGACACCGACGACCTCGACCCCCTGCACCTCGAAGGCCTCGCTCTGGCCAGCAAACCACCGCTGTCCGGAGAGGAACTCCCTGAGTCCCAAGGGAGTCATCACGACTCGGCGGCCAATCGGAGCCAGTAGAACGAGTGTGGCCCCAGGGTCAGCAGATAGGGCAACTCACCGATGGGGGGAAACTCCACTCCCCCCGTGAGTTCTACCGGTCGCAACCCCTCGTACCGTCGCAGGTCCAGTTCTACCGGCTGGGGAAACCGCGACAGATTGTTCACGCAGATCACTACATCCGAACCGTGGGTTCGGGCGTAGGACAGGACGGCCGGGTTGGTCCCCCCGAGGTCGGTAAATGCTCCAAGACCGAAGGCCTCATGCTCCTTGCGTACGTGGATCATGCGTCGCGTCCAGTTGAGGAGTGACGCTGTCGTCCGAAGCTGGGCTTCGACGTTGGTCACCTGATACCCGTAGACGGCGTCGGCGACGACTGGGGCGTAGAGCCGTTGCGGGTCGCACGTGGAGAAGCCGGCGTTGCGGTCGGGCGTCCACTGCATCGGGGTTCGCACGCCGTCTCGATCGGTCAGCCAGATGTTGTCGCCCATCCCGATCTCGTCCCCGTAGTAGAGGACGGGTGACCCGGGCAGGGACAACAGCAACGAGGTGAACAGGCGGATCTGTGCCGGGTCGTTGTCTAGCAGGGGGGCCAGTCGACGTCGGATCCCGATGTTGGCCTTCATCCGCGGGTCGCGAGCGTACTCGGCCCACATGTAGTCGCGTTCCTCGTCGGTCACCATTTCGAGCGTGAGCTCGTCGTGGTTACGCAGGAAGATCCCCCATTGGCAGCCCGACGGGATGTCAGGGGTTCTCTCGAGAATCTCTGTGACTGGGAATCGGGACTCCCGTCGCACCGCCATGAACAGCCGCGGCATCAAGGGGAAGTGGAAGGCCATGTGGAACTCGTCCCCACCTTCCGCGGCATCGCCGAGGTAATCGACGACGTCCTCCGGCCACTGGTTCGCCTCCGCTAGGAGAACCGTGTCCGGATAGAGCCGGTCGATCTCGGCTCGGATCCGCTTGAGGAACTGGTGGGTTTCAGGCAGGTTCTCGCAATCGGTCCCCTCCTCCTCGAACAAGTACGGGACGGCGTCACACCGGAATCCGTCGATGCCCAGATCGAGCCAGAACCGAAGGGCCTCCAGCATCACGTCCTGGACGACGGGATTGCTGTAGTTCAGATCTGGCTGATGGTGGAAGAAGCGATGCCAGTAGTACTGCTTGCGAACCGGGTCGAAGCTCCAGTTCGAGGTCTCGGTGTCGACGAAGATGATGCGCGCGTCGGAGTATCCATCGTCGGAGTCTGACCAGACGTAAAAGTCCCCATAGGGCCCGTCCGGTTCGTCGCGGCTGGCCTGGAACCAGGGGTGCTGGTCGCTCGTATGATTCACGACGAAGTCAATGATGATCTTGAGTCCGCGGGCGTGGGCCGCCTCGACGAACTCCACAAAGTCACCGAGGGTGCCCAGTTCGGGCATGACCTCCGTAAAGTTGGCCACGTCGTAGCCGCCGTCTCGAAGCGGGGAGGGAAAGATCGGCGGTAGCCAGATGCAATCGATCCCCAGCCAGGCCAGGTAGTCCAGTTTCCCCAGCAACCCGCGAAGGTCGCCGGCACCATCTCCGTCATCGTCGGCGAAGGAGCGGACTAACACCTCATAGAACACGGCGCGCTTGAACCAATCCGGATCCGGCCGCCCAGGATCGTCGGGTCGATCCGGCAGCAGGGGTGCGATCTCGTGGTGGCTGGTCATGGACTGCGGACCACGTGGATCACGTGCGCTGGTTCGACGAAGGGGTCCAGCCGAACGTAGTTCTCTTGGGACCAGCCGAATGTGGACCCCGAGATCAAGTCGTGGGCAGCGAAGTGTTGGTCCCAATCGAGTCCCAGTGCCGGCATGTCCAGGCGGACCGTGGTCTCGCGCGTGCCGTGTGGATCGAGGTTGACCACGCAGAGAATGACGTCGTCGCCTTCCCGCTTCGAGTAGCAGATGACCTGGTCGTCGTCGCTGTGGTGGAAGCTCAGATTACGGAGTCTGTGCAGGCAGGAGTGCTCCCTGCGAATCGCATTGAGGTGCGCGATGTACGGCGCCAGCGAACGCCCCGCCAGCTCTGCCCCGACCCAGTCGCGCGGCCGGTACGCGTATTTCTCCGAGTCGAGGTATTCCTCGCTGCCGGTACTGACGGCGACGTGCTCGAACAGTTCAAATCCTGCGTAGACGCCCCAACTCGGCGCGAGCGTGGCGGCGAGCGTGGCCCGGATCCGGAACGCCGGTGGTCCGCCGTACTGAAGGTAGGCGTGGAGGATGTCGGGGGTATTCACGAAACAGTTCGGCCGGAAGATGTGCCCGAGTTCGCCGGCCAGCTGGGTGAAGTACTCCTCGAGCTCCCACTTCTCGTTGCGCCACGTGAAATACGTGTAGGACTGGTGAAACCCGACCGCGGCTAGCTGGCGCATCATGGCTGGTCGGGTGAAAGCCTCGGCGAGAAACAGCACGTCCGGGTCGGTGTCTCGGATGTCGGCGAGCAGCTCCTCCCAGAAGCGAACCGGCTTGGTGTGCGGATTGTCGACGCGAAAGATCCGCACTCCATGGCTCATCCAGTGATGCAGGATCCTGCGGGTCTCGGCGTAGAGACCCGCGTAGTCCTGGTCGAAGTTGAGCGGGACGATGTCCTGATATTTCTTGGGCGGATTCTCCGCGTAGGCGATGGACCCGTCCGCTCGGTGGCTGAACCACTCCGGATGCTCCTCGAGCCAGGGGTGGTCCGGGGAGGCCTGCAGGGCGAAGTCCAAAGCGATTTCCAGGCCGAGTTCTTCGGCGCGGCCCACGAAAGCGTCGAAATCCTGGATGGTCCCCAGATCTGGATGCACCGCATCGTGGCCCCCCTCAGCCGAACCGATCGCCCAAGGGACTCCGGGATCAGCAGGTCCAGCTACGAGCGTGTTGTTGGGGCCCTTTCGGTGGCTCAACCCGATCGGACTGATCGGGGGCAGGTAGACGACGTCGAACCCCATCGCCGAGATCCCGGGCAACCGCTTCATGGCCGACTTGAACGTCCCGGACTGCGGGGGCTGGATGCTTTCCGCGTCCACGATCGCGCCCTCCGAGCGCGGGAACATCTCGTACCACGCGCCGTACAGCGCTCGCTCGCGCTCGACTCGGAGGCGGAATCGAGCCGAGGACGTCACCAGGTCGCGTAGCGGGTGACGATCGAGGACGACGCGCACCTGTTCGGCGGTGGCGGCCGCAAGGCGCTCCGCCGGCGGCCGGTCTGGGTTGCGAAGAACGGCGGCTACTTCTCGCAGTCCTGCCGCCGCTGGTTTGGCTGCCTTGGGGAGCGTTGAGGCGGCCCGCTCGAACAGCCTCGCGCCTTCCTCGCTGACCAGATCCACATCGATGCCCGCGGGGAGCTTGATCTCAGCGGTGTGCAGCCAGGTAGCCATCGGGTTGCCCCAGGCTTCAATCTGGAAGGTCCAGTCACCTTCACTGGTGGGTGTGATGTCGGCGCGCCACCGGTCCGGTTCGGAACCGAAGGGCCGCATCGGGGTCCAGGGTGGACGTGGTGCCCCAGCTGGGCCTCGGAGCACCACATTGGCGCCCAGAGCGTCGTGCCCCTCTCGAAAAATGGTTGCAGTGACCGCGAAGGTTTCGCCCACTACGGCCTTCGACGGCCAGCGCCCGCCCTCCTCCAAGGGACCAACATCCCGAATCGGAATCCGGCCGGTCAGCGGCTTCGCGGCAGTCATGGGCGCCTCATGGCCTCCCACGCTATCCAACGAGGGCAAGAAGTTAGGGTCGCACCATGCGAGCGATTCGACGGTTCACCGTCCGTACCGTCCTGCCGGAACCCCTGGCCCGCCTCGGCGAGCTGGTCGCCAACCTGCGATGGTCCTGGCACGCCCCCACTCGTGACTTGTTCGCGAGCATCGATCCCGTGGTCTGGGAACGCGTGGGGCACGATCCGTCGCGATTGCTTGGCGAGGTCGGAGTGGAGCGGCTCCGTGAGCTCTCGGTCGATCCGGATTTCGGTTGGCGACTGGGTGAGGCGCACGCGGACCTCCAGCGGTATCTGAGCGACGACCGTTGGTACCAAGCCTTGGGGGAGGAGGCTCCACGTTCGATCGCGTACTTCAGTCCGGAGTTCGGGATCACGCACGTGTTGCCGCAGTATTCGGGTGGCCTGGGCATCCTGGCGGGCGATCATCTGAAGGCCGCCAGCGACCTGGGAGTCCCGATCCTTGGCGTGGGCCTGCTTTACCGAAGCGGCTATTTCAGGCAGTCGCTCAACGCCGAAGGGTGGCAGCAGGAGTACTACCCCGTACTGGATCCCGATGATCTGCCCCTTCGCCTCCTGAGGAACGGGGAGGGCAAACCCGTCACCGTGACGGTCGGGTTGCCTGGCGGGCGCTCGCTGCACGCCGAGATCTGGATCGCGCAGGTCGGGCGCGTCCCCTTGCTCCTGCTTGATTCCGACACCGAACGCAACGCGCCGCTCGAGCGTGATGTCACCGATCGGCTGTACGGGGGTGGCTCGGAACACCGGCTGTTGCAGGAGATGCTGCTCGGGATCGGCGGAGTACGGGCGATTCGCGCGTACTGCGAGCTCACCGGTTCGCCAGCACCTGAGGTCTTTCACACGAACGAGGGACATGCTGGATTCCTCGGACTCGAGCGCATTCGCGAGCTCGTCGAGGGGGAGTCTCTGAACTTCAACGAGGCCGTCGAGGCAGTCCGCGCGGGGACGGTCTTCACCACGCACACCCCCGTGCCAGCGGGGATCGACCGCTTCCCGAGGGCCCTGATCGAGACCTACTTCGGTGGGGACAACGCAAGCGAAGGAGTTCCGGTCGACCAGGTTCTGGAGTTGGGGGCCGAGACCTACGCCGACGGTGATGTCACGGTCTTCAACATGGCGGTCATGGGACTTCGGTTAGCGCAACGAGCCAACGGGGTCGCGCGGCTTCATGGTGTGGTGAGCCGGGGCATGTTCAACGGACTTTGGCCGGCCTTCGATGCGGCCGATGTGCCGATCACCTCGATCACGAACGGGGTCCATGCACCCGACCTGGGTAGCCCGGGAGGTGCTGGATCTCGCTGCGCGGTCCATTGGGCGTGAGCTCACCGAGGAGGCCAGGGGATGGGAGGCCATCGAGGCAGTCCCCGAGCCCGAGATCTGGGCCGTACGGCGCACCCTGCGCGGACAGCTTGTGGCCGAGGCCCGTCGGCGTTTGCGTGAATCGTGGCTCCAGCGAGGCGCCCACCCCAGTGAACTGGCCTGGGTGGACGAGGCGCTTGACCCGGACGTGCTGACCATAGGGTTCGCGCGCCGGGTTCCGTCGTACAAGCGGCTCACCCTGATGATGCGCGACGCCGAACGCCTCAAGGGCCTGCTCCTGCATCCGACCCGACCGATCCAGATCGTCGTCGCCGGCAAGTCGCACCCCGCCGACGATGGTGGGAAACGCCTGATCCAAGAACTCGTGAAGTTCAGTGACGACCCGGCCGTACGTCATCGAATCGTGTTTCTCCCTGACTACGACATGGCGATGGCTCGGCCGCTGTACCCGGGGTGTGATGTGTGGTTGAACAACCCGCTGCGCCCGCTAGAGGCGTGTGGCACTTCCGGTATGAAGGCCGCGCTCAACGGCTGCCTCAATCTCTCCATCCTCGACGGTTGGTGGGACGAGATGTACGACGGGAAGAACGGTTGGGCGATCCCGACGGCCGACGACGTCACCGACCCCGATCGGCGCGACGACCTAGAAGCGGCTGCTCTGTACGACCTGATCGAGCAGGAAGTCGCCGAACGCTTCTACGACCGTGAACCCGACGGCCTCCCGCACCGTTGGCTCCAGATGGTCCGGCACACGTTGCGCACGGTTGGGCCCAAGGTGCTGGCCAGTCGCATGGTGCACGACTACGTCGTGGATCTCTACACCCCGGCCGCAGCAGCCTCACGCACTGTCGACGGGCCAGGCTACGTCCAGGCCCGAGAGCTGGCGGCGTGGAAGGAGCGGGTGCACAAGTCGTGGCCCGCCGTTCGAGTCGAGCACGTCGAGCCGGGCGGCCTCGGCGCTACTCCTGAGTTGGGTGAGTCGTTCGACCTTCGGGCGACAGTGAACCTCGGAGACCTGTCTCCAGACGACGTTCGGGTCGAGTTGCTGTATGGCTCGGTGGACGACGAGGACCTCCTCGTGGCGCCCGAGCGGGTGCTACTGACGTTGGCCGGGCCGGCCAGTCATGGCTCGGCTCGCTACCTAGGATCGGTGCCGCTCGAACGAGCCGGGGCATTCGGGTACACGGTTCGGGTGGTGCCCGCGCATCCGCTGCTCGCGAACGATGCCGAGCTCAACTTGGTTGCTCTCCCGCCGACGGCCGGCGCCGGCGTGGACTTCTCTGCGGGCGACCTGGACGCCCTTCGTTGAGTCTCGGCGCGGGCGGCGCCTACTCCTTGTGAGCCTCGAGCAGCACCGCGCTTCCCGAACGAAGGGTCAGGATGGCCCCCGGTTCGTAGAAGTGTTCACTCGGTCCGGGCTGCTCATCCGAGGTGTCGAGAAGGAGCCGGTAGCTCGAGGCCCACGGTGCGCCGGGGAGCCGCCACTGCGCGCTCGCCTCTCCACCGTGCAACACGAGCAGGAACGACGAGTCGACAACCGGCTGGCCCCACGGCGTGCGCGCACGCATCGAGGCGCCATCGACGTACATGCCCAGCGTTCTTGATGAGCCGTCCCACCAGTCGTGGTCGGCGAGCTCCTGGCCCTCCGGCGTAAACCAGGCCAGGTCCTTCGGGCCGCCCTCGACGGACGACCGCCCTTCGAGGAAGTGCCGGTGGCGAAGGGCCGGGTGGGCCTTGCGGATCCCGAGAACCATGCGGGTGAACTCCAGCAGGTCCACCTGCCACGGGGCCAATGACCAGTCGACCCAGGAGGTCTCGCTGTCCTGGCAGTAGGCGTTGTTGTTCCCTCCCTGCGTGCGACCCATCTCGTCGCCGGCCGTAAACATCGGAACACCCATCGACAGCGCCAGGGTCGCGATCAGGCTGCGGAGTGCGCGGCGCCGCTCAGCTTGCACCTCGGCGTCGGCGCTCTCCCCTTCGACGCCGTGGTTCCAGGAGCGGTTGTTGTCGGTGCCGTCCCGGCTCTCCTCGCCGTTGTCCCAGTTGTGTTTGTCGTTGTACGTGACCAGATCCCTCAACGTGAAGCCGTCATGTGCGGTGACGAAGTTGATCGACGAGAGCGGGCGTCGGCCGTCATCGCCGTAGAGATCGGCTGACCCGGAGAGCCGGGCGGCCACTCCGCGCACGCCGTCCACTTGGCCGCGCCAGAAATCCCGGACCGTGTCGCGGTATTGGTCGTTCCACTCCGACCACAGCGGTGGGAACTCCCCGACCTGGTAGCCGCCCGCGCCGACGTCCCACGGTTCCGCGATGAGCTTCACCTGAGACAGCACGGGATCCTGCTGGATCGTGGTCAGGAAGCTGCTGAGCATGTCGACGTCGTGCAGTGACCGGGCCAAGGCTGAGGCCAGGTCGAAACGGAAGCCGTCGACATGCATCTCTTGGACCCAGTAGCGCAGCGAATCCATGACCAGCTGGAGCACGTGCGGATGCGACAGGTCGAGGGTGTTCCCGCACCCGGTGTAGTCCGCGTAGTGGCGCCGGTCGTCGGACAGCTTGTAGTAGGACCCGTTGCCGATACCCCGAAACGACAACGTGGGGCCCTCCGCGCCCCCTTCCGCGGTGTGGTTGTAGACCACGTCCAGGATGACCTCGAGCCCGGCCTCGTGCAGCGTCTTGACCATGGCCTTGAACTCACTGACCTGGCCGCCCAAGGAGCCGGTGGACGAGTAGGTGGCTTCGGGCGCGAAGTAGCCCAAGGAGTTGTAGCCCCAGTAGTTGACCCGACCCGAGCGGGCCAGGTGCTCCTCGGTGGTGAAGTGGTGGACCGGCAACAGCTCGACCGCGGTCACTCCCAGCCACGACAGATGGTTGACGACTGACGGGTGGGCGAGGCCTGCGTACGTACCTCGCTGGTGCGCGGGCACGTCGGGGTGACGCATCGTCAGGCCGCGGACGTGCGCCTCGTAGACGACGGTGTCCGACCAGGGGATCCGCGGTGGATGGTCGGTGCCCCAATCGAAATGATCGCGGACGACAACAGAACGAGGAACGAAGGGCGCCGAGTCCCGCTGGTCGCGTTCGTCCAGTGAGCCGCCGAACACGTGGCCGTAGACGGGCGCCTCGTAGACGAGCCGACCGTCGATGGCTTTCGCGTAGGGGTCGGTCAACAGCTTCGACGGGTTGAACCGGTCACCGTTGGCGGGGTTCCAGGGTCCATGCACGCGGAAGCCGTACCGCTGCCCGGCGCGAACGCCCGGCAGATACCGGTGCCACACGTGATACGTCTGCTCCTCGAGTCCGTATCGCTCCTCTCGGCCGTCACTGTCGAACAGACAAATCTCGACCCGCTCGGCCTGGTCGGCCCACAGCGCGACGTTCACCCCGTCGTCGTCGGCCGTGACCCCGAGGGGTGACCAGTGCCCCGGCCACGGCGCGCTCGCCTCGATCATCCGGCCATCCTGCCGGAACGGGTGGCGTCCGCCGCCGACTACCCTCCTCGCCATGACGACCACGGTGGAAATCAATGAGCACGTACGCCTTGAGGTAGCCGATGGAGTGGCCACCATCCGGCTGGACCGACCTCCCATGAACGCGTTGTCCGTGCTCGTGCAGGCGGGCATCCGCGCTGCGGCGGAGGAGGCCACCGACCGCAAGGACGTGCGGGCGGTCATCGTGTACGGCGGACCGAAGGTGTTTGCCGCAGGCGCTGACGTGAAGGAGATGGTGGGCTGGGACTACCAGGAAGCCGTGGACCGCTCATCGGCGCTGCAGGCAGCCTTCACAGCCGTGGCCAGCATCCCCAAGCCAACGATCGCCGCAGTGACCGGATACGCGCTTGGTGGCGGATGCGAGCTCGCCCTGAGTTGTGACCTTCGAGTCGCGGGCGACAACGCGAAGCTCGGCCAACCCGAAATCCTGTTGGGCATCATCCCCGGCGCCGGCGGGACGCAGCGGCTCACTCGTCTGGTCGGTCCCTCTCGGGCCAAGGACTTGATCTTCACTGGCCGCTTCGTGGGGGCCGAGGAGTGCCTGCGGATTGGACTGGTCGACCAAGTCGTCGCCCCGGACGACGTCTACGCCGAAGCGACGAAGCTGGCGCTGCGGTTTGCCGCCGGTCCGCCGTACGCCCTACGGGCCGCCAAGGAGTCGATTGATCGTGGCATCGAGGTCGATCTGGGGACGGGCCTGGAGATCGAGCGCGCGCAGTTCGCTGCGCTGTTCGCCACAGACGATCAGTCGCTCGGGATGAGTTCGTTTGTCGAGCATGGACCTGGCAAGGCCGAATTCACGGGTCGTTGAGCTGATGACGGTGACCCCAGAGCAGGTTGAGGCGGCCCGCACAGATCCCAAGCTGGCCAATGCGATCTATCACGACTGGGAGGCGTCGACCTACGACGACAAGTGGTCGATCTCCTACGACGAGCGCTGCATCACCTATGCGCGCGACCGTTTTGCGCACGTCGCTGGCGAGTCGGGTTGGCCATATGCGTCGGCCCTGGAACTCGGTTGTGGCACGGGCTTCTTTCTGCTGAACCTCAAGCAAGGCGGCGTGCTCGACCGAGGTTCAGTGACCGACATCAGTCCGAAGATGGTTGAGGTTGCCCGCCGGAACGCGTCAGCTCTCGGGTTTGAGGTGGAGGGTCGGACCGCCGATGCTGAGCGGCTTCCGTACGACTCGGAGTCATTCGACTTGGTGGTGGGGCATGCCGTGCTCCATCACATCCCCGACGTCGAAGCAGCGATGCGCGAGGTCATCCGCGTCCTCAAGCCGGGAGGGCGCTTCGTTTTCGCCGGTGAACCCACGCGTCGCGGGGATTGGGTCGCGCGTCGGCTCTCTCGCCTGACCTGGTGGGCCGCGACCCGCGCCCTGCGCGTGCCACCGCTGCAGGATCGGTACGGGCGGGGGAGCGAGGAGCTCGCGGAGTCCTCAGCGGAAGCGGCGTTGGAGGCCCTCGTCGATCAACACACGTTTGACCCGGATGCGTTGGCGCGGGTCTGCCTGCGGGCCGGCGCGGTGGATGTACAAACGGTGACCGAGGAACTGACGGCCTCGTGGTTTGGCTGGCCGGTCCGGACCCTCGAGGCGGCCGTGCGCCCGGGCGCTCTCGGCTGGGGGTGGGCGATGTTCGCCTTCAAGGGCTGGCTGCGGTTGTCGGCCCTGGACGAGAAGGTCCTGAGCCGGGTGGTCCCCGACGAACTTTTCTACAACGTAAGTGTCACGGGCACCCGACCCTGAGCCGTTCGGCTAGCAGGCCGAGGTGAGTGGTCGGGGGTGGGTGGTGCCGTGGTGGTGTCCGTTGGGTCCGGTGAAGCGGAGTCCGCCGTCGGGGAGGAGTTCGGCTGCGATGGTGCGGGCGTGGATCCAGTCGTGGTGGGCCCAGCACAGGAGGTATCCGTTGTCGACGCTGGTCGCGCCGCCCAGGAGCCAGGACACTCGGTGGTGTCCCTGACAGAGCCGGGGTGGGGCGTTGCACCCCGGGGCTCTGCACCCACCGTCTCTGGCGTCGAGGGCTCGGCGTCTGGGTCCGGTGAAGGTGCGTTGGGTGCGTCCGACGTCGAGGACGTGGCTGTGGGGTCCGAACACGATCCGGGTGACGTCACTGTCACACGCGACCCGTTCCAGGACACTGCGCGGGAGTGGGGTCTTCGCTTCCTGCAGGACCGCGGGGTCCAAACCAGCAACGCCGGGCATCGCCGTCAACGTGTTCCAGTCGACGTGGACCACGAGTTGAGGGCGGACCCCACCGGAGGTGCCCAACCCGGGTGAGTTGAACGCCAACTGAACGAGGGGCGCCAGGGCGTCGTGGCGGCGCCTTGATGGAGAACGCTGGTCGTCTTTGGATGGGACGCCGATCACC
Organism: uncultured Actinomycetota bacterium; assembly: GCA_963851405.1. Taxonomy (GTDB): domain Bacteria; phylum Actinomycetota; class Actinomycetes; order DATJPE01; family DATJPE01; genus JANPBY01. The sequence goes on along the minus strand of CAWKPB010000001.1, from coordinate 428,781 downwards.
GCCGCGAGCATGGTTTCGAGGGCTTCACCGTTCTCCGGAGTCACGAACCCCCGGATGTGGGTGCCATCCAGGGTGTGAGCCAGATCGAAGTGGTAGTCGTCCTCTGCCGCGCGACGTTTCGCGTCTTCAGCGTCCGGGTCGACCCGATACGCCCACTTCGCGACGAACACCTTGAAGTCATCGGCTGCGAGCCCAGCGTGGTCCAGCAAGAAGCCCTCACCCCGGTCGGGGTCAGCCAGCGCCTCGACCCGCGCCGGGGAGCCGCACGCACCACGGGACAACACGAACGCGTGCTCCACGCTGACCTCACCACGACGGAGTGCTTCCGCCGTCAACGGCAGCACCGTCGAAAGACGGTCCGCGAGCTTCAAATCAGACCCGACCTTCGCCCCCGACGCCCCCGTCGTCCGCTGCAGGAACGCCTTCGCGCTCCTCGACCCATCCAAACCCCACACCCCCGAATCGCGAACCACGCCAGCCGTGGTCAACGCCACCGACTGCAGTTGCGTGATCATCGGCCCCACATCGGCCAGCAGCTCGACGGCCTCGTGCCCCGTCAGGCCCGGCAGGTCCGCGCCGGCGAGCTCGGCGATGGCGTCGCGGGCGACAGCAGCCACGGCCCGCACCCCGCGAGAGGGCAATTCCAGAACAGGCATCGCTGCGATCACCTCCACGAGCGCGGCCTCGACGACGATCAAAGAGGGCGGGGCGCCGCTCTCGGGGCGCCGACCGGAAGGAGGTCCCGGCTCTCGTGAGGGCTCATCGGCCCGACTCACTTATTGGAACGTATGAACTATTCTGCCAGACCCCACCGACAGAAACAACCCCCCAAACCGGCCTGTGGAAACACCACCCAAGGCCCTCGCCCCCGCCGGCCCTGGACGCGATCACCGAACACCGTGACGTGGCTGACGGTGGCCGCTATGAACCTGCTTCGCCGGCCGAGTAGCGTCGCGGACGTGCTGAGACGGCTGCGGCGCCTCCCGCCGCGCGACCCCCGTCAGGTGCGGTATTTGACCTGGCAGAGCCTGCGTTGGGTCATCCGTCATCGGGCCTGGACCTGGTTCTACCTCGTCCGTTTCTGGCGCCTGTTGTGGCTGCGCCTCCGCAGCCCTCACATCATCACTGAGGGGCTGGTCTTCCTCGGCCGCGGCGTGCAACTGGATGCTCGCCCCGGTTACGGACGGCTGATCCTCGGCCGCTGGGTTCATCTCGGCGACAACAACCGGCTGCGCGCGCATGAGGGAACACTTCGCGTGGGCGACAAGGTCGTGTTCGGTCGCGACAATACGGTCAATGGCTACCTCGACATCGAGATCGGGGCCTCGACCTTGGTCGCCGACTGGGTGTACGTCTGCGACTTCGATCACGTGCACACGGATCTGAGCCTGCCGATCAAGGACCAAGGCATCGTCAAGGCCCCCGTCCGGATCGGCGCCGGTTGTTGGCTCGGGGTGCGCACCACGGTGCTGCGCGGGTCCATCGTTGGCGAGGGGTGCGTGATCGCCGCCCACAGCGTCGTCCGCGGGCCGATCCCGTCGCGGTCGGTGGCGGGCGGGATCCCGGCCCGGGTCCTCAAGGACCGCAATGAGTCCTACGCCGCTGAGGAGGCCACCAGGGCGGCTCTGGCGGACATCGCGGCCAAGACGGCCCGTGCCACCCGAGCCGCGCGCGAATCAGAAGCGGAGTAGCGGTCATCGTTGCGGCCGGGTCGTGGTTGGGCAGGCTTACGCCCTAGGACGTAGGTCGGCGGCGTACGGTCGGTAGATGCGGGCCATCGGGTTGATCGGCGGGCTCTCGTGGGAGTCGACAGCCGTCTACTACCGGCTGCTCAACGAACGGTTCCGGGACCGGGCGGGTCCGTATCGGCAACCAGTGGTCATCCTGCACTCGGTCGACTTCGCCGAGATCGTTCCCCTGCAGCAGGCCGGGGACTGGGCGGCCGCTGGTGAGGCGATGGCTGTTGCGGCTGAGGGAGTGGTCGCCGGAGGTGCGGCCGTCGTGGGCATCTGCGCCAACACCATGCACTTGGTCGCGGACGACGTGGAGGCTGCTCTGCCGGCTGGGGTCACCCTCGTGAACGTCATCGACGCAGCGGCGGCCGCGTGCCGAGCGGCGGGCTTCTCGGTGGTCGGCCTGCTGGGCACCGCGTACACGATGGAGGCGCCCTTCTACGCCGATGGTCTGCGCGCTCACGGGCTCGAGGTTCGTCTTCCGGATGAGTCTGGCCGAGCCGAGGTGCATCGCGTGGTCTACGAGGAGTTGGTCCGCGGGGTCGTGCTCGAGGCCTCCCGCAAGGCGTACGTCAGGATCATCGCCGAGTTGAGTGACGCCGGCTGTGATGCCGTGGTTCTGGCCTGTACGGAGTTCGGTCTGCTCGGTCTGTCGGAACTCACCTCGGTTCCGCTCCTCGACTCGACCGAGGTTCACGTGGACGCACTGCTTGCTGCTGCCGACCAGTGACCTCGCAGTGCCGCTAGCGCAGCAGGTTGCCGTCCTTGACGGGGAGAACCGGAGGCGCGTCTAGACCGACCCGGTCTTGGGGCCGTGCGCGCCTTGATTGCGCCTCGGCGTAGGCCAGCGTCGTCCGCGAGGCCACCTGCTCCCAGGTGTAGTCGCGGGCCAAGGCTGCCCGAGCGTGGGTGCGTACTCGAAGGGACAGGTCATGGTTGGTCAGCAACGAGCTGACCGCATCGGCCAGCGCCTCGGCATCTCCGGGCTCGAAGCGCAGACCCGTCGTCCCGTGATCGACGATGTCGCGCAGGCCGCCGGTGTTGGACACGACCACGGGGGTGTCGCTGGCCGCTGCTTCGAGTGCAACCAGGCCGAACGGTTCGTAGATCGACGGCGCCACCGCGACATCGGCGGCAGCGACCAGGGCGCGCAGCTCGACGTCGGGAAGCCACCCCGTGAAGCGAACGGCGCGGCCCAGTTTCAATCCTTCGGCGTGCTCTCTCAGATCGGCAGCCTTTGATCCGTGCCCCGCGACGACGAGTCGCAGCCGTGGGTGGCGTCGTCGCAGCTCGGGCATGGCGTCGAGCAAGGTGTGACACCCCTTCTCCCATTCCAATCGACCGGTAAAGACGAGCAGGGGACCCTCGGGTGCGTACGCCCTCCGGGCCCGGCTCACCTCTACGGGGGCGACGGTCCATGCGGCCACATCCATGCCGTTGGGGATCACCTGGATGTCTCTGTCGGCGACGCCGAACAGCCGGTTGACCTCCCAGCGCATGTGCGCGGAGCAGGTGATCACCCGATGGGCCTCGTTCGCGAACCAGGACTCGACCGAGTGGATGGACTGGTTCAGCGGCGCCGGCAGCCAGCCCTGATGACGCCCCGCCTCGGTGGCGTGCACCGTGGCGACCACCGGCCCGATCGATTGGCGACGCAGGGCTGCAGCCGTGTGGGCGACAACCCAGTCGTGGGCGTGGACCACATCGGGCGGCCAGGCCCGGGCCACGGCCAGGGCCGCCCGAGTCAAAGCTCGATCGAAGGCCGCCACCCAAGCCAAGAGCTCCGACATCGGACGAGCCGGTTCGTCCGAAGGAACCCGCACGACCCGCACGCCGTTCACGACGCTGTCGGCGGGGGCCCCCGCGATGGCTTGGGTGACGACGGTCACCTCGTGGCCAGCCGCCACCTCGGCCTCCGCCAAGGCATGCACGTGTCGCCCCAGTCCGCCGTACACGAGCGGGGGGTACTCCCACGACAACATCAAGACGCGCATGACCGCATCGAGATTAGCTCCGCTGACGGTCGAGAAGGTGTCGGCTGTCGAGATGTCGGAATGGCCCGTCCGTGTGTGACTGGCGGTCCGCGAGGTCGTAGGCCTGGGCGACGGCGCCGGAATCGATGAGCGCCGCGAGGGCTTCAAAGTCCGCGGCGTGCCCTCTGAAGCGCTGGCGCGCATAGTCCGCGGCCGTGTCGTGGCTGATCATGAAGGGCCAGTCGCTGGCCAGTGTGAGAAGCGCCGCCCGGGCCAGTTGGTCCAGGTCGCGCCGATGGTCCCCCCTTCCGAGGGTTGCCGACCAGGACTGCGGGGCGAACGACTCCGTGACATGCACGCGGTCGACCGTCGCCAGTAGCTGTTTCTGAATGGTGATGCCTTCGTTCGCGACGTCGGCGACCGCCGGACCGTCCCACACATGGAAATCCTTTCGGCTGCCCCACGAACCCTCACGGGGATCGATCCGCCCAGCCACGTGTCCATCCGCGATTGCTCCGCTGAGGGTGTTGAGTCGCACCCCTGCGGACGGCAGTTCGCGCAGCACTTCCTCGAGGAACTGCGGGCCTTCATGCCACCAATGGCCGAAGAGCTCGGTGTCGTAGGCAACGACGACCACCCCTGGCCGACCGAGGGCCCGGTGATGGTCCTCCAGGCGGGCACGCACCGTGCTGACGAAGTCCGAAACGTCGCGACTGACCGCGGCACGGGCGAGCGTCGGGTCGTAGGGCGCCTTGGCCGACGGTGGGGTCCGAGTAGAGGTGACGCGCGAGAGCTGGAGTCCATACCTCTCATCCGAGGTATGGAAGTCCCTATACCAGCGTCCCCCGGGGTAGCCGCGGCGCGGGGACCACACTCGGTAGGAAACATCCAGATCCCGGCCGAAGGCCACGACATCGGTGTCGCCGAGCGTCCAGGCCTGGGACGTCGAGGCGCCAGCGGCAAGCAAGGTGGGCCCGTCCAGGACGAGGTGCCCGGCCCCTCCTGCGGCGAAGGCCTCTTCCAGCCCAGGTCGATAGCCGCATTCCGGCGCCCAGACTCCCCTGGGACGGTGGCCGATGCGTTTTGCGCCGTCATCCAAGCCGGTCTGGAGGCTGAATCGGGCTAGTCGCTCATCGAGCAGGGGCAGGAATGGGTGAGTGGCCGGACCACCGAGGATCTCGATGGCGCCTCCATCCACGAGCGGGCGCAGCGCGGCCGATCCACCCGACATCCATCTTCCCTCGAACTCAGCCAAGGCCCGATTGGCCAAGCCGACCTCCCGCCGACCTAACGCCGCCTGCCGAGTGCCCGTTCCGGCCAGGTTCTCCGCCCGCGTTCGCCAGTCGCCAAGCCAGGTGTGGAACGAACCCAGGGCGTACGGGTCGTCGAGCTGGGCCGCCAACACTGGCGTCAGGCCAAGGGTGAGGAGTTCCCGGTGGCCGGACTCGGCCATCCGGTACAGCAGTTCAACAAGTGGGAGATAGGACCGGGCCCAGGCCTGGTAGAGCCACTCTTCCCCAACTGGCCAGCTGCCGTGCCGAAGGACCCAGGGGAGGTGGCTGTGCAGCACGAAACAACACGTGCCGATGGGCCGGTCGCTCATCTGGGGCTGAGCCCCGGCACCGAGGCCAGAACGAGCAGGTCGAGCCAGTTGTCTGGAGCCTCGTCGTCGATCACGAAGTCCGCACAAGAAATCGAGCGGACCATCTGAGCCAACTCGGCCCCCCATGCCCAGTGGGGCACACGGAGTTGGGCGCGGGATAACGAGCCGTGCTCTGACTCCCAGTGGATCAGCCGTTCGCCGTGCCTCACGCCGAGGATCGCGCGAACTTCGAGACCAGCGGCGGCCACGAGTTCCACGAGCTCCTCAGCATCGAACTCGTTGGTGTGGAACAGATTCTTGGGCTTCTCACGCCTGCCGAGTCCCGGTGAGAAGGTCACTCGGTTCGGGGTCGAGATGGCCACCCACCCGCCCTGCCGGCCCACCCGCACACACTCGTTCAGGAAGGCCGCCTGGTCCCACAGATGTTCGATGACTTGCAGGCTGACCAGGGCATCGAAGGACTGATCCACGAAAGGCAGCTCCACCAAGTTGCCCCGAACCACGGTGATGCTCGGGTAAGTCCGCCGCGCCTGGTCAACGGCCAGTGCGTCGTAGTCGAGACCGACGATCTGCCGGGGTGAGTGGCGATCCAGGACCGCAGCTCCGTAGCCCTCGCCGGAACCGGCATCCAGGATCGTCCGATCGTCTCGCGATGAGAACCCAGCCGCTAGGTACTCGTACACGACTTCATGTCGCCGGAACCAGTAGTTCTCGTGCCAGACATGCGGGATGGTCCGCTCGCCGGTGATTCTCGGCGCCGCGCAGGCGTCGGTGGGTCGCGGGTCGGTGCCGAGTCGCGTAGCAGCGCGGAGCGTCACGTCGCCGGGTGTGCGGTGATCTGAAACGACCGGATCCTTCCGCTGATGGGGCCTTCGCCATAGAGCCGAATCAGCGCCGCCTCTGCCACCTCAGTGGCCTCCGGAACGCTCATTGAGCTCTCCGTCGTGATCTCCAGGCTGAGGGGTGAGCCCGCACAGAAGGCGAACGCCGCATCGTGGGCCGTGGTCCGGCAGATTCCCTCAACAGCCTCGATGCTCGTGAGTTTCATCCCGCCCCGTTCGAGGTCTGCGTCGATCTGGTCTTGGTCGTGATATCCGTGTGGTGTTCGGCTCATGAACAACGACGGGCGGTCGGGGTCTGCCGCCGTCAACGCGGCCTCGATGGCGCAGGCAATCTCGTTGTTCTCGATTCGGTCCCAGACGTTGAACACCAACGATCCGTCGGAGCGCAAGACGCGTGCGGCCTCGCTGAAGGCCTTGCTTCGCTCTGGGAAGAACATCACCCCGAATTGGCATGCGACGACGTCAAAGGAGTCGTCACCGAAAGGAAGGTCGAGGGCATCGGCTTGCTGCCAACTCGCACGCGTTGATGGGTTTTCGGCAGCGGCCCGGTCGAGCATGGGCTGGTTGAGATCGGTTGAGGTGACGGTCGCGCCGGCGCACTTGGACAACAACTCTCGCGTCAACACGCCCGTCCCCGCCGCTGTCTCGAGCACGCTGCTCGGCCCTAGCGCGGCCACGACATCGGCGAGGGCGCGGGCGGCGTCTCGGAAGATCATGGGCACCAGGAGACGGTCGTAGATTTCAGGGATCGAGCCTTCGAAGCGGCTCTCGAACTCCATGGCGTCTCCTGGGCGGTGGCCGACTGGGTCGGCGAATGGCATCGGCGAAATTTCGTCGAGCACGGTCGCCACACTCACCGTAGGTGGTAGGCACCGCATGAGTGCGATCGATGGAGCGTTGAACCGACCGTATGCGCAAATCGCCTCCGCGCACCTGCGGTCGGCCCTATCCTCGCGGGCATGAGCGATGACGCCCTGATCACGCAACTGGCGGCCGTTGACCTATTCGCGGGTCTCCCGGACAAAGTCCTGAAACGGATCGCACAGGACGGCAACGTGGAGGCGTTCGGGGCTGGTACCCATGTGACCGAGGAAGGATCCGCCGTCGCAGGTTGGGCGCCATTCTCGCCGCAAGGAGTTCGCTTCTACCTGATCCTGGATGGATCAGCGGGCGTCGAAGTGCACGGCAAGTCCGTGGGCGAAATGAGCGCTGGGCAGTACTTCGGTGAAACGTCGCTCATCGATGGTGAGCCCAGGTCTGCCACGGTCGTGGCCGGTTCGGGCGGCATGCGGGCCTTCACTCTCACCGCCTGGGCGTTCTCGCCGATCTTGAAGGAGAACCCGGCGGTCGCCTTGGCCCTGCTCAAGGTGCTGGCGGCACGGTTGCGCGCGGCCGAGTCCCGAGCCTCCGCCTGACAGCGGCGGTCGGCCGGGTGAGGTTAGCCCTCGTCCGTTGAGCGGATCGACCAAGCCGAGCTGGCCTTGAGTCGGCTGTCTGGCTTGAGGGTGGCGCCAGTGGAGGTCCAGGCGCGCTTTTGGCAGCCGACCTTGACTGTTGAGCGCCCTCGTGACGGAGCCCCCGACATGCGGGCTCCTACTGGCGAGTAACATAGTGTTCGCTCCCCGATTGCTGAGCCTGGATTGCTCTCAAGAGGGTTCGTTCTGGCACCATCACCGCCGAGAGCGGCCATGGGGCCGTCACCGCCGAGGAGGGTCGCACTCCGACCATGAAGATCGTCGTCTGCGTGAAGCAGGTTCCTGATACCTGGGCTGAGAAGACCCTGAGCCCCACCGACCAGACCCTCGACAGGGACGCGGCCGATGCCGTGATGAACGAACTCGACGAGTACGCAGTCGAAGAGGCGCTTCAGCTGGCCGAGAAGCACTCCGGTGAGGTCACCGTGTTGACCATGGGGCCCGAGCGAGCGGCCGACACTGTTCGCAAGGCGCTGTCCATGGGGGCAGACGCTGGCATCCATGTGCTCGACGATGCCTTGCACGGCTCGGATGCGTTGGCCACGTCCGCGGCCCTGGCCGCTGCGCTGGGAACCGTCGAATGGGACTTGGTCATCCTCGGGTCAGAATCCACCGATGCTCGCATGTCTGTAGTCCCGGCGATGCTCGCCGAGCGGCTTGGGCGCCCCCAGCTCACCTTCGCCGAGCAGGTGGAAATCGACGGCGATGTGGTGCGGATCCACCGGCAGACCGAGTACGGGCACGACGTTGTTGAAGGTGCCACCCCCGCTGTGGTGTCGGTTGTGGAAAAGATCAACGAACCCAGATACCCCTCGTTCAAGGGCATCATGGCGGCCAAGAAGAAGCCCGTCACGACCCTCTCGCTCTCCGACCTAGGGATCGCCGCCGACCAGGCCGGGCTGGGTGCGGCCCGAACCCGCGTCGACACGGCCACGCTGCGGCCGCCGAGAGCAGCGGGAACGATCGTCAAGGACGACGGAACCGGCGGCGTTCAGGTTGCCGAGTTCCTCTCGTCACAGAAGTTCATCTGAGAAGGCGGGCGACACTCATGGCAGAGGTACTAGTCCTCGTCGAGCACATCAACGGCGACGTCAAGAAGGTGACATCGGAGCTGCTGACCTTGGCATGCACGTTGGGGGAGCCGAGTGCCGTTTTCGTGGGCGCCGGTTTTGACTCCGCGCGCGACAGGCTCGCCGAGCATGGCGCCGTCCGGGTTTACGTCGCAGATTCGGCAGATGTCCTGGAGTCGGTCGCCGGACCCAAGGTGGCCGTGCTGGCTCAACTCGTGGCTGATCGTGCGCCAGCCGCGGTGCTGCTTGCATCGAACGCCGAAGGCAAGGAGATCGCCGGCCGACTCGCCGTGCGTACGGGTTCCGGCGTACTCACCGACGCTGTGGCCGTGGACCCTGAGCTCAGGGTCACACAGTCGGTGTTCGGCGGCTCAACGGTCGTGACGACTCGAGTCACGCAGGGCACCCCGATCATCACGGTGCGCCCGAACTCAACCACTCCGGCGGCCAATCCCGCCGCAGCCGAGCGTTGTGAGGTCGCGGTCGAGGTCACAAACTCCGACAGCTCTGCCCGGATCATGGATCGGGTAGCCAAGGAGAAGGGCGGCCGCCCGGAGCTCACAGAAGCGTCGATCGTCGTGTCAGGTGGACGCGGCACAAACGGCGATTTCGCGGTAATCGAGAAGCTGGCGGACGCCCTGGGGGCTGCGGTTGGCGCTTCGCGCGCCGCGACCGATGCCGGGTGGTATCCGCACCAGAACCAGGTCGGGCAGACCGGGAAGACGGTGTCGCCCCAGTTGTACTTCGCTAGCGGAATCTCGGGTGCGATTCAGCACCGAGCCGGGATGCAGACCTCCAAGACGATCGTGGCGGTCAACAAGGATCCCGAAGCACCCATTTTCGAGCTGGTCGACTACGGAGTCGTTGGTGACTTGTTCGTCGTCCTCCCGCAGCTCACCGACGAGATCGAGAAGCGCAAGGCCTAGCCCGTACGCCCTCGGAATTTCTTCCGCGGGGACGAGCATGCTTGTGCCTCGCCCTAGGCTGATCCGGTCAGGGGTGGGCGCCACGGCGTTACCGACTTCGACGTTCCCGTGTGAGGCTGCCGTCCGTTGATCTTCCCGACCGTGGAGTTCGCGGCCTTCTTCGTGATCGTGCTGGTCGTGAGCTGGACGCTCATGCCCTACCCGAAGGCGTGGAAACCGTTCATCCTGGCCGCGTCTTACGTGTTTTACGGCTATGCGGACTGGCGTTTCACGGCCCTTCTTGCCGCATCGACAGTGGCCAACCAGGCGGCAGGGCAGGCGATGGTGGTGACTGCCTGGGCCGATCGTCGACGTGCGATTCTGATCGTGATCGTGGTCTTCAACGTGGGACTGCTCGGTGTGTTCAAGTATTTCGACTTCTTTATCGAGTCGGTCAACCGAGTGCTCACGACGATGGGTCTCGAGGCTCCGCTTCCCCTACTCGGGCTGGTACTCCCCATCGGGATCTCGTTCTTCACCTTCCAAGCCATTTCCTATGTCGTCGATATATCCAGGGGCGTGATCGCCCCCGCATCGCTCATGGACTTCGCGATCTACGAGGCCTTCTTCCCCCATCTCGTGGCAGGTCCCATCGTGCGAGCGAGGGAGTTCCTTCCTCAGTTGCGGTCTCCGCGCAACCGTTCTGCGATTCCAGCGGGGCCCGCGGTGTTCCTCATCGCGGGCGGGCTGTTCAAGAAGATCGTGCTCGCCGATCTGCTGGCGACCCAGATCGTGGACCCGGTCTTTGCCGTCCCCTCGGCGCATTCGGCACTCGAAGTTTGGGTCGCGATCTACGCCTATGCCGTCCAAATCTATTGCGACTTCTCCGCCTACACCGACATGGCGATCGGGCTGGCCTTGTTGCTCGGCTTCCGGTTCCCCCAGAACTTCGACCGTCCGTACATCGCAAGGTCCCTTCAGGACTTCTGGCGGCGTTGGCACATGACGTTGTCCCGATGGCTGCGCGACTACGTGTACTTCCCGCTAGGCGGTAGTCGGGGGTCATCCTTGATGACCTATCGCAATCTGATGCTCACCATGTTGATCGGGGGGCTTTGGCACGGGGCGAACTGGACGTTCGTCATCTGGGGTGGCATCCACGGCACGGGGCTAGCACTGGAGCGCTGGTGGCGTGCGCGCCGCGACGTCGCATCAGCGAGCAGCCCCGTCCGTACGGGGCTACGCACCCGTGTGCTACTCGTCCTCATCACGTTCAACGTGGTGTGCTTCGCGTGGGTGTTCTTCCGGGCTCGCGACCTACCCACCGCGCTGGCCCTGCTCGGTCAACTGGCGGACTGGGGCCCGGCACCCCTGGTGACCTGGGCTGTGGTGGCCGCGATCGCGGCCGGGCTCGCGACGCAGTGGGTGCCTTCGTCGGTCTGGTTGGTCGTCCAGCAGTGGGTATCGGCGCGGTCTATCCTGGTCCAGGGCGTGTTGTACGGGATCTTCCTGGTCGTGATCAACGTGGTGGTTGGCGAGCAGGGCGTAGCTCCCTTCTTGTACTTCCGCTTCTGACCAGTCAAGGAGTGTTGTGGCGATCGACCTGCCGCCGGCGCCGCCTTCAGACGAGCGCTTCATCGACGAGGTCGAGCACCCAGCGGCGCACATCGGCCGGAGTGGCTCGATGTCCGCGAGAGCACTCATCGTGCTGGTCGTCACCGCCCTGGTGACCGCAGCCCTGCTCAACTCGGAGGGCCTTTTGCGAGCAGGGGAGAGCATGGAACCGGGGGTCACCAGAACGTTGACTCTCGCCGTCGCCCGTCCCACCGACGGGTTGGCGCAGGCCACCGGCCTGGCGTGGCCGCGAGATCGCCTCGCACAGGCGCTGGGACGGGAGGACCTGTCAGGAGGTGAAATCGGCGACGAGTCACTGACCGACATCGTCGTCCCGCCGATTCCGGCAACCGGCCTGGCCGCGCTCACGAACGATCAGCCGGTCCAGGGGCCAGCGGTCGATGTCGAGGCATCGGCGGCCCGCCTGGCCCCCCCCACGAGGTCCGATCCACTGAACGTTTTGGTTGCCGGGGATTCGTTGGCCAGCTACGTCGGTATCCAGTTGGACGCGCTCACCTCGGACACCGAACTGGTCTCGGTATCCACGGCCATTCGGAACGGAACCGGCCTCACTAACCCCGCCTTCTTCAACTGGCAGAAAGCTGCGAGCAGCGATGTTGACAAGAAGAACCCTGACGCGGTGATCATGATCATCGGTGGCAATGACGGCTGGCCGATGGACCTGCGCAACGGCAACAAGGCATGGGTGGGCGGCAACGCTTGGTTGGATGAGTACGCGCGGCGCGCGGCTGCGGTCATGAAGACATTCCAGGGGGAGGGCCGGACCGTTTACTGGTCGGGTCCGCCGACGGCCCGAGACCCGAAGTGGGATCGCATCTATCAGTCGATCAATCGTGCCGTGGATGCCGCAGCAGAGGCGCTACCGGGTGTCCGGTATGTAGATCTCTACGGGAGTACGGCGGTGGGCGGTGGCTATTCGACCTATGTTCGTGATGAGGGTAAGAAGGTCAAGGCGCGACAGCCCGACGGCGTGCACTGGACCCTCGACGGCGCGGTCCTCCCGGCTCGGCTTCTCGTGGAGCAGCTTGAGGCCGACTCCGGCGCCTCGTTGCGCTGAGCCGACGTAGACTCGGGCGGCTATGGCCTACCTCGACCACGCGGCGACGACGCCGATGCTTGCTGAGGCCATCGCGGTCATGGCTGCCGAGATGGCCGAGATCGGCAACCCCTCGTCCCTGCATGGCTCTGGTCGCCGTGCACGCCGCGTCGTGGAGGAGTCCCGAGAACGACTAGCGGCCGCCCTCGGTGCCCGTCCGAGCGAGATCGTTTTCACCAGTGGGGGAACCGAGTCGGACAACCTAGCGCTAAAAGGGCTGTATTGGTCTGCGCGGGCGGCCGACCCGAAGCGAAGGCGGCTGCTCGTTGGTGCGGCCGAACACCACGCGGTGCTCGATCCGGCGGAGTGGCTCGCTCAGCACGAGGGCGCCGAACTGGAGTTGTTGCCGGTGGACGCGCAGGGCCGCGTGAACCCGGCGGACGTGGAAGCGGCGATCGAGCGAGATCCGACCGATGTCGCCTTGGTGTCCGTGATGTGGGCCAACAACGAGATCGGCACGATCCAGCCGCTGGAGGAAATCGTTGCGGCTGCGCACGCCTTTGCCATTCCCGTTCACTCCGATGCCGTCCAGGCGGTCGGCCAACTGCCGGTGGCGTTTGCGGCAAGCGGCCTGGACGCCATGACCGTGACCGGGCACAAACTAGGTGGCCCCTTTGGTGTGGGCGCACTCGTGCTGAGCCGAGGGTTGGTCCCTGCGCCGCTCGTACACGGCGGTGGTCAGGAACGTGACGTCCGTTCGGGAACCCTGGATACCCCGGGGGTGTTGGCTTTCGCGCTCGCCGCGGCTGTGGCCACCGAGGCGCAGCCGCGCCGATCGACAGAGATCCAAGCCTTGCGCGATCGTCTCGTGTACACGGTTCTGACGGAGATTCCAGGCGTAACTCTGAATGGTGATCCGGATCCGGCCGGACGACTCCCCGGGAATGCTCACTTCACCTTCGACGGCTGCGAGGGGGATGCGCTGCTGATGTTGCTGGACGCCGCGGGCGTCGAATGCTCCACTGGATCGGCATGTACCGCGGGCGTGGCACAGCCGTCCCACGTGCTCCTCGCCACCGGGGCCGACGCGGTGAGCGCCCGAGGTTCCTTGCGTTTCTCCTTGGGGTACACCTCGACAGACGCAGACGTGGACGCCCTGCTCGATGCGCTACCCGCAGCGGTCGAGCGCGCCCGGCGCGCCGGCATCACGGCCCGGTCAGCCTGATGGCGCGCATCGTCGCGGCTGTTTCCGGTGGAGTCGACTCGGCCGTCGCTGCGGCTCGGCTGGTCGATGCAGGTCACGAGGTCACCGCCGTGCACCTTGCGCTTGCGGCCAAACCGGAGTCGCAGCGCCAAGGGGCCCGAGGGTGCTGCACGCTGGAGGATGCGCGAGACGCGCGGCGCGCGGCGGATGTGCTGGGCATCCCCTTCTACGTCTGGGATCTGGCGGAGCGTTTTCGGGCGGACGTCGTGGACGACTTCGTGGCTGAATACGCCGCCGGCCGCACCCCCAATCCTTGTCTGCGATGCAACGAACGCATCAAGTTTTCTGCTGTGCTCGACCGAGCGTTGGCCCTCGGCTACGACGGCGTGGGTACCGGGCACTACGCCCGTACTGCAGTCGGTCCGGACGGAATCGAGCTGCGTCGGGCCCGAGACGCCGCCAAGGATCAGTCGTACGTCCTTGGGGTCTTGACAGCCAGAGAGCTCGAACGCTCGTTCTTCCCCTTGGGTGACACCACCAAGAGCGATGTGAGGGCGGAAGCCGCACGTCGTGGCCTCGCGGTGGCCAGCAAACCCGACAGTCATGACATCTGTTTCATCCCTGACGGTGACACCGCGGGCTTTCTCGCGCGTCGACTGGGTGAGGCCCCTGGTGACATCGTCGACGAACAGGGCGAGGTCCTCGGGCAGCACTCAGGTACCCACGCCTTCACCGTCGGACAACGCAAGGGTCTTCACCTCGGTGTGCCCGCGGCTGACGGTCGCCCGAGGTTCGTCCTTGAACTGTCGCCCGTCGATCGCCGGGTCGTGGTCGGTCCTCGTGAGGCGTTGGCTGTGGTGGGAGCTGTGGGCGTACGACCCCGCTGGTGCTCCCGGATCCCCGAGGGGCGATTCTCCTGCTCGGCGCAGGTCCGTGCCCACGCTGATCCCGTTCCCGCAGACGCGGAGCTGCTGGGCGATCAGTTGGACGTCCGGTTCGCAACGCCGGTCTCGGGGTTGGCACCCGGGCAGGCTGTCGTGCTCTACGCGGACGACCGAGTCTTGGGGTCCGCGACCGTGGAGCGGACCACGCCGGTCCTCACGTGAGGGGCTGGCCGTTAGGTTGCGCCACGGGCATCGGGTCGATGCCGGGGACTGATGTCCGCGAGTCGATGAGGGTGGTTCTCGGCGAACTCCCCGACCTCCCCTTCCTCCCGGAGTTGCCAGCCCGCGGTGTGGGTTCGGACATGACCGGACGTGCGCTCGGTCTGCTCGTCGATCTGCATGCGGAGGTGCAGCCGAGCGGGTGGCGCGTGACGGCAGCGGCGGGTCGTGACGAGCGGCGTTCGGTGTCGCTGCTGGGGGAGGATCTCGATGCCCTCGAGGAGATGGCCCAGGGCTGGTCCGGGTCACTCAAGATCCAGGTGTGCGGCCCATGGACGCTGGCGGCGACCGTCGAGCTGCACCATGGCGATAAGGCACTCGCGGATCCCGGCGCGTGCCGCGATCTGTCCGTGTCCCTCATGGAAGGGGTCGGAGCTCTCATCGCGGACGTGCAGCGGAGGGTGCCGCGTGCGAACGTGGTCGTGCAGCTCGATGAACCCTTTCTCCCCGCGGTGCTGGCAGGGTCGGTGCCCACCGCCAGCGGCTTCGGCCAGTTGCGTGCAGTTGATCCGGACACCGTGGTGGCAGGGCTGGCTCGAGTCCTCCAACCGCTGCGGGACCACGCGCTGTCCGTCGTTCATTGTTGCGCCGCTTCGGTGCCCGTCGGGTTGTTGGTCCGATCGGGAACGACAGCCGTTTCTTTAGATCTCACGGCTGTGGGCACGCGGGCCGATGACGAACTTGGTGTGGCCCTCGAAGGAGGGACCCGTTTGCTGCTCGGTGTCATCGACTCGGTGTCCTCGGAGCCGACCAAGACCAACCACCCGACCAGCGCGACCGACGCACCAAACCTGGGGGGTTCGTCGGTGCTCGCCAGTACGGTCGCACCCGTGCGGGCGTTGGGAAGTCGACTGGGCCTATCCGATGACGCGGTGGCCGGTTTCATCCTGACCCCGACGTGTGGCCTGGCTGGAGCGTCGCCCAACGGAGCCATCGAGGTGCTTGCGCTGGCCCACTCGGCGAGCCGACGCCTCACGGAGGACCCGGCGGGGGACCTCGATGGGTGAGGGGGGGCCTAGCGCGCAGTCGGCCAGGCATGCCGAGCTGTGCGCCGTGCTCGACGACCATCAGTACCGCTACTACGTCCTCGACGCACCGACGGTCAGTGATGCAGAATACGACGCCCTGCTCAGCGAGCTGACTGCGCTGGAGGAGGCCGATCCTTCGCTGCGTAGCCCCACCTCGCCGACGCAACGAGTCGGCGGCACCTACTCCACGACCTTCGCCCCCGTTGAACATCTCGAGCGGATGTTCAGCCTCGACAACGTCTTCAGTGAGCAGGACCTTCGTTCCTGGTCGGACCGGGTCGTCCGGGACGCCCACGCCGCTATCCACTGGTTGTGCGAGCTGAAGATCGACGGTCTGGCGGTCAACCTCGTGTACGTCGACGGCCGGCTAGTTCGCGCGGCCACCCGAGGGGACGGGAGGACGGGCGAGGACGTCACGCCCAATGTGCGCAGCGTGACGGGCATCCCTGACCGGCTGTCAGCGTCTGGTGGGCCCGTCCCGGCGCTCCTCGAGGTGCGGGGTGAGGTCTTCTTCCCGACCGAGCAGTTCGCTCAACTCAACGCTGACCTGGTTGAGGCCGGCAAGGCGCCGTTCGCCAACCCCCGCAACGCAGCGGCGGGCTCTCTTCGGCAGAAGGACCCGAGGGTCACCGCATCGCGCCCCCTTCGGATGATCGTGCACGGCATGGGTCGGCACTCCGGGTTGGAGGTCAGCCGGTTGTCCGACGGCTACCAGGCGATGGGCTCCTGGGGGCTGCCCGTCTCTGGGCGGACGCGGGTGGTTGATACAGCTGACGACATCCTGGGCTTCGTATCCCACTTCGGCGAGCACCGGCACTCCGTCGAACATGAGATCGACGGCGTCGTGGTCAAGGTGGATGAGCTCGCTGTCCAGGGGAGGCTGGGTTCGACGTCTCGTGCTCCACGTTGGGCTGTGGCCTATAAGTACCCTCCCGAGGAGGTCAACACCAAACTGCTCGACATCCGCGTCAACGTCGGACGGACGGGGCGGGTCACGCCGTTTGCCTTCATGGAGCCCGTTTTCGTGTCCGGCTCGACGGTGAGCCTCGCCACCTTGCACAACGCCGACGAGGTGAAGCGCAAGGGTGTCCTGATTGGTGACACGGTGGTGCTCCGCAAGGCCGGTGATGTGATCCCAGAAGTGCTCGGGCCGGTCGTGGCGTTGCGCGACGGGACCGAGCGTCGGTTCGAGATGCCCACGAGCTGTCCCGAGTGTGGAACAACGCTTGCGCCCGCACGCGCCGGTGACGTCGACCTGCGCTGCCCCAATCAGCGGTCCTGCCCGGCACAGCTGCGGGAACGTCTGTTTCACGTCGCGGGTCGGGGGGCGTTCGACATTGAAGTCCTGGGCTACGAAGCGGCCGTCGCGTTGCTCGCCTGTGGGCTGGTGGCCGATGAGGGGGATCTGTTTGCGTTGTCAGCGGACGCGCTGGAGGGCTGCCCGTTCTTCACGCGCAAAGACGGCGGCTTGTCGGCGAACGCGGTGAAACTCCTCGACAACCTCGAGACGGCGAAGCGGCAGCCCTTGTGGCGCGTCTTGGTCGCCCTGTCGATCAGGCACGTTGGTCCGACGGCAGCCCAGGCCTTGGCCCGAGAGTTCCGGAGCGTGGACCGGATGACCCATGCGAGCAGGGAAGGGCTCGCGGCTACCGAGGGAGTCGGACCGGTCATCGCCGAGGCGATCGAGGAATGGTTCGACGTGGCCTGGCACCGAGAGCTGGTCCAGAAATGGGCCACCGCGGGGGTCCGAATGGAGGACGACTCGGTCGAGGAAGGGCCCCGCCCACTCGAGGGCGTGATGATCGTGGTCACCGGGACTCTCGAAGGATTCACGCGTGACGAGGTCACCGCGGCAGTCCAGGCCCTGGGGGGCAAGTTGACCGGCTCGGTTTCCAAGAAGACCGGTTTCGTCGTGGTGGGAGAAAACCCGGGCAGCAAGTACGACAAGGCGGTGGCACTCGGCGTCCCCCGACTCGATGAGGATGGCCTGCGGTTGTTGTTGTCCGAAGGGGTGGAGGCGGCCCGCGCGCAGGCCGCCTCGGGCACCGAGTAACCCTTCGCCGCCCGTCGCGTTCGGGCTGACCGACTGCTCCACACGGGTGAACGCTCTCTGTTTCGGTCCGCCTTTCTGTCATCGTTCGGTCACTCAACGTGTATTTGGCCACTCACCGTGCGTGGACGTCCGGTGGTGGCGAGGCACGGTTCGAGGGGGGAAAGCGATGGTGGAAACCGAGGCGCGTGCCGGCGGCCAGACTGCCGCTGCTTTGCGCCCGTCGGCGCTGTCGTGGACTCCGTTCGGGATCTCTTTGTGGCTGACACTCGGGTTCGGGATCCCGTTGGCGTTGTGGTGCCTGCTGCACTTCGACCTCGCCGGTCTCCCGACCTATCAGCTCTGGTCGTTGGCGGCGTTGGGGGCGCTGGTCATCCTGGGGGAGACTCGGCCGCTCGTCGCTTCGAAGACGTACGGCAACAGCGGGGTTACGCCTTCCACTGGGTTCACGTTCGCGATCTTGTTCACGTGGGGGCTGGTGCCCGCCGTCGTCTTCCACTGCGCCGCCTCGTTGCTCGCCGACCTGTTGGAGCGCAAGGTCTGGTGGAAGACCGCATTCAACGTGGGGCAGTACGCCCTATCAATCGGCGCCGCATGGGCGGTTCTGCTTGCAGCGGGCTGGTCGGCGTCGATGCAGGCCTGGCATCCGATGACCAGCTCCGATTTTGCCCCGATGGGGGTGGCGTGGGTCGTCTACTTCTTCGTGAACAACGGTCTGGTTTCTTGGGTGCTCGCCCGATACAACGACGATTCGTTCTGGTCGCTGTTCTTCGAGGACTTCGGCTACCAGGTGTTCTCCAACGTGGCGGTGCTTAGCTTCTCGGCGCTCGTGGCCCTAGTCATCGACATGGGACCAGTGTGGATTCCGCTGGTCCTCCCGCCCATGATCGCGATCTATGCCGCAGCCGGCATGGCGCTCGGGCGCGAACATCAGGCCAATCACGATCCGCTGACCGATCTGCCGAACCGCAAGCACCTCGCTGAGCTGTTGACCAGCGCGCTGGCAGAACGCAAGGACGAGCCGCTGGCGCTGCTCGTCTTGGACTTGGACGGGTTTAAGGAGGTCAACGACACACTCGGCCACCAAACCGGAGACCGGCTCCTGCAGATTGTCGCTGATCGGCTGACCAAGGTGGTCAGACCGAGCGACACGGTGAGCCGGCTTGGCGGGGACGAATTCGGAGTTCTGTTGGCCGCGGTTGCCGACGAGGCGGCGGCGCACGATGTCGCGGTGCGAATTGGGGCGGCCTTGGCTGAACCGTTCCAGCTCGAGGGTGTGCCCTTGGAACTCGAGGGGAGTGTCGGAGTCGCGCTCGCGCCAGAGCATGGCGAAGACGCTGAGTTGTTGATGCGCCGGGCCGAGATCGCCATGTACCTCGCCAAAACCGAGCGGACTCAGGTCGAGGTCTATGCCGAGGCGAGGGACCAGCACTCGGCCAGCCGACTGGGTTTGCTCGGCTCCCTCCGGCACGGGATCGACACGGGAGAACTCGAGCTTCACTACCAGCCCAAGGTCGCGTTCTCCAGTGGGGCCGTCACCGGCGTGGAGGCGCTGGTTCGTTGGCGTCATCCTCAGCGGGGTTTGGTCATGCCCGATGACTTCATTCCGCTGGCCGAACACAGCGGACTGATGCATCGATTGACCGAATTCGTCACCGACACAGCCCTCGAGCAGGCGGCACAGTGGTGGTCAGCGGGGCTGCAGGTTCCTGTGGCAATCAACGTTTCCGCGCGCGATCTCTATGGGTCTGCGCTCGTTCGGACCGTCGCGAACGGGCTGGTGCGCCACGACCTGCCGCCATCGGCCCTCCGCCTTGAACTCACCGAACGTGTGCTCATGGCCGAACCGGCGCGCGTGAGCGAGACGCTGGGTGCGCTCCAACGGCTGGGTATACAGCTGTCACTCGACGACTTCGGGACTGGCTATTCCTCCTTGGTGCTGCTCCAACAAATGCCGGTAGCGGAGATCAAGGTCGACCGATCGTTCGTCTCGCGGATGTCTGCCGGAGGGGACGGAGCCATCGTGCGTTCAATCATCGATCTGGCCCATGCGTTGGGGATTGAGACCGTCGCCGAGGGCGTGGAGACCGAGGAGACCTGGCGCCAGCTGGAGACTCTGGGTTGCGACAGCGGTCAGGGCTGGTACGTCTCGCGACCGATGCCCTCGGCCGTTGCCACCCAATGGCTGCTGCGTCACCCAAGCCGGGGTGCCGCTCTCCGAATGCTGCGCGCTCGCGTGGCTCCCTGACCTCGCTCATCTCGAGCCGGCTCAAGAAGGCCCTCTGGTGAGCCGAAATCAATAGTTGGGTGGGGTTTGCCCCGCCTGGTCGTTCGACGACCCAGGGGGAAAGTTGTCGGGGAGGGGTGCGCGTGGATAACTCGGCCAAGCGGCCCTCGTTGGCCACGTGGTCGCTGTTCAGTGTCACCTGGCACTTCTCGGTGTGGGTCGGCTGGGCCCTGGTGCTGATCGCGGCGTTCGAGGTTCAACCGACCATGGGCCAGATGCCCTATGGGTTCTGGGCCATCGCGGCCTTGGTGCTCTTGGGTGAGTTGGCTCCGGTGATGACCGCTGGCCGCTATGACCCCCAGGGCACGGTCACGTCTACAGCCTTCGTGCTCGCGATGCTCTACCTGTGGGGCTTTTGGCCCGCCATCTTGCTGCAAGCGGCGGCCTGCCTCGTCTCAGAGACGGTGAAGCACAAAGCAGCATGGAAACTCTTCTTCAACGTGGGCCAGTACTCCCTGTCGCTGTTCGCGGCCTGGTTGGTGATGTGGGCCTTCGGGGTGCAGAACGGCTTGGGCGCTGGCCTTGCTGACACGCCCCTGCAGGCATCCGACCTGATCTGGATTGCCCTGACCTGGCTGGTCTGGTTCGTCGTGAACAACACCTTGGTCGCTGGAGTCAGCGGCGATGACGCCTCCTTTACCGAGGCCTGGACCGAAGACCTCGGCCACTACGTCCTCACTCACGCGGCGGTGATGGCGTTGTCCCCTCTGGTTGTGCTGGCCGCCCAGGCATCGCTGTGGTTCCTGCCGCTGCTCCTGATTCCGTTGTATGCCGTCCGGAAGATGGGTCAGATCTCCTTGGCTGAGGAGCACCAGGCAACCCACGACTCTCTTACCGGCTTGCCGAACCGCAAGTTCCTCCTCCAGACGATGGAGGATTCGCTGTCGGACTGCCAGCGAGGCTGCGAGCCGTTCGCCTTGTTCCTTCTCGACCTCGACCGGTTCAAGGAGGTGAACGACACCCTCGGCCACCAAACCGGCGACCAACTGCTGCAGCTCGTGGCCAAGCGCATCGAGTCGACGCTTCGAGACCGTGACGTGGTGGCCCGTCTCGGCGGTGACGAGTTCGCGATCTATCTGCCATCGGTGAGCGACCGAGACGAAGCCATCGAGGTAGCACGTCGGGTGCGGGCGGCGCTTGTCGAGCCCTTCCAGCTCGACGATGTGTTGTTGGAGCTGGAGGCGAGCATCGGCGTGGCCATGCACCCTCATCACGGCGCCGAGGTGGACACGCTGATGCGGCGCGCGGACGTGGCGATGTACATGGCCAAGGAAACCCATGCCGAGATCGAGCTCTACGACTCCGAGCGAGACCAGCACTCGACCAATCGACTCGGCCTGCTCGCATCCCTTCGTCGCGCTCTTGAGGCCGGAGAGATGGAGCTGCACTACCAACCGAAGATGGGGATGGGCGACCAAGGCCTCGTCGGCGTCGAGGCGCTCTTGCGCTGGCAGCACCCGACTCAGGGTTCGATTCCACCGGATGAGTTCATCCCGCTGGCCGAGACATCTGGTCTCATGCACCGGCTGACCGAATACGTCATCGATCGGGCGCTGGCTCAAGCGTCGATGTGGCGACGGATGGGGCTCGACGTTGCGGTCGCGGTCAATGTTTCGGCGCGCGACCTCCATGGAACGGAGCTGTCGACCACGGTGTCGGAGGGCCTTGCTCGGCACCGGGTGCCTGCTTCGCACCTCATTCTTGAGCTAACCGAACGCACGTTGATGGCCGAGCACAGTCGAGTCATGGACACCCTCGATGCCCTCGAGGGGTTGGATGTGGCGATCAGCCTGGACGACTTCGGCACCGGCTACTCGTCCATGTTCATGCTCAAGCGACTGCCGGTCACCGAGATCAAGGTCGACCGGTCGTTCGTCAGCAAGATGGCTGACGGCATCGAGGACGAGTCGATCGTGCGCTCGATCATTGATCTCGCTCACTCCCTGGGCATGAGCGCCGTGGCCGAAGGGGTCGAGACCGAAGAGGTGTGGCAGCGTTTGGTTGCCCTTGGATGCGACAGTGCGCAGGGTTGGTTGATCTCGCGTCCCATGGCCCCCGAAGCGGCGACGACATGGTTGCTCGAGAACGCACCGCGAGTGGGCGACCGCCCACTTCGGTTGCTAGCTGGTGGCGCCCCCGCCGCTGGGTAACGGTCGGCAACCTAGGATGTTCTGGTCCCCCTGACGCCGTCGGCCAGCCCTGGAGTTGCATCCCGTGTCCTTGACTCGCGCGGAGGTCGCTCATCTAGCCCAATTGGCCCGGATCGATCTAGATGAAGCCGAGTTGGATCACTTGTCGGGCCAACTGGACGTGATCTTGGATTCGGTCGCCGCCGTAGCGGACGTTGCGGCCCACGACATACCCCCTACATCGCACGCAGTTCCCCTCACCAACGTCACTCGTCCCGACGTGGTGCGCGCCTGCCTGACGCCCGAACAGGCGCTCTCCGGGGCTCCCGCTGTCGAGGACCAGCGTTTCCGGGTGCCCCGGATCCTCGACGAGGAGGGCTGATGGGCGACCTGACCCGGCTCTCCGCCGCCGAAGCCGCGACCGCGGTCGCGGCTGGACAGACCACCTCGATCGAGTTGACCCGCGCGCACCTCGACCGCATTGATGACGTGGACGATCGCATTCATGCGTTCTTGCACGTGGACGAGACGGGAGCGTTGGCGGCTGCAGCGCGGGTCGACGAACGCCGGCGTGCAGGGGAGTCCCTGGGTCCGCTGGCTGGGGTTCCGCTTGCCCTCAAGGACGTTCTTTGCCAAGAGGGCATTCCGACCACGTGTGGGTCAAGAGTGTTGGAGGGTTGGCGCCCGCCTTATGACGCCACCGTGACTCGGCGTCTGAAGGATGCCGGTGTGGTGATTTTGGGTAAGACCAACATGGATGAGTTCGCCATGGGGTCATCGACCGAGCACTCGGCGTACGGCCCGACCCATAATCCGTGGGACCTTGACCGCATCCCCGGCGGATCGGGGGGTGGCTCCGCTGCGGCCGTGGCCTCGTTCGAGGCCCCGCTCGCAATCGGTACCGACACGGGCGGGTCGATCCGTCAACCGGCGGCAGTCACGGGAACCGTGGGTGTGAAGCCCACCTACGGCGGAGTCTCTCGCTACGGCTTGGTCGCTTTGGCCTCTTCGCTGGACCAGGCGGGACCATGCGCGCGAACTGTGCTCGACGCGGCCATGCTCCACCAAGTCGTGGGCGGTCACGATCCGCTGGATTCCACGTCGATCGACGCGCCGATGCCGGACTTGGTGGCCGCCGCGCGCTGTCAAGATGTGCAGGGCCTGCGCATCGGGCTGGTCAAGCAACTCGGGGGCGAGGGCTATCAAAGCGGCGTGGAGCAGCGTTTCCGGGAGTCGCTCGACCTACTGATCGGTCTCGGGGCGACCGTCGAAGAGGTCGACTGCCCACACTTCGACTACGCGCTGGCCGCTTACTACCTGATTCTGCCGAGCGAGGCGTCATCCAATCTCGCCAAGTTCGATGCCATGCGATATGGCCTGCGGGTCGGCGATGATGGGACCCGTTCCGCCGAGCAGGTCATGGCTGTGACCCGTGACGCTGGCTTCGGGGACGAGGTCAAGCGTCGCATTATCCTCGGCACCTACGCCTTGTCGTCGGGCTATTACGACGCCTACTACGGCCAAGCCCAAAAGGTTCGCACGCTCATTGCTCGCGACTTCTCGGCTGCGTTTGAGCAAGTGGACGTTCTGGTTTCCCCCACCTGCCCGACGACCGCCTTTCGGTTGGGAGACAAGCTGGACGACCCGTTGGCGATGTACCTCAACGACATCGCGACAATCCCGACCAACCTAGCGGGCAACTGCGCGCTCTCGCTGCCCTGTGGACTTGCACCGGAGGACGGCTTGCCGGTCGGCTTCCAGGTGATGGCGCCGCCTCTAGGTGATGCGCGTCTCTACCAAGTCGGTGGTGCGCTCGAGGCTGCACTGCTCGAGCGATGGGGCGGTCCCCTGTTGAACCAGGCACCCGAACTGACGGCCCAGCCATGACGGTCGCTGGCGAGGCAGCGCCACTGGACTACGACGACGCGGTCGCCCGCTTCGATCCGGTCCTGGGGTTGGAGGTCCACGTCGAGCTATCGACTGCGACCAAGATGTTCTGCGGGTGCGCCACGGAATTCGGGGCTCCGCCCAACACGCAGACCTGTCCGGTCTGCTTGGGATTGCCCGGGGCGCTTCCGGTGGTCAACGCCGTCGCAGTGGAGTCGGCCATTCGGATCGGCCTGGCTCTGAATTGCGCCATCGCCCCTTGGAGCCGGTTCGCTCGCAAGAACTACTTCTACCCGGACATGCCCAAGAACTTCCAGACCTCTCAGTACGACGAACCCATCGCCCACGACGGCTACTTGGACGTTGAGGTGGAAGGGCGACCCTTCCGGATCCAGATCGAGCGGGCCCATATGGAGGAAGACACGGGTAAGTCCCTGCACGTCGGTGGGTCGACGGGACGGATCCACGGCGCCGTTCACAGCCTGGTCGACTACAACCGGGCGGGTATCCCGCTCATCGAGATCGTCACCAAGCCGATTGAAGGGGCCGGATCCAGGGCTCCGCAGGTGGCTAAGGCTTACGTGGAGACGCTTCGCGAATTGTTGAAGGCCTTGGACGTATCCGACGTTCGGATGGAGCAGGGATCGTTGCGCTGCGACGTCAACCTTTCGCTGCGCGATTCCCCGAGCGCTGCGCTAGGCACTCGGTCTGAAACCAAGAACGTCAACTCCTTGCGCTCTGTGGAGCAGGCGGTCCGCTTCGAGGTTGGGCGGCATGCAGGGCTCTTGGTTGCTGGTGTCCCCGTCGTGCAGGAGACGCGGCATTTCCACGAGGACTCCGGGGTGACCACGTCGGGCCGGGTCAAGTCGGATGCGGACGACTATCGGTACTTTCCCGAGCCGGACCTAGTGCCGGTGGCCCCCTCGCCGGAGTTCATCGCTCAGTTGGCCGCGACGCTTCCCGAACCTCCGGCGGAGCGGCGAGCCCGGTTGCAGGCCGAGTGGGGTTTCACCGACCTCGAGATGAGGGACGTGGTGAATGCCGGTGCTGATCGGTTGATCGTGGAGACGGTCGCCGCCGGGGCTTCAGCGGCGGGCGCCCGAAAGTGGTGGATGGGCGAGCTGGCCAGGACGGCTAACGAGCAGGGCCGGAGCTTGGATGAGTTGGCCGTCACGGCCGCTGATGTGGCGCGGGTCGTGGCTCTTGTCGACGAGGGAGCGCTCAACGACAAATTGGCCCGCTCCGCCTTGGAAGGTGTGCTTGCGGGCGAAGGGTCGCCCGACGATGTCGTGTCCGGCCGGGGACTTCAGATCGTCTCCGACGAGGGGGCACTTGGCGCCGCTGTGGATGAGGCGATCGCCGCGCAGCCGGACGCCGCGCAGAAGGTACGCGAGGGCAAGGTGGCGGCGGTCGGAGCCCTGGTCGGAGCCGTGATGCAATCAACGAAGGGTCAGGCAGACGCCGGCCGCGTTCGGGAGCTGTTGATCGAGAAGCTCGTTCCTGGCAGCGACTGACGGGGCTCACTCGGGCCAAGTCGTCGAAGGCAGCTCAGGATCGGCGACCAGACAAAACAGGTTCCCCTCCGGATCAGCCAGGGTCGTCCAGGACGCGGCGTCCACGTCATGGACCGACTCGATCGTGGCGCCCAGACCGACCGCGCGTTTGGTCGCCGCCTCCAGCGCGCGAGGCCCTTCGACATGAAGGTCGAGGTGGATGGTGTTCTTGGCCGGTCGAGGGTCTGCGGTGCGCTGGAGCACCACGCGTGGCTGCCCGGGGGTTTGCGGCTGCAGACCTACGTACTGTTCCCAACGGCCGCGGATTGATACGCCGAGCAGCGCGCACCAGAAGGTGGCCATCTTCTCCGGGTCATCGCAGTCGATGACAACGGCATCCCAGCGCAGGTTCATGCAGCGAGTCTGCCTTCAGTGCCAAGGCAGTGCGGTGCCTTCCGGCTAACCCAGCACGACGCACTCAGGGGGCGGGCGCTCCCACGTCGTGCTGGGCCAGCGAATGCTTGGTTGCCGTCAGAGTCACAGCGACGACAAGTGCCGCCGCCAAAAGAAGGCCGGCGCTGACCCAGAAGGCCGTGGTGTAGCCGGTGACCAGGGCATCCGGGAGCGACTCGGGGCCAGCGTTGGCCACGAGGTAGCTGGCGGTGGCTGTTGCTGCGATCGTGTTGAGCAACGCGGTTCCGAGTGAGCCGCCGATCTGTTGTGCACTGTTGAGCACCGCGGAGGCAACGCCGGCATCGTGGTCCCTCACGCCGAAGAGCGCCGTTGCCGAGAGAGGAACGAAGACGAAGCCCATACCGAGGCTCATGACCACGATTGCGGGTAGGACGCTCGTGACGTACGCGGACGTGGGGGTGATCTGGGTCAACCAAGCCATGCCAAAGGCGGCGGCCACGGCACCTCCGGTAGCCAGCCACTTTGGGCCCAGCCGCGGGAGCAGCTGGCTGGCGATGCCGGCACTCACGATGATTCCGGCTGAGAACGGGAGGAAGGCGAATCCTGATCTCAGTGGCGAGTAGCCAAGCGTGCCCTGGAAGTAGAACGTCAGGAACAAGAACATCCCGAACAAGCCGGCCGCCGTGAGGAACATGGCGGAGTAGGAACCGCCCCGGTTCCGCTCGGTGACCACCCGAAGGGGCAGCAGTGGGTGACTGGTCCGTTGTTCGATGAGCACAAACGAGACAAGGAGAACGGCGGCGAGTGCGAAGCTCAGCAAGGTGATCGAGGCGGTCCAGCCGTCGCCTGGAGTCCCAGCTTTGGTGAGTCCAAACACGAGCGCAACCAAACCGACGGTCACAGTGATGGCCCCTGGCACGTCGTAACGGGTGTCTCCGTGGGCCCGACTCTCCCGCACGTAGGGCACCGCGAGGGCGGCCGCGATGATGGCGATCGGCACGTTAACGAGCAGACACCAGCGCCAGGATGCGTACTCGGTGAGCATTCCCCCCACGACGAGCCCGATGGCAGCGCCGCCCCCCGAGATGGCTCCGTAAACGCCGAAAGCACGCGCGCGTTCCTTGGACTCGGTGAAGGTCACCGTGATGATCGACAACGCCGCAGGTGCTAGGAGCGCAGCAAAGGCCCCTTGGAGTGCCCGCGCGCCGAACAAGGTGGCCTCCGTCTGGGCGAACCCACCCAAGGCAGACGCCCCGGCGAACCCGAGCAGGCCCACAATGAACATCTTCTTTCGCCCGGAGTAGTCCGCAATGCGGCCTCCAAGCAGCAGCAGGCCACCGAAAGCGAGGGTGTAGGCCGTGACCACCCACTGGCGGTTGACGTCGGTGATCCCCAGTTCGCGTTGAGCCGACGGCAGCGCGATGTTCACGATCGAGGCGTCGAGAATGATCATGAGCTGGGCGATCGCGATGACCATGAGCGCGCGCCAACGCCTTGGATCGGGAGGTTCGGGGGCTGGGGTCTCGGCGGTGCGCGGGTCGGCCGCGTCGCTCGACGAGGAGGATGTGAGAGCCATGAGTGCTCCGTTGGCTGGAGGGGAGGGGGCGTCGCGGCTGCTGCGCGGGGCCGCCAGGCCCAACGATGGCGAGGGTTCGGGCATTCCCCTGATCGACCAGCTGGCTTAGCCGAAGGGCTTCCGCCTCGCCACATGAGCCAGCATGATCGGCTCATGGAGAGCACCTTGCTGATCGGCACGAAAAAGGGCCTGTGGATCGCGCACTCCAATGACCGGCATGCCTGGGATCTAACTGGCCCTCATTTCCCGATGCAGGCCGTCTCAGCCTGCGCCATCGATACACGACGCCCGACGCCGCGGTTCCTGGTCGGAGCCACCAGCGAGCACTGGGGACCCACCGTGTCCTGGTCGGATGATCGCGGGAGGTCGTGGCAGGAGACGCCGGGTGGTGCGGTCCGTTTCCCGGAGGGCTCGGGGGCCTCGCTGGAGGCGCTGTGGCAGATCACACCGGATACGCAGGGCCGCCCCGACGTCGTGTGGGCAGGCAGCCAGCCAAGCGCGCTGTGGCGCAGCGAGGACGGGGGAGAGTCGTACTCGTTGGTCGACGGTTTGTGGGATCACCCTCATCGACCGACCTGGGCCCCAGGTTACGGGGGTCAGGCGGTGCACACGATCCTCCCCGACCCGGTCGACGACGATCGGGTGATTGTCGCGATGTCCACGGGTGGGGTGTATGTCACCGATGATCGCGGAGTCAGTTGGAGACCCACCAACCACGGGATCCACGCCTGGTTCTTCCCTGACACCAGGCCCGAATACGGGCAGTGCGTGCACAAGGTCGCCCGCGATGCTGGTGACCCGCGTCGCCTGTATGCCCAAAACCATGGTGGTGTCTACGTCTCGAATGATGATGGGGCCACGTGGGAGCCGTCAGCGGAGGGGCTGCCGGCTGACTTCGGTTTCCCGGTCGTGGCCCACCCCAGCAGGTCCGGAACGGCGTACGTGGTGCCCCTGATGGCCGATCGCGACCGCACTCCGCCGGCGGGACGCCTCCAGGTCTGGCGCACCGAGGATGCCGGGGCGCACTGGTCGAGTGCGTCCCACGGGCTGCCCGAGGTTTTCTACGCGACCGTCTTGCGAGACGCTTTCACGTCCGACGGAGGCGATCCGGCCGGCCTGTATCTGGGCGGCCGAGATGGCAGCGTGTTCGGCAGCGCAGACGAAGGTGAGTCCTGGGTGGAAATCGCTCGGCATCTTCCCGATGTGCTCTGCGTGCGCGCCGCTACAACTTGACGGATCTGATCAGCGGAGCCGCAGCAGCAGGATTCGATCGTCACTCGGTGCGGGGCTTCCGCGCCCGTCACGGTTGCTGGTGGCCAGCCACAGGTCTCCCGCGTCCGTCACCGCGAGGCTGCGCAGCCGCCCGAATTTGTTCACCAACAGAGCTTCGGCGTCGCCTCGGCTCGGCCCAACGAGCGGGACCTGCCACAGGCGGGCACCACGCAGGCCGGCTAGGTACGCCACGTCGTGAACGATCGCCAGGCCGCTGGGCGAGGCGACGTCTGGTCGCCACACCACGAAGGGATCGAAGAACGGCGCCTGGTTGGCCAGGCCCTCGACCAGCGGCCACCCGTAGTTGCCGCCCTTGCGGATCCGGTTGAGTTCGTCCCAGGTGTCCTGCCCGAACTCCGAGGCCCACAGGTGCCCCCGCGAGTCAAAGGCCAGCCCCTGCACATTGCGGTGACCAAGGGACCAGATGGGCGAGTTGCGGAACGGGTTGTCGTCAGGGACCTTCCCACTAGGGGTGATGCGCAGGATTTTGCCGCCCAGTGAGGTCTTGTCCTGGGCAAGGTCGCGCAGGCCGGACTCGCCAGTGCCCACGTAGAGAAGGCCATCGGGACCGAAAAGGATCCGTCCCCCGTTGTGGATCGGCCCGCTCGGGATGCCGGTCAAGACTGTCGTCGGAGAACCCAGGCTGGTCCGCGTGTACGGCATCCGTACGATCCGGTTATCACCTTCGACCGAGGTCAGGTAGGCGTTGACCTGGTCGGGGGCGTTCGGGTCGATGGCCAGACCGAGGAGCCCGCCTTCGCCGCCGTGCTGGACGCCTGGGACTGTGCCCAGGACCGTGGGGCGGCCGGTGCTGGTCACCCGCAGAATGCGGCCGGAGTCCCGCTCTGCGACGAGCGCGGCGCGGCCGCCCTCGGGGATGAACGCGACGCCCCATGGCACCGCAAGGTCGGTGGCGACCGTGCGGGCGACCGACACCTCCTGCCTCATGCCCAGCGCGCCAAGAGCGTCGCTGGGTGCGGGGCTTGCGGCTGGCGGGGTACCTGACTGGGACAGGCTCGCCGACGGGTCTGGGAGCGCGGAACTCGCATCGGCACTCGGGTTAGCGTTCGAGCAGGCGGTCACCGCTGCAAGCACCACGGCTACGGCCAGCGCGCCGGAGCCTCCAGGTCGTGAGCGATGGGTCATCACGGGCAGCTCGGTGCGCGAAATCGTGGACTGCGTGAGGGCAGCGTGCCGGTCATCGTCTGACGGTATGTCACGGTGGCGAGATGTCGCGTCGTTGGCCGGTCCCCGCGGCTGGTGCCTGCACACCCGGTAGCGTCCTTCCACGTGCGCCTCGCAGTCGTCCCGTTCCTCGATCTTGAGTTCCTAGAAGTTGTCCGAGGTGACGTGGAGGTGCGCTCGTGGGAGGGCATCGGACCCCAGCCCTCCTGGCTTGCGGAGACGACCTTCTACGTACCGCGGTACATGGGCGACGAGCAGACACTGGCAGTGCTGGGGACAATGCCCGAGCTTGAGGTTGTCCAAACTCTGACGGCTGGGGTGGACAACGTCTGGGAGCACCTCCCGGATGGGGTCGTTTTGTGCAACGCTCGAGGGGTTCACGACGCATCGACGGCGGAGCTTGTCGTGGGTCTGGCCATCGCCGCGCTGCGCGGATTTCCGGACTTCGTTCGCGGTCAGGACCGGGGGGAATGGCGGTCTGCCAGACGCGAGGCGCTGGCCGACAAGCGGGTCCTGCTGATCGGGTACGGCTCCGTCGGCGCTGCCGTCGAGCGGCGCCTAGCCGGCTTCGAGGTCGAGCTGACGCGCGTCGCTCGTTCCCCCCGGGGCGGGGATGTCGAGGGCGCGGGCGGGGTTCACGGATGGGATTCGCTGCGAGAGCTGCTCCCGCAGGCCGACGTCGTGATCCTCACGGTGCCTTTGACCCATGAGACCAGGGGTCTGGTCGATCGGGAGTTTCTGGCGGCGATGCAAGACGGCGCCCTGTTGATCAACGCGGCGCGCGGTCCAGTGGTGGACACCGAAGCGTTGGTGACCGCGTGCTCTACCGGTCGGCTTAGCGCCGCGTTGGACGTGACCGACCCCGAGCCGCTGCCGGTGGATCACGCCCTGTGGTCCCTGCCCAACGTGCTGATCAGCCCGCACGTCGGGGGCAATACCTCGGCTTTTCTCCCGCGAGCGCGAGCGCTAGTGGCCGAGCAGTTGCGTCGGTATGCGCAAGGAGAACCACTCAGCTACGTGATGACCCGTCCGGCGGCGGAGTCTGCGTCGGCCTAGGCTCGGGGTTATGAGTCCATCTCCCGCTGATCGCGTCGCTCCGGAGTCCGCTGGTTCCACCATGAAGCCCCGTAGCACAGATGTGACTGACGGGCTTGAGCGTGCAGCAGCCCGCGGAATGCTGCGAGCCGTGGGCATGGACGACGAGGACTTCGCCAAACCGCAGATCGGCGTCGCCTCGTCCTGGAACGAGATCACTCCGTGCAATCTGAGCCTGGACCGGCTCGCCGACTCAGCCAAGGACGGGGTCCATGCGGCGGGGGGATACCCGCTGGAGTTCGGCACCATTTCGGTGTCGGACGGGATCTCGATGGGTCACGAAGGGATGCACTTCTCTCTGGTTTCTCGCGAAGTTATCGCTGACTCGGTAGAAACAGTGATGCAGGCCGAGCGACTGGACGGATCGGTGCTGCTCGCCGGCTGTGACAAGTCGCTGCCCGGGATGCTTATGGCCGCCGCGCGGCTCGACCTGGCCGCGGTGTTTCTCTACGCGGGCTCGATCCTGCCGGGCCGCGTCACACTCACCGACGGTTCCAGTCGGGAAGTGACGATCATCGACGCTTTCGAGGCGGTCGGCGCCTGCGCGCGCGGGCTGATCAGCCGCGAGGATGTGGACCTGATCGAACGCGCGATCTGTCCGGGCGAAGGGGCTTGCGGTGGCATGTACACCGCAAACACGATGGCCTCGGCGGCCGAGGCGTTGGGGATGTCCCTGCCTGGATCGGCCGCTCCGCCAGCCACGGACAGGCGTCGTGATGGCTTTGCGCGACGCTCGGGGGAGGCCGTCGTGGGGATGATCGCGCGGGGCATCACGGCCCGCGACATCATGACCCGCGAGGCGTTCGAGAACGCCATCGCGGTCGTCATGGCCCTCGGGGGGTCGACGAATGCCGTTCTGCATCTGTTGGCCATCGCCCACGAGGCGGAGGTCGATTTGAGTCTCGATGACTTCAACGTCATTGGCGACCGGGTTCCCCACTTGGCCGATGTGAAGCCCTTTGGGCGCTACGTCATGACCGACGTCGACCGCATCGGCGGGATCCCGGTGGTCATGAAGGCTCTCCTGGATGCCGGCCTGCTCCATGGGGATGCGCTGACCGTGACCGGACGGACCGTGGGAGAGAACCTGGCTGTCATCGGTCCGCCGGACCCGGATGGAGACATCATTCGCGCGATGGCTGATCCCATCCATTCGACCGGAGGGCTGACGGTTCTCCGCGGATCACTGGCTCCTGAAGGCGCGGTGGTGAAGTCGGCGGGGTTCAACCGGGACACTTTCGAGGGGACGGCCAGGGTCTTCGAGCGCGAGCGGTCGGCGATGGACGCGTTGGAGGCGGGACTCGTCGAGGCTGGCGACGTGGTCGTCATCCGCTACGAGGGGCCAAAGGGCGGCCCCGGCATGCGCGAGATGCTTGCGATTACCGGAGCGATCAAGGGCGCCGGGCTTGGCGCCGAGGTGCTTTTGATCACCGATGGTCGGTTCTCAGGGGGAACCACCGGATTGTGTATCGGGCATGTCGCCCCAGAGGCCACCGACGGCGGCCCCATCGCCCTGGTCTGCGACGGTGACGCCATCCGAGTCGATCTCACGGCTCGGACATTGGATCTGCTGGTGCCCGACGACGAACTCGCTCGCCGCAGGGTGGGCTGGGCGCCGCTGCCGCCTCGCTACACCCGTGGGGTACTCGCCAAGTACGCCCGGTTGGTCGGCTCGGCGGCCTACGGTGCCGTCTGCGACTAGGCCATCCGAATAGTGAGATGCTCGCCGTGCGTGGTTGACGCACCCACAGGGGCTGGGTCACGCTGGGCGGGTGAACGTGCAGCGCCTCGTAGTTATCGAGCGCGTCGGCTGACGGTACCCCCGCCGCCGACGCGCTACCCCTCGTTCGCCCTTCTGGGCCGGGGGGTTTTTTCGTGCCAGCAGCCCCCTCCACTCCGAGCCCAGGAAAGAACACCATGAGCGACCAGATCACCGGCGCACAAAGCCTCGTGCGAGCCCTCGAGGCTGCGGGGGTCGAGACCGTATTTGGAATCCCCGGCGGAGCCGTGCTCCCGGCCTACGACCCGTTGTACGACTCGACGATTCGCCACATCCTGGTACGGCATGAGCAAGGGGCTGGACACGCGGCCCAGGGGTACGCGATGGCGACCGGTCGTGTCGGAGTCTGCATGGCTACGTCGGGTCCGGGCGCGACCAATTTGGTGACCCCGATCGCCGACGCCCACATGGACTCCGTCCCGCTGGTTGCCATCACCGGTCAGGTGCCGAGTGCAGCGATCGGGTCGGATGCCTTTCAGGAGGCGGACATCCGTGGGATCACGATGCCGATCACTAAGCACAGTTACCTGATCACCGATCCGACCGAGATCGCCCGCACAGTGGCTGAGGCATTCCACATCGCGAGCACCGGGCGACCGGGCCCCGTACTGGTGGACATCTCCAAGGATGCACTCCAGGCGATGACCACCTATTCATGGCCAACCGACGTGAGCCTGCCGGGCTATCGGCCGGTATCGAGACCGCATAGCCGCCAAGTTCGGGAGGCGGCCCGACTGATGGTCCAGTCTCGTCGGCCGGTGCTCTATGTCGGTGGTGGTGTGATCAAGGCGGAGGCCTCGGCAGAGCTAAGAGTGCTGGCCGAGCTGACGGGTATCCCGGTGGTGACGACCCTCATGGCCCGTGGGGCATTTCCGGACAGCCACCGACAGCACCTCGGAATGCCAGGGATGCACGGTTCGGTAGCTGCGGTCACCGCGCTGCAGAAGAGCGACTTGATCATCGCTTTGGGAGCGCGCTTCGACGATCGTGTGACCGGGCACCTCGACACGTTCGCGCCGAACGCCTCAGTCATTCACGCGGACATCGACCCGGCAGAGATCTCCAAGAACCGGGTCGCGGATGTACCCATCGTTGGGGACTGCCGTGAGGTCATCGCGGACCTCGTGGTCGCGGTTCAGGGGGAGCCGGCTGGCGCCGGCGACTACACCGCCTGGTGGAGCCAGTTGGACCGATTGCGCGAGACCTACCCACTTGGCTACGCCGAACCACCGGCGGGGGAGTTGGCCCCGCAGTTCGTCATCGAACGGCTCGGCGCGATCGCCGGACCCGACGCCATCTATACAGCCGGTGTGGGGCAGCACCAGATGTGGGCGGCTCAGTTCGTTCGCTACGAACACCCGCGGACGTGGCTCAACTCGGGTGGGCTCGGGACCATGGGGTACGCGGTGCCGGCTGCTATGGGCGCCAAGGCCGGTCGGCCGGAAGCGACCGTCTGGGCGATTGATGGCGACGGCTGCTTCCAGATGACCAACCAGGAGTTGGCAACCTGCGCCCTCAACGACCTCCCGATCAAGGTAGCCGTGATCAACAACGGCAGCCTCGGGATGGTCCGTCAATGGCAGACCTTGTTCTACGAGAGTCGGTACTCAAACACGGACTTGCACTCCAAGCGCATTCCGGACTTCGCCAAGTTGGCGGAGGCCTACGGGTGCCTGGGGTTGAGGTGTGACAAAGCCGAAGACGTAGATGCCACCATTGAAGAGGCCATGGCCACCAATGATCGTCCGGTCGTCGTCGACTTCGCCGTCCATCAAGACGCGATGGTGTGGCCCATGGTGGCCGCCGGTACGAGCAACGATGACATCAAGATTGCTCGGGACCTTGCACCGGACTGGGATCGGGAGGACTGAACATGACTCAGCACACGCTGTCCGTACTGGTCGAGGATCAGCCGGGTGTCTTGGCGAGAATCGCGGGGCTGTTCAGCCGTCGCAGCTACAACATCGAGTCTCTTGCGGTCGGACCGACGGAGCACCCCGGTGTCTCACGCATGACCATCGTCGTGTCCGTGGAGGGGGCGCGACTCGAGCAGGTGACCAAGCAACTCAACAAGTTGATCAACGTCATCAAGATTGTCGAACTCGAGCCGCCGGTGTCCGTTCAGCGGGAACTGATGTTGGTGAAGGTCCGTGCCGATCTCGAGACACGCTCACACGTCCTGGAAACCGTTCAGCTGTTCAGGGCCAAGGTCGTCGATGTGGCGGCGGATGCAGTGACCGTCGAGGCCACGGGCAACGCCGAGAAGTTGGAGGCGCTCCTTCGCGTCCTCGAACCATTTGGAATCAAGGAGATCGTCCAATCCGGAATGGTCGCCATGGGTCGCGGCGCTCGCTCCATCACCGACCGCACCCTGCGTCCGGCCACTGACCGCCCGGCCTGAGAGACTCACCCCCGCTACCCACCATCACCGATGAAGGAGACCACGACCGTGGCCGAGCTGTTCTACGACGACGACGCCGACCTCTCGATCATTCAGAATCGCGTCGTCGCAGTGCTGGGCTACGGAAGCCAGGGGCACGCGCACGCGCTGTCCCTGCGTGACTCAGGGGTCGACGTCCGGGTCGGTCTCCCGGCCGAATCGAGCAGCCGCGCCAAGGCGGAGGCCGAGGGTCTTCGGGTGGTCGACCCCTCGACCGCTTCGGCTGAAGCGGACGTGATCATGATCTTGGCGCCCGACCCCGTTCAACGACACCTGTACGCGGAGTCGGTCGCACCCAACCTGCAAGAGGGCGACGCGCTGTTCTTCGGCCATGGGTTCAACATCCGCTTCGGTTACATCACCCCACCTGAGGGTGTTGACGTCGCGATGGTTGCGCCGAAGGGCCCCGGTCACCTGGTTCGACGCGAGTACGTAGCCGGGCGCGGTGTCCCCGTCATCGTCGCCGTCGAGCAAGACGCGAGCGGGACGGCGTGGCCGCTGGCTCTGTCGTATGCGAAGGGGATCGGTGGGTTGCGCGCGGGCGGCATCAAAACGACGTTCACCGAGGAAACCGAGACCGACCTATTCGGTGAGCAGGCAGTCTTGTGCGGTGGAGCCTCGGCCCTGGTACAGACCGGCTTCGAGGTGCTGGTCGAGGCCGGCTATCAACCGGAGGTCGCATACTTCGAGTGCCTGCATGAACTCAAACTCATCGTCGATTTGATGTATGAGGGCGGGATCGCTAAGCAGCGATGGTCCGTCTCGGACACTGCGGAGTACGGCGACTATGTCTCCGGGCCTCGGGTCATCGACGCCCATGTCAAGGACAACATGCGGGCCGTACTCGCCGACATCCAGTCCGGCGCGTTCGCCAAGCGATTCATCGACGACCAGGACGCGGGCGGACCCGAGTTCAAGGCCCTGCGGGCTCAGGGCGAGGCGCACCCGATCGAGAAGACCGGCCGCGAGCTACGCCCGCTCATGTCGTGGGTGAAGTCCTCCAGTGACGATTACACCGAGGGTACGGCTACCCGGTAGCGCGCCGTGCCGCCGCTTGTCGGTAGCGCGGCTAGCGGGTGACGAGCAGTGTGTCCAGGTTGTAGGTCGCGGTCTTCTTGAGGTTGTCACCGACCTGAATTCGGGTGAGAGCGGCCGTACCGTTGTCCGTTGTCCAGCTCGCGACGGTGCGCCCATCGACACCCGCTTGCAGCGATCCGCCGCTGCCGACAGTTGCGCAAAGAGCGACTTTCGTCCAGGTGTTGTCGATGATCACCGGCCCCGGCGTGTAGGTCCTCTTTGCGATCGCGGCGCGAACCTTCAGCTTCCCGGTGGGGGCGATCATCAACTGTGCGACCACCCGTGAAGCGCTACGGAGTTTCAGCATGGACACGGCCTTGGGCCCGATGCTTTCCACGCGGACTGAGACCGACGCACATACACCGGATTCGCTTGAGCCAAAGCTCCTCAACGCGTAAGCAGCGCCGTTGGAGGGCGTCGCCCGGGCGCTGGGGGGCGAGTCCCCTGGGGCAAACCGCGTCCCATCTGCGGTTAGGCCCACGCTCGCGGTGAACGCGCCAGGCAGGTCGCTGAAGTCGGACTGCACCACGACGTCACCGCCGCCTCCGCCGCTTCCGGCGACGGTTACTGCCGACGACTGGGCCGACAGCGGACTCGTGTTGGTCCCGTCAGATGCGCTCACGCGGTATGTGTGGGTGGCTCCCGGAGCGCGCCCTGTCTCGCTCCAGGCCACCAATCCGGTCGAGGCGCTGACCACAGATCCGACGGCCGTCGATCCGCCGTCGCGGTAGACCTGGTACGTGAGACTCGACGCCCGATCGTCGGACGAGGCTGCCCAGCTGAGGTCAACGCGACCGCTGGCCGTGCTTGTCGCTGCGGGAGTCCCCGGGGTGGTCGGGGCCACCGTGTCAGGAACCGGCGCGCTCCCGCGCAACAGCACGGTGTACGCCCGACCGCCGGCGGCCTCGACTGCGTCAGTGATTCCGGGGACGAGGTACGGGGTCCGTCGATTGCTGGTTCCTCCGTCGCCGAGTTGTCCATAGTCATCGAAGCCCCAGGCGTACAGCCGGCCGTCCGTGGTGATGGCGAGGCTGTGGTCGCGTCCGGCCTCGACCGAAGCGACGGCACTGAGCCCGGCGATGGGGCCAGGGGTCAGCCGGTTGGACGTGCTCCCTGAGCCGAGTTGGCCGCGGTAGCCACGCCCCCAGCTGCGCACGGTGCCGTCGGCCAACACGGCCATGCTGTGCTCGGCCCCGGCGCCGATCGCGATGGCGTTGGTAATGCCGGAGACGGACACCGGCGTGGTCCTGTTGCTGGTCGTCCCATCTCCCAACTGCCCGTACTTGTTAAGGCCCCAGGCCCTGACTGTGCCGTCGCTGAGGAGCGCCAAACCGTGATTGCGGCCCGCGGCGAGTGCCACGGCGTTGGTGATGCCTGACACGGCGACCGGCGTGGTCCGTTGGGTGGTGCTCCCATCACCGAGCTCACCGTTCGGGTTGTTGCCCCAGGCCCGCACCTGACCGGATCCGAGCAAGGCGTAGCTCATGTCCCGACCGCCGAAAGCCTCCTCGACGCCGGTGAGCCCGCTGACCACCACCGGGGTGTTTCGGTTGACCGTGGTGCCATCGCCGAGCTGGCCGTAGTTGTTGAAACCCCAAGAGCGAACACTCCCGCCGGGCAGGATGGCCATCGAGTGGTAGTGCCCGGCTGCGACACCGATGGCCCCTGCGAGAACCGCCGTTGGCGTCGTCCGATCGGCAGACGTGCCGTCGCCGACCGCGCCCTTGCTGTTGTCGCCCCAGGACCAGACCTGTCCTGAGGTACCCAGGGCCACGACGTGCTCCCGTCCACCGGCGACCTGAGCGACGTCGGAAATGCTTGCGACGTTCCCGAAAGCTGTTCGGTTGGCGGTCGATCCTTGGCCCAACTGGCCATCACTTCCGAGGCCGACCGTCCAAACCGTGCCACCGCCCGCCGCCAGCGCGGGTGTGGTGGCCCACGGGGTCGCGACCAGAACGCCGGTCGTGAGCGCGACGGCAAGCGCTAGGCGCCCGCGCCGTCGCGGGCCTTCAACAGGCTCGTTCCGAGTTGGAATCAAGCGGCCGTACCGGTGTGCACGCATGGGGCCATCGTGCCGCTCCCGACCGGTGACTGCCAGGGTACAAACGGACCGAACTGCTCCTCACCGCAGCTTTGCTCGAGACGTGGCCCCGCGTCTCCACTGAACGGAATACCCAGGGCCGGTCTCAGGGGTCGGACGCCTTGTGAATCCGTTCACGAGGGGTACGTAGACTTCGTCCTCGCAGACGCGGCACAGATGTCGTCGTCGCGTCACCACAGAACAGAGATGGAAACACCGTGAGAAAGCCCGTGGTCCTCATCGCCGAGGAACTGTCGCCAGCCACCGTGGACGCCCTCGGCCCCGAGTTCGAGATCCGAACCTGCGATGGGGCCAATCGCGCCGAACTGCTCCCCGCTCTGGCCGAGGCGGACGCCGTCTTGGTCCGCTCGGCCACCATGATCGACGCTGAGGCGTTGGCAGCCGCTCCTCGGCTGAGAGTGGTCGCCCGAGCGGGTGTCGGACTCGATAACGTTGATGTGCCGGGGGCGACGCTCAACGGTGTCATGGTGGTCAACGCGCCCACGTCCAACATCGTCAGTGCCGCCGAGCTTGCGGTGGGTCTGTTGCTGGCCAGCGCTCGCAACATCGTGCCGGCCAGCCAAGCACTTAAGGGCGGCGCCTGGAAGCGGTCGAAGTACAGCGGCGTGGAACTAGCCGACAAGGTGGTCGGCGTCGTCGGGCTCGGACGCATCGGTCAACTCGTGGCCCAGCGACTTAGCTCCTTCGGGGTCTCGCTCATCGCCTATGACCCTTACGTACAGCCCGCTCGTGCTGCGCAGATGAACGTCACCATGGTGACCTTGGACGAGTTGTTGGCTACTGCCGATTTCATCACCGTCCACCTGCCGAAGAACCCAGAGACCCTGGGGCTGATCGGGGTGGACGCGTTGGCCAAGGTGAAGCCGACCGTTCACATCATCAACGCAGCCCGTGGGGGGATCGTCGACGAGCAGGCGCTCGCAGATGCCGTGGGCGAGGGCCGGGTCGCGGGGGCCGGGATTGACGTCTTCTCCACGGAGCCTTGTACGGATTCGCCGCTGTTCGCCCTTGAACAGGTGGTGGTGACCCCACACCTGGGCGCTTCTACCGCGGAGGCGCAGGAAAAGGCGGGAATCTCGGTGGCCCGTTCGGTCCGGCTCGCCCTTGCCGGGGAGCTGGTACCTGACGCGGTTAACGTTTCTGGCGGCGTCATTCACGAGGATCTGCGCCCAGGCCTCCCCCTCACCGAGAAGTTGGGCCGGATCTTCACCGCGCTGGCTGGTGAGTGCCCCGCGAGCGTGACCGTCGAGGTGCGCGGCGAGATAGCCGCCCTCGACGTCTCTGTCCTTGAGCTGGCCGCCCTCAAGGGAATTTTCTCCGATGTGGTCGAAGAGCAGGTGACGTACGTCAACGCGCCTCTCCTCGCCAAGGAGCGGGGTGTAGAGGTTGGCCTGGTTGCCGACCCGGAAAGCCCGGATCATCGCAACCTGGTCACCGTTCGCGGCGCCATGCCCAGCGGCGAGCAGGTGTCGGTCAGCGGCACGTTGGTCGGGCGACGCCACGTGGAGAAGATTGTCGCGGTGGACGGCTACGGCGTCGATCTGACCCCCACCGATCACATGGCCTTCTTCCGCTACAACGACCGCCCCGGGGTGGTCGGGGTCGTCGGGGGCATTCTGGGTGACGCCCGGGTCAACATCGCTGGAATGCAGGTGGCGAGGGACGCCAAGGGGGGCCACGCTTTGGTCGCGTTGACGGTCGATTCCGCCGTCCCACATGAGGTGTTGGACCGGATTGTGAGTGAGATCGGGGCTGACTACGGCCGGGCCGTCGACCTCTCCTCCTGAGGCGGCGCCCCTGAATCAGGCCCGCCGAGCGACGGTGGCCTTGGCTTGGTCGACACGCTCGGCCTGGGTCCGATGGGGTGACTTTGTGCGAGCAGCCGCCGCGGAGCGCTGGGCGTGGGTAGGGTCGCCCTCGCCCGGCCACCGATCGTGGCCGAGCATCCCCTCGACCGCCGCTTCTCACGGAGGACCTTCGTGGCTCGTCGCCCGTCCCCAGCCCCCTCGCGCCGCGCTCTGCTGGCCACCGCTGCCGCTTCGGCCTTGATCTTGCTGCCCTTGGCGGCAGTGCCCGTCGTCGCCGCGGATCACCAAGGGGTCAGTAAGACCCGTCTCAGCGCAAAGGGCCAGCTCCCCAAAGGCTTGAAGACCGTGGGCTCCTTCGGCCGGGGCAGCCAGACCAAGCAGCCCGGGTCCGTCGAGGTCATGCTTGAGCTCGATGCACGCCCCGCCGTGAAGGCCTATGCAACAGGCCTGAGCAAGAGCGAGTCAGCAGGCGTGGCCGCAGGCGAGATCCAGACGGCGCGGATCCGCTCGGAGCAGGCGCGAGTGGTCGCGGCCCTTGGCCGGAACGTCACCCGTGGGACGGTGCTGTACAAGACCCACGCGCTGTACGCGGGTGTCGCGGTTCGTACCAGCGCGTCAAGACTGTCGGCGCTCGCCGCCCTTCCAGGCGTCAAGGCGATTCGCCCCCTGACGCCGAAGGCTCGCGACAACCGAGTGACGGTCCCGTTGACTGCGGCACCGCAGAGTTGGCAGGCGACGGGCCAGACCGGCGAGGGGGTCACGATCGGCATCATCGACACGGGGATCGACTTCACGCACGCCGACTTCGGCGGTCCGGGCACGGTAGGGGCCTACAACGCCGCGCTTGCCAAGAGCGAACTTGCCCCGACGTACCCCGACCCCGCGAAGGTCGCTGGTGGCTACGACTTTTCCGGTAACGACTACAACCCCGACCCCAGCGATCCCGGCTACCAGCCGATTCCGCAGCCGGACCCTAACCCGCTGGACTGCGAAGGGCACGGTTCGCACGTGGCTGGTACGGCAGGGGGCTATGGCGTGACCGCGGACGGGTCCACCTACGCGGGGTCCTACGACACGGACATCGACTTCGCGTCGATGAAGATCGGGCCCGGGATGGCTCCCGGGGCGACCCTGTATGGCTTGAAGGTCTTCGGCTGTGAGGGTTCGACCAGCGTGGTCGCCGACGCGTTGGACTGGGCCGCCGACCCCAATGGTGACGGGGACCTGTCCGACCACCTCAACGTGGTGAACATGTCCTTGGGTAGCGATTTTGGTTCCCCCCAGGACCCGGACGCCGTAGCGACGAACAACGCTGCTCTGGCCGGGATCTCGATGGCCGTCTCGATGGGCAACGGCGGCGATCTCTTCGAGGTGGGCGGCGCGCCCGGTGACGCCGTGCGCTCCATTGCCGTCGCCGCGAGCGACGACCCGGAGGACGTGTACGACGGGATCGCCTGGAAAAAGAACAGCGTGCAGCAAGAGGTCTTGGTCGCCCAGCGCTCGAGTGGGTACGACTGGGCCACCGAACCAGGCATCACCAACCAGTCGCTGGTGACTTTGGGTGACTGGTCGCAGCCCCCGTCGGAGACGAACAACATCGATGGGTGCGACCTCCTGGATGCCGGCGACAGCGCCACCGTCGACGGCAAGGTGCCGCTGCTGTACTGGACCGCTGACGACTCGACTCGTCGCTGCGGTTCGGCCGGGCGGTCCGCGAACGTCAGAGACGCTGGAGCCGTTGGCGCTGTGCTCAGCGACGACGTGCACCGGTTCACGTCAGGGATCTTCGGCGATGACGTTATCCCGGTCATGCAGGTCAACGACGATGGAACGGCGACCTTGCTCGACGCTCTGGACACCCCGCCCGGAAACGTCAAGGTGACGCTGACGAGTGCGCTGTTCAACTCGGTGACTCTCGTGTCCGGTGGAGACGATGACCCGACCGACCAGATCGCGGACTTCTCCTCTCGCGGCACCTCGCATGCCAAGAGCATCAAGCCGGACGTCTCGGCACCGGGTGTGAGCGTCTTCTCGGTGGCCGTGGGTTCGGGCGATGACGGCGTCTCGGAGAGCGGGACATCTATGGCTGCGCCTCACACGGCCGGCCTGGCCGCCCTGGTGGTGGACAAGCACCCCGGTTGGACCGCAGAGGAAGTGAAGGCAGCCATCATGGGCACGGCTGACCACTCGGTCTACGCCGAACCTGGTCAGCAAGGACAACCGCTGGGGCTGATGCGAGCGGGGCTGGGGCGCATCGACGCCCGAGCTGCGGTTGCGACCAACACCCTGGCCTACAACGCGAACGGCTCCGGAGCGGTCAGCGTTTCCTTCGGCAAGATCGAGGTCACGTCCAAGACGTCGATCACGAAGAAGATCACCGTGGCCAACAAGCGGGCAACCTCCGCAGCGGCGTACGACGTCGCCATCGAAGGAATCGACGCTCTGCCCGGAGCGACGTGGTCGGTGTCTCCCTCGGGAGTCGCGATCCCGGCGGGCGGCACAGTGAAGTTGGCGGTGACACTCACGCTCGACCCGTCGGTTCTCCCACACACGCCCGAGCCGTCCTTGGACTTGGATCCGCTGGGCGCTGGGCTTCCGTTCTTGTATCGAGACTGGCTCTCGGTGACCGACGGCAAGGTCGTTCTCGAGCCGCTGGACGGCACATCCGGTGGCCCGGTCCAGGTCGGGCTCTGGGCGGCACCACGTGCGGCTTCCACCATGAAGAGCACGGCATCCGACGTCGTGGTGAGCGGCAGCACGGCCGACAAGGTGGGCGAGATCACCCTCAAGGGGACGGGACGAGACAACGATTACGGGCAGTCGTCCACGGTCTCAGCCTTCGAGCTGGCGGCCACCAGCCCCGAGCTCCCCGACTGCACCGCCACAGTGATCGAGAACTGCATTCCGTTTGCGGACATCAAGGCGGCCGACATCGAGTACGTCGGTGCGGGTTCCACTGCTCCGCTGTACAGCGATCCGAACGATGGGATGCTCTACTTCGCCGTAGCCAGTCACGGGAAATGGAGGACGGCCGCGGGGATCACCGAGTTCGACGTCCTGCTGGACCTCGACGGTGATGGCAACCCCGAGGCGGTCATCTACAACACCCGGCTGCCAGACACGGACCTTTTCGTCGCTGAGACTCTTGACCTCGAGACCTATGACTCGGTGGACCTCGAGCTCATCGACGACATCGGCGGTGGCCTCAACACCAACAAGATGCATGGCAACGTGATGACGCTTCCGGTGTGGGTTGGCGCCTTGTCCGACTACTACGGCGACCTCTTCGACGGAACCGTGCACTACTCGGTCGAGAGTTACAGCGCCTACACCTACGACCCGGTCGACGTGGTCGGAGAAGACCGTGGCATCGACCTGGCGTTGTCCGGGTTCGCGCCGGCCTACGCGGTGTATGGCGACTACGGCGTGATGCTCAACGACGATCAGCCGGGAGCCACCTTGACTGTGGACACCAACCAGGCGTCGAAGTCGGTGGACAACCCGCAGGGCATCTTGTTGTTCCACCACCTCAACAAGCCCGGAAAGCGGGCGGAGGTACTCACCGTTCAGCGGCAGAGCAAGGCCACTTTGGAGTTGAAGGCCT
This sequence comes from uncultured Actinomycetota bacterium, assembly GCA_963851405.1. Classification (GTDB taxonomy): domain Bacteria; phylum Actinomycetota; class Actinomycetes; order DATJPE01; family DATJPE01; genus JANPBY01. Next base: position 384,916 of record CAWKPB010000001.1, on the reverse strand, counting down.
CGACCGTCGCGAAGGGCAAAGCGGGAAAGGCGACGGTGACGGTCACGATCCCAGGGACGTCAGCTGAGCCTGGTGGGATGGTCAAGATCAAGGAAGGCGGCAACGTACTGGTGCAAGGAAGCGTCAAGAACGGCTCTGTGACGCTCACCGTGCCCGTCCTGAAGCCGGGCAAGCACACGTTGGTCGCCAAGTATCTGGGCACCAACTCGACCGCCGGCGATACCTCCAACAAGGTCACCCTGACGGTGAACAGCTAGTTACCTCCATTCACCGAGGGCCCGACCCGCAGGGGTTGGGCCCTGCGGTGTTTCACCATCTGGACTAGCGCCTTCGCGCTGCGGACGGCGCCTACCATCGCGGAATGACCACCATGAGACTGGCTGTGATTCCCGGTGACGGCATCGGCGTCGAGGTCGTGGCTGAAGGACTCAAAGTCTTGGCCGAGGCGCTGCAGGGGACGGGAACCACGCTCGACACCACGCACTACGACCTGGGTGCCCGGCGTTACCACGCCACGGGCGAGGTCCTGCCGGACGCGGTGTTGGAGGAGTTACGCGAACACGAGGCGATCTTGTTGGGCGCGGTCGGTGACCCCAGTGTCCCTCCCGGGGTCTTGGAGCGGGGACTGCTGTTGAGGATGCGTTTCGAACTCGACCATCACGTGAACCTCCGGCCGGTGCGCTTGTACCCCGGAGTCGTCAGCCCGATTACGGCCGGTACCCCTCAGAGCATCGACATGGTCGTCGTACGTGAAGGGACTGAAGGACCGTACGCCGGGTCCGGCGGTGTGTTGCGTCGTGGAACTCCGCACGAAGTCGCCACGGAAGAGAGCCTGAACACGGCCTTCGGGGTCGAGCGCGTGGTGCGCGACGCTTTTAACCGTGCGCGGAACCGCCCGCGCAAGCACGTGACGCTGGTCCACAAGACCAATGTGCTGGTGCATTCGGGCAGTCTGTGGCAGCGAGTGGTGGAAGCTGTGGCCGAGGACTACCCAGACGTCGCCGTGGCTTACTCCCACGTCGATGCGGCATCCATGTTCTTCGTCAGCGACCCGGGTCGGTTCGATGTGGTCGTCACCGACAATCTGTTCGGCGACATCCTCACAGACATTGGGGCTGCGATCGCTGGCGGGATCGGGCTGGCCGCGAGCGGGAACCTGGATGTGAGCCGAACGAACCCCAGCATGTTCGAGCCGGTCCACGGCTCAGCGCCGGATATCGCCGGGCAAGGCAAGGCCGATCCGACGGCGACGGCGTTGTCGGTCGCGATGTTGCTCGACCATCTGGGCCACGACGACAGTGCGCGACGAGTCGAACGAGCCGTCGCGAATGACCTAGCGGCCCGCTCGGGGCAGGCCCCTCGCAGCACCCGTGAGATCGGGGATGCACTCGCCGCGGCTACAGCTGGCTGAGGGTACGGTCCCCCCATGAGTTCCATCGCACTCAAGCCAACCCGCACCCCGCTCGCCGCACACGAGCGTGAGGCGATCCTCGCCGACCCCGGGTTCGGACGGTCGTTCACCGATCACATGGTGACGGTGGATTTCGAAGAGGGCCGCGGGTGGCACAACGCACAACTAGTGCCGTACGCGTCGATCTCGCTCGATCCAGCAGCCATGGTGCTCCACTACGGTCAGGCGATCTTTGAGGGGTTGAAGGCGTATCGCCAGCCCGACGGCACCCTGGCCACCTTTCGGCCGGAGATGAATGCCCGTCGATTTCAGCGCTCCGCCCGGCGTCTGGCGATGCCCGAACTGCCGGAAGAGCTGTTCTTGGCGTCCATTGAGGCCCTGGTCGGTCAGGACGCGGCTTGGGTGCCGACGGGAGCCGAGCGGAGCTTGTACTTGCGTCCGTTCATGTTCTCAACCGAAGTCGGACTGGGCGTACGGCCGTCATCTTCGTATGTGTATGTGCTGATCGCGTCTCCCGCTGGTGCTTACTTTCCCCGTGGAGTTAAACCGGTCTCGGTGTGGCTGTCCGAAGAGTATGTCCGCGCCGCCCCAGGTGGTACGGGCGAGGCGAAGTGTGCCGGGAACTATGCCGCGTCTTTGATCGCGCAGGCGCAGGCCGCCGACGAGGGCTGCGATCAAGTGGTCTGGCTGGACGCCAACGAGCATCGTTGGGTGGAGGAGATGGGAGGGATGAACCTCTATTTCGTCTACGGCCGCGGTTCAGAGGCCAGGCTGGTCACACCGGAACTAACGGGTGCCCTGCTCCCGGGCGTGACCCGCGACTCGTTGCTGACCTTGGCGTCGGATCTCGGGCTCGAGGCGGGGGAAGGTCGGATCTCGACCGACGACTGGCAATCCGGGTGCGCGGCTGGAGATCTCACCGAGGTATTCGCCTGTGGCACCGCCGCGGTGATCACCCCCGTGGGAGACGTCAAGGCGGCCGGCCGATCATGGACGGTGGGCGACGGGGGCACCGGTCCGATCACGGCCGCCTTGCGGCAGCGTCTGTTGGGAATTCAGACGGGAACTGAACCCGACGTCCACGGCTGGATGAACCGGCTACACGCACAGACGCAGTGATCACCGGGCTCGTGCAAACCGGGGTCCGAAGCTCGATCCCGGCCAACCGCTGAATGGGCCGACGAGTACGAGCAGGCACGGCGTAACGACGGATCGGATCACGACGGCGTCGAGCATGATCCCAACGGCCATGGCGAATCCCAGTTCATAGAACGAGCGCAGGGGGATGACCGCGAGGAGTCCGAAGCTCACGGCAAGGGTGATTCCCGCCGCGGTGATGGCCCGGGCCGACTCGGGAACTGCCACCCGGATCGCGTCGGTCAACGGCAAGGACTTGACCCTTTCCACGACGTGACCGACGCCGAAGATGTTGTAATCCGAGCCGAGGGAAACCAGCAGCACGGCCGCGGCGAACGGGACATAGAAGGTGATCCCGTCACCGCCCAGGAGGTCCTGGAACACGAAGGTGGTCAAGCCCAGCGCCGCGCACAGCGAGAGGACGCTGCTCGCGAGCAAGTACAGCGGAGCCACCAAAGCGCGAAGGAAGATCACCAGCAGCAACAGGTTGATCACCAGCGCGGCGATGGCGATCCGTACGAGGTCCGACCCAGTGGCGCGAACCAGGCCTTCTGCTAGGGCCGTGTCACCAGCGACCAGGATCTCGACGTTGCGCAGCCCGCTTTGTACCGCGAGAGTGGTGAGGTCGGAGGTCAGCGCGGTGAGGTCATCGATCGAGGTCGCACCCAGGGGGTCGTGGTCGAAGATCACGAGGTACCGCGCCGCATCGCCAGTGGCGGCCAGGACTACCCCCAGGGACCGCGGCGTGAGGTTGTTGGCCGGGCCGAAGACCCCGGCGACTCCAGGGTGAAACTCGATGGCCCGCTGCATCTGGCGCAGCGCCTTCGTCTGGCGGGTGACCCCTGGGCCCTCGATCAAGATTGTGGTTGGCGAGGTGATTCCAGGGGCAAAGCCGGAGGCGGCCTCAGCGGTGGCGTTCTTTACGGGGTTGCTTGCGGGCAGCGACTGGGTGAACCCCAGACCCAGGTTCATGTGCGCCAACGGAAGTGCCAGCACGACGAGCGCGCCGGCGCTGACAGCCAGGGCCGCTGCAGCGACCCGGCGAGTCATCAGCAGCCCAATCAGCTTCCCCTCATGGCGGCGGTGGGGGAGGAATGACTGAACATCGCGAAGTCCCAGCGGGGTTCGGACGTACGCGGCCTCGACGCTTGGCGGCCGCGGCCAAAACAGGCGTGGACCCAGGATGGCCATGAGGGCGGGGATCAGCGTGATCGAGACGAACAAGGCAGTCAGGATGGAGAACGCCATCGCCGGCCCGAAAGCGCGAAAGAAGCTGGACTGGGCGGCCAGCAGAGCGGCCGTGCCGGCCGCAACTGTCAGCCCGGCGACCAGGATGATGGGGGTAAATGAGGCGACCGAGTCCTCGAGAGCCTGCTTGGTGTCCGTGATCTCGGACAACCGGCGGCGATACGCGGACAAGTAGAAGATCGTGTAGTCGGTCACCACGCCGAGCAGCAGCGCGACGAGCAGCGGCTCGAGTTCGGCTGGGACGCCGACGCCGATGATCGTCCCAAGCAGCCCGGCCAGGCGCAGGGTGATCATGAACGCCACGCCCGCCGTAACCATCGCGACCAGGGGCGGGAGGACGGCCCGGAACGTAAGGGCTACCAAAAAGATGACCGCGATGAGCGTCGCAATCTCCAAGACCGGGAGCCAGGCGGTCACGATCGCCGCCTGCTGGGCTCGGGCAGGGACCGATCCGGCAACCCCGACGGTGTGGTCCTCCGGAGTGTTGAGGTGAGTGTCGATGTACCGCTGAGCGGCCTGCTGCTGGTCGGCAAAGCCGCTTGTGGGGGCCATGAACAAGTACGTCAGAACGGTCGTCCCCTGCTCCCGCGATGAGGGGAAGAGTCCGCCGGTGTTCGCCAGCGGAATCGCGCCTAGCAGGGGGTGTTCCTGCTGCTGCTGGTTCACCGCCAGCCCGTCCAGCACGGACTCCGCCTGTGTGTACGGGGACAGCCCACTGGCCGATCGCTGCACGACCACGGTCCGGCTGCTCAGCGGGAACCCGAAGTCCTCGATCGACTGCAGCTCTGCGCGGATGGCCGGGCTATCGAGGGGGATCATGCTGGCCAGCTGATCGCCTCCCTCCCCGAACGCCGGCAGCCACAGCGTCGTGCCTGCGACCACGACGACCCAGAAGGCGGCCACCACCCACCGCCACCTGATCACCCAGCGCGCGTAGCTGCGCGCCAGCCGGTCCCGCACGTCAGCCTGTGGTTCGGGGTGGCGGCCGCAGCCCGAGTCGATGCAACTCCGCCATGGCCAGCCGGTACGAACGCTCGGTAGGGGACCCATCGGTGCCGGTGGTCGCCCGTTGAACTTCAGCGAAGGACAAGTTGTCCAAGGCCCGCTGGCTGAGGTAATCCGTCACCTGCTCTTGAAGACCCCCCTCCTTGAGTGCAGCCCGGATCTCCTGGACATCTCGTCGGCGGGCGACGCGTACGGGCACGTAGAAGCCAATCACCGGAGTGATAGGCAGGACCGCCACTGCGACGCCGAGCAGGATGGCGAGTACGTGCAATCTAGCTTCGGCCTGCTGCCCGTTGGTCACGATGCCGGATGCCGTCTCGCGCACCTGGGTACCCACGGCTGCAGGCGCTTCGCCGATCACGGGGATCGCGGACAACGATTCCAGGGCCTCCCCGGCCGAGTTCAAGGCTTGACCGCTCTGGACCGCGCTTTGTGCGAGACCGGAAAGCCCCCAGATCATGGCTGCGGTGGCCACTCCCATGGCGAACCAGAAGACCACCCAGAAGGCCAGGATGCCGTCCCAGGTCTTCAGGTCCTTCTCGTTCGCCGTCATCGCCAGGTTACGCACGAGTCGTGTGTACCATGCGCAGAACCGTTGTGGGTCAAGGGAGTCGTCAAAGGAGCCCGTGTGTCTGACGACCATTCCGAGCAGCCATCGCAGGGTCCCCAGGAGCCGATGGGCTCGGACCAAGAATCAGCCACCGATGGATGGCGGCATGCTTGGCTGATCCCGGCCGGCACGTTTCTGGTGGGGCTCCTTCTGGGAGCTGTTGTTATTGGGTTGATCACGGCGGGCGACAGCCCGTCGTCGGCTGCCGGACCGGGCCAGAGCCCGACCCCATCCGTCTCGACTGCTCCTTCGCCTGGAGAGACCCTCGCGGACCCGATCACCATCCCCGCGGAGTGCGTCCAGATCGCCAACGACACTCAGGTCCTGTTGGGTTTGCTCGATGATGCGGTATCGGCGGTGGGGGAGCTGGATGCTCAGCGGCTCAGCGGCATTGTCGATCAGCTGGACGCCCAACAGCAGGCTCTGCGGGCCCAGGCGTCCGCGTGCCAGGCCGCGGCTCCTTCAGCGTCGCCGACTCAGTGACGAACCGATGAACGCGAACGCATCTGGGGTCACTCGGTTCCAGTAGCCCCGCGTGTGGGCGCCCGGTGCGTAGGCGGCGACGGCTGGACCGCCGGGGATCATCGATGCAAAGGAGCGGACGTTGTCGTACAGCGCATCGCCGCTTCCGCACCAGACAGCGGTCCGGGCACCGTCGAGTCGATCAACGTCCTCGAACGCTGCGTCTCCAGGACTCACGGCCGGGCTGAGCGTGGCCGTCGCGCGAAGCCACGACGGGTTTCGCTCAGCCGCGACCAGAACTCCGTGACCGCCCATGGACCAGCCGTAGGCTGCCATCCGGGTGGCGTCGAATCCCCGCTCGGCGCACCAGACAGGCAGCTCCTCCCGAAGCATCCGCTGCGGATCGTCGTTCTCCCCGTTGCCGAGCCAGAACGAGCGTCCACCGTCGGCTCCCGCCAGCACGAACGGGGGAACCCCTCGACGCATCGCGTCGGTGAGGAATCGACCAAGACCGAACTCCTCGAAATCCGCGGTGGTCGCGCTCGCCCCGTGCAGCACCAGACACACCGGGAGCTGAGCACCAGACCATCCGGAGGGGACCGCGGTGAAGAACCCGACGTCTTGGTTCCGGTGCCGCGACCACCGTTGTTCGAGGCGAACCGACTGAGGTGCGTCGGGCACCACGCCGTCGGGTCCGGTGCCGTCAAACATGCGGCGAAGCCGTCCAGGGGCAGGGGCCAGTCCAGTGGCAGACGCGGCGATTCCCGCGACGGCGATTGCAGCTAGGCCGGCGGTTCCGGCCACGAGCGCGTGGCGCCGCGTGATAGCGCCTTGATCCACGTCACCGTCTCCGGTCATGGCGCGGTCGACTGCTCGCCCGGCGCCGGTCCCTCCGGAGGGCTCGTGCTTGGTTCCGGTGGCGTGGGTGGCGTGGGCGAGGTCTCCGGCGAAGGAACAGCGGATCCGGAAGGGTCGGGGGAACGGGTCTTCGTCGGACGAGGTGACGGGGGGTTGGGACGAGGCGATGAGGGTCGGGCCGAGGAGTACGAGCTCGAAGCGGCGGCCGGGCCGGTCGAAGGGGTCGACCCGCCTGGAGCCAGAAATGCGGAGGGCGGGAGGAACTGGCGAGCAGCCGTGGGCGCAGCGAGGTCACGCGGGGAACACGTGAAGGCAGCCTCGGCGAACGCGCGGGCCCTAGCCTGGTTTCCTGACTGATCGGGGTGTATGCCGTCGCCCGCGAGCCAGTCCGGATGAGCCGAGATAAGGGCTTGCCAGGCAACGCGGACCACGTTGCTACGACCCGTGAAGACACGAAGCAGAGACTCGTTCACGGCAGCAAGTCCGTCTCCGAAGGATTCGGGGCGTACGACGTCGGCCCAAACCACGCACCGGTCCGGTCCTGCGAGTTCGAGGATCCGGGCCGCCTCCAGCTCAGTGGTGGATGCGTCAAGGTCGTTGGTTCCGCTGCTCACGATGAGGATCGGAGGCAGGGCCTCAGTTTTCGCGAACTCCTCGAGTGCGGTTCGGGACTGCTCGGTGCCTCGACCGACCTGGGCGAGCCAGGTGACCTCACGGTCCGGCATCAACTCCGCGAGCCAGGGGTAGGTGCTCAGGGCGAGGGAATCACCGATGACGAGCACGTCCTGTCCGGCCGAGAGCATCGGCTCCTCTCCCACCGGCGGGAGGACGGCGGTCGCCCCTTCGGGCACCGGGAGTTGGCCGGTCGCCGGTGAGTTGGTGGTCGTCGTCTCGTTCCCGGCCGCCAGTGCTGCGATGGTCCCAAGGGCCAGGGAAGCCACCAGCACCAAGGCGAGGACGAGGCCGACGGCGCGCGGTCGGGTCACCGGCACGGTTTCGAGCGGCGACGCCCCATGTGCGGGATGGTATGTCACACTCGTGGGGATGTTGAGCGCGGTCATTAGCAGCAGGCGCACCGGCTGATCGATTCGGCCCGTGCGCAGACCTCCCACGTAGTGGGGGGTCTTTTTCTTTTCCTGACGACGGAGGTCACCAACCGATGGTCGAGCGCGAAGAGTCCGGCATCACCGATGTGGTGCCATCCCACGACGGCTTTCATGTGTACGACACGACCCTGCGTGACGGGGCCCAGCAAGAGGGCCTCACGCTTTCCGTCGAGGACAAGCTCACGATCGCTGCACATCTTGATGACCTCGGCGTCGGATTCATCGAGGGTGGTTGGCCGGGCGCCAGTCCGAAGGACACGGAATTCTTCCGCCGCGCGCGCGCCGAGCTGAAGCTCAGGCACTCGACGTTGGCTGCCTTTGGTTCGACCAGGCGTCCTGAGTCACGAGTGGAAACCGACACGTTGGTTCGCGCCTTGGTCGAGGCCGAGACGTCGGTGGTTACCGTGGTCGCTAAGAGCCATGACGGTCACGTCGAGAGGGCGCTCCGTACCGACCTTCGGGAGAACCTTGCGATGGTTCGCGACACGGTTGATTTGTTGGGCCGTGAAGGTCGCCGCGTCTTCCTTGACGCCGAACATTTCTTCGACGGCTACCGAAGCAACCGGGGGTATGCCCTGGAGGTACTGCAGACCGCCACCGAAGCTGGGGCGGAGGTGGTGGCCCTCTGTGACACGAACGGAGGCATGCTCCCTGATGAGGTGGCCCAGGTTGTCGATGACGTGGTCCGGTTCACCGGCATCAGGGTGGGCATTCACTGTCACAACGATGCCGGGTGCGCTGTGGCTAACTCCCTGGCTGCCGTCGATGCCGGGGCCACGCATGTGCAGGGGACCTTGAACGGGTATGGCGAACGCACCGGGAACGCCGATCTGGTGGCAGTGGTGGCGAACTTGGAGCTGAAGCGGGGCCGTGAGGTGTTGCCAGCGCGGGCCTTGCGCGAGGCGACCCGCATCTCCCATGCAGTCTCGGAAGTCACCAATGTGCCGCCGTACTCGCGGCAGCCCTACGTAGGCACGAGCGCCTTCGCTCACAAGGCCGGCTTGCATGCCAGTGCGGTGAAGGTGGATCCGATGCTCTACCAACATGAGTCTCCGGAGTCAGTCGGGAATGACATGAGGATGCTCGTGTCCGAGATGGCTGGTCGCGCCTCGATCGAGATCAAAGGCAGAGAACTGGGCTTCGACTTGGCCGATCGTGAACTGGTCGGCCGAGTGACCGACCGGGTCAAGTTGTTGGAGTCGCGGGGCTACACCTTCGAGGCGGCCGACGCATCCTTTGAGTTGCTGGTGCGGGAGGAGGTTGAGGGCCGACGGCCGACGTATTGGGAAGTCGAGTCGTGGCGCGCGATCGTCGAGTCCAATGGTGAGGGCGGACAGGCACTGGCGGAGGCCACAGTCAAGGTTCGTGCCGGGGGTGAGCGGGTGGTGGCGGTTGGTGAGGGAAACGGCCCGGTGAACGCGCTGGACCACGCCATGCGCATCGCTGTCGGCCAGCTGTACCCCGCGATCGAGCGGCTGGAACTCATCGACTACAAGGTTCGCATCACCGACGCTGCGCACGGAACCGATGCCATGACCCGAGTCCTCGTGGAAACGAGCGATGGTTTGACGTCCTGGGTCACCGTGGGGGTTGGCGACAACGTGGTCGAGGCCTCCTGGGAGGCACTCGTTGACGGCCTCACATTTGGTCTGATCCGAGCGGAAGTGAGCCCTCGCTGACGGCTGGTACTTCGAGGACAAGGATGCGATGGCCGGGGGAGGTTGTCTCGCCGGTAGCGTGAGTCCGTGCGCATCTGCAGATTCGCCGTCGGTGGCGGAGAGGTGGCCTTCGGTGTTGTAGACGGCGAGGACGAAGCCACCCATGTCACGGCGATCAAGGGCCATCCGTTCGGCGCCTTCGAACTGTCCACCGCCCGGTTTCCGCTAGGGGAAGTCCGCCTCCTGGCCCCCGTCCTCCCGAGCAAAGTCATCGGGATCGGCAAGAACTACGCGGAGCACGCTCGGGAGATGGGTGCGGAGCCCCCGGCCGAGCCCGTGGTGTTTCTGAAGCCTTCGACATCCGTGATCGGGCCGGGGGATCCGATCACGTACCCGGCGCTGTCCAACGACGTGCACCACGAGGCCGAACTGGCAGTGGTCATCGGGCGGCTGTGCCGCGAGGTTCCTCTTGAACGCGCCGCCGAGGTCGTCTTGGGGTACACCGCCGCGAACGATGTCACCGCCCGCGACCTGCAGAGGACGGACGCGCAATGGACTCGGGCGAAGGGCTTCGACGGCTTCTGCCCCATTGGACCGTGGATCGTGACCGATGTGGACCCAAATGATTTGGCGCTCTCGTGCACGGTCAATGGAGAGCTTCGACAGGACGGCCGCACGAGCGACATGCTCCGCGGGGTGTCTGAGCTGGTGGCCTATGTCTCTGCAGTCATGACCCTGCTCCCCGGTGATGTCTTGCTCACGGGAACCCCTGCCGGCGTTGGCCCCGTTGCCGCGGGTGATCAGATCGTCATCGAGATCGAGGGCATTGGTTCCTTGACCAATCGTGTGGTGGGTCATGGCTGACCGATCATCGGCCCGATCGGTTGGCGGGCTTGGGCCGGTCCGCCTCCGGGTCGCCCCGTCGCCTACCGGGGACCCGCACGTCGGCACGGCGTACATGGCCTTGTTCAATCTGGCGTTCGTCCGCCAGCAGGGGGGCCAGTTCCTTCTCCGCATCGAAGACACCGACCGAGCGCGCTATGTCGCGGACAGCGAACAGCAGGTGTACGACACCCTGTCCTGGCTGGGGCTGTCGTGGGATGAGGGACCGGACAAGGGGGGTCCCTGTGCGCCGTATCGCCAATCCGAGCGGCTCGACACGTACCCGCCGCACGTGGACACCCTGCTTGCTGCTGGCCATGCCTACCACTGCTGGTGCTCACCAGCTCGCCTGCAACAGATGCGCGAGGCACAACAGAAGGCGAAACAGGCCACGGGGTATGACCGGCTGTGCCACGGGAAGAGTCGGGAGGAGCGCGCCCAACTCGACGGGTTCAGCGAGAACCCTGTGGTCCGCATGCTCGTGCCCGACGACGTTCCCTTGACGTTCGTGGACTTGATTCGCGGCGAAGTGGGTGCCCCTCGACCGGACGACCAGGTCATCGTGAAGGCCGACGGCTATCCGACGTACCACCTCGCCAGCGTCGTCGACGATCACGAGATGGGCATCACCCATGTCGTGCGGGGCGAGGAGTGGATCAGCTCGACCCCGAAACACCTGTTGCTCTACCGGTGGCTGGGATGGGACCCGCCGACGTTCGCCCACATGCCGCTGCTTCGCAACGCCGACAAGTCCAAGATCAGTAAGCGGAAAAACCCGGCCGCCCGGCTGACCTGGTTCGCGGAGGCCGGTTACTTGCCGGAGGCGCTACTGAATTTCCTCGGACTCATGGGCTACTCCCAGCCAGAGGGAGTCGAGATCTTTGGTTTCGATGACCTGGTCGAGGACTTCGATTGGGAACGGGTCAATACCGTGGGGCCGGTTTTCGACCTGGACAAGTTGCGTTGGCTGAACGGTCACTACATCCGTTCGCTGAGTGTCGACGACCTGTCCGAGCGGCTCACTGCGCATCTGGAACGTTCGGGGGTGCTGCGAACTCCTGCCACAGATAAGGATCGGGCTGTGGTGCGCGCGGCGACGCCACTGGTCCAGGAGCGGATGAACCTGTTGACCGAGGCCGAAGACATGCTCGGCTTTCTGTTCGTCCCTGAGCCGGACTTCCGCGTCTCGCTGGAGGCGCGGTCAGCGCTGGCTGACGATGCAGGCACCGTGCTCGCGGCAGCACACGCCGTCTTGGAACCGTTGGCCGAGTGGTTCGCCGCCGACATCGAGGGCAGCCTGCGGACGGCCTTGGTCGAAGGGCTCGGGCTCAAGCCGAGATTCGCTTTCGGTCCGGTCCGTACGGCGGTCAGCGGGCAGCGGGTGTCCCCTCCGTTGTTCGAGTCCATGGAGTTGCTCGGGCGCGGGGCCTGTCTGCGGCGGATTGCGGCTCTTCGGGCCGAGGTGGGCTGAGCGAGAAGGCGCGGGGCCTGCGCGCCATTTGGGGCCGGTGAACGGCTTCGCTAGACTCTGCGTCGGTGCGGTTACGAGTCGTGGCCGCCCCCCTTGGGGTATGGGGTAATTGGCAGCCCAACTGATTCTGGTTCAGTTAGTCTAGGTTCGAGTCCTGGTACCCCAGCGAGACGCTGTTTCCGGCAGGCCCAGATACACTTCGGCCTCGTCGGTTCGCGCCGACTCCCACGGCCCCGTTGTGTAGCGGCCTAGCACGCCGCCCTCTCAAGGCGGTAGCGCGGGTTCGAATCCCGTCGGGGCTACGTGGACGAAGGGCTCAGGTCATAGACCTGGGCCCTTCGTGTTGTTTCGATCAGTGAGAGCCCATGGACCTGGTCGGGCTCTTCCTACCCGGCCCGCCGCAGCGCCTCCGTCAGAGCGTTCGCAGCCCCCATCACGGCAGGTGCGTGGAGGCGCCCGGGTGTGCGCGAGAGCCGCTCGATGGGGCCGGACACGCTGACCGCGGCGACGACCTTCCCGGCGGGTCCCCGGACCGGAGCTGAGACTGAGGCCACGCCGGCCTCACGTTCTCCAACACTTTGGGCCCACCCACGGCGTCGCACCCCGGACAGCACGGTTGCTGTAAAGCGCGCTTGGCGGAGCCCGCGATGCATCCGGTCGGGCTCCTCCCACGCCAACAGCACCTGCGCCGCAGAGCCAGCGGACATGGGTAGGACCGAACCCACGGGAACGGTGTCACGTAGACCCGACAGGCGTTCGGCGGCCGCGACGCAGATTCGTTCGGCACCTTGCCGGCGATAGAGTTGTGCGCTCTCGCCGGTCATGTCTCGCAACGAGCTGAGTATCGGTCCCGCGGACACCTGCAGTCGGTCCTCTCCGGCTGCAGACGCGAGTTCGCCTAGGCGGGGCCCGAGAATGAACCGGCCCTGGAGATCGCGGGCTACCAACCGGTGATACTCCAAGGCCACGGCCAGCCGGTGTGCGGTCGGTCGCGCCAGCCCTGTGGCCTGTACCAGGTTCGCCAGGGTCGCTGGGCCTGCTTCTAGGGCTCCAAGGACAGCAGCCGCCTTGTCCAGGACTCCGACTCCGCTAGAGTTGTCCATGGTCTGATACTGCCGTCTCGGCATGCGAGACGCAAGCCAAGGGGATGAGTCATGGCAAAGACGCTGTCGGAGAAGGTCTGGGATGCTCATGTGGTCCGTCGGGCCGACGGTGAACCGGACCTGCTCTACATCGACATGCACCTGGTTCACGAGGTCACCAGCCCGCAGGCTTTCGACGGATTGCGAGCAGCGGGGCGCCCGGTGCGCCGTCCGGACCTGACCCTGGCGACCGAGGATCACAACGTCCCCACGGTCAACATCGACCGACCGATCGCTGAACCGACCTCACGCGCCCAGGTGGATGCCTTGCGCGCCAACGCTCGTGAATTCGGGGTTCCGATCTACTCTCTGGGCGACCTCGACCAGGGGATCGTGCACGTGGTTGGCCCGCAGCTGGGGCTGACCCAACCCGGCATGACCGTCGTGTGCGGGGACTCGCATACCGCAACCCATGGCGCGTTTGGTGCTCTTGCTTTCGGGATCGGCACCAGTGAAGTCGAGCATGTCCTGGCCACCCAGACGCTGCCGCTGAAGCCGTTCCGCACGATGGCCATCACGGTTGAGGGGGCGCTGCCTTCGGGAGTGACAGCAAAGGACCTCATCCTGGCCGTTATTGCTCAGATCGGTACCGGCGGCGGCCAGGGGTATGTCATCGAGTACCGAGGCGAGGCGATCCGGGCGCTTTCGATGGAGGCACGGATGACCGTGTGCAACATGTCGATCGAGGCGGGGGCGCGCGCCGGGATGATCGCGCCCGATCAGGTCACCTTCGATTACCTCCGCGGACGCCCGCACGCTCCATCGGGTCAGGACTGGGACGACGCTGTGGACTATTGGTTGAGCCTGGGCTCCGATCCCGATGCGGACTTCGACGCCGAGATCGTGATCGAAGCCAGCGGACTCGCGCCCTTTGTCACCTGGGGGACGAACCCGGGGCAAGGGCGGCCGCTGGACTCCTCCGTGCCCGGACCGGAGGAGTTCAGTGATCCGGTCGACCGCGCAGCCGCGGAACGCGCTCTTGAGTACATGGACCTGAAACCGGGTACTCCCTTGCGTTCCATTGAGGTCGACACGGTCTTCATCGGTTCGTGCACCAATGGGCGCATCGAGGATCTGCGCGCGGCCGCGGCGGTGCTAGCCGGCCGTCGGGTCGCTGCAGAGGTCACGATGCTGGTCGTGCCTGGATCCGCGCGCGTGCGGCTTGAGGCGGAGTCCGAAGGCTTGGACCAAGTCTTTCTGGCCGCCGGAGCACAGTGGCGCAATGCCGGCTGCTCAATGTGTATGGGGATGAATCCAGACCAGCTGACTGCGGGACAGCGCAGTGCTTCGACCTCCAACCGAAACTTCGAAGGCCGCCAGGGCAATGGCGCCCGGACTCACTTGGTCTCTCCGGAAGTCGCCGCGGCGACGGCCATCCTGGGTCATCTCGCAGCCCCCGCTGACCTCGTGTCCGCCTGATCCGAAGGAGCTACTGATGGAAAAGTTTGTCATCCACACCGGACGGGCCGTCCCCTTGCACCGCAGCAACGTCGACACCGATCAGATCATCCCTGGCGAGTTCCTCAAGCGAATCACCAAGAACGGCTACGAAGATGCCTTGTTCGCCGAATGGCGCAAGGACCCGGGCTTCGTGCTGAATGACGAGAAGTATCGGGGAGCGTCGATTCTGGTTGCTGGTCCGGAGTTTGGGACCGGCTCATCAAGGGAGCACGCGGTTTGGGCCTTGGTCGACTACGGCTTCACCGTCGTACTTTCCTCGCGGTTCGCTGACATCTTCCGAGGAAACAGCGGGAAGAACGGTTTGCTCACGGCAGTCGTCGATCAGCAGGACATCGAGCGAATCTGGCAGTTGGTTGAAGCAGACCCCGAGGTCGAGTTTGTCGTGGATCTGGTCCAGTGCACGGTGACGAGCGCTGGACTTGACTGCACCTTTCAGGTGGATGACTACACGCGATGGAGACTGCTCGAGGGGCTTGACGACATCGGAATCACCTTGGCGCATCGCGAGGCGATCGACGATTTTGAGGACGCACGCCCAGCATTCACTCCCGTCACATTGGCCCAATGAGCCACAAGAGCAGGGCCAATCTGGCTGACTCAGATCGGAAAGCGGACGTGCACACCGAGTGAATGTGACGGGAAGTCGTTGCGACACAAGGACAATGTGGCGTGGCGCAGATTGTCATTGATAGCAGAAAACGTCTACCCTTCGACTGGTTCGGGCAACGGCCCGGCGCCGGTCGTCCGGAAGGAATGCAGTGAACAAGAGCGATTTGGTTGACACCATCGCCCCCTGGGTCGGTGGCAAGAAGGCCGCACAGGAAGCGGTTGACGCGGTCATTGAGACCATTACCCGGGCAGTCGCCGAAGGCGAGAAGGTCGTCATCACCGGCTTCGGTGCTTTCGAGAAGGTTGAGCGCGCCGCGCGCACTGCGCGCAACCCGAGGACCGGGGCAACCGTTCGGGTGAAGAAGACTTCCACCGCGAAGTTCCGTCCAGGTGCTGAGCTCAAGGCTTACGTCAGTGGCGCCAAGAAGTTGGCCAAGAAGGCCGCGCCTGCCAAGGCTGCCGCGCCGGCCAAGAAGGCGGCTCCTGCGAAGAAGGCTCCTGCGAAGAAGGCTCCTGCGAAGAAGGCTCCTGCGAAGAAGGCTCCTGCGAAGAAGGCTCCTGCGAAGAAGGCTCCTGCGAAGAAGGCTCCTGCGAAGAAGGCTCCTGCGAAGAAGGCTCCTGCGAAGAAGGCTCCTGCGAAGAAGGCTCCTGCGAAGAAGGCTCCTGCGAAGAAGGCTCCTGCGAAGAAGGCTCCTGCGAAGAAGGCTCCTGCGAAGAAGGCTCCTGCGAAGAAGGCTCCTGCGAAGAAGGCTCCTGCGAAGAAGGCTCCTGCGAAGAAGGCTCCTGCGAAGAAGGCTCCTGCAAAGAGGGCTCCTGCAAAGAGGGCCCCTGCAAAGAGGTAGAGACCCCCTCCGACATCGGCCGGACCCCCGCGGGGGTCCGGCCGATGTCTTTTATTGAGTCCCGGCGCCTGACCAACCAACGAGTGTGACCAGCGTGACCTCAGAGCCGTTCATGGTCAGTGCGACTCGCTGCCCGGGGTGCAGGCGCCTGAGACCCGAGCGTTGAAATGACTGCCCAGAAAACGGGAAGGCCCGCCCGCCGTCGTCCACCGCGCAGCCGTCGCCCGTTGTCGGATCGAAGGTCTCAACGGTCGCTTGGGCCTGCCTGGGGTTCATGGCCGTCACGACAAGCGACGCTAGACCATGGCCCAGGCGGCCACCGTTCGCGAGGTGGCAGGGCCGAGGCCTAAGGCCGTCGCCGCTTGGAGTCCCGACTCGTCATCGACATCTCTGCGGGCGCAGGGGTCTGCGGTCAGCGTGGCGGCCCCGGACGCTTGGTGCGCCCGTGCCGAATCGGGTCCGAACTCCGGTTGTAGTTGCGCCCCCGGCCGCGCGGTGAGGATGGTTGTTCCCAACGCCTCGGCATCAGGCACGTAGCCACGTTCGACCTCGCCTGCCTGGATCAGAATGCGTGCCAGTGCGTCGGTTCTCAGACAGGGGAGATCCGCGCAAACAGCAGCGAGCGGGGCTTGTGCCGCTGATCGGAGATACTTTGCGCCCGCTTCGATTGCCGCGTTGATGCCGGTGTTCGGATCGTCGATGAAGGTGACCGCGGAATGCTGGAATAGGCGCGCAACAGCGGCGTCGTTGGTGACGATGACGAGCTGGATGTCGAGTTCGAGAGCGAGGATGGCCGCAACGGTGTCCTGGGCGCAGGCGCTCGCGAAGGCGCGGCGTTGCGACGGCGTTCGATCACCGAGTCTGGACTTGGCACTGGCCAAGTCCTTCACCGGCACGACCACTCCCCAACGCATCCGCCGATCCTGCCACCCGACTAGTGGTGGATCAGCAGCCCGGCCCCGCGGGTCGACAGGGCTGCAGCCCGCGGGCAGGATGATTGACTCGGGCAGTTGGTCCACCCGGACTCGACCTGATGAGGAGCGTGCGTGGCGCCGCAGCGGCTGGGATTTTGGTACCGGTTTGCAGTCGGCGTGCTCAAGCCGCCGATTCTCCTGTTCACCAGGAGGCGTTGGCTGAACCGTGAGTTGCTCCCGGCGCACGGGGGGATCGTGGTCGTGCCTAACCACACCTCGCACTTCGACCCGCTTGCTGCGGCGCATTACCTCTACGACGCAGGACGTCCGCCACGCTTTCTGGCCAAGGACTCGCTGTTCGAGATCCCACTAGCAGGAACGATTGTGCGAAAGGCGGGCCAGATCCCTGTCCATCGCGAAACGGGGACCGCGGAACAAGCCATGGGGAGCGCCATCAACGCAGTACGAGCCGGCGAGTGCATCGTGGTCTACCCGGAAGGAACCATTACGCGCGATCCTGCCTTGTGGCCGATGCGGGGGAAGACGGGTGCGGCCCGGATTGCCCTGGCCACGGGCTGTCCAGTCATCCCCATGGCTGTTTGGGGCGCTCAACACGTGCTGGCCCCCTACGGCAAGAAGCCCACGCTGGTGCCTCCGCAGACCGTCACGGTCACGATCGGTCCTCCCGTGGACTTGTCCGACTTGATGGGGCAGCCGGAGACGGGACCGATCCTGCATGTGGCGACTGAGCGGATCATGGATGCCATCACGGCCCTCGTCGCCGAGTTGCGGGCCCAGCCAGTGCCGGCCGAGCGCCTCGACCCGAGCGAGATCGGGCTTCCTGTCACGGGGCCGGTGGACGTGGAGTACGAGGACACGGACCGGAGCTCGTCGTGACCAAGGCGGCGGTAATGGGCAGCGGGTCGTGGGGGACGGCCTTCGGGATGGTGCTCGCGGATGCTGGAACCGACGTCATCCTCTGGGGGAAGGATCCGTCGGTCGTCGGCTCGGTGAACGACCAGCACGAGAACCCCAAGTACCACCCAGGCATCCCACTCCCCACATCGTTGAAGGCCACCACCGAAGTCCGTAGGGCGTTGGACGGTGCGGACATCGTCGTCCTGGCGATCCCGTCTCAGTCGCTTCGCGAGAACCTCGCACGGTGGCGCGAGGACCTGCCCGAGCATGCGGTCCTGGTCAGTTTGATGAAGGGGATCGAGTTGGGTACGACGATGCGCATGAGCGAGGTGATCGTGGAGGTCGCCCAGGTGCCACCTGCGCGGGTCGGCGTCGTTTCCGGTCCCAACCTGGCCCGCGAGGTTGCCCTGCGCCAGCCGGCCGCCTCCGTGGTCGCCTCGAGCGACCTACGGCACGCCGAGATCCTGCAAGCGGCGTCCGTGACGCCGTACTTTCGGCCCTACACGAACCAAGACGTGATCGGTGTCGAGATCGGTGGTGCTGCCAAGAATGTCATCGCCCTCGCTAATGGGATGGCCGTCGGGCTCGGGTTCGGAATCAACACCCAGTCATCGTTGATCACCCGTGGTTTGGCCGAGATCGCCCGGCTGGGTGCGGCGCTGGGGGCGGACCCCATGACCTTCGCCGGTCTCGCCGGTCTCGGTGACCTGGTGGCCACATGTACGTCGCCGCTTTCGCGCAACCGGACCTTCGGCGAGAACCTGGGCAAGGGGCTGACGGTTGAGGAAACGACTGCGCTGACCCAACAGACCTGCGAGGGCGTCAAGTCCTGTCAATCACTGCTCGACCTCGCGCACAACCACGGTGTCGACGTGCCCCTGACCGAGCAGGTGGTCGAGGTCGTGCATCACGGCGTCTCGCCACGCGAGATGCTCGGCCGACTGATGGCGCGGGACACCAAGGCCGAGGGCGACTGAGCACGCAGCGCCTTACCGAATTCCGTTGAGCGCCGACTCGAGGTCTCGCCACAGGT
The DNA here is from genome assembly GCA_963851405.1 of uncultured Actinomycetota bacterium. GTDB lineage: Bacteria > Actinomycetota > Actinomycetes > DATJPE01 > DATJPE01 > JANPBY01. The sequence continues at coordinate 366,149 of CAWKPB010000001.1, read as the reverse complement.
CCTCGACGTCCTCGATCCCTACCGAGAGCCGCATCAGTGATTCCGGGACGTCTAGGCTCTCGGCCAGCCACCGGCGGCGCCTTTCCAGACTGGATTCGACCCCGCCGAGGCTTGTCGTGTTGACCCACAGTTGCACGGCGGCACACATCCGGTCGGCCGCCTCCGCCCCGCCCTCGATCTCGAGGGAAAAGATCGATCCGAACGTGTCCCACTGTGCGGCGGCGATGAGGTGCCCCGCGTCGTCCGGCAGCCCGGGATAACGCACTCGAGTTACGGCCGGATGATCGAGGGCGCGGGCGGCGAGCACGGCGGCGGACTCGCTCCCGCGTTGGTGGCGCAACGGCAGCGTGCGCAAGCCACGCAACGCCAGCCAGGTCTCGAGGGGACCGGGGATCGATCCGTGCAGTCGTCGGTGCTGATCCAAGGCGTCGACTCGTGCCTGGTCTCGAGCAACCACAACACCCAAAAGGACGTCCGAGTGCCCCGATATCTGCTTGGTGGCGCTGTGAATGACCAGGTCAGCACCAAGCTCAAGTGGCCGGATTCCCATCGGCGTGCTGAACGTGCTGTCCACGGCCACCGCGGCTCCGGCCGTGTGGGCGACCGCGCAGGTGGCGCGGACGTCAGCGACGCCAAGCAGCGGATTGGTCGGGCTCTCCAGCCAGATCAGATCCGCTCCCGTACATGCTTCGGTCACGGCTTCTAGGTCCGTGATGTCGACGCGACGAACGGTTGCCTGCCCCCGAGTTGCGAGTTCGTCGAACAGTCCTGCGGTACCGAGGTAGGGGCTGCGGGGAATGACGAAAGTGCTGCCCGGCGCGAACGTGGCCAAGACCGCACTCGTCGCTGCCAGCCCGCTGGCAAAGGACAGGGCTACCCCCTGCTCCAGCGCACCGATGGCCTCTTCGAATGCGGCCCACGTGGGGTTGCCGTACCGGCCGTAGCCCATGGAGCCCCCAGCATGGAAGGTCGACGCCAGGACGACCGGGGGGTTGAGCGGCCCGTCCGGAGCGCGGGCTGGGCGCCCGGTGGTCACGGCGAGCGTGGCGCGCGAAAGTTCCATGCCGCGAGGATAGGGTCGCCGAGATGATCAAGCCTGCCTGGTGCGCGTCCCCCTCATCGGGGGCCGTCGGTTGAGCGGCCGCAAGCCGCGCATCGTGGTGCTCTTCGGTGGCCGCAGCACTGAGCACTCGATCTCGTGCTTGAGCGCGGGGAGTGTCCTTCGGGCCTTGGACCGCACGCTGTACGACGTGGTGCCGGTGGGCATCTCACAGGCCGGCAGCTGGGTTCTGGTTCCTGACGACGCGGATCGCCTGGCGGCTCACTCTGGTGTGCTCCCGAACGTGGCTCCGGCGACCTCCACGGTCGCCCTCGGGCCGGACCCGGCAGGTCGAGCGCTGATCGCTCACGATCCCGGCCAACCAGGCCGCTCGATCGGTGAGATCGACGTGGTCTTTCCGCTGTTGCACGGGCCCTTCGGAGAGGACGGGACGGTGCAAGGGCTGCTTGAGCTCGTGGGGGTCCCCTACGTCGGTTCGGGGGTGTTGGCCTCTGCCTTGGCCATGGATAAGCCCGTGTCGAAGGTCGTGCTTGCGGCCGCTGGACTCCCTATCGGCCCGTTCGTCGTGATCCACGACGAAACGTGGCGACGCGGTCCGGGCGCGACCCTGGCCCTGGCCCGAGAGGCGTTGACCCTGCCGGTGTTCGTGAAGCCTGCTCGCGCTGGGTCGTCCATGGGAATCAGCAAGGTCATGACCTGGGACGAGTTGGAGTCCGCGGTGGAGCTGGCGCGTGAGCACGACCCCAAAGTCTTGATCGAGCAGGCGGTGGCCGGGCGTGAGCTCGAATGCGGGGTCCTCGAAGGTATCGATGGGTCCGAGCCAGAGGCCAGTGTGTGCGCCGAGGTCACGGTTGGCGGTGACCACGCCTTCTACGACTTCGAGGCCAAGTACCTGGACGGCGCTACGACGTTCGACGTCCCGGCGCACTTGCCCCCCGAAACCATGGAACGCGTTCAGCAGTTGGCGATCCGGGCCTTTGTCGCGCTGGGATGTGAGGGGTTGGCCCGGGTGGACTTCTTCCTGACCCCGGAAGGTGACGTGATCGTGAACGAGGTCAACACGATGCCCGGATTCACTCCGGCCTCGATGTTCCCGCGCATGTGGGCGGAGTCCGGCCTGGGCTATCCCCAGCTGATAGACCGGCTGATCAACTCGGCGCTGACGAAGGGCTCGGGTTTGCGCTGACGGGGTCAGCGCTGAGCGGGATCGTGTTGGTGATGGCCTCGGCCAGGTCAACCAGTTGCCCCGCCTCGGGGGCGTAGGCGGCTGGCACATCGATTTCCACCGAGGCCACGCGCCCGGTCGTGATAAAGCGGTAGCCCTCGGTCAGCTCGATGGGGAACCAGTCGACGGGCTCGTCGACCCCGGGTGCTCCGACGGTGACCAATTCGCTCGTCGGGCCCAGTTGAGGTGGGCGCCCGACACCGCATCGGAGAGTGATCACGGGATCTCCCCAGGCGGCCGTGAGGTCTGAGAGCGGTGAGGTGGCCACCCGCTTTCGTCCCGCGACCTGCGCGGGAAGCTCGGCAGCCAAGGCCGCGCAGGCGGCGGAGGCGGCCGGCGAGGGCGTGGGAGGGGTGACGGGGATGTCGCCGGCGCAGGCCGCCATGGTCAGCAGGACCAAGGTCGCCGTGGTCAGCCGGGTGACCGCCCAGCGGCTCAGAGGTGGACGACCGGACAGGTGAGGGTCCTCGTGATGCCGTCGACCCCCTGCACCCGGGCGACCACCAATTTGCCCAGCTCATCGACCGATTTCGCCTCGGCCCGCACGATCACGTCGTAGGGTCCGGTGACGTCTTCGGCCATGGTCACGCCCTTGATTGAGGCGATCTCCCGCGCGACGTGCGCGGCTTTTCCGACCTCTGTCTGGATGAGGATGTACGCCTGCACCACCATGGTCGGGCCTCCCGAGAGACGATGTCCGGTGGCGAACCTATCGCGACAGCGAGGAGCAGGCGATGACGACCCCGGCCCCCGGTTCTCTTGGTGCCCTCGGTGAGTTCGGTCTGATCGCCGAGGTGACGGCTCGTTTGACCCAGGGGAGGGGAGTCGTCGTCGGTCCCGGGGATGACGCTGCCGTGGTGGCGACCCCGGACAACAGGGTCGTGATTACGACGGATCTGCTCGTCGAAGGCAGGCACTTCCGGCGGGACTGGTCCTCGGCCACCGACGTCGGGCACAAGGCGGCCGCCCAGAGCCTGGCCGACGTGGCGGCCATGGGTGCTCGCCCCACCGCCTTGGTGGTGGGTCTGGGGGCGCCGCCGGAAGTGCAGGTGTCGTGGGCGGTGGAGATGGCCGACGGCGTTCAAGCCGAATGCGGGCCGCTTCGAGTCTCCGTCGTGGGGGGTGATGTGGTGGCTTCTGACCAGATCACCCTCGCCGTCACTGCCCTGGGTGATCTGGAAGGCAGGGCGCCGATTCTCCGCGGAGGGGCCAAGGTGGGAGACGTGGTGGCGTACACGGGGCGGCTCGGGTGGGCCGCTGCGGGAATGGCCATCCTGCAACGAGGGTTCCGCTCACCGAAGGTGCTGGTCGACGCACACCGTAGACCGGAGCCGCCGTATGCCATGGGTCCTCGGGCCGCGGCTGCGGGGGCTCGCGCCATGTGCGACGTAAGCGATGGGCTGCTTCAGGACTTGGGTCATGTCGCCAAGGCCAGCGGCGTGGGTATCGACCTTTCTTTGACTGCGTTCTCGATCGCCGAGCCGATGGCGGCCGCAGCAGCAGCGCTGGGGGTCGATCCGCTCGGATGGGTGCTCCAGGGTGGGGAGGATCACGCGCTCGCTGCCACCTTCCCTCCCGGGACCCGGCGACCCAGGGGGTGGACCGTGATCGGCACCGTGGTGGAGGGTCCAGTGGCCGAGGGCGCGGGGGTCGTCGTCGACGGCGAGCTCTGGGCGGGGCCTGGTGGGCATGACCATTTCGCATAGCCTGCCTGCGTGACTCCAGACGCGGACGTGCTCGTCATCGGAGCATCGGCCGCCGGACTTTCTGCTGCAGCGGAGTTGAACCGGGCTGGCCGGTCCACCGTGATCCTTGAGGCGGCCGACGTCGTCGGCAACACCTGGCGCCACCACTATGACCGGTTGCACCTCCACACGCCCAAGTCGGGCTCGGCGCTGCCCGGGCTGGACATGCCTTCGAAGTGGCCGCGCTACGTGTCGGCCGATGAATTCGTTGAGTATCTAGGGATGTACCGCGACCACCACGGTTTGGAGCCGAAGTACGGCCAGCCCGTCCGGCGGCTCGCACGGGACGCCGAGGGCTGGGTGGCGACCACTCCGGATCGCACCTGGCATGCCGCGCGGGTTGTCGTCGCGACCGGAGCCACGAGGCGCCCCGTTCGTCCGATGTGGGCCGGGATGGACAGCTATCGCGGTGAACTCCTGCACTCCAGCGAGTACCGCAACGGTGAGCCCTGGCGCGGGCGCCCGGTACTCGTGGTGGGATTCGGGAACTCAGCGTGTGAACAGGCGATCGATCTGGTGGAGCACGGTGCGCAGCCGCACCTGTCTGTGCGCTCACCGGTCAACGTGGTGCCTCGCGACATCTTCGGCGTCGTACCCGTCCTGCAGTTGGGGATCTTTATGCGCCACCTCCCGCCCTCGGTGGCGGATGCACTGGCCAAACCGCTCGTGCGCTTGACCGTAGGAGACCTCGAGCAGGTTGGTCTCTCCCCGCTGCCGTATGGGCCCAACACCCAGATGGTCCGCCACCACCGCGTCCCGATGCTCGACATCGGCACCATGGAGCACCTCCGGGCAGGCCGCATCACGGTGCACGGGGGAATCGTGCAGTTCACCGAGAACGGCGTCTCACTGGACGACGGCACCGAGTTGGTCGTCGATGCCGTGGTGTTGGCCACGGGTTATCGGCCGGCCCTGGATGACTTCTTGGTCGACTGGCGCAGCGTGTGCGACGGGGAGGGACGTCCCTATGTCTCCGGGGGGACCACGGCCCTGCCCGGCTTGTACTTCTGCGGTTTCTACGTCTCCCCGTCGGGGATGCTCCGCGAGGCGGGCCTTGAGGCCAAGCGGCTCGCGCGGCTTGTTCGCTCGAAGTAGGCAGGCGCTAGGAGACCTCCGCCAGGGTCGTCAGAAGCTAGCGGACGACCTTGCCAGCTTTGATGCACGAGGCGCAGACGTCGATCTTCTTGGGTGTGCCACCGACGGTCACGCGCATACTTTGGATGTTGGGATTCCACCGGCGGGGCGTGCGACGGTGTGAGTGCGAGATGCTGTTGCCGAAGCGGGGCTTCTTGCCGCAGACGGCGCAGGTGGCAGCCACGAGGAACTCCAAACGGGGACGAAGAATGCGGCCGCCGAGGGCGTGGCCGTCGGGGTGAGGGTACCCGAGCGCTGGGGCACGGGTCCAACCCGCGGGCGGGCCGCCGTTAGTCTCGCCCATCATGGCGCGGGCTCAGGGGCACGAGACGTCGGGCGACGATGAACGTCGCTCCCAGGTGGGCGCCGCATCGGTGCGTGCCTGGTGTCGCGCCGGGCTGACCGCTTTGGGTGACGCTCGGGCAGAGATCGACGCCTTGAACGTCTATCCCGTTCCGGATGGTGATACGGGCACCAACCTCTACCTGACTATGGAGTCCGCGGTTGAGGCGCTGGGCCCCGAGGCTGACGATGAGGGCGCGGACTTGGTGGCGACCGCGCGCGCCGTCGCGCATGGAGCGTTGTTGGGTGCGCGGGGCAATTCCGGGGTCATTCTCAGCCAGTACTTCGAGCCGCTCGCGGAAGTCTTGGGCCAGGCCTGCACCGGTGCGAGGCGCCGATATCGCTGCGGAGGGCCTTGGTCCGGGCGGCGGAGGCGGGGACGCCGCCGTCGCGCAGCCGGTGGAGGGCACCATGCTCTCGGTCCTTCGCGAAGCCGCGGGTGCCGCTCGACGGTCGCGGAACGGAGCCGAGCGATGCGGTCGCTGCGGCCCGTGCGGCCGCGGCTGGAGCGCACGCAGCTCGAACGCACCCCGGACGAACTCGCAGGCGCTTCGGCGCGCTGGAGTCGTCGATGCCGGTGGCCGCGGGGCCGCTCGTGTCGCTGGATGCGCTCGTTGGTGTCCTGCTCACCGGGTCCCCGCCGAAGACCAGGCGGGCCCGCTTCCTGGAACCCGTGCCGGACCGGGGATGCCCTGGACCCGGGGCGGGCCCGCGTACGAAGCCATGCTCCTGCTCGAAGCAGGGGAGGCGCTATCGCCAGCCCTTCCGCCAGTCGCTGGCCGGTCCTGGGGGACTTGCTCCTCGTCGTCGGTGGGGATGGCTCTGCGGAACGTCCACGTGCACGGTGGACGATGTCGGGGCGGCCCTCGAAGCCGTGGATCGCGGCTGGTCGGCCGTACCGGACCGTGGTCCGCACTTCCGGGACCAGGTCATCGCCACTGCGAGCGAGCGCGGTGAGCGTAGCCGTTCTGTGGTCGCTGTCGCCCCGGGCCATGGGCTCGCCGCGCTCTACGAGATCTCAGGGGCCAGTGTCGTGCTCTCTGGCGTTGGGTCGAAGCCAGCCACCCGTGACATCCTGCGTGCCATCGAACGCTCGCAGGCGGCGGAGGTCGTCGTTCTCCCGGATGACCGAGATGTTCGCGCAGTCGCCGAGGCCGCAGCCGACCAGGCGCGGGCCGGTGGGGTGCGAGTCGCCGTGATTCCGACCCGGGCCTCGGTCCAGGTTCTGGCGGCGGTCGCGGTGCACGACCCGGGGCGGCGTTTCGAGGACGACGTGGTGGCAATGACGGCCGCTGCGCGCGCAACCAGGCACGGGGAGGTCACCCTGGCGACCAAGCAGGCCCTGACCACCGCGGGTGTATGCCACCCAGGGGACGTCCTCGGCCTCCTCGAAGGAGACATCGGCGTCATCGGCGCCGACGTGTCCGAGGTTGCGGCCACTCTGGTCGACCGACTGCTGGCCGCGGGCGGTGAGCTCGTGACCATCGTCACCGGCGCGGAGGCCGGCGATCAGCTGGGCCCGCTGCTTCTCGAGCACCTGCGCCGCCATCACCCCGAGGTTGAGACCACGCTCTACGAAGGTGGGCAGACCCACTATCCGCTGCTCGTGGGCGTGGAGTGAGAAGGTCCGACGGTGGTCAGCGTTGATGTGCTCTCCCAGTCGGTCGAGCGGGTCGTCGGTCCCCGGACAGCAAAGAAACTTGCCGCGCTCGGGGTCCTGACGACCGGCGATCTGCTTCGGCATTACCCGAGACGCTACGAGCGGCGCGGTCAGTTGACCGATCTGGCATCCCTGCACGTCGGTGATCAGGTGACCGTGTTGGCCGAGGTCATCAAGGCCGAGGTACGGCGTCCGTCGTCGCGGCCCAAGGGAATATTCACGGCCATCGTCGCCGACGGGTCAGGGGCCAAGCTGAGCTTGACCTTCTTCAATCAGGTCGGCTACCACGCAAGGGAGATCATCCCTGGGCGGCGTGGGTTGTTCGCCGGCGAGGTTGGACTCTTTCGGGATCATCGCCAGCTCACGCATCCCGCCTACGAGATGTTCGGCGCCTCGGGTGAGGAGGCGGCGGCCGTCGAGCAGCGCGCCGCGGACTGGGCCGATGCCTTGATCCCGATCTACCCCGCCTCGAGCTCACTCGCCACCTGGGCCATCGCCAAGAGCATCTCAGTCGTGCTCGACACACTCGACGATCTTCCGGACCCGATTCCGGACGCCGTGCGCGCCACAGAGAACCTTCCGGGTCTGTCGGAAGCCTTCCGGCTGATCCATCGTCCGTCGACCGATGAGGATTGGCGCCGAGCTCGGGCCAGGTTCGTCTATGAAGAGGCCTTCCTCCTTCAGGTGGTTCTCGCTCAGCGCCGACGTTCATCGGCGGCGTTGTCGGCAACACCTCGGCCGAGCAAGCCAGGGGGCTTGCTGGACGCGTTCGACCAACGCCTGCCTTGGGCACTCACCCGGGGGCAGCGCGAGGTCTGCGACACACTTGAATCCGAACTGGCTCGTGACCGTCCGATGCATCGCCTGCTGCAGGGAGAGGTCGGGTCCGGCAAGACCGTCGTCGCGCTGCGCGCGATGCTCAGGGTCATCGATGCGGGTGGTCAGGCTGCGCTCTTGGCTCCCACAGAGGTTCTGGCTCAACAGCACGCTCGCTCGTTGCGGGCGCTGCTTGGGCCCCTCGCCGAGCGGGGGCTGCTCGGCGGATCGGAGCAGGGCACTCAGGTCGTCTTGCTCACGGGGTCAAGCCCCACAGCAATCCGCAGGCAGGCGCTGCTCGACCTCGCCTCTGGATCGGCTGGCCTTGTCGTCGGCACCCACGCGCTGCTCGAGGAACGGGTGGAGTTCTTCGACCTGGGCCTGGTCGTCGTCGACGAACAGCATCGGTTCGGGGTCGAACAGAGGGCGGCGCTCTCGGCGAAAGCCGAGCACCCGCCGCACGTCCTGGTGATGACCGCTACCCCCATCCCTCGCACCGTCGCGATGACGGTGTTCGGGGACTTGGACGTCTCGACCCTCACCGAGTTGCCGGCGGGCCGGCAGCCGATCGCCACCCACGTCGTACCGGCTGAGAACGCCAGATTCGTCGAACGCACCTGGGAGCGGGTTCGGGAGGAGGTCGCGGCCGGCCGGCAGGCGTACGTCGTCTGCCCACGGATCGGTGCGGACGAGGCGGAGATCGGCACCGAACCGGAGCCCGACGCGGGCGCGGACGGGTCGGTGCAACGGCCGCTGCGCTCGGTCCTCGAGGTGCTGCCCGAGCTCGACAGCGGCCCGCTCGCGGGGCTGCGGACCGAAGCGCTCCACGGCCGGCTCCCCGCGGAGGTCAAGGACGAGGTGATGCAGCGGTTCAGTCACGGCACGATCGATGTCTTGGTCTCGACGACGGTCATCGAAGTCGGAGTGGACGTGGCCAATGCCACCGTGATGGTGGTCTTGGACGCAGATCGCTTCGGTGTGTCTCAGCTCCATCAGCTGCGCGGACGCGTGGGCCGGGGGGAGGACGCCGGGCTCTGCTTGCTGGTGACCGAGGTGGATGCGGACAGCCCGGCCATGAGCCGGTTGCGGGCCGTCGCAGCCACGGTCGATGGTTTCGAGCTCTCCAGGCTCGACCTCGCCAACCGGCGCGAAGGGGATGTCCTTGGCGCGGCCCAGGCCGGCCGGCGATCGTCACTGAGGTTGCTGTCGGTGCTCAGGGATGAAGCGGTCATCGAAAGGGCGCGCGCGGCAGCTTCGAAGTGCGTGGCGGCAGACCATGACCTTGCGAACGATCCTGCGCTCGCCGACGCCGTGGCTGCCCTGGCGTCCGAGGACCGCGCCGAGTTCCTCGAGAAGTCGTGACTCCGTGACGCGGATCATTGCGGGCGCAGCCAAGGGCCGGCGGCTGGCTGTTCCACCGCGTGGCACCCGGCCGACGTCCGATCGCGCCCGCGAGGGTCTGTTCTCGAGCCTGGCCGCCTTGCTCGGGCGAGCGGTCGGCGGAGCCGACGACCTGGTGGGACTCCGCGTGCTCGATCTGTATTCCGGCTCGGGAGCGGTCGGCCTCGAGGCCCTGTCCAGGGGTGCGGGCGAGGTCACCTTCGTCGAACGCGATCGCGCGGCCTGCGCGATGGTCGCTGAAAACGTGAGGGCCGTCGGTCTGCCTGGCACCCAGGTCTGCCGTTTCGAGGTTGAGCGGTGGCTTCGTACGCCCAATCCCGGACCCGCCTTCGACCTGGCGTTCGCGGACCCGCCGTACGACCTTGCCGACCCAGCTCTCGCGGATGTGGTGATCGATCTGGTGTCCCAGGGGTGGGTGTCCGAAGACGCCCTGATTGTCGTTGAGCGCGCCAGCCGGCGGGGGTGGACGTGGCCAGACGTCGTCGCGCCCCTTCGCGATCGACGCTACGGCGAAGCGACGCTTTGGTACGGTCGCGCGGCGAGATGAGCGCGAGCCGGGAGTTCGTGCGGAGCGCAACGAAGGAGGAACCGGCCGTGCGACGCGTCGTATGCCCAGGGTCCTTCGACCCAGTCACCAACGGACATCTCGACGTGATCAGCCGCGCGGCGGCGCTGTACGACGAGGTCACCGTGGCCGTGCTCATCAATAAGACCAAGGCCTCGCTGTTTACCGTTGATGAGCGAATCGCTCACTTGCGTGAGGCGACCTCCGGCTATGCCAACGTCATCATCGACTCGTGGCACGGATTGATCGTGGATTTCTGCCGGCAACGAGAGATCCCCGTGATCTGCAAGGGCCTACGCGCCGAGGGCGACTTTGGCTACGAGCAGCAGATGGCGCAGATGAACCACCGACTCGCGGGAGTGGAGACGGTTTTCGTGTCCACCAACCCGGCTTACAGTTACCTGTCGTCCAGTCTCGTCAAAGAGGTGGCGACGTACGGCGGCGACGTGTCCGGGCTGGTCCCCGATGGCGTCAACCGTCAACTGACCGAACGGCTAGGACCAGGCTGACCTACGAACGGGGCGGCCGTGGTCCGCGCCCCGACGCTTCGACCCTTCGGAGAACCAGCTGTGGACGTGCACGACAAGCTCGACGACCTGATCGCCCTCGTCGAGGGGGCTCGCTCCATGCCGATGTCTGCCTCGTGCATTCTCAATCGCAGCGAGGTCCTCGCCATGCTCGACGAATTGGCGGCCGCCCTGCCCGAGGAGTTCGACCAGGCGGAGCGCATCCTCTCCGACAGGGAAGGGGTGCTCGATCAGGCTCGCGAGGAGGCCGCGACCATCATCGACGCGGCCCAGGGTGAGCGGATGCAGTTGGTGACCCAGACGGAGGTCTACGCACAGGCTCAGCGCGAGGCGAGCAGGATTCGAAGCGAGGCCCGGGATGAATCGGCCGAGATGAGGGCGGAGACCGATGCCTACGTCGACGGCAAACTGGCCAGCTTCGAAATCGCCATGGCGAAGACGCTGGACGCGGTCCGCGCGGGTCGAGACAACATTCAGCTCAGGCGCGAGGCCGCGGAAGTCGAGGCGCCTGTGGTCGAAGAACGGCCCATGCCTGGGGCGTGAGTGCCTCGGCGCCCCCACGCTGGTGCGGCGCGTTTGGGTCCTGACCGGCGCCGGGCTACCCTTGGGGAGGCCTCGTCCGAGGTCGAGGAACGTGGTGCCCCGCTCCTGGGGTGCATGCCCAATCAGCGAGGACTTGCCGTGCGTCGCCCTGACCCTCGCGGCCCGCTCGTGGTCGATACCCGCGAGCTCGGTCGTAGGCCAGGATCCATGCGCACGGTCGTTCGCGAGGTGCCGGCGCCCACAGACCTCGGCAATGCCGTCATCAGGATCCCGCCAGGCGCACCGATCCAGCTTGAGTTAAGGCTCGAGTCGGTCGTCGAGGGGGTCCTAGTGTCCGGTTCGGCTCGAGCGCAGGCCACCGGGGAATGCGTACGGTGCTTGGAGCCGGTCGATCAACCGATCGAAGTGGCTCTTCAGCAGTTGTACGACTACCCCGACCTGCGGTTCTCCGGCGATGCGTCGGAGGACGAGGAGTTCACCCACCAAATCGAGGACGAACGGATCGACCTCGAGCCGGTGCTGAGAGATCTGGCCGTGCTGGCTTTGCCTCTCAAACCGTTGTGCCGGGACGACTGCCCGGGTTTGTGCCCCACGTGTGGGGTGCGGCTGGCAGACGACCCGGAGCACGACCATGATGATGTCGACCCTCGGTGGGCGGATTTGATGGTCATGATGGACCCGCCCCTGCACCCCGCCTCACAGGAAGAGAGCTGATCGTGGCCGTTCCCAAGCGGAAGACCTCGCGCAGCAATACCCGCAGTCGCCGTGCGAACTGGAAGGCGAAGCTGCCCCAGATCAACAAGCGCGTAGTCAACGGCCAGGTCGAATACTCCGTACCGCACCGCGCTGACGAAGACGGCCAGTACAACGGTCGTCAGGTCATCGACGTCTGATCGAGCGCTGGTCGCTGTCGTGACCGACGTCGCCCCCGTGACCTGGACGCTCGAGAAGCGTCTTGGGACCTCGGTCTCGGCCGAGGTCCTCAGTCGTGCCCTCACCCACCGCTCCTACGCCTACGAGAACGGTGGGCTGCCCACCAACGAACGTCTGGAGTTCCTCGGGGACTCGGTGCTGGGGCTCGTGGTCACCGACAGCCTGTTTCGCGGGCATCCCGATCTGGCCGAGGGCCAGCTGGCCAAAATGCGGGCCGCGGTCGTGAATATGCGGGCGCTGGCCGAGGTCGGCCGCGAACTGGGCCTGGGCGACTTCGTCAAACTCGGTCGGGGCGAGGAGTCGACCGGCGGGCGCGGCAAGTCATCGATCTTGGCGGACACCCTCGAAGCCGTGATCGGCGCCGTATACATCGACCAGGGCCTCGATGCGGCGGCCGCGCTGATCCACCGGCTCATTGATCCGCTGATCGAGGCGGCGGCCGAGCTGGGTGCGGGTCTGGACTGGAAGACCTCACTTCAGGAACGGACCGCGAGCTTGGGATTCGGCGTGCCCGAGTACGCCGTGGCGGAGACGGGTCCCGATCATGAGAAGACCTTCACGGCCGAGGTGCGAATCGGGGGCCAGAGCCTCGGGGCAGGCTCCGGCCGCAGTAAGAAGGAGGCTGAGCAAGAGGCCGCGGCCGCGGCTTGGCAGGCCTTGCGCGACCAGCCGGATCCAGCCGCTGAATCGGTCTGAACGTCACTGTGCCGGAACTACCTGAGGTCGAGGTGGTCCGACGCGGCCTGTCTACCACTGTGGTCGGCCATCAGGTCCAGGCCGTCGAGGTCGCCCATCCGCGGGCCGTTCGGCGGCAGGGCGGCGGTGAGCGGGAATTCGTCGACCGTTTGAGCGGGCGCACCCTGCTTGGCGCTTCTCGCCGCGGCAAGTACCTCTGGCTGCCTCTCGACTCCGGCGACGCGCTCGTGGCCCACCTCGGAATGAGTGGGCAGTTGTTGGTCCAGCCGCCGACCCGGCCGAGTGAGGTACACCTGCGGGTTCGCCTTGGACTGGCTGCATCGGGACAGGAGCTTCGTTTCGTTGATCAGCGGACCTTCGGCACCCTGTCCGTTGAGGGCCTGGAGGCCGACGGGGTGGGGGGAATGGTGCCTGGATCGGTGGCCCACATCGCCCGAGATCCGTTGGATCCCGACTTCGATGACGACGGCTTCTTCGTGCGGCTCAAGGGGCGAAGGACCGGCATCAAACGCGCTCTGCTCGATCAGCGTCTGGTGTCGGGCATCGGCAATATCTATGCCGATGAAGCCCTGTGGGCGGCGCGGCTTCATTTCGCCCGCCCCACGGAGACGCTGCGGCGCGCGGAAGCCGAACGGTTATTGGCGGCCGCCCGGGAGGTGATGGTGATGGCCCTGGAGCAGGGGGGAACCTCTTTCGATGCGATGTACGTCAACGTGAACGGCGAATCCGGATACTTCGAGCGCGGACTGGAGGTCTATGGCCGTCGTGACCTTCCGTGCTCGCGGTGTGGCGCCCCCATCGCGCGATCAGCGTTCATGAACCGGTCCTCCTTCACCTGCCCCGTGTGTCAGCCACGCCCGCGGCGGGCCAGTTGGTGAGGCGTCGCGCTGCGTCTTCGGTCCGCGCCCTCACTCGTTCGGACCAGCGCCTTCGATCCGCGTCACCCGAACGGGCGGTTCCCGGCCACGGCGAGGTTGACCGACCTTCGAGCGGGTGCCACCCTTGGGGTGGACGTCTTGTCAGCATGGCACGCGGCTGCGCTTGATCTGTTCCGCCGCAGTTTCGTGCGACCTGCTCTTTCCCTGTCACTGGTGCCCCTGGAGGCACCCACTCGCACGGAGGACCTCGGATGGCGAAGGCCCTGTATGGCCACGTCGGAGTCGTTGACCCACGACTCGAAGCTGAGATGTCGTCGCTGCGACGGCGGGTGCGGCAGCTGGAGGACGAGGTGGCTCGCCTGGGCGCCGCTAACGACGCCCTCACGAATCTGATCACCGAAGGTGGACTCGCGGGCGAAGGCGCTGACTCGCTGGAGTCGTTGGACCGGGTGGAGTTGCCTGCCGACGTGTCGGTCGCAGCCTCCGCGGCGCTCACCGGAGTCTGACCGCTCGACGGGTAGGCTGAGCGCTGGTCTTCCCCCCGGCCTTCGACCATCGGGCCCCGTCCCGATTGGGAGCCTTGCGCGTGCACCTAAAGAGCCTGACTTTGCGCGGCTTCAAGTCCTTCGCATCGTCGACGACGCTTCGCTTCGAGCCGGGTATCACCTGTGTGGTGGGACCCAACGGCTCCGGCAAGTCGAACGTTGTAGACGCGCTCGCCTGGGTGATGGGCGAGCAGGGGGCGAAATCGCTGCGCGGCGGCAAGATGGAAGACGTCATCTTCGCCGGAACGGCTGGTCGCCCGCCTCTGGGCCGGGCCGAGGTGCTCTTGACGATCGACAACAGCGACGGTGCGCTCCCCATCGACTACACCGAGGTCACGCTGTCGCGCATCATGTTCCGCAACGGTGGCTCGGAATACGCGATCAATGGCGAGGCCTGCCGCCTGCTCGATGTCCAGGAGCTCCTCTCAGACTCCGGGATCGGCCGCGAAATGCATGTGATGGTGGGTCAAGGCCAACTGGATGCGGTGTTGTCCGCGTCGCCGGAGGAGCGCCGAGGCTTCATCGAGGAGGCTGCGGGCGTACTCAAACATCGCAAGCGCAAGGAGAAGGCCCTTCGCAAGTTGGACGCGATGCAGGCCAATCTGACTCGGGTTCAGGATCTCAATGGTGAGTTACGGCGCCAGTTGAAGCCGCTGGGGCAGCAAGCGGAAATCGCGCGCCGTGCTTCGGTGATTCAGGCCGACCAGCGTGATGCCAGGCTGCGGCTCCTGGCCGATGATCTTTTGGCGCTGCGCGTCACGCTCGAGGCTGAGATCGCGGACGAGACGGCTCTGCGCGGGCGACGCGGAGAAGTCGAATCCGAGTTGGCCGCGATTGCTCGGCGGGTCGACGAACTGGAGACGACGGACCTGTCGGGTGCCTCGGAGGTCTCCCGTGCTCAGGAGACGTACTTCCGCCTGTCCTCGGTGCGCGATCGCATGGGTGCCACGCAACAGTTAGCCAACCAGCGGATTCACCACTTCGTCGATGACGCGGTTGACCCCCGGCCCGGGCGAGACCCCGAGGAGCTCGATCGCGAAGCTGAGGCGGCCCGCACCGAGGAGCAACGCCTGCGGTCGGCTGTAGTGAACGACGAGGCGCAGCTAGCAGCGGCAGTCGCGGCACGCGCCGAAGCGGAGGGCGAACTCGCCGCCGAGGAGGCGCGCGTGGTCGCGTCCGAGCGCGCTAACGCGGACCGACGGGAGGGCCTTGCGCGTCTGGAGGGCGACGTTCAGACGGCGCGAACCCGGCAGGACACGCGCGCGGCTGAGATCGAGCGGCTGACCGAATCCCTGGCTGAGGCGGTCCTTCGGGCCGACCGGGCGAGGGGCGATTTCGCCGCGCTTGAGGCGCAGGTGGCCGGGCTGGACGAAGGTGAGGTTGACCTCGATAGCGAGCACGAGCACGCTTCCAAGGCCCTCGCGGCCGCGGCGGTTGAGGTTGCTGGCCTTCGAGACGAGGAGCGTGAAGCCGAGCGCGACCGAGCGGCCCTCAGCGCTCGAGTCGAGGCGCTTCGGCTGGGACTGGCCCGCAAGGACGGGGCTGGGGCGATCCTCTCCGCGACCGACCAACCCCCCGGGGTCCTCGGGTCGGTCGCGGCCTTGGTCTCGGTCCAACCGGGGTTCGAAGCCGCGATTGCCGGAGCCCTGGGGGATGCGGCAGACGCCCTCCTCGTCGCCGACCTGGCGGCCGCCGTTTCCGTCCTGGAGATGCTGCAGGGTGCAGACATCGGCCGGGTCGGGGTGCTCGTTGGGGGGACCCAGCTAGTAGCCAATCCAGGCCGCCCTCCCGCCCCGGAGGGTGCGCTGTGGGCGCTGGACCTGGTGACCGGCCCGCCATCCTTGCTCGATCCGCTGGCTCGCCTTCTTCGAGACGTCGTTGTGGTCGAGGACCTACCCGAAGCGCGGCGCATCCTGGCTTCGTCGGACGTGACTGCCGTGACGCGTACAGGGGACGTGCTTGGGCGGTCGCGAGCGCGGGGTGGTTCCGATTCGGCCCCCTCCTCCCTCGAAGTGCAGGCTGCCTTCGATGAGGCCGAGTCCGCGCTTTCCGAAGCAGACCACCGAGCCGAGCGTGCGCGCTTTGACCTGGCACGCGCTTCCCAGGCTCATGCTGAGGCCGCCGACCACGTGGAGCGCGCCCTGGCGGTTCTGCACGAGTCCGATGCGCGCATGTCCGCGGTCGCCGAGCGGTTGGGGCAGCTAGGCGCTGCCGCCCGGGCCGCGGGCGCCGAGGTGTCGCGGGTGGAGGCTGAGCTCGCGCAGAGTAAGGCCCGGCTCGCTGCGGAGGCTCCGGCGCTGGCAGACCTGGAGGAGCGCTGGGTCGTGGCCGCTCAGGACCCACCCGTGGACGCGGCGGTCGCTGTCGACGCGCGCGATCGCCTTCGGCGCGCGCTGACACTGGCGGCCGAGGCTGAAGTGCAGGCACGGCTGGCGGTCCGGACCGGTGAGGAGCGCGTGGCCGCGGCCGGCCGAAGGGCGGAGGCTCTCGAGATGGCGGCGGAGGGCGAGCGGCAGAGCCGGGTCGCGGCCGAACGTCAGCGGATCAAAGCCGCGCGTGAAGTCGTCATCGCGCGCGCCGTAACCGCCGTCGCGGATTACGCCCTCGGCCGTATCGATGAGTCGTTGATCGCGGCGCAGGCTCGCCGCCGGGTGGCCGAGGACGAGCGCGCGGCCCGAGTCACCGAATTGCAGGGACTGCGGGTTCGGGCGCGGGAGTTCGGCGCGGAACTTGAGCGGCTGACCGACTCCGTGCACCGCGACGAAGTGGCGCGCACCGAACAGCGGATGCGCATCGAGCAGCTCGAGGCCCGTTCGGTGGAGGAGCTCGGCATCGATGTTGAGACCCTGCTCACCGAGTACGGGCCGGACCAGTTGGTCCCGCCGTCGCCTCCGGTGCCGGGGGAGGAGGCGGATGAGCCACTGGCCGAGCCCAAGCCGTACGACCGATTGGTTCAGGAGAAGCGGCTGCGGGCGGCGGACCGGTCGCTGAATCTGCTGGGTCGAGTCAATCCGCTCGCGCTTGAGGAATTCGCGGCTCTTGAAGAGCGTCACGCGTTCCTGACCGAGCAACTGGAGGACCTGAAAAAGACCCGCAAGGACCTGCTCGACATCGTTCGCGAGGTCGACGAACGGGTCGAGCAAGTGTTTACCGAGGCGTTTCACGACACGGCTCGAGAGTTCGAGGGGGTCTTCGCCCGACTGTTCCCCGGCGGCGAGGGCCGGCTGATCCTGACCGACCCGTCCGACATGCTCAATACGGGGATCGAGGTCGAGGCGCGACCCCCTGGTAAGAAGGTCAAGCGCCTGTCCTTGCTCTCCGGCGGGGAGCGCTCGCTGACCGCGGTGGCCATGCTGGTGGCCATCTTCAAGGCGCGTCCGAGTCCGTTCTATGTGCTCGACGAGGTGGAGGCCGCCCTCGACGACACCAACCTCGGTCGACTTCTGGGCATCCTCGAGGAGCTGCGCGCGTCCTCACAGTTGATCGTGGTGACTCACCAAAAGCGCACCATGGAGATTGCTGACACGCTGTACGGCGTCTCCATGAGAGGGGATGGAGTCACGGGGGTCATCAGCCAACGGCTGCGTGAGGCCGAGCCGGCCTGACCGTCGGTTGCTGCCAGTTCCCACTGCATCTGTTCCCGCAGCCCCAGTTCGCCCGAAAAGCTGATCGGAGTTCGTTAGTCCGTGGACACCAACACCCTGCTTCTCGTCTTGCTGTTCGTGCCGGTCACCGCACTGCTCGTGGTCGGCTACGTGACCAGTCGCCAGCGCAAGCAGTATCGCGAGGAGCAGGCCCGCGGCGACGAAGTGACCTGGCAGCCTGCTGCCTCGATCGATGCCGACACCGGAGCAGGTCTGGATGGCCTCGATACGCCGGAACCCGTGGCAAGCCGACTGGTCCGGCTACGTTCTCGCCTGGCGAAGTCGGGGTCGGGCTTCGGAATCGGCGTGCTCACGTTGTTGTCGCGAGACAACCTTGACGACGCCACGTGGGACGAACTCGAGGAAACCTTGCTCACGGCGGACTTCGGAGTGGTTGCTACGGCCCAGGTGGTGGATCAGCTGAAAACTCGGGTCCGGGTCGAGGGCATCAAAGAGCCGGCCGAAGTCAGGCGGGCGTTGCGCGAGGAGCTGCTGGTCCTCGTCGATCCGAGTGCAGACCGGACTTTGGACGTCGGGAGTGGAATGGCCCCGTCCGTCTTCCTGGTCGTGGGCGTCAACGGTACGGGGAAGACAACGACCACGGGCAAGCTGGCCCGTTTGCTGTCCGCCGAGGGGCATTCGGTCCTTCTGGGTGCGGCCGACACCTTCCGTGCGGCGGCGGCAGACCAACTTCAAACCTGGGGGGAGCGGGTCGGCGCTGAAGTCGTGCGAGGCGATGAGGGTGCCGATCCGGCGAGCGTCGCGTTCGATGTGGTGATGGCGGGAGTCGAGCGCGAGGTGGACGTGGTGCTCGTCGACACGGCTGGTCGGCTGCACACCAAAGTCGGTCTGATGGATGAACTCGGCAAGATCAAGCGGGTCATCGAGAAGCAGCGTCCGGTCACCGAAGTGCTGCTCGTGCTCGACGCGACCACGGGACAGAACGGCCTCCAGCAGGCTCGGGTGTTCGGTGACGCCGCGGGCGTCACCGGAGTGGTCTTGACCAAGCTGGACGGAACGGCCCGTGGCGGCATCGTCGTCAGCGTGCAGAGGGAGCTCAATGTCCCGGTCAAGTTGGTCGGCCTCGGCGAGGGGGTGGACGACCTCGCTCCCTTCGACGCTGAGGTCTTTGTCGATGCCCTCTTGGGCGGGTAACCACCCCGTTCACGCGCTGTTCACACCGCGCAGGATTTGGTCACGCGGTCGTAACACGCGGCGCCCCCCGCAGTAACGGTGGAGCGCCAGGGTCTTCCCAACAGTTCTGAGGGGAGATCTTTGTGGACACCGGAACGACGGCCTGGTTGCTGACGGCCTCGGCGCTCGTCCTGCTCATGACGCCGGGGCTTGCGTTCTTCTACGGCGGCATGGTCCGGAGCAAGACCGTGCTCAACATGATGATGATGAGTTTCGTAGCCATCGCCATTGTGGGAATTCTGTGGGTCCTCGTGGGCTATTCGATGGCCTTTGGGGGCAGTGACCTCAGCGGCTTCGTGGGCGGCTTCGAGATGGCTGGTCTCGAAGGACTGATGGCCGCGCCCGCCCAGGGCGCCACATACCCGGACATGGCTTTCGTGGCCTTCCAGGCCACCTTCGCGATCATCACCGTGGCACTCATCAGCGGCGCGGTGGCGGATCGGATGAAGCTCAGCACCTGGATGGTCTTCGCAGCCGTCTGGGTCACCGTCGTCTATTTCGTGGTGGCCCACTGGGTGTGGAACCCAGACGGCTGGATCTTCGATCTGGGGGCGATCGACTTTGCCGGGGGGACTGTCGTTCACATCAACGCTGGGATCGCAGGACTGGCGGTGGTCCTGCTGTTGGGTCGACGCCTTGGCTGGCCCAAGGAGCCGATGCGCCCCCACAACCTCCCCTTCGTCATGCTCGGAGCTGGTCTGCTGTGGTTCGGCTGGTTCGGATTCAATGCGGGGTCCGCGCTCGCTGCCGACAACACGGCGGCGATCGTGTGGGTCAACACCTTGGTCGCGACCTGCGCCGCGATGTTGGGGTGGCTGGCGGTGGAGCGAGTGAGGGATGGACATGCGACTTCGCTGGGTGCGGCCTCGGGTGTGGTGGCCGGGCTGGTAGCGATCACGCCCGCGTGCAGTGCCGTCAGCCCCATGGGCGCCATCGCTGTGGGCGCCATCGCTGGGGCTGCGTGCGCGTGGGCCATTTCCTTGAAGTACCGCCTCGGCTACGACGATTCTCTAGATGTCGTGGGAGTACACCTGGTGGGCGGCCTGGTGGGCACCCTTCTCATCGGCGTGTTCGCGACGGCTGCAGCGCCCGCTGGGGTGGACGGAATCCTCTACGGGGGCGGAGCCGCCCAGTTGGGAAAACAGGCCGTCGCTGCGGGCGCGGTGGTGGCCTATTCCTTCGTGGCCACCCTGGCGATCGCTGC
The DNA here is from genome assembly GCA_963851405.1 of uncultured Actinomycetota bacterium. Lineage (GTDB taxonomy): Bacteria > Actinomycetota > Actinomycetes > DATJPE01 > DATJPE01 > JANPBY01. The sequence continues at coordinate 346,037 of CAWKPB010000001.1, read as the reverse complement.
GCTGCTGAAGGTCACCATGGGTCTGAGGGTCAGCCCGGAGACCGAGCGAGCGGGTGTCGACCTGGTCATCCACGCGGAAACCGCCTATGACCTCACGGCGACGACGGGCGGAGCGTTCAACTCCCGAGAATCGGTCCGCCGAGATGTGGAGGTGCTCACATGAGACTCATCACGGCCATCGTCAAACCCTTCAAGCTCGACGACGTGAAGACCGCCCTGGCGGATTTCGGGGTTCACGGCCTGACCGTCTCGGAGGCTGCCGGTTACGGGCGGCAGAAGGGGCACACGGAGGTGTACCGGGGGGCCGAGTACACCGTGGACCTGGTGCCGAAGGTCCGCATTGAGGTCCTCGTCGAAGAAGACGATGCGGATGACGTGATGGACGTGATCGTGAAGGCCGCCTCAAGTGGCCGTATCGGGGATGGCAAGGTGTGGTCGGTCCCCGTCGACACGGTGATCCGGGTCAGGACCGGTGAACGCGGACCCGAGGCGCTCTGAGTCCGAACGCAGGGCGGGGGAGGGCCGCGACTTCTCGGCTCGGCGTGCCGAGTTGCTCGAGCGCGATCGGATCGGAGCGGGGCAACGTGACGCCCTGACGACGATCACCGATGAGTGGTTGCGGGAGCTGTTCGGCGCCTCGGCGGCGCGCCTGCCGGGGGCCGCCCTCATCGCCACGGGGGGGTACGGGCGGAGCGAGTTGGCGCTGGGGAGCGATCTCGACCTGGTTCTGGTGGTCCCCGCGGCCAGCCGAGCGGCCGAGGTGCAGGCGGCTGCTGAGCGGATCTGGTATCCGGTCTGGGATGCCGGGATCCGCCTTGATCACTCGGTGCGCTCCGCAGCTGAGGTCAGCCGCTTGGCCAAGTCCGACCTTCGGGTCGTCCTGGGCATGCTGGACGCGCGCACGGTGGCGGGGGATTCAGCGATCACCGAGGCCTTGCGCTCGTCGGTTCTGGCCGACTGGCGGGCGAAGGCTCGCACCCGCCTGCCGGAGCTGATCCATGACGCCGCGGAACGCGCGGGACGCCATGGCGAGGTGGCGTTCGCTCTCGAGCCCAATCTGAAGTTGGGACGGGGCGGTCTGCGCGATATCACCGTCCTGCGGGCGGTGAAGGCGTCCTGGGTGACTGAGATCCCACCCGCGGATGTCGGCTTGGCCCAGGCCCTGTTGCTGGACACCAGAGACGCCCTGCACCTGGCCACGGGTCGGGCCACGGACCGCCTGGTGCAGCAGGAACAGGATGTCGTGGCCGAACGGTTGGCTGTGGGGGATCGTGATGTCTTGCTGCGCCGGGTCGGTGCCGCTGGTCGCGCGGTGGCCTATGCGATGGATCTGGCGGCCCACGGGGTGGAGCAGGCCAATCGAAGCCGGCTGGGTCGCCGCGGCGGGGGGGCCAGAACTCCACTGGCCGACGGTGTCGTCCAGCAAGGCGGGGATGTGGTGTTGGCGCGAGACGCTCGACCGGGTAAGGATCCGGGACTGGTGCTCAGGGCGGCCCTTGCTGCAGCCGAACACCGGTTGCACCTGTCGCCGCACACGCTTGGCCGACTGACTGCGGAGACCCCGGCCCCAGGCGAGCCCTGGCCCTCGGCGCTGCGAGACGACTTCGTCTCCCTCTTGGGTACTGGGCCTCACTTGGTCCCGGTCTGGGAGGCGCTGGACCAGGCCGGCCTCATCGAGCGCTGGATTCCCGATTGGGGACGGGTCCGAAGCCGGCCACAACGCAATCCGGTGCACCGGTTCACCGTCGACCGACACCTGGTCGAGACCGCAGCCCAGGCAACCAGACTGACTCGCCGGGTCGAGCGACCGGACCTGTTGCTCATCGCCGCGCTGTTTCACGACATCGGCAAGGGTTGGCCGGGGGATCACACCCGGGCGGGTGAGGTCATCGCGCGTGACCTCGTTCCACGGCTCGGGTTCGGCCCGGCGGACACCGAGCTGGTCGTCGCCATGATTCGGCTGCATCTGCTCCTGCCCGATGTTGCTACGCGCCGTGATCTGGACGATCCACGCACGATCGCTGGCGTCGCTGAGGCTGTGGAGAGCCAGGAACTCCTTGCGCTCCTCCACGCCTTGGCCGAGGCCGATGGCCTCGCAACCGGGCCGGCCGCGTGGGGGGACTGGAAGGCGGGCCTGGTCTCTGAACTCGCACGGCGGGTTGGCGCGAGCCTGACCGGAGCCGGGCCTCGAGGGGGATCGACCCCGGCCCCGCAGGAGATCGCCCCCGCAGGTGTGGGTGATCCTGCCGACGTCACAGTGTCCATGCGAACGCGGGACTTCGGGCTCGAGGTCATGGTCGCTGCTCCCGATCAGCGTGGGTTGCTCGGAGCCGTGGCCGGCGTGTTGTGCCTTCATCGGCTGACCGTCCGGTCCGCGGACACGGTCGTGAGGGGTGCTCGCGCGGTCCAGGTGTGGACAGTGGTGCCCACGTTCGGTCGACCCCCGGACCCGCTGGTGATCCGAGACGATGTCAGGCGCGTCCTGGCTGGAGCGTTGGATCCCGGACTGCGGCTCCAGCGCCGCGAGGACGCCGAGCCTGACCGCCGGGGTCTGGGTTCGGCCCCGCCCTGCGTCGGCTTCCTGGAGGACGTTTCGGATACCGCGAGTGTGCTAGAGGTGCGTGCTCATGACCGACCGGCTCTGCTCTTCAAGCTTGGTGCGACGCTTTCTGAGACCGGCGTTGATGTGCGAGCGGCTCGGATCACGACGCTCGGCGCCGAAGCCGTTGATGTGTTCTATCTCGTCCACGGTGGGAAGCCTCTGGAACCGCTCGTCCGGGAGCGCGTGCTGGGCGCCGTGCGGGGAACCCTCACCATGATGGTCCCCGTGCCGACCAGAGGATGACCCTGCCCCGGATACCCTGACTGCGTGTTTGGGACCCTTAGCGACCGCTTGGCGGCGACCTTCAAGTCCATCCGGGGCAAGGGAAGGCTGACCGAGTCAGACGTCGATGAGGTCTGCCGCGAGATCCGGATCGCACTGCTCGAGGCTGACGTAGCCCTTCCCGTGGTGCGGGAGTTCGTCGCGGCGGTCAAGGTGCGGGCGACTGGCGCGGAGGTCTCCCAGGCGCTCAACCCTGTGCAACAGGTCATCAAGATCGTCAACGACGAACTCGTCGCGGTGCTCGGCGGGGAGACGCGGCGGGTCCGCTACGCCAAGAGCCCACCGACCGTGATCATGCTCGCCGGCCTGCAAGGAGCGGGAAAGACCACGCTCGCCGGCAAGCTCGCCGTCTGGTTCCGGGAGCAGGGGCACACCCCATTGCTCGTGGCCGCTGACCTTCAACGCCCCAACGCCGTCACCCAACTGCAGGTGGTCGGGGAACAAGCCGGAGTCCCGGTGTTTGCACCCGAACCTGGCAATGGCGTCGGTGACCCCGTGGTCGTCTCGTCCTCGGCTCTTGCCGAGGCTGGGCTCAGGCTTCACGACGTGGTCATCATCGACACGGCTGGGCGACTCGGTCTCGATACAGAGCTCATGCAGCAGGCCGCCGACATCAAGGCGGCCGTCTCGCCCGACGAAGTGCTGTTCGTCGTAGACGCCATGATCGGCCAAGACGCCGTAACCACGGCCGCCGCCTTCCTGGATGGCGTGGGGTTCGACGGTGTGGTTCTCACCAAACTGGACGGCGATGCCCGCGGAGGGGCAGCGCTTTCCATCGCCACCGTCACAGGCCGTCCGGTCATGTTCGCGTCCAACGGCGAGAAGCTGTCGGACTTCGATGTCTTCCATCCCGAGCGGATGGCCTCGCGGATCCTGGGCATGGGCGACATGCTCACTCTCATCGAGCAGGCCGAGAAGGCCTTCGACGCCGACGAAGCCGCCGCGATGGCGGCCAAGGTGTCCGCCCCCGGTGAGATGACGCTGGATGATTTCCTTCAGCAGATGCAGGCCGTACGCAAGATGGGTTCGATGTCGAAGTTGCTCGGCATGCTTCCCGGGATGGGCGACCTGCGTGAACAGATCGACAATCTCGATGAGCGAGAGATCGATCGGGTTGCCGCGATCATCCAATCGATGACGCCAGCCGAACGGCAGGACGTCAAGCTCCTGAATGGGTCCCGGCGGGCGCGTATCGCCAAGGGATCCGGGAGTGAGGTCAGCGACGTCAACCGGTTGGTCGAGCGGTTCCTCGAGGCTCGCAAGATGATGGCTCAGATGTCCAAGCGGGGCGGGATGCCCGGGATGCCCGGGATGCCCGGGATGCCTGGTGGTTCCGGGCTGGGTGGCAACCGGAAGAAGGCCGCTAAGTCCGGAAAGACCAAGAAGGGCCGGGCGAGTGGGAACCCGGCCCGGCGCGCAGAACAAGAGCGGGTCGCCGCGGCTCGTCAGGCCGAGGGGCCACTGGACGACGTCGGAGTCGAAGCCGGTCCGAGGCCCGACGGCGGCAGCATCGAGGATTTCGAACTGCCCGCGGAATTCAAGGGACTCCTCGGCTGACCGCCGTAGGAAGACTCGGTTTCGTCTAGGGCCACTCGCTCTGGCACACTAGGCCCGTCGAACTGGCGCGACGCGGCCCTCTACCCGCCTCGTGTCAGGTCCACCCTGGAAGGTCCGCATCGCGCAACCCCACGCGCCGTGTCGTCTTCCGCCCCCATCGAGCAAGGAGCGGTTTCACCCGTGGCTGTCAAGATCAAACTCAAGCGCCTAGGCAAGAAGCGCGACCCGCAGTACCGGATCATCGTGGCCGACGCCCGCGCCAAGCGCGATGGACGGGTGATCGAGGAGATCGGGACCTACCACCCCAAGGAGGACCCGTCGCTCATCGTCGTGGACTCCGATCGCGCGCAGTACTGGTTGGGTGTCGGCGCTCAGCCGACCGAACCGGTCGCAGCCATCCTTCGCGTCACCGGCGACTGGCAGAAGTTCCGGGGCGAGCCCGGCGCCGAAGGCACGCTTCGCGTCGCCGAACCCAGGGCCAACAAGAAGGCCATGTTCGAAGCCGCCGCCAAGGAGTCTCTCGAGGAGCAGGGCGCCGCGACCACTCCGAAGAAGAAGGCCTCGAAGCCGGCCAAGGCCGCCAAGACCGACGCCTCGGCCGAGTCCGCTGAGGTCGTCGACGTGATCGAGGTCGTTGAGGTTGCCGAGACACCGGATGGCGGGGCCGTGATCGTGGATGAGGTCGTCGAGGTGATCGAGACCAAGGACGCCGAGGTGATCGTCGAAGACGTCGTAGAGGTCGTCGTTGACGCCCAGGGCGATGTCACTGATGCGGTTGAGGTCATCGAGGTCGTCGAAGGAGAAGCGACCGACGCGACCGAGGCCGAGAAGTCCTGATGCTGGCTGAGGCGCTCGAGCATTTGGTCAAGGGAATCGTCGAACACCCAGACGACGTCGATGTCCGTGATCGCGAACTGCGGCGCGGTCGGGTGCTGCAGGTCCGCGTCCACCCTGACGACATGGGCAAGGTCATCGGTCGGTCCGGGCGTACGGCCAAGGCGCTGCGGGCGGTTCTTGGCGCAGTCACCCCCGGGCGTCCGGTGCGCGTGGACTTCCTCGACGCGGACGAGCGGTAGTTGGCGCTTCGGCGCGTGGTAGTCGGGCGCGTGGGACGCGCTCATGGCATCCACGGGCTGGTGTCTGTCGACGTGCGTACGGACGAGCCGGAGCAACGATTCGCGGTCGGTGCCGTGCTTCACACCGACCGCGGGCCGCAGCTCACGGTGGTCGAAGCCCGGATGCACAGCGGCCGCCTGCTTCTGGGCTTCGAGTCGGTGGAAGACCGTTCCTCAGCGGAGGCGCTGCGGGGCACCGAATTGCTCGTCGACGTCGACAGCGAGGCCAGCCCGGGCGACGCGGATGAGTGGTACGACCATCAGTTGGTCGGCTTGACGGCCGTCGACGACACCGGCGTGACCCTTGGACTGGTCACGGAGGTGGTTCACCTGCCCATGCACGACCTGTTGGCGGTCGAAACGCCCTCCGGAGCTGAGGTTCTCGTTCCCTTCGTCGCTGCGGTGGTGACCGAGGTGGACATCGGCAACCAACGCCTCCGGCTGTTGCCTCCGGGCGGCCTGTTCGACCAGGAGTAAGCATGCGTATCGATGTGCTGACGATTTTCCCCGAGTATCTCGCTCCTCTTGAACTCTCCCTCATCGGGCGCGCACGTGACCTGGGACAGCTCGAGGTCGCCGTCCACGACCTGCGGTTGCACACCCGAGATCGTCACCGAAGCGTCGATGACACGCCGTACGGCGGCGGCGCTGGCATGGTCATGAGCCCGCAGCCCTGGGGTGCGGCGCTCGACGCTCTTCTCGGTCAGGCACCAGCGCCTGCCCCAGTCTTCATCCTGCCTACTCCATCCGGCGAACGTTTCGATCAAGCCGTCGCCGCCGAACTGGCGGCCGAACAGCACCTGGTCTTTGGCTGCGGCCGCTACGAAGGCATCGATGCCCGAGTGGCCGAGCACCTCAGAGTGCGAGGGCGGGTGCGCGAACTCAGCGTGGGGGACTACGTTCTCGCCGGCGGCGAGGCAGCCGCCCTGGTCATGATCGAGGCTGTGACCCGCCTCCTCCCGGGTGTGTTGGGCAATCCCGATTCGCTCGTCGAGGAAAGCCACGTGGGGGGCTTATTGGAATACCCCGCCTACACCAAGCCAGCGACCTGGCGGGGCCTCGATGTGCCGCCCGTCTTGATGTCGGGGGATCACGCCCGGATCGCAGCTTGGCGTCGCGAGCACGCGTTGCGGCGGACGGCGAGGCTGCGCCCAGACCTCATCGAGGCCCTCGACGCGACCGATCTCTCACTGCGCGATCGTGAGGTCTTGGCCGAGTTGGGTTGGCTTCCCGATGACGCCGGCAGGATTCGGTGGAGGCCGCCCGCTGTGGCAGACTAGGCCGAGGTCCGGCGTCGCCGGATCAATCCGTCGGCCGACCGTGCCCCTGCCGCAGGGGGAGCGTACGGCGATCGCGTCGGCACTTCTGACCAGCAACGATCACCGTGGGTGACCTGTGGCACCGACGAGGAGATTTCATGAATACCTTGGATTTCGTCGACGTCGCCTCCATGCGCACCGACATCCCGGACTTCCGTCCCGGTGACACCCTGAAGGTCCACGTGCGCGTGATCGAAGGAAACAAGTCACGGGTCCAGGTCTTCCAAGGCGTCGTCATCCGACGTCAAGGAGATGGGCTGCGCGAGACGTTTACCGTGCGCAAGGTGTCCTACTCCGTCGGCGTCGAGCGCACGTTCCCCGTACACACCCCGGTCATCGAGAAGATCGAGGTCGTGACGCGCGGTGACGTCCGCCGGGCCAAGCTTTACTACCTGCGCGACCTGCGGGGCAAGAAGGCCAAGATCAAGGAGAAGCGCGAGCCGGCCCACTGACCGCCGCCGCTCCAACCCAGCCCCAGAACCCTCGAACGTCCTCGACTCGCCCGGTGACCGGATCCAGCGAGGTCGATGAGCCTGCGAATGCGCTGCGCGGCCACCGCCCGTGGTGGCAGGAAGCGATGATTCTGGCCGTCGTTGCGTTCCTTGCAGTGTGGTTCGTGACCGCGTTCGTCGCGCGATCCTTTTCTATCCCCTCCGCGTCGATGGAAGACACGCTGCAGATCGGCGACCGGGTTTTGGTCGAACGGATCACTCCTCGTCTCGGCACGATCGAACGCGGAGACATCGTGGTGTTCGACGGTACGGATTCTTTCAGCCCGGAGATCGATGCCAGTTCGTCCGGCAACTCAGTGACCCGCGCGCTGGCGCCCGTGACTTCGGTGCTGGGCCTTGGTCCGGCCCGCGAAACCGATTTCATCAAGCGGGTCATCGGGGTGGGTGGGGACCGGGTGAGCTGTTGCGATGAACAAGGTCGGGTGAGCGTGAATGGCCAGGCCCTCGATGAGGCGTACGTCCGTTCGGGCGACAGCCCCTCCGACATCAGCTTCGACGTGATAGTGCCGCAGGGCAGGATCTGGGTCATGGGTGACCATCGCGCTGCTTCGGCGGACAGCCGTTCCCATCTCGGCGATCCCGGCGGCGGAACCGTGTCAGAAGACCGCGTGGTCGGTCGTGCTTTCCTGCTGACCTGGCCGTTGGCCCGCATCGGCCGGCTCGCCGCACCGGATGCATTTGACGGGGTGCCCGCGCCCGCGGCCTCGACGGAATCCCGCTGATGGGCAAGCACGCCGCTCGACCCGAGGGCGCACCCACCACGCCAACGTCCGGATCTTCAGTGTCCGGATCCTCAGTGTCCGGATCCGACTTCCCCGGCTCGCCTCCGACGACTTCCTCCGGCAGGTTCTGGGCCGGCGTGCGCGAGACGACCATCTTGTTGGTCCTCGCGCTCGGACTTGCCGTGGTGCTCAGGACCTTCATCGTTCAGGCGTTCTTCGTCCCGAGCGAGTCGATGGTCCCGGCCCTCCTCAAGGACGATCGCATCGTCGTGAGCAAGCTGAGTACCGATCTGGGTGGGGTCGACCGCGGCGAGGTGGTGGTCTTCAGGGACCCTGGGGACTGGCTCGACCCGCCGACGACGACGTCGACCGGCTTGCGCAAGACGGTGGTTTCGGCGATGACCTTCATCGGCCTGCTGCCCTCCGATACCGGTGATGACCTGGTCAAGCGGGTGATCGGCGTCGGAGGTGACCGCGTGGTTTGTTGCGACGACCAGGGCCGGATCACCGTCAATGGGGTCGCCCTGGACGAGTCCAGCTACCTCGACGCAGGCGATGCCCCGAGCCAGACGCCGTTCGACATTGTCGTTCCGGACGGGGACGTCTGGGTCATGGGCGACAACCGCTCAAACAGCCAAGACTCCAGGTACCACGAGGAACAGCGTCCCGGGGGCGGGATGGTGCCCGTCGATAACGTGATCGGCCGGGCCGTCGCGGTCGTCTGGCCGGCAGACCACTGGCGGCTGTTGCCGGTTCCCCCGACCTTCGAGGACATCCCGCCTGGCGCGGCTCCGGAGGAATCGGCTGGCTCGCCCGCCGCTAGTCGGTAGCCCCGCCTCGGCTCTGTCTAGGGTGGCGTGGTGACCGCTTTGGATGCCCGCCCTCCGGCTGGCGTGCCCATCCTCGAACGGCAAGCCGCACGAGCGCTGCTCGTGGACCCGCGCGACCGGGTGCTGCTCTTCGAGGGCTTCGATCCGCATCAGCCCGAGCGCGGCCGCTGGTGGTTCACGCCCGGGGGTGGGCTGGAGGCTGGTGAGGACGACACGGCCGCCTTAACCAGAGAGGTCTTCGAGGAGACCGGATGCGTCATCGACGGGACGCTCCTCGGCGGCCCGGTGTGGTGGCGGCGTGCGGAGTTCTTTTTCGCAGCCCAGTGGTATCGCCAGACCGAGCGGTTTTATCTGGTGCGCATCGACGACTTGGTCGTTGATACGACGGGGCTTATGCCCATTGAAGCCTCGTCCATCCTGAGTCACGCGTGGTGGAGCGTGGAGGAGTTGGCGCGCACCGAACAGCAGGTGTTTCCTTGCGCCCTGTCGACTGACTTGGCCAAGGTCCTCGATCACGGCGCCGCCTCTGAGCCGTACGAGATCAGCTGATGGTCACTCGAAACACCGTTCCCACGCTTCGGATGGAGCGCTCGATGCTGCGCAGTGGGCTTCGTCGCCTCGCTTCGATGGACGAGGTGGGTCGTGGGGCCTTGGCCGGCCCGGTTTCGGTTGGAGTCGTCGTGGTGGACCTGGACAACAAGACCGCGCCGCGAGGCTTGAAGGACTCGAAGCTGCTGGCCGCGCACACGAGGGACCGATTAGCACCTCGAGTCCGTCGATGGGCGACCGACTACGCCGTTGGACATGCTTCGGCTGATGAGATCGATGCCTCGGGCATCCTGCGGGCACTGCGACTAGCGGGTGAGCGGGCACTGGCGGCGTTGACCAGTCCGCCAGACGCCGTGTTGCTGGACGGGTCCTACGACTGGTTGACCGCCGGTCCCCCCACCTTGTTCGACGCGGACTTGGCCGGTGCTCCCATGGCACTGCCGGTAACAACGAGGGTCAAGGCGGACCTCACGTGCGCGGGGGTCGCGGCGGCCAGCATCCTGGCCAAGACCGAACGGGACCACCTCATGATCGATTTGGCGCGAGAGTTCCCGGAGTATGGGTGGAGCGTCAACAAGGGCTACGCCACCCCCGAGCATCGGGTCGCCTTGCGTACCCACGGCCCATGCATCCACCATCGACGCAGTTGGCATCTGTTGGACGATGAATCGACGGCTGATCCGATTCTCTCGGAGGTGGGGTGATCCATGAGCGCCGAGGATCTCGAGAAGTACGAAGCTGAGATGGAGTTGCACCTCTACAAGGAGTACCGAGACGTTGTCAGCCTGTTCAGTTACGTGGTGGAAACCGATCGACGCTTTTATCTGACCAACCATGTCGATCTACAGGTGCGCAGCGCTGAGGGTGAGGTCTACTTCGAAGTCACCATGAGCGATGCCTGGGTCTGGGACATGTATCGCCCCGCGAGGTTCGTCAAGAACGTCAAAGTGGTCACGTTCAAGGACGTGAACGTCGAGGAACTCGCGCAGGCGGACCTCGAGGTTCCCGAACCCTGATCCACGACGCCCAGGGTGTCAGGTGGAGGCGTCGTGGCCGCATGTCGCATTTGTGTCGCGACTCCGGCTCCGGGGGAGGGCTGGATGCAGGCGGCGGGCCACTCCCGGGGTTGAATGGTCCCGTGACCAAGTCCGTGATGATCATCGAAGACGACGAAGGCATCCGCCTCGTCCTTCGGACCGCCCTGGAGGAAGAGGGATATCAGGTTCTCGAGTGCGAGACCGGCGAGCAGGCGCTGACACTCACGCAGGATGAGGCGGCTGACGTCGTACTGGTCGATCTCCGGCTGCCTGGTATTCACGGCCTCGACGTGGTCAGGAGCCTGCGGGCGACCAGCAGAGTGCCCATCATCGTCGTGACCGCACAGGTGGACAGCCATGATGTGGTCGCCGGTCTCGAGGCCGGCGCGGACGACTATGTGACGAAACCGTTCGTCACCAAAGAGCTGCTGGCCCGCATCCGGACCCAGATCCGCCGAAGTTCCGATGACTCGACCAAGGCCGGGCCACTGTCTTGTGGACCGTATGAGCTCCGCGCCGCCACGGCTGAAGTCCTCGTCGCGGGACAGGCGGTCGCCCTGTCCCGGACCGAGTTCAAGCTCCTCGAAGAACTGATGGAAGCCGAGGAACGCGTCCTGAGCCGCGACGAACTGCTCCGGAACGTCTGGGGCTACCGACACCCCGGCGACGGGCGTGTGGTCGACAATCTGATCTACCGACTTCGGAGCAAAATCGAGGATGACCCGGCGCAGCCGGCCCACCTGGTCACCGTCCGCGGTTTCGGCTACCGCTTGAAGGCCTAGGCACCATGAATCGCGTGGGACTGCGATCGCGGGTGTCACTGTCCTTCGGGGTGCTGAGCTTGCTGGTCGCACTCTTGGTGTCGCTGAGTACCTATTTGGTCGCCCGGGAGTATCTCGTCTCGCAACGAGAAGGCGCGGCGCTGACCCGTGCACTTCTTGATGGGAGGGCCGTAGACGGGGCTCTGAGCGCGGGGAAAACTCCAGGCGAGGCGTTGTCCGCGGTCCCCGTGGTGGGCTCGTCACAGGCCCTCGTCCGGGTCAACGAAACGTGGTATACGGCCGGGGTTTCGGTGTCCCCGAGCGACATTCCCGTCACCCTGGTGGAGCAAGCCGTCGCATCGGGAGGTGCGCAACAGACCTTTCGGGTCGGCAGTGACCCCTACATCGGGGTGGCCTTCGCCATCGATGACGGCTACTACCTCGAGTTGTTCCCCTTGAAGGATCTCGACCGAGCCCTCGGCCTCGCCGGTTGGAGCATCGCAGTCCTGGCCGCTTTGGCTTTCCTAGCGGGCATCGTGCTGGGGCGTTGGGCCGGCGCGCGGCTGATGAGACCGGTTGAGTCCTTGGGTCAGGGTGCCCGGCAGGTTGCCGATGGTGATCTCGACGTGCGCCTGCCAGAAACGGGCGACCCGGATCTCGACCCGATCCGGGCCGCGTTCAACCAGATGACCGAAGCCGTTCGCTCACGCATCGACCGGGAGCGCCGATTCGCGGCCAATGTGAGCCACGAGTTGCGATCGCCGCTCACCACCGTGGTCGGGACCGCGGAGCTCCTGGAGTCCCATCAGGACCGGATGGATCCGGTGGATGCGCAACTGGTGGAACGGCTAGCGGGCCAGTCCCGAAGGCTCTCCAGCACGCTCTTGGATCTGCTCGAGATCGGAAATGTGAATGCCACCGTGCCGGTCCAGGCCGAAGTCACCGATGTAGCCCAACTCGTCCGCTCGGTCCTTGGTGCAGCTGGCCTGTCCTTCACGTTGCTGAGCGCCGACCCGGCGGTCGTCCGCACTGACGGGCGACGCGTGGAGCGCGTGCTCGTGAACTTGGTCGAAAACGCCGAAAGGCACGGTGGGGGCGTTGGCGAAGTGGTGGTGCAGCGAACCGACGACACGGTCCTGGTTCATGTCGACGATGCCGGCCCCGGCGTCGAGGATGCTGAGTTGGAACGCCTCTTTGAGCCGTTCGCCCGAGGTTCGAGGTCAAGGAGCGCGGGAATCGCTGGTGCTGGGTTGGGGCTGGCGATCGCGCAGGAGCAGGCAGAGGCCATAGGTGGCCAGGTATTCGTCGCCGACTCGCCCTTGGGTGGGGCACGTTTCACCCTCGAGCTTCCGGCGACCCCTCCTCTCGCCACGCAGGGTGGAGCCGAACGTGTGGAGTAACCACGAGGACACCAGCGGCCGTTGGCGATCCCCGGTCACCGCGGTACTGGTGCTGGTCGTGGGTGTGTCAGTTCTGTTGGTCGGTTGCGGGGTGCGCACCCAGGACACAGCCGCACCTCTGCCGGGTGCGGTAGTCGTCCGACCGGAGCCCTCCCCGGACGACTCGCCAGTCACGGGCGTCGACCTCTACTTCGTGGTGGACGATCAGCTTGTGTCGGTACCCACGGCGGCTTCGGTCGTGGGGGTTCAGAGTTTGCTCGATCAGCTGGCCGGCGGCCCACCTCGCGAGGGCGGCGTCGGCATGCGTTCCTTGGTCGCGGACCCGGCTGGCGGCACGCTCGTCCTCGCGGCCGGACCGGACGCGGGAGCATCGCCGCCGGCCGGCGTCGTCACGGTGGCTGTGACGGACGCGTTTGCTTCGCTGCCCGCGAATGAGCAAGTCCTGCTGCTGGGTCAGGTCGTCCTCAGCCTGACCGCGGCCGGGGCCGAGGCCGTCCTGTTCACAGACCCCCAGGGGGCGCCGCTGGCCGTACCGCTTCCGGACGGTCGGTTGCTGGATCGTCCGGCCACCGCGGCTGACTACCACTCCCTCGTCGACGGCTGACGGGCGCTTTCGCTCCACAGCCCGTCGTTCGTCCACAGCTGGTTTCGCCCGCCCGAGCCCGAACCCCGACCTCGTCCAGGCTGGAACGTGGAGGTGGTCGTGTGCGGGCCAGCGATGCCCTAGGGCGGTACGGCGAGGACGTGGCGGCGCGCTATCTACACGAGCAGGGGCTGGTGGTTCTGGGGCGCAACTGGCGCTGCCGTGAAGGCGAGATCGACATTATTGCTCGTGAGGACGACGTGCTGGTCGTCTGCGAGGTCAAGACCCGTAGCGGCCACCGCCACGGATCTCCGGTGGAAGCAGTGACCGGACGCAAGGCCGATCGCCTTCGGATCGCAGCGACGCGGTGGATGCAGGCCCATCAGGCACATCCACGAGCCGTTCGTTTCGACGTGATCGCGGTGCACTCAGCACGCCACGGAGCGGCCCACGTTGACCATCGACAGGGAGTGATCTGAGTGGCACTGGGGCATACCCGCTCGGTCGCTTTGGTCGGGGTCCGCGGCCAGGTCATTCAGGTCGAGGTTGATCTGGGTCGCGGGTTGCCTGCGGTGGTGCTCGTCGGGCTGCCCGATGCTGCCCTGAACGAGGCGCGCGCGCGAGTTCGGGCCGCTTTGACCAACAGTGGCGTGGCGTTTCCCGACACCCGGGTGACCATCAACTTGTCACCGGCCTCGATCGCCAAGCACGGCACCGGATTCGATGTGGCCTTGGCTGTCGGTGTGCTCGCGGCGAGCGCCGAACTGCCAGCTGCTGGCGCGGCCGAGCTGGTCTGTCTGGGCGAACTTGGACTCGACGGCGGTGTGCGTGGCGTTCCGGGTGTGCTTCCCTGCGTGCTCGCAGCTCGCGCCGTCGGATGCACTCAGGTGGTGGTGCCGATCGCCAACGCCGCGGAGGCGGCCCTGGTGCCAGGTATCGAGGTCAGGGCGGTGGGTCATCTTCGGGAAGTGATCGCCGCACTGCGGGGCGAGGACGAGTGGCCAACCTTGGACACCGGGGGGGTACTGCTTCCCGCCCGGGAATTGCCGGACCTAAGAGACGTGGTCGGTCAACCCGAAGGCCGCCAGGCGCTCGAAATCGCCGCCGCCGGTGCCCATCACCTCCTTCTCCAGGGACCGCCTGGTGCGGGGAAGACCCTGCTCGCCGAGCGGTTGCCCTCGATCCTGCCCCCGCTGACCGAGCAGCATGCGCTCGAGGTCACTGCCGTTCACTCGGTCGCCGGGCTGCTGGAGTCGGGGCAGCCGCTGGTGACGCGCCCGCCGTTTCGGGCCCCCCACCACAATGCGTCTTCGGCGGCGCTCGTAGGCGGTGGTCCCGGGGTGGCCAGACCGGGGGCCGTGTCGTTGGCCCACCGCGGCGTCTTGTTCCTCGACGAAGCCCCGGAGTTCGGGTCCGGCGCGCTGGAGTCGCTCCGGCAACCGCTGGAGTCGGGCCAGGTGACGCTGGCGCGCTCGTTCACCTCGGTGACTTACCCGGCTCGGTTTCAACTCGTGCTCGCGGCCAACCCGTGTCCGTGCGGGCGATCGATGGATCGATCAGCCAACTGCCAGTGCTCGCCGATGCAGGTTCGACGCTATGCCGCCCGTCTCTCAGGGCCTTTGCTCGACCGGATCGATCTACACGTGGCGGTCCACGATGTGGCCCAGGCCACGCTGCTGGAGGGCGGCCCCGGGGAGCCGTCGGCAGCGGTGCGCGACCGAGTGATGGCTGCCCGGGACCGGATGGCGGCTCGACTGGTCGAAACGCCATGGACACTCAACGCGGAGGTTCCGGGGCCGTACTTGCGCCGTCACTTCCCGTTCCCGCCTGAGCTGCGGCGGCGCCTGCGTATCAGTGGATCGACGCTGAGCGCCCGCGGGATCGACCGGATCATCCGCGTCGCGTGGACCCTTGCCGACCTGGCAGACCGGCCGGTTCCCGGTGAACAGGATGTGTCGGCGGCCCTGGGTTTCCGGCTCGGAACCATCAGGGGGGCCGCGTGAATGCTGATGAGCGGCGGGCTCGACAAACGTTGCTCCACGCAGGCGAGCCCGGCGATCGTCGCCTCACGGCGCTGGTGGGGTCTCTCGGTCCGGTCGAGGCTGTTGAGGCACTGCGCCGCGGCCATCCACCGATCGGCGACGGTCGGCAGTCGATGAGGGTCCGCGGGGCAAATCTGGACGTCGAAGACCAACGGGCCGCGGCTGTTGGAGCCAGGCTGATCTGCCCGGGCGACCCGGATTGGCCGGCACGCGCCCTGGACGGTCTCGCACGCTGCGGTCGAGCTCCCTATGCCCTGTGGGCGCGCGGACCTTTGGCGCTGCCCGCTGATCGAGCGGTGGCCGTCGTTGGTGCCAGGGCGTCGACTGCGTACGGGGACCACGTGGCTACCGAGTTGGCTTCCGGCCTGGCCGATCTGGGGTGGGTGGTCGTTTCGGGTGCTGCCTATGGCATCGACGGAGCCGCTCACCGAGGCTGTCTCGCGATGGGCGGAGGCACCATCGCCGTCCTCGCCGGAGGAGTAGACGACGCCTACCCCAGGGGACACCACGCGCTACTCGCGCGGATCGCCGACGAGGGCCTGGTGGTGAGTGAATTGCCGATGGGGGAGACGCCTTCACGCAGCCGATTCTTGGAACGCAACCGACTGATCGCGGCCCTCGGGATCGGCACGGTCGCGGTGGAGATGGCGCTGCGCAGTGGCGCCCGCAACACCCTTGAGCATGCGCACGCCCTGCTGCGTCCCGTGATGGCTGTGCCCGGCCCGGCCACCAGCGCCCTGTCGGCTGGATGTCACGAGGTGATCCGCTCGCGCTTGGCTGAACTCGTGTGCGACGCCGAAGACGTGGTGCGCATCGTCGCCCCGCTGGGGGAGTGCGATGAACCGACCCGACGCGGAGTGCAGCGAGCCACGGACCTGCTGACCCCCGATGCGCTCGCGGTCTACGAGGCCCTGCCATCCGTGGACCGGCTGCCGCTGGCGGATCTGGACACCCTGGCCCGGCTGCCGCGGGCCGCGACGGGCGACGCCCTCCGAGAGCTGCTGCTTGCGGGCCTGATCGAGGTGGCCGGGTCGTCCGTGTCACGGTCCCGTCCGACCCGCCGACGCGGTCCTTGACGCGCGGTCCCCTCGTGTCAGGCTGTCACGGTGGGGAATCAGCCGATGGACCAAACCGCGGCCGGACTGCCCCCTGACTTGCGTGCGGCGTTGACCGTCTTCGTGCATCACCTGACGATTGAACGGGATCGCTCCCCGCACACGGTTCGGGCCTACGCCTCGGATATCGAGGCGCTGTTGCGGCACCTCGCTGGTGTCGGCGGTACGCAGCTGCACGAGCTCGATGTTCGGGTGATGCGTGCCTGGCTCGGCACGTTGGCGGCCGACGGCGCGGCTCGCACTTCCCTCGCCCGCCGCGCCGCCGCGGCTCGAGCCTTCACGGCGTGGGCTTTTCGCACACAGCGTCTGCGTAGCGACCCTGGCCAGCTGCTCGGCGTCCCTCGGGCCAGGAGCGCGCTTCCGGGGGTACTCCGCCAAGACCAGGCAGCCGAGTTGATGCGGGTGGCCGCAGTCGGCGCCGACGACGGGTCTCCGGTGGGCCTACGTGACCGGGCGGTCCTCGAGGTCCTGTATGCCTCGGGTCTACGCGTCGGTGAACTGGTCGCGCTCGACATCGACGACATCGATCATGGGCGGCGCACCCTTCGCGTGCTGGGGAAGGGCCGCAAACAGCGCACCGTGCCGATCGGGGCGCCGGCTCTGCGAGCCGTCGATGACTGGCTCGGTGCGGGCCGGCCCAGCCTCGCGACCGCGGTCAGCGGCCCGGCCCTTTTCCTTGGGGCGCGCGGCGGGCGTCTCGACCAGCGTGT
This sequence comes from uncultured Actinomycetota bacterium, assembly GCA_963851405.1. GTDB lineage: Bacteria > Actinomycetota > Actinomycetes > DATJPE01 > DATJPE01 > JANPBY01. The sequence continues at coordinate 328,901 of CAWKPB010000001.1, read as the reverse complement.
GGTTCGCTCACTCGTGCACGCGCGGCTCGCCGACGTCGAAGGCTCTCCCGACCTTGGCCCCCACGGTCTGAGACACTCTGCGGCGACCCATCTGCTCGAGGGGGGCGCCGACCTGAGGTCCGTTCAAGAGCTGCTGGGCCACGCTACGCTCGCTACCACTCAGATCTATACCCATGTCTCGGTCGAGAGGCTGAAGTCCACGTATGAGCAAGCGCACCCCCGAGCGTGATGCTGCGGCCGATTCCGAGGCTGCCGTGATCGCCGACGGCGTTTCGGGCCTCGACACGACCGACACTGAGGCTGAGAGCAACACCGACACCGACACCGACACCGACACCGACACAGAGTCAGCCGTCGCCGAAGAGGTCGAAGACTTCGACACGCCTTCCAAGGAAGACGCCGAAGCCGCCCTCCGCCAGTTGTGGGTCGATTACAAGGAAACGGCGCGCGAGGACCTGCGCGAGCGCCTGATCCTGCATTACGCCCCGCTGGTGAAGTACGTCGCAGGGCGCGTCGGTGTCGGTCTTCCGCCCAACATCGAGCAGGCCGACCTGGTTTCCTACGGCATCTTCGGTCTGATGGACGCTTTGGAGAAGTACGACCTGGAGCGCGGTAACAAGTTCGAGACCTACGCGATCAGCCGTATCCGCGGCGCCATCATCGACGAGCTACGAAGTATCGACTGGATCCCTCGCTCCATTCGGAGCAAGGCGCGTGAGGTCGAGCGCGCCTACGCGCGTCTCGAAGCCGAATTGCACCGAACCCCGACCGAGCCGGAGATCGCCGAGGAGATGGGGATCGCCCTGGGCGATCTTCACCAGATCTTCAGCCAGGTCTCCTTCGTCAACGTGGTTGCCCTCGATGAGTTGCTCAGCGTCGGCGGCGAGAAGGGCGACAAGCTCAGCCTCGTCGACACCTTGGAAGACCACAAGGCCGAAGACCCGGTTGCAGTCTTTGAGTCGGAAGAGACCAAATACCTACTTGCGGGCGCGATCAATACGCTGCCCGAGCGAGAGAAGATCGTCGTCACGTTGTACTACTACGAGGGCTTGACTCTCGCCGAGATCGGGCAGGTTCTCGGGGTGACAGAGAGCCGCATCTGCCAGATGCACACCAAGGCTGTCCTCCAACTACGTGGCAAGTTGTCCGAACCGCGCGAATGACCGTGCTCGAGCACGCAGTGCTCGCCGTCCAGGCGGATCGCGCCCAGGATTTCGAGGCGGCTTTCGCCCAGGCACGGGCGTTGATCGAGGCGACCCCTGGGTTTGAGGGGCTTCGCTTGCTGCGGCGGGTGTCCGGGTCTGGTCGGTACCTCCTCTTGGTGGAGTGGGACAGCGTCGAATCCCATGTCCAGGGGTTTCGAGGCTCGGACCGCTATGCGGAGTGGTCGCGGCTGTTGCACCCGTTCTACGACCCCTTTCCGGAGGTCGAGCACTTCGTCGTCGTGTAAGCGGGTCGGTGATCGGGCCGAGGGACCCGGCGCAGGCGCGATCAGGTCAGGCTGGCCAGCCACGGGCGCATCAGGGGTGGTCCATACGGCAGTAGCACCGGTGGGGACCGCGCCAGCACGCTGAGCGGGTTGAGGTAGTCCTCGCCCCGCCGAAGCCCCCAATGCAGACACGAGCGGCCACAGTGCGCGGTCAGTGGCTCGAGCAGCCCGATCACCTCGCCGCCGATGACCGAGGCGCCGACGGAGACTAGGGCAGCTACGGGTTCGTAGGTGGTGCGGAGGCCGTCCGAGTGAGCGATCGAGACGACTCCGCGCCCATTCAAAGGGCCAGCGAACGCCACTGTGCCCGTGGCCGCGGCCTGGACCCGGGAATAGGGATCAGCCGCGAGGTCGACGCCGCGATGGCCGGCGAGCCAGGGCTCCGTCGGCGGGTCGAAGCCGCGAAGGATCGCAGCGCCGCCGGGGCCGCCCCCCACCGGCCTTGTCCACACCGTGTGGTCAGGCGGAACCGGCTGGGCCGAGGAGGCCGGAGCCGTCGCTGCCTGCGCTCCGAGAATCGCCAGGCCCGCCCATCCAAGGATGCGCAGGCGACGATGCAGCGAGGCGACGAGAGGAGGGCCGGTGGGGGGCATCCGATGAGCCTGGACGAAGCGGCGCGCGGGCACCGTGCCCCCGGCCAGCCTGTGGATCGGGGAGGGCTTGTGGATGAAGTAGACTCGTCCCACGGTTGGGCAACCAGCCGAATTCGCATGCCTTCCTCGGTTCGCCGAGAGGCCGCTCGGTCTCTGAGCGCAGTCATCGGAACGTCGGTGCGCGTTCAGGGTCGTGGTCGTGTGGGGCATCAGGCGTCGTGTACAACCCGTACGCGACGAAGAACCGAGAGCGCGTTCACCGCCCGTGGGCCGTGAACGCTATGAGGGAGTGTGCTTCGGCTATGGCCGTCGTCACCATGAAGCAGCTGCTCGAGAGCGGCGTCCACTTCGGACATCAGACCCGTCGCTGGAACCCCAAGATGAAGCGATTCATCTTCACCGAGCGCAATGGCATCTACATCATCGACCTGCAGCAGTCGCTGTCCTACATCGACCGTGCCTATGAGTTCATCAAGGAGACGGTGGCCCATGGTGGCTCCGTGCTGTTTGTGGGCACCAAGAAGCAGGCTCAGGAAGCCATCGCCGAGCAGGCGACGCGCGTCGGCATGCCGTATGTCAACCAGCGTTGGTTGGGCGGAATGCTCACCAACTTCCAGACCGTCTATAAGCGTCTTCAGCGGCTGAAGGAACTCGAGACCATCGACTTCACCGACGTGGCTGGTTCGGGCATGACCAAGAAGGAACTCCTGGTCCTTGAGCGCGAGAAGAACAAGCTCGACAAGATCCTGGGCGGGATCCGCGACATGAGCCGGGTGCCCAGCGCGGTGTGGATCGTGGACACCAAGAAGGAGCACATCGCCGTCGGCGAAGCGCACAAATTGGGGATCCCGGTGGTGGCCATTCTCGACACCAACTGCGACCCCGACGAGGTCGAGTACAAGATCCCCGGCAACGATGACGCAATCCGCTCCGTCGGTCTGCTGACCAGGGTCATCGCCGACGCGGTGGCCGATGGACTGATGGCTCGCGTGGGTGCCGGTTCGGAGGATGAGAAGCCGGCCGGAGCCGAGTTGGCGACCGATGAACCGCTGGCCGACTGGGAGCGTGAACTCCTGACAACTGGTGGCGCCGCCGACAAGCCTGCCGAGGAGATCGTCGCACCGGCCGAAGATGCCGGAGCCGAAACGCCGATCGAAGCCACCGCGGCTGCAGTGGTTGACCCGGCGGCGCCGTCAGCCTGATCTGTGGCCCTCGAAATGGGCCATTCAACGCACGATCGAGACGAAGGATTGAGCAAAGCCATGGCCAGCTTCACCGCAGCGGATGTCAAGAAGCTTCGCGACTCCACCGGCGCCGGGATGATGGATGCCAAGCGTGCACTCGAGGAGAGCGACGGAGATTTCGAGGCAGCCACCGAGGCGCTTCGCATTAAGGGCGCGGCCAAGGTGCAAAAGCGTGGAGCGGAGCGAACGGCCGGTAATGGGCTGATCGCGGCCGCCGAGGGTGCCATGGTCGAGTTGGGGTGCGAGACGGACTTCGTCGCCAAGAACGAGCAGTTCCAGACCCTGGCCGGCGACATCGTGGCGCTCACGGCCGCCTCAACACCCGAATCGCTCGACGACTTGCTCGCCGAGTCGATGAAGGATGGCCAGTCGGTCCAGGATGCGATCACGGCGCTCTCGGCGGTGATCGGGGAGAAGCTGGAACTCAAGCGCTACGTCGTCCTCGACGGTCGCGTGGCCACCTACCTGCACAAGAAGGCGTCGGATCTGCCCCCTCAGGTCGGGGTTCTCGTGAGCTTCGCCGGAGACGACGCGACCACCGCGCGTTCGACGGCGATGCAGATCGCGGCGATGCGCCCCCAGTTCGTGACCCGAGACGAGGTTCCGGCCGCGACGGTCGAGTCCGAGCGACGCATCGCGGAAGCTACGGCGCGCGAGGAAGGCAAGCCGGAAGCCGCGCTTCCGAAGATCATTGAGGGGCGGGTCAACGGGTTCTTCAAGGATGTCGTCCTCACCGAGCAGTCATCGGTACTGGATTCGAAGAAGACCGTCCAGGCGGTTCTCGACGAAGCAAGCATCACGGTGACCCGCTTTGCTCGCTTCGAGGTGGGCGAGCAGCTCGAGGGCTGATCTGCCACGTGCCTGGCTTGCCGGTCGTCGTGGGACACTGCCCACGTGACTGAACCTCCCGCGACGCCAGATTCCGACCAGCGGGTCGGATTCGACCGGGTGCTCCTCAAGCTGTCGGGTGAAGCGTTTGCTGGTGGGCAGGGACTTGGTGTCGATCCGGATACGGTTCACGCCATCGCCCGCCAGCTTGCTGCCGTGGTCGAATCTGGCGCGCAGGTAGCCGTGGTGATCGGTGGGGGCAACTACTTCCGTGGTGCGCAGTTGTCGCAGCGCGGCATGGACCGGAGCCGGGCCGACTACATGGGCATGCTGGGCACCGTCATGAACTGCTTGGCGCTGCAGGACTTCCTTGAGAAGGCGGGCGTCGAGACGCGCGTCCAGACAGCGATCGCGATGGGGCAGGTGGCGGAGCCGTACGTGCCGCGGCGAGCCATCCGGCACCTGGAGAAGAACCGAGTAGTCATCTTCGGGGCCGGCTTGGGCGTGCCGTTCTTCTCAACCGACACCTGCGCTGCGCAGCGCGCGCTGGAGGTGGGCGCTGAAATCGTGCTGATGGCCAAGGGGGTCGACGGGGTGTACGACGACGACCCGAAGACGAACCCAGCGGCGGTCCGCTTCGACCAGCTGTCGTACGCGGAGGTACTGGCTCGGGGGCTCAAGGTTGCCGACGCGACCGCGATCAGTCTGTGCATGGACAACGATCTCCCGATCGTGGTCTTTGACCTGCTCACGGAGGGCAACATTGCCCGTGCCGTGCGAGGTGAGAAGATCGGGACGTTGGTCTCCTCCGCGTGACCACGCAAGCGCGGCGCCCGCCGCTTGACCCAACTCGACCTAGGAGCGCCCGGTGATCGACGAGACGCTGCTCGAAGCCGAGGAAAAGATGGACAAGGCCGTCACCGTGGCCAAGGATGACTTCGCCGCCATCCGGACCGGCCGGGCCCACCCGGCGATGTTCAACAAGCTGGTCGTCGACTACTACGGCGCTGCCACGCCGATCACGCAGCTGGCCTCCTTTCAGGTCCCAGAGGCCCGGATGGCCATCGTTTCCCCCTATGACAAGGGCAGCCTGGCGGCCATTGAGAAATCGATCCGCGACAGTGATCTTGGGGTCAACCCGTCGAACGACGGAAGCATCATCCGCGTGGTGTTTCCGCAACTCACCGAGGAACGTCGACGCGAATACATCAAGGTGGCCAAGCACAAGGCTGAGGACGCCAGAGTGTCCATCCGCAACATCCGCCGACATGCCAAGGAGGAACTCGAGCGCCTGGCGAAGGACGGCGAGGCCGGTGAGGACGACGTCCACCGAGCGGAGAAGGAACTCGAGGATGTCACGCACAAGTATGTGGCCCAGATCGACGAGTTGCTCAAGCACAAGGAAGCCGAGCTGCTCGAGGTCTGATCCATGGCCGCCGATCCGATGAGCTCTGCCGCGACCACGCCCGGGTCCTCATCGCGGGCTGGCCGCAACCTGCCCCTAGCCATCGGCGTCGGGCTCGGACTCGCTCTCCTGGTGTTGTTGTCGTTGCTGAACCCGGCGGCGTTCACCCTCCTCGTTGCGGTCGCGCTGGGGATCGCCGCCTGGGAGCTGTGCACGGCGCTGGGGACGGCGGAGATCCATCCACCCCTGTGGCCGATCCTCATCGGAGGAACGGTCATGTACGCGGGTGCGTACGCCTCCGGCACCGATGGTCTCGTGGTGGCGATGGCCCTGTCGGTTCTCGCCGTGCTCGTGTGGCGGCTTTTCGACGGTGCGGATGGATATCTTCGCGACGTCTCGGCCGGGTTGTTCGTCTTGTCCTACCTGCCCCTGCTGGCGGGGTTCGCGGTGCTGATGGTCACTCAGCCCCAAGGAGCCGAGCGGATCATCACGTTCATCTTCGTCGTGGTCGCCAGCGACGTGGGTGGCTACGCGCTAGGGGTGTTGTTCGGCAAGCACCCCATGGCCCCTGCCATCTCTCCCAAGAAGTCGTGGGAGGGCTTCGCGGGCTCGGTGCTGTTCTCGTGCGCTGCTGGCGCGCTGGCTCTGCCGCTGCTGTTGGAGGCGACGTGGTGGGAGGGCCTGTTGCTTGGTTTGGCCGTCGTGTGCACGGCCGTCGTCGGCGACCTTTGTGAGTCGATGATCAAACGCGACATCGGCGTGAAGGACATGGGTCGGCTGTTGCCCGGGCACGGGGGGATGATGGATCGTCTCGATTCGTTGCTGCTCTCGGCACCCGTGGTCTGGTTGCTCCTGAGCGCCTTCGTCGGGCCGTGACAACCTCGCCGCCCGCGCCGGGGGAGTTGGTCTTTGCTTCCCCTCGGCGTGCCAAGCCGCCGCGCCACCTGGCCGATCTGTCGATGGACGAGCGGCGCCTCGTCGTCGAAGAGTTGGGCGAGAAGCCGTACCGAGCCGGGCAGGTGTCCACGCACTACTTCGGCCACCTCGAGGACGATCCGCAGGCCTGGACCGATCTCCCCGCCCCTTTGCGGGAACCGCTGGCTGAGGCGCTGACACCGGCGTTGCTCACTCCCGTCAGGACCATCAGCTGCGACGACGGTATGACCGTCAAGGCCCTGTGGCGGTTGTTCGATGGGACCCTCGTCGAGTCCGTCCTGATGCGCTACCCCGATCGCGTGACGATGTGCGTGTCCTCGCAGGCCGGCTGCGGGATGAACTGCCCTTTTTGCGCCACCGGCCAAGCTGGCCTGACCCGCAATCTGTCGACCGGCGAGATCGTTGAGCAGGTCGTGGCCGGTGCGCGGGCGCTGGCTCGAGATCAGGTGCCGGGAGGCGTGGGGCGCGTATCCAACGTTGTGTTCATGGGTATGGGTGAGCCCCTCGCGAACTACCGGTCGGTCCGGGATTCGGTTCGCCGCCTGACGGCGCCCAGCCCGGACGGGCTTGGCATGTCCGCGCGGGGCATCACGGTTTCCACCGTCGGGCTCGTCCCAAGGATCCATGATCTGGCTGCGGAGGGGATCCCGGTCCGGCTGGCCGTATCCCTGCATGCGCCGGACGATGAATTGCGCGACGAGCTGGTCCCGGTCAACACCCGCTGGAAGGTGGGGGAGGTGCTAGAGGCCGCCTGGGCGTACGGCGCGGCGACGGGACGGCGCGTCTCGATCGAGTACGCGCTGATCCGGGACATCAACGACCAGGCTTGGCGTGCCGACCTATTGGGCCGATTGCTCCGGGGCCACCTCGTCCACGTCAACTTGATCCCGCTCAATCCAACCCCAGGGTCCAAGTGGACGGCGTCGCGTCGCGAAGACGAACGTGCCTTCGTGCGGGGTCTTGAGTCCCACGGTGTGCCGGTCACCGTCCGAGACACCCGAGGTCGCGAGATCGACGGTGCCTGCGGGCAACTCGCCGCGGCGACGCCAGACCCTGACCTGCGACCGCTGCCCGCGGACTAGATCGCCCCGACCGCCGCAACGACCGTCCTCCGCACCGCATCGAGATCCATGGGCTCCCCAAGCCCAGCAGGGTGATTCGGTATTTGGTCTGTTCGCGAGACACACCAGAACGGTGGTGGCCGGTCATCGGCAGGACTTCCGCCAACTCCCCAGGGCCATCCGTTTCTCCAGCCAGTTGAAGTTCTGCGCGTTCGCCTTCGGGCAGAAGGACTGCCGGGATCCCTGGTACTCGACACCGAAGACGGCCTTGCCCGCGTCGACGAACTGGTCGTAGCCGAAGGCTCCGTTCCGTTTGGTCGTGCACTCGCGGTACTGCCAGCACTGTTCGTTCAGCGCAGCATCGAAATACGGCAGCAGCCGTGGGATCTGGCCGACGTCGTTCTTGAGGATCGCTGCGAGGCCGTTGGCGTGCGCCGTGTTGGCGAGCCAAATGTTGAAGCTGAGCTGATGCTTGCCGGTCAGCGGGAACCCGGTCTTGTTGGTGTACCCGTCGACATTGTCGAACTCGATTCCGTCGAAACCCTTGTCCCGACACATCTCGATCCTGGCCGTCATGATCGCGGCGAGCGAGCTGCCCGCCTTGTTGATCCCCCGGATGTCCAGCCAGCGCTCGTTCCACCCGTCCAGCTTCCAGCCGATGATCTCGCGAGTTTCGTGCGCACCTGTCTTCTTGCGGATTTGGGCAGCTCCTGGGAAGTCCGTGGCATCGGGTCTGCCAGCCTCGTAGGACCCGGCCGAGAGGTAGCAGACCGCAGCGCTGTGCTGCCGGATCCGGGCGACCTTCGATGTCGTGGTCTCGAAGCCGTCGACATCCCACAGTTCGACCTTGGTCGAGTCGATCTGCTTCCTGGTCGGGGGGGCATTGAGCTTCCACTGCCAGCTCGTGTCGAGATCGGGGCGCCAACAGGTGGGCGCGCAGGGCACCGGAGCCGGTAGTGCCGTCGTGGCTGCCCCAGCCGGCGCTTCAGTCGACGGTTCAGCCTGCGCCTGGGCAGCTCCAAACAGCGCCGCGGCAACGGCCAGTGCAGTGGCCCCCACCGTGCCGACCGCACGCGCCCCGATCCGACACCTAGTCATTCCCGCCACCCAAGGTGTGTCGACCTGCAGTTCGACCGTATTGAGGCGTCTTTCGGGCTTCAGCTACGAAGGTCGGGAAGCAGCCCGAATCAGGGCCGTGATCGGACAGTTTCGCGGCTTTCGCGGCTGGCGAGGGGGTCTTCGTCAGCCCGGACGAGGGGCGTACGACACGTGGCGAAACGGCCAGGTCTCGGCGAGCCACGTGTTGACCGCTCGCCAGACCTCGACGTCGAGGGCGGCATGACTGGCTCGGGTCCATGAGCGCACGCGAGCGTCGACTGTCTCGCGGCCTCCGGTGTGCGGATCGCCCGGGTAGATGTAGAGGCAGCCGACGATCTCTGTGGGCTCTGTGCCTGGAGCGCGGCTCAGGACGGTGTAGGTGAAGCCCTGACGCTGCGCGAAGTCCTCTTCATGGCGAACCAGGTCACCGAGGTTTTCTTCGAGCGTCATCGGGTGCGGCCAGCGGTGCGTCTCGAACCCGGGAGTGGCGTGAATGTGCTCCATGCTGGTCGTCCACGCCTCGTAGTCGCGTTCGTTGTGTTCGGCGCCCAGCGGCACCAGGACGAACCGGGGGGTCTCGAGCCGCCGCGGGACGTCGAACCAGTCGGGGACGAAGGGGGTGAAGGGCGCGGCGGGAGGCGAATCGGGCATGACCGCAGGTTATCCAGTCGGCGAACAGCGTCGGCCCGGATATCCTCGGGGCTCCCAGCCCGGCACAAGGAGCTCCCCTTGATCTTGCGGATGTCCACGTTGTTCCTGCGCACCCTGCGCGAGGATCCGGCGGACGCTGAGGTGCCGAGCCATCGCCTACTGGTGCGGGCCGGCTATGTGCGCCGCGCGGCTCCGGGGATCTACTCCTGGCTGCCGCTGGGCTACCTCGTCTACCGCAACGTGGAGCGGATCGTGCGTGAGGAGATGGACGCGGCCGGGTTCCAGGAGGTGCATTTCCCTGCACTGTTGCCGCGGGAGCCCTACGAACAGACCAACCGCTGGACCGAGTACGGGGCCAACCTGTTCCGGCTCAAGGATCGGCGGGGCAACGACTACCTGCTCGGTCCGACTCACGAGGAGATGTTCACGCTCCTGGTCAAGGATCTGTGCTCCTCCTACAAGGATCTGCCGCTGTCGATCTACCAGATCCAGACGAAGTATCGCGACGAGGCGCGGCCCAGAGCAGGCATCTTGCGCGGCCGCGAGTTCGTGATGAAGGACTCCTACTCCTTCGACGTGGATGACGCTGGCCTCGAGGCGTCCTATGACGCTCATCGTGCGGCGTACATCAAGACGTTCGACCGGCTCGGGCTGCCGTACGTCATCGTGGCGGCGATGTCGGGAGCCATGGGTGGCTCGGCCAGCGAGGAGTTCTTGGCGCCATGCGAGTTCGGTGAGGACACCTACGTGCGGAGCCCCGGCGGCTACGCCGCCAACGTCGAGGCCGTGACCACGGTTGTGCCGGCCGCGACTTCGTGGGCGGACACCCCAGCCGCGCATGTCGAAGACACCCCCGACACGCCCACGATTGAGACCTTGGTGGCTGTCGCGCGCGAGCGATTCCCTGATCGGTCATGGTCGGCCGGCGACACACTTAAGAACGTCGTCGTCATGCTGCGCAACCCTGACGGAACACGTGAACCCCTCGTGATCGGCCTTCCCGGCGACCGCGAGGTGGACCAGAAGCGGCTGGAGGCCGTGGTCTCGCCGGCCGAGGTCGAACCCTTCACCGATACCGACTTCGCCCAGCACCCAAGCTTGGTGAAGGGTTACATCGGGCCTGGCGTGCTGGGCGTGAAGCAGTCCAGCGGCATCCGCTACCTGTTGGACCCGCGGATCGTCGACGGCACCCGTTGGGTGACGGGGGCTGACGAGCCCGGTCGGCATGTGTTTGATCTGGTCAAGGGCCGCGATTTCGACGGCGACGGAGTCATCGAGGCCGCCGAGGTTCGGGCGGGTGACCTGGCGCCGGACGGCTCGGGGCCGCTGGAGTTGGCACGCGGGATCGAGATCGGTCACATCTTCCAGCTCGGGCGCAAGTACGCCGAGTCGCTCGACCTCAAGGTGTTGGACCAGAACGGCAAGCAGGTCGTCGTGACGATGGGCTCCTACGGCATCGGCGTTTCCCGAGCCGTCGCCGCCGTCGCGGAGACGACGTACGACGATCTCGGTCTTTGTTGGCCCCGTGAGGTGGCGCCGGCGGATGTCCACATCGTGGCCGCGGGCAAGGACGACGCGATCTATGAGGCCGCCGAACGACTCGCCGCCGACCTGCATGGTCGAGGCGTGCGGGTCCTGGTCGACGACCGTCGCGGTGTCTCGCCCGGGGTGAAGTTCAAGGACTCCGAACTGATCGGGGTGCCCACGATCGTGGTCGTCGGCAAGGGCTTGGGTGAGGGCGTCATCGAGGTCAAGGATCGGCGCACGGGAGAGCGCGTCGAGGTCGCCGTCGGCGAGGCCGCGGACCATCTCGTCTCGGTGGTCCGGGCGTAGCTTGGATGGGCGTCGATGCAGTGATCTTCGACTGGGGTGGCACGTTGACGCCCTGGCACACCCTCGACATTCGAGAGATCTGGCGGGCCTACACGACCGTCTACGACCCGTTGCGCGCCGACGAATTGGCCGGGCAACTCATCGAAGCCGAAGCGTTGACCTGGGCCAAGGCCCGAGAGCATCAGAGGTCAGGCACGCTGGACGATGTCTTGACCTCCGTGGGCATCGAGCCGTACGGGTCCCGACACGAGGAGGCCCTGTCGGCGTATCAGGAGGCCTGGGACCCGCACACCTGGACTGACCCTCACGTGATCTCTGTGTTCGAGGGCCTGCGCGATCGTGGAGTACTGGTCGGGATTTTGTCGAACACGTTGTGGACGCGCGACTACCACGAGGCAGTTCTCGCTCGTGATGGCGTGCTCCACCTCGTGACGGCCGCGGTCTTCTCCAGTGAGATCCCTTGGGCCAAGCCCCACCCCGAGGCCTTCTTGTCGGTGGTAGACGCGCTGGGCGTCGACGACCCCGTCACGGTGCGTCTTCGTCGGCGACCGACCCTTCGAGGACGTGCACGGTGCGAAGGAAGTGGGGATGCGGGCCGTCCTGGTGCCGCACTCGGTGATCCCCCCAGAGCAGCGGGGGCGCGTCGAGGGGGACCCGGATGCGGTGGTTCAGACCCTCGACGAACTCATGCCGCTCATCGACGCTTGGCGGTAGATGGACGCAGGCTCTATTGCTCGGGCGTGATTGCTCAGGCTTGATTGCTCAGGCCAGGGAACGGGGTGGGCTCCGCCCCCCAAAACACGCTCTGCGACGCGGCCTCGCTCGCCCAGGCGGCAGGCGCCGAGCGCTCCCGGCCCTCGGTCGCGGCCACCAGGTCGAGGTAGGGCGCCACCAGCGCAGCCTCGACCTCGGCCGCCAACCGACGGGCCTGGTCCGCTGCGGTCACGGGACCTCCCAGGTTGTACGCCGGGGCTGCCGGTACCGGGGTGTCGCCGGCGGCGACGATCAGGGCAGCAACCCGATCCCGGCGCGCGGTGTGCCGCGTGTACGACCTTCGCGCGGCCGCCTCGTCCGGCTGCCCTCGGAGTCGGGCGCCCACCACCCCGTAGCCGTACACGGCCGCATGCTCGCCCCGAAAGAACGACCTGGAGTGCTCGGTTGGGGTCACCCGGACGCTCGTCCCTGCCCAGCGATTGAGCGAGCGAACGACGCGTCGGAAGCGGCCACGGAGGCCAGCAAGGCAGCGAGCCCCCCGGTCACTCCGGTCCGCACGAGTGCTTGCTGGTGAGCCTCTGCCACGGCAAGTTCGGCGTTCGCGAGCGCCGTTGCGGCTCGTTGACGGCTGGCCGGGATCAGTGTCGGGCCGGTCGTCGGGGACCCGCTCGCGCTTGGGCCGCCGACGACGCGCGCCACGTCCTCCAGGGCGGCGGCGTGGGCGGCATGCGCTTGCGAAGCGTCGGTGGCCGAGGTGAGCGTGGGGTGCTTTCGAGCCGTACCGGCCGCCCGCTCTGCGAGCAGCGATTCGCGGGCCGCCGCAGACGCCGCCTCAACCTCATCGGCAGACTTGACAGGATCCGGCGGCGGTGGCGCGGCTGTGCTGGTGCATCCAGAAAGGCCGAGCATCCCAACAGCGGCTGCCCCGAGCCCCAGGGCCGCGAGCACCTCGCGGCGCGTCGTCTCCCGGGGCATCAGCCGATGGTGTCACGGCCAGCACCACGTCAGCCTCGCCGGTGCCGCGCACGGGCTATCGTGGGGCCACCGGCACGTACGCGGCGGGTCACGTGAAACGCCGATACGACAGAAGAGGGGCCCGATGAGCGTCGCAACCACCGAGCAGCTCGTGGCCCTTCTGTCGCCGGTTGTCGCGGCCTCAGGGCTTGATCTCGACAGTGTCGCCATCACCCCGGCTGGGCGGCGCCGAGTGGTTCGGGTCGCGGTCGACAAGGACGGTGGGGTCTCGCTCGACGACGTGGCGGATGTTTCCCGCCGGGTGTCGGAAGCCCTCGACGCAACGGATGTGCTCGGCGAGCAGCCGTACGTCCTTGAGGTGGGATCTCCAGGGGTCGATCGCCCGCTGACCGAGCCGAAGCACTGGCGGCGAGCCGTGGGGCGTTTGGTGAAGATCGAATGGACGACCGGGGAAAGCACAGTGGGTCGCGTCGAGGCGGCCGACCCGACTGGGGTCGACCTGGATGTCGAGGGCCGCGACCGTCGGTTCGCGTACTCCGAGGTGCGTCGCGCCCAGGTTCAGGTTGAGTTCAATCGAACCGATCCCGCAGTCGACGGAGAGGCAGGCTGACATGGACATCGACATGAATGCCCTGCGCGGCATGGTGCGCGAAAAGGACGTGTCCCTCGATCTTCTCGTTGAGGCCATCGAAGCGGCGCTGTTGGTCGCCTACCACCACACGGAAGGCTCCCAGCCCAAGGGTCGTGTGCAGTTGGACCGGGGGACCGGTCACGTCACGGTCCTAGCGGCGGAACTCGCCGAAGACGGGTCGGTCCTGCGCGAGTACGACGACACCCCCGACGGTTTCGGACGGATCGCCGCCACAACGGCCAAGCAGGTCATCCTGCAGCGATTGCGAGATGCCGAGGACGAGCAGATGTTCGGCGAGTTCCATGGCAAGGAAGGCGACATCGTCGCCGGCATGATCCAGCAGGGCAGCCACCCCCGCGACGTGATGGTGAACCTCGGCAAACTCGAGGGCCTTCTCCCGGCGCAGGAGCAGGTCCCCGGGAAGAAATACGAGCACGGTCTGCGGCTGAAGTGTTACGTCGTGGCCGTTCGAAAGGGGATTCGAGGTCCGCAGGTGGGGCTGTCCCGCACTCATCCGAACCTGGTCCGAAAACTCTTTGCGCAGGAGGTGCCCGAGATCGCGGACGGAACGGTGGAGATCGTGGCCATCGCCCGAGAGGCTGGTCACCGGAGCAAGCTGGCTGTGCGCTCCAACCGGCAGGGCGTCAACGCCAAGGGCTCCTGCATCGGCCCCATGGGTGCGCGGGCGCGGGCCGTGATGACCGAGCTCCACGGCGAGAAGATCGACATCGTCGATTGGTCCGCGGATCCTGCGTCCTTCGTTGCGGAGGCGCTCCAGCCAGCGAAGGTCCAACACGTGGAGATCGTGGACCTGGAGGCCCGCGTGGCTCGCGTGACCGTGCCTGACTACCAACTGTCCTTGGCGATCGGGAAAGAGGGCCAAAATGCCCGGTTGGCCGCGCGGCTGACCGGCTGGCGCATCGATATCCGCTCCGATGCCCCGTCTCCGGTCGAGGACGGGCCAGCCGGAGCCAACGGCGAAGCGCCTCCCATGCCGGATGCGCGAGCCGAGGGCGTGGGGGACTGAGCGAGCAAGGTAGACTCGGCGGCGCCGGATCTTCGGTGGCCCTCATCAGCCCTCAACGCACGTGCGTCGGGTGCCGTTCGAAGGTCGCCAAATCTGACCTGTTGCGCGTTGTGGCTGTCGATGGAGTTCTGCTCCCCGATGCCCGGGCGCTACAGCCCGGTCGCGGGGCGTACATCCACTCCACGACCACCTGCCTCGAGCTCGCCATCAGTCGTCGTTCGTTCGCCCGGGCCCTGCGCCTGAGCGAGTCCCCGGACCCGGCTGCGGTGCGGCCAGCGGAAGACCAGCTCAATCGACAGAAGCGCACGACCCTGCACGCACCACCAACGTGACCGAAAGCGGGTTCCACCGATGAGCGCTCGATGAGCACGCAGCGATGAGTACGTCCCCGTAACGACGGTCCCTGCCTTCACCGGCTCGGACCAAAACCAGGAGAGCTGTGGCCAAGGTCCGGGTCTATGAACTCGCGAAAGAGCTCGGCGTCGAGAGCAAGGTCCTCGTGACCAAGCTGCAAGACATGGGGGAGTTCGTCCGTTCGGCGTCCTCCACCATCGAGGCGCCGGTCGTCAAGAAGCTGAAGGAGGCCTTCCCCGCCCCGCCGCCCAGGCGACGAAGCGCCGCCGCCCCGGCGAAGAAGGCGACAGGCCGCGAAGAAGGCCGCGGCCGAGCTGACCGCCCGAGCTCCTCAGGTCCCCGCGGCCGACGAGTTGGCGGCCAAGCACCCGTGGCGCCTCCAACGCCGTCCGCGCCAACGCCAGCCGGCATCACCGGGCCCTCCGCCTGCCCCCACGGTCGCCGCCCACTCCCGGGCCCGCCGCCCCTGCGGCACCGGTTGCTCCGGCCGCCAGCGCGCCAGCGCGTCCCACGCCTCGTCCGGCTGGTGCTCCGCGCCCCGGCAACAACCCCTTCAGCTCCGCCTCGCGCATGGCAGGCGCCCGCGCCTCGCCCGTCCCGCGGACGGCGCTGCGCCCCGGCGGGCCTCGGCCCGGGGGAGTCCCCGGCGCCCCGCGCCCAGGCGGACCTCGGCCGAATCCGGCCATGATGCCCACGCGCCCCGGCCCCGCAGGCCCGGGCGCTCCCGGCGGCCGTCCCGGTGGACGCGCCCGGCCCAGGTGGCGGCGCTCCGGTGGTTCCCGTCCGGCGTACGGCGGCCGGCCGGGCGCCCCGGGTGGCGGTGGCGCCGGCGGTGGTGGTGGCGGTGGCTATGCCGGCCGACCCGGCGGATTCTCGGGTCGTCCAGGCGGTGGCGGCAACCGCGGACGCGGCGGCGGCACGGCTGGCGCGTTCGGTCGTCCCGGCGGACGTCCGACCCGCGGCCGCAAGTCCAAGAAGCAGCGGCGTCAAGAGTTCGACAACATGCAGGCGCCGACGATCGGCGGCGTGATGGCTCCTCGCGGCAACGGCGAAACCGTTCGGATGCCGCGCGGCGCTTCTCTCAGCGACTTCGCCGAGAAGATCAATGCCAACCCGGCCTCGCTCGTCCAGATCATGTTCAACCTGGGCGAGATGGTGACCGCGACGCAGTCGGTCAACGACGACACCCTGCACGCTGTTGGGTGCCGAGCTCAACTTCGACGTCCAGTCGTCTCCCCGAAGACGAAGACCGCGAGCTGCTGGAGTCGTTCGACCTTGAGTTCGGAGGCGAACGAAGGCGACGAGGACGACCTTGGTGAGCCGTCCGCCGGTCGTCACCGTCATGGGTCACGTCGACCACGGAAAGACTCGACTGCTCGACGCGATCCGCAACACCGACGTCGTCAAGGCCGAGGCCGGTGGGATCACCCAGCACATCGGCGCCTACCAGGTGCACCCTGCACGAGGATCGACCGACGATCACCTTCATCGACACCCCCGGACACGAGGCGTTCACCGCCATGCGTGCCCGTGGAGCCAAGGTCACCGACATCGCGATTCTCGTCGTTGCGGCCGACGATGGTGTGAAGCCGCAGACGATCGAGGCGCTCAACCACGCCCAGGCGGCCAACGTGCCGATCGTGGTCGCGGTCAACAAGATCGACAAGGAAGGCGCTGACCCCGCGAAGGTCCGAGGCCAGCTCACGGAATACGGGCTGGTCGCCGAGGAGTACGGCGGCGAGACGATGTTCGTGGACGTCTCTGCGCGCGAGGGACTCAACATCGAGGCGCTGCTCGACGCCGTGCTGTTGACCGCTGACGCTTCGCTCGACCTGCGCGCAAACGCGTCGCAGGACGCGCAGGGTGTGGCGATCGAGGCTCACCTCGACCGCGGCCGCGGGCCGGTGGCCACCGTGCTGGTCCAGCGAGGGACGCTGCGCTCCGGAGATTCCATCGTCGCCGGTGAAGCCTTCGGCCGGGTACGGGCCATGCTCGACGAGCACGGCAATACCCTGGAAGAGGCGGGTCCCGCGACGCCGGTTCTGGTGCTCGGTCTGACCTCGGTTCCCGACGCCGGGGGCAGTTTCCTCGTCGTTCCCGAGGACCGGGTCGCTCGCCAGATCGCCGAGCGTCGGTCCGCCCGCGAGCGCAACGCGGAGCTGGCCAAGCGGAGGGGTCGTCGTACGCTCGAGGACTTGTTCAAGTCCCTCGAAGAGGGTCGCACCGAGACGCTCAACCTCATCCTCAAGGGCGATGTCTCCGGTTCGGTGGAGGCGCTCGAGGACGCACTGCTCAACATCGAGGTCGGCGAAGAGGTCTCCTTGCGGGTCATCGACCGTGGCGTCGGGGCCATCACGCAAAACGACGTCAACCTCGCGGTCGCGTCGAACGCAGTCATCTTGGGCTTCAACGTCCGACCGGCCGAGCGCGTGGGTGACCTGATCGATCGTGAGGGCGTCGACGTGCGCTACTACTCGGTCATCTACGCGGCCATCGATGACATCGAAGCGGCCCTCAAGGGCATGCTCAAGCCGGAGTTCGAGGAGGCTTCGCTCGGCTCGGCCGAGGTGCGAGAGGTCTTCCGTTCCTCGAAGTTCGGCAACATCGCCGGTTCGTTGGTGCGCAGTGGCACCATCGTCCGCAACTCCAAGGCTCGGCTCATTCGCGACGGTGTGGTCGTCGCCGACAACCTCACCATCGACTCCCTCAAGCGGTTCAAGGACGATGCGACGGAGGTGCGAGAGGGCTTCGAGTGCGGCATCGGCCTCGGGTCGTACAACGACATCAAGCCCGACGACGTTATCGAGACCTTTGAGATGAGAGAAAAGCCTCGAAGCTAGTTGGCTGGTCGGTTCGACGCCCGACTCCGAGTGTTTAGTACGCGCTCGTGGGTCCGATGGTCGGTTCCGGGGCGTTTCGTAGGGAGCTCGTCGGCCGAAGGGCCGACGTCGGATGCAAGACGCGCAGGGGCCGGTCATCGGACCCACGACCAGAGGGCAAGGCGGTGAGGCTGTGTTCGTCGGGGTGCTCAGTCTCGATCTGCTGCTCGGTGACGTCCACTCGCTGAAGGAGAAGCGTTCCGTGGTGCGGCCCATCGTGGCCGAGGTGCGGCGGCGCTTCGAGGTTGCGGCGGCCGAGGCCGGCTACCTCGATCTACATCGGCGAGCTCTGCTCGGGGTCGCGGTGGTGGCACCCGACCAAGCACACTGTGTCGAGATCCTCGATGCCTGCGAACGGTTGGTCGCTGCCCGCCCCGAGATCGACCTGCTGTCGGCCAGGCGCCGATTCCACTCCGAGGAGGACGCATGACCGCGCATGAAGCTCGGGCTCGCAAGCTCGCCGACCGGATCAAGGTCATCGTGGCGGAGACGCTCGAAACCAAGGTCAAGGACCCGCGGCTGGGGTTCGTCACGGTCACCGACACGCGCATCACCAACGACCTGCGAGAGGCCACGGTCTTCTACACGGTGTACGGCTCTGACGAGGAGCGCGCGTTGACTGCGACCGCGCTTGAGAGTGCCAAGGGGGTGCTGCGCAGCGAAGTGGGTCGCCAGACAGGTGTTCGCCACACGCCTTCGCTGGCGTTCATCGCTGACGCCATTCCCGAGAATGCGCGGATCATCGAAGATCTGCTGGTGGAGGCCAAGGCGGCCGATGAGCAGGTCCATGCTGCGGCGGCTGGCGCCACGTTCGCGGGCGAAGCCGACCCCTATCGAGCGCCGCGCGAGCTGGACGAGGCGGACGAGGCGGACGAGGCGGACGAACCAGGCCTCTCGAGGGGTTGAGCGTGGCCTCAACTGCGCGACCGGCGCCTCCGCCAGGAGTGGTGGTGGTCGACAAGCCAGCTGACTGGACCTCGCACGATGTCGTGGGTCGGGTTCGGCGGCTGGCAGGCACGAGACGCGTCGGTCACGCCGGCACGCTCGACCCGATGGCGACCGGGGTCCTCGTCTTGGGGATCGAGCGTGCCACGAAGCTGTTGGGGCACCTCGCGCTGACTGACAAGAGCTACCTGGCCACGATCAGGCTCGGTGCGTCGACGGTCACCGATGACGCCGAAGGTGATGTGGTCGCGTCGGCCAGTCCCTCGTCCTTGGCGGCGGTGACCGACGACGGATTGGCGGAGGCCGTCGCGTCGCTCACCGGATCGATTGATCAGGTCCCGTCTGCGGTCAGCGCCGTGAAGGTGGAGGGGAAGCGCGCCTACGCGCGGGTTCGCGCCGGTGAAGACGTACAACTGGCACCCCGCTCCGTCACGGTTACCCGTTTCGACGTGGTCGAGGTCCGACGTTCCGATCCGGGCGAGCCGATTGACCTGGATGTGGTCGTCGAGTGCTCGACGGGCACGTATGTCAGAGCGCTGGCGCGCGACCTTGGGGAGAGTCTCGGAGTCGGGGGTCACCTGACGGCGCTGCGGCGCACCCGCGTCGGGCCGTTCGGACTGGACGCGGCGCTCACGCTGGAGCAGCTCGAGCGGTCATGGTCGTTCGTGCCCGTCGAC
Source organism: uncultured Actinomycetota bacterium (assembly GCA_963851405.1). Lineage (GTDB taxonomy): Bacteria > Actinomycetota > Actinomycetes > DATJPE01 > DATJPE01 > JANPBY01. Next base: position 309,561 of record CAWKPB010000001.1, on the reverse strand, counting down.
GCGGTCGTGGACCTGACATACCCCCGGCGGGAGCTGGATGAGGAGCAGGCGAGGAGCGTGGCGCACGGTGGTCGGTTGGAGCTGTCGGGGGAGACCGGATTGACGGGGGCCTTCGCTCCGGACGGTCACGCCGTGGCGGTGATGGAACCAAGGGACGGCTGGCTACGCACTCTGGTCGTCCTCACTCCCGCGTGACGCGAGTCCAGGGCTCGTACGCTGGCCTCGTGCGTCTGAGGTTCACTGGCCTGCTCTGGTCGTGGCGCGGTCCCGCGCCCTATCACTTCGTCACCGTCCCTGATGCCGAAGCTGCCGAGCTGGACGCGGTCTCTTCTTTGGTCAGTTACGGCTGGGGAATGATCCCAGTCAGGGCAGAGGCGGGGGAGACCAAGTGGTCCACCTCTCTGTTTCCCAAGGACGGGGGCTACGTCGTCCCGATCAAGGATTTCGTGCGCCAGGCGGAGGACCTGCACGTGGGCGACACCGTCGCCCTGAGCCTGGCGGTCGACCTGACGAAGAGCCGCTGACCGCCCCGGAGGTGGTCCGATCATCCGCTCGAGAGCCTCTGGGCCCGAGGGAAACATGGCCAGGTGGCAGGCTTCGGGGCGTGAGTCCTTCCATGACCTGGCGCGGCATCGACGAAGTGCCGTTCGAACTCGGTCCCACGGTCGTCACGATCGGCGTCTTCGACGGCGTTCATCTCGGTCATCGACAGATCCTCGACCGAGCGTGCGAGCGGGCGGCCGCAGCGGGTGGGATCCCGGTGGTCGTAGTGACCTTCGATCCGCACCCCTCAGAAGTGGTCCGACCGGGGAGCCACCCAGCCATGCTGGCCACAGTGGACCACCGGGCGGAGCTCTTGCGCGGGGCCGGGGCTGACGGGGTCCTGGTTCTGCACTTCTCCACCTCGTTGTCGCGGTTGACCCCGGAGGAGTTCGTCCATCAGGTGCTCGTCGAGGCCCTCCGAGCGCAGGTGGTTGTGGTCGGAGCCAACTTCCGCTTCGGGCACCGGGCGGTCGGCACGGTCGCGCTCCTGGAACAGCTCGGGGCGCAGAACGGCTTCGAGACCGAGGGGCTGGGGCTGATCGGCCAGCGAGGGGTGACCTGGTCCTCGACGTACGTCCGCCAATGCGTCGCGGAAGGGGATATCGAGGCCGCCGCCGAGGCGCTTGGCCGTCCCTATCGACTGGAGGGTGTCGTCGTCCACGGCGATCACCGCGGACGCGAACTGGGCTATCCGACCGCCAACCTGGCCTTGGCCCGCCATCTCGCGGTCCCCGCCGATGGCGTCTACGCCGGCACCTTGGTGCGGGCCGATGGCAGCCGGCTCATGGCGGCCATCAGCATCGGGACCAACCCCACCTTCGACGGCTCCGAGCGCCGGGTCGAAGCCTTCGTGCTGGACCAGGACTCCATCAACCTGTACGGCGAGGCGGTCGCCCTCGATTTCGCTCACCGGCTGCGCGACACCCAGCGGTTCGGGTCGGTTGACGCGTTGCTCGAGCAGATGGCCGATGATGTCCGTCGGACCCGTGAACTGCTCGGTTAGGGCCCCCTGGCCTGCGCTGATACCCTGGCAACCTGCCGTTTGACGGCCGCGGATCTTGAGAGAGCCCGGGTGGACCTGCCCCGGCGCGCCGCGCAACGATCAAAGAAGGGTTCTCGATGTCGCTCGACACCGATGCCAAGAAGTCCATCATGGCCGAGTACGCAACGGTCGACGGTGACACCGGATCCCCTGAGGTCCAGGTCGCCCTGCTCACCACGCGGATCCTGGAGCTCACCGAGCACCTGAAGACGCACAAGCACGATCACCACAGCCGCCGCGGGCTCCTGCTGCTCGTCGGACGCCGCCGTCGGCTGCTCAAGTACCTCCAGGCGAAGGACATCACGCGCTACCGCACGCTCATCGAGCGGCTCGGTCTGCGCCGCTAGTCCTGCGCCCACAGCGCTACTCGTTCCACCCGCACTATCCGCACCATCCCCCACCAGGGGCGATCGCGTAGGCCGGATGCACCGACCGGCGGCGGTCGGTCCTCGGTAGTGGCCTTCGGGAGGATGCGCGCCACGCGCGCCTCCGCCCCGAGAGCCTCGATCGAAGACCGACGGGCCACCATCCGCATCCGACGTACGTCGCCCCCAGACGTATGAAGGAGGGCACCCGTGCCGGGTCCCGAAGAAATCATCACCTCCGCCGACGCGATCATCGACAACGGTCGTTTCGGCACACGCACCATCACCTTCGAGACCGGACGGCTGGCCCGCCAGGCTGCCGGCTCGACCTATGTCACGCTCGACGGCGAAACGGCGCTGCTCGCGGCGACCACCGCGTCCAAGAAGCCCAAGGACCAACTGGACTTCTTCCCGCTGACGGTCGACGTCGAAGAGCGGATGTACGCCGCTGGCCGCATCCCCGGGTCGTTCTTCCGGCGTGAAGGGCGTCCGTCCGAGGACGCCATCCTCACCTGCCGCCTGATCGACCGGCCGCTGCGTCCCTCGTTCACCAAGGGCCTGCGCAACGAGATCCAGGTGGTCGTGACGGTCATGTCACTTGACCCCAAGGACCTCTACGACGTCGTGGCGATCAACGCTGCGTCGATGTCGACCCAGATCGCCGGGCTGCCGTTCAGCGGTCCGATCGGGGGCGTTCGCGTGGCCCTCATCGAAGGTCAGTGGGTGGCCTTCCCAACCCACGAACAGCTCGAGACCGCAGTGTTCGACATGGTCGTAGCCGGTCGTGTGGTGGAGACCGCGGACGGACACGACGTCGCGATCATGATGGTCGAGGCTGAGGCCACGACGTCCACGGTCAACCTCGTCTCTGAGGGTGCAGTCGCGCCCACCGAAGAGATCGTGGCGCAGGGCCTGGACGCAGCGAAGCCGTTCATCGCGATTTTGTGTGCCGCTCAGCAGCAGGTGGCTGACGTGGCCGCGAAGGAGACGGGCAGCTTCCCGCTGTACCCCGACTACCAAGACGATGTCTTGGCCGCTGTGTCCGCTGCGGTTTCCGAGCCGCTGGCCGCTGCCCTGACCATCGCTGGCAAGCAAGAGCGCGAGGGTGAGCTCGACCGGCTCAAGGCGCTCGCCGTCGAGCAGGTCGGTCCGAACTTCGAGGGTCGCGAGAAGGAAATCGGCGCTGCCTACCGCTCGCTCACGAAGTCGCTCGTACGCCAGCGCGTGCTTCGCGACAAGGTGCGCATCGATGGCCGGGGACTCAGCGACATCCGTACCCTCGCTGCTGAGGTCGAGGTGCTGCCGCGGGTGCACGGCTCGGCCTTGTTCGAGCGAGGGGAGACGCAGATCCTCGGCGTCACCACGCTCAACATGCTCCGCATGGAGCAGATGCTCGACACCCTGGCGCCGGAGACCCGCAAGCGCTACATGCACAACTACAACTTCCCGCCGTACTCCACCGGTGAGACCGGCCGAGTGGGTTCGCCGAAGCGCCGCGAGATCGGTCACGGCGCGCTCGCCGAGCGTGCTCTGCTTCCGGTTCTTCCCCCGCGCGAGGAGTTCCCCTACGCTATCCGGCAGGTTTCGGAGGCACTGGGCTCCAACGGCTCGACGTCGATGGGCTCGGTCTGCGCATCGACCATGTCGTTGCTGAATGCCGGGGTTCCGCTCAAGGCTCCGGTCGCGGGCATCGCGATGGGCCTGATCTCAGACACGGTCGACGGGACGACGGAGTATGTCGCTCTGACCGACATCCTCGGAGCTGAGGACGCCTTCGGCGACATGGACTTCAAGGTCGCCGGCACCAGGGACTTCGTCACGGCTCTCCAGCTCGATACCAAGCTCGACGGCATCCCCGCGTCGGTGCTCGCTGGCGCGCTGACCCAGGCGAAGGATGCTCGGTTGGCGATTCTGGATGTGATGGCCGAGGCCATCGACGCGCCGGACGAGATGTCCCCGCATGCACCCCGGATCATCACCGTGAAGATCCCGACCGACCAGATCGGTGCGGTCATCGGCCCCAAGGGCAAGATGATCAACCAGATCCAGGACGAGACCGGCGCGGAGATCTCGATCGAGGACGATGGGACCATCTACATCGGTGCCACCGACGGCCCGAAGGCCGAGGCTGCCCGAGCGATGATCAACGCGATCGCCAATCCACAGATGCCCGAAGTTGGCGAGCGCTACCTCGGCACCGTGGTGAAGACGACCACGTTCGGTGCCTTCGTCTCGCTGATGCCCGGCCGTGACGGACTGCTGCACATCAGCCAGCTCCGCAAGATGGCAGGCGGGAAGCGCGTCGAGAACGTCGAGGACGTCGTTAACGTCGGAGACAAGGTTCAGGTCGAGATCGCCGAGGTCGACAGCCGCGGCAAGCTTTCTCTGCACCCGGTCATCGACGGTGCCGACGAGGCGAGCAGCGGCGAATCGGCTGGCGACTGAGGCGACGCGCCCGGTGACCACTCTGCTCGCGGCTGACCAACCGGTCGGTTCTACGCGCACGCTGATCCGGGAGTCCGAAGGCGGCTTGGTCCGTCGAACGGTGCTCCCGGGCGGCTTGAGGGTGGTCACCGAGCGCATCCCCGGGGTTCGCTCGGTGTCCTTCGGCGCCTGGGTGGGCATCGGGAGCCGCGATGAAAGCCTGCGCCAGCAAGGATGCTCGCACTACCTCGAGCACTTGCTGTTCAAAGGCACTCACCGTCGTACGGCGCTGGAGATCTCCTCGACGGTCGAAGCGCTCGGCGGAGAGATGAATGCGTTCACCGCCAAGGAGTACACCTGCTTCTACGCGCGAGTCCTCGACGAAGACCTCTCGACCGCTGTCGACGTCATCTGCGATGTCGTCACCTCGGCCACCATCCGCGAAGACGATGTGGACAGTGAGCGAGGCGTGATCCTCGAAGAGATCGCCATGAACGACGACGATCCAGCCGACTCCGTGCACGACGCGTTCGCCCAAGCCGTGTTCGGCGACACTCCACTCGGGCGCCCGATTCTGGGCACGACCGATTCCATCGGCGGACTGTCTCGCAACACCATCAACGGCTACTACCGACGGAACTACACCCTCAGCAATCTGGTCATCGCGGTCGCAGGCAATGTCGATCACACGTCCGTGGTACGCATGGTGAAGAAGTCCATGCGGCAGCAGCTCGCCGAGGCCGATGCCTCGGCTGCGCCGCTAACGACACGCCCCTCGGACGCCCGGACTCGCGTGCGGCCCGGGGTTCACCTGACCAACCGCCGCGGCGAGCAGGCCAACCTTGTTCTCGGCGTCCCCGGGTTGTCCCGCACCGACGAGCGACGCTATGCACTCGGGGTGCTCAACGCGGCTCTCGGCGGGGGCATGTCTTCCCGGTTGTTTCAAGAAGTCCGAGAGAAGCGCGGTCTGGCCTACTCCGTCTATTCCTACGCGGCCCAGTACTCCGGAGCGGGATTGTTCGGCGTGTATGCCGGATGCGCACCGAGCAAGATCGATCAGGTGCTCGACCTGTGCCGTACCGAACTCGAGTCGGTCGCGCAGCACGGCATCACCGGTGAGGAATTGCATCGGGGGCAGGGCCAGCTGCGGGGTGGCCTGGTCCTGGGTCTCGAGGACATGAGTTCACGAATGGTTCGGCTGGGCAGGGGCGAGTTGGTCAACGGCGAGATCATCAGCATCGAGGAGGCATTGCGCCGGATCTCAGCGGTGAGCCACGACGACGTCCGCGACCTGGCTGGCGACCTGCTCTCGGCCCGCCCGACACTTGCCCTCAACGGTCCCTTCGAGGCTGACCGTGACTTCTCCTCAGCCGTGGCTTGAGCATCCCCGGGACGGCCGAACTGGCAGACTGGTGGACGTGATCAAGGTCGGGGTGGTGGGCGCCCGCGGCCGGATGGGCCTTGAGGTCTGTCGCGCGGTCGAGTCCGCTGAGGATCTTGCGTTGGTGGGAGCGGTCGACGTTGGCGACGACCTGTTCACCCTGATCGCTGCCGCCCCCGACGTCGTCGTCGACTTCACCACGCCGCAATCAGTGATGGTGACCCTCGAGCGGCTGATCGGTGCCGGCGTGCATGTGGTGGTCGGCACCACGGGATTCGACGACGAGGCCTTGGCTGCCGTGCGTACCTGGCTTGACGCCTCGCCGGGCACAGGAGTTCTGGTGGCTCCCAACTTCAGCCTCGGAGCCGTACTGCTGATGCGGTTCGCAGCGATGGCGGCACCGCATTTCGAGTCGGCCGAGGTCATCGAGCTTCATCACCCGGACAAGGTCGATGCACCTTCGGGCACTGCTCGGCATACGGCTCGAGCGATCGCGGCCGCGAGGGCGAGCGCTGGGAGCGATCCGATGCCCGACGCGACGGCGCAGGTCATGGACGGCGCTCGAGGCGCCTCTGTGGACGGCATACCGGTGCACGCGGTCAGGCTGCGCGGCCTGGTCGCTCATGAGGAAGTCCTGCTCGGCAGCTCCGGCGAGATCCTCACGCTGCGCCACGACAGCCTCGATCGGTCATCGTTCATGCCGGGAGTGCTTCTGGCGATTCGCGCGATCGCGAACCGCCCTGGCCTCACCGTAGGTATTGACGACCTTCTCGACTTCTAAGCTCGCCCGCGGTCAAAGGGGTCGCCCCACGCGGTACACGTAGTGCAATCGTGGATCATCGGGGTTCTCCGGCTCCAGATCTGCGTGCGCGATCCGGGTCATCCCGACCCGTTCGAGAAGTCGCCAGGACGGCCGATTGGTTGCGACCACGGGGGTGATGACGACGGGCGCCTGCGGATAGTCCTGCCACGACTGACCAAGCACCTGTTTCACCATTTCGGTTCCCAGACCTCTGTGGGTGTCGGCCTGGTCCGCGACCAGATAGTCCAGGGTTAACGCCCCCTCGGGTACGGCGACCCACGGTTCCAGCTCGGCTAGGTACTCCGGGTAGTCGGACATGATCGATCGCTGGACCAACCCAAAGGGCCGTTGGTCAAGGGAGACGAGCAGATCGTCGGCTCGCACCTCACCGGTGGCAGCAGCCCCGAAGTCCTTGCGCACGGCGTCGGCCGTGGAGTCGTGCTGCCACCAGCGATGGATATGGGGACGTGCCATCCAGTCCTGGAGCAACGGAAAGTCTGTTTCGGTGACTCGGCGCCACGAGAATTCAGGCACGAGTCAGACCTGCTCGGGGCGGGTTTCTTCGAACCAACGCTCGATGGCCGTCGCTGCCATGTCGAAGGCCTCGCCTCTAGCCAGAAAATCCGGGCTGTGATTGGTGAGGGGGGTCTCCCGATCAGTTCCGTCCTTGAGCACGAGCCACACGGTTTCTCCCGTTGATCGCCACGGCAGGCCGAGGACTCGGGCTTCCCCCCGAACCCGCCGCACGTCGGCCACGTGATCCCAGTCGAAGGTGTCCGACCTTCCGATCCCCAGCGTCCGCACGCCGAAGTCGTTGACCCACACTCCCGCGGACAGGACTCGAGCCCCGAACAAGGCCAGAGAACCAGCGATGACCAAGGTGAGCGCGAGCCCGATCAGTCGTCCGGCCAGGGTGGGTTCCGCGGTGATCGCCAGATAGCCGGCGAAACAGGCGTAGGCCGCGAGCGCCCACAGAATCACCAGAGCAGCCAGCCGAAGGGGTCCAGGTCGATACGGCCGAACCCACTTCGTCTGGATGAAGGCATCGTCCACGGGCCCGGGCTCGCGTTCGGGCCAGAACTTCCATCCGCTGGGCATCAGCCCACCCCCAGAGCGCGGACGCCCGCGGCGACCAGCGCGGCGACCACGATGACGACGAGGAACGGCGCTCGAAGGGCCAAGGCAACGGTCGCTGCTGCGACGCCGGCCGCCCGCGCGTCGAGGGTGAGCCCGCGCCCGTCGGAGAAGGTCTGGACGGCGGTCAGCGCGGCCAGCAGGGCGATGGGTAGCAGAACCGCGACGGCACGGACCCGTGGTGAGTCGAGGACCTGCTGGGGCACGGACAACCCGGTCAGTTTGAGCGCGTAGCACCCCCCGGCCATGACGAGCACTGCAGCCCAGGTCAGCGTCACGGGCCCGCCACCGCTTCATCGGGGGTCCGGACCTGGCGTAGGCCCACTGCAACGGCGACCAAGCCCGCGGCGAGCACGGGGATCCCCGGCGGGAGGAGCGGCGTCAGCGCCAAGGCGACGGCGGCCCCACCGGCGGCCACGAGGCGCGTCGTGCGTGTGGTCAGTTGCGGCCACAGCAAAGCGAGGAATGCTGCGGGGACCGCCGCATCGAGGCCGAGGGCCCGTGGATCACCGACCGCCGAGACTGTGAGCGCACCACCCAGGGTGGCGAGGTTCCACATGCTGAAGATGGTCAGTCCCGTGGCCCAGAAAGCGAGCCGCCCCGGCCGCGGGTCGCCCGGATCCTCGAACCGAGTGGACATGGCCGTCGTCTCGTCGATGACGAACTGGGCGCCTGCGGCGCGCTTCCAGATCTGACGTAGTCCGAGCAGGGTGGCGAGCCGGAGGCCGTACAGCGTGTTGCGCACGCCGAGCAGAAGCCCGGCCGCGGCACCGGACCAGGGCGACCCGCCCGCTGCGAGCACCCCGATGAAGGCGAACTGCGAGCCGCCGGTGAAGGCCAGAAGGGACAGCGCGCAGGCTTGGGCGACGCTCAGTCCGGAGGTCACCGCGAGCGCGCCGAAGGAAACCCCGTAGGCACCGACGGCGAACCCGACACCGACCGAGTCACCCAGGATGGCGCGGCGGGTGGTGGGCCAGTGTTCGGCGGCCGTACTCAATGGACCGGCTCGCGCGGATCCTCACCCGGGCCGACGTGGTCGGCCAACCACTCCACCAGGGGCCGCATCGCGCGCCAGTCCTTTCGGACCCTGCTCAGGGCCTCACGAGTTCCCATCCAGGCGGCAGCTGAGTAGCTGCGAGACAGTGTGAGGTGGCGCATCCGGAGCAGCTCGATGCGGGGATGGTCCGCGGGCCATCCCCGCGGATGCGTCTTCAGCGAGTTGCTATCGATGGTGTATGGCTTCGGGGCCAGCGTAGGCAGCAGCCGTTCGAGTTCACCACCGGCCGGCCCGTCGATCACACCGCGGAACCGATCAATCTGGCGGCCCTGCGGCGAGTACCAGCCTCCGGCGACCATCAGGCCGGACCCGGAGATCTGCAGGTAGTAGCCCATCGCGTCCTCGACGCCGACGAAGGCACCTTGGTGGTCCTTGTAGGGAGTCTTGTCCTTGGCGAACCGAACATCGCGGTACGGGCGAAACAGATGGGCGTGGCCGAACTCCTCCTCCAACTCAGCCAGCAAGGCGTCGAGCGGCGCGCGCACCTCGGTGTCGTAGTCGGGCTTGTGGGCCAGCCACCAGGACTTGGTGTTGTCCGCTGCCAGCGCCTCATAGAAGTCGAAAGCCGCGGGTGGGATGCCGGTGAAATGCACGCGGCCATCGTCGCACTCGCCCGATCCCTACGCTGACCCGGTGACAAAGGCTGATCCGGGCGCAGCCCCGGCAGGGGGGCGCTCGACGCCGCCCGTCACGCGCGGGCTGGTCCTCGCTTTCGCCGCGGTCGTCATGTTCTCCTTCACCCTTCCGGTCACCAAGGTGGCGCTCACTGGGTTCGACCCCGTCGTGATCGCCATGGGTCGAGCTGTCATCGCTGGGATCGTCGCAGCCATCGTCCTTCGGATGGCACGGGTCACGTGGCCGGGACGGGCAGCACTGCGGCCGTTTCTGGCCATCGGGCTGGGCATCGTGATCGGCTTCCCCGTCCTGACGACGATTGCTCTGCAGTCCACAACGTCGGCCCACGCCGCGGTCGTGATTGCGGGATTACCCATCGCTACGGCCGTGCTTGCGGTGCTTCGGGCAGGTGAGCATCCGCCGCGTGCGTTCTGGCTGGCCTCGCTGGCTGGTACGGCGGCCCTGATCGCCTTCGCTTTCACGCGCGGCGGGGCCGGAGGGGGAGACCTAGTCGCGGATCTTCTCTTGCTCGGCGCCGTGCTGGCCGCTGCCTTCGGCTATGTCGAAGGGGCCGTGATGACGCGCTCCATGCCTGGGTGGCAGGTCGTCTCTTGGGTGCTGGTCGTGATGCTCCCGGTGACGGTTGTCACGACGACAGTTGCGGGGGTCATTGAAGATGGTCCAGCTGTGGCCGATCCGGACGCGGTGGCCGCATTGCTCTACCTCGCGCTGATCTCCATGTATCTCGGCTTCTTCGCCTGGTACGCGGGGCTGAATTCCGCAGGCGTAGCAAGGGCTTCGCAGGTCCAGCTCCTTCAGCCGCTGCTCACGTTACTTTGGTCCACCCTGCTGCTGGGCGAGGTCGTGGGATGGCCGACCATTGTGGCGGCGGGAGCCGTGCTGGCCTGCGTCGTCTGGACCCAACGTGCTCGCCCAGCTTCGTCCGCGAACGTCGTGGCTCCCGAGGCCACCTAATCCCACGTGTGGGTGAAAGCCTTGCCAGGTCTGAAGTTCCGGGCATAGGTTCATGTAGCAGCAGACCAACAACGACGGGAGTCTCGCATGCCCCGCAGAATTCTCACGACGATGGTTGTTGCCTCAGCTGTCTCGTTGTCCGGTGTCGTTCTGGCACCAACCGCCTCAGCGGCAGTGACGGAACCGACGGCGATTTCTGCGACAGCCACGCCGAAGAAGCTCCTCCTCAAGGTCAAAGTCCCGAGCCAGCCCAGTACCACCCTCGAGGCGGCTTTTGATGACCCCGACAACACCATTGGAATTGGCCAACTGACGATCGTGTATCCGGGCGGTGGCAAGTACGGGCCCTCGAATGCGACCCCGGTAACCATTGGGAACACCAAGACCTTCTCGCGCGTGTACGTGCCCACCATCGCCAATCCCCCGGGCGTATACAGGGTCAAGTTCGAGGCCCTCCCCAAGAGCGGGATCACCTACACCGAGCGGCACGTGGCGAAAGCCGAGTTCACGGTCATTCATCAGACCAAGATGAGCTTGGTCGCGAGTCCGGGCTCGGCCAAGAAGGGTCAGAAGGTCAAGTTCTACGGGAGTTTTTACCCCCACTACAAGCACGTCAAGGGCAAGAAGGTGATCTTGTCGTACAAGAAGAAGGGCACGGACAAGTTCGTCAAGCTAGCGACAACCAGGCTGACGAATACGGCGACTTTCAACTTCGACAAGGTCAAGGTCACCAAGAGTGGAAAGGCCCGCGTCAAGTTCAAGGGCACGAAGTACTACGTCGACAGCAGGAAGACGATCAAGTACACGGTGTACTGACCGACACCGTCTTCTGATCTCCGGCCAAGTGCTGGCGCGCGGGGGTGCGCCCTAGATTCTCGGGTGCCCCCGCGGGATGCGGCTACGGATCGGTCAGGCTGGTGACCAGCCGTACTTCGGTCACCGTTACGGCGCCCGTGCCATCAAGGTCGAGCGTCCGGTGAGCGCCGTCCGCTACCCAGCCGCTTCCGGCGAGGAATGCTCGTCCAACGTCGTTGTGGTTCTCAACCCACGCGAAGGCAGACTCGAAGCCCGCAGCCGTGAGGGTGTCCGCAACGGCCTGGAGCAGTCGCGAGCCATGGCCCTGCCTGCGGCGATCGGGGTGCACGGCGAGGGCGAGTACTTCGCCGTCGGTCGCCGGATCGCGATCTGGATCGGCGCTCGGAGCCGTGGCGGCCACCCCCACGACCATGGCCTGGTCTCCTGGGCCGTCGACCGCCACAAGGACCCGGTGGCGCGAGGAGGGGGGGTGGACGGTGGCCGCCGCCCACTGTTCGGCGAGTTCCGCGGGGTCCAAGCCGTCCAGGACGACGGTCGGGAACTCGCGGTCAGCGCGCCAGGCGCAGAGTTGGGTCTGGGCAGCAGCCTCGGCATCGGTAGCGCGGGCGGGACGTACGAAACCGGGGCTCACGTGGTCGATCCTTGCGCATGGCGGGCTCGGCAGTGGGGGACCCGGGCGCTAGCCTCGCGGGGTGACCGAGACGACTTCTGACTCTCCGACCCTGCGACCAGACGACGTGGCAGACGTGGAGTTCCGTTCGGACGTGACCGTCGAGCTGGTCAAATCCGCGGCGGCAGACCCCGACGTCGTGTTTGCCGCCCGGGTGTCGACGTTGGGCGAGCAGACGCTGGCCGATGTGGACGCGGATGCGTCGGGCGCGGCGGGCCTCATCCGCTTCCTGATGCGGGAGCGGCACGGTTCGCCGTTCGAGCACTCCACGATGACGTTCTACGTGCAGGCGCCGATCTTTGTCTGGCGCGAGCACATGCGTCACCGGATGATGTCCTACAACGAAGAATCGGGCCGATACCGGGTCCTTCGGCCGGTGTTCTACGTTCCCGGTCCCGACCGGCGGCTGGTGCAAATCGGGAAGGCTGGCGCCTACGAGTTCGTCGACGGCACCGCAGAGCAGGTGCAGGTTGTGGATCACCAGATGCGAGCGGCGATGCGGCAGTCGTACACGGCGTACCTCGCGATGCTGGATGCCGGGGTAGCCCGAGAGGTCGCGCGCATGGTGCTCCCCGTCTCGATCTATTCATCGGCCTACGTCACGCTCAACGCCCGTAGTCTGATGAATTTTCTGTCCTTGCGCCGTGCCGCGGAGGGCTCGCAGTTCCCGTCCTACCCCCAGCGTGAGATCGAGATGGTCGCCGAGCGGTACGAACAGGAGTGGGCGAAATTGATGCCCATCACCCACGCGGCCTTCGTCTCGAACGGCCGGGTGGCCCCCTGAACGATGTCCTAGGCTTCAGCGGGGACGTCAAGGCACGCGGCCCGAGCCGGTGCAGTTGGAGGTTGAGCTAGATGGGTCGCATCTCCCAATGGGCTGTTCGTCGGCCATGGCGAGCCTTGCTCTCCTGGGTGCTGATCATGGTCGCCCTTGGGTTCCTGGGGATCCGATTCGGCGGGGACTACAACGACAACTTCGAGTTGCCCGACACCGAGTCCACCACGGCGCAAGATCTGTTGGCCGATCTCAGCGGCGGCGGGGCGGGCACCGGATCTGGGCTTGAGGGGCAAGTCGTGTGGAGGGCCGAGTCCGGCCAGGTCACCGATGCGGATGCGCAGGCGACCATGACGGCCCTGCTAACCGAAATCTCGACCTCGCCCGGTGTGACCTGTGTGCTCACCCCGTTCGGTGATCCAATGGGAAGTGAGTGCCCCGAGCCGGCCCCCAGTCAAGGTGGCGACGAGCAAGGTGGCGAGGATCAGGGCGGAAACGGCCAAGGCGGCGAGCAGCCCGCCCTGTCCCCGGAAGCTGAAGCCGCGCAAGCCCACTTCGGACAGTCCGGTACGAGCCCGGACGGCAGCATCGCTTACGCCACCGTCCAGTTCGGCGGCGCCGGCTTCGATGACATCAACACCGAGGAAGTCCTGACATCGCTGGAGTTGATCAAGGAGCAGAACGGTTCCGACGGACTGGAGGTCGGCGCGAATGGCGTCTTCGCCTTCGTGGGCGGCGAGCCGCCCTCGTCGGAGAGCATCGGCGTGATGGTCGCGCTCGTCATCTTGCTGTTCGCGTTCGGATCGATCTTGGGGGCCTTCCTTCCGATCGTCTCCGCCGTCCTCTCGGTGGCCTTGACCACCACGTTCGTCCTGCCGCTGGTCGCTCGCACATGGGACGTCGCAACGTTCGCGCCGATCCTGGCTTCGATGATCGGCCTGGGCGTCGGCATCGACTACTCGCTGTTCGTCATCAACCGCTATCGCGAGGCGATCATCCACGGCCGAAGTCCTCGTGAGGCTGCGCTTGAGTCGGTGCGTACTTCGGGTCGTGCCGTGCAGTTCGCCGCCGCGACGGTGGTCATCGCCCTGATGGGCCTGTTCGTCTTGCGGATCAACTTCTTCGACGGCATCGCCGTGAGTTCCGCAATCACCGTGATCATGGTGATGATCGGTGCGCTACTCCCGCTGCCAGCCTTGCTGTCCCTCCTCGGGACGTGGGCCTTCGTTGGTCGGATGGCGTGGATCAGCGACGAAGAGGCGATTCCAGAACAGCGGCTATCCGGCTTCCCGCACCTTGTGGGCCGAGTTCTTCGCTACTTCGGTTGGCTGCTCTACTTCCCGGTCACGCTGGTGGGCTTGGCCTGGCGATGGATTGTGCGCCGCGGGAAGGCTCCGGATCATCGCGGACCGAATGCCTTTGCTCGGTACGGCAACTGGCTGCAGGGCCGTCCGTGGATCACGGCATCGCTGGCTCTGGTGGTCATGTTGGTCATCGCGCTGCCGATGCTGTCGTTGCGGCTTGGTTTCTCCGATGACTCGGGAACCCCGGTCGGGAGTCCCACTCGCATCGCGTACGACTTGACCGCCGAAGGATTTGGACCAGGGGTCAACGGGCCGTTCTACATCGCCGTGGAGCTGCCGGCGCCGGGGGATCAGGATTCATTGACGGCTCTGACCGATGCCCTGGCCGACACCCCCGGCGTGGCCCTGGCCGCGGCGGCACCAGTCGCCGAGGACGCCTCCGTCGCGGTGATCCAGCTGTTCCCGACCACAGCGCCGCAGGACGAAGCCACGACCGATTTGTTGTTCGAACTCCGCGACACGGTGATCCCGGCGGCCGTCGAGGCGTCAGGAACTCGTGCCTACGTGGGTGGGTTCCAGGCGGTGACTGCAGACTTCACGAAGGTGCTCGGCGACGCGCTTCCCTGGTTCTTGCTTGTTGTCGTCGGGTTCGGCTTCTTGGCGCTGGTCTTCTTGTTCCGATCCCTGTTGGTGCCTGCCACCGGCGTGCTGTCCAGCTTGCTGTCTCTTGCCGCGGCGATGGGCATCACGGTCGCGGTCTTCCAATGGGGGTGGTTTGCCGACCCGGTTGCGCTGGAGGCGACCGGCCCGATCTTCCCGTTCCTGCCCATCATGGTGTTCGCGATCTTGTTCGGGCTGTCGTGTGACTACCAGGTGTTCCTGGTCAGTCGGATGCATGAGGAATGGCTGCTTACCGGCAACAACCGCACGGCGGTCCGCCGGGGCCTCGCCGGGTCCGGCCGGGTGGTAGCGATCGCAGCCGCGATCATGACCAGTGTCTTCGCTGCCTTTGTGCTGGGCAACGACCCGACCATCAAGTTGTTCGGGGTCGCGTTGTCCTCGGCCGTCTTGCTGGACGCGTTCGTGGTCCGCTTGGTCCTGGTCCCGTCACTGATGACGATCTTCGGGAAGGCCAACTGGTACCTGCCCGACTGGGCCGACCGGATCCTCCCGCACATCGCCATCGAGTCCGAGGAGGATCTGCGGGCCGGTGATTCGGAGATCGAAGACATCGTCGAGCCCGGCGAGGACGTCGAGCCCGCCCGCATGTGACGGCAGCGCTCGATCAGAACCGGGTGATCACGCTGAGCCCGCGCTGCCCGAAAGACGTCATCGCCTCCAATTCGGCTCCCACGTCCTCCAGCCCGATCCGAGCACCGATCAGGAGCGAGGGGTCCAGCCGCCCTTCGGTGACCTCCGTGACGAGCGCGGGGTAGCGCCCCACGGCCATTCCGTGGACGCCGACCATGGACAGCTCGTAGGAGATCACCCGGGCCATGGGCATCGACGCCTCCCGGTCGGTTCCGAGCATCAATCCGACCTGCACGTGGCGGCCCCGTTTGCGCAGCGACAGGACGGACGCAACGGCCGTACTCGCGCTGCCTACGGCGTCGAAGGAGGCGTGCGCGCCGCCTGAGGTGACCTCGGTCACCGCGGCAGCCACCTCGCCGGTCGCCTTGATGGTCTCGGCGGCCCCGAAGTCACGGGCCAAGGCGAGGCGCTCCTCGTCGAGGTCGACGGCGACCACGGTTGCGCCGCGCGACGCCGCGATCATCACCAGCGACAGGCCGAGGCCCCCACATCCGTGGATAGCGACGCTCTGCCCGGGCCGCACGTCGGCAGCGTCAACCACTGCTGCCCAGGCGGTCATGAAGCGGCACCCGAGCGCGGCCATGGCGACCGGATCCGCATCGTTGGCGAGGGGCACCAGATTCACGTCCGCGTGTGGCAAAGCGACCAGTTGGGCGAAGGAGCCCCACTGGGTAAAGCCAGGCTGGACCTCGTCATCGCAGATCTGGGTCTGTCCAGCCGAGCACTGCGAACACCGGCCGCACCCGCAGCAGAAGGGCACGGTGACCAAATCGCCCACCGCGTGCGTTCGTACGTCCCGGCCGACGGCGGCCACGCGGCCCGCCATCTCGTGCCCCCCGACGTGCGGAAGCATGATCATCGGATCGTGCCCCTGCCAGGCATGCCAGTCGCTGCGGCAGACCCCAGAGGCCAGGACTTCGAGGACAACGCCGTCCCTGGGTACCTCTGGGTCGTCGATGGTGACCACCAAGGGAGGTTCGCGAAAGGCGGTCATCAAGGCAGCGCGCATGCCAGGGAGTCTGCCGGACCCGGCGCGGCCCTGCGGGGGAGTCCTCGGACGGTAACCTCCTCACCATGTCGGAGACGTTCACTGAAGTGTCGACGAGCCCTCAGCGCATCGACCCGTTCCGCCCGTTCGGGCGGGTTCTGACCGCGATGGTGACGCCCTTCAAGGCCGACCGCTCGTTGGACGTGGAAGGGGCGGCCGTCCTCGCCGAGCACCTCGTGAGTGCGGGATGCGACGGGCTGGTGCTGAACGGCACCACTGGCGAGTCTGCGACCACCAGCGATGCGGAGAAGGAACAGGTTCTCCGGTCTGTGGTGGAGGCGGTCGGCGGTCGCGCCAGGGTACTGGCTGGAGTCGGTACGCCGGACACGGCCCATTCCGTCGATCTGGCGCGCCAAGCGGAGAAGGCCGGCGCCCACGGCCTGCTTGCGGTCACCCCTTACTACAACAAACCGCCTCAGGCGGGACTGATCCAGCACTTCACGGCGATCGCCGACGCCTCCGGGCTGGACGTGATGCTCTACGACATCCCTGGGCGAACGGGCTGCGCGATCGAGACAGAGACCTTGATCCGGCTGGCTGAGCATCCGCGCATCGTGGCCAACAAGGACGCAAAGACGGATCTGGTTGCCGCGTCCTCGGTCATGGCGCGCAGCGATCTGGCGTACTACTCCGGCGATGATTTCTTGACCTTGCCTCTGCTCGCCATCGGCGCAGTCGGGGTCGTGAGCGTCATCGGTCACGTTTGCGCCAGCAGGCTGGACATGATGTTGGCCTGCTACGAGGCAGGCGACGTGGCTACGGCGTTGGTCCTCCACCGTCAAATGCTCCCGGTGTGCGAGGGCATCTTCCGAACCCAAGGAGTCATTACGGTGAAAGCCGCTCTCACTCAGCTAGGCCTTCCAGCAGGCCCCGTCCGCCCGCCGCTGGTGGATGCCGACGAGGTGGAGTTGGCTCAGTTGGTGCTCGATCTCGCTGACGGCGGCGTCCCCGGGTTCGCCGCGTGACGCACTCCGATTGGGGCCCGCCGCCAGAGCTACCCAAAGACGGACTGAGGGTCGTTGCTCTCGGGGGCCTGGGGGAGATCGGTCGAAACATGACCGTCTTCGAATACGCCGGTCGCTTGCTCATCGTCGACTGCGGAGTGTTGTTCCCGGAAGACCATCAGCCCGGTGTAGATCTCATCCTTCCGGACTTCGAGTGGATCCGAGACCGTCTGGACACGGTTGAAGCGATCGTCTTGACCCACGGGCATGAGGACCACATCGGCGCCGTCCCCTACTTGCTTCGGGAGCGTAACGACATCCCGATCATCGGGTCGCGGCTCACCTTGGCCTTCGTGGAGGGCAAGCTGCGCGAGCATCGGATCAAGCCGTACACGCTGGAGGTCAAGGAGGGCCAGGTCGAACAGATCGGTCCGTTCGGATGCGAGTTCATCGCCGTCAACCACTCGATTCCTGACGCGCTGGCCGTCGCGCTTCGGACCCCGGCGGGGCAGTTGGTGCTGCACACCGGTGACTTCAAGATGGATCAGTTACCTCTGGACGGTCGGATCACGGACCTACGTGCATTCGCTCGGCTGGGCGAGGAGGGCGTGGACCTGTTCTTGGTCGACTCCACGAACGCCGAGGTTCCTGGCTTCGTGCGTACCGAGCGAGACATCGAACCCACCATCGACAGGGTGTTCAGTCGGGCCAGCAAGCGGATCATCGTGGCTTCCTTTGCCTCGCACGTCCATCGCATCCAGCAGGTGCTCGACATCGCCCATACCCACGGCCGGCATGTCGCCTTCGTGGGCCGGTCCATGGTCCGCAACATGGGCGTGGCAAGAGACCTCGGCTACCTGACATTTCCCGAGGGCTTGATCGTGAACCTGGATGCGATCAAGGACCTACCCGACGACCAGGTGGTACTGGTGTCGACCGGCTCGCAGGGGGAGCCGATGGCGGCGCTGTCTCGGATGGCGAGCAACGATCACCAGATCCGTATCTCACCCGGAGACACGGTGCTGCTGGCCTCATCCCTGATCCCCGGCAACGAGAACGCGGTCTATCGAGTGATCAACGGACTGTCCAAGCTCGGTGCCCATGTCGTACACAAGGGCAATGCGCTAGTCCACGTGAGCGGCCATGCGGCAGCCGGTGAGTTGACCTACTGCTACAACATCGTCCGGCCGAGCAATGTGATGCCGGTCCACGGTGAGTGGCGGCACTTGCGCGCTAACGCCGACCTGGCGATCGCGACCGGTGTCCCTGCGGACCGGGTCATGATGAGCGAGGACGGTCTGGTCGTCGACCTGGTCGACGGAATTGCCTCGATCACCGGGGCGGTGCCCGCCGGGTACGTCTATGTCGACGGTTCATCAGTGGGTGACGTGACTGAGTCGTCGCTGAAGGACCGACGCATCCTGGGGTCCGAGGGCTTTATCTCCGCGCTCGTGGTCGTGGATCTGGGGACGGGCAAGGTCGTCGCCGGACCGGAGATCCACGCACGGGGCTTCGGCCTCGACGACGCGATCTTCGATGAAGTGCTCCCCAAACTGACCACCGCCCTAGAAGACGCGTTGAGGGAGGGCACTACCGATGCCCGCCAACTCGAGCAGGTGCTCCGTCGAGCCGTGGGTTCTTGGGTCGGCGGGACCCACAAGCGGCGGCCCATGATCATCCCCGTCGTGGTCGAGGTTTGAGTCGGGCCGGCCGCGGCTGGCCGAAGTGTGACGCCTGAGATCCCTGGGATTGGTGGGATCAGCGGCTAGCCTGCTGAGATGGCCAGCCGTACTTCCCCCGGCCCGGTTCGTCGTGCGCCTGCGACGAAGCGTCCAGCCGTCCGTTCATCGTCGGCGAGCACGTCGAGCAAATCGACGCCTCGACGGCCGTCGAGCCGATCGCGCAGTGCCTCGGCGTCCAAGGCCGCCGCCGCTCGACGCGGCCCTGGCCCGCTGGCACGCATCGCGCGGGCCTTCGGGCGCGCGTTCAAGGGCCTGTGGTTGGCCCTGGCGCACCTGGTGGGTGGCACGGTGCGCAAGGTCGGATCGAGTGCCGGGGACCTCGATCCCGAGCTCCGCCGGGACGGCTTCGGTCTGTTCGTCATCGGTGCGGCCATCCTGGTGGCCGCGGCCACCTGGTGGGACTTCAACGGCGCGGTGACCGCTGCCGTGGACTCGGGTGCTCACGCCTTGATGGGACGCCTCGCCTGGCTACTTCCGTTGTTACTCGTGGCCGCAGCGTGGCGCATCCTGCGCCATCCCGAGCACAACGCCCCGGCCGGGCGCAATGCCATCGGCTGGGTAGCCCTGCTGCTTGGCGTGTGCGGGTTCATTCATGTCCTGGCCGGAACCCCGCTCGCCTCCGAGGGCTCGGTAGCGCTAAGTACGGGCGGCGGATGGATCGGCTACCTGGCTGCCGCCCCGCTCGTAGCCGGCGTGACTGGATTCTTGGCCGCACCTTTGCTGCTCTTGGTTGCCGGATTCGGAGCCGTCGTTCTCACGGGCACACCGGTCCGTCGGGTGCCGGCCGCAACCAAAGCCTTGATCGACCGCCTCCTCCACCGACCGGCCGCATCGGAAGAAGCCGACGACCTGATCGACCTCACCGACCCGGATCAGCCCGTGCGGCGAACCAGGCCCCGCCGTCGGGTGGGCGCGTTCTCGAAGGACAAGCAGGACGGTGTCGATCAGCCGTTCGAGTCACCGCTGCTCGCGGGCCCCGCCGGCCGGCGCACGACGATCCCGCCCGTGGCTGCTGACTCCGGCGAGAGCTCTGGCGACGAAGCGGACGTGACCGGCTCGGCGAAGGTTGACAAGGTCATCGAACCTATCCCGGCTCGGGTTGAGCAGTTGGCCCTGTCCGGCGATGTCACGTATCACCTACCGCCCCCGGAGTTGCTCCGGCCGGGCACCACCCACAAGTCGCACACCAAGGCCAATGACGCTGTGGTGGAGAGCCTTACCCGGGTCCTTGATCAGTTCGAGATCGATGCGCGGGTCACCGGGTTCTCGCGTGGCCCCACGGTCACCAGGTACGAGGTGGAGCTCGGTCCGGCGGTGAAGGTCGAACGCGTCACGGCGTTGTCGAAGAACATCGCGTATGCGGTAGCGAGCGCCGACGTGCGCATCTTGAGTCCCATTCCGGGTAAGTCCGCGATCGGTATCGAGATCCCCAACGCGGATCGGGAGAACGTCAGTCTTGGTGATGTCCTTCGGTCGGGCGTGGCCCGCGGAGACCACCACCCGATGCTGGTCGGACTGGGTAAGGACGTCGAAGGGCATTTCGTCTGCGCCAACCTCGCGAAGATGCCGCATGTGCTCGTGGCTGGGGCCACTGGCTCGGGCAAGTCCTCGTGCATCAACACCTTGATCACCTCGGTGCTGCTGCGCTCGACACCCGACGAGGTCCGGATGGTGCTGATCGACCCCAAGCGGGTCGAGCTGACCATGTACGAAGGCATCCCTCACCTGATCACGCCGATCATCACCAACCCGCGCAAGGCGGCCGAGGCTTTGCAGTGGGTCGTACGCGAGATGGACATGCGTTACGACGACCTCTCGGCCTTCGGATTCCGACACCTCGACGACTTCAACAAGGCCGTCCGGTCGGGCGCGTTGAAGGTTCCCGAGGGCAGCGAGCGAGTCCTGAAGCCGTATCCCTACCTGCTGGTCATCGTGGACGAGCTCGCCGATCTGATGATGGTGGCCCCTCGCGACGTTGAGGACTCCATCGTTCGAATCACCCAGTTGGCCCGCGCTGCCGGCATTCACCTGGTGCTGGCGACCCAGCGCCCGAGCGTCGACGTAGTCACTGGCCTGATCAAGGCGAACGTGCCATCCAGGCTGGCGTTCGCCACGTCCAGCTTGGCCGACAGCCGAGTCATCCTCGATCAGCCGGGCGCCGAAAAGCTGGTCGGACAAGGGGATGGGCTGTTCCTTCCGATGGGCGCAAGCAAGGCCATGCGCATCCAGGGCGCCTGGGTCAGCGAAATGGAGGTCCACGAGGTGGTGGCGCACTGCAAGACGCAGTTGCAGCCGACCTACCGAGAGGACCTCACGACGGCTGGAACTCTGAGTCGCCGCGAGGTGGATGAGGAGGTCGGGGACGACCTGGACCTGCTCTGCCAGGCGGTCGAACTGGTCGTGACCACCCAGTTCGGATCGACGTCGATGCTCCAGCGCAAGCTGCGCGTGGGATTTGCGAAGGCGGGTCGACTCATGGACCTGATGGAGACTCGCGGCGTGGTGGGGCCCTCCGAGGGCTCCAAGGCCCGCGAGGTGCTGGTCACCACCGAGGACTTGGACGGAGTGCTCACGACTCTTCGCGGGGAGTAAAGCGAGTCTTACTCTGTGTGACCATTTCGTCGCTCTTTGTCGATATGCCGCCTGCGCCGTAGACTGGGGTCACGTGACGGGCTGAGCACACAGGTCCGTAAGACCCGGGTGAGGAGCAAGGCCGTGAGCATCGGCGAGACCTTGGCGCACGCGCGCCAGGAGGCCGGTCTCACCACTGCAGAGGTGGCTGAAACCACCCGGATCAGGCGCACGCTCGTCGAGGCGATCGAGGCCGATGACTACCGGTTGTGCGGCGGCGATGTCTATGCCCGCGGACACATCGGCACCCTCGCGCGCACGGTGGGCCTAGACCCGGCTCCGCTGCTTGCCGAGTTCGACGCGGAGCACGTGGACACGGCGCCCACGGCCACCCGGGTGTTCGAGGCTGAAACCGGCTCCGCCGCGGAACGGTCTCGGCCCAACTGGGCGGCCGCGATGGCTGTGGCCCTCGTTCTTGTGGTGGGCATCGGCGTGTGGCAACTGGCCAGCCGCCCGACGACCCCGCGCGAGATCATGACGGGGGTAGTGCCCAGCGTCTCGGCGACCCCCACGCCGTCGACCGAACCCACCTCATCGGCGACCCCTGAGCCGTCCAACTCCGATATCGCCGAGGTGCCCGATGAAGGAGTCACCGTCGTCATCACGGCGGTCGGAGGCCAGAGTTGGATCTCGGCGAACGAAGGTAACCGGCAGGTTTTTCAGGGCCTGCTCGAAGAGGGTCAGAGCGAGACGTTCTCTGACGACCTCAAGGTGTCGCTCGTCGTGGGTAACGCCGGCGCGGTGACGCTTACGGTCAACGGCAACGACCTCGGGTCCCCCGGGGGCAACGGAGACGTGAGCCGGTTGACCTTCACGCCGGAGGATCTGACGGCCAGCGGCTGAGCCGCGAGCCGTGACATGCGGACCGAGCACGGCCCCCGCCGCCGTAGGCTGGCTCATCATGCCCAGCCCCACCCGTACCGTTGCGCTCGTCACCTTGGGGTGCGCGCGCAACGAGGTCGATAGCGAGGAGTTGGCCGGGCGCCTGGAGGCCGAGGGCTGGGAACTCGTCAACGATCCCGCTGACGCCGATGCCGTCCTGGTCAATACCTGCGGCTTCGTCGAGCAAGCGAAGAAGGACTCCGTCGACACGCTGCTGGCCGCGGCGGATCTGAAGACCGAGGGGCGGCCCCAGGCGGTCGTCGCCGTGGGCTGCCTAGCCGAGCGGTACGGTCAACAGTTGGCAGCCTCACTCCCCGAGGCAGATGCGGTTCTTGGCTTCGATGACTACGCCGCGGTCGGCGATCGGCTGCGGGCCATCCTGGCGGGGACGCCCCACGTGTCCCACGTTCCTCGTGACCGACGCGCCCTCCTGCCGGTGAGCCCCGCGGAGCGTCCGCCGCAGGCCGGTGCGGTCGCCGTCCCAGGCCACGCCCAGGCCCAGGGCGATCTCCTTGTGGGCAAGGGCCCGGCGTCCGGCCCCCGGACTCTTCGACGTCGCCTCGAGGGAGGCCCGACGGCACCCCTGAAGCTCGCGTCCGGCTGCGACCGCCGCTGCAGCTTCTGCGCCATCCCCTCTTTTCGGGGAGCCTTTGTCTCTCGTCGACCCACCGATGTGCTCGACGAGGCTCGGTGGTTGGCCGATCAGGGCGTCAAAGAGCTGTTTCTGGTCAGCGAGAACTCCACGTCGTACGGCAAGGATCTAGGCGACCTTCGGTTGCTCGAAACCCTTCTGCCCGAGTTGGCGGCAGTGCCAGGGGTTGAGCGAGTCCGGGTCTCCTACCTCCAGCCCGCCGAGACCCGACCCTCGCTGGTTGAGGCCATCGCGAGCACGCCGGGTGTGGTGCCGTACTTCGATCTGTCCTTTCAACACGCATCGGCGGGTGTTCTTCGTCGGATGCGGCGCTTCGGAAACACCGACTCCTTCCTCCAGTTGCTCGCCGACGCGCGGTCGCTGGCCCCGCAGGCCGGCGCCCGGTCGAACGTCATCGTCGGGTTCCCCGGCGAGACCGAGTCGGACCTGGGCGAACTCGAGCGCTTTCTCACCCTGGCCCGGTTGGATGTGGTCGGTGTGTTCGGCTACTCCGATGAAGAGGGCACCGAGGCGGCGACCTTCGGTGACCAACTGGCGCCTGAGGAAATCGCAGAGCGAGTCGATCGCGTCTCCCGGCTGGTCGAGGAGTTGAGCGCTCAGCGGGCTGAGGAACGGGTGGGGGAGGCCGTGCGAGTCCTGGTCGAAAGGATCGCTGATGGGGTCACCGAGGGGCGGGCCGACCATCAAGGCCCCGAAGTCGATGGGATCACCACGTTGATCGGCCCGCCGCTCAGTGTCGGCGACCTGGTCGAGGGGGTCGTCGTGGGCACCGAGGGAGTCGACCTGATCGCTGAGGTCAGGGTCGGCCCGTGAAGCCGCTGCCTCCCGACCCCATGGCGTCGCCGGCGGGTACGGCCTCGAACTGGAATCTGCCCAACGGCCTGACCCTGCTCCGTCTGCTGTTGGTCCCGCTGTTCTTCTGGCTGCTGTTGCGAGAGGACGGTACGAGCGACCCTTCGCGGGTAGCCGCCTTTGTCGTCTTCGTGGTCGCATCCGCGACCGACTACATCGATGGGGCTGTCGCCAGGAGCCGGGGCCTGGTCACGAACTTCGGCAAGATCGCTGACCCCATCGCGGACAAGCTCCTCACGGGTGCAGCCCTGATCGGTCTCTCGCTGCTCGGTGAGCTGCCCTGGTGGGTCACGGTCGTCATTCTTTTGCGTGAGATCGGCGTCACTGTGCTGCGCTTCTTCGTGATCAGGCACGGGGTGATCGCTGCCGGCCGCGGCGGCAAGCTCAAGACCGTGCTGCAGGGGCTAGCCATCTCGCTGTATGTGCTGCCGGTCAGCGGAGCGCTCGACACCCTGCGCGTCTGGGTCATGGCTGCGGCGCTGGTCGTCACCGTCATCACCGGATTGCACTACGTCGTCAAGGCCTACCGACTGCGCACGACCTCCGATCGTGCCGCCATGAAGCGCGCCCGTCGAAAGGCCCGACCGTGAGCAGCGCGTCCGACGATGGGAGCGAGTTGGCTCGGGCCATTGTCCAGGCTCTGACCGATCGCGGACAGACGCTGTCGGTGGCGGAGTCGCTCACTGGCGGGCTTCTCGCCTCAGCGATCGTGGACGTGCCCGGCGCATCTGTCGTCTTGCGAGGCGGAGTCGTTGCCTACGCCACCGACCTGAAGGTGCAGCTGCTCGGCGTCGATGAGGGGCTTGTGGCCCGGGTCGGGCCGGTGCACGTCGAGGTCGCGGCGGCGATGGCCAAGGGGGCCCGCACGCGCCTTGGGGCGACGTACGGCTTGGCCACGACGGGGGTAGCCGGACCAGACCCGCAGGACGGTTACCCGCCAGGCACGGTGTGTCTTGGGCTGGCCCTCGCCGATTGCGAGATCGGGCAATCGCGAACGTTCCCGGGTGACCGGGCCGCGGTCCGTGCTGGTGCCGTCCGAGCGGCGCTGGCGCTGCTCGCGGACTCTATTGGGGTGAACTGACGCCCGCCGACCGCCGTTCCGGGGACCGTGCGGGTACGGTGGAGTGATGAGCGGGCCGCACGGCTCGGATGATTCTTGGTCGAGCCGCAAGGCACGTACCGGCTGAAGGAGGCGACATGGAGTTGCTCCGTCGAGTTCTCGGCCGTGAGTTGCGCGCCCAGCGCCTGCGTCAGGGCCGGACCCTGCGTGAGGTCTCATCGGCCGCGCGGGTCTCGTTGGGTTACCTGTCCGAGGTTGAGCGCGGCCAGAAGGAAGCCAGCAGCGAACTCCTCGCATCGATCTGCGCAGCACTGGATGTCCCGTTGTCGGAGCTGCTCGGCTCCGCCTCTGAGGAATTCGCAGTGGTCGAGGTCGCCAGCTTGGCTCCGGTGCCTCAGTTGGCCGATCGCGTCCCGTCCGTTGCTGCCACGGTTGCCTCCGCCGCATAACGGCTTCACGACGCCATGACGGCCGCCGAGCGCCCCACGGGTTCGCGCTCGCGCTCGGGCAATGCTGGCGGCCGAGCGCGGGAAGCGGTGTTAGACGGGGCCTTGATCAGCATTGCCGAGCGGGGAACGACCCGGACCACGATGAGCGGGATCGCGGCTAGCGCTCGAGTGGCCAAAGCCACTGTGTACAACCACTTCCGGTCCAAGGAGGAGATCTTCGCCGCGCTTGTTGAGCGGGAGATCGATCGGGTGTGCGTGGCCGCGGCTGGGGAGCCAGATCTCGAGGCCGCGCTGTTCGCTGCCGCTAGCCATCTGGGCGACCACCCGGCCCGCGGCGGCTTGGAGGCGCTCGATCCGCGGGTCTTGATGGCGCTTGTCGCAGCCGCGCCGCTGGCCACGGGCAGCCGCACGGGGGCGGCAGCCGGGCTGCAGCGGTACGGAGCCCGCGATGATGCCGCGGCAGTCGATGCGGTGCTGCGGTTGCTCGCGTCCTTCCTGGTGACCCCTGACGTCGAGGGCGGTCGCCGGGCCGTCACCGGGGTGGTGGCCGGCTGGCTGGCTCCGCCCGTCCCTCTCCGCGAGCTCACTGGGGCGGATCGACCATGAGCGTCGAACGGAGATCAACAACCATCTGGGCTGCTCGGGCGTTGGCCGCGGTGCTGGTGCTCGGGGCCTGCGCGTCACCGACCGGTGAGCCGGCGCAGGATCGGGCAACGATCGCCCCGACGGAGGAGGTGGTGGACTCGGCCACTGATGTCGCCAGCCAGCGCCGGCCGACGCTTCTGGCAGTCGGAGACCTCGGTGATTGTGGGCCGGGCGGTGACGGGGGAGCGGCCACGGCCGCGTTGGCGCAGAATCTCTCGGGTCCGATCCTGCTCTTAGGCGACCTGGCCTATCCGGACGGGACGAGGGCGAACTACAGGGACTGCTTCTGGCCCAGCTGGAAGCCACTGCGCAGCCGGTCCCAGGCCCTCATCGGCAATCATGATGACCGCCACCGCGGAGTCTTCTACGACAAGTGGCCGGACTCCGGCACGTCGACCAAA
This sequence comes from uncultured Actinomycetota bacterium, assembly GCA_963851405.1. Lineage (GTDB taxonomy): Bacteria > Actinomycetota > Actinomycetes > DATJPE01 > DATJPE01 > JANPBY01. The sequence goes on along the minus strand of CAWKPB010000001.1, from coordinate 283,041 downwards.
CCTTGGTACTCCTACCGCGTGGGGACCTGGCGGGTGCTGGTCATCGACGCCAATTGCACGAAGGTTGGCTGCTCAGCCTCCTCCAAGCAGACCCGTTGGGTGCGGGAGCGATTGGCCAAGGACAAGGGGCGATGTACGGCGTTGGCCATGCACCAGCCGCGCTTCAGCTCCGACGAGGAGCACGGCGACAACCCGTCTGGGGACGCGATCTGGCGCACAGCAGTCGCAGGTGGGGTGGATCTGGTGCTGGCGGGGCATGCACACGATTACGAACGGATCGGCCCGGTGGGGGCTGGCGGTCGGCCGAACGCGTCCGGCCCAGTGTTGTTGGTCGTTGGCACCGGCGGCGGCCACTTGCGTGGCTTCGCGAAGATCACGGCCGCGAGCGAGCGCCGCATCAGCGACACGTTCGGCTTGCTGAAGCTGACCTTGTTGCCCACGAGCTGGCGGGCCAAGTTTCTCGCAGCCCCGTCAGGAGACGTGCGCGATCGAGCCGCGGGCGGTTGCCGCTAGTTCCTTTCAGCTGCTCAGTGCTCCGGCGGTGGGTTAGCCGACGAGCGCGCGGTCCGACGACGGCTCGTTAGCGGGCAGCTCGACGGGACCGGGCTTTGTCCGACGAGCCGTACGAATAGCGAGCGCGAGGCCGGTGCCCCACATCGCCACCACCACGAGATAGGCCACGACAGCCGACGCCCCCGCAAGGCCGAAGGTCGAGAGAAGTGTCTTCAGGTTCACGGTGACCAATAGTCCGCCGGTGAAGGCGCCCAAGACCGGAGTGGGCAGTCGGCGGACGAGCCAGGCAGCGATCGGGGTGGCAAGCACGCCGCCGACCAAGAGTGCGCCGACGGCGAGAAAGTCGATGCCCGCGGTGCCGAGGCCGATGAGGAAGCCGAGGCTCGCCGCCAACGCGACCAGGAATTCACTCGCCGAAACTGAGCCGATGGCTTGGCGCGGCTCCATCCGGCCGGCAGTCATCAGGGTGGGGGTGGCCAGCGGTCCCCAGCCCCCGCCGCCAGTCGCATCGATGAAGCCAGCGGCCAGGCCGAGTGGCGCGAGCAGCCGGCGCTTGGGGGTGTGCACGGTGAGGGCGGGGCGAATGCCCAGCGCGAACCGGACCAGTACGTACACCCCGAGGACCAGCAGGATCGCGGCCATCCAGGGGCGAGCGGCCTCGGTCGACAGCGAGGACAAGAAGGTGGCTCCGGCAAAGGCACCGATGGCGCCAGGAACCCCGATCCGACGGACGACGGCCCAGTTGACGTTGCCGAACCGGTGATGGGAGATGCCGGAGGCGAGGGTCGTGCCGAGCTCGGCCAGGTGAACGGAGGCCGATGCCGCGGCGGGAGCAAACCCCGCCGAGAGCAGCAGCGTCGACGTCGTGACGCCATACGCCATGCCGAGTGAGCCATCAACGAGCTGGGCGAGAAAGCCGACGACGCCAAAGACGATGAGGGTACGCACGGGTGGCCTCCACAAATATGACTGATCCGGTCGGAAATATATGAATTACTGGAAGGCCAGTCAAATCGAGGAGTGTCCGAGGGGTGTCGCGGCGGTCAGTGACGCAGGCGCAGGCCGCGCGGCGTCGGGTGGAAGCCGGCTCGCTCCAGGGCTCTCCCGAGCGGGGTGTCGAGCACGGCCACGCCGTCCGACCGTTCGACGGCAAGCTTGCCAAGCAGGCCGTCCCGGACGGCCAGGGCGAGGGCATCGACCGCGGGTTGTAGATGCTCCGGCTGATCCGTCCAGGTCAGCAGCGTGCGCCCGCCGCGTTCGACGTACAGCACGAGTTCGCCGTCGAGGAGTGCCACGAGGGCGCCAGCCTTACGGCCTGGCCTGTGCCCGGAGACCACCTCGCCAGGGCGCACGGGCCAGGGGAGAGCCGCACCGAAGGCGTTGGCCGGGTCGGTGGCCGCGAGGACGACCGCGGGAGAGGCTTCGCGGCGATCGACGGCGTAGGTGCGGAGCCGGTCCACGGCTCCCGGTGAGAAGAACTGGGCCGCGCCGAGCCCCTCGACGGCGTATCCCCGTCGGGTCCGGCCCACGTCTTCGAAGGCAGCGAGCACCCGGTAGACCGCGGCGAATCCCCCAGGGACTCCTTCGGCCACGACTGCGCCCCGCGTGAGGACTCCGTGTCGGTCGAGCAGTCCATCGGCCAACGCGTGGGCACGCCGGGTGGGGTCTAGGTCGCGAGCCGGGAGCATCGACCACCGACCCAACGTCGTCGGGGGGCCACTGCGAGCTGGCAGCGACGCCCGCCCCGGCCGGCCGTACCGCGACCGGGGAGCCGATCGGCGCGCGCGGTGGGCTCCCCGACCGGATGCCGTCAAAGAACGCAGCGGGCCGATCGTGTCGTTGGTCACCTGCCCCGCCCAGACGAGGTCCCACAGGGCCGTCGCCAGCGCCTTGTCGTCCAGCGAACCGACTCGGTCGGACAAGGATCGAAAGAACAGGGCATTGCCCCCGTCGAAGGCGTCGAGGAGCGCGGCATGCAGGGGTGTGGTGGCGGGCTCGTTCGGGACGAGCGACAGAGTCAACGGCGCGGCGTCGGCCAGATGCAGTGACACCCACCCGTCGTCGCCGGGCAAGTCGCCGTGTCCAGCCCACACGACTTCCCCGGCCGTGGTCAGTTCATCGAGCATGGCGCAGTTGTAGTCCGCCACGCGTGCGGGGAGGACCAGACGCTCCAGCGCAGAGGCCGGAACCTGGCACCCCTGCAGTTGCTCGATGACCCGCAGCACTCCGTCCGGGCCTCGCAGGGCGCCGCCGACTCCTTGCCAGGCTGGCAGGAAACGGGCCAGCGCGGCCGGCTCGACGGGTTCGGCCTCCTGACGCAGGACTGCGAGCGAGCGCCGCCGAAGCAGCCGTAGAACGTCCGCATCGCACCACTCGCTGCCTGAGCCGCCCGGCCGGAATTCGCCCTCGACGACCCGACCGGACACGGCCAGCCGCTGAAGGGCGTCGGTGATGGGCGCCGGCCCGACTCCGAAATGGCGGCCGACCTCTGCGGCAGTGAAGGGCGCGTGAGTGCGGGCGAACCGGGCGACCAGGTCCGCCAACGGATCGGTCACCGGCTCGAGAAAGGCTTCGGGGATTCCGACGGGTAGGGCCGTCCCGAAGGCGTCCCGGAGGCGTCCAGCATCTTCGATGGCGGCCCACCGCTCTTCGCCGGCCAGCCGCACCCGAATCACCCGGCGCGCGCCCTCGAGATCGACCAACCAGGCTGGCTCGGCTCCGCGCTGGCGGGCTTCGTCGGTCGTGAGCGGTCCGAGGAGGCGGACCAAGTCGGCGGCGCCCTCGGCGTCTCGGACCCGTCGGTCGTCGGACAGTCGCTGGAGGTCGAGCTCGACCTGCCGCAGGGCGTCGGAGTCGAGCAGCTCTCGAAGTTCGGCCTGACCGAGCAGTTCAGCGAGCAGCGTCGCGTCGATGGACAACGCGGCAGCCCGTCGCTCCGCTAAGGGATTGTCGCCCTCGTAGATGAATGCGCCGACATAGCCGAACAGCAGGCTACGGGCGAACGGCGATGGCTCGGGTGTCTCCACCTCGACGATGCGAACGACCCGAGACTGCACGGCCTGCATCAACTCGACCAGCCCAGGCACGTCGAAGACGTCCTGCAGGCATTCGCGCATTGCTTCAAGGACGATCGGGAAAGTCGAGTACTCACTGGCGACGGACAGCAGCTGGGCGGCGCGCTGGCGTTGCTGCCACAGCGGGGTGCGCCGGTCCGGTTGCCGGCGGGGGAGCAGCAGCGCTCGACCCGCGCATTCGCGGAAGCGGCTCGCGAACAGGGCTGAGCCACCGACCTCGGCCGTGACCATGGCCTCGACGTCGTGGGGCTCGAGTACGGCGATCCCGAGCAAGCTCTCGGCAGCGCCCCCGGTGTCGTCCAGATCGGTCTCCGGTAGACGCAGCACGATCCCGTCGTCGGCGTGCATCGCCTGGACGTCGAGGCCATGCTGTTCGCGCAGTCGGGCCGCGAGGGCGAGCGCCCACGGCGCGTGGACCTGCGCGCCGAAGGGACTATGGATGACCAGTCGCCAGTCGCCGAGCTCGTCTCGGAAGCGCTCGACCACGATGGTCCGGTCGTCTGGAACGTGACCCGTCGCCTGCCGCTGTTCGGTCAGGTAGGCGAGCAGGTTGTCCGCGGCCCAGGTGTCGAGCCCGGCGGCCGTGACGCGCGCCCGGGCTGAGTCGTGGTCGAGTGCGGATAATTCGCGCACGAAGCCCCCGACGGCCCGCCCGAGTTCGGCCGGTCGTCCGAGAGTGTCGCCCTTCCAGAACGGCAACCGTCCGGACTGCCCGGGCGCGGGTGACACCAGGACGCGGTCGTGGGTGATGTCCTCGATCCGCCATGACGTGGAGCCGAGGGCGAAGACGTCGCCGACGCGGGACTCGTACACCATCTCCTCGTCGAGCTCACCGACGCGAGACTGCTTCTCGCCCACCAGGAACACCCCGAAAAGCCCTCGATCGGGGATGGTCCCGCCGCTGGTCACGGCCAGCCGCTGCGCCCCGGGCCGGGCGGTGAGGGTGCCGGTGACTCGGTCCCACACGATGCGTGGGCGCAGTTCGGCGAAGGCGTCCGACGGGTAGCGGCCGGCCAACATGTCGAGGACCGCGTCGAAGGCGCTTTGCGGGAGAGAGGAGAACGGCGCCGCGCGGCGGGCCAGCGCGAGCAGGTCGTCGACCCCCCAGTCATCGACGGCGACCATGGCCACGATCTGTTGCGCGAGCACGTCGAGAGGGTTGCGCGGCATGACCAGCGCTTCGATCTGCCCGGTGCGCATCCGCTCAGCGACGACGGCGGTCTGGACCAGATCGCCGCGGTACTTCGGGAAGATGACGCCCTTGCTGACGGCCCCAACCTGGTGGCCGGCGCGCCCGACCCGCTGTAGCCCGCTGGCCACCGAGGGCGGTGACTCGACCTGGATGACGAGATCGACTGCGCCCATGTCGATGCCCAGCTCGAGGCTGCTCGTGGCGACGACCGCAGGCAGTCGACCGGACTTCAGTTCCTCTTCGATGAGCAGGCGTTGCTCGCGGCTGACGCTGCCGTGGTGGGCGCGGGCGAGCACCGGGGATGCGCCGTGACTCGCGCCCGACTGAGCCATGATCTGCGCCGGTGACCCCACGTCACTGAGAGGCGTTTCGCCGGCATGGCGCTCGTGGTGGATCTCGTTCAGCCGGGCGCACAACTTCTCCGCGAGCCGGCGGCTGTTGGCGAACACGATGGTCGAGCGATGGGCTTCGACGAGGTCGGTGATGCGTTCTTCGACGTGCGGCCAGATCGAGGTACGCCGCTGGTCGACCGCGTCGGTGGTGAGCGCGCTCTCGGTCGTGGACGAGAGCTCGGTCAAGTCGGCGACCGGGATGACCACCTTGAGCTCGACGGTCTTGGACGAGGGCGGCTGGACGACGAGCACGTCACGTGTGCCGCCGAGATAGCGGGCGACCTCGTCTACCGGCCGGACGGTTGCTGACAAGCCGATCCGGCGAGCGGGGTGATCGAGGAGCGCATCGAGGCGTTCCAACGACAACGCGAGATGGGCGCCGCGCTTGGTGCCCGCGACCGCGTGGACCTCATCGACGATGACGGTCTCGACGCTGCGCAACGCCTCGCGGGCCTGGCTGGTGAGCAGGAGGAACAGCGACTCGGGCGTGGTGATCGCGACGTCGGGCGGCTTGCGCGCGAACCGGCGGCGCTCGTCGGCCGGGGTATCACCCGTACGGATGGAAACAGTGACTGCTGGCTCGGGAAGCCCTAGGCGCTGAGCGGCCTGCCGGATGCCGGCGAGCGGGGCGCGCAGGTTGCGCTCGACGTCGACCGCCAGTGCCTTGAGCGGGGAGATGTACAGGATCCGGCAGCGCTTGAGCGGCTCGTCAGGGACCGGAGTGGTCGCGATCCGGTCGAGCGACCAGAGGAAGGCTGCGAGGGTCTTGCCGGACCCGGTGGGTGCGACGACCAGCGCGTCCTGGCCGGCGGCAGCCGTACGCCAGGCTCCTTCCTGGGCCGCCGTTGGCGCTTCGAAGGCGCCCTCGAACCAAGCCCGGGTCGGCTCCGACAGCAGGCTGAGCGCCGCAGGCTCGGCGCTTGTGGATCGGGGGCGGGGCACGACAGCCATCCTGTCCCACTCCGCCGACACCTGCTTCCCCTCGGCGAGTGCGGCGAAAGTGACCTTTCGGCGGCCAACTTCGGTCGCCTTCCCCGCATTCGGGGTGGGTGGCGCGGCGCGAGGTAGCGTCGCCCCGTGCGACTGACGGAGTTCTGGCGACGGATGGAGGCCCATCTCGGGTCGACGTACGCCCGGTCGTGGGCGCACGACACCGTGATCGCCGGGCTCGACAGCCGTACGGTCGACCAAGCGCTGGCGTCGGGTGAACCAGCCAAGGACGTCTGGCGGGCCGTCGTCGTCGCCCTCGACCTGCCCTCCTCGGAGCGCTGACCGGGTGAGCGAAGCGGAGGTCCATCGGCATCCAGCCCAACCGCGCACGGTCGGGATCCTGTCGGCCGCCCAAGTACTGGGCGGACTCGGCGTGGGTGCCGCGGTAGCCGTCGGCGGGCTCTTGGCCGCAGGGGTGACTGGGTCCGAGGGCACGGCCGGGCTCGCCCAGACCTGTGGCGTGGTCGGCGCGGCCCTGGCCGCGATTCCGTTGGTACGGCTGACCGATCGCGGCGGACGTCGGGTTGGCCTGTCGGTCGGGCTGGCCATCGCCGCGCTCGGAGCCGTGGTCGTCATCGTGGCGGCGGCTCACGGGTGGACTTTGCTGCTGTTCGGCGGCTTTGTCCTCACGGGCGCCGCTACGGCCGCAGGGCTGCAGGCGCGCTACGCAGCCACCGACCTGGCCACGGACCAGCATCGGGCGCGCGACCTGTCCACGGTCGTGTGGGCCACGACCGTGGGGGCGGTGGCTGGCCCCAATCTCGCGGACCCGGCAGGCAGGGTGGCGATTTCCCTCGGGCTGCCGGAACTTACCGGCGGCTACCTGCTGGCCGCGGGCGTCCTCGCGATGGCCAGCATCGTGGTCTTTGCCGGTCTCAGTCCCGACCCGTTGCTCGCGGCCCGAGCGCGCGCGTTCGACCGGGGCGAGAGTCATGCGCCCCGGCCGAGGTTCCGGTACTCGATGGGGATCATTAGGTCCTCGCCGATGGCCTCGCTTGGTCTCGCGGCCATCGCGGTCTCGCACACGGCGATGGTCGCTGTGATGGTGATGACGCCGATTCACATGGCGCATGTTGACGTGTCGCTGGTCATCATCGGGGTGGTCCTCAGCGTGCATATCGTCGGCATGTACGCGTTCTCGCCGCTGGTCGGCATCGCCTCTGACCGTTTCGGCCGCCGACCGGTCCTGTTCACGGGCGCGGTGCTGCTGCTCTTGGCCTGTGCCATCAGCGGTACGGCTCCGGCCGATGATGCCCCTCGACTCGGACTCGGCCTGTTCTTGCTGGGGCTCGGCTGGTCGTGCGGCCTGGTCGCGGGGTCAACCTTGCTGACGGAGTCCGTACCCGAACAGGAACGGCCGGGCGCCCAGGGATCCTCGGACGTGGTGATGAACGTGTGCGCCGCGATCGGTGGCGCGCTCGCGGGAATCGTCGTAGCGGTCGCGTCGTACGGGGTCCTTGCCGCCCTGGCCGCGATCCCCGTGGTTCTGCTACTCGCCTGGATGATGTCCCCGGCGACGCGGGAGTCGGCGCCGACGCCCTAGCGGTTGCGCCACTCCTCCAGGAGGGCGCGCTCCTGGTCTCGGGTGACGCGGTCAGCCATCGGGGGTAGCCCTCGTTCTCGGTCCCAGGCCAGGGCATCACGGGCCGTATCCACGACGGGGCGTAGCCGAAGACCTGCGGCGATCGACGGCTGCGGGTCACGCGCGAAAGCGAATGCGTCAGCCGCGTCGTCGAGCAAGGGCAACTGGTATCCGGCCACCACGTCCCGTTCCGCCAGCCATTCGCGAGGTACGCCGTGGACGAAGGCGTCGGTGGCCCCTGCGGCCTGAGAGCAGGCCATGAACATCTCGGCCACGGTGTACCCGAGCGATGGGCCGACCCCGTCGTACGGCCCTGAGGCTCGCTGTTCCAGCAGGGTCACCATGAAGGCGCCGAGGTCGCGGACGTCGATGAGCTGAATCGGTGCGTCGGACGGGTCCGCCGCAAGGATGTCGCCCCCCTCGGCGAAGCGTCGTACCCAATAGCCAAATCGGTCGGTGTAGTCGTCTGGTCCGACGATGTAGGTGGGCCGCACGATCGCGGCGTCGGGGAAGGCCTCGACAAACTCCTGTTCGCAGGCCACCTTCAGTGGCCCGTACGACTGCTCGGTGATCGCCTCGTCGGCGCCCTCGGAGCGCAGGTCGCCGACCGGCCACAAGGGGGCGTGTGCGGCGTCCGTGGGGTCGCCCGGCGCCGGCGGGGCATAGGCCGAGACCGACGACACGAAGACGGCGTGGCCCACCGACCTGGCGAGCGCGCGGCAGGAATCGCGGACCGCGCGGGGGACGTACCCGCAGACATCGAGGAGTCCGTCGAAGGTCCGGCCCGTCAAAGGCGCGAGCGCGTCCGGCCCGGTGGTTCGGTCCAGGAGCACGTGCTCCGCGTCGGGGAAGAGCTCAGTCGGGCTGCGGTGCACGAGCGTGACTTGGTGACCAAGGTCAAGGGCGGCCGTGACCGCGTGTTTGCCGACGAAGCGCGTTCCGCCCAACACAAGAAGGTCCATGGCGAAGGACCCTAACGACCGCGGACTTAGGCGGGGGCGCCGAGGGCCTCGGCGAGAGCGGCGAGGGAGATTTCCTCCTCGGGCGAGATGTGGGTACCCCCGATGCCCAGGACCGAGCCCTCCTTCGCGGCGGCGGCGACTCGGTGGGCGATGGCGAGCAGCCACGTGCGGTACGCCTGCGCGCTGTCGGGGGTCTTGGCGGTCACGAGCGAGATGGTTGAACGGGCTTGCTCCAGCGCGTAGGCGCGCAGCGTCTCACGCGACGTGGCGTCCTTGGGCGTCTGGGCCTTGTCTGTGTCGTCGCGGTGGCTCAGGTCCTCGACCAGCGCCGCCACCAAGGGATCGGGGTTGGTTCGGGCGGCGGCGATCTCCTTCGCCGCAGCGCCGGATTCCATGACGACCTGCACCGGACCGCTGCCGCCGCTGGCGGAGATGAGCAGGCTGGAGAGTGAGATCAGATCCTTGACCTGCTTCCACTCCTCGTCGGTGTAGGCGGAGCGGACGTCCACGGTGGTCCTTTCGGTAGCGGCAGCCGTTCGGCGGCCCGAATGCGGCTCGAGCGGACCCTAGCGGGCGGCCCTAACACGCGTCGGCGTGTCGGTCGCACTCGAACACGCGTTCGACCTATTGTGGGTCTGCGTTGCTTCGCGCGAGAGTCGTCCACAGGTCGAACCCTCGGTCTTCCCGAACTGTCGGACCCGCCCTCTAGCGTCAGCGTCGTACTGCACGACCCGCACCATTCGCCCGCGCCCTACCCGTCCCGAAGGGATGCCTCCCATGGCAGCAGCCGACCGCGAGAAGTCACTTGACGCGGCCCTCGCGCAGATCGACCGTCAGTTCGGCAAGGGGTCGGTCATGCGCCTCGGCGATGAGGTGCGGGTGCCGATCGAGGTCATCCCGACCGGTTCGATCGCGCTCGACGTAGCGCTCGGAATCGGTGGACTCCCCCGCGGCCGCGTGGTGGAGATCTACGGTCCCGAGAGCTCGGGAAAGACGACGGTGGCGCTGCACGCCGTAGCCAGCGCTCAGCGGGCGGGCGGGATCGCCGCGTTCATCGACGCCGAGCACGCGCTCGACCCCGACTACGCCGCCAGGCTTGGCGTCGACACTGATGCGCTGCTGGTCAGCCAGCCTGACACCGGTGAGCAGGCGCTGGAGATCATGGACATGTTGATCCGCTCCGGGGCGCTCGACATCATCGTCATCGACTCGGTGGCTGCACTCGTGCCCCGCGCCGAGATCGAGGGCGAGATGGGTGACTCCCATGTCGGCCTTCAGGCCCGGCTGATGTCGCAGGCACTGCGCAAGATCACCGGCGCCCTGAGCCAGTCCGGCACGACGGCGATCTTCATCAACCAGCTCCGCGAAAAGATCGGTGTCATGTTCGGATGCATGTCCTACGGGACGCGCATCACGCTCGCCGACGGGACGCAGGAGAAGATCGGCAAGATTGTCAACCAGCGGATGGACGTCGAGGTCCTGTCCTACGACCCCGAGAGCGACCGGATCGTGCCACGCCGGATCACCAACTGGTTCGACAACGGTGATGCCGAGGAGTTCCTCCAATTCACCGTCGCCAAGTCCGGGGGCAACGGCCGGGCTCAGTTCGCGGCGACGGCCAACCACCACATCCGTACCCCCGGCGGTTATCGCGAGGCCGGTGAGTTGCTTGCGGGCGACCGGGTCATGGTGGCTGAGCCGCAGCGTCTGAGCCCGACGCAATGGCAACTGATCCTGGGCGGTCTCATGGGAGACGCCGCTCTGTCGCCCAACACCCGCGGGCGCAACGGCACGCGCTTTCGCATGGGGCATGGGGCCATGCAGGTCGAGTACCTCGACTGGAAAGCGTCGTTGTTCGCCAACATCGAGCAGTCCCGGTCGGTGAACAGCAAGGGAGCGGCATTCATCGACCTGACGCCGCTGCCGGAGCTCGCCGAGTTGCGCGAGGCGGTCTACTTGGCCGGCCAGAAGGTGCTCTCCTGGGATTACCTCAAGGCACTGACGCCGTTGGCCCTGGCCGTCTGGTACATGGACGATGGCGGATTCACAGTGCGGGCCAAGGGCGCACAGGAGCGTACGAAGGACGGGTCCGGGCGCAGCGAGATCTGTGTCGAGGCGATGAGCCCCGACTCCCGGACTCGACTCGTTGAACATCTGGCTGGTGCCTTCGATCTCCACCCCAGCCTCGTGTCGTCTGGATCCGCTGGAAAGGCCGTGCTGGTCTTCTCCAAGGACGAGACCACCAAGTTGCACGAGCTCGTCGCCCCCTACATCCACCCGTCCATGGCCGACAAGTTGCTGCCTCGCCTTCGGGGTCTGTTCGCGGTCGAAGCGCAGTTCGTAGAGCCGACGATGCGCCCTGTGCCAGCACGGATCCTCGATATCCACGTGAAGCCCAAGTCCCGCTCGATGCGTCGCTTCGACCTCGAGATCGAAGGCACCCACAACTACTTTGTCGACGGCGTCATGGTTCACAACTCTCCGGAGACCACGACCGGTGGGCGGGCGCTGAAGTTCTACTCCTCCATCCGCCTCGACGTGCGTCGGATCGAGACCCTCAAGGACGGCACCGATGCGGTGGGCAACCGCACCCGGGTCAAGGTCGTGAAAAACAAGGTGGCTCCGCCGTTCAAGCAGGCCGAGTTCGACATCCTCTACGGCCAGGGCATCTCCCGCGAGGGTGGTCTCATCGATATGGGGGTCGACCAGGGGTTCGTCCGCAAGAGCGGCGCTTGGTACACCTACGAGGGCGACCAGCTCGGTCAGGGCAAGGAGAACGCGCGGCAGTTCTTGCTCGACAACCCCGACCTGGGCGACGAGATCGAGAAGAAGATCAAGGAGAAGCTGGGCATCGGTGCCACGCTGGACTCGCCCGTCGACCTGACGGACAAGGAGCCACTCCCGGCGCCCGCTGACCTCTGAGCCGCTGACCTCTGAGCCGTTGACCTCTGAGCCGTTGACCTCTGAGCCGTTGACCTCTGAGCCGTTGACCTCCACACCCATGAGGACGGGACCCTCCGATGACCTGGGGTTGCGACCCGAGGTGGTCCTGGGCAACCCCGAACCAGACCCGGAGTCGGTGGCTCGCACCATCTGCCTGAACCAACTGAGCAGGGGTCCACGGACGCGTCACCAGTTGGCGCAGGTGCTCGCCCGCCGTCAGGTGCCCGACGGCGCAGCCAGCGCCGTGCTCGATCGCTTCACTGAGGTTGGTCTCATCGATGATGCTGCGTTTGCCTCGGCCTGGGTGGAGAGCCGGCAGGCGAGCCGCGGATTGTCTCGCCGCTCCCTGAGCCAGGAGCTGCGCACCAAGGGCGTGGCCGCCGAGGCGATTTCGGAGGCTCTCGATCAAGTGAGTCCCGATGACGAGTGGGCGGCCGCGGAGACCCTGGTCGCCCGCAAGTTGCCTGCCACGCGGCGGCTTCCTCGCGAGGTCCGGATGCGCCGTCTGGTCGGGATGCTGGCTCGCAAGGGGTACGGCCATGGGCTCGCCCTGTCCGTCGTGTCTGCGGCACTCGAACGCGATGCCCTCGACGAGTAGCGAGCGCGGCCGGGTCTGATCTCTACGCGTACGGCTGCAGTCCGGACGCCACCGCGGCGGCATCACCAGACTGCACCCCCCACAAGGCCTCCTGGAGCGCGAAGGTGCCGAGGTAGGCGTTGGCCCGTTCCTGCGAACCAGCCAACGACGGGTCGAGCTCCAACAACGCGGGTAGCAGCCACGGTGGGGCGTGCGCCCCGATTGCGGCCAGGTCGAGGGCGGGGTCCCCGGGTGCTGCGTCGTCCCAGTCGATGACTCCGACGATGTGGCCTGACGTCGGGTCGACGTGCACGTTCTCGCCGCCCAGATCCCCGTGCGAGACGCCCACCGCTCCGGCGACGCGCGCGGCGTCCACGGCCCGGGCTAGGTCCCAGGTTGCCCGCACCCGGCCGGCTGGGGTCGCAATCATGGGCACGACCTGGTCGCGAAGCTGCGCCGCCAACGACTCCCACCGGCTGGTCCATGACCAGTCCGAACCCGGCCAGTCGTCGGTGCAGGTTGAGCGAAGGCCGGCAAGCAGCGCGACGATGCTGGTTGCCAGTTGAGTCCGCGCCGACTCAGCGAGGCCGTCCACGACCGGGCGAACCATGCCGACACCCCCGACTAGCGACTGCCCCATCCGGGCCACGCCCCGCGGCCCCTCGACGACCGCGAGCGGCTCCGGGGCCGCCAGCCCCCGTTCTCGAGCGAGAGCCGCCCGGGCGGCCGACATCGGGAGAGCCTCCAGGGCGGCGGATGTACGCGGGAAGCGCCAGGCCTCCCCGCGGCCCTCCAGCAGCGCGACATCGTGACGTTGCCCACTGCGCAGTTCCATGGCATCCGGACGACACTCGAGTACCGCCGCGTAGGCGTCGAGGCGTGCAGCCGATCCCGCATCCATCAGGCCGACCCTTCGTTGTCACTTATCCTGGCTCGCATCATGACCGTCACTGAGCAGCCACGCGCTCGAACCTACGAGGTGCGCACCTACGGCTGCCAGATGAACGTCCATGACTCCGAACGGCTGTCCGGCCTGATGGAGGCCGCCGGCTATGTCCGGGCAGCGGACCAAGCAGCGGCGACCAGCGACGCGCCAAGCACGGCGGATGTCGTCGTCTTCAACACCTGCGCGGTGCGGGAAAACGCTGACAACAAGTTGTACGGCAACCTCGGTCATCTCGCGCCGGTCAAGCAGGCCAACCCCGGCATGCAGATCGCGGTTGGTGGATGTCTGGCCCAAAAGGACCGCAGCGAGATCGTTCGGCGAGCGCCGTGGGTCGACGTCGTGTTCGGCACTCACAACATCGGTTCGCTTCCCGCCCTGCTCGAACGCGCTCGGCACAATGAAGAGGCCCAGATCGAGATCCTGGAGTCCCTTGAGACGTTTCCCTCGACGCTTCCGACGCGCCGCGACAGCGCATACGCCGGTTGGGTGTCGATCTCGGTGGGATGCAACAACACCTGCACCTTCTGCATCGTGCCGAGTTTGCGCGGAGTCGAGAAGGACCGGCGCCCAGGCGACGTCCTCGCCGAAGTTGAGGCCCTGGTCGGCGATGGCGTCCTCGAGGTCACGCTGCTCGGTCAGAACGTGAACTCCTACGGAGTCGAGTTCGGGGACAAGGCCGCGTTTGGGAAGTTGCTGCGAGCGTGCGGTGAGATCGACGGCCTGGAGCGCGTGCGGTTCACCAGCCCACATCCGCGCGACTTCACGACCGACGTCATCGAGGCGATGGCCGAGACGCCGAATGTGATGCCCAGCCTGCACATGCCGCTGCAGTCGGGCTCTGACCGGATGCTCAAGGCCATGCGGCGCAGCTACCGGTCCACGCGTTACCTGGCGATCCTGGACGAGGTTCGGGAGTTGATGCCGGAGGCGGCGATCACTACCGACATCATCGTCGGCTTTCCGGGTGAAACTGAGGACGACTTCGCTGCGACTCTCGAGGTCGTACGGGCTGCGCGCTTCGCCGGGGCCTTCACGTTCCAGTACTCAGCGCGTCCGGGGACCCCAGCTGCTGTGCTGCCCGACCAGATCCCCAAGGCGGTTGTGCAGGAGCGGTACGAGCGGCTGGTGGCCCTGCAGGAGGAGATGGCTTGGCACGAGAACAAGGCCCAGATCGGCCGGAGTGTCGAGGTCCTTGTGGCTGAGGGTGAGGGCCGAAAAGACGGCGCGACCGAACGGCTCTCCGGCCGAGCGCGCGACAACCGGCTGGTGCACTTCGTTCCGGGGCCGCAGATCCCGCGCCCCGGGGACATCGTCGAGGCGACCATCACCTACGCGGCTCCGCACCACTTGCTGAGCGACGCACCGGCTTCGGCGCTTCGCCGCACCCGCGCGGGTGATGCCTGGCAGGCGCGCTCGGCGGGGGCATCCATGCCTGGGTCCGAAAGCGTGCTCCTGGGGATGCCCGGGGTAGGCGTTCTCCGGACATGAGTCGAGCGCCGGTTCCCCCTCGAACCCGGCGCTCGACTCAGTCCTGACTAGCGACGCTTAGTCGTCGTCGTCCTCGTCGTCGTCGTCCTCGTCGTCGTCCTCGTCGTCGTCGTCGTCCTCGTCGTCGTCGTCCTCGTCCTCGTCGTCGTCCTCGTCGTCGTCGTCGTCGTGGCCGCCGTCGTTGTGGTCGCTGTCGTCGTCGCCCTCGTCGTCGTCGTGGCCGCCGCCGTTGTGGTCGCTGTCGTCGTCGCCCTCGTCGTCGCCGTGGCCGCCGCCGTTGTGGTCGCTGTCGTCGTCGCCTTCATCTTGGGAGTCGTCGTCGGAGTCGTCCTGCGAACCGCCGCCGCCACCGTTGTGGTCGCCCTCGTCACCCGAGTCGTCCTTGGGGTCGTCGCCGGCGTCATCCTCAGAGTCGTCGGACGAGTCGTCGGAGGTGTCCTCGACGGGAACCGCGGGGTCCTCGACCGGGTCCGTGGAGGACGTCGAGGTCGACGAGCTCACGGTCGGTGTGGCACTCGGGCTGCTCACCATTCCTGCGGCTTGCGCGCTGACCGCGCCAGCTACGAGCACGGCACCGCCGACGGCGGCCACCTTGCCCAGGAGGCCGAGCTTGGACAATCCGTCCATCGCGAGCTGGAACTTGGTCATGGGATGGCTCCTGGTCGTTGGGTTTGGTGCGTCAGTGGTAGATCGCTGTCAGTAGCTGGTGAGATACGGGAAGGCGAGGTCTTCACCCGGATGGCTCAGCGCAGTCCGGTCAGTCGTCGTCTCCGGCGTCGTTGCTTGCGCCATCTGCGTCGTCATCTGCGTCGTCATCTGCGTCGTCATCTGCGTCGTCATCGCGGTCGTCATCGCCTGAGCCACCCCGGTCCGATCCTTGGTCGGAGTCGTCCTTGCTGGTCCCGGAATCGTGCGTGCTCTTGTCTGACTTCCCGCGGTCGTCGCCCTCGTCGTCGTCGCCTGACCGATGGGCACCGGACACGTTGGCTCCATCGCCGCTCGCGTCCCCGCGGTCGTCGTCGCTTCCATTCGTCGCGCGGGTGCGGCCCCCGTCGTCCCCGGGCTGAGAGCCGTTGTGGTTGGTGCGTCCTGGGCTGTCCACCTGAGTGCCCGCAGGGTCGGACCGAAGGTTGGGCCCGACCGAGTCATCTTGGGCGCCATTTCCGGACGTCGAGTCGCGCGACTGCTGCCCTCCCTCGCGGTCCGGGCGGAGATCTTCGACCGACGCGCTCGGCGCGGTCATCTGCCACGTGGCGGTCGCGCTGACTGCGCCTGCCATCACCAGACCGACCGCCGCCACGCTGAGCTTCCCAGCGGTGGACAGGCGTGAGAGCCAGGCGCCGAGGCGAGCCCCCGGTCCGGCCACGGCGATCGCCGTGGGAGTTGGGGGCGCAGCCATGAACGCGGCCAGCGCCGCGGACGGCTCGGGCACCTCGGCTCGTCCGAGTTCACCGAGCGCGCGCAGGACGGCCTCCTGGGGAGCGTCTGTGCTGCTGAAGCGCGCGTCGTCGGAACTCATCACGCCTCCGTCATCGTTTGAGCGGGGCTTGGGGGTACGGCCGCGGATGCTGATTCACCCGGTTGGCGCTGTGCGCGCGGTTCCGGCCGAGGGGCCCCGTCGTGGTCCTGCGCGCGACGACGGGCCGATTCCAGTGCCCGGTGTTGGAGCGATTTAACGGCGCCCACCGAGCGCTCGAGGGTCACCGCGACCTGCTCCAACGAGAGATCAGCGACAAATCGCAGCGTCAAGACCTCGCGTTGATCGGCTGGAAGGGCCGCGAGCAGGCCGATGACCTCCGCGCCGCCCAACGCCGACGGATCCTGCGAGAGGCTGGTCGTGCGAGCATCCAACTCCGGCTCGTACGGCACCGGGTCCGGCCGTCGTGTTCGTCTGCGGACATCGTCGACCCGCTTGTGGTGCGCGATGGTGAACAGCCAACTACGAAACGCCGCGCCATCGCCAGAGAAGGCCTCCATCCGGTTGAAGGCGGCCAGGAAGGTCTCGCTCGTCAGGTCCTCGGCGTCGCGGCACCCATGGGCTCGGAAGTATCCGAGCACCGGCCCGGCCGTGGCCCTCCAGATCAGACCGAACGCCGCCCCGTCGCCGGCGTGCGCGGCAGCGACCAAGGCATCGAGGTCGGTCGGGTCCACCTACGGCGTATCGGCAGCCCGATCGCAAAACTGTTCGGTTGGCCACTACCGTCGCCTGGTGACCGTACGAGCCATGGCGTTCTGCCCCAGCCCGCCGTTGCTCGTGCCCGAGCTGGCGTCCAGGGCCGCGGGGGAGCTCGATCGGCTCCGGGCAACATGCGATCGTGCGGTAGCCGAAATGGTGAAATCGGTCGGCGACAAGGCCACTGTGTTGGTGCTGGCTGCTGGCTCCGATGCGAGCCAACACGACGGCTCGGCTGGGGGTTCGTTCCGGCCCTGGGGAGTCGACGTCCAAACAGGTGGCCCAGGCGAGCCGGTACTCGGCCTGGGGCTAGCCCTGGGCGCCTGGCTGCTGGACCGAGCCGACCTGCCGCTGGAGCGACGCCTCTATCAGTGCGTGTCCGGCGAATCCCCGACTCCGGCCGACCCGGCGGTGGATCGAGAGCACGTGCTTCTGGTCATGGGCGACGGCGCATCCACCCGTACGCCGAAGGCTCCCGGCTCCTTCCGACCCGAGTCCGAGCCCTATGACGCAGCGGTCCGGCAGGCACTCGCGGGCGGCGACCCAGAGCAGTTGGTCGCGCTCGACAACCCGACGGCAGTGGTGGTGGGGGCCTCCGGCGCTCGAGCATGGGCGACGGCAGCGGCCTGGTGGGGGTCCGAACCAGCGTCGCACGCGTGGGCAGAAAACCACGGCGCCCCATATGGCGTCGGGTACTTCGTCGGGGCCTGGCGTCGTTGAGCAAGCCGTGGACCAGGTAGCTCTCGGGGGTTCAGCCCCGGCCATCGTCGCTGTCGTCGGTGCCACCGCGACGGGGAAGTCAGACCTGGCCATCCAGTTGGCGAAGCGCCTCGACGCCGACGTGATCAATGCCGACTCCATGCAGCTCTACCGCGGCCTGGACATCGGGACCGCCAAGCTCACCATGTCCGAGCGCGAGGGGGTCACGCATCATCTGCTCGACGTCTGGCCGGTGACCCGTACAGCCAGCGTCGTCGACTATCGCGAGCTGGCCCGCGCGGTCGTGGACGATCAGCTGGCCCGCGGCCGCTGCGTGGTGGTCGTCGGAGGATCAGGGCTGTACATCCGGGCGTTGCTCGACGACCTCGAGTTCCCCGAGACGGACCCGGCGGTACGGGCGGCGCTGGAGGCCGAACTGGAATCAGTTGGCCCGGCGGCGTTGCACGCCCGCCTCGCCGACCTCGACCCCGCCGCCGGTGAGGCGATCAATGCGGCCAATGGCCGGCGCATCGTGCGGGCCCTGGAGGTTGTGACCTTGCGCGGGTCGTACACGGCCACCCTCCCCGAACCCAAGGCGCACTTCCCACGCGTCGCGTTGATCGGGCTCACGGTGCCGCGTCCCGTCCTGGCCCAACGCCTTGAGGCCCGGGTCGACCGGATGTTCGCGGCCGGCCTCGTGGACGAGGTTCGGGTGCTCGCCGACCAGCACGACCTCCGGAAGGGCGTGACGGCTCGCCGCGCGCTGGGCTACGCGCAGGTCCTGCGCCTGTTGGATGGCGAACTCGACGAAGCCTCGGCTAAGGATGAGACCGTACGAGCGACGCGACGCTTTGCCCGAAGGCAGGACTCATGGTTTCGGCGGGACCCGCGGATCCAGTGGCTCGCCGCGGACACCGCAGATCTGGTCGATGCGTCGCTGACCACGGCCGGGTCGTCACTAGCATCCTCCGCATGAGCGACGCTGCGGCTGACGTGATCGCTTTCGTCAAGGGCCATGGAACCGGCAACGACTTCGTGCTGCTCCCGGATGTGGACGGCTCGCTCGACCTCACGCCGGGCCTTACGGCGGCGATCTGCGACCGTCGTACCGGGATCGGCGCAGACGGGGTCCTGCGGGTGGTCCGCAGCATGCACGCCGCGGACCCCGACGTGGTGGCCCAGGCTGGCGCCGCCGAATGGTTCATGGACTACCGCAATGCCGACGGCTCGCTGGCGGAGATGTGCGGCAACGGAATCCGCGTGCTCGCCCGGCACCTGTTGGACGAGGGCCTCGCCCTCGGCCCGGTCCTCCCGATCGCAACTCGAGCGGGAGTCGCTGAGATACACGTGCTGGCTGACGGGATGCTGAGCGCCCGCCTCGGCCCGCTGGCCGTGCCCGAACAACCCGTCCAGCCGTACGTCTCTGTCGGCCAGCATCGGTGGGCTGCTGCCGCGGTGACCATGCCGAACCCGCACGCCGTCGTGTTCGTCGACGACCTGGCCGAGGCTGGGCCGCTTCACCAGCCGCCCACGATCGACCCCGCCGAATTCTTCCCTGAGGGTGCGAACGTCGAGTTCGTGCAGATCATCGAGGCAGGTCACCTTGCGATGCGCGTGCACGAACGCGGGGTGGGGGAGACCCGATCCTGCGGAACCGGCGCGTGCGCGGCCGTCGCTGCAGCCCGGCGAAGTCTTGCGCCCAAGGGGGAGGGGATCGCCCGGGTCTGGAACGTCGATGTCCCTGGCGGTCGTCTTACCGTGACTGAGAACCCGGACGCCACGATGGATTTGGCCGGGCCGGCCGTCCTCGTCGGCTCCGGATTGATCGTTCGGGCGGCCCTGAACTCGATGGCTGACTAGGCAAGGACGGAAGTGGCGCGATGCACCCTTCGGTAGCTCCACAGGTCGCTGCGTCGATTGGGTCGCTCGGTGGCGGTTTCATGCTGTCCCGCCAGGCGAAGGCGGCCGCGGTGGGCCTGGGCTTGTTGAACCCGTGGTCGCCCAATCTCACTGGTCGGTGTGGCGTGCTCGGAGACGTCGATGCCGAGGACGCGGCTGCAGCCCTTGTTTCTACAACCCGCAGACGGTGCGTGACGTCTGGCGAGACCGCGCGGCGGCGGGCATCACCGCAGAGTCGGCCGCGGCGCGCTATCGACAGATCTGCCTTGACTGGGGACGTGCTCGGTTGGTCGACGTCGACCAACCGGGGCGGCTGGCCGATCTGTTGCAGCAGGCCGCGGACAGCGTGGAAGAGGCGACCGACCTGGTGGCACCGCTGTTCTTCGGGTGGCGGTCCCAGCCCCGGCCAGAAGTCGGGGACGACCTGGCGCGCGTGGCGCTCGCGGCCCACGTGCTGCGAGAGCACCGGATGGCCGTACACGCTGTGGCCGTGCTCGAAGGCGGGCTGACGCCTTTGGAGGCGATCCTCAGCGGGGTCGGTGGGGAACCCAACGCGGCCTTCTTCGGCTGGCCGCCGCCGTACGCCGACGTCAGTCACCTCGCCGCTGCCCGGACGGCCGCGGAGGGCCGCACCGACGAACTCGCCGAGGCACCCTTCGAGGGGCTGTCCGACGACGAGGCAGACGAATTGGTCGCGCTGCTCGTTCCGGCTGCTGCCGCCGGGCTGCGACGCCCGACCTAGCGGCGCGCCACCGACAGGGACCCAAAACCCGTTGGGCCCGGAACGTCGGTTCGTGCGACCCTGGAACCACGATGACTGAGAGCGCACCCGCGGCCGGCTGGACCGCCACCGACTCCGCGCAGATCGACGCCGAGCCTCAACGGGCCACGGATCGTGGCGCCAGCTTCGAAGACGCGCGCTACGACTTCGATGGGGATCAACTCGAGCTCGAGGAGCGCCAGTCCCTGCGGCGCGTCGCCGGGCTGTCCACCGAGCTCGCTGACGTCACCGAGGTCGAGTACCGCCAGGTTCGACTCGAACGGGTTGTCCTCGTCGGGGTCTGGACCGAGGGGACCATCGCCGACGCCGAGCACAGCCTGCGCGAGCTGGCGGCCCTCGCCGAGACCGCGGGCTCGGAGGTGCTCGAGGGGCTGATGCAGCGCCGGAACAAACCCGATGCTGCGACCTATATCGGCTCCGGGAAGGCCCGAGAGTTGCGCGATGTGGTGATCGCCACCGGCGCTGACACGGTGATCTGCGACGGCGAGCTCACCCCTGGCCAGCTCAACCACCTCGAGGACATCGTCAAGGTCAAGGTCGTGGACCGTACCTGGCTGATCCTCGACATTTTCGCCCAGCACGCCTCCAGCAAGGAGGGCAAGGCCCAGGTCTCCATGGCGCAGATGCAGTACATGCTGCCGCGCCTGCGCGGCTGGGGGCAGTCGCTGTCCCGGCAGGCTGGAGGTCGAGTTGCGGGCGGCGCCGGCATCGGCACCCGCGGGCCGGGCGAGACCAAGATCGAGACCGATCGGCGTCGCATCGGCAAGTCGATGGCGAAGCTACGGCGCGAGCTCAAGGAGATGGCGACCGTACGAGCGACGCAGCGCCAGGAGCGGCGGCGCAACGCGGTGCCCAGCGTGGCGATCGCGGGCTACACCAACGCGGGCAAGTCCTCGCTGCTGAACCGGCTGACCGGCGCCGGGGTGCTGGTCGAGGACGCGCTGTTCGCCACGCTCGACCCGACCATCCGCCGGGCGACGACGCCGGACGGACGCACGTACACCCTCACCGACACCGTCGGCTTCGTCCGGCATCTGCCGCACCAGCTGGTCGATGCCTTCCGGTCGACGCTGGAAGAGGTGGCGGACTCCGACCTGATCCTGCACGTGGTGGATGCCTCCGACGAGGATCCGGAGGGGCAGCTCGCTGCCGTACGGGAGGTGCTCGCGGAGGTCGGCGCGGTGCACGTGCCGGAGATCGTGGTCCTCAACAAGGTGGACGCCGCCGATCCGGAGATCGTCGAACGGGTCCGCCGCCGTGAGCCGCACTCGGTGGTCATCTCCGCGCGGACCGGCCAGGGGCTGGACGACCTGATCGCGGCCCTGTCGCAGGACCTGCCGCGCCCGGCGGTCGAGGTGGATGTGCTCCTGCCGTACACCGCTGGTGCCCTGGTTGCACGCGTCCACGACGACGGTGAGGTCATCGGCACCGAGCACACCGGCGAGGGCACCCGGCTGCATGCGCGCGTGTCGGCGGCCTTGGCCGCGGAACTGCACGCGTCGGAGGTCCAGGTGCGCCACTGACCCCGAGCCCGAGCGCGAGCGTGGGAAGGGCTGCGCGGATCAAGAAGCGGCGCTGAGGCGCCGATCATCCCCGCATGGCCCGCCTGCCGGTGATGGCGCTTGTTCTGGCGGGGCTGGTGGTGGGGGTTGCCGCATTGTGGCGGGCTCATCGCGAGCCGCGCGGGTCGCGCGCGCCCTGGGTCGGCATCGGCTTCTCCTCCCTGATCGGGGCCTCCTTCCTCGGGCATCGGGGCTGGCAGGCGCTGGGCGAGACCGGCGCGTTCACCCCGCCGACCGCCGTCCTCATCCATCAGGTTGCTCAGCTGGCCACCGTGCCGCTGGTCGTGATGTCGCTGTTGAGCCTCCCGCATCCGCCGCTGGACCGGCGCCGGCTCACGCAGACGGCGATCGACTCGTGCGTGGCCGCGATCGGGTTCGGGATCGTCTATTGGGAAGTCGTTCTCCCCGTCTCCATGCCGAGCGGGCTCCCGTCGCTGGAGACGAGCATCGCTGTGGTCCAAGCGGCCAGTGCCGTGGCGATCAGTACCACCTGCGCGTATGTGCTCGCCCGGGCCCGGCAACCGGGTGGGCTGCCGTTCGCCAGTTTGGGACCGCTCGCGGGCGGCATCTTGTTGCATGTGATCGGCCTCGGGCTGCTGCAGGTCGCGCTGCCGCCCGGCCCACCCGGTTCATCGGGTCTGCCGGGATACGCACTGGCGCTGGGCGGCTTGGTGTTGGCCGCGGTCGGAGCCATTCGCCGGACATCCGGGCCGGAGACCCCACGAACCTCCCGGTCTCGTGAGGTCACTGCTGCCCTGACTCCGGTCGTTCCTCTGGTTCTGGCCGGGGCGCTTGTGTTCAGTGCGGTGGCCCAAGGCCGTCCGGTGCAGACGCCGGTGCTGGTCCTGACCATCGGTTTGCTCGTGGCGCTTCTCGTCGGAGCCGTGCTCACCAGACTCGAATCCCTTGAGGTGTCGCGCACTCTCGAGGACCGGGTGGCCGAGCGCACCTTGACTCTGGGAACGCGGGAAAAGTGGTTTCGCGCGCTGGTCTCCAACGCCTCCGACGTCGTCACGGTCATCGATCGTGAGGGCATCATCCGCTATCAGACTCCGTCCGCTCGGCGAATCCTGGGACACAACCCCGAGGCCTTGATCGGCCACCCGTTCTCCCGACTGCTCCCCGCGTCGGAGGATGTGGCCTTCGCCGGCGCGCTCGCGGAGGCGCTCACCGCACCGGAGGGAGAAGCGCGGGTGGAGCTGATGGTCTGGCGGGCGGATGGGCAGTACGTCGAGACCGAAACAACCGTCACCGCATTGCTGGACGACCCCGACGTGCGCGGGCTGGTGCTCACCACGCGCGACGTGTCCGAGCATCACGAGATGCGGGCCGCCCTCACCAGCCAGGCGTACTCCGACCACTTGACCGGCCTCGCCAACCGCACCCTGTTCCGGGAGCGGATCGACGCCGCGGTCGAAGATGCGTCCTCCTCGACGGTGGCGGTGCTCTTCTTGGACCTGGACGGGTTCAAAGGGGTCAATGACGCCCAGGGCCACTCAGCGGGTGACCAGTTGCTCGCGTTGGTCGGCCAACGGCTCAGCAACGCCGTACGGCCTTCGGACATCGTCGCGCGCCTCGGTGGGGACGAGTTCGGTGTCCTGGTCGTGGGTGACGAGGTCGAGAAGTCCGCGATCTGGGTCGCCCATCGGATCCGCCGGGTGCTCGCCAACGACTTCCGGCTCGACGGCCACGAGATCACCGTTGGCGCATCGGTGGGCATCGCCGTCAATGTCTGCGGTGAGGAAAGCGCCGACCAGCTGCTCCGCAACGCCGACCTCGCGATGTACCGCGCCAAGGCCGAACAGAAGCAAGCGTTCGTGGTCTTCGAGGAGCAGATGCACGACGCTGCGGTGGCCCGACTCTCGGCGGAGAACGATCTGCGGCGCGCGGTCACCCGAGGCGAGCTCGTGCTGCACTACCAGCCGATCGTGGACCTGGCGTCGATGCGGGTCACCGGAGCCGAGGCGTTGATCCGCTGGCGGCATCCTTCGCGCGGGCTGTTGCCGCCCCAGGAGTTCATCGGCCTGGCGGAGGAAACCGGGCTGGTCGAAGACATCGGCGCGTGGGCACTGGATGAGGGGTGCCGGGCGGCCGCGCGCTGGCAGCCGTACGGCTCCGCAGGCGGGCACTTCCGGATCGCGATCAACGTCTCCGTGCGCCAGCTCAACGCTGGATTGCCACGTCGGGTCAGGGACTCGCTGGTCAAGTCCGGGCTCGCGCCCGGCGCGCTGACCCTGGAGATGACCGAGTCCGTCCTGATGGAGCGCACCGACGAGATGGTCGCCCTGCTGAAGCGCTTCAAGCTGCTGGGCGTACGGCTTGCGGTGGACGACTTCGGCACGGGCTACTCCTCGCTGTCCTACCTCTCGCGGTTCCCGGTGGACGTGCTGAAGATCGATCGGTCGTTCGTCGAACAGGTGGGGCGCGAGTCGGAGAAGGCCGAGCTCGCCCGCACGATCGTGCAGCTGGGCAAGGCGCTGCGCCTGACGACCGTCGCGGAGGGCGTCGAGACGACCGCCCAGTCGGCGGCCTTGCTGGCGATGGGCTGCGATCTGGGACAGGGCTTCCTCTTCGCGCCTCCGCTTCCCGAGGCCGACCTTGATGCGTACTTGCGGGAGGCCGGCGGGAACGTGGTGGAACCGCTGCTGGCCGCCGAGTCCGGCTGACGATCGCTCATCGCGGTGTCGAGGGACGCGTACCCCCCGAAAACAGCGGGTGAGCGTCCACGCACATGTGCGGCAGCGGTCCACAGCCGAGTCGGGAACCCTTGAGCCCAGCCGGCAGCGGTTGGACGCTGCGAGTCATGACCCCTCGTGTTCGCGGCGTGCGTTGTGCCCGGTGACGAGGCCTGGTGCGCGCTCGCGCAGCGCCAGGACGGGCTGATCACTCGCAGGCAGGCACTGGCTGCTGGACTCAGCGAAGGACGCCTCGATCGGCGCATCGCCCGCGGGAGTTGGCAAGTGGTCCTTGCGGGGAGCTACGCGACGTTCACTGGGCCGCTGGGGCGCCGGCATCGGGCGCGGGCGGCGCTGCTTTACGCAGGACCTGAGGCGGTGCTGGGTGGCGCCACTGCCTGCCAGCTGTACGGGCTCCGCAACGCTGCGCCGGCGCGGATCGAGGTGCTCGTGCCCGCGCAGGTACGTGCTTTCCGCGGCGCCACGGCGTCGCCGCGTGGGCGTGCGCGGATGGGCCTGGCCGAGGTGAGGTTGCGCCGGACGACGCGTCCGATCAAGAGGGCGTTCAGGGATGGGCTTGCCTTGGTGGCGATCGAGCGGGCGGTCGTCGATGCCGGGCGTGACTCGCGGACGGTGCGGGATGCGCGGGCGCTGTTGGCGGAAGCCGTACAACGTCGGTTCACCACCGTGGACGCGCTCGAGGTGGAACTCACGGCTGGCCCGTCCGCGGGAAGCAGGCTCCTGCGTCAGGTGCTCGGCGAGCTGGGCGGCGGAGTGCGTTCGGCGCCGGAGGCCGAGCTCAAGGTGCTGATGGAGTCCAGTCGCGTGCTGCCGGCAGCGACCTACAACGGACCGCCGATCCAGGTGTGGGTGGGTGGGAGGGCCGCGTCGTTCGTACCGGATGCGACCCTCGCGGGCGCGATGCTGCTGGTGGACTGCGACTCGCGTCAGCACCACTCGTCCTTGGCGGACTATGAGGCGACGATGTGGCGGCATTCCCAGCTCGAGGCGCTCGGGTACAGCGTGCTGCACCTCGCCCCAGCCCAGATCCGCAGTGATCCCGCCGGAACGCTGCGGCTGATCGAGCAAACGTACGTGCGGCGCATGGTTCAGCTGAAGGGTGGTCCGGGTCCGGCGTGGGTGGACGCTGACCCCACGCAAGGGGTGGGTGGGCGTCCACCGCCCCGGGGCAGGGGATGATGCGGCGGTGACGACGTCGGCTGCTTCAAACCCGCCGACGAAGCGTGGCAAGGCGGCGCCGGTGCTCACCGAGGCCCTGGACGCCGTGGTCGAGGCGATCGGTGGGGCCACCCGCGAGGGTCAGGTCGCGATGACCGAGGCGGTCGCGGCGGCGTTTGCGACGGGTGAGCACCTGTTGGTGCAGGCGGGCACCGGAACGGGGAAGTCGGTCGCCTACTTGGTGCCCGCGGTGCTCCACGCGCTGCGCGACAAGGAAGCCGTCGTCGTGGCGACGGCGACCATCGCGCTGCAGCGCCAGCTGATCGAGCGTGACCTCCCGTTGGTCGCGGATGCTCTCGCGCCGATGTTGGACCGTCGGCCGACGTACGCGATCCTCAAGGGCCGCCACCACTACGCCTGCGTCCATCGGCTCAACGAGGGCTCGCCGGACGACGACGGGGACACCCTGTTCGAGCCGGCGCCGAGCACCGCGTTGGGGCGCGATGTGAAACGCATCCGCGCCTGGGCGGAGGAGACCGAGACCGGCGATCGCGACGAGCTGCTCCCCGCGCCGGCGGAGAAGGCGTGGCGCAGCCTGTCGGTCAACGCCCACGAGTGCCTGGGAGCGTCGCGGTGCCCGTACGTCTCCGAGTGCTTCAGCGAGAAGGCGCGCGAGGCCGCTCGTCGGGCAGACGTCGTGGTGACGAACCACGCGATGCTCGCCATCGACGCGATGAGCGGCATCCAGTTGCTGCCCGAGCACGACGTCGTGATCATCGACGAGGCCCACGAGTTGGTCGATCGGGCGACCGCCGCGATCACCGATGAGTTGACGCCCGGCATGGTGGAGCGGGCTGCTCGCCGGGCGCGGCGGATGATCGGGGACGAGGCGTACGACGACCTGCTGACCGCGGGTGAGTTCCTGGCGGAGGCGCTCGCGGGCGCGGAGCCCGGCCGGATCGAGCAGTTGACCGGGGCGATGTTCGACGCGTTGGTCGCGGTGCGCGACGGCGGCCATGCCGCAGTGACTGCCTTCACTAAGGACAAGTCGTCCGGGGAGGACGACGCCGCCCGGGTGCAGGCGAAGGCCGGGGTCGAGGAGGTCTGGGAGATCGCCGGCCGGGTCGTCGCGGCGGGGGAGTTCGACGTGGTGTGGACGACCTCATCCGAGCGCCGGCCCCCCGCGTTGTGGCGCGCGCCGCTGTCGGTCGCGGGCTTGCTGCAGGAGAAGTTGTTCAGCGAGCGCACAGCGGTGTTGACGAGCGCCACCCTGACCCTGGGCGGGTCCTTCGATCCGCTGGCTGGAGCGCTCGGATTGCTGAGCGAGGACGCGGCCGAGTGGAACGGGCTGGACGTCGGGTCGCCGTTTGACTATGCCACGCAAGGGATTTTGTACGTCGCTCGCGCGCTGCCGCCGCCGGGGCGCAGTGGTCTGGCCGACGAGACGTTGGACGAGCTGGCCGAGCTCATCGAGGCTGCGGGCGGCGCGACGCTGGGCCTGTTTTCCTCGATGCGTGCGGCCGAACAGGCGACGGAGGCCCTGCGCGTCAGGCTGTCGACGCCCATTCTGTGTCAGGGGGATGACGCGACGGCGGAGCTGGTGAAGGCCTTCGCGTCCGATGACGCCACCTCGCTGTTCGGGACGCTGTCGTTGTGGCAGGGGGTCGACGTGCCGGGGGAGTCGTGTCGGCTGGTCACCATCGACCGGATCCCGTTCCCGCGACCGGACGACCCGCTGGCGACGGCGCGCGCGCGTGCGGTGGCGAAGGCAGGCGGCAACGGCTTCATGGCGGTGTCGGCGACCTCGGCGGCGCTGCTCCTCGCGCAGGGGAGTGGGCGCTTGATCCGGTCGCTGACCGACCAGGGAGTCGTGGCTGTGCTGGATTCGCGCCTCGCGACCGCGCGCTACGGCTGGTTCTTGGTGCGCTCGATGCCGCCGTTCTGGCGTACCGAAGACGGCGAGGTCGCCCGCTCGGCCCTGCGTCGCCTCGCCCCCACGACCCCATAGACCCCCCACTTCACCCACGACACGCCGTCCTCACCTACCGACGGCCGTGGGTGAGGACGGCGTGTCGTGCATAGAGGGGCGGACGCGCGGTCCGCACGGCTGCGCGGCGGCACCGAGACCGGATCCTGAACGACGAGACAGGATCTTGTCCGGTCGAGTACCGTTTCGGGATGGCTGACCTATCGCCGTTCCACCCCCGCTTGGTCGAACTCAACCGCACTGGCCTGTGGCAGCACTGGGCCGGTTACCTCGCCGCCGTCAAGTACGACATGTCGGTGAAGTACGAGTACCTCGGCGTCCGCAACGCGGTCGCGGTCTTCGACTCCTCGCCGATGTACAAGTACTGGATCCGCGGACGTGACGCCGAGCGGTTCCTCGCGGGCGTGATGGCTCGCGATGTGCGCGCGTGCAAGGTCGGGCGCGCGCAATACACGCTCTGGTGCGATGACGACGGTTACATCCTCGAGGACGGGGTGCTGTTCCGGCACGCCGGTGACGAGTTCATGCTGACCGCCGCCGAGCCGAACCTGTCCTACTTCGAGCTCCTCGCCGGTCGCCTCGACGTCGAGATCACCGACGCGTCGGCGGACTACGGGCTGCTCGCCGTGCAAGGGCCTCGGTCTCGCGAAGTCCTCGCCACGCTCACCCCCGACATCGCTGAGCTGCCCTACTTCGGGTTCACCCACACCAAGGTCGCCGGTGCGGCGGTCACGGTCAGCCGTACCGGCTTCACCGGTGACCTCGGATACGAGATCTTGGTGCCCGCCGCAGACGCGCTGCCGGTCTTTGACGCGGTGCTCGAAGCCGGCGCACCGCACGGCATCCGGATGATGGGCGACCAGGCGCTCAACCTGGCCCGGATCGAGGCCGGGCTGCCGTTGATGCCCGTTGAGTTCCACTCGGCGCGCCTCGCGTACACCGACAACGACCGGCTCAGCCCGTACGAACTGGGGCTGGGCTGGATGCTCAAGAGCATCGACGACCCGGCGCGGCCGTTCATCGGCCGTCGCGCCCTGCGTACGGCTCGCGACGGCGCCACCGCGCGGTGGACCACGGTCGGGCTGCGGCTCGACGCGGCCGCCTACGAGGCCGTGCACGTCGCGGTCGGGCTGGTCCCGGAGATGGACGAAGTGCCGGTGCCGTGGGAGCTCATGGTCTACGACGCCGACGACAACAAGATCGGGATCGCGACGAGCTACACCTACTCGCCGATGGTGCAGCAGCACGTCGCGATTGCGCGCGTGCTCCCCGAGTTCGCGGAGGTCGGCTCGACCGTGCACGTCGAGATCACCGTCGACCACGAATACGTGACCGTGCCCGCGGAAGTCGTCCGGCTTCCGTTCTTCAACCCCTCCCGGAAGACGGCCTGACGTGACTGACACGACCTCCTACGACGCCATCGTCGTCGGCGCTGGCCACAACGGCCTGGTCAACGGCGCCTACCTCGCCAAGTCGGGACTGCGGACGCTGATCCTCGAACGCCGGGACTTCGTCGGCGGCGCGGCCATCACCGAGGAGCTCTACCCGGGCTTCAACTTCACGACGTTCTCCTATGCGCTGAGCCTGATCCGCCCGGAGATCGTTCAAGAGCTGCGGCTCGTCGACCACGGGTTCATGCCCCTGGTCATGCCGTCGACGTTCGCGCCGATGGAGAACGGCGATTACCTGCTGCTGGGGCCCGACCGCGACGAGAACATTCGCGAGATCACCCGGCACTCGGCGCGCGACGCGGATGCGATGGACCGCTTCGAGCACGACGTATCCCGCGTGCAGCAGCTGATCAAGCCGCTGTTCGACAACATCCCGCCCAACATCTTCGGAAAGACCCCGGAGGACCAGGCGGATGTGGCCTGGCTGCTCAACCACCTCGGGTCGGCCGAGCCCAAGGTCGTCCACGACGCCGTACGGCTGCTGACGGGCAGTGCCGCCGACTTCCTCGACGGCTACTTCGAAAGCGACATCCTCAAGGGCTACATCGCCTCCTCGGGCATCGTCGGCAACTCCGTCGGACCGATGTCCCAAGGCTCGGGACTGGTGCTGCTCTACCACTTGATGGGCGAGCACGACGGGGTCATGGGTGCGTGGTCGTTCCACAAGGGTGGCAACGGTGGCTTCACCCAGGTGCTGGCGCGGGCCGCGCAGTCGTACGGCGCTGAGATCAAGCTCGAGGCGGCCGTCGATCACGTGAGCACCGACGACGGACGGGTGACCGGCGTCGTGCTCGCGGACGGGACCGAGTTGTCGGCACCCGTCGTGGTGAGCTCGCTCGACCCGCGACACACGTTCACCGAACTCGTCAACCCGCGCGAGCTGCCGACCGACTTGGTCGACAACATCGCCAAGTACAAGTTCCGCGGAACCGCTTCGAAGGTGAACTTCGCGCTCGACGGTGCGCCGCACTACCCGGCGCTGGGCGACCGGACCGATCAGTACCGCGGGTTCATCAACGTCGCGCCGTCCATGGAGTACCTCGAGCGTGGGTACGACACGTCGAAGTACGGCTGGTACAGCGAACGCCCCTACCTCGACTGCTGCATCCAGTCCTTCGTCGACGCGGACATGGCGCCACCAGGCAAGCACGTGATGTCGTGCTTCGTGCAGCACACGCCCTACGAGCTGCGCGGTAGCGACTGGGAAACCGAGCGCGACAACCTCGGCGACACCGTGCAGAACACCCTGGAGTCATTCTTCCCGGGGTTCTCCAAGCTCGTGCTGCACCGCGAGGTCGTCACCCCGATGGACATCGAACGCGTGGTCGGCCTGTCCGAGGGCAACATCTTCCAGGGCGAGTTCCTGGCCCCGCAGATGTACTTCTTCCGTCCCGCGCCGGGTTGGAGTCAGTACCGCACCCCGATCGACGGCTACTACCAGTGCGGTTCCGGCACCCATCCCGGTGGCTGCGTGATCGGCTCACCGGGCCGGTTCGCGTCGCAGCAGGTCCTCAAGGACAAGGCTGCGAAGCAGTAGCGGTCGCGGATTCCGCGGGGGCTAGCCGAGGATGCGTTTGCGGTCGGGGTCGTACAGCGGACGCAGTGACAACATCGCGGGGTAGGTCTGTCCGGCGATGTCCACCTCGAAGGTGTTGCTGGCCAACCAGTCCTTGGTGACGCCACCCTCGTGGTCGACGACGGCGAGACCCACGGATGCGCCGAGGGTGTAGCCGTACGCGCCGGCCCGGACGTAGCCGATCCACTGGCCGTCGAGCAGCACCGGCTCGCCGCCGTACAGCAGCGGTTCGGGGTCCTTCAGCAGCACCTGGACCATCCGGGACGTACGGTCGTCGCGCTTGGCGAGCAGCGCGTCGCGGCCCACGAACCCGTCCGGCTTGTCCCAGGAGATCGTGAACCCGAGCCCAGCGGTGATCGGGTCGTCGGTGTTCTCGATGTCGAGTCCGTAGTCCCGGTAGCCCTTCTCCAGCCGCAGCGACCCCATGGCGAGCAGGCCGACCTGCCGCAGGCCGTACGCCGGGCCCGCCTCGGCCAGCGCATCCCACACCGAGACCCCCTGATCGCTGGGGATGTGCAGCTCGTAACCGAGCTCACCGAGGTAGGTGACGCGAAGGGCCAGGACCCGCGAGTTCCCGACCTCCATCTCGCGCCCATGCAGGTAGGGCAGCGCCTCGTCGGACCAGTCGTCCGGCGACAGGGACTGGAGCAGTTCGCGTGAGCGCGGGCCCTGAACAGTGAGCAGCGTGGTCCCGGCCGTCACGTCGGTGGTCACGGCGACCTCGCCGGGCTGAAGCCCCTCGCGCAGCATCCGCTCGGTCCGACGGTGGCTGACATCGCTGGCCACCACGAGGAAGCGGTCTTCGGCTAGGCGGGTGACGGTGAGGTCGGCGAGGATGCCGCCGTCGACGTCGCACCACTGCGTGTAGACCACCCGACCGATGGCCACGTCGATGTCGCTGGTCGAGAGCCGGTTGAGCAGGCGGAGGGCGTCCGGTCCTTCGACGCTGAAGTTGCTCATCAGCGACATGTCCATGACGCCGACTGCTTCGCGTACGGCCGCATGTTCCTCGCCGACGGTGTCGAAGGAGGCGGCGCGCCCGAAGGTCGGCTCCACCCCATCAGGCTCGGGCGCATCGGGGCCGGCGAACCACAGGGGGTACTCCCAGCCGGCCGATTGTCCGAACCGCGCGCCGAGTCCGGCCAGCCGGTCGTGAATGACCGAGCGCCGGATGTTGCGCCCGGTCTTCCACTGAAACGTCGGCCAGGCACCGTCCCCGAACAGCACACCGAGGCTCTCGACCAACCGCTCGCCGCGGAAACGCCGCGTCGTCTCATGCGGCGACGCCCGCTCGACCGAGTAGTGCGTCACGTCGACGGGCGCCCGACCGTCGACAATCCATTGCGCCACAACGCTTCCCACCCCACCACCCAGCAAGATGCCGAGGCTGTTGAGTCCGGCGGCGACGTACACGCCGGCGACTTCCGGAGCGGGTCCGAGCATCGGGTGCAGGTCGGGGGTGAACGACTCCGGTCCGCAGAAGAACGTCCGCAGCCCGGCATCGGCCAACGCCGGGTAGCGCTGCATGGCGGCGTCGAGGAAGGGGGTCATCCGGTCCCAGTCCGGCGGGATCGTGCCGAAAGCGAAGTCGGAGGGCGGGGAGTCGAGGTGCCAGGGCGCACCGACCGGCTCGAACAGCCCGACCAGCAGGCCGCTGCCCTCCTCCCGGTAGTACGCATAGCGGTCGGGGTCCTCGATGACCGGCAGGTCGCGGTGGACGCCCTCGATGGGCTCGGTGAGCAGGTAGTAGTGCTCAGCGGCCTGCAGCGGGACGTCGATCCCGTTGCGGCGCGCCAGTTCTCGGGTCCACAGGCCCGCAGCCAGCACGACGGTCTCGCACTCGACATCGCCCTGGTCGGTCGTGACCGCGGTGACCCGGCGGCCTTCGGTCGTCAGTCCGGTGACCGTGACGCCGCTGACGATGGTGACGCCGCGCGCTCTGGCGCCCTTGGACAGCGCGGTGGCGACACCCACGGGGTCGGCGCGGCCCTCGTCGGCGACGTACGACGCGGCCAGGATGTCGTCGACCATCGTGACTGGCGACAGTTCGGCCACCTCGGCCGCGGAGACCTCGACGTTGTCGATGCCGAAGCCGCGCTGAAAGGCGCGTTCCCGGCGCAGGGCTTCGAGTCGCTGCGGGGTGCAGGCGAGGTGCAGGTGGCCGATCTCGCGGAATCCGGTGGAATGCCCGGTCTCCTCCTCGAGTCGGCTGTAGAGGTCGCGGGAGTAGCGCGCCATGAAGATCGAGGTCTCGTCGACCATGCCCGCGCTGGTGATCAGGCCGGCGGCGTGCCACGTGGTGCCGGCGGTGAGCTCGTCGCGCTCGATCAGGACGACGTCGGTCACGCCGAGGTCGCTCAGGTGGTAGGCGATGCTGCAGCCGATCACCCCGCCACCGACGATGACGACCTGGGCGCGGGTGGGGAGCTCGGTCATGGTGCGTCCGATCCTTCCGGAAGTCGTACGGCGACGTGGTCGAGATCGTCCAGAAAGCCGGGATAGCTGGTCGCGACGCAGTCCCAGTCGATGATGCTGTACGGGCTGCGCGGTGTCGTCGCGGATGCCGAGTGCCACGACTGCCGCGGCCATCGCAATTCGGTGGTCGCCGTGGGACTCGACGGTGCCCGGATGGAGAGTGGCTCCGGCGTGGACGACGAGGCGTTCGGGCTCGGTGTCGACGCGGCCGCCCAGGGCGCGGAGCATGGCCGCGACCGTGTCGATCCGATCGCTCTCCTTGGTCCTTAGTTCCGCGGCCCCTTGGATGTCGAGGGTGCCTTCGGCGGTGAGGGCCGCGGCGACGGCGAGGGCCGGCACCTCATCGATCAAGTCGGGGAGTTCTTCGGCGGTGATGACGGTGCCGCGCAGCGCCGTACCCAAGACGTGGACGCTGCCCGCGGCTCGGTCGATGTCCAAGTCGGCGCCCATGCGTTGCAGGACCGGGAGAAACCCGGTGCGTTCGGGGGCGAGGTAGAGGCCTTCGACGGTGAGGTCGCTGCCGGGGATCGCGGCGGCGGCGCAGATCCAGAAGGCGGACTGCGACGGGTCGCCGGGCACGACGATGGGTCCCGGCTGGACCGGGCCTGGGGTGAGGGTGATGACGTCGCCGCCGTCGGGGGCTGGCTCGGTGACGACGGTGACGCCGCGGTCGCGGAGCATCTCCTCGGTGTGCCGGCGGGTGGGGATGGGCTCGCGTACGACGGTCTGGCCCTCG
This sequence comes from uncultured Actinomycetota bacterium, assembly GCA_963851405.1. Taxonomy (GTDB): domain Bacteria; phylum Actinomycetota; class Actinomycetes; order DATJPE01; family DATJPE01; genus JANPBY01. Next base: position 249,189 of record CAWKPB010000001.1, on the reverse strand, counting down.
GCGTGGAGGCCGGCCAGCAGGATGGCCGATTTCACCTGGGCGCTGGCGACCGGCGGGGTGTAGTCGATGCCTCGCAGGTCGCCGCCATGGATCTCCAGGGGCGCGAGGCGTCCGCCGTCGCGGCCGTCGATGCGGGCGCCCATCTGGCGTAACGGGATGGTGACGCGGTCCATGGGGCGTTGGGCGATCGAGGCGTCGCCGGTGAGGACGCTGCGGAAGGGGAGGCCCGCGCACAACCCGGCCAGCAGGCGGATGCCCGTACCCGAGTTGCCCACGTCGAGGTCGTGGTCAGCGGCGTGGAGGTGGCCGCCGTGGACGGTGAGGGTGCCCACTCGGTGGGGGGAGGTGGCGTCGGGCGCTTCGGTGATGCGGGCGCCGAGCGCCTCGACGATGGCGCGGGTGTGGGCGACGTCGAGGCCGGCGCTGAGGCCGTCGATGGTGGACGTGCCGTCGGCGAGCGCGGCGAGGATCAGTGCTCGGTGACTCACGGACTTGTCGCCGGGGATGCGAAGTGTGCCGCGCAGCACGCGGCCGGTGGCAATGTCGGTCACGTGCTCAGTCTGTCGGACCCAGCAGGTCGACCGGATGCCACCTCCGACCGCCTTCCGCGGCCCACAACAAGAGGCAGGGCCGTACCCTCGCTGGCATGGCGGATCTGGCGGCGCTGCAGGCGTTGGCAGCGCAGCGGATCGAGCCGACCGCGTACGACTACTTCCGCGGCGGGGCTGACGACGAGGTGACCCTCGTCGACAACGTCGAGGCCTGGCAGCGTCTGCGGCTTCGGCCGCACGTGCTGCGCGATGTGTCCGAGGTCTCGACCAAGACGACCGTGCTCGGGACGTCGGTGGCGACTCCGGTGCTGGTCGCTCCGACGGCGTACCACGAGCTGGCGTCGCAGGTGGGGGAGTCGGGTACGGCTGCGGGGGCTGCGGCCGCCGGTTCGCTGATGACCGTGTCGACGCTGGCGACGCAGACGCTGGAACGCGTCGCGGCGGCGGCCCCGGACGCGCCGCGGTGGTTCCAGGTGTACGTCTACCGGGAGCGGGCCGCGACCGAGGCGCTGGTCCGACGCGCCGCGGCGGCCGGCTATGGGGCGCTGGTCTTGACCGTCGACCTGCCCGTGCTCGGGCGTCGCCGCCGGGACGAGGCCAACGGCTTCGCGCTGCCCCCGGGCGTGGTGATGGCGCACGCCCCGGAGGACACCCCTCGCGCGGGCGAAGGATCGGGGCTGACCCGGCATGTGCAGGCCAAGGTTGACGCGGGGCTGACCTTCGATGACATCGGTTGGCTAGCAGAGGTCAGCGGATTGCCGGTGATCGTCAAGGGCGTGCTGCGCGGAGACGACGCGAGCGCGTGCCTCGATGCCGGCGCGGCGGCGGTGTGGGTGTCGAACCACGGGGGACGACAGCTCGACGGGGCGGTGTCTGGGGCCGCCGCGCTTCCAGAAGTCGTGGCCGCTGTCGCCGGTCGGGCTGAGGTGTACGTCGACGGCGGCGTGCGCTCGGGCACGGACGTGTTGAAGGGCTTGGCGCTCGGCGCGAGCGCTGTCATGGTCGGTCGCCCGGTGTTGTGGGGGCTCGCCGTCGGGGGCACGGCCGGCGTCCAGCAGGTGCTGGCCGACCTCACCGCGGAGCTGGCCAGGGCCATGGCGCTGTGCGGAGCCCGTACCCTCGCCGAGCTCACCCCCGACTTGATCGCCCCCTGAGTCTCCACTTCATCCGCGACACGCCGTCCTCACCCACGGCCTGCGCTGGGTGGGGTCGGCGTGTCGTGCGTACGGAGGGGCTCCGGGGTCGCCCTCTGGCCCAGTCCACGGCAGGATCGAGCCCATGACTGACCCCACCCCTGACCGGCAGCCCCCGCCCTTCGAGCCGTACCCGCTGGACGATCCCGGCCGGGTGCTCTGCATCGCGGCACATCCCGACGACCTGGAGTACGGCGCGGCGGCACCCGTCGCGAAGTGGACCAGCTCCGGCCACGAGGTCGTCTACGTCCTCGCGACCAGCGGGGAGGCGGGCATCGACGGCATCCCGCCGGGTGAGTGTGGCCCGCTGCGCCAGGAGGAAGAACGCGCTGGCGCCAAGGTGGTCGGCGTCGACGTCGTCGAGTTCCTCGACTATCCCGACGGGGTGGTGGAGTACGGCGTCCCGCTGCGCCGCGACCTGGCCCGCGCGATCCGCCGCCACAAGCCCGACACCGTCATCACCGGCAACCACCACGCCACGTTCGGCCCGGGAATGCTGAACCAGGCCGACCATCGAGCGGTCGGCCAGGCGACTCTGGAGGCGATCGCCGATGCCGGCAACCGATGGATCTTCCCGGAGCTCATTTCCGATGAGGGTCTGGAGCCGCACAAGGCGAAGCGGGTGCTCATCCACGCCTCGCCGCTGTCCACCCACGCGATGGACGTCACTGGCTGGATGGACCACGCAGTGAACTCGTTGCGGGAGCACAAGGCCTACAACGAGGGCCTCGGCGCGGACCACATGATGTCCGATCCCGAAGCCATCCGGATGTTCGCCGAGATGGCCGCGATGCGACTGCCCGGTGCGAAGGAAGCCTTCGCCTTCGAGCTCTACGAGTTCTGACCCCTAAGGCCGTACGCCCCTCTCAACGCGGCTACTCACTGTTGCTTGGGCGAAAGCACCCGTTCCGAAGCACTCAGGCGTTGAGCAGCGTGACCACGGCGAGCACGCGTCGGTTGACGTCGCGCGACACTGGAACGTCCAGTTTGCGAAACAGCGAAGCGATGTTGGCCTCGACAGTCTTTTCGCTCAGAAACAGCCGGGCCGCGATTCCAGCATTAGTGAGCCCCTCCGCCATCAGGCCAAGGATCTCCGACTCGCGTGGGCTCAACGCCGCCAGCGGCGAATCGGACTGACCCCGGCGAAGCAGTCGCTGCACGATCGTTGGATCGATGACGCACTCGCGGACTTTGACGCGCTCCAGGGCGTCGACCAAGACCGCGATGTCGGACACTCGCTCCTTCAAGAGGTAGCCAAGCCCCTCGGGTTGGTCGGCAAGAAGCCTTTGCGCGTAACGGGGTTCGAGGTATTGGCTCAGCACCACGACGGCGGTGTCGGGGAACTGCTGGCGGATCGCCAGCGCGGCGACGATTCCTTCGTCGGTGTGCGTCGGAGGCATCCGAATGTCGACCACGGCCACGTCCGGTGCCAGCGTCGCCACCCGCGCGAGCAGTTGCTCGGCGTCGGCGCACTCGGCGACCACATCGATCCCCGAGTCCGCAAGCAGCCGCGCGATGCCGGATCTGACGAGCATCACGTCATCGGCGATGACGACCCGCATGGCAGCTTCACCTCCACGGTTGTCCGACCCGAGTCGTCGGTCTCTTGGGTGAGCGTCCCACCCGCCGCCCCACGCGGTCGGTCATTGCCGTGATGTCCGGCAAGTCCCCGCCTGATACGACGATGCGGACGACGAGCGCGTTCGCTCGCTGCGACACATCCACGTATGGGTGTCCGCCTTCGAAGCCCACCACAGCCGCATACGCCGCACGTGCGACCGGCTCGGAGAGGCGACCCACGTCGCTGGCGAAGCTCAGCTCGGCAGGTCCGTGGTCGGCCGCCCAGTCCGCAAGCGCAGCAGGGAGCCCATCCTCCGCTAGGACGTCAGGAAACGGCCCGTGCGAGATCTCCCGCAGAGCGGCGAGAACCGGAGAGAGGCGCCCGGCCGCCGCTTCCAGCGTCGGGGTGGACCCTGGACCTGCTCTCACCGCCGCCGCGCGTAGGTGCAGGGCTGCGCCTACGAGGCGCTGTTGGGTTTGGTCGTGGAGATCGCGGCCGATCCTCCAGCGCTCGGCATCAGCCGAAGCCACGATCCGGCTCTGGGACTCGCGGAGTTCAACGAGCTGTGCCCGTGCCGAAGCCGCCAGCCGAACGTTGTCCAGCGCCAGCAAGGTCGCAGGATGGAGCTCGCCGGCTAGGGATTGGTCGAAGCCGCGGTCTTTGCCAAGGATGGGATATCGCGCCACCGGGCCAGTGGGCCCGCGCAGCTCAACGAAGCGATCGTCGCCTGCCTGCCCGCCGGGCTGGCCCTGCGCATCGACCCATCGGGGCGGTTCGCCGACGCAGAACTCGAACGTTGCTGTCGAGACACCGGCGGTGAGCTGCGCGACCAGATCTTCTACTTTCCGACGCCGCCACCACACCAAGAGCATGGCGCCGAGCGCTGCGGCAGCGGTGGCCAGCAGCGCGAGCCCGGTGGCGCTCTCCAGCAACTGACGGGCATCGGCCGACCGGGTGGGCTCGATCAGAACGAAGGCTAGGCCGCCGCCCGTTCCCGCCAGGGCCAGGGCTGCCGTCCCACTGACCCAACTCTGCGTCGGCACTACGGCTGCGAGCCCGGCCATTGTGGACACCAGCACCAACAGCCCCGCGACGCGCATCACGGTAAGCGTGGAGATCTGATCTCCCCACAGAACCGGGAGCGACAGGCAGGTCCGTCGGCAGGACGGATCGCCAAAGGGGTCATAGCCGAGCGCCAGCACGAGGAACGCGGCGACGCTCGTAGACCAGACGACCCTTCGAGGCCAGACCTGTCGCTGCCCCTCGTTCTGAAACCCGACACCCACTTCGGTGAGGCCGGCCACGAGCAGCGGAGGCAGGGCCAAGGTCACGGTCTTGATCGGTGCTCCGACGATCGCGAAGCCGGCCGCCGCCGGGAGTACCCAACTCACCAACGCCACGGAGAAGCCCGCGCTCGCCCGGGGATGAACGCGGCGCACTGCCCAGCTGGCGCCAACGGTGGCCGTGCCGGCGAGCAGCGCAACAAGCAGCCACATGCCGTCAGGCAGTCCCCCCGATGGGGGTCGCCAACGACCGCTGTCTACGAGTGAAGCGGTGACGATCGCCGCAATCCACACCCCGGAAGCGAGGAGGGCGAACAAGGTCGCCGTCTGGCGCGCGCGCACCTCGTCAGTGTGGACTGTGTGAGGCCTGTCAGGCCCAGGGTTTTCCCTCGTTGACCCGCGGGTTGACTCCCTGGGAGCCTGCGCAGGTGGCACCTAGCGTCGGAATCCTCAAGCATCCGAGGAGACCGCAATGAACGCCCGCCGCCGCATCCTTTCGACCGTCGCTGTTGCCGGTTTGCTGGCTGGTTGTACCGGCCTCGTAGACAAAAGCGGGGCCCCGGAGCTGACGACCTTTGTTGTGGGATACGCCAACAGCGGTCCCAACGCCAACGGCGGTTCGCCGGCGGGGCGGGTCTTTGTGTCCGACCTCGAGGCCAAGTTCGGCGACCGACTCGACCTAGTCGAGAAGCGCAATGTGGGCGAGCCAGCCATCGTTCGCGCGCTGATCAACGGGGAGCTCGACGCCGCCTGGATTCCCACGCGCTCTCTGTCTGACGGGGGAATACCTGGCTTCGACGCCCTCTCTGCTCCGATGGTGCTCACGAACTACGAGGCCGAGGCCGCCGTCATCGAACCAGGGACGGCCCAGCCGTTCCTCGATCAACTCGCCGACACTGGGCTGACCGGCCTCACCCTTGCGTCAGGAGGATTGCGCCGCCCGGTCTCGTCCACCGATCCGCTGCTGGAGGCTGCCGACTGGTCGGGTCGATCGGTGACGGCGACGGCAGATTCACAGCGAACGGCATTCGAGACCCTTGGAGCCGTCCCCATCCCCGTTGGCGCTGCCAGCCAAGTCGGATTTGACGGCGTCGCCACGGGAGCAGAATTGGATCTGGGGAGCTACAACGAGGCGGGGCTGTCACTGATAGCGCCGTACGTGACGGCCAACGTGGTCCTTTGGCCGAAGGTATGGCTGCTTGCTGTCAACGCCGAGCGCTTCGAAGCGTTAAGTCCCGGCGACCAACAACTGATTCGCGAGGCGGCTACTGCCGCCAACCAGGCGTCGACCCAACCGCGCAACGAGGCGGGCCTGGCCCTTTCGCTCTGCGATGCCGGCACCAGATTCGCTACGGCGTCACCGGAACAGCAGGCCGAACTGGAGCAGGCGTTCGCGCCGGCCGTCGAACGGCTGGCTGCCGATCCGATTGACGGCCCTCTGCTCACCGTGGTCCAGGGCGTTGCTGCCGCTCACCCCGACGTCGAGGCCGTCACGGTCCCCCAACGGTGCACCGGCGATGCACCTCCCAGCACCGCGGTCGAAGACATCCCGACGTCGTTGTCAGACATCCCGCCCGGCACCTACCGCATGACCGTCACCGAGCAGGACTTGATCGACGCTGGCATCGACGCCGGTCGGGTCGCCGGCAATGACGTGGTGGTCACCTTGGTGCTGAAGCCGGACGGGACGTATCGCCAGTTCGGCGACAGCATCGACGACGGAGTGGACGATTTCGCCAACCTGTTGTTCGAGGCGGGTACCTATCGGGGTGAGGGTTCGACGGTCTATTTCGTGCCAGACGTCAACGAACAACGTCGACTCAAGGCCCATGGAGTTAACGCCGCCATTGACGGCCCTGGCTTCCAACTGCAGACCGACCCGTACGCAGCTACCTGGAGTGGTGAGCAGGGCATGCTTGCGTTCAGCAATCTGGCGGGCATCGAGGACCCCATCGGTCTGTTGTGGATGGTCGCGAACGCCTACCAGCGGATCGACTGAGCTCGGGCCGGCACCCTGACTTCGATGCTGGTGCCGGCCCCAGCCTCGCCGTGTATTCGGAGCAAACCTCCGCGAGCGGCCACGCGATCACGCAAGCCCTGCAGGCCGGAGCCACTCGAGTTGGCCCCTCCCAATCCGTCGTCGCGCACCGCGGCCACCAGGTCTTCCCCCTCAACATGGAGCGTGAGCCAGATCTGGTTCGCGGACGCGTGCTTGAGCGCGTTCGTGACCGCCTCGGCGCACACGGCGTAGATCATGGTTTCGACGGCAGCCTCACCCGTGGCGTCGGTGCCGATGGACACGTCCATCGGCACCGGGCAACGCCGACCGAGGTCGGCTAGGGCGGCGCCGATGCGACCGCCGCCAAGTTCGTCTGGCGGGATTCCCGCCAGCATGGCCTCGGTCTCGAGTAGGGCCGCCTGCAGCTCGGCCAGGACCAGATCTACGGTCTCGCTGGCCTCGCCCAGGTCCGGTGAGCCGACCAGTGGTCCGAGAGCGGCGTCGAGCGCCCGGATCGGCTCGTGCACCTGCCTATCAAGCAAGGAACGCAGTGCCGCTCGCTCACGGTCCTCCGCATCCACCAGCCGTACCCGCGAAGCCGCAACGTCGACCACGCGGCGCCTTTCCTGCGCCAGGAGCTCGTTGTTGTTGACGACTAGGCGTACGGCTTCGCTGGCCGCACGCGCGGTCTCGGGATCCTGAATCGCCGGGCTTCGACCGCGGATCACGGCCACCTCTCGCGGGCCATCCCTGACGACCACCTGGTGAAGATCGGCACCCGGTGAGTCGGGCAGTTCCGCAGCAGAAGGGGGATCAACACGCAGTGTGGGGTCCCCAAGCGCGATCGCGAGTAGCTCGCCCACCCGGGCGAGCGGATTGCTCTGACCCGGCGACTGGTCGACCGGGTTCGAGCGCGAAGCCACGTCTACGAGCCGTCGCGCCGTGTGCCGCGCAGCCCACGGATATCCGACAGCTACGGCCAGCAAGGTGGCCTGGTAGCCACGGGAGGCGACGTGGAGAAGATCGGCCGACCCGGAGAAGGCTGCCGCTGCGCCCAGTGCCTGGCACGCGCCAGCAGCCGTGGCCACCCCTCCCGCGAACGGATGGAGGGACCGCCCGTGACGATCCCTGACCAGCAGCCAGGCCGCAGTCAGGTAGACGACAGCAGCCAAGCCCTGGGGGCACCAGGGGAAGGAGATCAGCAGCCCGGCGCCGTACGGCCACCAGCCCCACCGTCCGCGGACAAGTCCCGTGGGAAAGGCGAGCAGCGCCAACAGAAGCAACCCTCGGCTCAGCGTCGCCGCTTGCGGAACCACGGACCCGAGCAGCCAGCCGGCCCCGATCAGGCTGACCCAGGACCCAAGGCGATGCGGCCGCCCAGATAGCCCGGATGCCACCAGGGCGAGGCCGAGGGCGACGTCCGCGGCAGCCGCCCATCCGGCGATGCCGGCGCTGCGGTCGGAGGCGAAGGCGACTGGAGCAAGCGCCAAAGCGCAGACGGCCAGCCCGTAGCCCAGCCAGCGTGAGGCGGCGACTCGGTCAACGGCCCTTGCGGTGCCGGCTCGGTCCACCCGCCGATCGTGTCGGACGGCGGGGCGCTCGTCCGCTACTCCCCCTAAATGGGGGGAACCCGTGCCTGGTTGAGGGCTTCCCCTAATGGCACGGGACAGCCGGAGTAGGACGCTGGCCGAATCCGAGATGTGTCACCTCGAGGGAGTCCGCCGATGTTCACCAAGACCGTTCTCGCGGCTGTGAGTTTGACCGCGATCGCTGCGCTGGCCTTGCCTGTTGGTCCAGCCACCGCGGGAGCCAGCCCCGCCGACTCGGGTCGCGAGTCGCCCTCGCCGCATCTACGCCCAGTGGGGGCGCCACCGAGCGCTGTGGACGTCGGCTCCGCGACGCTCTTGTCGCGGGGATCGCGGATCGCGTCAATCCCAAAGACCCACGCGTCGAAACGTGCGCGTGCGCTCGGGGCTGTTCGGTGTGATGACGGAAGCGTCGCGCTGTGCGGCAGCTTCACGGTCCCGCTCGACCGGCGTCACGATGATGGCCGCACAGCGTCGATCGACTTCAAGCTCTTCGTCCACACCAAGGCCGGATCACCGAAGTCCACGATCTGGTGGAACGGCGGCGGCCCCGGCCCGAGCACCACGCGCGTCGAGCCCTGGCTTCCCGACTACCTGTTCGGGGGCCTGATGGGTCATTTCGACGTGTTGCTCACGGATGTACGCGGCACCGGCTCCACGGCACCCGCGTGCCCCGAGCTGCAGACTTTTGAGGGCTATTGGCCAGACGAGGTAAGCACGGCGGCTGCCGCGCTGGATGCTTGCTCGTCGAGCATTGCGGACCGGATCGATACCTACGGCTCAGGCGACACCGCCCGCGATCTCAATGCGCTGCGGAAAGCACTAGATATAGAAGAACTCGACATCGTCGGGAACTCCTACGGGGCGATGCCAGCGACGGCATACGCGGTGAGATTCCCCAAGCACACACGATCGGTCATCATCAGCTCCGGCGTAAACGTCGGGGAGACCATTCACTCCAAGCTGGATCACAACGCACGCAGCATCAACCGCATGGTCAACGTGCTCTGTGAACGCTCTCCTGCGTGCAGCAGCGGCGTGCCGAATGCGCGCGCAGCGCTGGCGGCAGGCGTACGCCAGGTGCGTGCTCACCCGCCGGCGGGGATGTCGATCAGCGCCAACAATCCAACTGAGGCGCAGTACGTACGGCTCACCGAGCCGCTGCTGTTCGGCTTGCTCGTCGAGGCGGACAACACCTTCCTGGGCTCCACCGGTGAGGTCGCGGCAGCGATGGTGGCCCTCGCGCGGGGCGACAAGGCTCCGGCTTTGCGCCTGGCCGCCGACGCCAAGGACATGCTGACCGTGCCGCCGAACGAGGTCCCGGCAAGCGAGGATTCCGCCGGCGGCTACTTCGCGATCGAGTGCTCCGACTACACGCTGCCTTGGGCGGCCGGCCTGACGCCGGAGGAGCGGCTGAAGGCTGCGTCGGCAGCGGTGGTTGACTTGGACGGCTCCGGCGGCGTGGGAGCCTGGCATCCGTCTTCGATCGTGGACGGGTCCGTCTACGCGAACTGGCAGCAGCTCATCAACTGCAACCACTGGCCGGATGTCAACGCGAGCCGAATCGTGCCCAAGAACGCGTCCTACCCGAAGGTTCCGGCGTTGGTCATGACTAGCACCTTCGATCCCAGGACGCCGGTCGAAGATGCTCGGAGCAATGCGAAGCGCTGGCCGAACTCCCAGCTGCTCAACATCGGGGGCGCGTTGCATGGGGCTGCGCTGTGGTCCTGCGGCCCCGAGCGGGTCCGCGCGTTCATCAAGAAGCCCGGCACTCACCAGCAGCCTTGCGACCCTGCGGACTTCCCGGCCTACCGGGCCGTGGGCGAGTTCCCGGTGACCAGCGCGGATGCCCGTCCGCTCGCAGTACGGAAAGGCGGCGGCAACGAGGCGACGCGTCACGACCGACGGCTGGCTGCGGTCGCGCTTGAGACGGCACTTGATGCCAACAGTGTGAACACTCGCCAGTTCTTCGTGGGCGAGGGAGCGGGCCTGCGCGGTGGTGGCTACGAGGCGTCGGAAGACGATTCGGGCTACCGGATTTCCTTGCAGGACAACAAGTTCGCCTCGGATGTCACGGTCAACGGCGAGATGTTCTACCCGTACGACGGGTCGACACCGACGATCGACGTCACGTTCATGGCCGACGACGGTACGACCGGCCACCTGAAAGTGACGGCCTACTGGAATGCGGGCCGCTCGGCGGCTGACCCGAGCGTGGTGCGCGTCCGCGGCCACATCGAGGGACGCAAGGTCGCCCTGCTATTCCCGCTGTAGGCCCCAGCGAGGGGTGCTCGAGACGGCGCGAACCGTCTCGAGCACCCCTCCTTTGCTGTCGTCAACTGCCCCGCGGGGGGTGGCCTTACCTGGCCTTGTGGTGGTGATGGCACCGGTGCCAAGAGTGCTTCAGGTGCAGGCGAGCCACCACGCCGGCGTGGTCGGACGGCCACAGCGGCGGGGTCTTCGCGAACAGCTCATCACCGATCACCTTCGCGGCGACAGCGCGCGCACCCTGACGGGATAGGACGAGGTCGATGCGCGACTGCAACTGCGACTCCGGGTTGGTCAAGGTCTCGTTCTGGCAGCACGTGTAGCCAGGGTCGTAGGGATTCACTGACCAGGCGTCCCGGAACTTCGCGGTGAGCTGCGCGTAGGACGTGGTGGTGCTGCCGTCCGCGGCTGAGTTGAAGTCGCCAACGGCGATGTCGGCACCGCGGCCCCTGGCGGGTCCGGCAAGGAACTCGGCCGCTTGGGCCTCTTGGACGGCCGCGAAGTCCTCGGTCTCCAGGTGGGTGTTGGCGAAGTGGAATCGGACGCCGCGGAACTTGCCGTCGATCGTCGTCCACCCGCGGTTGAAGGACACCGGAGGTGCCCCTGGAACCGGTGGGGTGAACTCTTGCTGCGTGGCGTAGTTGCCGCTGCGGGCGTGGCCCCAGCGCAGGTTCTTGCGGGACGAGTCCACCAGGATGACGTCCCTGTCCTTGAGCGTCACCAGGCAGGCCCCGACGATCTCGGAGTCGCAGGGCACGACCAGGGGGATCGGCCCGATGTTGGCGTTGTCGGAGACCGCCGCCGCGGTGTAGTTCAGGCCGCGGGCGGCCAGAGCCTGCTCGAGGACGTCCAGGAAGTCGAGCGTCGGAGGAACCCCCGGGCCGGTGGTCTCCCAGATCGAGACCTCCTGGAGGCCGACGAGAGCCGGACGATCGGCGGCGATCTCATCGGCGATGGCTTCGGCTCGGGCCGGGAAGTTCGTGTACTGCGCGGTGCCGTAGATCTGCGCGACCGCTCCGAGGAACGAGGCCGGGTCAGTGGCGGTCAGCGCCGGCACCAGGCTTGAGCCTAGATACAGGTTGCGGGTCATCACGCTGAGCGACTTATCCCGGTGGTTGCCCGGTTTGTCGTAACTACCGCCTCCGGTGGCGGTGGCTGCAGGTGGCACGGCCAGGGACACAGCCAAGGCCGAGATGAGCAGAGCGGACAGGCGCAGGCCAGTACGACGAGCCTTCATGGGGAACCTCCACGTTGAGACCGTGGGCCTGACCATGGGTCCTGCGTTGCTTGTCGTCAAGGGTCCGAGGGACCGTGGCTCCCGGAGGTTCACCTCATCGGGTGACCCTCAAATGAGGGGTCAGAGCTTGCGAAGCACCGCCACGACCTTGCCGAGGATGGTCGCCTCGTCGCCGTTGATCGGAGCGAACGCCGGGTTGTGCGGCATCAGCCACACGTGCCCGTCGCGTCGCTTGAAGGTCTTGACCGTGGCTTCGCCATCGATCATCGCGGCCACGATCTCGCCGTTGGACGCGTCCGGGGTCTGCCGAACGACGACCCAGTCGCCGTCGCAAATCGCGGCGTCGACCATCGACTCACCCTTGACCTCGAGCATGTACAGCGCCGCACCGGAGGCGTCGGTGTCGCCGACAATCTGGCGGGGGAGCGCGAAGACATCCTCGACGGACTCGTCAGCGAGGATCGGGGCGCCGGCAGCGATGCGGCCGACGACCGGGACGTACGTGGGCCGCGGGCGGTGGTCGCCGTACCCGGTCTCATCCGCGTCCGCAGCGAGCGCGGAGCCAGCGCCCGCCGTGGCCGACTTCGCCGTACGGCCCCCGGTGCTGGCGGCCGCCCCCGCGTCGGGGGAGTAGACCTCGATCGCGCGCGGCAGGTTGGGGTCGCGGCGGATGTAGCCCTTGCGCTCGAGCTCGTGCAACTGGTGGGCCACCGACGACGGGGAGGTCAGGCCGACGGCCGCGCCGATCTCACGCATCGAGGGCGGGTAGCCGCGCGTCTCCTTCGAGGTGCGGATGCTGTCCAGGATCTTGCGCTGGCGCAGCGTCAGGCCCTCGCCGTCGGTCCAGCCGTCGGGCAGCTCGGTCACGGTCGAGCCCGGGGGGCGCCCGCGGCGCGGCTTGCCGGTCGCCGGGTCGATGGTGGGAGGCAACTTGTCCTTGCCGCTTCGGGTCTTGGCCATGACGTGGATCCTCCGAGAGGGGGCGGGCGGGGCGTGAGCGGAACTCTGAGCGGGTGTTTTGGGCGTGTAGCCGAGCTGGTCTTCGAAATCTGTCGGTGCCTGCCGCCAGGCTGTTTCACGTGATCCAGACCTTCGGTGGCGCCGCTAGCGACCCTAGCCGCACCCGTACGTCTGTTCCCAACATTTGTTCGACTAAATCTTCGCGTGTCGTGCGATTTCGTCGCCGACGCGTGCTAAACATCGTACATACGTCCGACGGACAGGTGTTCGACTATCCACCGGGCGCATGGCACGGCACCAGGGTCGAAAGGCACGTCGCCCCACTCGCACAGGCACCGCACCAACTCGAGGCAACGCCGATCACAGAGGAGGCCGACATGGCCACGCAGACCCTGGTACGTCCCGTCACCCCGCTCCGCCCCAAGCCCGCCGCAGGGCTCGCTCGGGAGCAGAGCGCGCCGAGCATGCGGGTGAGGATCGAGCCGCACACCACGACCTACGCCGCAGGCACGCCAACCCCCGAGCCGGTCGTACGCGCTGCGCGTCCCGCCTCGCCCAAGCGTCGGGTGCTGGCCTCACGTCCGGCCCGCCCGTCCTGGGAAGCGCAGGTGTCTCCGGAGCGCGTCGAGGCGGAGCGCCTCGCTCGCTCGACGGCGACCGCAGCGGCGAAAGGCGCCTCCGGGCGGCGCCCCTCGTGGGCAGTTGCGACCGGGACCTCACGCCCCCAGCTGGCTGTCGCGGCCGCACCGTCGGCTCAAGCGCGCAAGCCTGGCGCCGCGCTGCGGATCACCCGCCGCGGTCGCCTGGCGCTGCTGATTCTCGCGACCGCGATCGCCCTGGTCGCGGCGGCGTTCGTGCAGTCCGCGGCACCGGCGCAGGCCGCGCCGGACGGGAGTGCAGGGGGCGCGGTGACCCGCAGCATCGTCGTGGGTCCGGGGCAGACGCTGTGGCAGATCGCCCGCGACGTACGCCCAGCCGCGGACCCCCGCGAGACCATTGCCCGCATCCAGGAGCTCAACGGCCTCACGACCGCCACGGTCTGGGCCGGCCAGCCCCTCATCGTCCCCGCCTGAGCCCACTCGCAGGCGACGACAGCCACTCTGGATTCTCGCTCCAGGTGCCGGCGGAGCCCTGTGCCTGCAGCGGCGACGGAGATATCCTGGAACAGGATGAACTCGATGGTCGTCGAACGACCCGGAGTTCGCCGGACGGGATGTCGGTCATGAACGGTCACGCGGGACCCACGAGGTGGATGAGCGCGAGGCGCGTCGTGCCTTTGGCGGTATTTGCGGCCGCGGTGCTAGCTGCGGGATCGATCGCACCGGTGGCTGCAGCGCCGATGGTCGGTGCTGCCTTGCCGGACTGCCTCGTGGCAGCGGGTGTTGACCTCGTCGTTGGGCTGCCGTCCTACGACGTCGGTGGCCGTGCGGATGCCGGCGCCGTGGTGGTCCTCCGCGAGGTCGGAGGACAGTCGACGCTGCGTCAACCCAGCTCGCGGCAGGTGTTGAACGCGTCGTCGTTTGGTCAGACGGTGCGGGCAGGTGCCCGCTTTGGCGCCGCCGTGGTCACCACGGACCTCGACGGCGACGACTGCCTAGAGATCGTGGCCGGCGCACCGGGTGCGGGGGTGGCCGTGGAGCCGTCTTTACTTCCTGGGGCGAGCGGTTGACGGCTGCCGATCTGGGGCGGACCCGTCAGGTTGGGGGCCACTTCGGCGCCGCACTGCGTGGCGTCGAGCCAATGTGGGATGGGCTGGAGCTGCTCGTGGGAGAGCCTGGGGCAACGGTCGACGGTGCGGTCGGTGCTGGGCGGGCGTACGGCGTCTCGAACATGCTCGACGCCACTCTCCTAACGGCCTTGGTGTTCGAGCAGGGCCACGGGGTCGTGACCGGCGCGAGTGAGGCAGGTGACCACTTCGGAGCAGTGCTCAGCGGTGGCACCAGCGATGCCTACGCCCCGGTCGACCCGGCCTACTTGCTGATCGGAGTGCCAGACGAAGACATCGGCGGGCACGTCGATGCGGGCCGGGTCGTACTGATCGGCGAGAGCGCAGGGTCGGGGTTGAACCAGGATTCCCCGGGCGTCCCCGGCGTGGCTGAGGCGGGGGACCGCTTCGGGGCAGCGGTCGCGCTGGATGGGTACGAAGGTGTGCTGTGGTTCGGTGCCCCGCGCGAGGACCTGCGCGGCGGGTTCAAAGACGCCGGGATCATCCTCGAGGCCGTCGTGGGATCGGATGCGCAGATGCGGCCATCGCGCAAAGCACGTACCCAGGACTCACCCGGTATTCGGGGCACCGTGGAGTCGGGAGACCGGTTTGGGGCCTCGTTGTGGTGGCACGCTGCGGGCGCTCCCGGTGAGAGCATCGGGGGCATCCCCGAAGCCGGCGCCGTGCAGGCATTCGTCGGCGGTGGCGATCGCTATGCCCAAAGCCACGGCGCTCCGGGGGTCCCTGAGGCCTCCGATCACTTGGGCGCGAGGCTGTCGGGCTTCGCCTTCTACGCTGACGGTGCCGGTCTGACGGGGGCGGCGATGGTGGTCACGGTTCCCGGGGAGGACGTCGGGGCGGTCCGAAATGCCGGGCTGCTGGAGTTGCAGGGTTGGCTCGGCGACTCCTCAGGTGCGCAGGCCCAGCGGTTCATCCAGATACACGTGTTGGCCAAGGCGCAGGCTGGGGCAGGCAAGGCCATGACCGTGGCCAGTACCGCCGATCGCGGTTGGAACGCTCCGACCGACTAGGCGAAACCGGAGAAGTCGGGCCGCTCGCGGCGGGCGGGCTTGCTCAGGCCGCGGTGCTCGTCGAGTGGCATCGAACGGGGCGATCTGGCCGCCTCGATTGCCCCGTTCGATGCCATTCGCCGCGCCGACCGGCAGCGAGCGGTGTCCTAGGTGCCGAGGCCGCTCTCCCTAGCCTTGACGATCGCTGCGCTGCGGTCGCGAACCCCGATCTTCACCAGGATGTTCGACAGGTGGTTGCGCACCGTCTTCGCGGAGATGTCCAGCTCGGCGGCGATGGCCGCGTTCGACTGGCCGGCAGCCACCAGGTCGAGGACCTCGATCTCGCGAGTCGTCAGCCCCCGCAATCCTGGGGTGGTGACGGCGGGGGCTGGGCGGCCCAGCCTGGAGAGCGCGGCCCCGGCCACCTGGGCGCCGAAGACGGCCCCGCCTTCGGCGACCGCAGCCAGCGCCCGGGCGATTGCCTCCGGCTCGGCGCCCTTGACGAGGTAGCCGGCCGCCCCGGCGCGTACGGCACCGGAGACCGCGGCCTCGTCCTCGGTCATGGTCAGCACGAGCACGGCCGTCGATGGCAGGAGCGCGCGGATCTGGCGGGTCGCCTCGATCCCGGAGAGGTCGGGCAGCCCGAGGTCCATGAGCACGACGTCGGGCTGGTGCTCGACCGTGGCCGCGACGCCGGACAGGCCGTCGGCCGCCTCGGCGACCACCTCGAAGCCGTCGACCTCGCCGACCAGGCTGACGAGCGCCTGCCGGTAGAGCGGGTGGTCCTCGACCACCACGACGCGGGTCACGCGGTGACCACCGGGGCCGGGTGCGCAGCTGCGGTCGACGCGGACGCTCCGGCCGCGGTGGGGAGGAACGCGGTGACCACCGTCCCGCCCTGGGGCGCCGTGACAACGGTCAGAGTGCCGCCGAGCTCGGCTGCTCGTTCGACCATGGCACCCATCCCGATGCCGCCGGACCGTTCGGCCCCCAGGCCATGGCCGTCGTCGCCCACGCGGACGAGGAGGCCGTCGGCGGTTCCTTCGATCCGGACGCTGACTGCCGCTGCACCCGCGTGCCGGACCGCGTTGGTCGCCGCCTCGACCGCGATGCGATACGAAGCCACCTCGGCGGCCGCGCCGAGCTCCGGCAGCCGTACGCCCTCCACGAGGATCGTCGGGACTCCGTCGGGAGCGAGGCGGCTGGCGACCTGGCGTACGGCTCCGACGAGGCCGAGGTCGTCCAGGGCCGGAGGGCGGAGGCCCTCGCAGACGCGGCGGACCTCGGCGACCGCGCGCTGCACCTCGTCGGCGAGGGCCTGGACGATGTCGGCGTCAGGGCTGCCCGGCTCGAGGTGGCCACCGATGCGGCGCAGACCCAGTCCGACAGCAGCGAGGGAAGGGCCGAGGCCGTCGTGCAGGTCACGACGGAGCCGGCGGCGTTCTTCCTGCTGGGCGCTGACGATCTCGGCGCGTGACCTGGTCGTCGACGCGAGGCGCGCGGCGAGCGCCTCGACGGCGGGCGCGCGGAACATCCCGTGCTGGAAGGCCGCGACGGCGACGGCTGCCGGGAGGGCCGCGCCGAGGACCACCGGGATCAGAGCCGCTGCCCAACCGCGGTGGGACGGAAGGCTGGCGGCGAGCAGGAGGAGGGCACTGGCCGCACCGAACGCCCAGATCTGAGCTCTGGTCTCGCTGTCCGGAGCGGCGCGCCGAAAGCGCACGACCAGCGCGGCCAGGCCAGCCGCCGACGCCCCGAGGAAGAGCAGGAAGCCCAGCCCTCCCAGGATCTCGGTGGGGGCAGCTCCCCAGGGCAGGCCGAGCGGGTTGTCGGCGGGCAGGTCGCCGTCCATGGCCCCTGGGTGGAGCCCCGCCGACACCGCGAGCAGCACCGGGGCGGTCGCCCCGGCCACCAGGGCTGGCCGCCAGCGCGGGCCGGGGAGCCGCCCGTCCGGGTGCAGCAGGAGACCAAGGCCAAGCAACGGCGCCACGCCGAACGCCCACAGCCACGACGAGACCCAGCCGAAGGCCAGGGCGACCTCGGACCGGCTGCCCTCGACGAGGAGCAGGTGGCGGGCGATCCCGTGGACTGGCAGCACGAGCGAGCAGGTCGTCCCCACGACGAGGTAGAGCCGGCCGAGGCGCCGCGCGCCCACGTCATGAGGTCGGAGCGCCAGCACGGCTGCGGCGATGGCGGTGAAGCCGAGGCCGAACGGCACGTTGACGAGGATCTCGCCCTGCGTCGCTCCGTCGGGGCTGTAGTCGACCGCGAGCATCGCGAGGCCGAATCCGATGGCCGCTGCGCTCCCCACCGGGAGCAGTGCCCAGGCCCAGGCCCCCCGCACCCTCGGCAGCTGAGGCAGCCGTGGCCGGCGACGGCCGACGGAGTTCGCTGTCCCCGTCGTGCCGTCGACCGCCACGGCCGCCATCATGCCGCCACTCAGAGCGGGTCGGTGCCGGGTCGCGCGAACCGCACGCCCACGACCAGGGTCCACACGAGGAGGAGCAGGAAGGCCAGCGGGTTGTACGACTCCGGCCCGGCCAGTCCCACGGCGCCCAGCGAGATGGCGAGGATCCCGGCGACGATGGCCCACCAGGCGAGCCATCGTGGGAGGGCGCCGGTCTGGCGTCCCGCCACACCGGCCGCCGTGGCCATCAGGCCGTACAGCAGCCCGAAGAGCACGAAGCACGCGCCGTTGATGTCGACCAGGACCAAGGTGGTGCCAGGGTCGATGAGGCTTGCGTCGAGCTGCGCGGCAACCACGGGAGCCGCCGAGCCGAGCTTGATGGCCAGCATCATCGCCCCGGAGATACCGACCACGGCCCCTCCGATGGGGGAGCGCCGGGCGATCCGGACGGCGAGCCACGCGACGAACACGGTGAAGGCGATGAAGCCGAGCACCTCGAGGGCGCCGGAGACGTACTGCTTGGTGCTCGGGTCGGCGAGCAGCTCGTCGTGCACGACCTGCGGGTCGCGGCTGCCGCCGCCCGGGCCGGCCCAGAGGCCGTTGCCGATGAGGATCGCCAGGGTGCCGAGGACACCGCAGAAGGCGGCGAGGCGCTCGCTGCGCGGGCGTGCCCGACCTGTGTCGGTGGAGGTCGAGGTGTGGTCGCCGGGGCATACAGCTGAGCCCGTTGTATCGGTGGGTGCGGCCAGGGTGGGTGGCGTGGGAGCAGCATCGGTGACCGGAGTGGTGCCGGCGCTCTGCGTGGAGGTGTGTGTCATGCCCTCCACGGTGAGGGCTCGGGTCGTCCCGAGGCACGGGTCCAGCGTCCCGCCTGGCCGGGACACCTCGACGTCCCGTTCGCGCGGTCGAGGGCGGCGAATGGCAACCAACGGGGCGATCTCGACCCTCATATTGACCCGTTCATTGCCATTCGGCGGAAGGCGCGGCGGAAGGTCAGGCGGCGGATGCGGCGAGTTGATGCTTGACCAAGGCGATCAGTGCGTACGGCCTGCGGAGCACGTCGTCGGCGGTCACGTACAGCACGGTCCACCCGGCCTCGGTGAGCTGGTTGCGGCGCCGCAGGTCCGCGCGACGTTGCCGCTCGGTGAGGTGGACGCGGCCGTCGTACTCGAGGATCAGTCGAGCCTGCCGCCACACCAGGTCGCCCTCGGCCAGCCAGCCACCGTCGGCGTCATGGATCGCCGCGTTGACCTCGGGAACCGGGCACCCGCCGAGGACCAGGACGACTCGGGTGCGGCTCTCCATGGCCGAGCGGGAGCGGCCGTTGATCAGCGGCAACGCGGCGCGGGCGTTGACGACCCCGCGTCGGCGACCGGCCCAGGCCACGATCGCGGTCAGCTCCGCCAGGGTGGCGCACCCGCGCCCGACGATGGCGTCGCCGAGCGCCACCAGGTCAGGGAGGTCGAGCTCGGTGGCCCGGTCGAGGAACGTCCGCGAGGGTGACGTCGCCGGACCCCACGGACTGGCCACGACCTGCTCCGGCGGGAGCGCCTCGGTGTGACAGATGGCCACGCTGTGCCGCGACCGCGACGACGCCGAAGGCACGGTGAGGTGGGTGCTGGACAACTCGCGTTCGCGGACTCCGAGCGGAAGCCCCTGCGCCGCGGCCGCGCTCGGATGGCTGAGGACGCCCTCCGGCACGGCGAGGCAGGCGGCCCGGCAGACCACCTCGTAGGTCAGCGGGGTGCTGGCGGAGACGTACACCTCGCGGGTGAGGCGGCGAAACCTGGCGCCGCGCAGCATCTCCCTGTTGAGGCCGTATTGCTGGGCCGTGGCGGCGGTGAACGGCGCAGCCATCAGCTCAGGCGGTACGGCGATCCGCGGGGGGCGCACCCCGGCAGGGTCGTACGGCCGACGGGGCCGGCGGCGGAGCCGTACACGATCGGTGGACGACGCGGGCTCGGTGGACGGCGCCCTCGTCCGGGCCTGGGGTTGAGTGGCATCGAACGGGGCAAACTCGGCCCCGCATTCGCCCCGTTCGACGCCATTCGACAGGCGATGGGGGCGGCTCCAACGGGGGAGTGTGACGCTGCGACACGCCGACCTCAAACGGGGCTCTTGCCACGGTCGGTGGTACGGCTTACAGTCCCTACATCTAGTAGTTACAGCGCTGTCGTTCCTCCACAGATTGTGGTCCGCGGCGCACATGTTGTCCCCAGGTCATCCCCAGATCTGTCCACAGCCAGCCCCCCAAATCACCCCAAATCGCCCGAATGACCCGGTCCGACCACCACCCGAAGGGAGTCCGGCCCCGATGCACTGCCCGTTCTGCCGGCACGAGGACTCCCGCGTGGTCGACAGCCGTACCGCCGATGACGGCACCGCGGTCCGCCGCCGCCGGCAGTGCACCGAGTGCGAGCGCCGGTTCACCACCGTCGAGACCGCGAGCCTCACCGTGGTGAAGCGCTCCGGCACGACCGAGCCGTTCAGCCGGGCGAAGGTGCTGACCGGCGTGCGCAAGGCCTGCCAGGGACGCCCGGTCAGCGAAGACGACCTGGCGCGGTTGGCGCAGCGGGTCGAGGAGGGCGTACGAGCCACCGGCGCTGCCGAGATCGACGCCCATGAGGTCGGCCTCGCGGTGCTCGGGCCGCTGCGCGAGATCGACGAGGTCGCCTACCTGCGCTACGCCAGCGTCTACCGCTCCTATGACTCCCTCGAGGACTTCGAGGCCGAGATCGCCCTGCTGCGCGCCGAGCACCAGCTCGACACGGTCACGGCCGGCGACGACGACACCCCCTCCGCGGCCCCCGACGACGCGAGCGCGGTGCGCCTCGCCTCCGACGCCCGCGAGTCTGTCGTCGCCGGCCGAGCAAGTCCCACCGAGTCACCCCCGGGCCGCCGGCCCGACACCGGCTGAGTGTCGGTGGGTGGCGGGAGAGTAGGGGTACGTCTCCGCCGCCTGCGCCAGCCCGTACCCCAGCACCCCCTAAAACTCCACGACAGCACCGGCCCGAGGCAGGAAGCCCGGGACTCCCATAAGCGTTGAACCAAAGAGGCGAGAGGACACACCCGCACATGACCGACACCAGCAGCGGCGCAGCATCCGGCGACAACTACCCCGAGCAGCAGGGCCAGGTGGCCCAGGGGCAATACGCCGACGAGCGGCCGCAGGTCGTACACCACGGGCTGCGCATGGAGCGCATCTTCACCACGCCCGGCGTGCACCCCTATGACGAGGTCAACTGGGAGGCGCGCGACGTCGTCCAGACCAACTGGAAGACCGGCGAGAGCGTCTTCGAACAGCGCGGCGTGGAGTTCCCCGACTTCTGGAGCGTCAACGCCTCGACGATCGTCACGACGAAGTACTTCCGCGGCGCCGTCGGCTCCGACACCCGCGAGCGCACGCTGCGCCAACTGATCGACCGGGTCGTCCTCACCTACGCCAAGGCCGGGCGCGACAACGGCTACTTCGCGACCGAGGAAGACGCCGAGATCTTCGAGCACGAGCTGACCTGGGCGCTGCTCCACCAGGTGTTCAGCTTCAACTCACCGGTGTGGTTCAACGTCGGCACGCCCGCGCCGCAGCAGGTCTCAGCGTGTTTCATCCTCGCGGTCGACGACACGATGGACTCGATCCTCAACTGGTACAAGGAGGAAGGGAAGATCTTCCAGGGCGGCTCCGGAGCCGGCCTCAACCTCTCAAGAATCCGTTCCAGCAAAGAACTTCTGAGCTCCGGCGGTACGGCCTCCGGCCCGGTGAGCTTCATGCGCGGCGCCGACGCGTCCGCGGGCACCATCAAGTCCGGCGGTGCCACTCGGCGCGCGGCGAAGATGGTCGTGCTCGACGTCGACCACCCCGACATCGAGGAGTTCATCGAGACCAAGTGGCGCGAGGAAGACAAGATCCGCGCCCTGCGTGACGCCGGCTACGACATGGACCTCGGCGGCAAGGACATCACGAGCGTCCAGTACCAGAACGCCAACAACTCCGTGCGGGTCACCGACGAGTTCATGCGCGCGGTCGAGGAGGGCGGCGAGTTCGGCCTGCGCGCCCGCGGCACCGGCGAGGTCATCGACACCGTCGACGCCCGCACCCTGTGGGACAAGATGGCCGAGGCCGCGTGGGCCTGCGCCGATCCCGGCATCCAGTACGACGACACGATCAACGACTGGCACACCAACCCCGAGACCGGTCGCATCACGGCGAGCAACCCGTGCAGCGAGTACATGAGCCTCGACAACTCCAGCTGCAACCTGGCCAGCCTCAACCTGCTGAAGTTCCTCAAGCAGGACGACACCTTCGACGGCGCGACGTTCGCCAAGGTGGTCGAGCTGGTCATCACCGCGATGGACATCTCGATCTGCTTCGCCGACTTCCCGACCGAGGCGATCGGCGACACGACGCGCGACTACCGCCAGCTGGGCATCGGCTACGCCAACCTGGGCGCGCTGCTGATGGCGTCCGGCTTGGCGTACGACTCCGACGCCGGCCGCGCGCTGGCCGGCTCGATCACGAGCCTGATGACCGGGACGGCGTACAAGCGCAGCGCGGAGATCGCCGGAGTGGTCGGGCCGTACGAGGGCTTCGCCCGCAACGCGGAGGCGCACGCGCGGGTGATGCGCAAGCACGCCGCGGCGAACGACGAGATCCGTACGGTGACGTCGCTCGACAAGGACGTCCACCGGCTCGCGACCCAGGCGTGGGCCGACGGCAACCGGCTGGGGGAGCAGCAGGGGTGGCGCAACGCGCAGGCCTCGGTGCTCGCGCCGACCGGCACGATCGGCTTCATGATGGACTGCGACACCACGGGCATCGAGCCGGACTTCTCGTTGGTGAAGTTCAAGAAGCTCGTCGGTGGCGGGTCGATGCAGATCGTCAACCAGACGATCCCGCGAGCGCTGCGCAAGCTCTGCTACGCGGAGGAGACCGTCGAGGCGATCGTGGAGTACATCGCCGAGCACGGCCACGTGGTCAACGCACCCGGCCTGCGCCCGGAGCACTACGACATCTTCGACTGCGCGATGGGCGAGCGGTCGATCGCGCCGATGGGGCACGTACGGATGATGGCCGCGGCCCAGCCGTTCCTGTCCGGCGCGATCTCCAAGACGGTGAACCTGCCGGAGTCGGCCACGGTCGAGGAGATCGAGGACGTCTACATGCAGGGCTGGAAGCTCGGCCTGAAGGCGCTCGCGGTCTACCGCGACAACTGCAAGGTCGGCCAGCCGCTGTCCGACGCCAAGGCCAAGGGCGCTGACTCAGCGGTCGAGGCCGGGGCCGGCCCGCGGGCCGCTGTGGCTGACGTGGCCGCGCCCGTCGAGCACCGCCCGGTGCGCAAGCGCCTGCCGAAGTCGCGGCCGTCGGTGACGACGTCGTTCGCGGTGGCCGGCGCCGAGGGCTACATGACCGCCGGGTCCTACCCCGACGACGGCCTCGGTGAGGTCTTCCTCAAGCTCGGCAAGCAGGGCTCGACGCTCGCCGGTGTGATGGACGCCTTCTCGATCGCGATCTCCATCGCCCTGCAGCACGGGGTGCCGCTGGAGACCTACGTCCAGAAGTTCGTCAACATGCGCTTCGAGCCGGCCGGTCTCACCGACGACCCGGACATCCGGATGGCGCAGTCCGTCATGGACTACATCTTCCGTCGCCTGGCGCTGGACTACCTGTCCTTCGACGAGCGCGCCGGCCTGGGCATCTACACCGCGACCGAGCGGGCGCGGCAGCTCGAGACCGGGTCGTACGAGCCGGTTGAGGCCGAGGTGTCCGACGAGGACGTGGCGGCTGAGGTTGCTGCGCTGGCTGCTGGGGTGCCGATGGACGAGCGCACGGTGTCTGACTCAGGCGTCGAGGAGCGTCGACCCGGACGCGTCGGAGACGGCGCCGACCGTGGTCGAGGACCACGCGGCCAAGCCGGTGAAGGCGAAGGTGCACTCCTCGACCGAGCTCATGGAGTCGATCCTGGGTACGGCTGCCGACGCCCCGATGTGCTTCACCTGCGGCACCAAGATGCGTCCAGCCGGCTCCTGCTACGTCTGCGAAGGCTGCGGCAGCACCAGCGGCTGCAGCTAAGCCGGAGATCAGAACCACACCGAGTGGCCCTGACCCGAAGGGGTCGTGGCCACTTGGCTTCAGGCGCACGAGCTCGGTCGCGTCGCGCCGAGATCGTGACAGCTCTCATCGGACAAAGTCAACGCACGTCCCCTTCCGCTGCTGCTGTCGGTGCGAATGCCAGGGGTACTCGACGGTGATGGGCTTCGAGGGGCTCGAACGGCCGGTGGTGGTGCTCGCGGTCGATGGATTCCATGAGGGTGTCGCCCGCGACGTCATGTATGCGGGGCTGTCGCGAGCCCGGGACGAGTTGGTGGTCTGCGGTGACGTGGAGATGATCCGCGCAGCCGTGGGCAAGGAAGTCACCCGCCGGCTCTGCGCTGCTGGATAACGACGGCTCGAGCGATCTCGAGACCCCTAGCCGCTGTCGCGCGCTGCCAGTTCGGTTGCGAGCTCGCGTAGCCATTGCGTGCCGGCGCCATCGAGCAGTTGGTCGACGTGATGGATGAGGCCGGCGCACAACCATGCCGACGCAAGGCCGAGGCGGAGAAGGTCGGGCTCACCTTGGTCGACCATGACGGCGGTCACCAAGTCATCGTCGCCCTCAGCAATGAAGGCCGTGACCAGCGCCACCGCGTGCTGGACCGCCGAGTCAGACTGGAACGGAGTGGGCGCTGATTCCTCCGTTGGCGTCGAGGTGGCGCGCGGACGCGGTGTTGCTCGTCTCGGCTTCTCGCCGAGCTCAAGGTCGAGATGGAGCGGCTGCGGAACATTGTCCGGCTCGAACAGCCACATCTGATCAGGGAAGAGCACCCGCGGGGGAGGCTGCCACGCGAGTCGGCGGCCACACGTTCGGCAGTCGTACGGGCTCGGCGGATCGGCCTCGATGGTCTTGCAGGAGGGACATCGCACTCTCATGGACGCAGGCTGACACTGACCTCTGACAACCACCAGGGGTCGCGAGTACGGGCTCCGCGTCGATCAGCCCGCCACGCGGATCGATCTCTCTGCCCACGAACAGATTGTCGGTGGTCACAGAGACACTGGCTGTGCAGAAGGGAGGCACCGATGACTGAGTTGGCCACGCCGCGACAGCGGCCGCCCGGGACGCCTCTGGTTTTGGCGCGTCCGGACAAGCCCTGGGCGGACCTCACCGAGCAGGAACGGCAGGCGTTCGCGCAGGCGTTCCTGGATCGGCTTCGCAGCACGGCCCAAGACGCCACGCCGGCCTAGCCGAAACAACAGTCCCGCCGCGGAACGTCATCGTCTCTCGTTCGGCCAGCCGCCGTACGGCACCGTGAGGATCTCCAGGATGTGGCCGTCGGGGTCCTCCCAGTACACCCCGCGGCCGCCGTCGTTGGTGTTGATCTGGTTGGGGACTTGTTGGCCAGGATCGGCCCAGTAGAGCAGTGAGCGGTCGAGCAGGCGCTGGTGGATCTCGTCGAACTCGGGTTCGCTGACGAGGAACGCGTAGTGCTGGGGGTGCACCTCGCCCTCGAGGAAGTCCAGGCTCACTCCGTTCGAGACCTCGACCACGCGGAACGGCCCGAAGGTGGACGGCGGCGCGACGCCGAGGATCTCGGCCAGGAACCGGGCCGAGGCGTCCTGGTCTCGGCAGTGGACGATCGTGTGATTCAGCTCGACCGACATCTCGACTCCCTCGTCGAGGCTCACTGTCCCACTCGGCCGTTTCAGCGCGGCCCGGTCCGGCTAACTCTGCTAAAGACCCGACTTCTGCACCGGCTTCGGCGACGGGACCGGGGCAGTTCCCGGGTTTCGACGCAGGGTTACGTCCCCGGAGCCGCCGACCACCCAGCCGATCAGCTCAAGGTAGGTGACCGCCGCCGTGACTCGTTGATTGACACCCGCGGCACCGAAGACACCCAACTTGGCGAAGATCGATCGAATATGGGCCTCGACCGTCTTTTCGGACACGTACAACCGCGCGGCGATTCCTGCGTTGGAAAAGCCAACGATGAGCAGTTCCACGACCTCGACTTCCCGCCGCGACAGAGCGCGGATTCCTGGAGCGCCGGGGTCGGCACGCCGAGTCGACGTTGCAGCGCGTGGCAAGGCCGCCCAGCGCGGCGGCTCCAGGTCGATCACTAGCCTCGGTTGGCCCTGGGC
This sequence comes from uncultured Actinomycetota bacterium, assembly GCA_963851405.1. Classification (GTDB taxonomy): domain Bacteria; phylum Actinomycetota; class Actinomycetes; order DATJPE01; family DATJPE01; genus JANPBY01. The sequence continues at coordinate 223,256 of CAWKPB010000001.1, read as the reverse complement.
GATGGTGCCGACGCCCTCTTCCTCTTGGGTGTTACGCAGCATGGGGACGTCAATGGCCACGTCATGACTCATGCTGCCTCCTCGGTTTGCGCTGCAGCCGCGATGAGGCCTTCGGCCTGACGTCATCCCGGCAGGGTCATCGAGTTGAGGACCCCAGCGAGGGCGGCGTCGAGCTCGGTTTGCTGTCCGGGGGTCTGGGCACCGGACGCCTTGACCACCATGGTCTTGTTGCCGAAGACCAGCACGGTCTCAGTGAAGGTTTCACCCGCGTTCACCTGATCCCAGGACTGGTCAGTGCCACTGCCCTTGAAGCTGCCCAGAAGCACGCCGTCGTATCCCGCTGCCGGTGCAGCGTCGTCGTTGGCGCGCAGTGTCAGCTGGGGGAACTGCTCTCCGTCAATCGTGACCACCTGAGTGGCAATTACCGTGAACGAGGGGTGCTCGCGCAACCACGCTGCATATCCCGAGCAGTACGGCCCCGATACCCCTGGAGTGCAACGGGAGTCAGGGACCTTGACGCTCTTGCCGGTCTCTTGGTCGTAGACCCCGAGCATCGGCCCGCTGATCTCAATGTGTGGTCCGAGCCCTATCCCGTTCCCGAGCCATACGTAGGACTCATCCGCGGGGATGTCCCAGCCCTTGGGGGCGTTGGTGACCAGGGGTGGGTTCAGCTTCGTGCCCACCTCGGTGCCCGGTTGGTAGGTGAAGGGCGTCGCCACTTCGTTGGTGCTCGGTGACGGGTCCTGGCCGGCCGGAAGCGCGTCGTTGCCGCCGCCCAGGCTGGACGTGGCGAACCACGCGACGCCGGCGATGACGAGGAGGGCGATCAGGCCGCCCAGCGCAGTGCCGTTACGGCGGCGCGCTTTGTCCGCGTGCTTGAGCTCGGTGACCTGTCCCATCGGGTCAACCCCTTGGGTCGAGGCGCGCACTCCGTCCGCAGCGCGCCGTGCGCGGGTGTCGAGGTTCATCGACCGTCCTCCTCGGTTTCGAGGTCCTCGCCCAGCCGAGTAGCCAGTCGGGCGCGGCCCCGCGCAAGGTGCACCTTCACGGTGCCTTCTGCGCAGCCGACCACGTCAGCGACCTCCGCCAGCGAACAGCCGTACACATAGCGCAGCGCGATGCACTGCGCTTGCCGTCTGGGCAGCCGCCGTACCTCCGACCAGAACGCGCCATCGTCGGCATTCAGCTCGCTGACTTCGCTGCGCCGTCCTCGCAGGCGTACCAACGCCCTGGCCTCGACCATGCGTCGCCGCACGACTGAGGTGGCGAGGTTCGCGCAGGCCCGACGGACCCAGGCGTACGGCGCGTCGAGGGTCGTCACGTGATCCCAGCGGCGGTACGCCGCGAGCATCGCCTCTTGTGCCACGTCCTCGGCATGCGCGCGAGATCCGGTGAGCGCATGGGCCAAGGCCACGAGGGAGGAGTACTCCCGCAGATAGAACGTGTCGAATGACTCGACCCGGGGGAGATGGACGACCGGTTCGGCTGGTTCGGGAACGGCGTGGAGCCTGGGGCTGTGGCGAGTGGCGTCGTCCATTCCGTCTGGCGCCGCGGTGGCCGATGAACCCTTCACGCCTCTCACTCGCGCCAGCGACCCCATCGGTGTACCGCTGCTGCGAAAAAGTCGGAGCACGCGGACGTCTCCTCACCTTGGCTCGGGGCCGCTGGGTCCAGCACCCCAGTGTGCGGGCTGCCCCCGTTGGTTGCGGGCAAGACGCCAACGAACGCTGAGGCGATGGTTGCTGGCGACCTACGAAGCTCGCTCTCGTACGCGCCGCGGCCTGCGAGCCTCCGCCCAAGAGGCGATGGCGACGGGCCGCTCATAGAATGCGCGAGACATGAATCGGGAGGGTGAGGACGCCACGCGATCGGTCGTCCGGTCGCAGGCCGCTGAGCCAGCCACGAGTGAGGCCGAAGCCCGTCGCCAGCCGGACCGTTCCGGGGCGCTCGCGCGGTTGGTGGACGGCCAGCGCTTCAACTCCGTCATCGCCACAGTCATCGTGGCCAATGCCATCGTTCTCGGGTTAGAGACCTATCCCGCAGTTGTGTCCGCGCACGGTTCGACGCTGACCCGTCTCAACGCGATCTTCTACGGGGTCTTCCTCGTCGAGCTGATTCTGCGCTTCGCGTCGTACAGGCGGCGACCGGCAGACTTCTTCCGCAGCGGATGGAATGTGTTCGACCTCGTGGTCATCGGAGGCGTGCTGATCCCGGGGGTGAGGGAGCAGGCGCAGTTGCTTCGTCTGCTCCGCCTGGCGCGAGTGGCGCGGCTGGTTCGCTTCCTTCCCGATGTTCGAGTCCTGGTGCTCACGGTGACCAAGTCGATCCCGTCGTTGTTCAGCATGGTGGTGCTGATCTTCCTGTTGATGTTCGTCTACGGGATGGTCGGCTGGTCGTGTTCGGTGCTGACCTCCCGGGCACCTGGGGGACGATCGGTCGCTCGATGCTGACGCTGTTCGTACTTCTCACGCTCGAGAACTTCCCCACGTACCTCGAAGAAGGGGAGACCGTAACGGCGTTTGCGGTTCCCTTCTTGGTCTCCTATGTCTTGATCGCGGCTTTCCTCGTCTTCAACCTGCTCATCGGAATCGTCATCAACTCGATGGAGAAGGCCCGCAAAGCCGAAGCTGCAGATGCCGAAGCCGAAGTGGTCACAGCTGCTGATGCCGGGCTACCGACAGCCGGAATCAATCCGCCGACGGAGGATCTGCTCACCCAGATCGCCGAGCTCCGCAGGTCTCTTGACTCGGTCGAGGCACAACTGATCAACCGCACCGCGACCTAGCTCCGGGCAGCCAAGCATGCCGATGAGCCCTAGGCCCACGGCACGGGCGATGTCCGTCCGCTGTCAGTGACTCGCTTCGAGCTCGCTGAAGCGAAGGATATGACCGTCGATCTTGACGTCTGCGTGACTGAGAAGAACTGTCCCACCCGGCGCCTAGGTTCGTGTTGTCACGACCTCGGTCTCGTGCACCGGTCCGGTCCGGCGGCACTCCGGAGAGCAGGGCGCGGCTGCACCTCGACTGAGCGAGTCCGGGGGCCTCGCCTAGGCCGAATCCGCGGCGTCCGGCGTGAGTTCGACCAGCGGTACGTCGCGCTCGGCGATGGCCGCGGTGAGCGCGGCGGAGCCGTACGCCGCCATGGTCTGCAGGTAGAGCACGAGCAGGATTCCGATAGGCAGCGCGAGGGCGCCGTACTGCGGCTTGTCGGTGGACAAGCCGATGATCAGGCCCATCACCAGCTTCAAGATCTGGATGATGATGGCGCCGACGGCGGCGCCGATCAGCCGCGCCCGACGCTCGGGTCGGACGCCTCCGAAGTGGCTGAGGAGAAGGAAGAGGACGAGGAAGTCCAGGGCGTAGGAGAAGACGAGGGTCAACGCGGATAGGGCGACGCGCCCGGCGGTGGACTCGAGGCCGATCGCGTCCAGCACTGGACCGGCATTCGATGCCACGACAGCGGTTGCCGCGTAGGAGAGGCCGACGATCGGGAGGAGCACCAGCATCCAGCCGAGCATCCGGGCCTTCAGTTTGACGAAACTGCGCGGGTCGGGTGGGGCGCCGAAGACTTTGTGGAGCGAATCGTTGGCCGCGGACATCGCTCCACCGCCGGCCCATACCAAGGCGATCAGACCGACCAACGAGGTCGTGCGCCCGACGGCCTTGAGGCGTTGCGGGTCGATGCCCTCGTCGCCGACCATCCCGGGGAACTGGTTGGTCAGCGCTTCGGTGAGCCACTTCGCCATGGTGTCGGCGCCGAGGATGGCGACCACGCCATAGGCGAAGGCGAGCACTGAGAACATCGCGAGGAACAGGTAGTACGTCGTGCCGGCCGCGAGCAGCCCCGCCTTGCTGAAGGAGAACCGGGACATGGCCCGATATCCGACACCGGTGGCCGCGCCGACGGCGCCATCCTTGGCGTCGAGTTTTTCGATCGCTTCCGGCACTTCCTTCGGCGGTGGGTCAATGACTTCACCGGGCACGGGCGGCGGCGCGGTGATGGTCTTCATGGTCGGGCTCCTTGCGCTGCGACGTGTCGCAGCCTGCGACGTTATGCAGGGCGCAGGCTGGGTTTGAGACGAGTGGCCATGGATCCTGCCACGCGAGTCGGAGCCCCGGAAAGGCTCTCGGGTTTTGAGCCGGGGCGAACAGCTTGCAGCCATGACCTGCTCAGGCGTCGGCTGACTCGATCGCCCGGCTTCGCAGCAGACAGGGTGACGCTCCCCGCCCAACATCTCGGACGGATACCCCCTAGGGTATGCTCCTATCTCGCTTCAAGAAACACGCAGCCCGGCCGCTCGCTCACCGACGACCACTGCACACGTCCCTGACCTAGAACGATCCCACCCAGTTTCCGGAGGAAAGCCCTATGTGCCGACAGATCTCCTGCCGGAGGTGCCAAAAGCCCAGCTGGGCAGGCTGCGGCGCGCATGTAAATCAGGTGATGGCCGGTGTCCCGAAGTCCAAGCGATGCCAGTGCCCCCCAGCGCCTTCGCTGATGGAGCGCCTCTTCGGCGGGCGCAAGTCCAAGGTCTAGCCCTCAGGCGGCTCGCTCCGCACCGGCTGTTGTACGGATTTGCCGTACTCGTCCCAGTTGCGCGTTGAAGAAGCGGATCGTGCGGTCCATCGCGGCGTTGAACGCCGGCCCGAAGGCGTGTTCGTCGTCGTACCACTGCAGCGTCGAGTTGGCTCCGGCTCGAGTCAGCGCACGGTGGGTGGCGGCCGCCCATCTCGGGGGGCAGGTGTCGTCGGATCGGCCGTGCACGAGCAGCACCGGCTCGGTGATTCGGTCGAAGTACGGCCGGGACGAGTTCTCGCGCCAGAAGTCCGGGTTGTCCTCGGGGAGTCCCCACCGCCGGGCCAGTTGGGCAACCACGGGGGAGTCCTCCGGATCCGGGCGTTGGAAGCGGTTGAAGTTCTGAGCTTCGAGCGAGGAGACCGAGGCCCAGGGCGCGGCGGCCTGTACCAGCCCGGGATTCGCCGCCAACACCTTGAGGATGACGCCGCCGCCCATCGATCGGCCGAACAGGGCGATGCGCTGGTCATCGACGGGTACGTCGGCTGACTCTCGGAGCGCCTTCACCGCGTTGATCACGTCCGCGCTGTAGCCGAGCCGCATCCGCTGCTGGTATTTCGGGTCGTCGTCGGACTCCGCATGGTTGCGGTAGTCGACGTGCATCGCGATGTAGCCGCGAGCCGCGAGGTAGGCGCGTTCTCGGGTCATCCCTTGTCCGCGGACGTACACGGCGGGATCGATGTAGCCGTGGGCGAGCACCGCCGCCGGGAAGGGCCCCTTTCCCTTGGGGACGTTGAGAACCCCGGAGATCGTGTACGACTCCGTGTCGCCGCGGCTCGTACTGCGGCTGCGGTAGGTCACGTTGTAGGAGGTGTACGAAGCGGTCTGCTCGCGGACCCCGCCGAGCCGAAGTCGATCACCACGATGCGTGGCCTCGGCGAGCCCCAGCACTGAGACCTGGCGCACGGCCTGTTCGTCGGCGGCATCCGGAGCCTCCGAGGCAGAGTCCGTCGGTTCGGGCTGGGCCTCAGTCGGCGAGGCACCGGGTGACGACACGGCTGTGGGCGGGGGAGTGCTAGCCGGTTCGTCGTTGGTCGCGGTGCAGCTGACGGCAGCCAGTCCAGCCGCCAGGGCAAGGGCGACTAGGCGCCGCGCGCCCCGTCGGGTCGTCGATCCTTCGCCTCGACTCGGGTCGAGGAGTTGCCGCTCCATCGACCCAGTCTGCGTCGAATCCAGTCTCGCGTCATAGCGGAGGGCATGCGGCGAACTGCCGGAGCCTGCGTGGCGACCCTCCTCGCGGTGGCCTTGCTGACCGCCGGCCGCGCTGCTTCAGGGCGCCACCCCGGAGGATCGCGCGGTCGGCAACGGGTGGGCCGACAAGTTCGGCAACCCCGAACACAGGATCGACAAGATCGGCCGCCTCGTCGCCGTTCGGACCACGACGAACTGAACGCTGGGGTCTGCCAGGCAACGCCTGATCGGCTTAGCCTGGTGGGGTCCGGTACGCAGACCTTGGGAGCGGACATGGACCGCAGGAAGATCCGCTATCTGGTGAATCTGCTCCTTCTCGGAGTGGTGATCGTCGTCGCTGTGACTGGCGTGATCATCGATCGGCTTGAGCTCCACGGATTCAGCATCCATCTCTGGGCCGGCTACGCGTTCGTCGTGCTCACCGTCGTTCACCTGGCGTTGCACCGGCAATGGATGGTGCCGTTCAAACGCGCCTGGGGCACCAAGCGCAAGGTCGAGCCACGGCCGGCAGAGGTCGCTCGCCCACCCGCTGCGTCGGTAGCTCGGCGGCGGACAACGGTCCCTCGGCGCTCGCTGCTCACGGGGACCGCTGCGGTACTTGGCGCGGCTGCCGTCGGCTGGTGGGGGCGGGCGGCGTCTTCACCCAGCCCGTACGGCGGTGGCGATGTTGGCATGTTCTATCACCGCGAGAGCTCGCTGGGGATTCGCAGCATGTTGCGTGGTGTGCTCGATTGGGGTCGGCGCCCGCCAGGGGACAAGGTCATCCCGGGGGCTGTGTCGACGCCGCTTCCGTTGGTGCTTGACCCGCCTCAGACGCCGCTGGTGGACACGTTGCGGAAGCGACGCTCGCGCCGTGACTTCACGCAGAGGGCTCTGACCGCGAACGAGCTCTCCTGGATCGTGACCTCGGCTACCGGCCTCACCTCGAGTGACGGCCGTCGAGCTGCCCCCTCTGGAGGCGCCTTGTACCCCATCGAGACCTATGTCGCGGCGCACCGAGTAGAGGGAATCGATCCCGGTCTCTACCACGTCGGCGCGCACGGGCGTGTCCTGGAACAGGTCCGAGCCGGGTCCGTGTCGGGGGATCTGCTCGTGGCCGGCCTGGGCCAGGATTTCCTGCGCGATGCCCCCGCGGTGCTCGTGCTCAGCGGGATCTTCCAGCGCAGCCGATGGAAGTACAAGGAACGGCACTACCGGTTCGTCTGCTGGGAGGGCGGACACATCAGCCAGAACGTCTACCTCGCTGCCGAGGCGGCCGGATTGGGCGCGTGTTTCGTCGGGTCTTTCCTCGATGGTTCGCTCAACGACCTGCTGCGCGTCGACGGTGACGAGGAGGCGGCACTCGGCCTGATCGCCATCGGCCACGTCTAGCGATCGGTCTGCATCACCGCGTCTGCCACGGACCGGTGGTCAGCCTTGGGTCAGGTTCGTCCGCGCAGTCGCTCGGTCCGCCGACGGTCACGCTTGGTCGGGCGCCCAGATCCGCGTTCGCGAGCGGCGACGATGACGCGCTGCTCCTTCGGTGGGCGCGGCGGTGAGTGGTCCTCGTAGTTCTGAACCGCGAGGGCAGCGCTGGTCCGCTTCTCGAGCAACCCGGTCACCACGACGATCCGCTCGCCACCCGGTGTGATCGCTCGAACGGTGTCGTCGACGCGCACGGGCTGGGCGGGTTTCGCGTTGGCGCCGTTGACTTTCACATGACCCGCCGCACATGCGGCCTTGGCTGCCGAACGGGTCGGGAACAGTCGGATCGCCCAGAGCCAGGCGTCTACTCGCACCCGGGTGAGCTCGGGTCGGTCCACCTCCTCAGCGTACGGACGCCCCACGGTGTGGACAGCCGCGGCTCAGCTGGTCGAGGACGCCTCCAGGCTGTCGAGGTCGCGGGTGGCGTAGCGGTGGTGCTCCCACTCCTCCTCGAGGATCGTCTGCAGGCAGGACAGCACGGTCTCGGCGTGGTTCGGCGCCCAGGGGTTCTGGCGCGTGTCGAGCAGCTGCTCTGGCGTGACGGCGGCCAAGAACTCCCGAACCATCGCGACCCTGCCGGCCCGGACCTCGAGCACCTCGGCAAAAGAGGGCTTGTCCGTTCTGAAGATCGACAGGTCGAAGCCCTCGTCCTCGGCGCCGGCGAAGACCAGACCGATCGGGTCGTACGGCTGCTCGACCCCTTGGATCGCCTTGCGCAGCCACACGTCCGTAGCCATAACCAAATGCCGGAGCGTCTCGGCGAAGGACCACTCGCCAGCCACGGACATGTCGATGGTGCCGGTCGGCATCGCGTCGACGCGGGCGAGCATGGCCGCCCAGGTGAGTTCGAGCACCGCCCAGGCCTCCTGGAGCCCCTCGGGCGTCGTTGTCCGCCGGAGCTCGCGGCCGGGAAAGCGCCGGTCGAGCTCGGCCTCGACGTACGGGATCACATCGACCCCGTTGACGAGCAGGACGTTGTCGTTCTCGGCCAGCCAAGGTGAATCGATCTCGGCCCCTTGGATCTCGACGCCGCGCATCACCACCTCGGAGACGTCCACGCCGACGAACCGCGCGCCGCGCAGGCTCGTGTCGGCGAACTCCGCATCCTTCAGGTCGTCAGACCGGTTGAACGTCGTCATGGCTTCCCCTTCATAGGTGCGCTCAGCCGCCGTAGTGGCCAGTCTGCCGCCTCCCAGAGACGACCGGTGCGCGACGCGAGCCCTTCCCCCTTCGCGCGATCAGGGCCATAGTGGCCGTGTCAGCGCCGGGTGGCGCAGCGGCCTCCTTGGCGATCCGTTCGACTTCGACGTCGGACAGCCTTCGACGTCGGTGCGGAGGTCACCGTGCGAAGCGCCCGCCCCTTCCCCGTTGTCGTTCTCGCGGCGGCCGCCGTCGTCCTGACGATGGTCCCCGGCCTAGCCGTGGCGTCCTCACCCACACAACAGCCTCAACGCGACGCAACAGTCGAGGTGGCAGCCGCCAAGGCCGCAATCGTCAAGGTGAAAGGCTGGTCTCGCCTTTCGAGCGGCGGCGTGAGCGTCCTTTCTCAGCCCGGCGCCTTGCCGCTTGATGGTGGGGGCACGCAGGCGGTCTGGTTTCAGGTGGACGGCCCAAACAGCGACTCGATCCGCAGCAGGGTCGTCCTTGAGAACGGCAAGCCGGGCACCGGCATCGTGCCGGTCGTCACGGGGTGGGCGACGCTCACTGATGACCCCAAGGTCATCGACTACGGGGCCCAGCGTTTGGTGATCTTCTCCGGCATTCGCTCGACTGGCGCTGGCGAGAAGTTCAACGGACCGATGGCCTACGCCACGAGCGGGAACGGGGGGGCCAGTTGGACGCTGGGCACCGGATCGCTCACGCAGACCAAGTCGGCGTACGCCTCGTACGGGACCGCCGCCGTGGATGACGGAGGCACTCCGCTCGTCGGTGTCGTCGCGAGCAGCACCTCGAAGGTGACACTGCACCGGGGCGTCGATCCTTCGGTCCCGGCCTCCGCGCCCGACTGGACGACCTCGGGCACGTCTGGCTACGCCTTGCACACCGGGCTTGGCCGAGATTCCAAGACGGGGCAGGTGTGGGCCGCTTGGTACTGCCTCGGCTGCTCCAAGAAGCAGGACGGCGTGCTCGCCCAACGGGTCTGGCCCAAGCCGATCGGTGCTCTCAAGCGTGCGCCGAAGTCGTCGACGAAGGGTCAGTCGCTGAACCCGCAGCAGGCCGTGGCCGTGGCCTCACGCAAGGGCGGGGGCGTATGGGCCGCGTACAAGGTGGGGTACCCAACCGCCAACAAGATCCGGCTGTGGCACCTCGGTACCAAGGATGGCTTCAACGTCGCCACCAAGGACGCCGACCACGTCAGCTTGCTCACCGGCCCGGGAGGCCGACTGTGGCTCGTGTGGGACAGCGATGGCGGGACGAAGGTCAAGGTCGCGCGCACCAACAAGAAGGTGACCCGCCTCGGCCTCATTCGCACGTTGAAACCGGCGAAAAAGGGTGACAGCTACAACCCGGTGTGGGCGACTGGCGGCAGTGGCGCGGGCGGGCCGCTGCATCTGCTGGTGAACTCTCAGATGGGGTCGAGGCCCACTCAGATCTGGTACCGCAAGGTCCTCCCAGGCCTGCGGCTAGTTGTGGCCCCGAAGAAGTTGAACTACGGCACGGTCACGGCGACGGTGACCGATGCCGGCAAGGCAGTGTCTGGCGCGAAGGTCACCTTCCGTGGGGCAACGAAGACGACCAAGGCGAAGGGGAAGGTGACCTTCAAGGTGGGCAAGGGCGTCGCCTCCGGCAAATACAAGCTCAAGGCGAAGAGGTCGGGCTATGAGAAGGGAGTCGGCTCCGTCAAGGTGACGTGAGGCAAGGGCACCGAGACGGTTGTCTGTCCCCGCCAGCCGACCAACGGTGCGGCGCGGGTTCTCATGGGTCGTCCTCCCGCGGCTGGCGTATTCGCGAACGGGGTCCTGCGCCCATGGGCAGCTGACAACCGCTGCAGACTCGCGATCTCGGTGTAGGTCAGATCCGCTCGCACGCAGTAAGGTGGGCAACCAGGCGTTCGTCGCCTCCCACGTGTGCCGCCTGCCCGAAGGCAGGTTCTGCGGCACTGAGTTCTTCAGCAACGTGTGGACGGGCCGCGGATTGCTTGGCAGGTCACGGCAGGATCAGTCGACCCATGGGGAGTGGGAGTGCCACCCAGAACGCGCCGTCGCGGCACCGGCCGCAGTGGTCCCGCGCGCTCACAAAGCGGGGCACCGAAGCGAGCCGCCTCGCCGCGAAGGCGCAAGGACGCGGGCGCTGTCTCTGTTCTGGCCGATGCGGTCCGCAAGGTGGCGACGGCCGTTGAGCGTGGCCGGGTCACGGCCACCACGCTTGCGACCTACCAGGCCGTTGCGATCTTGGTGCGGGAGTTGCGGGCTGCGGCGAAGGTGGAGCCGAATGAGCGTAAGCGCACCGCCGAGATGAAGAGACTCGACGGGCTTGGCGAAACCATGGCCCGTACGGCTGCGCGCAACGCCTCCCTGCTGAAGCTGCTCACCGACGATGCCGTGCTATTGCCGGGTACGAAGGACGCGATGTCCGAGCTGCGCCGCAAGGCCGGCATGGCCGAGTTGGAGGAGCCACCTGCTCCCGAGGCAGCGCCCGAGCCCGAGCCGGTACGGCAGGAGCGACAGGTCGTGCCGCAGTCGGTCATCTCGCGGCAGCTGGCCAACCCGTTCCTCGCGCCGGACTTCTCGGCCGCGACCGCGGCTCCCAAGCCGGTTCGGCTGTTGGCTGACTGGGAGCTGATCAGCCCGTTGCTTCGCTCGTTCGAAGAGGCGAGCGGCGGCGGTGCCTCGTGTATGGAGCTGCCCGCGCCGACTGGGGCCCACATCGCGCCGGGCCTCGACCTGATGCCGCACCAGGCGAAGGTGGTCGCTGCGACGTTGGCGGGGCACCGCACCTTCTTGCTCGCCGACGAGCCGGGCTTGGGCAAGACCGCTCAGGCGCTGCTCAGCGCTCAGGCCGCGAAAGCGTTCCCGCTGCTCGTTGTTGTGCCGAACGTCGTTAAGACGAGCTGGGCTCGCGAGGCGGCGATGTGGACGCCGAGACACCCGGCGACCGTCGTCCACAGCGACGGCGAAACCATCGACGCCTTCTCCGACATCGTCATCGTCAACTACGACATCCTCAACCGCCACGCGGGTTGGCTCGGCTCCTTTGGATTCCGCGGCATGGTGATCGACGAGGCGCACTTCATCAAGAACAAGGGCTCGCTGCGGTCCCGCAATGTGCTCGAACTGTCGCGCAAGGTCCGGCAGCGCACCCCGCGACCGCTCCTCATGGCGCTGACCGGGACGCCGCTCATCAACGACATTGAGGATTTCCTCGCGATCTGGGAGTTCCTCGGTTGGATCAACCACGACAAGGTGAGCGCTGACCTGCTGCACGCGCTCGAGCAGAACGGTCGGACGCCTGTTGAGCCCGGCTTCTACCCAGCAGCGCGAGCGACGGTGATCGAGCAGGGAATCGTCAGGCGGCGCAAGGAAGAAGTGGCCGCAGACATCCCGGCCCGCCGTATCGCCGACGTTCCCGTCGAGCTCGACGGCCCCGAGGCCAAGTCGATCCGAGATGCCGAGGCGCGCTTGGTGAAGCGGCTGGTCAAGAGGTACGAGAGCGCGCTCGCCGTGCGCAAGGACGATGAGGCCACCGACGATGACGGGGGCGTCGACCACGCGCTGGTCCGCAAGGTCGCGTCGCGCGAGCTGAAGGAGGCGGGGGAGGCGGGCACCGGCGAGAACGTCTTTGCGATGATGCGTCGCATCGGTACGGCGAAGGCCGAGCTCGCGGCCGACTTCACCGCGCAGCTGTCACGTAACGCCGGCAAGGTCGTCTTCTTCGCCAAGCACATCGACGTCATGGACGCCGCTGAGGCCACGTTGACTCGGCGGGGAATCAAGCACACCTCCATCCGCGGCGAGCAGACGACCCGGGTTCGGACGCGCAACATCGACGCGTTCGTGAATGAGGAGGACGTCCACGTCATCGTGTGTTCGCTCACGGCGGCTGGCGTCGGGATCAACCTGCAGGTCGCGTCCAACGTGGTGCTGGCCGAGTTGTCCTGGACCGCGGCGGAACAGACCCAGGCGATCGACCGGGTGCACCGGATTGGTCAGGACCAGCCAGTGACCGCCTGGCGGATCCTGGCCGCGCAGACCGTCGACACGCGGATCTCCGAGCTGATCGACGCGAAGGCCGGGCTCGCGGCGCGCGCCCTCGATGGGGTTGACACCGAGGACGGTGCCGAGGTCGACGTCCAGTTGGAGACGCTGGTGACCCTGCTGACGAATGCTCTTACTGGGTCGGCGACGTCTTAGGACCGACGAACGCCACCGATCAGTCGCCGGTGACGCCGTCCACCAACTCGCGGATCAGGTCAGCGTGACCGTTGTGTCGCGCGTACTCCTCGATCATGTGGATGTAGACCCATCGCAGGTCGAGGTCACCGTTGCCCCACGGCGCCGGGAAGGTCTGCTCAAGCGGGACGTCGGCAACGGCTGCGTCCGCGAGCCGGCATTGGTCGGCATAGGTCGCGAAGGCCTCCTCGGCGGGGACTGAGTCGAGATTCTCGAAGTCGTCCTCGTCCTGAAGGCCGAAGAAGCCATGTGACGGCTGACCGACCACGTGCGTCCGGAACCACCAAGCCTCGACCTCGGCCATGTGGCGTACCAGCCCCAGCAGCGACAGCCGCGACGGAGGAATCGCGCGCATCGCCAGCTGCGCGTGGGTGAGGCCTTGGCACTTCCACAGCAGCGTCTCGCGGTGGAAGTCGAGCCAACCTTGCAGGGCCGCGCGCTCGTCGACCAGCTTGGGGCTCGGGGATCGTTCGACGGTCGGTGCGGTCCAAGTCATGCGCCGGATCGTGTCACAAGAACTCGTGTCCACCTCCTGCGGTAGATCGCCTCCTTGGTAAGACGCCGATAGCGTTCGCGCGTGTCCCCGCCTGAGTCCGAGCGGATAGCCGTACGGCTGGCGACGCTGGATGATCTTGCGGCCGCGGCCGTCCTCGGCGCCGCGGCCACCAACGACACCATCGTGACGGCCGAGGGGATGCGGACGTGGCTCGCCGACACGCCACCAGAGGGACACCTGCTGCTGATGGCCGCCGAGATCGACGGCGAGATGGTGGGTTGGTGCACCGCTTCCAAGAATTGGACCGGTGCCGAGCCCGACACGGGGACCGTCGAGGTAGTCGTGCGGATCGACCAGCGGCGCCGCGGTGTTGGTCGTGAGCTGACCGCGCGTGCACTGGCCCACCTGGAGGGCGTTGGCGTCACGCGGGTGCAGGCCACGTCGCCGGATGGCACGGCGCAGCAGGGGCTGGCGCGCGCGTTCGACTTCGTCCAGACGCACAGCCAAAACGGCTCGTCGGTCGATCCGCGTGCGGTGGCAGCGCAGCCGCTGCCCCACGGCGTCACGTTGCTGGCGTTCGGTGAGATCGATGATCCTGCTCCGTTGCACGCGCTCGACCTGGAGGTCTCACGCGACCTCCCGGGCAGCTATGGCACGGACGGAATCACCCTCGAGCGCTGGACCGCGAATGTGTGGCGCTCGCTGTCTGCCGATGACGACACCAGCTTGGCGGTGTACGTCGACGGCGAGCTCGCGGGCATGACCATGCTGCAGATAGACCGGCCGAGCGGGCGTGCGCAGAACCACCTCACCGGAGTCCGCCGCCCCTATCGGGGGCGGGGCCTTGCGAAGCTGCTGAAGTCGCACAGCCTCCATCGCGCAGGGCTCGCCGGGGCGACCGTGGCCTTCACCTTCAACGACGAGACCAACGCCGCGATGATGAAGGTCAACCAGTCGCTCGGCTATCGCGTCGTCTCCCGGTGGATCGAGTGGGAACGGCGTTCGAACCCGAGCTAGCTGTTTCTGGCTCGACCGCTGATTGCTCGAGTGCTCCGTCGGCTCATCCTGTGGGCTGCAGGCGTACGTGCGTCGCCCCAGTGAGGCCCGGTCCGACCGTACCGTCGAGTTCGACTCGCACCGCCTCCCTGGCGGCTGCTGAGTCCTGAGTCGCGTAGACAGCCGAGCCATCTGGTGCCCACGTCGGCTGCCACAGGCGGATGCCCTGGTCGACAGCCGTCAGCCGTCTTGCGCCCGATCCGTTGGGGTCGATGGTCCACAAGTCCCAGGTGTCGGCCCAGTCCGGCTTCTGGGCGGCGTACTGGACCGTCTCCACGCTGTAGACGATGGTCGACCCGTCGGGGCTCCAGTCCGGGTAGTAGGCGTAGTCACCAAAGTTGGTCAAGACCTTGGGATTGCCACCAGTCGACTTCACGACGGCGATCGCCGATCCGGTCTCGTCCCCGGCGGCGTCGAATTGGTCGATGCCATAGACGATCCGCGTTCCGTCCGGAGACCAGCGCGCCACATCCACCAGCCGAGGAGACGACTCCTTGATGATCTTGGTCGTCTTGGCAGATTCCAGGTCGAGTGCCTCGATCGTCGAGGCCTTGGGCGGTCCGTCACCACCGAGGACGTACTGCGTGAAGAGGATGCTCGCCCCGTCCGGGGACCATGCTGGGTAGTCGCAGTCCGAGCAGTCGTGAACGCGCTTGGAGGTGGAGCCGTCCGCCGCCATGACCCACAGTCCGGTGTCCTGATCCGCGAAAACAACCTGGGTCCCGTCCGGTGACCAGTCGGGGTGGAACCCCTGCGCGACGCCTTCGGGGAGCACAGCCTGGGCCGCGGTCCCGTCGGCCGACGCGAAGGTCACACTGTCGCTGCCAGATGACGCCTCCCACTGATAGACGAGCAGTCCCTCGGTCGAGTCGCTCCCAGGCGATTCCGCCGGCGAGAGTGAGGCGGCGTCGCTTGCCGGGGAGGTGGGCGTTGCATCCGCGGATCCCCCCGACGTGCAGCCCGACACCACAAGCGCCGTCGCCACAAGCCCCGCCACTACCCCGACCCGCCGATTCATCCGTCCCGCCTCCGTGGTTGCGCATCCCGGGTGGACGCGCTCTCACCACAGATGAGGCATGAGGGCTTCTCTAGGTTTCAGCTGGTCTGAGCAGAGATCGCACCTGCGTAGGAAAGTGGCAGGTGGTGGATCAACCGTTCGTGGATCAGCGCGGCCACCCCCCCGACAGCGGGCACGGAGGTCTCACGGACACGAAGACGCAGACGATCGCCGTCGCGCTCGACCGCGTAGGACGTGTCACTGGGCGGGTCGGGCTCTTGGTGGTGAGTGAGGGCGTTGCCGCACACACGGTGAGTGCCGTGGTCGAAGTGCTCGCCCGCGTCCGTGCCGAACCAGAAGGACCCATCGGCCACTTCGAGTACCCATCGTGCCCGTCGGCGAGGCATATGCGCCAAGATCGCGTCGGTCTGGCGGCTCAGATGGTGGTCGCGCATCCAGGCGGCGCACCAGTCCGGCCCGACCGACTCCTCGCTCACCCATCGCCCGGAAAGATCTCCCAGCCTTTCTCCCAGAGCGATGCGGGCTCGACGAAGCCATGTCTTGACCGTGGCTTCGGGGACGCCCAACGCGCGAGCGATCTCGGCCACGGGGCGATCCTCGAGGTAGTACCGCCGTACCGCCTCCGACTGCTGGCGTGGCAAAGAGGCCACAGCTCGTTCAAGATCTGGGTCGGGGGGCAACGGCGAGGAATTCGGCGAGGGGTGGGCCCCGGCTTTGGTCTCTCGATGGCGCCTGTCGGATTCGCGTTGCTTCGTGCGCCACGCCAAACGAGTGGCCACAGTGGTGATCCAAGCCACCGGCTCGTCGCACGTGGCGACGTGAGCCCACCGGCGCGCTGCGATGGCGTAGGCCTCCTGGACGACATCCTCCGCTTGGTCGGCGCACAGGCCGTGCAGCGACCGGGTCAGGCGCGCCGCGTGAGCGACGTACAACTCGCCGAGATCCGGTGGTTCGTGGGCGGGCACATCGCCATGGTGGCACCTTCGAGCAGTGGCTGGAAGCGGGTGCCTCGTGAGGTCTCGGAACTCCACGGCCACCCGCCCCACGCCTAAGGCGCCGAGGTGCCTGCCACTCCGAAGTCCACGCCTTGGGGGTCGCGGATGGTCGCCATCCGGCCCCAGTCGGTGTCTTGGGGCCCGAAGACGATGGTGCCGCCGGCCTCGGTGGCGAGCTTCGCCGTGGCGTCGGCGTCGACCACGGAGAAGGTCACCGACCACGCAGGCTTGGCGTCTGCGTTGCCAGGCTCCAGGCCGCTCATCCCGCCAACGGTGTCCCCGGGGCCGTCGCCGTCGATGGTGACCATGTCGCCTGACCCGGAGTAGGTGTATCCGAAGACTGCCGAGTAGAACTCCTTGGCCCGGAGAGGTCGCCCGTGGACAGGTGGTTCCAGACCACGCCACCCGGCTCGTTCACGTGCCGGTAGCCGAAGTGTTGGCCGGATTGCCAGATGCCGAACTCGGCGCCGGTGGGGTCGAGCGCGAGCGCCATTCGTCCTTCGTTGCCGACGTCGAACGGGCCGGCCATGACGGTGCCGCCGTTGGTCTTGACCGCGTCGACCGTTGCGTCGGCGTCGGCCGTCGCGATGTAGGTCGTCCAGCGTGCGGGTAGGGGGTCGTGGGGCTGTTTGGCGGCCATCCCTGCGATGGGTTGACCGTCGATCTCCGCCATTCCGTAGTGACCGAACTCCTCACCGGTGTCGCGAACGCTCCAGCCGAGCACCTTGCTATAGAACGCGTCGGCGGCCGCTCGATCGGTCGTTGCCAGGTCGATCCAGTTCGGCGTGCCAGGAGCCCAGGGCTCGGTGCGTGTAGTCATGAGAGGTCCTCCAGGGGGCTGGACGATTGGGCGGTATGGGCGGTGCGCGAGCAACCCGTTGATACGAGCCTAGGACGGGCCACCGACAACGGTCCAGAGCTTGGCCCCTCGCCACCTGAGTGCTCGGGACCTGAGCTTGCAGGGCTGGTCGCGGGCGAGACGAAGCTCCCGTGATTCTTTTGTGCACACCTGCGTTTTGGGGTTGCGGGTTGTCGGTGGGGTCTGGCAGAATAGTTCATACGTTCAAATAAGTGAGTCGGGCCGAAGAGCCCTCACGAGAGCCGGGACCTCCTCCCGGTCGGCGCCCCAAGAGCGGCGCCCAGCCCCCTTGATCGTCGTTCCGTCCGGTTCGTGCTCCCGTCCTTCCAGTTCCTCCGGGGTTCCGTTCCCGGTTCGGTTCCTGGATTGGCGAGACCGACGCCAGACGGGCCTGATCGCGCCGGCCGCGCGCGTGGAGGTGACCGCAGATGAACGCTCCAGAGCAACAGCTCGCGTCGCTATCAACGGTGGCCACCGCCGCGGCGCCCGGATCGGTGGTCACGCACGCGCGCTTGCTAGCCGACGCAGTTGCCGGGCTCGTCAATCATGATCCCGCGCAATTGTCGGCACAGGAGTGTGTGCAGCTGCTGGTAGCCCTGGGCGTGTTGAAGGCTCGACTGGAGTCCATCGCGCGGGCGGCGAGGCCTGCGGCCGGTGACCTGGCGGGTGCTGCCCCGTCCGGGAACTCCCTTCGGGGCGCTGAGATGCTGGTCGCGGAGGAGACTCTGGCCCGTGCCCGGGTGGGCGCGGCCTTGCTGCTTGCCGTGTGGCGCGCGAACGGGTCCTCGTTGTGGGGCCCGGTCGGGGGTGAGCTCCGGTGACGGTGATGGATGCGTCTGCGCCTTCGGCTGGGTCGTTGCTTCCTGCGGGTGGCCCGATGGCTGCTCTGCGTTTCCTCGACGCGGCGTCGGCGGAGTTCGCTGGGTATGACCTGTCCGACCTCAGTGGGACCGAAGCCGTTGAGTACGTCACCACTTCGGGCCAGATCCAGGCCCGGTTGTCAGCGTCGAGCCTGACCGCGACTCGGGTGGTCCGCGATTCGGGGGTGTGGGGTTTGGATGGGTCGAGGAGCGCGAAGGCGTTCCTGCAGCGCACGACGGGGGCGTCGGGGGCGAAGGTCGGGTCTGATTTGAAGCTCGCGGACCGTCTTTCGACGGTGCTGCCGCTCACGGCGGAAGCACTCCGTCGCGGTGAGGTCAGCGTGGAGCACGCGTTCGTGTTGTCCCGTGGTGCGTGCGGCTCCCCGGCGCGGGTCGAGGCGCTGGCTGACCCCGACCGGGGCGAGAGTTTCCTGCTGGACCACTCTGGGCTCGCGGTGGATGACTTCAAGGTGTTCGTCGCGAAGTGGGCGTATCGGGTCGACCCCGACGCTGAGGACGCGAAACGTCGCGCCGCCGACGACGACTACCACTTTGATCTCGCGCACACCATGGATGGCACCCACATCCGGGGGTTCGCGACTCCGGAGGTCGGTGAGGCCCTGTCCACAGCGCTGGCCGCGGTGATCGGGGTGCCGGCGAACGACGATGGCCGGTCTCCGTCGCGGCGTCGTCATGACGCGTTGGCGACGTTGACCCAGTTGGCGTTCAACTCACCCGGGTTGGGCACCTCCGGTGGGGTCCGCCCCCAACTCGTGGTCCACGTCGACTGGAACACGTTGACCGCGATGCCCGGGGTGACCGGGCTGGACCCCGCGGTCCTGCAAGAAACCAACACCCCACTCCCGCGCAGTGTCCTGGAACGGGTCGCGTGTGACAGTGACGTCACCCGGATCGTGTTCGGACCCCACAGCCACGTCCTCGACGTCGGACGCACCCAACGCACCTTCACCGGACCCAGACGCCGAGCCCTCGACGCCAGAGACGGTGGGTGCAGAGCCCCGGGGTGCAACGCCCCACCCCGGCTGTGTCAGGGACACCACCGAGTGTCCTGGCTCCTGGGCGGCGCGACCAGCGTCGACAACGGATACCTCCTGTGCTGGGCCCACCACGACTGGGTCCACGCCCGAGACATCACCGCCGAACTCCTCCCCGACAGCGGCCTGCGCTTCACCAGCCCAAGCGACACCGGAAGCCACCACTACGGCACCACCTGGCCCCGCCAACCCACCCTCGTGTGACCCCTCGCGTTGGGGTAACGCGCTTCTAGCGCGGCGAACCTCCCCCACTGCGGAGGGTAGGGCGCCAGCAGGGCGAGGCGTCGGTCAGTCGAGCGTCTCAGTCGTCGTGTTCGAGTGCGCGGCTCACGCCTGCACGGGATGGCCTGAGTAGGGCCGGCCCTTCCGGCCCCGCTACGGGCTCCGTCGCCGAGGAGTTGTCGGCGCTGCCGGACGCGGCCGGCGAGTCAGGACCGTACGTCGTGCCTGACGCCCATGCTGTGCGGCTCCGTCGGTGACCGATCCGGGGCGGGCTCAGTAGTGGAGGCTCAGCAGCGGTAGTCAGCGTGCTTGGCGTCAGCCTTCCGATACGACTTCTGCCGAGGGTGGTGGTCATAGCCGTCGCGACCGTCGTAGCGGGCCTTTGCGCCGTGGCGGATCTGGCCCAGCCCGATATCGAGTCCCTGCGCCACGACGAAGCGCAGCTTTCGGTCGTACTTGTCCTTGTTGATCACACTCGGTGGGTTGATCAGCCGGACCGTTGAACCGACGGGCGCATGAGCCCTGGCCCAGCGACGGGCCTTCTTGACGCCGCAGGTGCCTCGCTCAGGCGTATCGATGCCGATGAGTCGGATGGTGCCCTTCGAGGTGACCACGGTGTCTCCGTCGATCCAGAATTCGACGGTCGCGGCGGTGGAGGTCGAGGACTTGGTCGTAAGCGCGGGCGAGATCGCGGGCGTGGCCACGGCGGAGCCTGGCATCGCGGCGGCCGCCATGACCGCGGCTACGAGCATCGTGCGTAGCAGTGGCAGCCAGCGGCCGGAAGCAGCGGGTTGCACTAGCTGGACATGGTTAGGCGTTGCCTGCGCAGGGACATGATGAGCGCGACGATCCAACCGATGATCGTCCAGCCCAAGAGCAGGTTGACCCAGAAGACGCCCCAGTGCCTGACGTCTCGTACGGCTGCGATAGCCCAGGGGAGCATGTAGCCGGCGGTGAAGATCGCCGCCAGGATGGCGATCACCTTGGTGGCGGTCCAGGACCGGTCTGCTGGTTCAACATGCACATGGCTCATGCCCTCACGGTAGCCGCGAGTGCCTCGCGTTCGAGGGACGTTGACAACCCCTCGCTGCTCTGGTTATCTAACTTCGCGCTTAGATAACTGAAAAGTTAAATATGAAGGGTCAATAGATTGTCGGAAGACCGACTCAGCGTGACCCTCGCTGCGCTGGCCGACCCCACGCGCCGGGCAATCCTTGATCGCCTCACGAAGGGGCCGGCCACCGTGGGGGAGCTCGCGGAGCCGTTCTCGATCACGGGTCCGGCCATCTCCAGGCACCTTCGGGTGCTGGAACGCGCCGGACTGATCGTCCAAGGCCGGCAGGCCCAGTGGCGGCCGTGCGCGCTGGAGGCCACCCCCCTGAAGGAGGTCGCCGACTACGCCTGGGGATTTCGCCGCCACTGGGAGGCGCACTACGCGCGGTTGGACGACTACTTGCGTGAACTGCAGACCCGAACAAGCCCGGACCCAATCAGCTCACCAGGAGACCGAACATGATCGGAACCATGACTGTGGACACGACGACTCCCACCGACATCGTCGTGACTAGGACTTTTGACGCCCCCCGCGCGCTGGTGTGGGAGGCGCACTTCGAGCCGAAGCACCTGCAAGCCTGGTGCCTCGGTCCGGACGGATGGGACATGGTCGTCTGTGAGGTCGATGCCCGGGTCGGCGGGGCCTGGCGCTATGGCTGGCAACAGGGCGACGACGCGTCCACCTACTTCGAGATGCACGGCGAGTACCTCGAATTCGACCCGCCCGCACGCACCGTGCACGACGAGTACTTCGGGGACAACCCGCCGATGCGTGTCATCACGGAGTTCTCCGAGGTCGTCGGCCGTACAACGGTGATGCTGACCATGCGGCTGCCCAGCGAAGAGGTGCGCGACATGGTGCTCGGCACGGGTATGACCGGTGGGATGGAGATCGGGTACGACCGGCTGGCGGTGCTCTTGGAGGACCTTGACGCACGATGACGGTCAGAGTTAATCTACAACCAAATGGTTGTAGATCTTGCTTCAGACGAAGGTGCGGACCGCGTCTTCGCGGCTCTCGCTGATGCCACCCGACGGGACATCGTGGTCCGCGTCATGCATCACGAGGAGTCCGTGACTTCGCTCGCTCACCGCTACGCCATGAGTTTCGCGGCGGTGCAAAAGCACGTCGCTGTGCTTGAGCGTGCGGACCTGGTGTCCAAGCGACGGCGCGGACGGGAACGGCTGGTGAGCGGGAATCCGGCGGCCGTACGGGCGGCAGCGCGGTTGCTCGCCGACTACGAAGAAATCTGGAGGGGGCGTGTCGATCGCATCGACGCTCTGCTGACCGCTGACTAGGCAGGTGAAGGACCACCGGTGGCTCTGAGCGAACGGCAACTCAAGCTCGGCCCAAGGCAACGAAGCGAAGGAGATCAGGCATGACGGTGTTGGACGTGGTTCAAGACGTGCAGGCGTTGACGATGAGTGTGACCTCGGAGTTCGGTGCGCCACCAGAGCGGATCTGGCAGGTCTGGGCCGACCCGCGGCAACTTGAGCGTTGGTGGGGACCGCCGAGCTATCCGGCGACGTTCGTTGATTACGACTTCGTCGAGGGCGGTCGTGCGTCGTACTTCATGACCGGGCCAGCAGGCGAAAAGTTCCACGGCTGGTGGCGCTTCGAGCGGATCGACGGGCCGCGGGCGCTGGCCCTCGAGGACGGCTTCGCGGACGACAAGGGTGAGCCAAGCGCCACGATGCCAACCACGCACATGGCGGTGACCCTGGACTTCGTCGGCACCGGGACGCGGATGACGATGGTCACTCACTTCGCCACGGTGAACGACCTCGAGCAGCTGGTGCAGATGGGCATGGCTGAGGGGATCCGCGAGGCACTCGGTCAGATCGACGCGCTGCTGGCAGCCTGAAACGCGCGGCCGAGTCCCGCTAGGAGGGGTCAGCGTTCCGCTAGGAGGGGTCAGCGAGACTTGGGTCGGTCAGCAGCGGAGTGATCGCCTTCATCCCGCGGCCGAGGAAGGCGGTCGGGGTGTTGTCCTTGATGACTTGGACGATCGCGGCCTCGTCGATGGGGGAGTCCTCGCCGAAGCGCTCCATCAGGATCTTGTTGAGGCCGTCCCGCGTGTTGCCGCGGAACAGCCGAGGCGTGGCGTCGATGCTCTTGTCGTAGATCGCCTGCGGCGTTCTCCTCCAACGTGAAGTTCGGCATCGTGGTCCGTCTCCTCCTCGGCTACGGCGTCGAGATCCGACACCTGCGTGACGCCGGGTCCACGCCGGTCGTCGTCGTCAAGTAGCGTTCCATGTCTGTGGTCAGATGGCCAGTGTGACGGCTCGCACAGCTCGGGGGAAGGCGGCAACAGGCCGGACGCACGGCAATCCCCGCGACGACCACGGCGAAGGTCACGGCGAGGATCGTCGTCCAGCTCATGGGCGTGCCGCTCGATTCCGGCCGGCGATGGCCCAGACGAGAACCACGCGCCCGAGACGCCGCGACGCGTGGTGAAGCCGTGCAGCACCTGTGCCTGGGTGCGCAGCAGCAGCCCGAAGAAGAACATCGTCGCTGCGACGGCGAGCAGCTGCAGGAAGACCGCCGGGTCGCCGAACGCCTCGAACGCGAGTCCGATCGCGAGCAGGCTCGAGACCGACAACGGCGCGAAGTACGGGCCGTTCCGGAAGTACACGGGCGGTACGGCGACGACGGCGCCGACGGCAATCGCGACGACCCACCAGCGGTCACCAGCGATCGCGATGGCGCTCACGGCCTGGCCGGCGGTGACCAGTCAGGTAGAACAGGAAGTCGCACAGTCCGACCCCGTTGGCGCTCGGGGAGTCCGGCGGTCAGGTACCAGTTGTCGAGCGTGTTCTGGGCCGCCTCGAACGCGCCGCCGGCGGAGAGCAGGCAGGCCGCGACGAAGAACAGGAACGGGTGGTACGTCGTGGACGAGGTAGTCCCACGTCGCGATGATCACCGCGACGCAGAACGCGAGCGGGACGAGCAGGGCATAGACGTGCGCCGAGAGCACCCAGGCGGCCTCGCCGCCCCTGCATCTGCAGGGTCGAGAGGATCTGCGGTCGGCGTCGGCGAGTCGGTCATGGTCGGCGCTCCACGGTGCGTCAGGGCTCGGTGGCGTCGGCGCAGGGGGCCGGGGGCCGGGGCCGAGGGGTGGCCGTGGTGCCCTGGCCGCCTGGTCGATCACGACGAGGACGATGCCGTCATCTTCTCGCCGACGTCGCCGGCTGCCGCGGCGGCGCTGGAGACGCCGTTGGTGATGCCGGAGGCGATCCCGGCCGTGGTGTCGGTGACGCCCATCGCGACCGTGTCCAGCGCGCTGTGGATGCCGCGGACGAGCTGAGCGTGGCCCTCGCGGGCGGCCTCCATGGCCTCGTCGGAAACCCCGAGCGACTTGAGCACGCTGAGCGGGATCTCGGCTGCCGCCAGCACCGTCGTCTCGATGGCGCCCATGCCGGAGTGGATGGCGTTCTTGATCGGCTCGGTGACGTCGTGCGACGTCGAGTCGGATGCGGGTGCTGGTGTTGCTGGCCTTGCTCATGTCATCCCTCTCCTCGCAGGTCCGGGCCGGCTGGTGGTCTGCTGCGCTCAGCAGTTCCTACACCTTTCAGTGAACGCATGTCCACCATTGTCTTCGTACCCGGATGCGAGTCGTATAGCCAAAAAGTCTGATAGATCACCTCTGCTGGGCAGTTTGTCGAACCTCCTTTCGCGAGTCACCGAGTGTCTCGTCCCTGCGTACTGGCTCGCACCCAGACACAGAGCACGGCTCGGGCGACCGACCGCCAAACCCCGCCCGGGGGCCTGCTCCGGGCCGAACGTCCAACGCAAGGGAGGGTCCGTCATGGGCAGCACCACGGGTCGCACGAAATCCTGGGCCGCTGAGACGGTGCGCGACGCCGTCACCGTCGCAGCCGGGTCGAAGCGCATCTCGCGATCACCGCCACCGATCTGGCCCGACTACTTCGCGCGGCTCGGGCAGCCCGACGCCGCGAACTGGCAGTACCAGGGCTACTGGAAGGACACCGCCCGCGTGTGGCGGGCGTACTACTCGCTGATGCTCGGGCCACCCCAAGGTGAGCTTCCTGGGGATGCGGCACTTCTACCAGAGCCTCGCCTACCGGATCTCCAACGAGGAGACCGGTGCGCACGCCGCGCCGTTCATGACGTTCGTGACCCCCATCGGCATGGCGCTCACGCCGTTCGCGTCGCTCGCCGCCGTGGCGATCCTGCCGCCGTACCTGCGCAAGGTGAAGCAGACCGAGATCCCGCCGCTGTTCCGGCCGTTCAACTTCATGGGCTGGTCGAACTACAACGTGATGCTCGTGACCATGTTCACGCATGCACAGCTACAAGCAGCAGCGGATGGGCTGGAGCCCCGACCACGCGCTCAAGCACTCGTCGAAGGTCTTCTGGCACGACTTCTTCCAGACCCACCTGCCCGAGGGCACCACGCGACGCGCGCAGTACGGCGTCATGAAGGACGGCGTGCTCAAGGGCGAGATCCCCGAGGACTCGTTCGTGATCAAGCCGACCAAGGGCGGCGCCGGCCAGTACCTGCGCACCTGGGAGTGGGACGCCGAGGCGCGCATCTACCGGTGCGACGACAAGGAGCGTAGCGGCGGACGAGCCGGAGCAGTGCACCCCGGAGGAGCTGCGCGAGTGGATCCTCGGCGACCTACACGAACGCGGTGATCGAGAAGCTCGAGCGGATGCGCGCGCCGTTCCCGGTCAGCAGCTTCCGGGTGATGACGCTCAACGTCGACGGCGAGGCCGAGCTGATCGCTGCGGTGTTCCTGCCCGCGGACGAGGGTTCGAACTCCACGGCGTACTTCGACCTCGACACGCACCTGATCAACTACGAGCAGAGCCGCGTCGGTCAGCCGATCCGCCCGCAGAGCGACGGCGACTGGACCGGCATCGAGGTGCCGGAGCTCAACGACGTGATCGAGGCCTGCATCGGGCTGCACAACGAGTTGCCGGCGCACGTCGAGGTCAGCTGGGACGTGCTGCTCACCGACGATGGCCCGGTCTACCTGGAGGGCAACATCTTCCCGCCCGGGTGCGACTACAAGCTGACGATCTTCAAGAAGTGGGAGAACTTCACCTACCTGAGGGATCGGTTGCTCGCCGCTGCTCAAGTGCCGTCGAGCCGCACCGCTACCGGCAGGCCGGTCATCCAGGAGGTCGCCGCATGGTGACCCGAGCCGAGCAGAAGGCGCTCACCCGCGGTGCCCTGATCGACTCGGTGCTGCGGATCATCGGCGACGGCGCGAACTTCGCCTCGATCAGCCTGCGCGAGGTCACCAAGACCGCGGGTCTGGTGCCCACGTCGTTCTACCGGCACTTCGACGACATGGACGAGCTCGGGCTCGCGGTCGTCGACGAGCTCGGGCTCGACCTGCGCCGGCTGATGCGCGGCACCCTCGACGTCGACCTTCCGCTCGACGACGTCGTCGAGCGGGCTCGCGTACGGCTACGAGACGTATGTGCACGGCGCGGCCGACCTGGTGCAGTTCGTCAACCAGGCGCGAACGGGGGGTCGCCGCGGGTCCGCGCCGCCATCGCCCACGAGCTCGACTTCTTCATGTCGCGGGTGGCGGGGGCCCTGCCGGACCTGGTGCCGGGCCTGCGCCCCGCCGACCGAGAGACCGTCGCGCAGCTGCTGCTCGCCGTGCTGCTCGAGAGCACCACCGAGCTGCTCGCCACGCCCGAGGACGACGAGGCGCGGCTCGAGGAGCTGCGCGAGGGTCTGGCCGCGCGGCTGCACGTGGTCATGCTCGGTGGCGCAGCTCGAGTCGGCCCGAATCCGTCGGCTGCGCCGGCGGACGATCGCCGCTCTGGGCGCTGCCCCCGGGACTCGCAAGGCCCGGCCAAGCGCGCGTCAAGGACACCGGAGGCCACCGAGACGAAGAAGGTGGCCGGATGAGCATCGCCGAGGACGTGCGCTCGTTCGACGACGCTCGTCACGACGTCGTTCGACAACGCGATGGCACCGTCGAGACCGTGCACCAGCCAGCGACGAGCTCTATCTCGGGGTGCTCACCGAGCTGGGGTTGCCGCCGGAGACGGCCGACCGCGCTGGCCGACAGGCACCGGGCCTGCTGCGATCGGTGTACGGCGCCGTCTGCACGACCAACCACGATCTCGGCGACTGGTCGTCGGGCAGATGGACGAGCTGAGTCGGTTCGCCGACAGATCGGCGTACCGCTCCCGGACAGCCCGGCCGCCGAGATCGACGAGATCGACCCGCAGGCGCTGAGACGCCGGGGCGCCACGTGACCGAAGCCGACGCTGAGCCCGCCGGAGGACGTCGACGACGCGCACGACCACGGCGGGCGCTGGACCCGGGTCGTGCCCGGCGCGCTGC
The DNA here is from genome assembly GCA_963851405.1 of uncultured Actinomycetota bacterium. Lineage (GTDB taxonomy): Bacteria > Actinomycetota > Actinomycetes > DATJPE01 > DATJPE01 > JANPBY01. The sequence goes on along the minus strand of CAWKPB010000001.1, from coordinate 196,687 downwards.
TGGTGCTGGTGCCGCTGGCTAGTCGCGCGTACGCACGTGGAGCGCTCTGGTGGCCAACCACCCGGCCTACCCGCTGTCGCTGCTCCTCGCGTTCGTGCTCGGCTGCTGGCTGCTGGCCACCGGTCTGTCGCCGACGGCCGCGGCCGCGACCGGGCCGGCGCGCACGGGGCTGCGGGTGCTCGCCGCGTCGGCCGGGGTGGGGATCGCCGCCGCTGCTGTTCTGGGCTCGAGCCGTTCGTCGCGTCCGCTGGCCGCCCTCGACGCGCTCGCCGCGAGCGCCGGGGTCACCAGCACGGACAGTCGTACCGCCACGGTCTACGAGCCCGCCACCGAGCCGCCTGGCGGGCCTCGTGCTCTACGGCGGTGCGCGGGTCGATCCGCGCGCGTACGCCGTCCTCGCCAGCCAGATCGCCGCGCAGGGCTACCGGGTCGTGGTCGTGAAGTGCCCCTACGACCTCCAGCTGCTGTGTCCCGACGCCGCGGCCGACGCACGTCGACGACTCGATGCCGTGGGCGGTCGGTGGTCACAGCCTCGGCGGCGTCGCCGCCTCGTCGTACGCCGGGGCACAGCCCGAGGTCGACGGTCTGGTGCTGTGGGCCTCGTTCCCCGTCGTCGGACATCTCCGGACGTGCCGACGCTGGCGGCGACATCGATCACCGGCAGCGAGGACGGGCTGAGCACGCCGGCGAAGGTCGACGAGCGCAAGGCGCTGCTGCCGCCGGCGACCGAGTTCGTCGCAGATCCCCGGGGCGATCCACTCCTTCTTCGGCGACTACGGGCTCCAGCCCGGCGACGGCACCCCGACGGTGAGCCGCGAGGCGGCCCAGCAACAGATCGTCGCGGCCACGGTGGCGCTCCTCGAGCGGATCTCGTCGTCTCCGCAATGAGTGAGCCGTTTGCGCGCCCCCGACAACGCCGGCAGGAATGGGCGCAGAGCGCCCTTCAGGGGATGATGGGCCAACGACTCTGGAGGTGGAGCTGTGAAGAAGACGGGTCGACGGACGGCGTTCGTCTCGGCCGCTGCCGCTGCCGCGGCCTCAGAAGGCCCGTTGGGGTTCGGCCAGCGGCTGGCTTCCATCCCCGGGCTCTTTCTCGACGTGATGCTCGGTCGCTTTGACGGAGTGAGTCGTGGGCGAATCTTCCTCATGGTCGGCGCCTTGTTCTACATCGTGTCCCCGATCGACTTCTTGCCCGAAATCTTGCTGACGTTCCCTGGGCTCGCTGACGATGCGGTGGTGGCCGCATGGCTCGTGGCGGCGATGTATCGAGCCACGACGGCGTATGCGCTCTGGCGTCTCGATCGAGGCAGCGCACGCGCCTCGGGGCCCGCCGGTTCGGTCATCGTCGGTGAGGTCGTCCGCTAGCCGAGCGTGGTACGACCGTGCCCGGGTACCGTCTGCCGACTTCCGGATCGGGGAACGAGATCCCGGTGGCGCGGCTAGGGTCGTCGTGATGCTGATGATCAGCCTGCTCGGTTCGCAGGCCGTGGTCGATGCGAGGTCGGGACGTATCCGTACCCGGTCTTCTCGCACGATCGCCCTGCTTGCCCTCCTCATCGCGCGCACTGGACGCCCGCAGGACCGCGCCATGATCGCCGGCCTGTTCTGGCCCGATTCGGGCGACTCCCAGGCACTGACGAACCTGCGGCGCGAGCTGCACGACCTACGCGACGTGCTCGGCAAGGACGACGACTCGCTCGAGGTGACCTCCACGCAGCTGTGCTGGCACGACCGGGGCGTGCACGAGATCGACCTGGCCACGTTCCTTCGGGAGTCGGGGGCCGCGACCACCTCCGACACCTCCGACGACGAGCGCGGCGTGATCGCCCACGGCCAGGCCGCGCTCGACCAGTACGGCGGCCCGCTGTTGCCCGGCCTCGACGAAGAGTGGCTGGTCGAGCTGCGCGAGGAGATCCAGGACCGCTGCTCGGCGCTGTGCGACCTGGTCTGCCAGGCCGGCGTGGCCACCGGTCGGTCGGACGTCGCCCTTGCGGCCACTCGTCGCCGCCTGACCATTGAGCGCTACGACGAGGCGGCCTACCGCACCCTGATGCAGCTGCAGGCGGAGGGCGGTGACCGCGCCGGCGCCGTCAGCACCTACCACCAGCTGGCCGGCCTGCTCGAGCGCGACCTCGGGATCGTGCCCGCGCCGGAGACCGCGCGGGCGCTGGCCCGGCTGAGGGGCTCCACGACAGCACCCGACGCACCGACTAAGGCCTCGGGCGAGCGCCCCCCGGCCCGCGCCCCGCTCGTCGGGCGCGCGGGCGAGCTCGACCAGCTGGCCCAGGCCTGGCGCGGGGCCTGCGCCGGACGCGCCGGGGTCGTCATGGTGCGCGGCGGCGCCGGGGTCGGGAAGTCACGGCTCGTGGCCGAGCTCGAGGCGCTGGCTCGGCACGAGGATGCGGTTGTTGGCATCACCAGCTGCTTCGACACGAGCGGTCGGCTGTCGTTGGCGCCCGTGGCGGACTGGCTGCGCAACCCGGCGCTGCTGTCGGCGCGCAGCCTGCTCGACCAGGTCTGGCGCGACGAGGCCGACCGGCTCGTCCCCGTCGGCTCGCGAGCCAGCAGCGGCGGCGGGGCAGGCGGAGGGTCATCGAACGCGGCGGCGCACGACGTGTGGCAGCGACCCCGGTTCTTCGAGGGACTGGCCCGGGCCTTGCTCGCCACCTCACGCCCAGTCCTGCTGGTGCTCGACAACGCTCAGTGGTCAGACCCCGACACGCTCAGTTTCGTCCGGTTCCTGCTCAACGTCGCGCCGGACGCGCGGCTGCTGTTGGTCGCCACGACCCGCCCGTCCGACACGACAGAGGAAACGCCCCTGGATGCGTGGGTGGCGCGAGTCCGCGACGAGGGCCTGCTCGCGGAGGTCGACCTCCTGCCGCTGGGCGCCGCCGACACCGCGACCCTCGCGGGCGAGCTGACCGGTCAGGTCCCGGAGGGGGATGCGGCCGCCCTGCTCTACGACGCGACTGGCGGGTTCCCGCTTTACGTCGTGGAAGCGGCGCGCTCGTCTCATCTCGACCTGTCGGAGGGCTGCGCGCCGCCGTTGGGGTGGATGGAGATCCTGCCCCGGCGCATCCAGCAGACCAGCCCCATCGCCCGCGAGGTTGCCGGCTTGGCCGCCGCCGTGGGTCGCGACTTCACGATCCCGCTCCTGGTCGAGGCGAGCGAGCTGCCGGCCGAGGGCGTCGTGACGGCGGTGGACGAGCTGTGGCGGCAGCGGATCATCCGCGGCGTGGGCACCAGCTATGACTTCACCCACGACCTGATGCGCGAGGCGGCGTACGCGTCGGTCAGCGAACCCCGACGCTGGCTCCTGCACCGGCGCCTGGGCCAGGCGCTGGAGCTGCTCTGGGCGGGAAACCTCGACGGTGTCGCCGCCCAGGTGGCCGAGCAGTACCGCCTAGCCGGAAACCCGGAGCGCGCGCTGCGCTTCTACCGGCAGGGCGCGGAAGTGGCCGCCGCGATGTTCGCCCACGAGGAGGCGGTCTCGCTGCTCAGCTCTGCCCGGCAGGTGCTGGCCACCTTGCCGCCGGGGCGCAGCCGGGACGAGCAGGAGCTGATCCTGCTCGAGCTCGCCATCCCGCCCCTCAACGCGCGGTACGGCTACTCCTCGCCGTTGGTACGCGAAGCCCTCGAGCGCGCCTTGGAGCTTGCCGACAACCTCGGGGAGGACACCCGCGCGCTCACCGCGATGGTCGGGCTGTGGGCCTCACGGTTCGTCGAGGGCCGGATCGCGGACTCCCGGCGCATCGCCGAGCAGGCGGTCGCGCGAGTGAGCCCGGGCGACCGGGAGTTTGGCCAGGCGCACTTCTCGCTCGGCGGATCGGCCTTGCACGGCGGCTCACCCGCGCTGTCGGAGAAGCACTTCCAGATCGCGAGCACCATCAACGAGGGGGACACCCTGAGCGTGGGCACGCACGCCAGCGTCCACGTGATGGCCTGGTGGGCGCACGCCGCGTGGACGTGCGGCGACGAGTCCCGGGCCTGCGAGCTGGCCACCGCCGCCTCCACCTCGGCCAAGCAGATCGGCCATCGCTACAGCGTCGCGGTGGCGCTGGCCTACGAGGCGATCACCCGGCAGCTGCTCGGCGACGTCGAGGCGTGCCTCGAGGTGGCTACCTCGGTGCGGGCGTTGTGCGCCCGCTATCAGTTCTCCTACTACGAGGACTGGGGGCGGATCCTCGAGGGCTGGGCCACAGGCGGCTCGGCTGGCGTGGCGCTCATCGAGACCGGCCTGGCGAACCTGAAGGCTCAGAGCGCTCACGCGCGGATGCCGTACTGGTTGAGTCTGCTCGCGCAGACGCTGTCCGGGGCCGGGCGCTGGGGGGACGCGCTGGCGGCTCTCGAGGAGGGGCTCGCCTCGGCTGAGCAACACGGCGAGCCCTGGTGGGTGCCCGAGCTGCTGCGGCAGAAGGCCGCCCAGGCGGAGGGCGCCAAGCGGGAGGAGTTGCTGACCCTGGCGGTGGAGTCGGCGCGCGCCCAGCACAGCGTCGGCCTCGAGCGGCGCTGCGCCGCCGACTTGGCTGCCCCGCCCGGCCGTTCGCCGAACGTCCCGGTCGCACCCTGAGGTCCGAACGTCTGGCGAACGCACCCGTTCGTACGGTCGTCACGTTCGTCCCCCCGATCCTTCGAGGAGTCCTCTCTATGTCCACCGACACAGCCGCTGCATCGACCGTCTACGACGAACTCGCTCCCGCCTTGCGCGGCGAGATCATCCTTCCCGGCCACGCTGAGTACGACGAGGCGCGCGCCGTCTACAACGGGATGATCGACCACCATCCCGCGGCGATCGTGCGCTGCCGCGACGCGGCCGACGTACGGGCCTGCGTGGCCTTCGCCCGCGATCACGACATCGAGCTCGCCGTTCGCGGCGGCGGCCACAACGCTGCCGGTCTCGGCGTCTGGGACGACGCGCTGGTCATCGACCTGTCTGCCATGAAGAGCGTCACGCCCTCCCCGGACGGCGGAACGGTCCGAGTCGACGCAGGCTGCACCTGGGCCGACGTCGACCACGCGACCGTCCCGTTCGGCATGGCCACCCCCTCCGGCTTCATCGGGTCCACCGGTGTCGCCGGGCTGACCCTCGGCGGCGGCGTCGCCGGCTACCTCGGGCGTCGCTTCGGACTCACCGTCGACAACCTCCTCTCCGCCGACGTGGTGCTCGCCGACGGCAGCTTCGTCACGGCCAGCGAGAAGTCGCACCCCGACCTGTTCTGGGCCCTGCGTGGCGGCGGCGGCAACTTCGGCGTCGTCACCTCGTTCACCTTCCACTGCCACCAGATCGGCGAGAACGGCATCATCATCGGCGGCCCGGTGCTCTACGACCTGGCCGACACCGCCGAGGTGATGCGCTGGTATCGCGAGGTCCAGCCGACCCTGCCCGAGGATCTGAGCGGCTGGCTCGGCGTGCTCACGATCCCGCCGGCGCCGCCGTTCCCTGAGGAGCTGTGGGGACGCAAGTCGTGCGCGATCGTGTGGTGCTACTCCGGGCCGCACGACAAGGCCGACGAGGTGCTCGAACCGATCAAAACGTTCGGCTCGCCGCTGGTGATGGGCATCCAAGAGATGCCCTACAACATCCTCACGACGGCGTTCGATGCGCTGTACCCGGCCGGACTGCAGTGGTACTGGCGGGCCGACTTCTTCGAGGAGATCACCGACAAGGCGATCGAGGCCCACGTCGAGTTTTCGGCGCAGCTGCCGACCGGACACTCCACCATGCACCTCTACCCGATCGACGGCGCATCCGCGCGCGTCAGCGCGCAGGCCACCCCCTTCGCCTACCGCAACGGCGGGTGGGCCGGCGTCATCGTGGGCGTCGATCCAGATCCCGCCAACAACGAGGCGATCACCACGTGGTGCAAGGACTACTGGGAGGCGCTGCACCCGACATCCGCGGGCGGGGCCTACATCAACTTCATGATGGAAGAGGGCCAAGAGCGGCTACGCGCTGCGTACCGCGGCAACTACGACCGCCTGGCCAAGATCAAGGGCAGCTACGACCCGCACAACCTGTTCCACATCAACCAGAACATCAAGCCCACGGGCTAGGTCGCCCTTGCTCGAAGGCGCTCCGCAGTAAGGTCAGCGAGGCTCTCCCGAGGCCGAATCAGGCACTCGAGGACCGCCTCGCTGATCTAGGTCTCGGAGGACCCCTCGATGCCCAAGCCGACCATCCTGACCGTTGACGACGATCCCGCCGTCTCGGCAGCGATCACCCGAGATCTCAGGGCGCGCTACGGCGCCGAGTATCGGATCGTGCGTGCGACGTCGGGCTCTGAGGCGCTCGAGGTCCTCGCGGAACTGGCGCTGCGCGATCGGCGCGTTGCGCTGATCGCCTCAGACCAGCGCATGCCCGACATGACGGGCATCGAGATGCTCGGCCGTTCGCGGTTCCACGCGCCGGGCGCCAAGTTGTTGTTGCTCACGGCCTACGCCGACACCGACGTCGCCATCCGGGCGATCAACGACATCGGGCTCGACCACTACCTGATGAAACCGTGGGATCCGCCCGAGGAGCATCTCTACCCCGTCATCGACGACCTGCTGGGCGACTGGGTGCAGGCGAACCCCGACCACACCAACGACATCCGGGTCGTGGGGCACCGCTGGTCGGAGCGCAGTCACGAGATCAAGACGTTTCTCGCTCGCAACCACGTGCCGTACCGGTGGTACGACGTCGAGCGTGACGCGGAGGGAAAGCGCCTCAGCGAGCTCGCCGAGGCGGGCACCGACCCAGCCGCGCTTCCTTTGGTGTTGATTCCAGAGGGCGAGGCATTGTCGGCGCCCTCCACGTATGACCTCGCGACGGCCCTAGGTCTGCGGACGACGGCCGAGCAACCGCTGTACGACGTGTGCATCATCGGCGGAGGCCCGGCCGGACTTGCCGCCGCGGTCTACGCCGCCTCGGAGGGTCTGGCGACTGTCATCGTCGAGCGCGAGGCGCCGGGCGGTCAGGCCGGCCAGAGCGCAGCGATCGAGAACTACCTGGGATTTCCCAAGGGCCTTTCCGGTGCGGATCTCACCCAGCGCGCGGTGGCTCAGGTATCGCGTTTCGGCGCAGAGATGGTGCTGACCCGTGACGTGGAGAAGGTCGAGGCACGTGGTCCCGTCTACGCAGTCGTGCTGAGCGGGGCCACCGAGATCGAGGCGCGAGCCGTCATCGTCGCTTCCGGGGTGTCTTACCGCCGGCTCGAGGCCCCGGGTATCGACGAGCTCGCGGGGCGCGGGGTCTACTACGGCGCCACCGCCAGCGAGGCCAGCCAGTGCGAGGGCGACGAGGTGTACGTCGTGGGCGCCGCGAACTCCGCAGGCCAGGCCGCGCTCAACCTGGCTCACCACGCCAAGCGCGTGGTGATGCTGGTGCGTGGCTCAAGCCTTGAGGAGTCGATGTCGCAATACCTCGTGGACCGGATCAACGCTGCGACCAACGTGGAGGTACGCCTTCGCAGTCAGGTTGCCGCGGGTCGCGGTGATGGCCATCTGGAGGCGATCACGCTGGTCGATCGGGATAGCGGGGTGGAGGAAGAGGTGCTCACCAGCTGGCTGTTCATCTTCATCGGCGCGGCGCCGCGCACCCAGTGGTTGGGGGAGGAAGTCGCGTGCGATGCGCACGGCTTCATCATCACCGGCCAGGAGCTGTTGGCCTCGGAGCAGGCAGTGAAGTGGCCCCTGCCGGGGCGGACTCCATTGGCTTTGGAGACGAGCTCGCCCGGGATCTTCGCCGCGGGCGACGTACGGCTGGACTCGATGAAGCGGGTCGCCTCGGCCGTCGGCGAAGGAGCCATGGCCGTGCACCTGGTGCACCGCTACCTGGCGACCATCTGATGATCTTCGAGGACGTACGTGCTCTGGAGCTCTTCGAGGGGGTGCCGGACGACGTCCTGCAGGGCTTGCTCGACGCGAGCGAGGTCATCGCCTTTGAGCCGGGTCAAGTCCTGTGGGAAGTCGGGGCGCCGTCGCAGAACTGGTTCATCAACATTGAAGGCACGATCGACATGCTGCAGGTGTCCGGCGGTGAGGAGTCTGTGGTCAGCCGGTTCTCATCGCCCGGCCGGTGGGCCGGCGCGTTCGGCGCCTGGGATGAACACGCCACCTACCTCGGAACTGGACGCGCGAGCAGTCATGGCCGGCTGCTCGTCGTCCCAAACGCCGTGCTGCGCGAGCTCATCGCCAGTTATCCCGTGGTCCCCCACCTGATCGGCGGTCTGTTCCGGACCGCCCGCAACATTGAGGCCGGCGCCCGGCAGCGCGATGCCCTGGTCACGCTCGGCACGCTGTCGGCCGGGCTTGCCCATGAACTGAACAACCCGGCTGCGGCAGCCACCCGCGCTGTGGACTCCCTTGAATCTTCCACCGCCGCCCTGCTGGACTCGTTGGGCCGACTGGCCGAGGCGGCGATCTCGGCGGATGCGTTCCGTGGACTGGACGCGCTACGTCGAGAGCTTGAGGCGCCCGCAGTGGTCGACGCGCTGACCCAAGCAGACCTCGAGGACGAGCTCTCCGGCTGGCTCGAATCGCATGGGGTCGGCCGCGACTGGGTCCTCGGACCGTGGCTTGCAGCGGCGGGCGCCGATGTGGCGTGGTTGGAGCGGGCCGCGGAGCTCTTGCCGGCCCAGGGCCTCGAGCCCGGACTGGACTGGGTGGCGAGTTCGGCCACGACGTTCTCCCTTCTTGAAGAGGTGAAGGAGGCCACCGGCCGAGTCTCCGGGCTCGTTGCCGCGGTGAAGTCGTACTCGCAAATGGATCGTGGCTCCCTTCAGCCCACGGACATTCCCGGCTGCATCGAAAGCACGCTGTTGATCCTCGGGCACAAGCTGCGCGAGGGGATCGTGGTGGAGCGTGACTACGCCGACGACCTGCCCGAGGTGGTGTCCTACGCGGGCGAACTCAATCAGGTGTGGACCAACCTGATCGACAATGCCGTCGACGCCATGGACGGTGGCGGGACGCTGAGGATCACGGCGCGAGCCGTTGAAGACGACGTCGAGGTGACGATTGCCGATACCGGCCCGGGAATGTCGCCAGAGGTCGTGGGTCGCGCCTTCGAGGCGTTCTTCACCACCAAGGACGTCGGTAAGGGCACCGGTCTCGGGCTCGACATCGCCCATCGGATCGTCGTGGATCGCCACCATGGCACGATCTCGATCGACTCCGAGCCCGGACGCACGGTCGTCGCGGTACGGCTGCCGCTGAGCCCACCCACCGGCGACTGACCGATCGTTTCGTGTCACCGATCTGTGTACAGATCGGCGCGCATCTTCGGCTGGGACGTTGCTACGTTCCAGATGAGCCCCTATTCATCGGAGGCGAGGCTCGTGTCCATGACAGTCGCCGTGCGAACCCTCATGATCGGAACGGCCACCGGTTTGACCCTTGCGGTGACCGGGTGTGGCAGTGATGCGGGACAGGTGACGACCGACCCCGGATCCGTGGGGTTAGACCCGAGTTCTCTCGCGGAGAACCCCGAAGCCGCGGCCAGTCAGTTGGTCGAGAACCTCGAGGGCGCCCAGGAGGCGGGCGGCGGCGGGTCGGCCACGCTGACCGTGGGCGGTGAGGTGTACACGTTCACGAAGGTGCTGTGCGCGATCGGCTCGGACGCGACTGGCAACGACGATTTCGATTTCTCCCTGTCGGGGATCCAGGATGGGACCCAGTTGTCGATCGACACCGGTCCCACCTACGGCGATAACGTCTCGTTGGACGATGTCGTGAACTTCGACGACCCGAAGGTGAGTTGGAGCAGTCAAGGCGATGGCTTCCTCACCATCGACGGGAAGAACGTCTCCGGGCAGGCCGAGTTCTCCGACGGTACGAGCGGCGACCCCACCAAGACCACGCCCGGCACGGTCGAAGCCACCTGTCCGTAACTGCGTTCTCGTTCCGAGTGGCGGTCCGTGAGGTCTCAGGGACGCTTGGCTAGGGTCGTGGGAACCAACCCGGACCGGAGCCCATGTTTTCGACAACACGACGTCCTGGGGTGGCGCGGCTCACGTCCCGAATCGCCGCGTCATCCGTGGCCATCCTCGTTCTCGGCACTCTCGCCCTCCTAGCCTCACCAGCAGCACGAGCGGCCGGGCTTTGCGCGACTCCGGGCGGCTCGGGGGCGGGCGGCACGCTCGGGGGTGTCGTCAACACGTACTACCCAGGCGTGGGTACGGCCTCAGCGGGGGCGAGCAGCATTGACGTGGGCGCTCCCAGAGGCGCGGCGGAGACGATCGCTGTGGGTGACCTCCTCCTCGTCATCCAGGTGCAGGGTGCCGACTTCGACTCCACCAACTCCAACGCCTACGGCCACGGGGCCCCAGCGGCGACACCCGCCTCCGGGTACACCGCGCTCAACGCGTCGGGTTCCTACGAATACGTCCGGGCTACCTCGACAGTCAGTGGCGGAAGCGTCGGCGTTTCCGGTCTGGGCAGCGGGGCGGGGTTACTGAACTCCTACGTCTCCGCGGCCGCAACAGCAGGCGCGGGACAGCGCACCTTCCAGGTCATCCGCGTCCCGCAATACACGACGGCCACCACCAGCTCGACGTTGACGGCGGCCGGGTGGAACGGGGCCACCGGTGGCGTGCTCGCCCTGGACACGACCGCGGCGTTGACGCTGGCCGGAACAGTCAGCGTCAACGGGCTGGGATTCCGTGGGGGTGCAGGCATCCAGCGTGGCGGTGCCGCCGGGTTGTCCAATACCGACGTGGTCACTAGCGCGACCCTGAATGCGAATGGAAACAAGGCCGAGGGCATCGCGGGCACGCCCGTGGGTACGTCGGCTGGCAACGGCTACCCGGGCGGTGATGCAGCCCGAGGAGCACCTGGCAACGCCGGCGGAGGCGGCACCGACGGCCGGCCGTCGAACAACGACCAGAACTCGGGTGGCGGGGGAGGGGGCAACGGCGGTGCAGGCGGCCAGGGAGGCCTCACCTGGAACTCCAGCCTGGACCGCGGAGGGTACGGCGGGGTCGGCCTGCCTGCTACGTCCGCTCGCGTCTTCCTGGGTGGTGGAGGGGGAGCCGGCACCTCTAACAACTTCGCGCCGCCCGCAGCGGACGGCGCCTCTGGCGGCGGCGTGGTCCTGATCCGTGCCGGCACCGTCGCCGGCTCGGGCACGATCACAGCCAATGGCACAGCGGCCTACAACAACACCGCCAACGACGGCGGAGGCGGGGGCGGCGCAGGTGGCAGCATCGTCCTCACGTCCCCGAGCGGCTCGCTGGCCGGCGCCACCCTGGTCGCGAACGGTGGGCGCGGAGGCGATGCGTGGCGGACGCAATCCGGAGCGAACAACGCACACGGTCCCGGGGGCGGCGGCGGAGGCGGCTGGATCATCACGTCGAGCGCACCGACCTCGACTTCAGTGGCCGGAGGAGACCACGGAATCACTACCACCGGGAACCTCGTGCTACGGTTCCGCTCCCGGTGCCGCGGGCCAGACCGCGATCGCCAGTCCGGCAACGATCCCCGGCGTCAGCGGGGGGGCGGAGTGCGCCGACCTCTCGGTCGACAAGACCGGTCCGCTGAGCGTGATGGCCGGGGCCGCGATCTCCTATCAACTGAGTGTGGCCAACGCCGGCCCGGCCAGCGCGGCAAACGTGTCTGTCACGGACACCCTCCCGACCGGCGTCACCTTCGTCTCGGCGGACGGGACCGGCTGGACGTGCAACAACGTGCGGTGTCTCCGTGACCTGTGATCGAGGGTCTCTCGGCCTCCGGGGCGACCGCTCCCGTGATCACGGTGGAGGTCACCGCGCCGGACCAGCGACGACCTTGACCAACGACGTCTCCGTCACGGCCGACACCGCTGATCCGGACCCGTCCAACAACGTTGACTCCCTCGACACGGTCGTCAGCGCGAGCGCCGACCTGGCCATCGACAAGTCCGGCCCGGCGACCGCGGGCGCTGGGGAGACGGTCATGTACGAACTTGACGTCTCGAATCTCGGTCCGTCCGACGCGGACACGGTGGAGGTCACCGACACACTCCCAGCCGGAGTGTTCTTCGAGTCGGCCTCCGGATCGGGGTGGTTGTGTGTCAACGCGGGCGACGCTTCTGTGACGTGCACGCGTCCCAGCCTGGCGGCGGGGCCGGCACCGCCGATCACGATCGAGGTCACGGCCCCGGAGGCGGCGACGGTGCTCACCAACGAGGTCGAGGTGTTGGCCTCCACTCCCGACCCGGACTTGTCCAACAACGACGACTCGGTCGATACCACGATCACGGCGCTGGCCGACCTATCGGTGAGCAAGGGCGCGCCCGCGTCCGTCGGTCCAGGGGAATCCGTCCTCTACACGCTGGACGTCTCCAACGCTGGTCCGTCGGACGCCGCAGACGTCTCGGTGACCGACGCACTGCCCGCGGGCGTCACCTTCGCGTCAGCCATGGGGGCGGGATGGCTCTGCAGCAACGACGGGAACACGTCTGTGACCTGCACTCGCCCAGCCCTGGCGGTAGGCCCAGCTCCGTCGATCTCCGTCGAGGTCAGTGCGCCGGAGAGAGCCGCGACGCTGGTCAACGGCGCGAGCGTCTCGGCGGTGACCGCTGACCCCGACGGCTCCAACAACAGCGACTCGGCGACCACGGAGGTCGCTGGGGCCGCAGACCTCAGCCTGGCTAAGACCGGACCCGCCAGCGTCGACGTGGGGGGCGAGATCTCCTACCGGCTCACCGTCAATAACGCTGGCCCCGATGCGGCGTCGGACGTCGTCGTCACTGACATGTTGCCGGACGGAGTCACGTACGTCTCCGCCCAGGGAGACGGGTGGGCGTGTGCGAACGATGCGAATGTCACCGTGACCTGCACGCGACCCTCGCTTGCGAGCGACGCATCTGCCCCGGGTATCACCTTGGTCGTCAAGGCACCTTCGAGCGCAACCCGGATCACGAACAACGCGGATGTGTCAGCGACGACTTTTGACCCCAAGGCCGACAACAACGCCTCGACCGCCGCGACCGGGGTGCTGGGCTCGAGCATCGACACTGAAGACAACCTCCCCGGTACGGGGGGCACCGGCCGTGGCGCGATCTGGGTGGGGCTGCTGCTGGTCGGCGTCGGCGTCGCCCTGCGGCTCGTACGCTCGCGCTCACCTCGGGTGGCCTAACCCTTCGAGATTGGGACGACGTACGGCTCCTTTGGCTGCGGCTTGAGACCTCCGGGTGAGAGGCTCGGGTAGGAGGTGGCGTGGTGTCTACCGATGGTGAGTCGGCGGAGTCGGGGCCCCGCCACGCTGCGTCCGAATTGGCGATACCTGAGAGGGGACAGCCACCCGAGACCGCAGACGAAACGAGTGCGGCTGTGCCGTGCCCGATCTGTGGTGCGCCGTTCTCGGCGACAGCGGACGTCGAGGGGATGGTCAGTTGTTCGAACGGGCACCCGGCCTACGCGGGGTACCTCGCCGAGGCCGCCTACCTGAGCCAACGCTTGGCCTGGCTGCAGGAACGCGTCTCCCTCGGCGAGCCGAAGCCTGACCCGGCGACTTCGCGGGCCTACGAAGTGTGGGATGCACCCGGAGCTACTGCAGAGGCTCAACAGGCCGGGGGCGAGCTCGTGCCGACGGCTCAGCCGCCCGGGCACGGACTGCAGAACCTCCTGCTGGGTCTGGGCGCGGCGCTTCTGATCGTCGCGGGAATCGTGTTCACCGCAGTGGTGTGGGACAGCCTCGGGGCCGGCGGGCAGGTCGGCGTGATGGGTCTGGCCACGCTGGGCTTCGGCGCCTTGGCGATCTGGCTTGCCCGGCGCATGCCAGGGACGGCCGAAGCCCTGGCGGTGGTTGCGTTCGGTTTGGCCACGATCGACATCTTGGCTGCTCCAGCGTTGGGCTTGGTGCCCGACGACTGGTTCGACCTGGAAGTCCCCTACTTCCCGGTGGTCACCTGGGCGCTCGCCTCCCTCTGCCTCGGCCTGGGTCATTGGTTCAGCCTTCGGGCCTGGGTCTGGCTCGGGTGGTCAACCGTTGCTTGCGCGGGTCTGTTCACGACCCTGTATTTCGCTGTCGGACTGGCGGACAGCGAGGCACCGTGGGCGGCGATCGCGGTCACGGTGACGCTCCTTGTGTCGGTGGGCCTGGCCGCGGGGCCATACCTCTCCCAACGGCTCGCTGGCGACCGTGCCGCGATGAGCGTCGCCGCTGTCCTAGCCGTGGTGCTGTCGGGGATCACGTGGTTGGTGTGGGTCTCGGATCTCGACGCAGCCGCGTTTACGGGCACCCTGGTGGCCACCGTGATCACCGCCGTAGCGGTCTCATGGACTTGGCGTCGTACCGGCCTCGAGTTGGCCGGCCTGAGCGCCGCCGCTCTCCTCGGAATCTCCCTTGGCCTGGCGCTGCTGGTCCCGGTCGATGTCGACGGAGTGTGGTTGGCGGTCCTGGCCGGGCTCGCGGGCAGTGCGACGTTGGCGATATTGCTCCGGGCTGGGTACGCACGGGCAGGGCTGCTCGCGTCGGCTGCGGCGTGGGCGACCTGGGGCCTGGGGCGGCTGGCCATCACGCAACCGCAGGACAACACGCACGAGGTCTGGATCCAGATCTCGTGGCTGTTGGCCATCGTGTCCTTGACCTGGTTTGTGGTGGCGGGCCGCGAGATCGAGCCGGCCATGGCGTGGCCCGCTGCTTTCGCCGGCGAGTTGGCCTGGCTCAGCATCGCGCCGGCGACGGCTTCGGTCCCCGAGGTGGTCGAGTCGTGGGCGCTGCCCTTCGCCGTCTTGCTGCTAGCGGCCGGTTACCTGTGGCATCGGGTACGCGAGACCAGTTCGCTGGGATGGCTCGGCCCCGGCGTCGCGATGGCACTGATCCCGTCAGCCCTCGAGTGCTGGGGCGCGCCCTGGGTGTCGGACTACCCGGACCAGACCACGACGGAGGGACTGGTGCGGCTGGTCGTTCTGCTCGCGGTCAGTGTCGCCGTACTGGCCGTGGGGGTTCGACGTCGGTTGTCTGGATTGGTCGTCCCGGCGACGACCGCGCTGATCCTCGTCGCGGCTGCTCAGGTCTGGAGCGGGGCTTCGGCACTACCGCGCTGGGTGGCCATCGGGCTGGCCGGCGCGATCCTGTTCGTGCTCGGGGCCCGATTGGAGTGGCTACGTAGCCGCGGACGACATGCCCGTCGTTTCCTCACGGATCTGCACTGATCGGTGACGGGTGCGGGGGCTCGGTCCCTGTTCGCGGCCAGAGCCCATGGCTACGAGCGGGTGAACGCCATCGACGTGTAGAGAGCGCGCTGGAAGGCCTCGTCCGCTGCTACATGACCTGAGCCCGGCTTCTTGAAGCGTGGCAGTAGCCACCTCTCGGGTTACGTTCGGCGTCACCCAGGTGTCGACCAGGGTGTTTGTCTGTCAACAGATTCACAGGCACGGAGGCCGCCGACGGTTACAGCGGGCCAGGTATTGCTTGGAACGAATGCGCGGTGTAGCTGAACCACTTCCGGTTGCATCCTCCTACTCCTCCGCGCCAGGAGGGCTACCCGGCGGATGAGCGCACGCACTACGGTTTCGGCGACCACCAAATCGCGGAACGGAGCGTGCACGCCCCATGGAGTTGCGGGAGGCCACGGGCCGCCAACTCCATCGACGGCTCCCCATTCTGACCTGGCTACCGGTATACGAGCGCAGGCACCTGGGTCGGGATCTGTTGGCCGGGGTGCTCGTCGCAGCCCTGATGATTCCGCAGGCGTTGGGCTACGCGGCCATTGCTGGCGTCCCCGTACAGATGGGTCTGTACGCGATTCCGTTCGCATTGCTTGCATACGCACTGCTTGGCTCCTCCCGACAGCTGATTGTCGGGCCGGTCTCCACCGTGTCCGTCCTCTCCGGCTCCCTGGTCGCAGCCCAGTCCAGGGGTGACCCGGCGCTCGCGGTTTCACTGACTTCTGCCCTGGCCATCACTGCCGGCATGGTTCTGATGTTGGCGGGTTTTCTGGGGCTCGGCTGGATCGCGGAGTTCTTGAGCAAGCCCATCGTGACCGGCTTCGTGTTCGGCCTCACCGTGGTGATCGTCATCGGCGAACTGCCGAACATTCTGGGTGTCACACGTGGCACCGGAAATGTCTTTCGCCAGCTGGCCGTCGTGATCGGTGAGGTCCCGGATATCCAAGCGGAGACGTTGGCCGTCGCACTGGTGGCACTCGTCGTGCTGTTCGTCGGAGGGGCTCTAGCACCGCGGTTCCCATGGGCGCTGATCGTGCTGATCGGCGGGATCGCGGCATCGACCGGTCTCGACCTGGCCGCGCGCGGTGTCATCACTGTTGGAACGGTGCCCGATGGGCTCCCTCCACTGGGGCTTCCGGGCATACCGGTTGATCTGTGGCCCGGTGCGGCCTTTGGCGGCGCGGCCTTGGCCCTGGTGGGGCTGGCTGAGGGACTGTCCGCGGCTCGGCTGTTTGCCCAGTCCGGTGGCTACCGCATCCAGGCCAACACCGAGCTGGTGGCGACCGGGGCAGCCAACGTCGGTGCCGGCCTGTCCGGCGGCCTCGGCGTCGCGGGCAGCTTGTCCAAGACTGCCGCGGTGAGCCAAGCCCGTGGGGGGTCGCAGATCGTCGGGCTGTCCACTGCCGTGATCGTGGTGATCTTCCTGGTGGCCTTCGTCGGGTCGATCGCCGCCCTCCCTCTGGCCGTCCTGTCGGCGATTGTCATCAATGCCGTCTGGGGGCTGATGGACGTAGCCGCCCTTAAGCGTTATCGGGCCATCCGCCGTAATGACTTCGTCGGGGCCATGGCGGCGCTCGGCGGCGTCCTGATCCTGGGGACTTTGTACGGGCTGCTAGCCGCCATCGGCCAGTCTGTCCTCGGATTGATTTACCGGTCGAGCAAGGTGGACGCAGACGTCATGGGCAAGATCCATGGCGAGAAGGCCGCCTGGGGGAGCGTCAGCCGTCATCCTGAGCGGACCACGGTTCCGGGAATTCTGGTGCTACGTCTGGACGCGCCGATCTTTTGGGTTAACGCCGAGGACGTTCGCGGGGATGTTCTCGCGGCTGTGGCCGCTGCACCGGGGGTCCAGGCGGTGATCCTCGACCTGGAGTCCACCAATCAACTCGACACCAGCAGCGCCGACATGATGATGGGCCTTCTGCATGAACTGCGGGAGAGCGGCATCGAGCTCTACCTGGTCCGGGTCTTCCACTTCGTCCGTGGGGTGTTGAAGCGAACCGGGTTCGAGGACGAGCTCGGTGGCGAGCACATGTGGCACAGCATCTCGGCCGGGGTACGAGCTGCGCAGCATCAGACACTGGTCGAAGGGGAAGTCGACAACGGAGACGAACGGATTGCCCCTGCGGACCTCGAATCCGTGGACGAGCGGGACGAGGAGGGGGAGCGCAGGGCACGCAAGGGCAAGAAGGGCGGACACGGCAACGACAAGAACGGCAATGGGAAGAACGGCAACGACAAGAACGGCAACGACAAGAACGGCAATGGGAAGAAGTCGAAGACCAAGAAGGGTAAGAACCACAGTTAACGTGGATCAGCACGGCGGCAGCGGTGGCACCTTCGCAAGCACGATGTGACCTCGCGACTAGGCTGCTCGACCTCGCGATCTCGTCATCAACCGCATGAACCGGAGACCTCGGAGGCGACATGTCAGAGGCGGCAACGCCAAGCGCCGGTCCGGCGGCCGCGGTCGACCCAGGCGCGCTGATGCGCAGCAAGCAGTACCGCCGGCTCCTCCTCCTCGCCGCATTGGTCGGCCTGGTGGTGTCTTTCGCTGCCTGGTGTTTCCTTGAACTCATTTCGCGGTTGCAGCCCTGGATCTATGAGGACCTGCCGGCCGCGCTGGGGTTCGCCGCGATGCCGTGGTGGTGGCCGCTGCCCGTGCTCGCCATCGCCGGCCTGTTGACGGCGTTTGCCGTCTATCGGCTCCCGGGTACGGGGGGTCATATCCCTTACCAGGGGCTGAAGGCCGGGGCTTCGCAACCCGTCGAGCTGGCGGGGATCGTTGCGGCAGCCTTGGCGTCGATCGGGCTCGGACTCGTGCTCGGCCCGGAGGCGCCGTTGATCGCTGGTGGTGGTGCACTCGCGATTTGGGCCGTCCGGCTGCTACGCAAAGACACGCCTGACCAGGTTCTCTCGATCGTGGCGGCAGCGGCTGCTTTCGCGGCGATCGCCAGCTTGTTCGGATCGCCGATCATCGGCGCCGTCATCATCATCGAGGCGGCAGGGCTAGGAGGGGCCATGCTGCCGGTGATCTTGCTGCCGGGCCTCGTCGCTGCGGGGATCGGGTCCCTCGTCTTCCTAGGGTTAGGGACCTGGGCCGGTCTGAGCTCGAATGACTACGCCCTGGCCCCGCTCGCGCTGCCTGCCATGACCGAAGTGACGGCGGCACAGATCCTGTGGACCATCCCGCTGGCCTTGGTCGCTGCCGTCGTGGTCTCTATTGTCCTTGAAGGTTCGCGCCGGTCCGATCATGTGGTCAAGCAACGTCCGTGGCTGCTGATGCCGATGGTAGCGGTGCTGGTCGGGGTCTTCGCTGTGGTGTTCGCGGCGCTCACGGATCTCCCGGCGACGACGGTGCTGTTCTCCGGCCAGGACGCGTTCAACGCCCTGATCGATCAGGCACCCACGCTCTCGTTGGTGACGCTGGTCCTGCTGTTCGTTTTCAAAGGTGCCGCTTGGAGCCTGTCCATGGGCAGCTTCCGCGGAGGTCCGACCTTCCCGGCGTTGTTCCTCGGAGCGGTGGCCGGCCTGATGGCGGCCGATCTGCCAGGGATGTCCGAGACGCCGGCCGTTGCAGCATTGCTCGGCGCGATGGCGGTCTCGGTCCTGAGGTTGCCCTTGTCCGCGGTACTGCTGGCTACGCTGATGACCACAAGCGGCGGCCTCGATACCGCCCCCATCATCATCGTCTCCGTGGTGGTCGCCTACATCGCGACCTTGGTCTTGGCCGCAAGGCGCAGCGACGCCCCACCCGCTGCTGACATCTCCTCCACCCCCGCGGCTGCCTAACCGACCGCGGGGGGGGCACGACCCCCTACGGGGCTGGTTCGGGCGGTGCTGCCCCCTGGAGTTCGTCGCGAGCAGCCCACTCCAGCAGCGGGTCGAGGGAGAACACCGAACCGTCGATCTGGGCGTGTAGATCGCCGAGCTCGGCGTAGCGAGCCGGGACGGTGCGGATCGTGAAGTCGTCCGGGACCGCCACCTCGACCTCTCCCCAGGCCAACGGAGCCGAGACGGTCGCCCGCGAGTTGCCCCGCACGCTGTAGGCCGAGGCGATCGTGTGGTCACGGGCGTTCTGGTTGTAGTCCACGAACACCGAAGTCGGGTCTCGGTCCTTGCGCCACCAGCTCGTTGTAGCGTCCCCGCCGGCACGTCGTTCCACCTCCCGCGCGAAAGCGAGGGCCGCGCGCCGCAGGTCGGCGAAGCCGTACGTCGGCTCGATACGGACATGGATGTGCAAGCCCTTGCCGCCGCTGGTCTTGGGCCACCCGACAGCACCGAGCTCGTCAAGGACGCCATGCGCGAGGTGGGCCACCCGGCGCACGGTGCCAAAGTCGCACTCAGGCATCGGGTCGAGATCGATACGCCATTCGTCGGGTTGCTCAGGGTCGGCGCGGCGGCTGTTCCAGGGATGAAACTCCACGGTGGACATCTGAACGGCCCAGATGACGCTGGCAAGTTCAGTCACGCACAGCTCGTCAGCGGTTCGGTTGTAGCGAGGGAAGTGCAGGCGCACGGTCTCCACCCAGGGGGGAGCGCCTGCCGGGAGCCGCTTTTGGTGGACCTTGTCGCCAGTGATTCCATTCGGGAAGCGGTGCAGCATGCACGGTCGTTCCCGAAGGGCGTTGACGATGCCGTCTCCGACGCAGAGGTAATAGTTGACCAGGTCCAATTTCGTCGCGCCGAGGTCCGGGAAATAGATCCGGTCAGGGTTGGAGATACGGACCTCGCGGTCGCCAACCTCAATCTCGACGGCCGGCGACTTGGCGGCGGAAGGCACAACTCCAACCTAAGTCAGTTGCCGTTTGAACGCGCAGGACCAGTTGCGCTAGTCGGGAGTATCGAGTCGGCCCTCTTCGGCGAGGACACGCTCGATCCGTCGGTCCGGCACGACCCAGACGATGGCCACTGCGACGAAGATGGCGTAGGAGATCCAGACGGAGACGTACGCGGCGGGAATCGATACCAGGTAGCCGATCAACGACAGAACCCCTTTGGAGTCCTTACCCATGGCGCGGGCGGTGATCGAGTTCTCGCCCTGACTGTGGATGATCGCCTGCACGAGCGCGGTGTATGCCGCCGCAGCCGCCACGAGGACGATGCCGTACGCCGCCGCCGGAGCTGGATCTCCGACGTTCTCGCCGAGCCAACTGGTCGCGAACGGAAGCAGAGACAAGCAGAAGAGCAACGCCATGTTTGCCCACAGGATCGCGCCGGTCACGTGATCGACGGTCTTCATCAGGTGATGGTGGTTGTTCCAGTAGATGGCGATGTACATGAAGCTGAGCAGGTAGCTGAAGAAGACCAGATACGTCTCCTCGTGCCAGAGATCAGCGAACGTAGCGGCCCCTTCTTCGGCCAGCGGGGCGCGTAGTTCGAGCACCATGATGGTGATGATGATGGCGAGTACGCCGTCGCTGAAGGCTTCGAGCCGATTGGGCCTCACGGGCATCCTCCGAGGTCGATGTTGGGCCAGCCTAGGCATGGCTCGCCCTAGGCTGCCGGAATGTCTAGTCATCCTCCGTCGCACGGGACCCACGACCACGCCGATGATCCACGCAACGCACAGATCCTGATCCACGTCAACGGACGGCTCGTTCCACGGGCCGAGGCCATGGTGAGCGTGTTCGATGGCGGATTCGTCCTTGGCGACGGCATCTGGGAGGGGCTACGGATCAGTGGGGGACATCCAGCCTTCCTCCGTCAGCATCTCGACCGGCTCTGGGAGGGCGCGGCGGCCATCGCCTTGGACATTGGCCGGACTCGGGCCGAATTGACGGCCGACCTCTATCGCCTGCTGGCCGCCAATGCCATGAGCGACGGGGTTCACGTGCGCCTGATGGTGACTCGCGGGCCGCGATCCACGCCGTACCAAGATCCACGGCTGACCGTGGGGCCGGCCACGATCGTGATGATTCCCGAACACAAGGTTCCGCTGCCGGCGACGGTGACCAACGGGATTCGGCTGTTCACCGTTCATGTCCGACGGGGGAGCCCGGATGTGCTCGATCCGAAGCTCAACAGCCACAGCAAACTCAACGACATCACCGCGTGCATCCAGGCGTACACCGCCGGCGCCGACGAGGCGCTGATGCTCGATCCGCACGGATTTGTCGCGACCTGCAACTCGACGCACTTGTTCATCGTGCGTCACGGGGAGGTGTGGACGTCGACGGGTGATTACTGCCTCGGCGGTATCACGCGAGCCAACGTGTTGCGCGTCTGCGATCGCGCGGGAATCCCTGCGCGCCAGAAGAACTTCAGCTTGACCGAGGTGTATGGCGCCGACGAGGCGTTTGTGACCGGAACCTTCGCCGGATTGGTCCCCGTCCACGAGGTGGACGGTAGGCAGATCGGTGAGCGCACGCCTGGACCGATGGTGCTCCGTTTGCAGGAGCTGTATCGGGCTTTGGTGGCCGAGGACATTGCCGCTCGTGAGGTTGAGCGCTCCGGATCTGAACCATGACGGTCAGGATCGCGATGTGGTCCGGGCCGCGCAACATCTCCACGGCGTTGATGCGGTCCTGGGAGAACCGGGCCGATACCTGGGTCGTCGATGAACCGCTGTACTCCTACTACTTGACGCGAACAGGCATCGATCATCCCGGCCGCGAGGACGTGATCGCCAGCCAGTCCCCGGATCTGGACGTGGTCACCGCTGAACTACTCGGCCCCGTCCCGTCGGGTGCGTCGATCTACTACCAAAAGCACATGAGCCTGCATCTGCTCGATGAGACGGATCGATCATGGATTCCGGGACTACGAAACATTCTGCTGATCCGTGACCCAGCCGAGGTGATCGCCTCGTACCGGCGAACCCGGGCAGACATTGTGGCTGCCGACATCGGCGTCGATCAGCAGTGCCGGCTGCTGGTTGATCTGGCGGCCGCGGACGAGACACCGCCGGTGATAGATGCCAACGATTTTCTCCGCGACCCCGAGGGCTACCTGCGCTGGATATGTGACTGGCTGGGAGTCGACTTCGATCCGGCGATGCTCACGTGGCCTTCAGGACCTCGGACAACCGACGGTGTCTGGGCTCCGCACTGGTATGCCGCCGTGTTGGACTCGACGGGGTTCCAGGCCTGGCGTGAACGCCGGATCGATCTGGACGAAGCAGCCGCTGCTGTGGACCGGGAGGTCCGACCGCCGTTCATCAGTCTTTGGGAGCGCCGCGTTCTGCTCTAGCTGTCTGGTGCTCCCCTGAGCCCCGTCCCGCTCTGCAGCCGCCTCGGCTGAACCAGCACTCGGATCCGGCAGGATGCAGGCGTGGCAACTCAGGCTCCGTCCTTCGGACTTGGCAGCTTGCTCGCCGCCCTGCGCGCGGATCTCATGGACGCCGTCCGAGACGTAGCCCCGATTGTCGGCGTCGTCGCCTTCTTTCAGATTGTCGTGGTTCGCGAGCCGCTCCCGGGTTTGGAGCGAATCCTGGTCGGTGCCGTGCTGGTCGTCTTGGGTTTGGCGCTGTTCATTCGAGGCCTGGAGTTGGGCCTGTTCCCACTCGGTGAGTCGATGGCCTTCGGCTTCGCCCGGAAGGGCAGCGTGTGGTGGCTGACGGCCTTTGCTTTCGCGCTGGGGTTCGCCACGACCTTCGCGGAGCCGGCGCTCATCGCGATCGCGAAGGAGGCCGCAGCAGTCGCTGCCGATGCTCAGGTCGTGGGAGCCGACGACGCATCACAGGCTGCTTATGCGCTCGGGCTTCGGCTGACCGTGGCCTTGGCGGTGGGTCTCGCGCTAGTGATCGGCGTGATTCGCATCATCAAGGGCTGGCCGATCCACTGGTTCATCATTGGCGGGTACGGGCTGGTCGTCGTCATGACCGCGCTCGCCCCGAAGGAGATCATCGGCATCGCCTACGACTCGGGGGGCGTCACCACTTCGACGATCACGGTCCCTCTTGTCACGGCGCTCGGCGTGGGCCTCGCGACGTCCATTCGCGGTCGAAACCCGCTCACCGATGGTTTTGGTCTGATCGCTTTGGCTTCGCTCACGCCCATCGTTTTCGTTCTCGCCTACGGCGCCTTGACATGAACGACTTGGTCACGCCGATCATCGACGCAATCCGCGACACGGTCTTCGCGGTTGTCCCCATCGCCGGTGTGCTCCTGATCTTCCAGTTGGCTGTGCTCCGTCGCCCGCTTCCCCACCTAGGCAGGATGTTGGTGGGCGTAGGCCTGGTGATGGTCGGAATGGTGCTCTTCTTGGCCGGCCTCGGTGAGGCGCTGTTCCCTCTCGGCGAAGTCATGGCTCAGCAACTCGTGGATACGGAAATGGGGGGTGTGTCATCGGCGGCGGGGGAGGTCGACTGGCGTGACTTCATGCTCGTGTACGCCTTTGGTGCCGCGATCGGTTTCGCGACGACCATTGCTGAACCGGCCCTGATCGCGGTGAGCATGAAGGCCCAGGACATTTCGGGTGGGACGCTCAATGCGTGGGGTCTGCGGATCGTGGTCGCGATCGGGGTGGCCGTAGGCATCGCCGTAGGGTCCCTGCGCATTGTGACGGGCGCACCCTTGCCGTACTTCATCATCACGGGTTACGTCTTGGTAGCGATCCAAGCCTTGCGGGCCCCACGTTCGATCATCGCTTTGGCCTTCGACACCGGCGGGGTCACAACCTCCACCGTCACGGTGCCCCTGGTTGCCGCCCTGGGGCTGGGCCTGGCGACAGCCATTCCCGGCCGGAGTCCGCTCATCGATGGGTTCGGCCTCATCGCTTTCGCCAGTCTCTTCCCCATGATCACCGTGATGGGGTATGCCCAAATCGGCGAGTATCGCCAGCGTCGCCGATCTCAGCTCGCCCGAAGAGAGGCTTGACCATGCATTTCAAACTGTTGATCGCCATCGTGGAGGATGCAGACACTGAGGCGATCGTGAACTCGGCGCGCACCGCCGGGGCGACCGGTGCCACGGTGCTCAATCAGGCCCGCGGCGAGGGGATGGAGGCGACCAAGACCTTCTTCGGGCTCGAGTTGGACAGCAGGCGTGACGTCGTACTGCTCTTGGTCGAGGAGCACCTGAGCCGTCGCATTCTCGAGACCGTCGCCGAAGTCGGGGAGTTCGACCGCACCCCGGGTGCAGGTATCGCCTTTCAGATCGACGTCGAGGATGCGGTTGGCGTCCTCGTACAGATGCAGTTCCTACAGGAACGGGTGGAGGAAGAGCTGTGACCGAGCCAGTGAAGCGCGAGACCGTAAGGGTGCGACACGTCATGAAGGGCGACGTCGACATGGTCGATGGCCTGACCAGCGTCTCCGATGCGCTCCGGCAAATGAAGCACGTCGAGACCAAGTCCCTCATCGTGCACAAGCGACACCAAGACGACGAGTACGGCATCGTGCTCATCGCTGATATCGCCCGTCACGTGATCGCCCGAGATCGGGCGCCAGATCGAGTACACATCTACGAAATCATGTCCAAGCCGGTGATCTCAGTTGATCCGGATATGGATATCCGCTACTGCGCCCGAATGTTCGACAAGTTCGGCCTATCGCGTGCGCCGGTGGTCGACAACGGCGTCATTGTGGGAATCGTGAGTTACACCGACATGGTGTTGCGTGGCCTCTACCGCGACCTCTAGCCATGTGGTCAGCCCCGGTGTCCTCCGTCGGGGGACAGAACCAAACGAGCGACGAGATGAGACGACGAGGAGTGGCCTGCGATGGTCGATGACAGCTTGCGCGAGGTAACCCTCCGGAGGGTGGAGTTCGCGCGTCACGAGGTGACCAACTCCCGAGGCGGGACGATGATCCTCGGATCCGGTGACGACGAAGCCTTCAGCCCGGTTGAGTTGTTACTCGCCGCGGTGGCCGGGTGCAGTGGCCTCGACGTTGATTTCATCACCAGCCGCCGGGCGGAGCCGGACACCTTTGAGATGACCATGCGGGCGCACAAGATCCGTGACGAGCTGGGAAATCGTCTCATCGACCTTCAACTGGCTTTCGATGTGCACTTCCCCGAGGGCGAAGCGGGCGACAAGGCCCGCGCAGCGCTCCCGACGGCCATCGCGGCCTCACAAGAGCGCCTGTGCACGGTCAGTCGTACTCTCGCCGTGGGGACCCCCGTGACGGTCGTTGATCCCTAACGGGGCCGCTGCGAACGGCTCACGTGCTCGCCGAGGGAGTGATGACCAGAGCCTCGCTCAGCGGCTTGCGGATCAGATCAGGGACATCACAGTCCGGCGCTGGGTAACCGACCGGGAACAGGATGTACGGCCGCTCGGTCGTGGGACGCCCCAGAAGGCGGGTCAGGAAGGCCATCGGGTTGGGAGTGTGGGTCAGCGTCGCCAAACCCATGGAGTGCAGCGCAGTGATGAACATCCCGCAGGCGATGCCGACGCCTTCATTGACGTAGTAGTTGCGACGCAGCGAACCGTCCGGCATCGGCGTCTTGCGCTGGGCGAACACCACGACGATCCAGGGGACGACCTCAAGAAAGCCCTTGTTGGCGTCGGTTTCCAGATGAGCCAGGGCTTCGTGCCACTCGGGGACTGATCGCTGCTCATAGAAGGCACGCTCCTCAGCCTCGGCCGCCTCCCTGATCGTGTGCTTCAGGGTCGGCTCAGCAGTCGCGACGAAGGTCCATGGCTGCTGGTGTGCCCCGCTCGGCGCTGTGTTGGCCACCCCGACGGCGGTCTCAATCATCGAGAGCGGAACGGGGTCCGGACTGAAGAACCGAACGCTGCGGCGCCGTTCCATTAGGTCCAGCAACGCCCGACCGCGTTCGAGTCCCTCGGCCATCGGCAGCCGCTCGGGGCGATAGGGGATGAACGGATGGTTATGGCGCCGCGATGCGCCTTCAGGGGCTTGCGGGTGTCGGACGGGGTGCGGCGTCTGCATCTCGGCAACGTACCGCGACCGCCAAGTCCGACTGGAATCATCGTGAGTGGTTCGCGCGGACGTCAGATCGGCGAGGCAGCCGGATCGCTAGTCTCAGCGCCCATGCGGGTCGTCGTGGTCGGGGCTGGCGCCTGGGGACTCCCGGCGGGCGCCGAGTTGGCCAGACGCGGCCATCAAGTCGTGGTGTTGGACGCCCTCGGCGTTGGTTCCCCGTTGGCATCCTCGGCGGGTGATACCCGAATCTGGCGGCTGACCCATCCGCACGCGCATGGCGTGCGGCTCGCGCTGCGTTCGGTGGCGGCTTGGCGGCGGTTGGAGAGGCGCTCGGGGCGAAGCATTCTGATGATGCGTGGACTCCTCTGGCGTGGCCCCGAGGCTGCGGCCGTGTCGACGGCACTGGCTACTGAAGGTGTCGCGGCCACTGAGGTAGCGGCAGCCGACGTGGCGCAGTTCTTCCCCACCCTGCGTGCGAGCGATCTGGACGCGGTCTGGCAGCAGGACGCCGGGCCGCTTCGTGCGGCGGAGGCGCTCGCGGCCGCCGCCCATGTCCTCGGAACCCACGGGGGTGAGGTTCGGGTTGGGCGTTGGGTGGAGCGCATCGACGTAGAGCCGGATGGTGTGCGAGCCGTCCTTCGCCCAGCCGACGACAGTCGTACGGAAGTCGGCTCCTCAACTCGTCAGGACGGCGTGGACGCTGACGTTGTCGTACTGGCCCCGGGTCCCTGGGCCCCCCGGCTGCTCGAGTCGGTCGGGATCGAGGTTCCGCTGACGCCGGTTGTGGAGCAGGTGAGCTATTTCCACGGCCCGGGGGACTGGCCGTCTTGGCCGTGCCTGGTCGACAGCGAGGGCACCGGCATCGGCGTCTACGCGATGCCCGCGCCCGGCCTCGGCTACAAACTGGGTAACGATCGACCGCTTCGGGTGCTCTCGGAGGGCGACAACGACCGCACGCCCAGCGCGGCCACGACCTCCGATATCGAGCGCATCGTGGCCCAGACCCTGCCCGGACTGAACGCTCGGGCGGTGTCCAGCCAGGTTTGCACCTGGACCGACAGCCCGGATGGTTGGTTCGTGGTCGACCGAGTCCAGGACGGTCGCGTGGTCGTGGCGTACGGAGACTCGGGGCAGGGGTTCAAGTTCTCCGCGTTGATGGGTGAGGTGTTGGCTGACCTGGCCGAAGGAGCGAAGGTGGATCGCGATGTGGCGGCCCTTTCGGCGGGCCGATTCAGCGAGCCTGTCGTCTGATGGACCAGCGCCAGGGTTTGCCCTCCCCTCGCCGAGTGCCGGGAAGTGGACCGCAAGCGCCGCGTAAAGCGACCGCTTCGCCGCTTTCGGCGGGGAGGCGGGTCTGGCCGTACGACCTGCGGGCTCATAGCCTGGAGGCATGAACCTCAAGCCGAGCCGCCCGTCCGGACGCGTTCTCCGCGTCGCCGCCGCCGTGATCGCCGTACAAGTAGCCGCTGTGGTCGCCGGGAAGTACTTGTCCCGCCGATTCGACGAGGGCAGCGCTGACGATGCGGAGTTGCGTCGTATCGCGGTGCTCAATGGGGTCAATCTGGACCTCACGTCCCAGTCGCTTCGGCACGCCAGGTTCGACCTTGGCATGGGCGGAGTCAACCTCGATCTGACTGAAGCCACCCTCCACCCCGATGGCGCGACCATCGAGGTGCGGGGCCTCATGGGTGGGGTCAACATCGAAGCGCCGGCTCGGTGGCGGGTGACCACCGAGTCGAGGGGTCACGCCAACGGCGTCAACGTCGATGGCGCCTTCGAAGGCACGGCCAATACGAAGTTCGAGCCGACGGCGCTCGCAAGCGACGAGGCGCCTGACCAGCCGACGACGCCCCATCTACGTGTGATCATCGACGCCCAAATGAGTGGGGTCAATCTGGTTCCGGTGGGACCTCCCGCGTGAGCCTTGACGTCTCGAACGGCCCGCCTTTCTAGACTGTGGCTATGCCTTCGGTCGTCGAAGTTCGGGGCCTGACCAAGACGTTTGGTACGACGCGGGCTCTGGACTCCCTGGACCTGGAGGTCTTGGCGGGAGAGGTGCACGGATTCCTCGGTCCCAACGGCGCCGGCAAGACCACCTTGCTTCGCATCCTGCTCGGGCTGCTGCGCGCCGATGAGGGAGCAGTCCGCGTGCTGGGATTGGACCCCTGGAGAGACGCGTCCCGGCTGCACCGACGGTTGGCCTACGTTCCCGGCGACGTGACGCTGTGGCCCGCCTTGACGGGTGGGGAAGTCATGAGGCTGCTAGGCCAGTTGCACGGCTCCCAGGACCTGTCGCGGCTGGGCGACCTCACTGAGCGCTTCCGGCTGGATCCCTCGAAACGAACCAAGGCGTATTCGAAGGGCAACCGGCAGAAGGTGGTCCTCGTCGCCGCACTGGCGTGTGATGCGGAGCTCTATCTGCTGGACGAGCCGACCTCGGGTTTGGACCCCCTGATGGAGGCGGAGTTCAGGGACGTAGTGAACGAGCTACGCGGTCAGGGACGAACCGTGTTGTTGAGCAGCCACATCCTGAGCGAGGCCGAAGCCCTCTCCGACTCCGTGAGCATCATCAGCGAAGGACGACTGGTCGAGGCCGGCTCCCTCGCGGACCTTCGGCACCTGCTCGGGACATCGGTGATTATCGAACTCGCCCAAGGCGCTCCGCTGCTGAACGACGACTCGCCACTGCGAAGCATCGCCGGCGTCACTGCCATCTCCGCCACCGGGCGCCGAATGAGCTTCCGGGTCGAGGAGTCTTCACTGCCGGAGGTCATGAAGGTGCTGGGGGCCGCTGAGGTCGCCACGCTGGAGGCAAGCCCTCCGACTTTGGAGGAGATGTTCCTTCGTCACTACGGCAGTTCATGAGCGTCTTGACGACAGCCGAAGTGAAATCCCTGGGTGTTGCCAGGTTCGCCGGCCTAGGACGGCTCGTGGCGCTGGCGTTGCGTCGCGATCGTTTGCTGCTGGCCGCCTGCATTGTGGCTGCCGCGGGGATCGCGGGGTTCTCGGCCAGGGCGACACGCGCGCTGTACCCCGACGACGCCTCTATCGCTGGGGTTGCGGACACCTTCAACTCCACGTTCGTGCTGATCGCTCTCTATGGGCGGATCTACGACGCCAGCTCGGTGGGCGCGATCGCTTTGTCCAAACTCATCGTCTTTTGGGCCGCGGTGATCGTGGTCTTCATGGGATGGCTGGTCGTGCGACACACCCGTGCGGACGAAGAGGCCGGTCGGTTGGAGCTGATTGGCGCGACCGCGGTCAACCGAGCGTCCCCGCTCATGGCGGCTGTCGCCACGGCGATCCTCGCCAGTCTGGCGCTGGGCGCGGCTTCCGCGCTGGCCCTCAGTCTCGGCGGGCTACCTCTGCGTGGAGCTGTGGTGTTCGGGGCCATGTGGGCGAGTGTCGGAGTCCTCGGTGCGGGGCTCGGCTCCGTCGCCGCACAGGTGAGTAGCGGTGCACGTGCTGCGACCGGCGGCGTGGCCTGCGTGGTCTTGCTGGCCTACATGCTTCGAGTGCTCGGCGATCGGACCAATCCCCCCTCGACCGCGATGTGGTTGTCCCCCCTGGGGTGGGGTCAGCAGATGCGGCCCTTCGCGGGAGATCGACTCTGGCCCGCGGTTCTACTCGCCGCGCTCAGCGCCGTCTTGATCTGGCTCGCATTCGTGCTGCAGGGCCGCCGCGAGTACGGCGCCGGGATGCTTCGCGAGCGGGCGCCGCGCGAGGGCCGGTGGCCCCTCGCTGGGTCATTCGCGCTGGCGTGGCGACTCCAACGGGTGGCGGCCGGCGTCTGGCTCTTGGCGCTCGTCCTCTTGGGGGTGCTCCTCGGACTTATCGCTGAGTCAATCAACGGGCTGCTGGACAGTCCCCAAGTGGCACAGCTGATTCGACAGATCGGCGGCACGGACGTGCTCGTGGACGGGTATCTGGCGGCTGCGCTGGGCATGACTGCCTTGGGTGCGGCTGCATTTGGGATTTCGGCTGCTGATCGACTGTTTGCCGAAGAGCACTCTGGGCGGGCGGAACTGTTGCTCGCGTCGCCGTTGCCTCGCGCTCGGCTCGCCTGGTCCCATGTGTCGATCGCCTTGGTAGGGACGGCCCTGATGGTCCTTGCTTCCGCCGCGGCGATGGGCCTCGGCCTGGCCGTAGCAACGACGGATACCGATCGGCTGGGGCGCCTCCTTACGTTGTCAGTCGCTGCAGTCCCGGCCGCCCTGGTGCTTCCGTGTTTGGTGGTCCTGGGCTTCGGTTTGGTTCCCAGGTTTTCATCCCTTGGCTGGGTGGCCTTGGCCGTCTTCGCCGTGCTCGGTCAGGTAGGTCGCCTCATTGGTCTCCCGACGTGGCTGCTGAATCTTTCGCCCTTCGCCCATAGCCCGGTCCCAGGAGGTCCGATCGACGGCACGACCGTGTTGGTGCTGTTCGGGGTTTGCGCACTCCTTGTGGCGGCTGGTTTTGCGGGTTGGCGGGCGCGCGACGTCCGCTAGCGTGGCCGAAGGAGGTTGGCCTGATGCACCAAGACGTATGGGACGCGGTGGACGACTATGTCGTCGAGTCCTTGTTGCCCTTCGATCCGATCCTGGACGACGCACTGCGCAGGTCTCACGAGGCCGGGCTGCCGTCGATCGCCGTCTCTGCGACTCAGGGCAAGCAGCTGTACGTGCTCGCGCGGGCCGTACGTGCGCGGCGGATCCTCGAGGTGGGAACCCTCGGGGGCTACAGCACGATTTGGATGGCCCGCGCCCTGCCCGAGGAGGGGCACTTGGATACTTTGGAAATTGACCCCGTCCATGCTGAGACCGCACGGGAGAACGTGGCTGCCGCGGGACTCTCCGATCGCGTTGAGGTGCACGTCGGTGCGGGCCTGGAGACGCTCGAGCGTCTCGCAGCTGCGGAACAGGATCCGTACGACCTGGTCTTCATCGACGCCGACAAGCCCAGCAATGCCGATTATGCGCGCGCGGCTCTGGCGATGTCGCGGCCGGGAACGCTGATCATCGTGGACAACGTGGTGCGAGGAGGAGCCGTCGTGGACGCCGGATCAACCGATCCGGCCGTCATCGGCGTACGTCGGCTCAACGATTTCCTCGCGGGGGAGCCGCGCCTGGACGCCACCACCATCCAGACGGTGGGACACAAGGGCTATGACGGGTTCACTGTGGCGCTGGTCCTCAGTTGATTTCCGGTCCGACCCGAAGGAGCCGGGTCCGGGCTTGAATAGCCCCACTTCCTGAGGTCTGGGCGCCCCGGAAACTCAGCGGTCGGCCGTGAGCCGGGCCAGCGTCTCCTCCGCCACGGCCGCGCGGTCCACGGCACGATCGTAAGTCTTGTCGGCGAGAACCAAGGCTCGCTCTGCGGCCATCTCAGCCGCCTTCGCTGCTTCCCACTCGGCCTGCACTGCGGCCAGGGTCTCCTCAGCGGCGGCCGCCCGTAGGTTGGCGGCGGCGGCCTCGTTCTTCGCGCGATCGCGGCGCTCGGCGGACTCCGCACGCTCTCTGGAGGTTTCGATCACGTCCCGCTTGGCCGCTGCGATCTGGCTCCGTCGAGCAGAGCGGCTCTTCGTACCTTCAGTGGACTCCTTGGCGCCGACCACGGTGAGACTTGGACTCTGCGATCCGGTTTCGCCAAGGCCTGCGTAGCTCAATTCGGTGGTCAGGTGGCCCTCCACGAGAGCCGAAGCGCAGCCGGAGTCAGTCATGGCCGCATCCAGGCTCTGGGTGACCTGGTCGAGTGCGCTAGCCGACAAGGGGTGACCGAAGTCCGCAGCCAAGGTGCCGGCACGTAGGGCCACGGTTCGGACGACGCGATGTCGCTGCGTGGTCAAGGCCCGTAGGTCGTTGGCTGACAGGGTGCGTTGCGCGTGACGGAGCTCATCACCGACAGCCAGGAGTGCATCAACTTGGACCCGCTCCTCGCGCACCAAGATGTTTAGCGCCCAGGCTGCAAGGGAAGGCTTGCGCATGGCCTTGAGTGTGGCCGCGTCGGCCTCTCTGTTTGCGGCCTTGAGTTCCTTTACCAGCGCCTCGCGGCTGGCCACGAACGCCGTGGGGTCCTGCGCGTAGAGCTGGTCGGCTAGC
This sequence comes from uncultured Actinomycetota bacterium, assembly GCA_963851405.1. Classification (GTDB taxonomy): domain Bacteria; phylum Actinomycetota; class Actinomycetes; order DATJPE01; family DATJPE01; genus JANPBY01. The sequence goes on along the minus strand of CAWKPB010000001.1, from coordinate 164,645 downwards.
TGATCTAGCGGGCCCAGGTGTTCTGGAACGTCGGCCATACACCGATTCTGTCGATACCGTCGGCTCCATGGGGTCCTCTCGGGGGGCGTTGCCCCCGCTGACGCGGTCCGCCGTACGCGGCGCCGCCACCTACCTCGACCGATTTCTGGCCTTTCGCCAGCGCTACTCACGGGTGCCCGGGGTCCAGGCTGCGGTGCTCTTCGATCGGGAGATCGTTCTCTCCAAGGCCTACGGTGTTGCAGACGTTGAACACCAACGGGCGCTGACGACCGATCACCTGTTCCGAGTCGCCTCGCACTCGAAGACCTTTACGGCCACCGCGATCATGCAACTGGTCGAGGCTGGACGACTGCGGCTCGATGACCCGGTGGGACGCTGGGTCCCGGACCTGGTGGAGCAGGCGAGCCCGGTGGCCATGGTGACCATCCGCGAGCTGCTGAGTCATTCCGGTGGCCTGATTCGAGACGGCGCCCAAGCCGACTACTGGCAGTTGCAGGCGCCCTTCCCCGACGATGACCAGATCCGGGCGATCGCCATGTCGGGCTCGGACATCCAGCCCCCCAACCTTTCCTTTAAGTACTCGAATATCGCGTACTCGTTGTTGGGTCAGGTCATCCAGAGCGTCTCGGGGCGCCCCTATGCCGCCCAGGTGGGCGCAGAGATCGTCGATCGACTGGGGCTTCGCCACACGGGGCCCGAGTTGGATCCACTGCGGGCGAGCGCCTTCGTGACTGGGTACTCATCCTTGGCGTACGCCGACGACCGGGTGCCTGTGCGCCCGGCCGGAACCGAAGGGATGGCCGCAGCCACCGGCTTCTTCTCCACGGCTGAAGACCTGTGTACGTATGCCTCCGCCCATTTCATGGGCGACGACCGCCTCGTGAGCGACCACTCGAAACGGCTCATGCAACACGAGTGGTGGCCGATCGAGGGGGCGACTGACAGTTCATACGGCCTCGGTTTCAGCATCGTGAAGTCGTCCGGCCGACGCCTCGTGGGCCACGGCGGTGGCTTCCCGGGGCAGATCACGCGCACCGTGTTTGACCCGGACGCGCGACTCGCGGTCTCGGTCCTCACCAATGCCATCGATGGGCCGGCCGAAGAACTCAGTTTGTCGTTGATCAAGTTGATTGATCTCGCTGCCCGCCGGTCCGGAACTGAAGCCGGATCGAGACCGGAAGACGGCATTCGTCGTTTCTGTGGTCGGTTTGCAGGGTTGTGGGGCGTGCGCGATGTGGCGCTCTTGGGAGAGCGGCTCTGCATCCTGGACCCCACTGCCGTCGATCCCACGGCCACGCTGGTCGATGTCGAGGTCGTAGACGACGCAACCCTGCGCGTAGTGGGCGGTCCCGGCTATGGCGCTGTGGGCGAGCCCATCGAGTACGTCTTCGTCGATGGGGGCCAGATTGCGTCAGTGCATGGTCCGGGGGGACTGACCTGGCGGCCGTTAGAGGACTTCCGGTTGGAGTGAGCGTCGGCTGAGGCGGGCGGCACTAATCCGGTGGCGAAGTGGGCGCGCTCCTGCTGCACCACCGTGGAGTTGAGCGCCAAGAGGAAGGCCTCGGCCCAGTGATGCACGTCGTGCATCTTCAACTGTCGACGCAAGGAGCGCATCCGGCGGCGCGACTCCGCTGGGGTCAATCTCGTGGCTTCGAGGATGGTCGCCTTGAGCCCCTCGATGTCGTGCGGATTGACCAACAATGCGCTGCTCAACTCGTCGGCCGCCCCCGTGAATTCACTCAACACCAAGGCGCCGTCCTCATGGGTCCGGCAAGCGACGTACTCCTTGGCGACCAGATTCATTCCGTCCCGCAGCGCCGTGACCAGCATGACGTCGGCGGCGACGAACAACGCGGCCATCTCTTCTCGAGGATGTGACTGGTGCAAATAGTGGATCGGCGGCGTGCCCACCGATCCGTGGGCACCATTGATGCGGCCCACCATCGTCTCGACCTCTTCGCGCAGGACTTGGTACTGGGTCACGCGATCTCGACTAGGGCTGGCGACCTGGACCAACGTGGCCTGAGGGGGAAGGAGGTGTCCGTCGGCCAGGAGTTCTCCGTACGCCTTGAGTCGGTGCAGGATCCCCTTCGTGTAGTCGAGCCGGTCAACGCCCAGCAGGAGAACATCTGGGTCGCCAAGGGCAGCCCGGATCTCCTTAGCGCGCAGCTGCACGTCCTCGCGTCGCGCGAGCTCCTCGAAGCCCACACCGTCGATAGAGATGGGGAAGGCCGTAGCCCGCACCATCCGCCCGTCCCCGCTGCGCACCGTCGAGCCCCGGGTCGGCAGTACGGCGGCTCGTCGGCACGCCCTGAGGAAGTTGGTGGCATCGGATCGACGCTGGAACCCGACCAGGTCGGCTCCCAGGAGGCCCTCGATGATCTGCCGTCTCCACGGGAGCTGGGCGAAGATTTCATACCCCGGGAAGGGGATGTGGTTGAAGAACCCGATCCGAAGGTCCGGACGCAGCTCGCGCAGCATCCGCGGAACCAACTGGAGCTGATAGTCGTGGACCCAGACGGTGGCTTCGGGCGCAGCCAATTCGGCGGCCATATCGGCGAACCGCTGGTTCACCCGGGTGAAGGAGTCCCACCACTCCCGGTGGAACTCCGGCGGTGCGATGACGTCGTGGTAGAGCGGCCAGAGCGTCCCGTTGGAGAAGCCTTCGTAGTGTCCAACGATCTCCGCGTCGGACAGCGGAACGCCGACCAGGCTCATCCCGTCGTGCTTGAACAACGGTGGCGCTTCCCCCGCCGCCCCGGACCAGCCGACCCAGACGGCTTCCTTCTTGCGCATGACCGGCTCAAGAGCCGTGACCAGCCCACCGGGGCTCAGACACCACTCCAGGTCTCCGTTGGGCCCGTGGACAGCGTCCACGGGCAGCCGATTCGACAAGACGACCAGATCAAAGGCCTTCGAGGACCGTCGCGCGGTACCCATGGGGGTCACTCCCTGTTACTCGCTTACGGGGCCAGGTTATCCGGCCTTGTCGAAAACGACCCCACGCCGGGGTCTGCGCGGCCATGCTGTGGACCCGTGACTGCTGAAATCACTCCGATTCCGTCCGACCTCGATATCGCGCGCCAGGCGCAGCTGATGCCTATTGCTGACGTGGCGGCCGCCGCGGGTATCGACGAGGAGTTCCTCGAGCCGTACGGCCGCTGGGTCGCCAAGGTGACTGCGGGGGCGACTGAGGCGCTGAGCTCACGCGCCACCGCCAAGTACGTCGTGGTGACCGCGGTGACACCGACGCCTTTGGGTGAGGGGAAGACCACGACGTCGGTCGGACTCGCCCAAGGGCTGGCGGCGCTCGGTCACAAACCGACGCTTGCGCTGCGCCAGCCGTCCATGGGCCCCACCTTCGGCATCAAGGGCGGTGCGGCCGGAGGTGGGTACAGCCAGGTCGTCCCCATGGAGTCGCTCAACCTGCATCTCACCGGGGACTTTCACGCAGTGACCGCGGCACATGACCTCCTCGCGGCGATGGTCGACAACCACCTCCACCACGGGAATGCTCTCGATCTAGACCCGCGCAACATCGCCTGGCGGCGGGTGATCGACGTCAACGATCGTGCGCTTCGCAACATCGTGGTGGGGCTTGGTGCGCGGGTGGACGGCGTCCCCAGAGAGACCGGCTACGACATCACGGCGGCCAGCGAGGTCATGGTCATCCTCAGCCTGTCCACGTCGCTGGCCGACCTGCGCCAGCGGCTGGGCCGCATCGTGGTCGGCTACACCTTCGGCGGGGAGCCCGTGACGGCGGAGCAGCTGAAGGCTGCCGGGGCCATGGCGGTCATTTTGCGCGAGGCGATCAAGCCGAACCTCATGCAGACGCTGGAGAACACGCCCGTTCTCGTCCATGCGGGGCCGTTCGGGAACATCGCGACCGGGAACTCATCGGTCGTCGCCGACCTGCTCGGCATCCACCTGGGCGACTACTTGATCACCGAGGCTGGCTTCGGAGCTGACATGGGGGCGGAGCGCTTCTTCAACGTCAAGTGCCGGGTGTCTGGTCTGCGACCACACGCTGCTCTTCTGGTGGTCACCGTCCGGGCCCTGAAAGCGCACTCCGGCCGCTACACGGTCGTCGCCGGCAAGCCACTTCCGCCGGAGATGTTGGAGGAAAACGTGGCGGACGTTCTCGCGGGCGCGGTCAACTTGCGCAAGCACATCGAGATCGTTCGCCAGTTCGGGGTGTCACCTGTCGTCGCCATCAACGCGTTCCCCACCGACCACCCGTCCGAGCACGCCGCCATCGCCCAGGTCGCTGCAGATATGGGAGTGCGGGCCGAGGTTTCTTGGCACGTCGTCGAGGGTGGGGCTGGGGCCAAGGACTTGGCTCGCATGGTCGTAGACGCCTGCGAAGAGGAGCATGAGTTCCGGTATCTGTACGAGCTCGACCTTCCTCTCGCAGACAAGATCACGCGGGTGGCGACCCAGGTGTACGGCGCGGACGGCGTCGACTTTTCACCCGCGGCCGCGGCATCCCTGCGTCAGTTCGAGGAACTGGGCTACGGCGAGTTCCCTGTCGTGATAGCGAAGACGCACCTGTCGCTGTCGTCTGACCCGACGCTCAAGGGCGCACCGACTGGGTGGCGGATGCCCGTACGGGAGGTTCGTGCCGCTGTGGGAGCCGGCTACGTCTACGCCATCAGCGGAGACATGCGGACCATGCCTGGGCTGGGCGCCCATCCTGCGGCCGAGCGCATCGACGTCGATGAGAACGGCACGATCGTTGGACTGTTCTAGACCACACGGTTGCTGGCTCGGTAGGGGTCGCGCCTAGGGTTGCCTGATGGTCACTTCGTCGACGCTAGGCGTCTCGTACATCCCTGGCTTGTTCGCCATGGGCGTGGTCGTCATCTTCGTGGTGATTGCGGTGGCGGTGAAGTCGATGCGTCGCAAGTAGCCGGCGGACACCGACGGGGCTGCCGGTCAACTGGCGGACGCGAGGCCTGACAGCAGTTCGGCTGAAGGGAGCTCGACGAGCAGCGAGCCCGGAAGGACGAGTTTCGAACCTCGAATCCCTGACCCCACTACGACGTGCGGCGTCTCGGTGACAGCCCGATCGACCAGGATCGGCCACCCGGCGGGCAACCCCAAGGGGGTGATGCCGCCGTACTCCATCCCGGTCTCAGTTACGGCATCATCCATCGGGGCGAAGGAGGCGCGCCGGGCATCCAACCTGCGACGAACGGTGCTATTGACATCGATGCGCGTCGTGGCCAGGGCCACGGCCGCGGCCATCCGCGTCGCATCCCCGCGTCGTCCGGCAACGATCACGCAGTTGGCGGAGACCTCGAGCCCTACGCCGTACGCCTCGCAGAATGCCGCGGTGTCGGCGAGCCCCGGATCGATCTCCGCCACGAAGACTTCGTCACGCCGATCAAGGAGCTCAAGGGCTGTCGCCACGGCCGGAGCGAGCAGGTCGTGGCGGTGCATCGCGGGGCTGGTTACCAGGGAGCCGATCACGTGCTCAGGGTACGGGCGCCGTGCCCTACCCTCAGCCCATGGATCTCCTGGCGTATTCCCTGAACCCTGCCGGCGTCGCGTTTCTGGTCTTCGGCGTCGTCGCCATCGGCGCCATCATCTACTGGTCGGTGACTGGTTCCCGCGAGGAGAAGCGCCAACAGAAGAACTCCCAGCACCACGATCACGACCAGGGTCAGGGCTCGAGCGGCCGCTAGCCCTTGATCACAACGTAGATCCCAGCGTGGATCCCAGTACTGGCCTAGTCCTCGCGGAAACCGCCGAGGAAGCGTCGGAAGACGCCTCCATCCGGCGGTAGGGCGTCCTTGTTCGGGGGCAGAGGAGTTGGCGGCGGCGGAGTGGACACCGACCCACGGGCGGGCGATGGACCCACCGGTGCGTCGTAGTCGGTGCCAGCGATGGCCGCCACGATCTGCGCCTCGTCGTAGTCCTCCGAGCCGGGAATGACGGGTACGTAGCCCACGAGCATCCCGTCCAACATCACCTGGGCCTCGAGGCCGGCGGCTCCGTCGCTGTCCCAGATGGCCTCGCGACCACCCGGCAGGTTGACTCGGACCCCGAAGGCGTAGACGCCCGCCTTCTCCATCCGGGCGTCGACCCCATGGGCTCGCAGTTGGTCGACGACCCGTCGCGCGCGCCCCTCATCCATTCCTAGCGTCCCCCTCGTCGGCTCCGACCGGAGGAGCCCGCGGAGAATGCAGCTGCCCCGCCCTGACGGGCGGGCGTTGTCGCGGTCGGGTTGGGCTTTCGGCCGGCCGAGGAGGGCCGGGCGCCGTGCTGGGGCTTACCGGGGCTGTTTCGTCCTGCGCCGGTGCGACTGCTGGCACCCCCATTCGCCTGGGGTGCGCGTCGCCGTCCTGACCCCGAGCGGCCAGCCGCCACCGGCGCAACCGGGGGAGCAGGAGGTGGGTCCACGAACGTCCGCTCGCCGGGAGCAAGTGAGGTCAGCAGGTCGTCGCCGACGCGTAGGCGCGTGGTCGTGGGGGAGATGCCAGCCTTGCGGGTGAGGATCCGGACGTCGGACACCTGGGCGTCGGTCATGAGGGTCACCACGGTGCCGTCGGCGCCGGCTCGAGCCGTACGTCCGGAACGGTGCAGGTAGGCCTTGTGTTCCAAGGGCGGGTCGGCGTGGATGACCAATCGGATGTCGTCGACGTGGATGCCTCGTGCGGCGATATCGGTGGCGACCAGCGTCTTGGCGCTGCCGTCGGAAAACGCCTGAAGGTTACGGGTGCGGGCGTTCTGGGCCAGATTGCCGTGCAGTTCCACTGCGGGCACCCCCGCGGCGATCAGCTGACGGGTCAGCGTCTTGGCTCCGCGTTTGGTCCGCGTGAAGACCAGCGTGCGTCCAGGGGCAGCGGTCAAGTCGAACAAGACCGGGAGCCGGTCCTCCTTGGTCACATGCAGCACGTGGTGGTCCATGGCGGACACCGGCGACTGGGCCGAGTCGACGCTGTGCGTGACCGGGTTGGTCAGGAATCGCTTGACGAGGACATCAATCCCGCCGTCAAGCGTCGCGGAGAACAGCATGCGCTGGCCCTCGCGCGGCGTCTGGTCCAGTAGGCGTCGGACGACGGGGAGGAATCCTAGGTCGGCCATGTGGTCCGCCTCATCGAGGACCGTGATCTCGATCGAATCCAGGCGGACGTGCCCCGAACGCAGGTGATCCTCCAGGCGGCCGGGGCAAGCCACCACGACGTCGACGCCGGAGCGGAGGCCCGAGATCTGGGGGTTGGCGCCGACCCCGCCGAAGATGGTCATCGTCTTCATGCCGACGGCTTTGGCCAACGGCGCCATCGACGTGTGGATTTGGGTAGCAAGCTCGCGGGTCGGAGCCAGGATCAGCGCCCGGGGGCGACCGGGCCTATGGGCCTGTGGGTGTGCGGCGAGCCGGGCGAGCATAGGAAGAACGAAGGCGTAGGTCTTGCCGGAGCCGGTGCGGCCACGGCCGAGGACGTCGCGACCGGCCAACGAATCCGGCAGGGTCGCGCTTTGGATGGGGAAGGCGGTGGTGACGCCTTGAACGTTCAGGACGTCGGTGAGTGCCTGGGGCACGCCGAGCTCAACAAAGGTGGGGCTGGAAATGGGGAACTCCATGGATAGAAAAGGGTCGTCCTGCCCGGCGCAGACCCGTGGGGCCGCGGCGCGTGGTGGTCGTCACCTCATGAAAACGAAGGGCGAGCCGAGGCAGAACTGATGCGGCCCGCACCGATAATGCTACGTCACCGAGGGCGTGCGCTCAGCCACCGACGCGCCCCCGGCGCTGTCGCGCCTCCCAGGGCAGCGCCCCGCCCCTGGCGCCGAAAGCCAGGAAAGGGACCGAAGCTCGTCGCAAATGCGCCCTCTTGTCGGCATTCGCGGTCGGGGTCGGGGTCGGAGTTGAGGTCCGGGTGGGAGGTCAAGCGACACCGGGCGGGCGGAGTTGGATCGAGACCCGCGGACCCACGGGTCGTCGGGTCTTCGCAATCGCGTGCTGCCAGGTCCGCTGGCAGGATCCGCCCATCACGAGCAGGTCGCCGTGGCCCAGCATGAAGCGCAGGGAGCGGCCGCCGCCGAGGGGCCGCAACAGCAGTGCACGGGGTGCGCCGAGGCTGATGATCGCCACCAGTGTGTCCTCTGTACGGCCCCGCCCGATCGTGTCGCCGTGCCAAGCCACCGAGTCCCGGCCATCCCGGTACAGACACCCGGCGATCGAGGAAAAGCCCTCCGGAAGGTCGTTGCGATAGTGCGCAGTCAGCGCCGAGCGAGCGGTAGCCAGCAGCGGGTGCGGTGGCGTTTCGTCGGGGCCGTACCAGCAGATGAGCCGCGGGACGTCGACGACTCGGTCGTACATCGAGCGACGTTCGGCGCGCCAGGCGCCTGCGGCCCGAACCGTGTCGAAGACCGACTGAGATCCCGCCAACCAGTTCGGGAGATGGTCGATCCACGCAGTCGAATCCAGCGGGGTGCGATGAGCGGAGCGAAGGTCGCCCAACGTGGCTGCGCCGACTTCGTCAAACAACGACGACTGGCTGGTAGCCATCATCTTTGGAGGCTATCAAGACAAAGCGAACATCCGTGGGATTGATGCGCACGACCTCGGCCCTTGAGGCGCCGAAGACCCTGACTACCCGAAGGGGCAGGTGCTCGCCGACGGTGGTTCGGACGATGCGCGGTCGTGCAGATCGTGCAGGGACATCTGCGACCCCCCGATCGGATCGAGGGGATGATCTAGCGGAGTTCGAAGCGCCGAACTGCATTGATCACAGCGATCCCTGGTTCGCGGCCAGATGACCGAGGTGCGCCCCGTCGGTCGAGTCGATGGGTACTAGACGGGCGCCGACATCTGCTTGAACTCGGGGATCATCAGCCGCGCCCCTAGAAGGAAGCAGACTCCACCAACGATCGTCCCGGCCACAGCCCACCCCAGATTGAGATAGGTGCCTGTGCTTGGGCTCACGTAGGCGCCGATTGCAGAAACCATGAACGCGACCGAACCGAGCATGTTCAGCCAGCCGATTCGCCAGGGCAGGGAGCGCGGCGCAAACGACCTCCACAGCGGCCCGAGTGAAGCCAACGCAAACCCGCTGGCGACGAGAAACAGCACGCAGCCCACCAGGTCGGGGCGCCACACCTGGTTTTGCACGTCGTTGTTCTGGACGACGGCAAGGACGCCGAAGAAGGTGCTCACGTTGAAGAACAACGTGCCAGGGAACTGAGTGGCGGCGGCGAGAAAGCCGCGCCGTGCAGCCTTGGTCACCTCACACGAGGCGTGCCTGTGGGGGAGGAAGCCGGTCCATTTCACCAGCCGCAGGGCATGCCCATCGGTATCCGGGTGCGGCTGCATCCCCGGGGAGTCCGCCTGGGCCAGTTGCCCGAAGGAGGCCAGCGTGAAGAAGATCGATCCGATGAAGTAGGTCACCGCGTCGGCGGTCGGTCCAACCTGATCGGCGTACGCCTGGACGGAGCCAACGATGAAGCAGGCCGAGCCGACCATGAACGAACTGGCCACCGCGGTGTTCAGTCGGGTCGGGCGAACCTGCATGTGCGGTCTCCCCGTCCATCATCGAAAGGTGGCCAGTTGCGGTGCGGACCAGTTCGGCGCCACGGTCAAGGATTGTGACTCATGCAGCCCAACGAGTCTCCGGAACGCGGGATGCCTGATGAAGTGCTCCATCGTCGTCTAGGGTCCAAGAACCCCAACGGCCGAAGGCACAGGAGCACCCATGACTGAGACAGCCGACACGCTGTTTGTGGGCGGACGCATCTTCACCGCGCCGGCCACCGAACCGCAGACCATGGGCGTCGCCGTCCGTGGTGGCCGGATCGTCGCCGTCGCCCCAGACGACGAGCTGCGTTCCCTGGTGAGCACGTCGACCGACGTCGTGGACCTCGCTGGCGGCCTGCTCATCCCGGGGTTTCAGGACGCTCATGTGCACCCCGTCATGGGCGGTATCGACATGCTTCGCTGCGACCTCCACTACTCCACCTCAGCGCAGGACGCGTTGGCCATCGTCGCTGCCTACGCGGCGGGGCACCCAGATGAAGAGTGGATCGTCGGCGGCGGGTGGTGGATGGAGCACTACGAGGGCGGTACGCCGACCCGAGAGGCGTTGGACACAGTGGTGCCGGATCGTCCCGTGTTCCTGACGAACAAGGACGGCCATGGCACCTGGGTCAATTCGAAGGCGCTCGAGCTGGCCGGGATAGATGCCACCACACCTGACCCTGCCGACGGCCGCATCGAACGCCGCGGGGATGGAACTCCGACTGGCACGTTGCACGAAGGGGCCGGGTTGCTGGTCGGCCGGCTGTTGCCCGACGTCACGCTCGCTGATCAGGTGAAGGGTCTGCTGACTGCACAGGAGATGCTCCTGTCGCTGGGCATTACAGCCTGGCAGGACGCCTGGGTCGGCGAGTTGTTCGGGATCAAGGACATCCTGCCGGCCTATCTGAGTACCGCGGCGGACGGCCTCTTACGGGCCCGCGTCGTCGGTGCCCTGTGGTGGGACCGTGAGCGGGGCGCCGAGCAGATCCCCGAGATCGAGGAGCGCCGGGCGATCAGCCAAGTCGGCAGGTTCCGCGCGGGCACCGTGAAGATCATGCAAGACGGCGTCGCCGAGAATTTCACCGCCGGCATGCTGGAGCCCTACCTCGACAAATGCGGCTGCGCGACAGGCAACGCGGGCCTCAGTTTCGTGGACCCGGAGGCGTTGAAGACCCACGTCACGCAGCTGGACGCCCTCGGGTTCCAGGTGCATTTCCATGCGCTCGGCGATCGGGCGGTCCGCGAGGCCCTGGACGCGGTCGAGGCCGCTCTGTCGGCCAATGGCCGTACGGACGGGCGGCATCACCTGGCCCACCTCCAGGTCGTCCATCCGGACGACATCCCACGTTTCGCAGACCTGGACGCGGTGGCCAACATTCAGCCGCTCTGGGCGGCGCACGAGCCGCAGATGGACGAGCTGACCATCCCGTTCCTGGGCGAACGACGCAGCTCCTGGCAATACCCCTTCGGGGATCTCCTGCGGGCCGGCGCGCGCGTCGCGGCCGGGAGTGACTGGTCGGTGTCGAGCCCGAATCCGCTGGAGGGCATCCACGTCGCGGTCAACCGGGTCGGCCCCGGGGCCGTTGGGGTGGAGGCGGAGCCTCTCAATGCCCACAATGGGATCTCGCTCGCCGAGGCGCTCACCGCGTACACGGCAGGAAGCGCCTACGTGAACCACCACGAGGAGGCGACCGGTCGAATCCAGGTGGGGCGGTTGGCGGATCTGGCCGTACTTGACCGGGATCCCTTCGATGGCCCTCCCGAAGCCATCGCCGAGACGAAGGTCACGTCGACCTACATCGATGGAGAACTCGTCTACAGCGCCTGACTCCAACCGGCAGGATCGAGGACGCGGAACTCGGCCGCAGGCGGCCCTACGGGACGGCCTAGCGACGCCGTTCGGTCTTGTTCTCTCGAAGCAACCGGCCCAAGAAGACGATCACCAGCACCACGCCAACGGCTAGCGACGTGAAGAAGCCCGCCTCGACGATGCGGATCAGCGTCGGATTGGAATCGGCGCTGATGGCATTCGCCGCGATAGCGGACCCAATCATGCCGCACCCGACCAGGACGGCCACGACGATCATCGAGGCGATCGACCGAAGCGATGTCACCTGCTGTTCCAGGGATGTCGTATCGAGATAGAGGGTGAACTTGCCCTTCTTGATCTGGTCACGCCACGACAGCAAGCCCTTGAGGTAGTCCGGCGCCTCCTGGATCGCCTCACTGGCCATCTTGGTGGCTTGCTTCTTAACGGCGTCGACGATCAGATCGTCGGTAACCGTCTCTTGGACGAGCTCTTGCACGATTTCCATGGCAGCGGTGGTGAACGGACGATCCGGCGGTGCGAGAACCGTGAAGAACGCGGAGGCTTGCATCATGGCCTTCATGGCGAGGGTCAGTTGTGGATCTAGCTGCAGGCCGTTGTCCCGCAGAACATCCATGCAGGTCGACATGACCAGCTTGACGTTGGGCTTGCTCCCGCGCGGATAGCGGGACATCTTGCGAACGAAGTCCTTGCGGTAGGCGCCCTCATCGACGTCCCGGAAGGGGACGCTCAGCGCCAGGAGCTGATCTCCCATGGCGGCGACATCGCCCTTGACGAACGTCCACAAGAACATGACCAGGTGGGCGCGCTGAAGCAGCGTGAGCTCGCCGACCATCCCGCAGTCCAGGAAGGTCACGACTCCGGTGTCAAGGTTGACGATCAGGTTGCCCGGATGGGGATCTGCGTGGAAGTAGCCATCGATCAGCAGCATTTTCATGGCCGCGCGGAGAGCGGACTCGCCGATCGCTGCCAGGTTGAGGCCCGCAGCCGCCATGGCATCGACGTCGGAGATCTTGACCCCGGTGATGAACTCCTGGGTGAGCACGCGCTTCGCTGACAAGCTGCGGTCCAGGGTTGGAACGTGAACCCCGTCGATCACGGCCATGTTGGTCGCGAGTCGTTCCATGTTGTAGGCCTCGGCGTAATAGTCCAGTTCTTCGATCAGCGTGCTGCTGAACTGGTCGAGCATCGAGGCCAGACCCATCTCACGAGCCGTACGGCTCCGTCGCTCGGTGTAGCGGCCCATCAGGCGCGCGACCCCCAGATCGGCGTGCACCTGGCGATCGAGATTGGGCCTTTGCACCTTGACCGCGACTTGCCTGCCGTCATGAAGCGTCGCCCTATGCACCTGTCCTAGGGAGGCTGCCGCGAGCGGGGTGTGGTCGAAACTGGCGTACAGCTCCTCGGGCGGGGCGCCGAGTTCGCTGATGATGACGTCCCGAATCGCCTCGTAACTGACAGGCGGCACTTCGTTCTGGAGCCGGTCGAGCTCGACCCTCCACTCGTCGGGGAGAGTGTTGGCTTGGCTGGAAATGATCTGGCCCAACTTGACGTACGTGGGACCCAGCCCCTCGAGCATGATCCGCGTGCGCGTCGCGTCAGACAGCGCGGGAATCGGCTCGGGGACCTGGTAGATCCACCGCTGCATCTTGCGGCGGAAGCCGCCGAGGGGGGTGCGCTCAATGACGGCCTCGGCGCCGAAGCCGACCATCGTTGAATAGACCTGCTGAAGGCGAAGGTTCTCGTTGACTGTGTCCAGGCTGCCGGAACTCATAGCTCCGTCCTCTCGTCGTGCTCTGGCCGTCGGTCGAGAATGGGGTCGGAGGCGCCGAGAAGGGTGTCCAGAGCCAGTTGGATAGCAGCCACGAGTGCTGCGGCGATGAGGACCGCCAGCAACGAGTTGGCTTCAAAATCCTGGAGGATTCGGCCGAGCATCCACAGCAGAATGGCGTTGATCAGGACGACGATCAGGCCGTAACTGACAACGATGTACCTGAGGCCGAAGAACTGGAGGAGGGGCTTGACCAGGGCGTTGAGCAGGCCGAAGACGATCCCCACGATGAGGAATAGACCGATGTAGTAGTTGGTGAAGTACAACCCAGGAACAATTTCGACCGTCAGAACGACGGACACGGCGCTCGTAAAAATGCGGACCAGCATCAGCCGCCAATTGCGCAGGTCCCGGCGCACCCGTTGTTTGAGGACCGCGCTGATGCCGTGTTGGTGGACCCGCCGGGACTCGCCTGTCCCGTACCCCTCTTGGGCGCCGGACTGCGTGGTGGGTTCCGATCGTGCCGGTGCCTTTGGGTCGGTCAACTCTCTCCCCTTGTCGGAGCCGGCTTGCGGGCCAGAGGCGCTCGCAGACGAGTGGCCGTAGCCTAACGCCGGACTCGATCACGGGGACCACACGGGCGCGCGGCGCTGGCTGTGCGACCATCGCCCCATGAGTGACACGCCCCCGACTAAGAACCCCGATGCAGGGGAGCCGACCGAGGACGAGGCGCACCGCAAGTTCCGCGAAGCTCTCGACCGGAAGAAGCATGCCCAGCACGCCAGTGCGGAATCCGCGGGCGGCCAGGCCGGCGTCGGTCCCAGTAACAACACCAAGACGACTCGACAGTTCCGGCGTAAATCCGGTTCCTGAGCGCACACCCTGAGCAGACCGTAGGCTGACCGGGTGCCGAGCACCCCCCTTGCCTTCGTGCAGTTGCTCGGTCAGCAGACCTGGCCTGGGGCCGCCGCTTGGGCTGTGCTGCTCGGGACCGTGGCGTTGGCCTTCGCGCGAGTCCCGTCCGGCCGACTGCGTCTGGTGTCCACGGGTGCCCGCGAGGCCGCCATCGTGTTTGCACTCCTGGGATTGTGGCGTTACATCGGGCACTACGTCCGACTGAGGGTCGACGGGGGAATGGACAACGGCCTAGGGGTCTGGCAGGTGGAACGGGCCCTGCACCTGCCCAGCGAAGTCTGGGTGCAGTCACTGGTACTCGACTACGCGGCGGTCGTCCAGCTACTCAACGTCTACTACATGAGCCTGCACCTGACGTCGATGGCCCTTTTCCTCGTCTGGATGTGGTGGCGCCACCGGGAGCACTACCCGCGCGCGAGAACATTGGTCGCGGTGACGACGTTGTTGTGCCTCATCGTCCAGTTCATCCCGGTCGCTCCGCCACGCATGTTCCCCGAGCTCGGCTTCGTGGACACGGCCCAGACCTACGGGCAGTCCGTTTACGCATGGGGCGGGAGTTCGATCGGGAGCCAACTGGCCGCCATGCCTTCGGTGCACGTGGCTTGGGCGTTGATCCTGGCTTGGTGTGCCTGGCGCTACATGACCGGGCCGATCAGATATCTGATCTGGTGGCACGCGGGGATGACCGTGTTCGTGGTCGTGGCTACGGCCAATCACTGGTGGTTGGACGGCGTCGTCGCCGCAGGGCTGATGGCTTTGGTGATCTTGGGTCAAGGCCTATGGGCGACCTGGCGCCAGCGCCGGCGCGGTGCCGCCGATGCACACACCGACGAGGCCGGAGACCTGGTGCTGGTCAGCTGACGGTGCGGGACCGCCCACGAACCTCAAGGGACTCGAGCAGATCTGCGGTTGCCACAGCCACCGCGTCCACGGCCGCCGCGAAGGCCTCGCGGTTGTGCGCTGCTGGCTCACGGAACCCGGAGATCTTGCGTACGTATTGGACCGCTGCAGCCCGAACGTCCTCCGCAGAGGGGTTTTCGGTGAATGGCGGGCGCAACGTCTTGATACTTCGGCACATATCGGCACGCTACTCCGGCCGAAAACAGCCAGCCCTGATCGGGGCCCGCCCCTAGGGTCTGCTTGTGTCGTCAACCGCTGGGGCCAGTCGCGGGATGTCGGCGGAGGGAACCAATACCGGCGCCTTTGGGGCTCTCGACTGGGGTCTGCTGATCGGTCCAGCCGTCATCTGGGGCTCTTCGTTCGCCCTCATTGCGATCGGGCTGGACTCCTTTCCCCCGACGGTGCTCACCTTCCTGCGCATCCTGTTTGGCTTCGCCGCCTTGTCCGTGTTCCCGGGGGTCCGGGCCCGAGTGAACCGGTCGGACTGGCCCAGGGTGGCGATGCTCGGCGTCTTGTGGATGGCCGTGCCCCTGTCCATGTTCTCGCTGGCCGAGCAATGGATCTCGTCTGCGACGGCCGGCATGATCAACGGGGCAACTCCGATCACCGCACTCATCGTGGCCTCGCTGGCGCTTCGACGGCTCCCAGGGGCCATGCAGGTGACGGGGATTGCGATCGGCTTTGTCGGGGTCGTGTTGATCAGTTGGCCCGACGTGAGCGTCGGGTCGGACCGTGCCCTGGGTGTGTTTCTGGTCGTGATTGCAGTCTCCTGTTACGGGGTGGCGCTGAACATCGCCGTACCGCTTCAACAGCGTTACGGCTCGCTGCCGATCTTCTGGCGGGCTCAGATGGTGGCCTTGGCCCTGACCGCGCTTCCCGCGGCCTGGGGCGCTGGCGACGCGTCCCCGACTGCGGGGGCCTGGCTGGCCATGCTGGTTCTTGGAGCCTTTGGAACAGGACTCGCGTTCGTGCTGGCAGGGACGTTGGCCGGACGAGTGGGCGGCGCTCGAGCCTCCGTGATCACGTACCTGATTCCCCCCTGGGCCATCCTGGTGGGTGCCGTGGCGCTGGGCGAGCACGTCGTGCAGTTGGCCCTGATCGGGACGGGAGTCGTCTTGCTGGGGGCGTATCTTACGACGCGTCGCGACAGTCGGGCTCGACCTCGGCCCGAACCCGGATAGTGCGGGCCAGTCGCTGGAGTTCCTGCGGACCGACCCGACAACACCCGCCGATCAGGCGAGCACCTGCGCCGATCCACCCGGCCACTTCGGATGTGGAGAATTGCGGATCGCCTACCCACCTCCGGCCGATGCCATCCCAGCTCTCGCCGCTATTGGGGTAGGCGACAGCCGGCTTTCCCGAGCTAGCTGTCGCCAGCCGGATGAGCTCATGGACGTCACGCGGGTCGGTGCAGTTGACCCCCACAGCAACAACGGCATCAACCGATGCGGCCATCGAATAGGCCTCCTGGACCGGTTCGTGACGCCGGGTGGTGGTCCCGGTGCAGCTCATGGCTAGCCACGAGGGGAAACCGAGGGCATCCACCTCTAGTAGGAGCGCCTCGGCTTCATGCAGATTCGGCACCGTCTCTAGGGCCAGGACGTCCGGCCCCGCCGAGGCCAGTACGTGGAGTCGGCGCCGATGCCACGCGCGCAATTCCTGGACTCCTACGTCGGCGCCGTAATCGCCGGTGTACTCCTCGCCGTTGGCCAGCATGGCGCCGTACGGCCCCACGGATGCGGCGACCCAGCGCGGCCTCCCGTCTTCGCTGGTCGCGGTCGCTGCAGCATCCTGGGCCAGCTGAACGCTGCGGATCAGAAGTTCATCGGTTCGTGCTGGATCGAGCCCCAACGAGGCGAATCCTTCGTAGGAGGCCTGATAGCTGGCCGTCGTTGCGACCTCGGCCCCGGCCGCGAAATAGCGTGCGTGGGCTGCCTCAATGTCACGTGGATGGTCGGCCAGGAGGCGTGCCGACCAAAGACGGCTGCCGAGGTCGTGACCCTGGTCCTCCATCTCCGTGGCGAGCCCCCCATCGAGTACGACCACACGGTCGAGCACGATCTCTGCGAGGGGTGGTCGAGCCGACATCCGGTCATGGTCGCATGATGGAGCCATGACCTTGCCGCACGCTCTGGACGTCGCTGTTCCCACCCTCGAAGAGTTGGTCGCGTCCGAACGACTCGAAGGCACCGAGCTTTTGTTGGAGCGCGCTTTGCTTGGGTGGGGAACGGTCAGCGTCGTGGGCGGGGCAGCCGCTGCGGTGGTCGGGAAGATGACGAAGCGCGACAACCTCGCCGCCGCAGGTCGGCAACACCTCGCGTGGGGAGTTGTTGACCTGGGAATCGCCGCATGGGGACGGTCCCGGCGGCAGCGTCGATCGACCGGTAGGAGTTCGGTCGATGAGGTGCTCGAGCGGGGCCGCAGGCTCAGACGCGTCCTTGTGGTGAATGCCGGGTTGGACGTCGGCTATGTGGCCGTCGGGCTCGCCCTAGTCGCTTTTCCCTCGCACGTTCTTGTTCGCTCACCTCGCCGCGCAGCGACTGGACGGGCCATCGGGTCCGCGGTCGCCGTCCAAGGGGGGTACTTGTTGGCGTTGGACCTCTGGGCGGCCTCGCGACTGACCGAAGACAGCATCAACTGAGAAGCCCACTCAACCTTTTTTCGCAAATGCTTGCGCGCTACCACTGATTCCCGGTTGAATCACCTCACGTCACCGGGAACGGTGGCCGGAGTCGGGAGAAATCCCAGACACTGCATGGTTTTTCGGCTAGCAGAAGAGCCTTGTGGACAGCATCTTGCGCACGACCCGTAGGGGAAATCCGAGGGGTCGGAGGCGAAGCAGCGAACCGGTCGCCAGCCGCGGAGGCGGGTTGATGCAGTCATGGCGGTCCTGGCAACGGGATGCGGTCGAGACGCTCGACCACGGCAGGGCCCCGCGAACTCATACTTCGCGGGGCCTTGTTCATGATGTCTGCCGACCCCGGTGAACCAGGGGAGCGACACGCGCCATCCGGGTCGGCGCTTATGTCACCGAGATCCGCTTCCACACCACCTCGGGTTCCGCCTGCCCCGCTGCGGTGGACGGGGAGACCGCGGCTTCATGGGTCGGCCTGGGGGTGGCCCAGCGGGTCGTGGGAGACTCGCTGACAGGCGGGAGACCCCCGCGGAGCACACTGGAGGATCTCGATGTCGGAGTACACACTCAACTACCCCGGCGGTGAGTTGGCCCTTGGTTCGACCGCGGCAACCGACGGCCCGGCCGGCCTCGATATCAGTCAGTTGATGGCGGCCACCGATCACGTCACGCTGGACAACGGCTTCAAGAACACCGCATCGTGTGCGTCCCAAATCACGTTCATCGACGGCGACGCGGGGATCCTTCGCTACCGCGGCTACCCGATTGAGCAGCTCGCCGGCCGCGCCTCGTTCCTCGAGGTCTCGTACCTGCTGATCTATGGCTCGTTGCCCACCGCCGACCAGCTGGCGGACTTCGAGCAATCCGTGACCCGTCATACGTTGCTGCACGAGGACCTGCGCTGGTTCTTCGATGGTTTCCCGCGCGATGCGCATCCGATGGCCGTGCTCTCATCCGCTGTGAGCGCCTTGTCGGCCTTCTATCAGGACAGCTTGGACCCCTTCGACAGTGAGCAGGTAGAGATCTCGACCGTACGGCTTCTGGCCAAGGTCCCGACCATCGCTGCCTACGCGTACAAGAAGTCGATCGGGCAGCCGTTCCTCTATCCAGACAACTCCCTCGGTTACGTCGAGAACTTCCTTCGGCTGACATTCGGAGTTCCCGCCGAGGAGTGTGAGATCGACCCACTCGTCGCGCACACCTTGGAGATGCTCCTCGTTCTGCACGCTGACCACGAGCAGAACTGCTCGACGTCCACGGTTCGGTTGGTGGGGTCCAGTCACGCGAACTTGTTCGCCTCGGTGTCCGCTGGGGTCAATGCCTTGTTCGGCCCGCTCCATGGCGGGGCCAACCAGGCGGTGATGGACATGTTGACCGGCATTCAGTCGGAGGGCGGCGATGTGGACCAGTTCGTACGTCGGGTCAAGGACAAGGAGGACGGCGTACGGCTCATGGGCTTCGGTCATGTCGTGTACAAGAACTACGACCCGCGAGCCACGCTCATCAAGCAGGCGGCGCATGATGTGTTTGCCCGATTGGGCGTGAGCGACCCGCTGCTGGACATCGCACTGCGACTTGAAGAAGTAGCACTCGCCGATGACTACTTCGTCTCGCGCAAGCTTTACCCAAATGTGGACTTCTACACCGGGCTGATCTACAAGGCCATGGGGTTCCCCACGCACATGTTCACCGTGCTGTTCGCGCTGGGACGCCTACCAGGCTGGATCGCCCAGTGGCGAGAGATGATCGACGACCCCCAGACCAAGATCGGTCGTCCCCGACAGCTGTACGTGGGAGCACCGGAACGCCCCTTCGTCGAGATCGCCGACCGAACGTGATCCCTTCGCCCTACGTGCCCGAGGATCGACGGTACGAGTCGATGGAATACCGACGGATCGGCCGGTCCGGGCTGAAGTTGCCTGCGATCTCCCTGGGTCTGTGGCACAACTTCGGCGACGACCGTCCGCTCGACCATCAGCGGGCGATTCTGCGCCGGGCTTTCGACCTGGGCATCACCCACTTCGATCTCGCCAACAACTACGGCCCGCCCTATGGCGCGGCCGAGTCAAACTTCGGTCGAGCCATGACCGGCGACTTCGCCCCGTACCGCGACGAGTTGGTGCTGTCGACCAAGGCGGGGTACGACATGTGGCCCGGCCCCTACGGCGAGTGGGGATCCCGGAAGAACCTGCTGGCCTCGCTGGACCAGTCGCTGGCCCGCATGGGCGTGGACTATGTGGACGTCTTCTACAGCCACCGCTTCGACCCCGAGACGCCGCTCGAGGAGACGATGGGTGCTCTGCACAGCGCAGTGCAGCGGGGCAAGGCCCTCTACGTCGGGATCTCGTCGTACTCCCCGGAGCGCACGGTGGAGGCCGCGGCGATCCTTGCCGCGCTAGGGACGCCCCTGCTGATTCATCAGCCGTCCTACTCGCTCCTCAACCGGTGGATCGAGGGCGAGCTGCTGGACACCCTCGAGTCCGTCGGCGCGGGGTGCATCACCTTCTCGCCGCTGGCCCAGGGCATGCTGACCGACCGCTACCTCGACGGAATCCCGGAGGGCTCGCGGGCCAGCAAGGGGACCTCGCTGTCACCTGACCTGTTGACCGAGCAGAACCTGACCCACATCCGGGCGTTGGCAGACCTCGCCGCGGGACGCGGCCAGACGCTGGCCGCCATGGCGCTGGCGTGGACCTTGCGCGACCAACGGGTCACGTCGACGCTGGTCGGCGCCAGCAGTGTC
This sequence comes from uncultured Actinomycetota bacterium, assembly GCA_963851405.1. Lineage (GTDB taxonomy): Bacteria > Actinomycetota > Actinomycetes > DATJPE01 > DATJPE01 > JANPBY01. The sequence continues at coordinate 144,336 of CAWKPB010000001.1, read as the reverse complement.
GCTCAGTTGGAGGCCAACCTCGGCGCGCTGGACGGGCTGTCATTCAGCCCCGACGAACTGGCCGCGATCGACGCTCATGCCGTCGAGGGCGGCATCGACCTCTGGCGAACCTCGAGCACGGCGTAGACGTCAGTCCTGTTCGCAGCGACACTGGTCGACGCGGGCCGCAGGTAAAGGTCCTCCGGGCCTCGGGTCTGTGAGGTGGTGAAGACCTTTCCACAAGCATGGAGCCAGCGTGCCCGAGGACGTGGACTACCAGTGGTTGTTCGCCACTGAGTACCCGCACGTTGTTCGTACGGTCTGGCTCATCGTTCGGGATCAGGGTCGGGCAGAAGAGGTCACGCAAGAAGCCTTTCTGCAGTTGTTCGTGCATTGGTCCAAGGTCAGCCGATACGACTCGCCCGGCACCTGGGTCCGAAGAATTGCAATCCGCAGAGCGGTTCGGCTTGTCCAACGGGAGCGGACGCTGGCCGCGCTGATCCTCGCCATAGGTCGGCAGAGCCGTGAGCCCAGCAACGTTGAGCTAGGCGGTGGGGACATCGACCTCGATGTCGCGCGAGCAGTCCGAGCCCTACCCCCGCGGCAACGGGCGGTGATCGCCTTGTTCTATTTCGAAGACCGGCCGATGGATCAGATCGCCGCGATCCTCGGTTGTTCGGTGTCGACGTGTTGGGTCCACCTGCACAAGGCCCGGAAGCGCTTGGCGGCAGCGCTGGGGGAGGAGATCAGCAGCGATGTCTCTTGACCAGCGTCTGCGACGCCATCTGATGGACTCCGCCTCGGCCATTCCCGTTTCCACTACGGAACCCCTCGCCCAGGTGCAGGCACGCGGTCGTCGTCGTATCCGGGTCCGGCGAACGGGCCAACTGGTGCTCGCCGTCGCAACCCTCGCCATCGTGGCCGCGGGTGTCTGGTCTGTTCCCTGGTCCCGCCTCAAGGCAGCGGACCCGGCCACGCTGGGTCCGACTCCCGTAGGTAGCTACTTCGTCGAGGTCGACGACTCCCCGGAGGCTCGTTCGCAAGAAATGGTCGGTGGTTGGTTGGTGGTTCTGCGAGGGGATGGCGGGATCACCTACTACTCGCCCCCGCGATTCACTCTGACGGACGGACCGACTTACCGTGTCGTCGGTGACCAGATGGGGACCGACCTGTTCAGCAGCCGGAGCGGCTGCCAACTCGATGACCGAGGGACCCTCGCGGAGTATCGATGGGTCCTGCAGGGCAACCAACTGAGGTTCAGCACCCTGACCGACACCTGCGCCGCCCGGCTGCTCTTGTTGACTGGCCAAGCATGGCAGCGCATGTCATGAGCCCTTCTCGGAACAGTCGGATCGGATGGATTGCGGCCGCGGCCACGGTCATGAGCCTGGTCGGCTGCACTGATTCCGTAGCCGGTGCACCAAAGCACTCGGGACGCGGGGTCGACGGGGCCGCGGCCTACCGAGCCGCGCCTTGTCCCGACGACGTCGCGACGGCCGTTCTCAACGCGTCCTGTGGCTATGTGACCGTTCCTCTGCGCCATGGTCAGGACGCCGGCCTGATCCAAGTCTTTGTCACGCAGGTTGAACCTCCGACAGCCAGCGCAGCTCCTCCGTTGGCTGTCATTGCCGACTTCTCCGTGCCCAACCTCGCCGGGCTGGCCCCGTTGGCCCAGCGCACGAACCGCCGAGTGGTGATTCTGACCCCCCGCGGCTTTGGTCACTCCGAACCTGCACTGAACTGCCCGGAGGTCGAGACGTCAGAACTCTCGCGCCTGGACCGCCCAGGAAACGACGGGGAGTTGCAGGAGGCGTTCCTCACTGCCGTCAGTTTGTGCTTTTGGCGTCTCAGTGGCTCGGGCATCGACCCTGCAGCGTTCACCGTGGCTGAGATGGCCGAGGACATCAACGACGTGCGGGTAGCCCTGGGCATTGAGCGATGGGGCCTGGTCACGTATGGCGCGGCATCGAAGATCGCGTTGCAGTCCCTGGGCCGCCATCCGGAGGGCGTGGACGGTCTCGTCATGGATTCACCCGAGGCGGACCGCGACCCGCGTCTCGTGGCCCTTGAATCGCTCACATCGATCAAGGCGCTGCTGGCCGCGTGTGCGGCGGATGCCGGCTGTGCGAGCCGCCATCCCCGTGCCTCGCGGCTCTGGGCGGATGCGGTGGCCAGCGTGGCCGCACACTCGTTGATCGTCGAGATCCCCGCTGGCCCAACGGATCCAGCGCTTGTCCTGGTCGAACTCGATCCCGGACTTCTGGTTCGACTGGTCCGCAACTCGCTGGGGGCGGGGGCCTATCTGAGTGATGTGCCTCCGACGGCGATCCCGCAGTTCCTGGAGGACGTGGCTCAGCGACGGACCAAGGCCGTCTCAGCGAAGATCCGTCGAGCGGTCCAGTGGTCGCAGGCCTACTGCGTGGGGTATCTGTCGAGGTGCCTACCGAACCAGCGGATTGCGCTCGGTGCGTACTACTCCGTCCTTTGTCACGACTTCTCGTCGGCAACGGCCCCGCCCAGCGGCCAACGCTTTGACCTCGCAACGCGTACGGCCTATGTCCAGAGCCCCTACTGGTCGGTCTGCGCGCGTTGGCCGGTCGGCCAGGCACCCGCTTCGGCACCTCCCATAGTCACGGGCACTCCCACCCTCGTCGTCATCGGCGAGTTCGGGTCGTACTCCTCTCCCCGCGCAGTGCGTCTTGACCTGTCTGGCTTCAGCGCGGCCCGCGTCGTCCAGGTGCCGGGTGCCCAGCCACTGATTGGCTCGAGCGACTGCCTGATTTCCTTCCGCAACGACTGGCTCGACGACCCCACGACACGGCCGCCGTCATGCCTGGGCGACTACCACCTTCCTTGGGAGACAACATGAACCGTGCACAGATGGTGACCATGATCGCGCTTGTTCTCACCTTGTCGGCCTGCGCCGGAGGAGCATCGACTGGTGGATCGGTCGAGGCATCCACGCCGGCAGTATCGGCGACATCGGATGAGACCGCGAGTCCGCTGTTCGGAAGCTGGACGAACGTGCTCTCCCGCAAGCAGGTCAGCACCGCCATTCAGGATGCCGGCCTGGGCGAGCACCAGAAGCAGTTCTTCGCCCACGAGGCTGATGTGTTCCATCCAGATGCCGAGTGGAACTACACCTTCGGGCCGGGGGCCTTCGCAGGTGGTTGGCGTCAGCCGGACGGATCCTGGTCGATCGGCTACAAGGGAACTCTCACCCTGGACGGAGACACCGTCGTTCTCAACGATTCCGACGGCGGCTTCGATTCGACCTTCACATGGCAAGTCTCCGACGGTCATCTGGAACTCACCTTTGTGGAGAACAACGCCACGAACTACCTGTTCGGGGTCCCGGCGGAGACTTTTGACATCGCGTACATGACGCCGGAGTCCTTCGTGGCGACCGACTGCTCACCCTCGAACGGCTTTTGCGAGTGACGTGCCGGGGGAGCAACTACTCCGGAGCGGGCAGGTCCCGTGTCCCTCCGAGAACGAGCGTGAGTTTGGCGTCCTGATCCTTGAGCCCGGCATCGTCGAGCGACTGGCGGAGATCGTCCTCCGACAACTCTGGAGGCGGGCCGAGGGCTTCAATCTCCAAGACGCCGAGTTTGAGTTGGACGCTGATGATCGTCCATCCGGACGCACTCGCCCAACTCTGAGCGACAGGTGTAGCGACTTGCTCGATGTGCCATTGGCGGTAGAGGTTCAGTGCGTTGGTGGTCAGTGGGAAAGCCAGGATCACGACAAAGCCGATGACTAGGGCCACGGTCCTGCCGCTGATCTCACCGACGTTCCTGCCCGCCGCCACGGCGGCGCTACGGACTCCGTACCAGAGCAGCAGCAACGTGCAGGTGGCCAAAATGGCCGCCACGTTCGTGGCGAACAGCACGAGTGCGCCGAGTGCCTGGACCATTTGGCCGGCTTCGAGTGTCAGCCCTACTACGGCCAGTGGAGGGACGAGGGCGATGGCGATGGCCACGCCGGGCAAGGTGTCGGACACATCTGCGCGGACGAGCGCGAAGGCACCGACGAGACCAGTGGCTAGGGCTGCGACGAGATCGATGGTCCGTGGGCTGACTCTCGAGGCCACTTGGGACGAGGTTTCGGCATCCACGGGGATTCTGATGATCAGGCCGGCAGCAAAGGCGATCAGGATGACCAGCCCGGCACCGAGGACCACCACGGCCAACGAGCGCAGCAGGTTGCGTTCGTCGGCGAGGACCACCGAAATGGCGGTCCCGAAGATCGGCGTCATCAGGGGCGCAACGATCATGGCTCCGATCACCGTGGCGGTGGAATCGGCGACAACCCCAGCCGTAGCGATCACCGCTGACAGGGTCAGCAGCACCCAGAACTTGGATTGCTTTGCTCGCTGGTTCCCCTCGAAGAGGAACTGGCCGTCGACCATCCGCTGGACGTCCGCGGGGGACACGTTCGGCATGGCCCTCCTTCTCACTCGCTGGGCCCGGTCGGCTCGGGTTCGTGCCGCTTGGTCAGTGGCCGCGGTCGACCCATTCTTCGAGGGAAGGGGATTCATCGCCGAGGGTGGTGGAGTCTCCGTGCCCGGTGTAAACGACGGTGTCCCCGGGCAGCACGAACAGGCGGTTCTTGATCGAGTCGATGATGGTCGGGAAGTCAGAGTACGAGCGGCCGGTGGCTCCCGGCCCGCCATGGAACAAGGTGTCGCCGCTGAAGAGCGCCCCGCTATCGGCGTCGTAGAGACAGATGGCTCCCGGGGCGTGGCCCGGGGTGTGGAGCACGACCAGTTCATGGCCGCCGGCCGTGAAGGTCTGCCCGTCGGAGAGGAGCCGATCGGGATCCCGGTCGGGGTAGATCGCCGACCAGAGCATCAGATCGTCCGGATGGATCCAGATCGGCGCGTCGACAAGAGCCTGAAGAGCGCCCGCGGCACTGATGTGATCGTCGTGGCCGTGGGTGAGCACGATGGCGGCCACGTTGCGGCCGTGCACGCCGGCCGCGATGGCTTCGGCGTCGTGGGCCGCGTCGACGATCAGTACTTCCGAGTCGTCACCGATCAGCCAGACGTTGTTGTCCACGTCCCAGGTACCGCCATCGAGGCTGAACGTGCCTGAGGTGACGATCCTCTCAATGCTCATCGTCGCCTCAGAAGACCACGACTGAGCGCAACACTTCGCCGCGCTCCATCTTGTGGAATGCGTCTTCGACCTGGTCGAGCGAAATCGTCTCGGACACGAACTTCTCCAGTGGGAGTCTTCCCTGGAGGTACAGATCGACGAGCATGGGGAAGTCTCGACTGGGCAAGCAGTCGCCGTACCAGGAGGACTTGATCGCGCCACCACGACCGAAGATCTCGATCAGCGGTGTCGACCACGTCATGTCTGGAGTGGGGACGCCGACGAGGACCGTCGTGCCGGCCAGGTCACGGGCATCCCAGGCCTGTTGGAAGACCTCTGGCCTCCCGACCGCATCGATGGTCACATCCGCGCCGTGTTCGGTGATGGCCTTGATGGCCTCGACCGGGTCGGTCGCGCGCGAGTTGACGGTGTGCGTAGCTCCGAACTCCTTGGCCCAAGCCAATTTCTGGTCGTCGATATCGACGGCGATGATGGAACTGGCTCCCGCGAGCCGAGCCCCTGCGATGGCTGCGTTACCCACTCCTCCACAGCCGAACACCGCGACGGTGTCTCCTCGCCCTACGCCGCCAGTGTTGATCGCCGCGCCGAGACCGGCCATCACGCCGCAGCCGAGGAGCCCGACCACGGCCGGGTTGGCGGAGGCGTTGACTTTGGTGCATTGTCCAGCCGCGACCAGGGTCTTCTCGGCGAACGCACCGATCCCCAACGCCGGAGACAGCTCGGTTCCGTCGGCGAGAGTCATCTTCTGGCTGGCGTTGTGGGTGCTGAAGCAGTACCACGGGCGACCGCGAAGGCAGGCCCGACAGGTCCCGCACACGGCCCGCCAGTTGAGGATCACGAAGTCGCCGGGGGCCACCTCAGTGACGCCGTCGCCCACAGCCTCAACGACGCCCGCCGCTTCGTGGCCCAAAAGGAACGGGAACTCGTTGTTGATGCCGCCCTCCCGGTAGTGCAGGTCGGTGTGGCAGACCCCGCACGCTTGGACGGCGACGAGTGCCTCACCAGGTCCCGGATCGGGAACCAACACGGTCTCCATCGAGACCGGCGCGTGGACGGTACGGCTAACGATGGCCTGAACCTGCTGTGGCATGCGGGCCCTCCGGAATGGAGTGGGAAACGGGACGGCGAACTGACTCTCGGGTCAGCCTATTGCCGGTTCGTCGGAACGCCACCCCGGGTGAGCAGGGAGGCCTGAGCAGTCAACGGTGACCGGGTCAGTCGATACGAACGGTCCCGCGCCCGGTGGCGAAATCCACCGACAGCAGGCCGGACTCGTCGGCCTCGGGTCGCCACGTGATAGTCGCGGACCCGATGGGTGAATCGATCGGACCCCCCAGCCACTCGCGGACCTTCCCCGGGTCGGCTGCCAACTCGCAGCCAGCAAGAGAGACGGTCGCGGGCGCGATGCGGGACGGATGATCCTCGGGGGCGCTGGTCCACTGAGTGAAGTACGGGAGTGCCGGGTCGTCGATCAGGTCGTTGATCCCGATCTGTTGCCAGCTCAGACGGTGCCCATCGGGGCGGATCCGGTGGCCCTCAACCGACGGACGGCCCAACCGGGCCTCGATCGGCGCCAAGTCATCCACGGAGACGACCCACCCGAGCCAGCCACCACCGAGCTCGGCCCGACGCCGTACGGCCTGTCCGAAGGGGGCGCTGTCCGCGGCCGGATGGTCCAGCGCCGCCACGACCTCGAGGTAGACGTTGTCCTGCAGGGGCAGTACGAAGTTGCACGTACCGAACTGCGGATGACGGCCGCCATCGATGAACGCGGCACCAAGGGTGGCTCCGAGCCGTTGCACAGTGTCGGCGAGTTCACCCGGGGACACGGCGTACGAGACATGGTCCAGACGCATGTCGGCATCCTCTCCCACGCCGCGAACGGCCCCCGACGCGGGGTCCCGATGGTCCCGAAATGGGTTCAGCTGTCGTCGGTCCGGGCCTCATGGGGAGTGAGCTGGTCGGCTGCAGGGTGGACGCCGAGCTGTTCGTCGGCCCAGTCCGCGTGTTCTCTGTACGCCCAGTGCTCGCTGACCGTGCCCTGGGTGATCGCGCGCATGGCCTCTGGGTCCCGTAGGGCGAACCAGAGGTGACCGGCGATCAGGAGGAACAGTCCCAAAGAGACCCAGTCGTGGACGAACGTGGCCCCGGTGCGGGCTGACAGCGGCCATAGCCCCAACAGGTCGAGCATGACGGTGCCGCTGATGATCAAGACCACGACGGCGGCTGTGCTGACGGCAGCGTTCAGCTTCTGGCCCGCGTTGTACTTGCCCACCCGGATTTCCCCGGTACGACGGGTGCGGGATCGCAGCCACGCCTTGTCGCTCGCGGAGAAGCGGTCGAGTGTTCGAGCGTCGGCGCGGGTCGACCGGCTGAAGATCAGCGCCAGAATCACCGGGACCGGGAGCAGGTAGCCCGACCACAGGTGCACGGCGCGGACCTGGGCGCGATGTCCCACGGCGACACTGATGGGGTCGACGTACAGCGCCGCCGCGGTCGCGAGGCAGCCGAGCATGAGTACGGCGGTCACCGTGTGGGTCCACCGTTGTCCCGTGGTGAACCGACGCAGCCGTCGGGTTCCGGTGGGCTTGAACGCGTCAGACGGTGGGACTGTCGTCACGGCCGTTTGACCCTCCTACCCAGGCATCGACGTCGTAGCCGTACCGCTCCCAGTAGCCGGGGACCACCTCGGCGGTCACTTCGATCCCGCCTAGCCACTTCAGCGACTTGTAGCCGTACATGGGAGCGACGTAGAGCCGCACCGGCCCGCCGTGCGGGTTGGTCACTGGGGCTCCCAGCATTTCGGTGGCGACCAGCACGTCGTCTCGTCTGGCTTGCTCCAGCGTGAGGGACTCGGTGTAGGTGCCATCGAAGGAAAGGAAGCGAACGGCGGTGGCGGCGGGGGCCACCCCGGCTTCGTCCAAGATGTCTCGAAGGCGCACGCCCCGCCAGGGAACGTCCGGAACCCGCCACCCGGTGACGCATTGGAAGTCCGCGGTCATGGAGACCTGAGGCAGGCCGTTGACCAATTGGTCGAACGGGATATCGACGCCTCTCTCGACCAGCCCACCGACGGACAGCTGGTAGTCGGTCCGGGCCACCTCGGGAACGCTGTCAGTGACCGAGTAGTAGCGAAAGCCACCCCCGCCTGGGATGAGGGTGCTGATCCCGGTTGGATCGCGGTTGGCGACCGCCCCGATGGCCCCGTCGAGGACGTTCTGGATGGCGGCGCCGGTCGCGATCCCCACGAGCCCCAAGCCGACCAACCCGAGAACGACTCGTCGTCCGACCGGTGTCGTCGACATCTCGTCGTAGGCCCCCGGTCGAGGGCTGGGAGTGGGATGAGCGGGCTTCACCTCGGGAGCCTCACCAAGGCTGCGCGGGTCCCCGGGTCGGGGGTGGGCTCCGGAGGTCACAGGATCATGGAACCCCCAAAGGGCCACTGCCACCAGCCAGACGCACCGACCGTCACCGGATCGTCAGACCTCACCTGGCTGGAACATGCCCGAGCGGTCGAGCAGAGGAAGGCCCTGGGACCGCATGTCGCCCGCGGCTTCGAGAACCAGGTGGCGGATGGATTGGGGTGGCAGCCCGTGGCTCAGAGCGTGGGCCGCGTACAGCGCCAGCCTGTACGTCGGATCGTCGTCGAGCGCTCGCTCGAGGGCGACCCCGGCCAAGGTGCCGTCCCCTCGGGCATAGGCCACCAGTGCGGTGAGCGTTGCGGGGGGCGCGATGAATCCCCGGGGCGCGACGCGGGTCAGGAGGGACCACAGGGCGAGGGAGGCCGCACCTGCCGCTCCCTTCCAGGCGGGCAGGCAGGCATCGCGCACGTGTACCTGGTGGAGATCAACCAGCGCCTGCGCCAGGGCCGGTATAGACACGGTCGGGTCCTGGACTCGCTGCGCCTCGAGCAAACGGGCCACTCGGGTGAGGGCGCGCACGGGCTCGTCGGCTGGAGGCCGGCACCCGGGCGCAAGCGCCGCTGCCATCGCGGCTGCGCGCAGGCCCGTGTCCGGCGCCACGCGGGCTAGGACGACCGAGCGATCGGCGAGTACCTCGGCGGGATCACCGGCGAGGACCAGCGCTGCGCCCAGCCGGTCTGCCTCGGTCGTCGAGATCAGGGTGCCTTCGGGTGGACAGCACGCGCGGTTGCGGCACCGGTAGGACCACCATCTCCCGCGCTGGACGACCAGAGCGTCCGACACGGTGAGCCCGTGGGCTGCCAATGCCGCCCCCAGGGCGGTCGACAGATGGAGCCCGAGTTCATCGGAGCCGGGGCGCCCGGGTGGTGCCTGGACGCGCTCGGAGACCACCACGATCTGCGCCGCGGTGCACTCGTTGCGCGCAAGAGCGGCCGCGAGTTGGCGTGGGGCACACGGGTGTTCGGAAGAGGCGTCAAGGGCAGTCGTCACGTCATCGAGATCCACGCGAAGGGTGAGTCCAACTTGTCTGCGGCCGTTGGGGGCAGGCACCAGCCCAATGAGGACCACGGACTCGACAGGGGGAAAGCCGACCAACCGGGGCAGGCAGGAAACCAGCGCGCCCGGGCCGCTGAGCCGGATGCGGGGCCGGCGGATCGAGCGAGTGATGGGCGTGACACCCGGGTCAGGAGATGCAGCAGACATGCACGGCACGTTGGCCAGATGTGAGGCGCTGCGCCAGAGCGTCCGCGCCATCTGTGGATAGGAGCCGGTAGGCGCGAGGAAGCGGAGATAGGACGGACCCGAGACCAAGGGTCTCGGGTCCGTCGTCCCTTGGAGGGGTCTGTGGGTTAGCCCGCGGGGCTGGTGGCCGCGTCGAGCTGGGATGTGAGCTCGTCACGCTCGGCGGTGGCTTCCTGCACCTGGCGGGCCAGTTCGGACATCCGACCTTCGGCCCCGGCCAGGCTGGCGGCCAACTCCGTGATCGTGGCCTCGGCCTCGCGGTGCCGAATCTGCCATTCCTGGAGGGTGTTGGTCATCGTGCGCAGTTCTGCCTCGGCGGCTGCGGTGCGCTGCTCAGCGGCCATGCGTACCTGCTCGCTGGCCTCCAGCAAAGCGTGGAGGGCGCGCATTTCCTCGGTGTGGTCGGGAACGGTCGCCGCGACCGGAGCAAGGTCCGTGTTGGAGCGGTGGGGAACGATGGCGACCGGCTCGACTTCGGCTTCGACCTGATCGGCTACCGACGTATCTGCGACATCCGAGGACACGTCTGAGGCCTCGCTCGCCGCCTCGGGGGTCTTCTCGCCCGCACTGGCGTCAACGACGTCGCCTGCCGGCTCCGTCACCTCAGTCTGCTTCGCACGGCGTCGGCCCAGCGTGATCCCGAAGACCTTGGTCGGTTGGTGCTCGGCCGGCTCAACGGGCGCTATGGGAGCTGCGGCGTGGGTTCCGGCCAGGTGCTCGCCCGCGTCAGCCTCCGGGAGCTCAGCGGAGATGTCCGGTACGGATGAGCTGCTCTCCTCGGGGGTCGCTTCCGGCTTCGCGCGGCGAGAATGGACAGGGAGGACATCGACAGCAGGACGCGCGAGGGCCTCGCTGATCTCGGCGTCGTACAGCTCTGCGGACATGGGACCTCCACGGACGGGGAAGACTGGCTCTCCCCCCGGGTATCGGCCTGGATCAGACGGACCTTGACCTCAGAACGCGAGCAGAGTTGGGTCGAACCAGGCGCCTCGGGGTCGCTTGGCTTGTGTCATCCACAGCCCTCATGTGGGTGATGACGCCGGTGAGCTCCTCCGCCTACGTTGCGCCGCATGCCGGGGTCAGCGCGGCAATCAGCGCGACGTTCTCGAGGCGTGGTTCTCGCCATTGCCGTGGCGGTCACTGCCTGCGCCCCCGGTGCAGGACAGCCGGCCGTTCTCCCGGCGGCCCTGCCGGTTCCGACCCTTGACCCGGCTTCCCCGGCTTCCAGTTTCGTGTCCGCGACCACCGTAGATGAATCCGACTCCTCAGCGGTCGAATCCGCAGCTCGCGCGTACTACTCAGCCATGCATCGAGCTCTGGCGACGGGGCACGTCCGGTCCTATCTGGCGGCCACCAGCGCGAGATGTGCCTGCCGGAAGTTTGCCCGCACCGTTCGCGACGTCTATGCCCACGGTCGGATCAAGAACGGGCGACTGCGGGTGGGGGAACTGTCGGTCGCCGTCATTCGTGGCGACACCGCCAAGGTGACGACCAGCTACACCACTGCGGCGTACGCGGTCGTTCGCAACCGTCGAGCGAAGAAGTATCCCGCCACTCAGTACGCCAGCGAGCTGAGCCTGGCCAAGCAGGGCGAGCGCTGGGTCGTGATCAACGAAGCCCTGCTCCAGGCGGGACGTCCATGAGCGCCGGGAGGTGGATCGGGGTCAGTGTCGTCATGGCGCTACTGATTCCCATCCAGGTCGTGGGCGCTGCGGTCAACGCAGTCGCCGACGTGTGTGAGGGGGGCGTCACCTGTGATGCCTTTGGCAACGATGACCTTGACGGGATCGTGGGCCGGATCCTGATCCCCGCGGCGGGCTTCGAAGGTGATCCACAGGTCCGAAGTGAGGCCATCCAGTGTGTGGGGTGCCAGTGGGCCCTCACCCCGAGCTGCTTCGGCAACGACGAGCAGATCGACAATGGCTGTCGCCGCGCCGTGACGCTGTGCCCTTCGCCAGCCCTTCGATACGACATCTTGCGCCGGCGCCCAGGAGAGACCGCCTTCGTCTGGGTGGGCGCCACGTGCATAGCGCCAGGTGCTCCGCGGACCGTCGACGAGTTGATCCCGCGGGTGAGAGCACGTTTCCTCGATCTCCTGCCTGTGCAGCAGCCAACGTTCCAACCGGCGGCCGGCGGATTGGTCAACGTGCCCGTCGTGTTTGCCGCAGGTCAGCCCGGCACGATCGGTCGCGACACCTTTGATTTGGCCGGTATGTCCGTGGTGGTGACTGCGGAGGCGCAGTGGGCCTGGGATTTCGGCGACGGACCACGCGAACTGTTCGACCGCCCCGGTGGCGCCTTCCCCAATATGGATGTCACTCACACTTACGTCACGGCTGAACCGCGAGACGTGAGGCTCACGACGACCTGGGACGGGGATTTCAGCGTCGATGGTCTCGGGCCGTTCCCGCTCTCCGGACCGCCCGTCACCCAGGTCAGTCCGGTGATGCCCGTGACGATCCGCACGGCTTGGTCTGAGCTCGTGTCTCAACGGGGGATTCTGCCTTGACCTTCCGCTCAGGGTGCTCGGTCGCGGGCTCGCGCGAACGCCTGAGTTGATCGACTGCAGTCCGGTAGCGTCAGTCTTGGCGCACGCAGCCGCCGGGCCGTCGGCAAGGGCGGACCGGTCGATGAGAGGACGTGGGATGGGGACGATCGTCGTCGGTTACCTCGACACACCCGAAGGCAAAGCGGCGCTGCGCCGTGGGGTTGACGAAGCCAAGTTGCGTTCAAGCAAGCTCGTGGTGGTGAACTCCAGCAAGGAGGGGCCGCAGACCGGCGAGCAGGCGGTAGCCGTCCAAGAGCTTCTCGACGGGGTCCGCGACGAGTTGGCGGACGTGGGCATCGAGTTCGCTGTGCGAGGCCTTGTGCGCGGCTTGGACGTGTCCGAGGATGTGGTGGAAGTCGCCACCGCCGAGGGTGCCGAATTGATCGTGATCGGGCTGCGCCGGCGCAGCCCGGTGGGCAAGTTGATCATGGGTAGCAACGCGCAACGGATCTTGCTCGACGCCGAATGCGCTGTTCTCGCCGTGAAGGCCGCCGCCGACGCGTGACCGGGACAGAGCTTCACCTGGCCCAAGACCCGGCGGCCGATGCCCTGCTGTCCGCCGACCCCTTCGCGCTGCTCGTCGGGATGCTGCTCGACCAGCAGTTCCCGATGGAGCGAGCGTTCGCGGGGCCGTACCTCATCGCCGACCGCCTGGGCACGCCCACCGTTCTCGATCCGGGGCGGGTGGCGGCCTACGACCCGGTCGAATTCCGGGCCTTGATGACCGGGCCGCCAGCCGTCCATCGATACCCCGGGTCCATGGGTGAACGCGTGCAGTCCGTCGCGCGAGTCATCGTCGAGCAGTACGGCGGCGAGACGTCGACGCTGTGGACTGCGGCGAGGGATGGAAACGACTTGCTCGGTCGGCTCCAAGCCCTACCCGGTTTTGGGCGGCAAAAGTCCCAGATCTTCGTGGCCCTGTTGGGCAAACAGCTCGGCGTCGACCTGCCCGGCTGGAGGGATGCTGCGGGGAACTACGGCGAGGAAGACTCACGTCGCTCCGTCGCTGACGTCCGCGATCCACGATCGCTGTCGGAAGTGCGAGCCTTCAAACAGGAGGCCAAGGCGGCAGCAAGGGCGGCCAACCGACCGTAGTCCCCGGAGGCGGCCAGGCCCGGCTCCCGCCGGGCGCGGAGGGCGAATTCGTCGCCTCGATCCCCCCGGGCGGCGCAGAAGGGCGCTCAGACGAATTACAATGGTCACTCGTCGCTTCGCGCGGCCACCCCGAACCCTCCGCCCCGCGCTCCGCCCGTCAGCAGATGGGGGCCTTGCCGGGCGAGTCCACCGCACGTTGAGAGGTCGTCTGTGTCGCCGGTCCGCCGTACGCCATCCACGTCATCCACGCTCGCTGCGTCGGCAGCGGCCACCAAGAGCACCACTACGGTTGCGGTGAAGAAGTCGGCGGCCAAGAAGGCTGCTCCCAAGGTCAGCGCTAGCACGACTACCGCAGCCAAGAAGGCGCCGGTGAAGAAGCCCGCGGCTAAGACTGTCGCGAAGACTGCCGCTTCCAAGCCCGCGAGGAAGGCTTCCGCCAAGGTGGCCACAGCCGCGGCGAAGACACCTGTAGTCAAGAAGGCGACGGCCAAACCGGCCGGTAAGACAGCGGCGAAGTCACCGGCGAAGACAGCCAAAGCCGGGACACCGTCCGCCAAGAAGGCTCCCGCGAAGGCTGCTCCAAGCGCTGCCCCGAAGGCGCCGGCCAAGGCCGCCAAGGCTGCCGCCGCCAAGTCCGCGCAGAGCTCGACCAAGAAGGCCAAGAAGGGCTCTGAGACATCCGCCGAATCGGCCAAGACCGCTGATGTCGAGCCGCAGGCTGACGCCGGCGAGGGTGAGGGCGAGTCGAGTACTGAGGCAGCGTCAGCAACCGACCCCAAGCAGGAAGGCGCCTTCACGCTCTCGGATCGCGACGAGGGTGACGAACCGGTTCAGCAGGTCATTGTCGCGGGCGCTACGGCCGACCCGGTCAAGGACTACTTGAAGCAGATCGGCAAGGTGCCTCTGCTGAACGCCGAGCAGGAGGTCGAACTGGCCAAGCGCATTGAGGCCGGGTTGTTCGCCGAGGAGAAGCTCAACTCCGGCGACAAGTACAACGCAGCTTTGCGTAGGGAACTGGACTGGATCGCCGAGGACGGGCGGCGAGCGAAGAACCACTTGCTCGAAGCCAACCTTCGTCTCGTGGTCTCTCTCGCCAAGCGCTACACCGGGCGCGGGATGCTCTTCCTGGACCTGATCCAGGAGGGGAACCTCGGACTGATTCGCGCGGTAGAGAAATTCGATTACACCAAGGGCTACAAGTTCTCCACGTACGCCACGTGGTGGATTCGGCAGGCGATCACCCGCGCCATGGCCGACCAGGCTCGCACGATCCGCATTCCGGTCCACATGGTCGAGGTCATCAACAAGCTCGCCCGCGTGCAGCGACAGATGCTGCAAGACCTGGGCCGCGAGCCGACTCCTGAGGAACTCGCCAAGGAGCTCGACATGACCCCGGAGAAGGTCGTCGAGGTCCAGAAGTACGGCCGCGAGCCGATCTCGTTGCACACGCCACTCGGCGAAGAGGGCGATAGCGAGTTCGGCGACCTGATCGAGGACTCCGAAGCCGTGGTGCCGGCTGACGCAGTCTCGTTCACCCTGCTGCAGGAGCAGCTGCACCAGGTTCTTGACACGCTGTCTGAGCGCGAGGCTGGCGTGGTCTCTATGCGATTTGGACTGACTGACGGCCAGCCCAAGACGCTGGACGAAATCGGCAAGGTCTACGGCGTCACGCGTGAGCGCATCCGCCAGATCGAGTCCAAGACGATGTCCAAGCTTCGGCACCCGAGCCGCTCCCAGGTTCTACGCGACTACCTGGACTAGGCACCTCTCGCCATTGTGCTTCGAAACATCCTCGTTGAGTCACTTCGGTCAGCAGCCCTAACACCTCTCTAGAATCTCAGTGACTGATTCCCGGACGCTTGGACAGCAATTGCGATGACGAGCCGACCCGATGTGACGCCGGGGGGGCCCACCGAAGACACAGCGGACGCGGCCGTAGACCCGATGGCTGGCGCGCCGGAGTGGGTCATGCCCATGATTCGGCGAGCGACTTGGCGCGTGGTCAGCGTGGTCCTGATCGTAAGCGTGCTGCTGATTGTGATGGTCCGGGCGCGCAGTGTTGTCAGCATGCTGGTCATGGCCTTGTTCTTCAGTATCGCGATGGACCCAGCTGTTACGTGGCTTCACCGTCGCTACGGCTGGCGACGGGGCATCGCGACGGGTGCGATCTTTGCTGGTCTCGCGCTGTTCGTCGTCACCATGATTTTCGTTCTGATCCCCGCTCTCGTGACGGTGTCGGAGCGACTTACCGAACAGCTTCCTACGTGGCTGACTGGCATCGAGTCGACTTTCAGTATCCAGATCGGTGACGGCCAGCACAACGATGTCGCCGCTGAACTCGGTGACGCGTTGGCGACTTGGGCGCAAACCTCGTGGAAGTCCATCCTTGGGCTTGCCGGTGGAGTAGTCGGCCTGGTGTTTCAGTTCTTCACGATCGCGATGTTTGACGTTCTACTTCGCCGCTGATGCTCCCAGGATTCGGTCCACAATGCTGCGTCGGCTAACGCCTGAGCGCCAGGAACGTATGGGGTGGGCATGGGACACAGCCGTAGCTGAGACCGGCGGCTACTTCTATTCCCGACTGCTCCTCATGCTGATCAACGGATCGTTGTTCTTTGCCGTGATGCTTCTAGTCGGGATGCCGTGGCTTATTGCGCTGCCCCTTTCTGTGTTTGAAGGTTTCGTCGCCGAATTCATTCCCGCGGTCGGCACCTATATTGGCGCCGCGGTGCCGGTGATCATCACGCTGGGCCTGCTTGGCTTCTGGCCAGCGATGGCACTGATCGTTTGGACGATCATCTACCAGCAGGTGGAGAACTACTTCCTGAGTCCGAAGATCAGTGCCAGGACGATGGAGATCAACGGTGGTGTCGCCTTTGGTGCCGCACTGGCTGGCGGGGCAATCGCGGGCCCGATGGGCGCCTTCATGGCACTGCCAGTTGCGGCCTGGATCACCTCGTTCATCAAGCACTATGGCGTGAGCTATCCGCTGGTGTACGTCTCCAAGTACGACGACGATCCTGGCCCGGGGACAGTCCCCGGTCCAAGTTCTCCACTGGCGTGACCGCACTCGACAAAGACCTAGCACGAACACGGACACCCGGCCTCCCTGTGTTGTGCTCTGCCGGTGAAGTGAGGTCGTGCGGTCATCTAGTCACAGGCGCGATCGGTGGGGGGCCTGCGCCAAGTTGGCCAGGCTCGACCCCGGGATGGCAGACCGGCGGGTCGGCGCGCGAGACTGGTCAGCGGAGTGAGGGGCCCGGTCGCCAGTTCTAGAAAGCGGCATTCGTCTACCGCTGTTAGCGTTCATTACCTCTTCGCGGTGCCGATACGCGGAAGCCAAAGGAGCGCCTTCGTGAATGCCAACGTCTATGACCTTGTGATCTCGGGTGGCCGTGTGATCGATCCCGAGTCAGGGCTGGATGCGGTGCGCAACGTCGGTATCCGGGGTGGGTCGATTGCCGCGGTGAGCGCGGACCCCTGCAGGGCCGGACGACCATCGATGCTCGGGGGCACGTGGTCGCCCCGGGGTTCATCGACTGTCACGTGCACACCGTCGATGTTCCGTTGAGCCAGAAGATCATGCTTCGCGGTGGGGTGACCACGCAGCTGGATCTTGAGGCGGGTGCCTACCCGGTGGACCTGTTCTACGACCGCCTGGCGGGCAATTCGCAGGCCAACTACGGGGCCACGGTGAACACGATCGCGGCGCGGGAGAAGGTGTTCAACCCGGACTACGAGTCGGTCACCGGGGTCATCACCACTGACGTGTTCGCCAAGGACGAGCACGTGCTGGTGGACATGCAGTGGTCCACCGTGATGCCCGACGAGGATCAAATCGGTCAAATCGTGCAGATCATCGACGAGGGCCTGCAGCAGGGCGCTCTGGGCGTGGGTGTCGCGGTCGGGTACATGACCGGGGGGGTCACGCCGGCCGAGACGTCGGCCTGGCAGCAGTTGGCGGGCAAGTATGGCCGGGCCACATACGTGCACGGCAGGTTCTCCAGCCAGCGGGCTCCGGTCACCGGGATGTTGGGGTTCGAGGAGATGATCGCCAACGCCGCCGCCTTTGGTGGCGGTGTCTACTTCCACCACATGCACCAGCAGGCCCTCGCCGACACGGTGAGAGCCTTGGTGATGTTCGATGAGGCGAACGCTCGCGGAGTGTCGGTGGTCGGCGAGATCTACCCCTACAACTACGGGGCGTCGATCGTGGGGGCGGACTACCTCAAGCCCGACAACTACGGGCCAAACATGGGCCGCGACTACAGCGACATCATCGAGACCGCCACCTTGAAGCCGTTGACCAAGGACCGCTACGACGAGCTCATGCAGACCGACCCGAAGACGTCGATCATGTTCTACGCCGCGACCGAAGACGACATGACCGCCGGACTCCTGCACCCCTCAAGCGTGGTCGGCAGCGATGCCTTCCCGCTCAACGTGACCGAGACGGGCGCGATGGCCCGCGACTGGGATACGCCCTACGAGGCGGTCCAAGGCCATCCGCGAACGGCCGGATCTGCCGCCAGGGTGTTGCGCTGGGCACGCGAGCACCCCAACCTGGGGCTCAGCGACGCCATCTCCAAGATGTCCTACAAGGTGGCGTCGTTCCTCGAGCGCAACGGTGTGCCGCAGATGGCGGCCAAGGGCCGGGTGCAGGTCGGCGCCGACGCCGACCTGGTCGTGTTCGATCCGGACACGGTCACCGACAACGCCACCATGCAGCAGGCTGGGCTGCCGGCGACCGGGATCCCCTACGTGATCGTGAACGGGACCGTCGTCGTCGAGGACTCGCAGGTGCTGAAGGTGTACCCGGGCAAGCCAATCCGCCAGCCGATCCGGACCACCTAGGGAGCGTCGCGGGTGGCGCGCTATCGCGGGACCTTCGGCACTAGAGATAGAGCCTTGCCGGCGCAAGCGTGAGGGCCATGAAAGAGAGCACCGCGCAGGTGATAGCGGTTGTCGCTGGCCTCGTGTTGATTGTCCTCTACTCCGGCTTGATGGTGGCCACCGAAGGTCATTCGGCATGGTCGTGGATCCTCCTCGTTGCCGGAATCGCCCTGCTGATCGGCGGCGGACGCCTGCTGCGGCGAAACGCTTCAAGCGGGGATGAGGAGTCCGGCTAGCAGAGGAGATCTGCTGGAGTAGGGCACACTAGCCGCCATGAGCACTGGTTCTGGTGGGCTCAAGGGGATAGGACGTTCAGTCGTGGTGGCCCCCGCTGGACTGCTTCTTGTCGTGGCTCTGGTGGCGGCCATTGCCTGGGGATACCTGCTCTTCCTCGCGTCTTCCAGTACGACGATGGGCTCGGCCTTTGCGATGCCCATGAGTTCTGACTGGTCGAGGACTCAAGCGCTGCAAATGGTGTTTATGTGGACAGTCATGATGGTGGCGATGATGCTGCCCACATCACTTCCCATGCTCGCCGCCTATGACCGGGCGTTGGGAAACACCCATCCGGACCGGCGCAGTCTCGTCTCGGTGTTTTCCGTTGGCTACCTGGTGGTGTGGGTCGCGTTCGCGTGTGCTGCGACCGGGCTGCAGTGGCTGCTGCACGACCGCGCCTTGACCACCGGGATGGGTGTCTTGCTCGACCCATGGTTGGTCTCGGCCGTGTTGATCGTCGCCGGCGTCTATGAGTTCACGCCAGCCAAGATGACGATGCTCGGCAGTTGCCGTACGCCGCTCGGGTTCCTTGCCACCGAGTGGCGTGACGGGCGGTCTGGGGCCATACGCATGGGTTTCGCCCACGGGCGTTCCTGTCTGGGTTGTTGCTGGGCTCTCATGCTGCTGCTGTTCGTGCTTGGAGTCATGAACTTGCTCTGGGTGCTTGCCCTCTCGGTCTTGGTCGCGGTTGAGAAAGTGACCCAGTCGAACACCGTCCCTCGACTTGTCGGGGGTGCCCTGATTGCCTCGGGCATTACGGTGTTGCTGATGTCGATGTGAGTCGAACCGCGCGGAATCCAGAGGGAGCCGTATGTGGAAGGTGAAGGGTTCCTACTACGAGGCCTGCAACTGTCAGGCGGTATGTCCTTGTCGTCGCGAGGGGGAACGCACCGGGGGGCGCTCCACCTACGGCGAGTGCGACTTCGTCCTTTCGTGGTGGATTACCGACGGTGAGATCGACGAGCGTCCGTTGGAGGGCCGGAAGTAGTCATTGTCGGCCGCTACTCCGATGACGAGCCAGGCTCACCCTGGCGGGTTTCGATCCTGGTCGACGTCGGAGCCACGGACCAGCAGTTCGCCGACCTCACTGACATATTTCTCGGCCGGCTCGGCGGCGACACGGCGCGTCAGTACGGAAATGCCATCCAGGAGGTGCTCGGGCAGCATCGGGCGGATATCGAATTAGTTCACGAGAAACGCCGCTGGCGAATCGGGGTCGATCGAGTGATCGAGGTGCGCTCTGTCGAACCCGCCGAGGTCTCCGGTCCGGTGTCGTGTGGGATACCTGGTCATGACCAGCCTGGCACTGAGATGGTTTCTGACGTTCTGGAGGTCGAGCTCGACGGCTTCCACTGGGACTTTGCGTCTCGATGCTCTTTCGAGAGCGGCTTTTCGTACTCTGGTTGACCCCCCGCGGGCCAGGGCCCACATTTCCAGTCGATGATCAGCTTGCCCAGCGGGATGCCCTCAGGATCGTTGCCGATCGACGAGTGTCTGCTGTTGCCGTGGTTGCAGGGTGAACCCCAGACGAAGCAACCGGCCCTCGGGCACCGTCATTCGGACCTTTCGTAGCAGTGGGCCGTGTGGAGCTAGCAAGGCGCAACATGCAGCCTTCGGGTGCTTCTCCTGCTCGACTACCTGGGCTGAGAGGTCAGATGACCGGCGCTTCCGGATCCAGCGCCGGGTCACCTTCGGGGAGCACGTCCGAGGCCCAATCCGAGCGCTTCCAGTTGGGTACGGGTGTACGGCGGCCGTCTCGCGGAACGAAGTCGGACTGCGCCTGGCGGTCCATGCGGTGGATGTAGCGCGGGCAGTTGGGGAAGACGGCGCTGGCGGCGACTCGGACGATGAGCTGCGCCTCCGGGTAGTCGTTCAACAATGGGTCGTTGTGGTCGATGGTGGCCGACCCCTGAAGCCGGAGGCGGCGACCTTGTTCCCAGTCAATGAAAAGCAGCCCAACCGCGGTGGCTTCGAGGACGTTCCCCATCGAGAGGAACATGCCGTTGCCGTTGTAACTGGGGAAGGCTAGGGCGCGTTCATCGAGGACCCGGACGAATCCGGTGGCACCGCCCTTGTAGCCGACGGTCGGATGTCCGTCTGGACTGACCGTGGCGAGGAAGAAGTGATCGGCTTGTCCGATAAAAGCTGCATCTGAGGCGTCGATGGAGTCGCCGACCAAGCGCTCTTCGAGCCGATCGGCGAGCCGTCGGGTGTCAAAACGGTCTTGCAGCAAACGGCTTCCCCGGTGGTAGAGGGACATGAGCCTCCCTGCTCCGCGATGGGTGTTGATCGTGGGCGTGCAGTTCGCCACCGCGACGTACCCCGGCGAACCGACCGCTGCAGCCAGGGTCCTCCCATGGCCCATCCATGGGGAAGGGGTTCACGGGCGGGACTCCAGCCCACTACGCTGACTGGTCATTCAGCCAGTCTGTCGAGAGGCACCCCATGACCGACACCATCCGCTCTGTGCTGCACGAGGCCCAAGAGGCGCAGGGGGCGACCTTTCGCGACGACAGCGGGTGGTTTTGGACTGAGTCGTTTGGCAATCACCCGGCGGGCTACGAGGCGGTTCGCCACGGCGTGGCGATCTGGGATGTCTATCCGCTCGTGAAGTGGGACGTCACGGGCGCAGACGCAACAGCCGTCATCCAGCGGGTCTTCACCCGTGACCTTTCGAAGCAGCAGGTCGGTCAGGTGCGCTACGGCGCGTTCGTGGACGCCGAGGGCCTCATGGTCGACGACGGCACGGTCTACAAACACAGCGACGACCACTATTGGGTGCTCACCAATAGCGACGAGTGGGCCGACTACGCGCGGTCGCACAGCCCTGAGGCCACTGACTTCACGGCCGACCTGCGCACCCATGACATGCCGTTGATTTCCGTGCAGGGACCGAAATCCAGGGAGGTGCTCCAGTCGCTCACCGACACCGACTTGTCGGCCGTCGGCTACTTCACCTTCATCCCTCAGCGCATCACGGTGGCCGGCGTCACCACCTGGCTCGCTCGTACCGGCTTCTCCGGAGAGATCGGCTTCGAACTGATCCCTGATCGCGAAGCAGCCGTGGCCCTGTGGCAGGCGCTCTCGGCCGCGGGAGCCGTACCCATGGGGCTTGACACCCTTGAGCCGGTGCGGATCGAGGCCGGTCTTGTCATCTACTACGCCGAGTACACCCCCGGCGAGCAGACCCCCTATGACCTCTGTCTCGACAAGTTGGTCGCTGTGAACGGTGGCGCCGATTTCCTCGGGAAGAAGCAGCTCACTGACCTCGCCGCCGCACCCCCTCAGCGCCTCAAGACCCTGCTGCTCGCTGGATCGACGTCCGAAGACGACCTGCCGGAGGACGGATCGGACGTCCTGCGAGACGGGACTGTGGTGGGGACCCTGACCAGCCGGACGATCAGCCCGGAGTACGGCGCGATCGCGCTGGCTCGTATCGCGACCGAGCACGCCCAGGACGGGACAGTCCTCGAGGTCGTCCAAGGCGAACAGAAGCGGCCTGCCACGGTGGCTCCGCTATCGATCAAGGATCCCGGAAAGCTGTTACCTCGCGGTTGATGAGCTCCGGCGAGCGCCGCTCCTGGTCACGCGAGGGCGAGAACGCCGGCCGTCCAGACGGTGCCCGCGAGCAGCACGCTTGCTAGTTCGATGAGCATCGACAGGCCGGTGGCGCGCATGGCTGCGACGGTCGCGTCTTTCGCTTGCTGGACGCGTCGCTGACGGACGCATTCCGCGACGAAGATCCCGGCCACGAATCCCAGGGGAAGTCCGATCAGCGGAACGACGAAGAAGCCGATGATCCCGAGCGCCCCACCGATGATCAGGCTCCGCCCGGCGACACCGCTACGGTTGAGCGACCGCGTCGGCCAGAGGTACTTCACTACTTGGCCGACCGCGATGAGCAGCGCAGACACGATCAGCACCGACCACCCGACTACGCCCCCCTCGACGACCGACCACACCGCGATAGCCGACAGGGCGAGTAGCCCGCCGGGAAGCAGGGGTACGACGCACCCAACCGCAGCCAGCAGGATGACCAGCCCCACCACGGCGTCGCCCCACCAGGGCATCGGGGTTCAGCGCCTCAACAACGAAATCGAGCGGCGCCGATTGCTGGCGTGGTCAGCGCTCGTCGGCCGGCGCGGTGGCCGACGCAGCAGCCAACTTGTCAGTCTCGTCGTGCACATGCGCGGCGAGCGCCTGAAGGCCAGGCTTGAACTCGGCGAAGTGGTGGCCACAGAACAGCAGATCCATGCCCGACCCGAGGGTCACGCGGACGTACGCCTGCGCGCCACAGCGGTCGCAGCGATCCAGCGCGGTCATGGGGGTGCTGGGAGCCAGCGCGGTGTCCACATCGCCTCCGGTCGGTTGAGCCTTGCGGCTTGCCCAGAGAGCAAGCCTGATGCCTAGACAACATCCTGGCACCTCTTGGGTGTTCCCGTGACCTGGCGGCGCGCCGTTCGCCCGACGCGTAACCCAGGTGTGACCGATCCGACATCTGCGTTCCGCCGTTCGGACCATGGCTTGAGAGTGATCCCTGGGCTAGGCGGCCGCACCCATGGCGCGCCCGGGGGGCTGTCTTGGGCGACACGCCGAGACGCCGTGACGCGTGCCGCGGATCACGTCGGTGGCCCCGGGTAGCCTCGGGAGCAAATGACTGCTCAACCCACGGATGTCACCAAGCCGCGCGCCCCTCGGGCGAAGAAGGCAGGCTCGCCTGGGTATGACGCGCACCACCTGACCGTTCTCGAGGGTCTCGAGGCGGTGCGCAAGCGGCCGGGGATGTACATCGGATCCAACGACACGCGGGGGCTGACGCAGTGTGTACGGGAAATCATCGACAACTCTGTCGATGAGGCGCTGGCCGGTCACGGCCACCGCATCGAGGTCATTCTGCACGCGGACGCATCGGTCGAGGTCCGTGATCAGGGGCGGGGCATCCCCGTCGACGTGGAACCGAAGACGGGCCTCACCGGCGTCGAGGTCGTCATGACCAAGCTGCATGCGGGCGGGAAGTTCGGCGGCGGCTCCTATGCCGCTTCCGGCGGTCTCCACGGCGTCGGTGCCTCGGTCGTTAACGCGTTGTGCGAGCGGATGGACGTCGAGGTCGACCGCGTTGGCAAGACCCATGTGATGAGCTTCAACCGCGGCGTTCCCGGAGTGTTTCAAGGGGACTCGCCCGGCGGAGCATTCAAGCCCGCAGCGGGGTTGCGGGTTAGCGGCAAGGTTCCCAAGGCGCGGACCGGCACCCGAACTAGATTCTGGCCGGACACCCAGATCTTTACCAAAGACGCCGAGATCGCGCTCGAGGATCTGCGTGATCGCGCGAGGCAGACCGCCTTTTTGGTTCCAGGTCTCACCGTGGTCGTGCGCGATGAGCGCGCCAGTGGATCCGCTGCCGAGTCGGGCGAGGTCACCGAGGAGAGGTTCCACTACTCGGGAGGAATCAGTGAGTTCTGCGACTTCCTCGCTCCTGATGAGCCGGTCACGTCGACCCTTCGACTGCAGGGGGCGGGACATTTCCACGAGACCGTGCCCGTGCTGGACGATCAGGGACACCTCACGCCGCGCGAGGTCGAGCGTGAGCTCCTCGTCGATGTCGCCCTGAGGTGGGGCGTCGGGTACGACTCGGTGGTGAAGAGCTTCGTCAACATCATCGCGACCCCGAAGGGCGGCACTCATGTGCGCGGGTTCGAGCGGGCTCTTCGCGAGACACTCAACGATCAGCTTCGGGCCCAACGTGTGCTGCGTGCGGCCGAGGATGACGTCACGACCGACGACGTACTCGAAGGGCTCACGGCTGTCGTGACGGTCCGGCTGGCCGAACCTCAGTTCGAGGGGCAGACCAAAGCAGTTCTGGGCACCCCAGCGGCTTCGCGGATCGTGGCGCGAGTCGTCGCCAAGGAGTTGAAGGCCACCCTCACCTCCACCAAGCGTGGGGATCGCCCGCAGGCCAAGGTCATCCTGGAGAAGGTGGCCGCAGCGGCCCGTACCCGAGTGGCAGCCCGCCAGCACAAGGAACACCAGCGCCGCAAGAACGCCCTGGAGACGTCCTCGCTCCCGGCGAAGCTCGCCGACTGCCGAAGCGACGACGTCGATCGCAGCGAGCTGTTCATCGTTGAGGGAGACTCGGCACTCGGCACCGCGAAGCTCGCACGGGACAGCGAGTTCCAGGCGTTGCTACCTATCCGCGGCAAGATCCTCAACGTCCAGAAGGCCTCCCCATCCGACCTGCTCAAGAACACCGAGTGCGCGGCGATCATTCAGGTCATTGGAGCTGGGAGTGGACGGGCTTTTGATCTGGACGCGGCGCGCTACGGCAAGGTGATCTTGATGGCCGATGCCGATGTCGACGGCGCGCACATCCGGACTCTGCTGCTCACGCTGATTCATCGGACCATGCGGCCGATGCTGGAGGCCGGACGGATTTTCGCGGCGGTGCCGCCTTTGCACCGAATCGAAGTGGTGACCGGCGGGGGAAAGAAGAACGAGTACGTCTACACCTACTCAGATGCGGAATTGCAGAAACGCTTGGCTGAACTTGAGCGCAAAGGCAAGCGGGTGAAGCTGCCTCCTCAGCGATACAAGGGGCTGGGCGAGATGGATGCCGACCAGTTGGCCGAGACGACCATGGATCCGAGGCGCCGTACCTTGCGACGGATCACCGTCGGTGAGGTCGAGGAAGTCGAGCGTATTTTCGAGCTGCTCATGGGCAACGACGTGGCTCCGCGGCGGGAATTCATCGTCGAAGGAGCCCAAGCCCTCGATCGAACGCGCATCGACGTGTGAGATACGTGGACCCTTCGGCCCGGTCGTCGCTAGGGTGATTCCTCGTGTGCTGCATCTTCGCCGCTTTGTTGGTCATCGGACCTAGGTTCGCGCTGTTCCTGACCTGGGTGTTCACCCCTCAGGTGACTCAGGCGTACTCCAGCTTCTGGGTGCCCTTCTTCGGGCTGCTGCTCTTGCCTTGGACCACCCTGATGTACGCGTTGGCCTTTGCCCCCGTCATCGGTGTCACCGGGCTATGGGGTTGGGCGTTCGTGGCGTTCGGCGTGCTGATGGACATCAGCTCCTACACATCCAGCGCGTACAGCCGCGGCAGGGACGCCGGCACCACGACGACCTACGCCTGAGGAGATCCTCGCCTCGAGCGCCTCAGCAGACGCGCTGCAACCGCCCGGTATCGACGTCGTACACGAATCCACCCACGACCACGTCGCTACCCAGGAACGGCCACGACGCGATGCGCTGTACGTCGGTGCGCAGGGTGTCCTCCTGGTCCTCGATCATGCCGAAGCTCAGCGAACGAGAGTCCAGTCCCTGTTCAGCGAGGGTCGCATGGACTTCTTCTTCCGACGCCTGCGCCATCTTGCAGCGCGTGTGGGGGATCACCATGATCCGCCGGACTTCAAGCAGGTGGACGGCGAGCACCAAGGTACGGAGCACGTCCTCGGTGACCCGAGCACCCGCATTACGCAGGATCTTGGCATCGCCCGGGGCGATGCCAAGCAGAGCCAAGGGTTCGATCCGGGAATCCATGCACGTCACAACTCCGAGCCCTTGGGCGGCAGGGGCCGGCAACCCCTTGAGGTCGAAGTGCCCCGCGTAGTTAGCGTTGGCCGCCAGCACGTCGGCGAAGTCCTCGGCGTCGGCAACAGAAGCGGTCAGATCCATGGGGTCATCCTTGCGTGCGCGTCGCGGACGTGACCACGAGGGAGGAAAAGGCCACGGCTTCTCGTCCGCACGCCTCCGGTCGATCCGGGCCGTACTGGCTCTCGACCGTGACGAGCCAACCTGTGCGGTCCGGGAGGTCGACGTTCACCTGCCATGGTCCGTCTCCGACCGGCTCGCCGACCTGGAGTGCGTCATGGGTTGCCAACGTGAGGCCCGGATCGGCTCCGGCCAGTCCCAGGCGGACGTGGCACTCTGCGGCCTGGGCGGGGGCCGTCAAACTCGTCCGGCCCCGGTAAGTCCCCCTGGACAACCGCCCCCCGAGCGCGTCGTGGACATCGCTGGCACCGGCCCGCCCGAGCACGATGCCCGCTGGGAGGATCAGCACCGTCGGGGCGAAACGGTGCCCGCCGAGGTGAGAGCTCTCCCACACTGGCCCAGTCATCGACGGGCTCAGTTCATGGACGAGTGCTCGACCGGCTTCGGCACAGCACAGGTCCCGACGGCCGTTCGTGCAGACCAGGACGACTGGTTCGTCGGTCAGCGCCCCCAGGCTGGGTCGCTTTCCTTCTGCCAACTCAGCGAAGTCCAGGTCGAGAAGCGCCCGCGGCTGGTCCACGAGTGCGGTTTCGAGCCACCCGGCGGCCGGATGTGAGATAAGCACGGAGCGCGGAACCGTCCGGTGTTCGTCGGCATGGCGACCGGGACGTCGGATCAGGACCAGCATCACGCCGGCCGCTTTGGCGCGGGCGTCGAGTTCAGCGCCGAGCACTCGATCCAGATGCGAGGAGGTGGGTGCCTTCCGGCCCCACGGCCCCGGTTGCTCGATGGCGAGCCAGGCGGGGTAGTGGGGAGCTGATGCGGTGAGTGGCTCACCCACCGTGGCCGAGAGCGTCGAGCACCCGGGAGATCGCGGCTGCGGCTGGTTCACTGGGGCGAGTCCGGGTGTGGATCGATGCCACCGACTGGCCGCACTGGCCCGGCTACCGCGGCGATGACGTGTGCCGTCGCTGTGCCGGAACCGTCCCGTCGCCCGGTCGCGGCAGGCAGATCCACGGGGACGCCGTTCGCGGCTGCTGCACGCGGCGGCGCCTCACCCGCCCAGGCCAACACGAGGGTGTCCTCGCCCTTGAGGAAGCGGTGAGCCCGGACTCCGCCGGTGCCACGGCCTTTCGGTGGGTAGTCCGAGAACGGCGACACCTTCAAAGCGCCGGGTTCCGTCCCCGGCAGGGAGGCGGTAGACCCGGAGGCGGTGACCACCACGGCCTCGCAGTCCCTGGGTACGGCCCCGAAGAAGACGACCTCCTCGCCGGCGGCGAGGCGGACCCCAGCCATCCCGCCTGCGGGCCGCCCCTGCGGACGTACCAGATCCGCGCTGAACCGAAGCAGTTGGGCGTCGGAGGTGATGAAGACCAAATCCTCGTCTCCAGTCCGCAGTTCGACGGCTCCTACGACGCGGTCGCCGTCCCTGAGTCCGATGACTTCAAACGCGTCGCGATTGCTGGGGAAGTCTCCGGCCACCCGTTTGACGACGCCCTGCTGGGTGCCGAGGGCCAGACCACGCTCTGCGCTATCAGCGGGTGAGGCGAGTCCACACAGCGTGACGACCCGTTCATCCGCGGCTAGGTCGAGGTACTCGCTGATGGGTCCCCCACCCGCGAGCGAGGGGGTGGTGGCCGTGGCGGGGAGCGCGGGAAGGTCGAGGACCGACAGTCGCACCACACGCCCGCTGGAGGTCACCACGCCGACGTCACCGCGCGCGGTCGTCGTCACGGCCGAGAGGATCGCGTCATGAGGCGCTCGCTCGCCCACCTCCGGGAGGGGCGAGGCGTCTGACGTTCGAGCCAACAGCCCGCTCGAGGACATCAGGACATGGCACGGGTCATCGGCGACCTCCAGTGGTGTGGCCGACGCCTTCACGGGGAGACCTGCGGACTCCAGGAGTACGGTCCTTCGCGGCGTTCCGTGGGCCTTCGCGACGGCGGACAACTCCTCACTCACGGTGGTGCGCAACAGGGCCTCATCGTCCAGAAGCGCGGTGAGTCCAGCGATGGTGTCGGTGAGCTCGTCCCGCTCGGACTCGAGCTCAATGCGAGAGAACTTGGTGAGGCGCCGCAGCGGCATGTCGAGGATGTAGGTGGTCTGGACATCGGTCAGGTCGAACACGCTCATCAACCGCTCGCGCGCCGCCGCCGCGTCATCACTTGAGCGGATCAGCTGGATCACTTCATCGATGTCGAGGATCGCCACCAACAGGCCCTGCACGAGGTGCAGCCGGTCCTGCGCCCGGACCCGTCGGTAGGCACTGCGACGGCGGACGACCTCCAGTCGGTGGTTGACGTAGACCTGAAGCAACTCGCGCAGTCCGAGGGTCCGCGGCTGGCCTTCGACCAGGCACACGTTGTTGATGCCGAAGGTTTCCTCCATCGGCGTCAGCCGGTACAACTGCTCCAGCACGGCCTCGGGGTGGAAACCGTTCTTCACTTCGATCACCAGCCGGAGGCCATGGGTGCGGTCGGTGAGGTCCTTCACGTCTGAGATCCCCTGGAGCTTCTTGGCCTTGACCAGGTCGCTGACCCGCTCGATGACGCGCTCAGGCCCGACGTTGTACGGCAGTTCGGTGACGACGATGCCCTTGCGGCGCGGCGTCACGTTTTCTACCCGCGCAGTAGCTCGGGTGCGAAAAGTGCCCCTGCCGGAGGTGTATGCGTCGCGGATCCCCTCGAGACCGACGATCTTGCCGCCCGTGGGCAGGTCCGGGCCCGGGACGAACCTCATCAGATCGTCGAGGGTGGCCTTCGGATGCCGAATCAGGTGTCGGGCCGCGGCCACCACCTCGACCAGATTGTGGGGCGGCATGTTGGTGGCCATACCCACGGCGATCCCGCTGGCGCCGTTGACGAGCAGGTGCGGCAGTGCAGCCGGCAGTACGTCCGGCTCTCGTTCCTGACCGTCGTAGTTGGGACGGAAGTCGACGACATCTTCGTCCAGGCTGCCCGTCATCAGGAGCGCGGCCTGCGCAAGACGGCACTCCGTGTATCGCATCGCGGCAGGTGGGTCGTCGTTGCCCAACGATCCGAAGTTGCCGTGGCCGTCCACCATGGGCACCCGCATCGAGAAGGGCTGGGCCATGCGCACGAGAGCGTCATAGATCGCGCCGTCGCCGTGTGGGTGGAGCTTGCCCATCACCTCGCCGACCACGCGAGCGCTCTTCACGTGTGCCCGATCCGGTCGGACCCCCATCTCGGCCATCTGAAACAAAATTCGGCGGTGAACCGGCTTCAGGCCATCGCGGGCGTCGGGTAGGGCCCGCGCGTAGATGACGGAGTAGGCGTACTCAAGGAAGGAGCCCTGCATCTCCTCACGGACGTCGACATCGACGATCCGTTCTTCGAAGTCGGGGGGAGGCGGGGGTGGGGTTCGACGGGCCATGGCTCGAGTGTCCCAGGACCCTGCGACGGTCCCGGTACGACGTGCCGGGGTCAGCTGGGCCGGCCGCCGGCGCGTCCGATCGCTCGCGCCGCGAGTGCGCAGCCCGCGCTCAACGCCTGAGCGGGATCCGCGCCCGCGAGCGCCGCGGGCAACCATCCAGCGGTGAAGGCGTCACCCGCGCCCGTGGTGTCCATGACCACGGCCGGAGTCGCCCCCACGGACACGACGGTGTCGCTGTCGCGCCCCGCCCACACGGCGCCCCGATGACCCAGCGT
Source organism: uncultured Actinomycetota bacterium (assembly GCA_963851405.1). GTDB lineage: Bacteria > Actinomycetota > Actinomycetes > DATJPE01 > DATJPE01 > JANPBY01. Next base: position 114,383 of record CAWKPB010000001.1, on the reverse strand, counting down.
CACGACGACCTCGTTGAATGCGGCCGTCAACGTTTGCGCAGCTGCTTCGGGCTCGCGTATCCCCGTGAGCACCCGGGCCTCATCTGCGTTCGCCAGCAGCGCGTCGCATCCTCCGACCCAGGAAAGGAAGGTCTGGGGTCCAACGGCCGCGAGCGGGCCGCTGGACGACGGGTCCACGGACACCGTTGCTCCCACCTGTCGTGCCAACGCGACTGCCTCAAGCGCGGCATCGCGGGACCCCTCGTTGAGGAGGCTGTATCCACTCAGGTGCAGATGGGTGCCGGGGCCGAACAGGCCCCGCGGAACCTCGGTTGGTACCAGCGTGGCGTTCGCGCCCGGGTCCGGAATCATGGTTCGCTCCCCGTCGACGGACACCAGCACGATGCAGGTCCCCGTGGGGCTGCTGGGGTGCCGCGTCACGTAGGGCAGCACGCCCAGGCGGTCCAACTCCGCGACGGCAGCTGTACCGCCGGGTCCGCCCCCACCTTTCCGATGAAGGCCACGCGCTGTCCCCCGTCAGCTAGCCAGGCCGCGGTGTTGGCGGCCGAACCGCCCTGTTCCATCTGGATGGGGGCGGGAGAGTCGGATCCATGTGCCAGGGGTCGGCGCAGGTGCGCGACGACGTCGATCATGAGGTCGCCGAGGCAGACGAAGCGCGGGCCCTCGCCCGCGGGTCCCGTGTCGACCACCTCGGATCAGGCTGGGACGGCGCTGGAAGCGCCGAGAGCGGCGTACGACACGGCAATCTGCGCGGCCAGCGTGGCATTGCCCAAGATGATGGCGACGTTCGCCTCGAGACTCGCACCCGCGGTCTCGCGGTGGAAGTAGTCGAGCAGGAAGGGAGTGACCGCCTTGCCGCGGATGCCCGCGTCAGCAGCGGCTCGCAGGCCGCCGCGCAGCACCAGGTCGTGCAGATCTGGATCCAAAGCGTCTTCGGGAGCCAGGGGATTCCCCACGACCAGCCCTGCATCGATGTCGAGTTCGTCTCTGGCCCGCATGATGGTGGCGACGTCCTCGGGCGAGTCGACGCGCCAGTCGACGGGATGCCCAGCGGTGCTCAGATAGAAGCCCGGGAACTCGTGGCTGCGGTATCCGACGACGGCGATGTTGAGAGTCTCAAGCCGCTCCAGGGTCGCGGGGACGTCGAGAATTGATTTCACCCCGCTGCAGACCACAGTGATGGGTGTACGGCTCAAAGTCATGAGGTCGGCGGACTCGTCCCACGACTCCCGAGCCTCTCGATGAACGCCGCCGATTCCGCCCGTGGCAAAGACCTTGATGCCGGTCAGGGTGGCCACATGTGAGGTGCTGGCGACCGTGGTCGCGCCGATCCCGCCGCGCGCGGCCAACGTGGCGAGGTCACGAACTGACACCTTGGCCACGTCGTCACGCATGGCGATGGCATTCAGCTGGGGCTCCTCGAGGCCCACGCACACCTTCCCGTCGACGATTCCGATCGTCGCAGGAACCGCGCCGTGGTCTCGGACGGCCTTTTCGATCCGCATCGCGATCTCGACGTTGGTGGGTCGGGGCAGTCCGTGGCTGATGATCGTCGACTCCAGGGCAACCACTGGCCGGCCCTCGGCCAAGGCGTCGGCGACCTCCGGATGGACCATCAGGCAGGGAGTCATGCCAGTCACGCTATCCCGGCGCCACTAGCGTTCACATCGTGGCGGAATCAGACGAGCAGATGGCGAGCGGGGAGGGCGGGCTGACCGCTGCGCCGGCAGACGGGGTGAAGCCAGCCAGCCCAGGCGCGGTGGACCCGAGCTATCCCGCGCACTGGGAGGCCGACGTGCTGCTGCGCGACGGCAGCGCCGCCCATATCCGTCCGATGAGAGTCGACGATCGTCAGCGTCTCGAGGACCTTCACAATCAGCTGTCCGAGGAGACGATCTACTTCCGGTTCTTTGCCCCCTACCCGACGCTCTCGCGCCGAGATCTGGACCGATTCACCGACGTCGACCACGACGAGCGCGTGGCCTTGGTGGTCACCGTGGCCGACGAGATCGTCAGTGTGGTCCGATACGACCGAGTGCGACCCGGAGCCGAAGAGGCCGAGGTGGCGTTCGTGGTGCGTGACGACTTCCAGGGTTATGGGCTCGGATCGATCCTGCTCGAGCACCTGGCCGTGGCGGCCCGCGAGCGCGGGGTTACCAGGTTTGTCGCTGATGTCCTCCCGACCAATCATCGGATGCTTCAGGTCTTCGCAGACGCTGGATACGCGCCACGCACTGAGATCGAAGAAGGGGTCGTACGACTGGAGTTCGCGATCCGGCCTACCGCCTCCTCGCGCGCGGTAGCGGACGGTCGCGAGCACCGCGCTGAGGCTCGTTCGATCGAACGACTGCTGGCTCCGGATTCGGTGGTGCTGGTTGGTGCTAGTCGTCGCGAGGCGTCGGTGGGAAAGGTCCTCCTGCACAACCTTGTCGACGGTGGCTTCACTGGTCGTCTGTACGCGGTCAACCCCGAGGCCACCGAGGATCTGTTGGGCGTCCCGACTTTCGCATCGGTGCGTGACATCCCTGAGCGCGTAGATGTCGCCATCGTTGCGACTCCCGCTGATTCGGTCCTGGACGTCGTCGCGGACTGCGCAGCCCGGGGAGTTCATGCTCTCGTGGTCGTCTCCGGGGGGTTCGCCGACGCGGGGGAGGACGGGCGGGCGCTCCAGGGCCAGTTGGTCGACGCCGCCCACGCCGTGGGTATGCGCGTGGTGGGACCGAATTGCCTGGGTCTCATCAACGCAGACCCAGCGGTGCGGCTCAACGCGTCACTTTCTCCGATCTTGCCGCGGCGTGGACGGCTCGGCTTCTTCAGCCAGTCGGGGCCTTTGGGTGTGGCCTTGCTCGAGACCATGGACCGGGTCGGTCTTGGGGTCTCCACGTTCGTCTCAGCCGGGAATCGCGCCGATGTCTCGGGCAACGACTTGATGCAGTTCTGGGAGGAGGATGACGCGACGGATGCACTCCTTCTCTACATGGAGTCCATCGGGAATCCGCGCAAGTTCACCCGAATTGCCCGGCGTACGTCTCGCGTGAAGCCCATCGTCGCCGTGAAGTCGGGACGCTCGACCCAGGGAGTGCCGCTGGGACACAAGGTGCGTCCCACGACCCTCCCGGCTACGGCCGTGGACGAGATGTTTCGGCAAAGCGGTGTGATCCAGGTTGAAACGCTGTCGGAGATGTTCGACGTCGCCGGGCTGCTCAGCTTCCAACCGCTGCCCGCCGGACGGAGGGTGGCGGTGGTCGGGAACTCCGACGCCTTGGGAGTGATGGCGAACGACGCGTGCGTCGGTCGGGGCCTGATCCAGACCGGACCCAGCGAGGCGCTGTGGCCAGCCACTCCGGCAGCTGACTTCGGCGCGGAGCTCCAGACCGTGGTGACTTCTGCGGATGTCGACGCTGTCATCGTCGTCTTCGTGCCGTCCGTGGGAACCTCCCCCGACGACTACGCCGACGAGATTCTTCGAGTCTCACGTCACACCGACAAGCCGCTTGTGGCCATCGTCATGGCGGCGGATGGCATGAGAGAGCGGCTGCTCGCTCCGGGTGAGGGAGAGGACCCCGCGACAGGGTGCGTTCCGACCTTCGGGTCCGTCGAAGACGCGGTACGGGCGCTGGCCGCAGTGATCGACTACGCGGACTGGCGCAGCCGCCCAGACGGTCACGTACCGGAGCTCGAGGATGTAGACCGGGTGGCGGCCCGCGCCTTGATCAAGGAGGTACTTGCGCGGCACCCCTCAGGCGCGGAGCTCACGCCGGACGAGATCGAGGAGCTGCTGGGCTGTTATGGCATAGAGCTGTGGAGCGCCGTCTCGGTTCATAGCGTCGACGAAGCGGTCCACGCGGCGCGCGAACTCGGCTACCCGGTGGTCCTGAAGGCGATCAACCGGACCCTCGTTCATCGCAGCGATCTCGGGGGCATCCGACTTGATCTGATGAACGATGGAGACGTGGCCTGGGCGTTCGAAGCCATGGTCCAGGACTTCGGGCCGGCGGTCGCGGATGGGTTGATGGTGCAGCGTATGAGCAAGCACGGGGTGTCCTGCGTCATCGAGACGAGCGAAGATGACTTGTTCGGTCCCATCGTCTCCTTCCGCCTCGGTGGCGTGGTCACCGAGCTGGTCGAAGACCGCGGATATGGCATCCCGCCGCTCACAGATGTCGACGCGCATGAGCTGGTTCGAGCGCCTCGCGCCGCACCGTTGCTGCTGGGGCACAGGGGTGGCCCGGCGCTGGACACCGACGTGCTCGAGGACCTCATCGTGCGTGCCTCTCAACTCAGTGACGATGTTCCTGAGCTGGTCCATCTGGAGCTCAACCCCGTCGTCGTGACCTCGAACGGCACGGCCGTGCTGAGTGCGTCCGCCCGGGTCTCTGCGGCGCTGGTTCGGGCCGATACCGGGGCTCGCCAGCTACCCAAGGGGTAGCCCGAAAGTCGTTCGCAACTCCAAGGCGGCGTCGTTACCGTGACTCCGTGTCGCTTCTGGATCGCATCAGTGGGTCGCGCCGGGGCCGCAAGTCGGAGCGGGTCACTGGCGTCGCCCGTCCAGCGCCGCTCGGCGCCGTCGCCCGGCGACTGCTGCTAGCCACGTTCATCGGGGCCCTCGGAACTGGGCTCGTTCTGCCGTTTCTCGTCGTCTACCTCGCCCAGGTGCGTGGAATGCCGACCTACATTGGCGGTTTCGTCATCGCCTGGACAGCGATGCTCGGTTTCGTCCTCACACCGCTGGGCGGTTGGCTCATCGACTCCGTGGGACCCCGACCGGTGATCCTGGGGGGACTTGCAGCGGAGGCCATGTCGGCCGGCGCGTGGGCGTTCGTGCGGGAGCCCTGGCAGGCATTCGCGGTGGCGTCCTTGGCGGCTCTCGGTGGGGCGGGGGTCTGGTCGGCGGCTACGACCTTCCTCGCGCGAAGCGTCACCGAGGATCAGCGTCAACGGGCCTTCGGCATCTCGTTCATGATGGTCAATCTCGGCATCGGTGTCGGCGGACTGATCGCCGGGCTTGCGGTGAACGTCGACCAGCCGGTCACCTTCGAGCGGCTCTACCTCGCGGATGCCCTGTTCGTGACACTCGGCCTGGTGGTGATCGCCACCTTGCGCGGTGAAGGTGGGCCGCTTGCCGCCGCGGACGAGCCGGACGCCAAGGAGGGTGGCTATCGAGAGGTCTTCGCTGACCGCTCGCTCATGCGGCTGGCCGTTGTCTCGATCGTGATGCTGACCTGCGGATACGGAGCGATCGAGGTTGGATATCCCGTATTCGCGACTACCCAGGCCGGGCTCAGCGAACGCCTCGTCGCCTTCGGGTACGTGGCCAACACCGTGGCCATCTTGGTTGGTCAGTTGTACGTCCTGCGGTTGATTCAGGGGCGCTCGCGTTCGCGGGTGATCGCGCTGGTCGGCGTCGTCTGGGCCGGCGCCTGGTTGCTGCTCGGCCTGTCGGTGCCGCTCGCAGGTGCTGCTGCGGTCGCGGTGGCGCTGGCGAGCCCGCTGGTTTTCGGTCTCGGAGAGACGTTGTGGCAGCCGGTGGTCCCCTCGATTGTCAACGACCTGGCCCCGGAGCGGATGCGAGGCAGGTACAACGCGGTCGGCGCCCTGACCTGGAGTGTTTCGGCCACGCTCGGGCCAGCGTTCACCGGAATCCTGCTCGGGGTTGGTCTCGCTGGAACCTGGATCATCTTGGTCATCGCCGGATGCTTGGTCGCCAGCCTGGGGGCCCTGCACCTGCGAAGCGTGCTCACGGTCGCTCAGGACGGCCGAGGGCTTGGTGCGGCTGCGGAGGTGGGAGGATGACGCCGTGACCATTTCAGGGGCGACAGCGGATCTGCGTAGCGCGATCGAACGGTCTGGCTACTACCCGCAGTTGGTCACTGAGGCGCTCGACTCTGCGCTCGCAGGCGAGGCGACTCGATCGTTCCTCGTGCACCACGAAGCAACCTTCGATCGAGATGAGTTGCGCCGTCACGTCACCGTTCTCGTGTTGACCGACACGCGGCTGGTCGTGTCGCACACCGACGACCACCCGGCTGACGAAGCACACCCCCTGCCCAGCGCCGTGACGACAACGGAGTCCGTACCGATCGCTTCGCTCGGCTCGGTCATGGTGTCGCGCACCGTCTCCGAGCCGGCCCGCCAGCGATCGGGGCTTCGGCCCGTCGAGGTGGTACTCACGCTCGGTTGGGGTGCGGTGAGCCGTCTCGACCTCGAGCCAGCCACGTGTGGCGATCCGGAGTGCAGCGGAGACCACGGGTATACAGGCACCGCCACCTCAGACGATCTTTCGGTCCGCGTGAGCGAGATCGGCGACGGCCCTGACAGCGTCGAGCATGCGCTGGCATTTGCGGCGGCGGTCAACGCGGCCGTGGTTGCCGCCCGCGTCTGACCCAGCTGTGTCACCGGCCGAGCAAGACCCAAAGCCGGATAGCGGCGGTGTCGTTGCGCCGGTGATTCCCGCGTACGGCTCCGGGTCGCTCGCCGATCTGGTCCCGGCTGTGGCCGCGCGGCTTGGGCTCGGCGACGTCCACGACGTTCTCGGACTTCCAGACGCCTCACGGGTCGTCCTCCTGCTCGTGGACGGGCTCGGAGTGGAGGGCCTGACGTCGGCGGCCGATCATGCACCCTGTCTGGCGGAGCTGGCCACGGCTGGACGTTTCATGACCACCGGATTTCCCTCCACGACCTCGACCAGCATCACGTCTCTGGCAACGGGGCTAGCGCCGGGGCAGCACGGAATCGTGGGCTACCAGTTCCGACTGCCTGGACACGGGATGCTCAATACGCTGTCCTGGCCCGACTCCCTTGATCCGGCCGATGTGCAGTCTCGGCCCAACCTCTTGGCTGCGCTCGTCGCCCACGGCGTCGCCGTGAGCCACATCGGTCCCCGTGCGTATACCTTCAGCGGCTTGACGCGCGCTGCGATGGCGGGCACCCCGTACCTCGGAGCTGACTCACCCGGCGAAAAGGTCGGGGCGGCTGTCGAAGCGCTCGCCGTGCCGGGCGCCACCCTGGTGAATGTCTATGCGAGTGAACTCGACAACACCGGGCACCTCCAAGGATGCGAGTCCTACGCCTGGAAGGCACAACTGGGCCACATCGACCGGCTGGTCGAGCAGTTGCTGTCGATCTTGCCGGAAGACGGCCTGCTGATCGTGACCGGAGACCACGGCATGGTGGATGCGGTCCCCGGCGCTTCCGTAGACGTCGAGCAGGATCCTGCACTCGCACTCGGGGTCGAGATTCTGGGTGGCGAGCCACGGGCAAGACACGTCTACGCAAAGCCGGGGGCCGCTGCGGATGTCCTGGCCTCGTGGAGCGAACGCCTCGAGGGGGTTGCCTGGGTCCGCTCGCGGCAGCAGGCCATCGACGAGGGCTGGTTCGGCCCGGTCGACCGCACTGTCGAGGGCCGAATCGGAGATGTGGTCGCCGCCTGCCACGCGCCCGGTTCGTTGCTCTTGGCGGGCCGTAGCAACCCGCACGAGTCGATGCTCGTGGGGCATCACGGGTCGCTCACGAGCGCGGAAGCCCACGTGCCTCTTGTGGTGGCCGGGCCTCAAGATCGTCGATGACTCCGTTCGATACATGCCGTTCGTTCGCGCTCGGTCTTCCCGAGGCGTGGGAGGACCATCCCTGGGACGAGCACGCCGTCGCGAAGGTGGGAAAAAGGATTTTCGCCTTTCTCGGGTCGCCTGAGGAGCCCGGGCTGTCGGTCAAGTTGCCCGAGTCCGCCGATCACGCGCTGAGCCTGCACGCCGGGTCTCCCGTTGGCTACGGGCTGGGCCGCCACGGCTGGGTTTCCCTCGAGCTCAGCGCCTCGGACTGTCCGGATATTGAGCTCCTGCTGGAGTGGATCGAGGAAAGCTACCGAGCGGTGGCTCTCAAACGCCTAGTAGCCCAGCTCGACGCGTCTTGACCACAGACATGTCCAGGGAAGTCCACGGGCTCGTCCTTGGGGTCCCATGGGGTGGCGACGGCGTCTGGTCGTCGTGCGACGATGAGCCAACTCGGCGCCGAGGCCGAATCGAGAGTTCTGGAGCGACGCGAAAGCCATGGCGGAGTTGGTCTTCTTCACGGGGACGATGGATTGCGGCAAGTCGACGCTTGCGCTCCAGACCAATCACAACCACGCCTCACGGGGCCGCACCGGCCTGATCCTGACGTCGCGGGATCGAGCGGGTGCCTCGACCCTGTCATCACGGCTTGGACTGGCCGTTCCGGCTCTCGAAGTTGGCGAAGCACAGTCCTTGTGGGACCTCGTGACGGCCCGACTGCAGGCCGGGGAGCGGATCGACTACCTGATCGCGGACGAGGCGCAGTTCTACTCCACGGAGCAGGTCGAGGAGATGGCTCGCATCGTTGACGACCTCGACGTGGACGTGTTTGCGTTCGGGATCACGACCGATTTCCGTACTCAGCTCTTTCCGGGGAGCCGTCGGTTGCTCGAGTTGGCGGATCATGTTCACCTCCTCCAGGTAGAGGCCCTGTGCTGGTGCGGCGGCCGCGCCACGCACAACGCCCGGACCGTGGACGGGGTCATGGTCACCGAGGGCGACCAGGTCGTGGTGGGCGACACGGCAGGAGCTGGTCGGTCCACGCCGATTGTGGGCTATGAGGTGCTGTGCCGCGCCCACCATCGTCGCGGGGTCACGAGCGCCGTTGCCCACGCCGGACCGATCGACCCTGAGCCGCTTCCGTTCGGCGGGTAGCCCCGGGGATCCGCATAGCGACGCGCGTCTGGTCAGGCTCTCTTGCTTGACAGGACACAGAACTCGTTGCCTTCGGGATCCTGAAGAACGACCCAGGATTGTTGTCCCTGGCCGACGTCGGAGTGCCTGGCTCCGAGGGCCAGCAGGCGCTCGACCTCGGCCTGCTGGTCGTCGGGGCGAAAGTCCAAGTGAAGGCGGTTCTTCCCGGCCTTCGGTTTTTCCACTGGTGCGAACATCAGTCCGGGCAGGCGCTCCGCCGTGGGCCGGATCTCGAATTCATCCGGTGTGTCATTGAGTACGACCCAGCCAAGCGCGTTGGCCCACCAGTGGCCCAACACCACAGGGTTCTCGGCGTCGATGACCGCCTGTTCCCATTCCAAGCCCATCTTGGGAATCTAGGGGGTCCAGGCCGCGGACGCACCGCTTTCCGCGTCTCTCAAGATGGCCATCTGGGGAGCCGACATCCCTCCTGGCAGATCGTCACCGCTCGCCTCCGCGCGGTGCGAGTGACGTCGGCGCAAAGCCCGGAGACGCTGGAGGTAGCCGATGCGAGTGGCGTACGTCGCCGGGGACGGCCCGTTGGAAGGCTGGGCGTACTCCATGGATCGGCGCCTGGTCCTCAACGAAGAACTCGAACTGGCCGTGCGCGATGGATATTCGGCTGTGTACCGAGTGGGACAGGGCTGCAAACTCTGGTTCGTCCGGCTTTTGCCGCCGACTGAGTAGTTTCGCTCTGCTCACTCCTCCGGGTGGGAGCTGCCGAACAAGATCTCGTCCCAACTGGGGACAGAAGCCCGTCGCCCCGAGGTCTTGGGCTTAGTTCCTGTGGTCGGCCGCAAGGGCGAGTCCGGCTCGGCTTCGGGAACGGAATCGAACTCAGGGGCCTCGTCGCCGGCCTCGGGGTCCATGGGCTGCCCCTCCGTCGCTGTGTCTGCGCCGGTGGCCTCGTCGGTGCCTACATCCGGCACGGCCGTGAGCCGCGGGGTTGCGGACTCCGAGGGGCTCTCGCTCGAGGCCTCGGGTTGCGGAGCACCTTGTTTGGTCTTCGGCTTTCGGCCCCTGGCCGCTCGAGACGGCTCCGGTACGGCTCGCTCGTCGGCTGTGAGCCAGCCGGCTTCGTCGTCGTACGGCTCCAACGTGCGCCGCTGGTGATCAAACAGCCAGGTGGCGGACCGCTCGCGGCCCCCGTGGCTGTAGTCCAGCCGGACGGCCCAACGGCCATCCTCACGACGCCGGGCATCCCATTCGAGGTCCTCGGGCTCCACGCCACGCGCTTCGAGGCGTTGGAGTACCAGCACCCGAAGCGGATGAGCTGAGGCGTCAGTGACCCGACGAATGTTGGTGGTTTGCGCCAACTCGGCGATGTGCCAGCGCTCCTGGAGCACCGGCCCCTCGAACCGCCTCACTCGCTCAACCGGCACCTGCGCGGAGATGGCGATTTCCTCCGCCGTTTGTCCAGACCTGATCCGAGACTGGATCTCGCGAGGCGTCAATTGGTTCTCCAACTCGATCTGGAGTTGCCCGAGCCGCGCGCGATCGCCGCGCAGCGCCGCGTGCACGCGCTCGTCGAGAGGGAGCGTGTACGGCGTCCCGTCTGCGGCCTCCAGCCGCAGTCCAGTGCCGTCGTCGCTCACCCCGAGCAGTCGCAGTTGTTCCATGCGAAGACGCCCTTCGAAGAGTCGGGTACCCCCAGAGACTACGCAGCAGACGCAGATGCGCTCAGCACATCCGCACAGTGGACGCCCGATAGCGTCAGCGTCTCAAGCTGTCTCAACCCGTGAATGGAGCATGGCGTGGCGTCGACGACCCTGGCCGACCTACAAACGCCAGCCCTCTTGGTCGAACGCGCGGCCCTAGAGCGCAACCTCGATCGAATGGCCCAAGCATTGCCGGGTGAGCGCATGCGGCCGCACGTCAAGGCCCATAAATGCACCGCGCTGTCCAGGCTGCAGCGCGACGCCGGACACCCGGGAATCACCACCGCCACGCTGCGCGAATGCGAAGGCCTAGCGATGGCTGGGCTTGGGTCGGATCTGCTGCTCGCAAATGAGGTGGTGGACGCGAGACGCCTTGGTGCCCTCGTAGCAGCGGGGCATCGAGTGACCTTGGCGGTCGACTCGCGGACCACGATCGACGCGGCCGCACGTGGTGGAGTCCGCGAGGTGGTCATCGACGTGTGCGTCGACCTTCCGCGGTGTGGCTGCGCACCGGAGGACGCCGCAGGACTAGCCCAGCTGGCTCGATCGAAGGGCCTCGAGGTCCGTGGGGTCATGGGGTACGAGGGGCACCTCATGCTGTGGCCGGACCCCGCGGAGAGGCGCGCGCACGTCGAAGCTTGCATGGCGAAACTGCTCCACGCCCACGAGCTCGTCGGTGGCGAATTGGTCACCGGAGGTGGCACGGGTACCTGGTCTTTGAACACCTGGGTGAACGAGATCCAGGCCGGCTCATACGCGCTGATGGACTCGGCCTACGCGAAGCTCGACGACCTCCCCTTCGACGTTGCCCTGACCGTCCTCGGAACCGTGGTGTCAGTGAATCCGGCTGGCGGGTGGGCGGTGGCAGACACCGGGCTCAAGGCGCAGGGGATGGATCACGGGAATCCCGAAGTCGAGGGTGCAGAAGGCCTTGGCCAGGTCTGGTTCCTCTCCGACGAGCACCTCACCTTTGCTCCGCCCGAAGGAAGTGCGCTTAGGGTGGGCGATCGCGTGCGGTACGTGCCCGCCCATGTAGACCCGACGATCGCCTATCACGAGTGCTTATGGCTGGTTGATGGGGACGAGGTCGTCGAGCGCTGGCCGGTCGATCTTCGCGGCTGGTGATCTGAACTCACGGTCCGAAGACTTGCTCCGTGTAGCTGTTCGCGAACAATCGACCGGGGTCGACCGCGTCGCGGACCGCGATCCAGTCCGCCCAGCGCGGGTACAGCGGGGCTAGGTCCGAAGCGGTCCTGGTGTGGAGTTTTCCCCAGTGCGGTCGGCCCAGGTAGGACTCCATCAGCGCTTCGACTTCTCGAAAATACGGGTCCATGGGGGTTCGTTCGAACACGTGACAGGCGATGTAGCAGGTCTCCCGGCCGTGCGCTGTCGACAACCAGACGTCATCGGCCGGCGAGACCCGCACTTCGATGGGGAACGAAATCGTCCACTGTGACGACTCGATGAGCGACCGCAACTCGCGCAGCACGGCGACTGCGGCCGACCGTGGCACGGCGTACTCCATCTCGTAGAACCTGACTCTGCGGGGGCTCGCGAAGACCTCGAAGGAGGGGGCCGTGTAGTCGCGGGCGGAGAGCGCGCGTGAGGAGATCTTGTTGAGGGTCGGAACGAGTCTGGGCGCGGCCCGCCCCAGGCGCGCGATCCCGCCGAAGACGCTGTTGGACAAGAAGTCGTCGTCCCACCAGGCCCGGAATTCGGACAACGGCTTAGCCGGGCCGGGCGACCGATTGTTGCGCTTGACGAGGCAACCGTCACCGTGGGGAAACCAGAAGAACTCCCAGTGGTCGTTCTCCTGGCTGAACAGATCGAAGGAATCCAGGACCGCATCCCAGCGCATGGGCTCCTCGCGTGCGTGAAGGAGGAACGCGGGTTCAACGTCCAATGTGACAGCCGTGATGATGCCGAGGCCACCGACGGATACCCGGGCTGCTTCGAACAGCGGATCCCCGACGCCTGCTGTCCGGATAGATCCGTCGGCGAGCACGATCTCGAGCTCGCGGGCAAACGCGGCAAGTCCACCCGAATCGCGCCCCGTGCCGTGCGTAGACGTGCTGAGGGCGCCAACAAGGGTCTGCACATCGATGTCGCCCATGTTGGTCATGGCGAGTCCGTGTTCGTTCAGCGTTCTGGACAACTCATGGAGCGGCATTCCGTGCTCAGCGGTGACCAGGCCGCGCGCCGGGTCGATGGATCTCAGGGCTGTCATGCCGGTCGGGGAGATGTGGGTCCCAGCGGTGACGGCCGCGGCGGTGAAGGAATGTCCGCTGCCGAGCGCTTTGACGGGCAGCCCGGCGTCGGCGCTGGCATTCACGGCCGCCACGACCTCGTCCACCGACGTCGGTCGCACGACGCGGGCCGGCGTGGATCGCTGGTTGCCGGCCCAGTTCTTCCATCGGATCATGCGATCTCCCTCTCTGGTGTCGCCACGAGCAGCCGCCAACCAAGCAGGGCGACCGCCCCAGTGACCAGGCCGCACGCGGCAGCCACGAGATAGGCCGGCCGGGCGCCAACTTCGTCAATGACCCATCCAGACAGAGCGGCACTGAGAGCGACTCCCAAGGCGATGCCCGTGGTTAGCCACGACAGCGATTCGGTCAGTCGGTCCGTGGGTGCCAACTCCTCGACCAGGGCGAAGCCGACGATCAGTGTGGGGGAGATGGCGAGACCACACAGAACGGCGGTGAGGCCAAGGATCACCAACGATCCGGCGGCAAGGAAGAACAATGGGGTCAGAGCGGCCATACCAAGGGCGCCGATCAGCATTTGGCGCCGCAGCGGCATCGCCGGGTGCCGCCAGCCGTACGTCACCCCGGCGATCAGGCTCCCGAATGCGTAAAGCGCCAGGATCACTCCGGCGGCGGACAGTCGGCCGAGCTCATCGGCGACCGCAATGCTGACCACCTCGACGCACCCGAAGATGCCGCCGAGGAAGAAGAGAATCACCGTCAGGACCTGCAGCCACGGCTGTTTCAGGGCGGATCCGCTGTTCACCGCGGCCCGCGGTGTCGGCTGCGGCTCGGTCCGCCGCTGACTCACGAACAACAAGGTGCCGATCAACCCGATACTGGCCACGCCCAGGAGCGCAGGGTCCGGGCCGAAGTGCACCGCGGCCAGCGTGACGGCGGGTGGGCCGATCACGTAGACGACTTCGTCGAGGACCGACTCCCACGAGAATGCGGTGCGGAGTTCCGGTCCAGTCCCGATCAGCGCGGACCACCGTGATCGCACGAGCGAGCCGATGACCGGCTCGGTCCCGACCACGAGGGCAGCCACGAACAGCGTCCACGAGGGCGCCCCCGCCGCGGCTAGAGCGACGACGGCCACGATTCCCGCGGCGCACAACACGGCTTGCGGCGCGCTGACGCGCCGCTGCCCATATCGATCCACCAGTCGTGAGGTCTGCGGGCCGATCAAGGCGAAGGCGATTCCGGACAGGGCAGCAACGGCCCCGGCCAGGGCGTACGAGCCGGTGGCTTGGACGACCACCAGGACAATCCCGATCCCGATCATCGACATCGGCAGGCGAGCGACAAACCCGGTGGAGGTGAACGCGACAGATCCGGGGTGACGGAAGATCGCGGCGTAGGGGTTTGGCACCGGCCCAATCTAGAGGCGGCGCGATGGTTCCTCGTGCGAGAGGATCACAGCGTGTGCCCTGATGCCGCACCCGAGGAGGGTGTTTTCGACGCGCTGCTCGTGGTCTCCTTCGGTGGCCCCGAGGGGCCAGCAGACGTGCTTCCCTTCCTCGAGAATGTGACGCGGGGCCGCAACATCCCCCGGGAACGCCTCCTCGAGGTAGGCGCGCACTACGCGCACTTCGGTGGCGTCAGCCCGATCAATGCGCAGAACCGAGCGCTGGTGGCGGCGATTCGCGCGGATCTGGCCGCCCATGGCATCGAGATGCCCGTGTTCTGGGGCAACCGGAACTGGGCTCCCTACCTGGACGAGGCCATCGAGGACCTGGTGGCTTTCGGCGCCCGCCGGGTGTTGTGCTTCGTGACGTCGGCCTATTCGTCGTACTCGGGGTGTCGTCAGTATCGGGAGAACCTCGCGGCGGCTGCCGCGCGGGTGTCGACGCAAGACACAGGCCCCGAGTTCGTCAAACTCCGGACCTACTTCGACCACCCCGGTTTCATCGAGCCATTCATCGATGCGGCGGTCACCGCACTGGAAGGCCTTCCGCAGTCGATGCAACGCGAGGCCCCGCTCGTCTTCACCACTCACTCGATTCCCCTCTCGCAGGCCGAGACGAGCGGTCCGGTGGGTGGCGCCTATGTCGCTCAGCACCGCGCGGCTGCTGCGTTGGTGAGCGCCGGTGTGGCGCAGCGCACCGGCGTGCCGGATCGAGCCTGGGATCTGGTCTATCAATCCCGCTCCGGAAGTCCGAGTCAGCCGTGGCTCGAGCCCGACGTCGGCGACCACATCGAGCTCCTGGCTGCCTCGGGGGTGGAAGGTGCCGTGATCGTTCCCGTGGGCTTCGTGTCCGACCACGTTGAGGTGCTGTGGGACCTAGATGAGGAGGCGGCCGCACGAGCGCATCGGCTTGGCCTCGTGCTGAGTCGGGCCGCGACGCCGGGAATCGAGGCGCGGTTCGTCTCGATGGTTCGGGAACTGGTCGAGGAACGGACCATCGGCGCCCCTCGGCGCGCGTTGTCGACCCTCGGTCCCACCTGGGACACGTGCGCGAAGGGCTGCTGCCTCAACCCTCGCGGTCCCGTACCCGCAGTTTCCGAGTACTCATGACGGCGGCGGATCCCCTTCCCGACGCCGACATCGGAGCGCTGCTGGAGCTAGCCCTTGCGGTCGCGCGGGAAGCCGGGCAGCTGCTGTTGGACCGGCGGGCAGGGGCGCTGGGGTTCAGCACCAAATCAACGCCGACCGATGTGGTGACCGAGGCCGATCTGGCGGCCGAGGCGTTGATCGTCGAGCGCTTGCAGGCCGTGAGACCGGACGATGGCCTGCTCGGAGAGGAGGGGACCTCAAAGGCTGGACGGTCCGGGCTCCGCTGGGTCATGGACCCGCTGGACGGCACCGTGAACTACCTGTATCGCCTGCCGGACTGGGCGGTCTCGCTAGCTGTCGAGGATCACCGCGGTTCCATGGTCGGTGTCGTCCATGCGCCGGTCTACGGGGAGACCTTCTGGGCGGTACGCAGCGGTGGTGCCTTTCTGGACGGGCAGCCCATCACCGTGTCCGCGTGTGCCGGGCTCGGCCAGGCCCTATTGGGCACCGGATTCGGCTATGACGCGCGTCGTCGACGGGTTCAGGCGCGCTGGGTATCCGAAGTTCTCCCGGTCGTGCGAGACATCCGTCGGATCGGGTCTGCGGCGCTGGACCTCTGCCGCGTCGGGTCCGGCCGGCTCGACGCTTTCGCCGAGCAGGGACTGGCGGCCTGGGACGGCGCTGCTGGTGGCCTGATCGCCAGCGAAGCGGGCGCCGTCGTCGGCGGGCTGCGGGGCCGTCCACCGGACCACACGCTGTTCGTGGCGGCTGCGCCCGGCGTCTGGCAGGAGTTACATGAACTGCTGGTCCGGGTGGGTGCGGACGAAAACCCGTTGGCCGCGGAGGTCCGCTGAGTCGTGCGCGGGCCGTTCGCCCTCCTAATCCAGGCGGCGCAGCCCCTCTCGGTGTCGCTGACCGGTCTCGACGTACAACCGCACGGTGTCGGCAAACGCTCCAGGTTTGACTGCGTCCGGTCGCCATCTGGCTGGTACGCCGAGCGCCATGGCCTGGGACGGCACTTCGGTACCAGGGGATACCACCGCGCCTGCTCCGATGAGGGCCCCGGACCGAACGACGACTCCGTGCAGGAGCACAGACCCGGAGCCGATCAGCGTGTCGTCCTCGACGGTGCATCCCTCGAGGTGGACCCGGTGGCCCACGACGCAGCGGGACCCGATCACCGTGGGGTACGTCGCTGTGCAGTGGACGACGGTGCCATCTTGAATAGAGGTCCGATCCCCGACCGTGATCGAGCCGTGGTCGCCACGCAAGACGGCGGTCGGCCAGATGGTCGAGCCGGCACCGACAAACACGCGGCCGATGACGACGGCGTCAGGGTGCACCCAGGCGTCCGGGTGGATCTCGGGTGTCTGGTCCTCGAGTGCGTAGATGGCCATCCAGGGATTGTCTCGCGCCAGGCAACCACCGGTGGGTCCGGCGCGTCTATGGGGTGCGGGCGATCGCACAATTGGGTCCTTCGGGGGCTTCATGTGATGTGTGTCTCCTATGAATTCCATGCTGAAGGGGGTCCATTGGGCGCTTCGAGGCGACGTTTGGCTCGGAGTAGGGCACAATCCCGGTCCCGGGACGGCATATGTGGGACCACTCCGGTGTTGATCGGCAACGAGGGACCGAAGACCACTACGAGACCGAACGAAAAGCATCCGTTCATCGCATCAACACAAGCCGCGACATGAAGCGAAAGGCCTGAGGACCGGTGGCGACCGACTACGACACTCCGCGCAAGACCGACGACGAGCTCAGCGAAGACAGCATCGAAGAGCTGAAGGCTCGACGTGCCGATGCGAGTTCTGGCGCCGTGGACGTTGACGAGACTGAGTTGGCCGAAAGCCTCGAGCTTCCCGGAGCCGATCTGTCCAACGAGGAGCTCACCGTTCGGGTCCTTCCTCGTCAGTCCGATGAGTTCACCTGCTCGCGATGCTTTCTCGTTCACCACCGCAGCCAACTGGCGAGCGCGAAAAAGGGGCAGCTGGTTTGCCGTGAGTGTGCAGCCTGATCTGCGACTTCATCGTTCTCAGGCACAATGCAACGCATGCCGCTACGGAGCAAGATCACCCGCAAGAGCGGGTGGCGGCCGTCGAGTCTGGCCAGCAGGCCTCCCGGCGCGGAGGTCGATCCCGAGCTTCCATGGACGAGTGACGACGACAGCGCCCTAGGCGCCCTGCTCGGCCGGTTCGCGGAGTCTGCAGAGGACGGCGTCCCAGGCGGCCCGGATGAGTCCGCTGCCGTGGCGTGGGCCCAAGTGGCTGGCGTCCTGCTCCGGTCGGCCCGAACCGCGGGGGCAGGCGCGATCACCACAGGCCGTTGGCTGTCGGATCAATTGATCGCCGCTGCGCCTCACCTGCCCGTACGCGACGCCGCGACCTTGCAGGGTCATCACGGTGGCCGGACGGGTGAGGAACTAGCCGACGCGCTGGTGCGCAACGCTGTGCGCGCTACGGCGGGCGTCGGCATGGCTGGCGGCGCACTGTCTGCGGTCAAGTGGATCGCGCCAGTCACCCTCGTCACCGTTCCCTTGCAGCTCGCGATCGAGTCGTTGGCCGTGGCGGCGATCGAGATCAAGCTGGTCGGTGAGTTGCACGAGGTGTACGGAGTACCCGTTCGCGGCACCTCGACGCAGCGCGGCCTCGCCTATGCCTCGGCATGGGCCAACCGCCGCGGCGTCAGCAGCCTGGATCCGACCGTGATTCCAGCCGGGCTCGGATTGGTCGCCAGGCAACGGGTCCAACGCCGTTTGCTGGTCACCGTCGGCCGCAATATCGGCACCATCGCTCCCATGATGCTGGGGGCGGTCTACGGCGGCTTCGTCAACCAGCGCACCACACGCGGTCTCTCGGACGCTCTGCGCATCGATTTGCGTCGAGGGCGCCCACTCACCGGGGGGCTGGGTGGCCGCATGGTTCACGGCGTGCTCTCGGCCGGGTCCGGGCCGGCCGGTAGTGTGCGCAGCCACTGAACCCCCGGAGGTGCGCGGATGAGCGAGGGACGCAAGGGCAACACCCTGGTCTTCATGGTCACGGCGATGGTCGCGGCGGGAGTTGCGCGGCGGATCACGGACGTCGTCTGGACCGCGACGACGGGCAAGGAGTCACCCGACCAGGTAGATGATCCCGGGCACGACCTGAAGCCAGCCATCGCGTTTGCTCTGCTCAGTGGCGCGACCGCCGGCGTGATTCGGATGCTGATCAACCGCCAGACGAGACGTTTCCTCGGGGATTGAGTTCGTCTCGCGACGCCTCGATGGCCGCGGCTAGTTCGGCGGGCCAACGCGTGGAGACGTACCAGTACGGGGCAGGATCGAACGGGTCGACGACATCGACTCGAACCGCGGTCGGTATCCAACCGCGGAGGTAGAGATAGGCGCGGCCATCCGCGCCCGGTCCGCGCAGTTGGCGGGCGGCCTCAGCGTCCAAGGCCACAACAGCTCCGGCATCGGCCAGCGGGAGTCGGGCCGGGCCCGCAACCAACGACTGCCCGTCTACGGCCACGTGACCCGCTGCCGCTCGTAGGCCGAGGCTCACGGCTGTCCCGCCGACCACCAGGGTGCCGAAACCGAGCCATGATCCAAGGGGAACGCCCAGCGCGAGGGCCAGGACGGCCACCAAGAGCAAACAGGTGACCCAGATCCACCACGGCGCCGTCAGCGTCTCTCGGTATCGGTGTTCCGGGGGCTGTGTGTCGTCGCCGGATCCGCGACGGGCTGAGGGATTCACCAGCCAAGGGTGGCAGGGAGTCTGGGTCACCTCCGCAGTAGGGTCGGACCCGATGAACACCGCGCTTCCGACGACGCCGCCGCCCGGGGCGAACATCCCCGCCAGGCACCCCGCGGCCCCTGCCCCCGGGGCTCCCGTGGCGCCCCACTACATCCGGTGCTTCGGGTGCGGTCCGGAGCATCCCACCGGTCTACATCTGGACGTGATTGCAGGTGAGGGGCTGTCGCTGCGGTCCACATTCACCGTGACCGACGACCATCAAGGAGCGCCAGGTCTCGCCCACGGCGGGCTGTTGTCGACGGCCTTCGACGAGTCGTTGGGGGCGCTCAACTGGCTGACGCGAACCCCGGCCGTCACGGCGCGGCTGGAGACCGACTTCCGACGCCCCGTTCCCGTGGGGTCAACGCTGCATATCGAAGCGTGGATCACGGGGGTTGAAGGGCGAAAGAAGTGGACGGCGGCCACCGGCCGTTTGAATGCCTGGGACGGCCCGATCGCTGTCGAGGCCGCGGCGCTGTTCATCGAAGTCACTCTCGAGCATTTCCGGACCCACGGCCGCCAAGAAGACGTCGACGCAGCCGTCCATGCCGACCGGGATCGGTCCGTCGTCCGATCCTTCGAGGTCAATCCGTGAGTGACGTTGACGTCTTGGTGGTTCGTCTGGATACCGGACTGCCTCTGCCGTCCTATGCGCGACCAGGCGATGCCGGTGTCGATCTGTTCACTACCGTTGATGCGGTGCTGGAGCCGGGGGAGCGGGCTCTTCTCCCCACCGGTCTGTCGATCGCCCTTCCCACGGGCTTCGCCGCGTTCGTCCACCCGCGGTCAGGGCTGGCCGTACGGCACGGGGTCAGCCTGGTGAACGCCCCAGGCACCGTGGATGCTGGCTACCGTGGAGAAATTCAGGTGTCGGTGATCAACCTCGACCCACGGCAGGCAGTTGTTCTTAAGCGGGGGGATCGGGTGGCACAGTTGGTCGTCCAGCGGGTGGAGCATGCTCGGTTTCACGAAGTTGAACGGCTGCCTGGTTCCGCGCGAGCCGACGGTGGCTTCGGCTCAACGGGCGGACACGCGGCCGGACCAGAGAAGGAAGGCTGAGGCGTGGGGCTCTTTCGGCGATCAAAACAAGACAGCGACGGTGCGGGAACCGACGAAGACCAGATCGCGGATGCGGCCGTTGCCTCCGAGGGCGCCGACAACGCGCCCGAGGTCCTTGTCGAGCCCGCACGGCCGACTGGCCCCTGGGATATCGCCGACTGTGAGGCGCTGGACGACACCTGGGTAGACCTCGGGAGTCTTCGGATGGCACCAGCCCCGGGTGTCGAGCTCCGCCTAGAAGTTGAACGGGGCACCGAACGGGTGATCGCTTTGACGATCGTCGCCGGGGACGGGCAGGTTCAGGTCCAGGTGTTCGCTGCACCCCGGCGATCTGGGTTGTGGGGCGAAATCCGTGCGGAGATCGTCGAAGGGATTCGGCAGGCGGGCGGCACCGCCACTGAAGAGGACGGGCGCTTCGGGGTCGAGATCGCGGCCAAGGTCCCGAGTCAGGAAAAGAAGGGAACCTTGGATCCCGGTCGCTTCGTGGGAGTGGACGGTCCTCGCTGGTTCGTCAGGGCAGTCTTTTCGGGCGCTGCCGCACGTGCAGGTACCACGGCTTCGACGCTTGAAGAGGCTTTCGCTGGACTAGCCGTGGTCAGAGGCAGTGAGGCGATGGCACCACGTGACCCGCTGCCGATGCATCTGCCCGGGCAGCCCCCGATGCTCCCGCCGGAGCCGGATGGCCCACCGACGCTGACCGGCCTCAAACGTCGCGGCCCGGAGATCACCGAGATTCGCTGAACGCCTCTGTGGCCGTGGGTCAAGGCCCCCTCGGGTTACCCTGAACCCATGGCAGCGCCCACGCGACCGGCCGCCGTGGCGACGCCCACGAAGGTGTCCGCATGGCGTCGCCTGCTTCGAGGGATCGGTGCTGGGCCGGCCGAGATCGAGGCAGAGAATCTGCGAGCCGCCGTTGCGGACCTCGGTGCGACCGCAATCACGGAGTGCTGTTTGGGCGAACGCGTGTCGGTCGCCGGCACGCTGCGGTCGGTGACGCTCCGCCCGCATGGTGGGGTGCCCGCGCTCGAAGCTGATCTCTACGACGGGAGCGCCACAATCCGACTCATCTGGTTGGGGCGTCGCCGCATCGGTGGAATCACACCCGGGGCCAACATCAGCGCGCACGGCCGGTTGACCACGCGAGAAGGCGTTCCGACCGTGTTCAACCCCTCCTATGAGCTACGCGCGTGATCGGCCCAGCCCCGCCTTCGAAACCGCCGCCCCGCGACGCGCAGGGTTTGGTCGAGTTGATGGGCGGCACTCGAGGGATGGTCGAGGCGACCATCCCTGGCGTGGTTTTCGCCGTGGCGTACCCGGTCAGCGGTGCGCGTCTTGGGCCCTCGTTGTGGATCGCGTTGCTTTCGGCGCTAGCGCTCGGTGTGCTTGCGCTTTGGCATCGCCGCCCGGTCGGTCAGGTGGTCGCGAGCCTGGTTGGCGTGGGAATCATGGCTGGGTGGGCAGCCTGGCGTGGGCAGCCTCAGGATTTCTTCTTCCCCTCAATCGTCAAGAACGGGGTGTATGCCTCGGTCTACGCCATCTCCTGCCTGGTCCGTTGGCCATTGCTCGGAGTGATTCTTGGCCCGATCCTCGGGGAGGGATTTGCTTGGCGCCGGGACCCCACCCGCTACCGGGCCTACCTGCTGGCGTCCTGGCTCTGGGCGGGGGTCTTCATCATTCGTCTGCTCGTCCAGGTCCCGCTCTACCTCGCCGAGCGCACCACGGTCCTGGGCTTCGCCAATATCCCGTTGGGGCTGCCGCTGTTCCTGCTCGCGTGCGGTGGGACCTGGCTGATCTTGCGGTCCTCTCATCCGATCCACCCCGAGGACGAGAACGAATCCGATGCCGACGCAGCGGCTGGCCCCGAGGAGTCGCACGGTGCGAGCGAGTCGCGTTCGGACTCGGGCGAGGCGCGGCGGCCAGCTGAGCGATACGAGTAGGCGCAGTACGGGTAGGAGCAGTTAGGCGTGGTGGTGCGGGGACAGTTCATCCTGTAGCGCGTCTTCGGCCTCGGCCGAAGCCACGAACAACAACTCGTCGCCCGGCTCGATGGGGTCATCCGCGCTTGGCGTGATGACCTGCCCATCGCGCAGGATGGCGACCAGGGCGGTGTCCGCGGGCCAAGGGATGCTCCCGACGCGGTGACCGGAGTGCGGGGACGACTCGGGAAGGGTCAGTTCCACCAAGTTGGCCCCGCCCTGGCGGAAGGTCATGAGCCTGACGAGGTCTCCGACGGACACGGCTTCCTCGACCAGTGCGGAGAGAAGTCGTGGCGTCGAGACGGCGACATCGACGCCCCACGCTTCGTTGAACATCCACTCGTTCTTGGGATGGTTGACCCGCGCGACCACACGCGGGACGCCGTACTCGGTTTTGGCGAGCAGCGACACGACCAGGTTCACCTTGTCGTCGCCGGTCGCAGCGACGACGACCTGGCACGACTGAAGACCGGCGCTGTCCAGGAAATCGATCTCACACGCGTCGCCCTGCAGCCACTCGGCCTTGGCGATGGAGCCGGGTCGGATGCAGTCGTGATCTCGGTCCAACAACAACACCTCATGGTCGTTCCCGACCAATTCCGCCGCGATGGATCGACCGACCTTCCCCGCTCCCGCTATGACGACTCGCATCAGTCGTCCTTCCTCGGAGGTGGCCCGCCGAGAGCGGCTTCCACCAACTCGACGTCGTGTTCGCGCAAGAGAACGTGTACCAGGTCGCCCTCCTGGACCACGGTCAAGTGGTCCGGGAGAAGTCCGTTGCCAAGCCGGGTGATCAGCGCAACTCGACACGACGCATAGCTCTCGATGTCGGCCATCGGCCGACCGATCCACGCGGGGTCTAGGTGCACTTCGGCCAGGCGGATGGCGCCGCTGGGGTCACTCCATTCGACCGCTGCCCCTGAGGGGAGCAAACGCCGGAGCATCTGATCGGAGGTCCATCGAACTGTCGCCACCGTCGGAATGCCGAGGCGTTGGTAGACCTCCGCGCGCTTGGGGTCGTAGATCCGCGCGACGACGTTCTCGATACCAAAAGTCTCGCGGGCGACCCGCGCCGCGAGGATGTTCGAGTTGTCCCCGGACGACACAGCAGCGAAAGCGCCCGCCTCTTCGACGCCCGCCTGCTTCAAGACTTCGCGGTCGAAACCCACCCCGGCAACTGTGCGACCTCGGAACTCCGCCGGAAGGCGTCGAAACGCGTCCGGGTCATGGTCGACCACGACGACCGAATGCCCCATCGAGTCGAGGGAGCC
This sequence comes from uncultured Actinomycetota bacterium, assembly GCA_963851405.1. GTDB lineage: Bacteria > Actinomycetota > Actinomycetes > DATJPE01 > DATJPE01 > JANPBY01. The sequence goes on along the minus strand of CAWKPB010000001.1, from coordinate 91,162 downwards.
GGCCAGCGAAGAGCCGACCCGGCCGCATCCCATGATCACCACGTGCACGGGTGGAGCCTGCCACACCGAGCCGGTCCAGGAGTGCACCGCGTCCGCACTACTCTTGCCAACCGTGGCCAGCCTGGCGGATCTGTCGAAGCGCTTGCTCGTTGGCCGGGCGAAGGACACCCGCCAACTGGGCGAGACCCTTCTCCCTAAGCGGCTGGCGCTGCCGGTCTTCGCTAGTGACGCGATGTCGTCGGTCGCCTACGCGACCCAGGAGATCCTCATCATCTTGGCTCTTGCGGGCACCGCGTGGTTGAGCCTCACCCCGTGGGCGGCGCTGGCGGTCGTGGTCGTGCTCGTCACCGTGGTCGCCGCCTACCGGCAGAACGTGCACGCCTATCCAAGCGGGGGCGGTGACTACGAGGTTGCCAATACCAACCTCGGCCCCGAGTTCGGACTGATCGTGGCCTCCGCGCTACTGGTCGACTACGTGTTGACCGTGGCGGTGTCGACTTCTGCTGGAGTTGAGAACCTCGCTTCGACGCCCGCCTTCTCCTGGATGGGTCAGCACCGGGTCAGCGCCACCTTGGGAATCGTGTTGCTGATCGTGGTTCTCAACTTGCGAGGGGTGCGCGAGTCTGGCTTCACGTTCGCGATCCCGACGTACGCGTTCATGTTCGCGATCTTGTGCATGATCGGCGTGGGCGCCTGGCGGCTATGGGGCGGCGACGACTTGCAGGCTCCGAGCGCCGACTACGAGATCCTCCCGGAGCTGAAGAACCTCGGCATGTTGGGCGTGATCTTTCTCGGACTTCGGGCGTTCGCGTCCGGGTGTACGGCGCTCACGGGCGTCGAGGCCATCTCCAATGGAGTCCCGGCGTTCAAGAAGCCCAAGGCGAAGAACGCGGCCACGACTCTCGCCGTCATGGGTGCCCTCGCCGTGACGATGTTCGTCGGGGTGACGTTCCTGGCGATCCGGCTTGGCGTGAAGGTGGCTGAGAACCCCAATGACCTAATCGGGTTGCCTGCGGGGCAACACCAGGACACCGTGATTGCTCAAATCGCCATGACCGTCTTCGGGAGCAACACCAGCGTGGCGTTCTACTTCGTGCAATTGTTCACGGCCTTGATCCTGGTGCTCGCGGCCAACACGGCGTTCAACGGTTTCCCGGTGCTCGCTTCGATCCTCGCTCAGGACCGATACATGCCGCGCCAGATGCACACCCGCGGCGATCGCTTGGTCTTCTCCAACGGGATCCTGTTACTCGCCGGCTTCGCGGCCTTACTCATCTGGGTCTTCCAAGCGCAGTCGACCCGACTGATTCAGCTGTACATCGTGGGCGTCTTCGTGTCGTTCACCCTTAGTCAGCTCGGCATGGTGCGTCACTGGAACCGCCTCCTCGGCGGGCAGTTGACTGAGGCCGAGCGGTCGCGGACTCATCGGCGCCGGGCCATCAGCGGGTTCGCCTTTGTCACCACTGCGACCGTCCTCGCTATCGCGCTGGTCACCAAGTTCGTCAGTGGAGCCTGGATCGCGATCGTCGCGATGGCGGTTTTGTGGTTCTTGATGCATGGCATTCACAAGCACTACGAGCGCGTCCGTCTCGAGCTCACGGTCGACGAGAACGAGGTGACCACCCTGCCCTCCCGAGTGCATGCGGTGGTCCTCGTCTCCAAGATCCACAAGCCCACCCTGCGGGCCGTCAACTATGCGCGCGCCTCCCGGCCTTCATCCATCGAGGCCATCACGGTCGACGTAGACGAAGTCGAGACTGCTGCGCTGGTCTCCGAGTGGGATCTGCGTGGAATCCCGGTCCCGTTGAAGGTGCTCAGTTCGCCGTACCGGGAGATCACCCGGCCGATCGTCTACTACATCAAGGACATCCGCCGAGGCACACCGCGCGACGTCGTCACGGTGTACATCCCGGAGTACGTCGTCGGTCACTGGTGGGAGCACCTGTTGCACAACCAGTCGGCCCTGCGGATCAAGGGCCGTCTGTTGTTCACGCCGGGGGTCATGGTGGTAAGCGTTCCCTGGCAGCTGACCTCATCCGTTGGGGCCGAGCAGCACGAGGGGGTCGCTCCCGGAGCTTTCCGGCGAGGGGAGCCCATTCCCCAGCCGACCGTGCGGCAACCCGATCCGGATGCCCCGTGACTGACGTCCGGAACGTGGTGGAGCTCGGTGCCGTTCTCGAGTTGACCGTGGAAGGGGTGGCCCATGGCGGGCATTGCGTCGCCCGCCACGACGGTCAGGTCGTGTTCGTTCGACATACCCTCCCCGGCGAGACGGTCCGAGCGGTGGTGACCTCCCGTACGACCCGGTTTCTTCGGGCCGATGCGATCGACATCCTGGTTGCTGCCCCTGGGCGGGTCCCAGCGCCCTGCCCGGAGTCTGGTCCCGGATTGTGCGGAGGCTGCGACTGGCAACACGCCGACCTGGCCACCCAACGTGTCCTCAAGGGGATCGTCGTCGCAGAGCAGCTGGCACGCCTCGCGGGGATCCAACGCGACGTCGTCGTCGAAGAGCTACCGGGAGCCCCGGATGGTCTCGGCTGGCGGACTCGCGAGCGATTCTCCGTGGCCCCCGGGTCCGGCCGACTCGGTCTGCACCGACACCGATCCAGTGAGATTCACCCGCTGGACCACTGCCCGCTCGCACACCCGGGAGTGACCGAGACGGGAGCGCTCGCTCGAATTTGGTCGGGTCGTAGATCGGTCCAGATTGCCGTCTCTGACAGCACGGGCGACGTGGCTGTCCTGGTCGACGGCGTGCCTGAGGGCGCTCGGCGAGTCCGGGAGCACGCGGTCGGCCGCGAGTGGAGAGTGGCCGCTGACGGGTTTTGGCAGGTGCATCCAGCAGCTGCGCAGATGCTGGTGTCCGCCGTTCTCGACGGACTGAAGCCGCGGGTGGGGGAGCACGCGATCGATTTGTACTCCGGCGTCGGGCTGTACGTCGCGGCGCTCGCAGAGGCTGTCGGTGCGGGTGGGCGAGTGGACGCCGTGGAGAGTTCCCGGATGGCCGTACGTGATGCACGCCGGAACCTGAGAGACCTTGCCCAGGCCCGGCTCCACGAGGGCGATGTGACCGGTTGGCTCGCGGCCGGTCAGGTGAAGCACTGTGACCTGGTCGTGCTCGATCCGCCGCGCGCTGGTGCTGGATCGACGGTGGTCACCGGCATCACGCGGCTGGACCCCCGCGCCGTGGTCTATGTGGCGTGCGACCCGGCATCGTTGGCCCGAGATGTGAAGACGTTCGCCGACTTGGGTTGGGGTCTGGGGTCGCTGCGGGCCTTCGATCTGTTTCCGATGACGCAGCACGTGGAGTGCGTCGCGGTGTTCGAGCCCGTAGCCGGGGCCGCTGCCGAGTGATATCTTGACGTCAAGATAAATCGGCGGCCGGCGAGGAGCGACGTGAGCAGCATCGACAGTCTGGGAACCAAGACCACCCTCACCGTAGGTACGGAGACGGTCGAGGTGTTCGCGCTCCGGGAGGTCGAAGGAGCCGACCGCCTCCCGTACGCCCTCAAGGTGCTGCTGGAGAACCTGCTGCGCACCGAAGACGGCGCGAACACCACCGTCGATCAGATCCAAGCCCTGGCGAACTGGGATCCGAAGGCCGAGCCGGACAGCGAGATCCAGTTCACCCCGGGTCGAGTGATCATGCAGGACTTCACGGGGGTGCCCTGCGTGGTCGATCTGGCCACCATGCGCGAAGCCGTCCGCGATCTGGGTGGCGACCCCAGCCGAATCAACCCCCTGGCGCCGGCTGAGCTAGTCATCGACCACTCGGTCATCGCAGACGTTTTCGGTCGCCCGGACGCGTTCGAGATCAACACCGACATCGAATACGGGCGAAACCGAGAGCGCTACCAGTTCCTGCGTTGGGGGCAGACGGCCTTCGATGACTTCAAGGTTGTCCCGCCCGGCACCGGGATCGTCCACCAGGTCAATATCGAGTACCTCGCGCGCGTCGTCATGGTGCGCGACGGCGTCGCGTTCCCCGACACCGTGGTCGGCACCGACAGCCACACCACCATGGTCAACGGTCTAGGTGTGCTCGGCTGGGGCGTCGGCGGGATCGAAGCCGAGGCGGCCATGCTGGGTCAGCCCGTGTCGATGCTCATCCCGCGTGTCGTGGGTTTCAAGCTGAAGGGAGCCCTGCCCGACGGCGCCACCGCCACGGACCTGGTCCTCATGATTACCGAGCAGTTGCGACACCACGGCGTGGTGGGCAAGTTCGTGGAGTTCTACGGAGATGGCGTCGCGGCAGTCCCGTTGGCCAATCGGGCCACGATCGGCAACATGAGCCCAGAGTACGGCTCCACGTGCGCGATCTTCCCGATCGACGACGAGACGCTGCGGTACTTGCGTTTCACGGGCCGCTCCGAGCAGCAGGTGGCGCTCGTCGAGGCCTACGCAAAGGCGCAGGGCTTGTGGCATGACCCCGCGAACGAGGCGGTCTACAGCGAGACCCTCGAGGCTCGACCTCTCCACGGTCGTCCCGTCGATGGCCGGCCCGAAGCGGCCGCAGGACCGGGTGGCCCGGACCAACGCCACCAACGCATTCCGCGCAGCACTCCCGGTCTACACCGACGACCCGACGGCCACCGCGGTCGTGCAAGCGCCGGACGGTACGTCGTACTCCCTGCCGCACGGAGCCGTGGTCATCGCCTCCATCACTTCGTGCACCAACACGTCGAACCCGTCGGTCATGGTCGGCGCGGCCCTGTTGGCCAAGAAGGCTGTCGAGCGAGGGCTCGCCAGCCAGCCATGGGTCAAGACCACCCTGGCCCCGGGGTCCAAAGTGGTCACGGACTACTACGACCGGGCCGGCCTGACCCCGTACCTCGAGAAGCTCGGTTTCGATCTGGTCGGCTACGGCTGCGTGACGTGCATCGGAAACTCGGGCCCGCTGCCAACCGAGGTGTCAGCGGCGGTCAACGAGGCTGACCTGGCCGTCGTCTCGGTCCTGTCGGGCAACCGGAACTTCGAGGGACGCATCCAGCCCGACGTGAAGATGAACTACCTCGCATCCCCTCCGCTTGTGGTCGCGTACGCCCTGGCGGGCCGGATGGACCTCGACCTCAGCACCGAACCGCTGGGGCTGGATCCAACCGGTGAACCGGTCTATCTGCGTGACATCTGGCCCAGCCCCCACGAAGTCCAAGACGTCGTGGACCGTTGCGTAGCGGCCGAGATGTTCACCAAGAGCTATCAGGACGTCTTCACCGGCGACCACCGGTGGCAGTCACTCGAGACTCCGGTGGGAGACGTGTTCGCCTGGGACCCGGCGTCAACCTACGTGCGAAAGCCTCCGTATTTCGACGGGATGCCGGCCGACCCGGCGCCGGTCACCGACATCGAGGGCGCCCGGGTTCTCGCACTGCTGGGCGACTCGGTCACCACCGATCACATCAGCCCCGCTGGGGCCATCAAGGCTGAGAGCCCGGCCGGCGTCTACCTCGCGGAGCACGGCGTCGAGCGTCAGGACTTCAACTCCTACGGCTCTCGCCGCGGCAACCACGAGGTCATGATTCGCGGGACGTTCGCCAACATCAGGCTGCGCAACCTGTTGCTTGACGGTGTCGAAGGCGGCTTCACCCGCAACTTCGCTTCGGGCGGTGAGCAGACGACCATCTACGACGCTGCCCAGTCCTACGCAGCCGCCGACATCCCCTTGGTCATCCTGGCCGGCAAGGAATACGGTTCCGGCTCGTCCCGGGACTGGGCGGCCAAGGGTACGGCGCTGTTGGGGGTCCGGGCTGTGCTGGCCGAGTCCTACGAGCGCATCCACCGAAGCAACCTGATCGGGATGGGCGTCCTCCCTCTGCAATACCCAGCGGGGGAGTCCGCCGCATCGTTGGGTCTCACCGGCGAGGAGACCTACGGCGTGGTGGGTGTCACCGCACTGAACGAGGGGGACGTACCCGACACGGTCACCATCCAGGCCCTGGGGTCCGACGGCCGTGAGACGACCATTGAGGCGAGGCTGCGGATCGACACTCCGGGCGAGGCCGACTACTACCGGCACGGCGGCATCCTCCAGTACGTGTTGCGCCAGCTCGTCGGCTAGCCAGGCCAGGAGTCTTCCGGGACGCCGTTACTGGATTGTTATCGCTAGCAACAAATTGGGGGCGCGTTGCTGTCGACAGGACCTAGTCCGGGTGAATATGTTGTGGCCCACAACTTAGGCGTCAACATCAGGTGACGCCGTCGAGGACCCAGCCGGGGCCTCATCCAGAATGGGAGCGCACATGCGAAAGTCCTCCATCGGAGTGCTGGCCGCCACGGCCGCGCTCGCCGTCGTACTCGCGGGCTGTAGCTCGAGCGGGTCGACGTCGGGTACGGATTCGTCAGCGACCGTCTCGGGCAAGGTTGGAGTCATCCTGCCCGACACGAAGTCATCGGCTCGTTGGGAAAACAACGACCGCCCGTCGCTGGCTGCCGCCTTCGACGCGGCTGGCGTCGAATACGACATCCAGAACGCGCAGGGCGACGTTCCGACCTTCGGAACGATCTGCGACAACCTGATCACCGCTGGCGTCAAGGTCATGATGATCGTCAACCTTGACTCAGACAGCGGCGCGGCCTGCCTCAACAAGGCCACGGCCGCAGGCATCGCCACGATCGACTACGACCGGCTCACCCTCGGCGGCGGCGCGAACTACTACGTCTCCTTCGACAACGTGCAGGTCGGCGCCCTCCAGGGTGAGGGTCTGATCAACTGTCTGGACGCCGCTGGCAAGACGAAGGCCAACATCGTCTACGTCAACGGTGCCCCCACCGACAACAACGCGACCTTGTTCAAGCAGGGTTACGAAGAGGCTCTGGCCGAAAGAATCTCCAGCGGTGACTACACCCTGGTGGGCGACCAGACCGGCGAGTGGGACCCGGAGAAGGCGCAGACGGTCTTCGAGCAGATGCTGACCGAGAACAAGGGCAAGATCGATGGGGCCATCGTGGCCAACGACGGCATGGCCGGCGGCGTCGATGCTGCTCTGTCCAAGCAGGGTCTGTCCGGCGAGGTCCCGATCACGGGCCAGGACGCCACGGACGAGGGTCTTCAGCGCATCCTGCTGGGCACCCAGTGCGTGACGGTGTTCAAGGACACCGACCTTGAGGCTGACGCAGCGGCGCAGATCGCCATCGCGCTGGCCACCGGTGGCGACGCCTCCAGCATCGCCACGAGCACAGTGACCGACACGCAGACGAACACTGAGGTTCCGTTCGCTGCAGCCACACCCGAGCCGATCACCGACGCTGCTGGCGTCCAGACCGTGATCGACACCGGCTTCACCACCGCAGACAAGGTCTGCGTCGGCGCCGCGGCCAAGGTGTGTGAGAAGGAAGGCATCAGCTAGCAGAGACGCTGGGGGGTCCGGTCCGCACGGATCGGGCCCCCCAGGCCCTGCTGTCCGATTGAATGGTCGGGATCGCGGCCGATCGCGTTCTGCTCGATTCCCGGGAACCGACCGGCCCCTGCGTGCCCCACTCGCCGAGGGAGAGCCTCATGACGCTGACCGACGAACGTCCCGCGAGCCCGCCCGCTCACAGTGGTGAGCCGCTGTTACGCCTACGTGGCACAAACAAGAGCTTCGGACCCGTGCAGGTGCTCCAAGGGGTCGATCTCGACATCTACGCCGGTCAGGTCACGGCGCTGGTGGGCGACAACGGCGCTGGCAAGAGCACCCTGATCAAGGGTCTGGCTGGCATTCACAGCTTTGACGCGGGGGTCTACACCTTCGACGGCAACGAAGTTCACGTGCACAATCCGAAGCAGGCGAATGCTCTGGGCATCGAGGTCGTCTATCAGGACCTCGCCTTGTGCGACAACCTCGACATCGTTCACAACATGTTCCTCGGCCGCGAGGTCACCCGGCGGGGCATGCTCGACGAGGCATCCATGGAGGCTCGGGCGACCGAGACTCTGGACGGCCTCTCGGTGCGGACCGTCAAGTCCATCCGCCAACTCGTGGCCAGCCTGTCCGGTGGACAGCGACAGACCGTCGCGATCGCGCGAGCGGTGCTTTGGAACTCCAGACTGGTCATCCTCGACGAGCCGACCGCGGCGCTTGGGGTCGCCCAGACCGAGCAGGTCCTGCGGCTGGTCCGTCGCCTCGCTGACCGCGGCCTGGGCGTGATCTTGATCAGCCACAACATGAACGACGTGTTCGAGGTGGCCGACAACATCGCGGTGCTCTATCTCGGCCAACTCGTCGCACAGGTCCCCGCCGATTCGCTCTCGCATTCGCAAGTGGTCGAGTTGATTACGTCCGGCCGGACCGGAGACGTCGGGATGACATCCGAAGAACTCGCGGCTAATGCGGCTGCGGCGGCCGAGACGACTCCCACGCAAGCCGAAGGCACCAACGGGGAGGATCAGGCATGAGTACGGCTACCGGCGAGCAGATCCAGGACCTGCATGGCGGCGAGCAAGGGATCGTCGAGTCGGTGCGCGGCTACTTCGGCAAACTGCGCGGCGGCGAAGTCGGGTCCCTCCCGGCCGTACTTGGGGCGGTGGCTCTGCTGCTTGTTTTCACCCTTCTCCGGCCCGAAACGTTCACTAAGCCGTTGAACTTCGCCAACCTGATTCAGCAGGGCGCTGCGGTCACCGTGATCTCCATGGGGCTGGTCTTCGTCCTTCTCCTTGGTGAGATCGACTTGGCCGCCGGCTTCACGGCGGGCACCTCAGGCGCCGTCATGGGTGTGACGCTGTCCAGCTATGGGTGGCCGTGGTGGTTGGGGGTTGTCGCCGCGTTGGCGACAGGCGCGCTCATCGGAGCCGTCATGGGCTTGCTGGTCGCTCGCTTAGGTATCCCCTCGTTCGTCGTCACGCTGGCCTTCTTCTTGGGCCTTCAAGGAGTCATGCTGGCGATCATCGGCGAGGGCGGAACCGTGGCGATCCGTAGCCCCGAGATCCTCTCGATCATGAACAACAACATGGCTGTCTGGCTGGGCTGGGTTCTCTACATCGCTGGAATCGCCATCTATGGATACGCCACCTTCGCTCGCCATCGCAGGGCCAAGAAGTCAGGGGTCGATGCTGCCTCGATTTGGGTCTGGGCACTCAAGCTGGCCGCCATCGCGGTCATTCTGGGCGCGGCCGTGTGGTACCTCAGCATCGAGCGAAGCAACAACCCGAACATCGCCTCGATCTCGGGTGTGCCCAACGTGGTTGTTCTGCTGCTGATCCTGATCGTGGTGCTGTCGTTCGTCCTGAATCGGACCTCATTTGGACGGCACATCTACGCCGTCGGCGGCAACAGCGAAGCTGCCCGACGCGCAGGTATCGGCGTTGCCAACATCAAACTCGCCTGTTTCATCATTTGTTCGTTGCTCGCGGCCATCGCGGGGATCCTGCTCGGCAGCCGAAGCAACTCGATCTCGCCAACGACGGGATCTGGCACCACGTTGCTGCTCGCAGTCGCCGCTGCCGTGATCGGCGGAACCAGCCTGTTTGGTGGCAAGGGGCGTGTGATGGATGCCGTAATCGGCGGCTTCGTGGTCGCGGTCATCTTCAATGGCATGAATCTGCTAGGTCTGGCTGCCTCCTACGTCTACATCTTCACCGGCCTGGTCCTGCTGCTCGCGGCAAGCGTCGACGCGCTGTCTCGCCGACGATCGCAGGGGTAGCGCACCCGTTGTCTCAAACGATCATGGCTACCCAAGCGGGCCGTACCCAAGACGAGTTGAGACGGCACAACCTGTCAACGATCCTGCGTGAGATTCATCAGCATGGGCCTCGGACCCGGGCCGACCTCGCGAGTGCGACCGGGTTGAACCGAAGCACGGTCGGGGTCTTGACCACCGAGCTCGCCGGCGCTGGGTTGGTCCGAGAACAGGCGCCCGTAGCCCGAGGCGGAGTTGGGCGGCCGTCCATCGTCGTTGGCCCGGCCGAAGACGTCTTTGTGGTCGCGGTGGACGTCGGTGTCGATCATCTGTCTGTGGCCAGGGTCGGCCTCGGTGGGCAGGTGTACGCCCGGCGGGAAATCGTCCAAGCGCGAACTAACCCAAGCGTCAACACCGTGATCCGTCGAATCGCGCGCCTGGTGGAACACGTTCTCGCCGACGCCCAGCCCGCGGCCCGTTGTGTCGGCCTCGGGGTTGCGGTCTGCGGAGTCGTCCAGCGCGACCAGGGCGTGGTGCGGCTCTCGCCGAACCTGGGCTGGCAAGACGTCCCGTTCGGCGCACTCTTGGCGGAGCGCCTCGACCTGGGTGTTCCGTGCGCGCTCGGAAACGATGCAGACTTGGGCGTTCTTGCCGAGGTCACCCGAGGCGTGGCACGCGGGCATGCAGACGTCATCTACCTCTCCGGTGAGGTGGGCCTGGGCGGCGGTGTGATCGTGGACGGGCGCCCTTTGGTCGGAACCGGCGGCTATGCGGGGGAGATCGGACACCTCGTGGTGAATCCAGGTGGCGCCGAGTGTCGTTGCGGATCGCAGGGATGCTGGGAGACCGTTGTCGGAGAGGACGCGATTCTTTCCGGGTTTCCTGAGTCGCTGGGCCGTGGCCGGCAGGCCGCCATGGCGGTCATCGAACGCGCGGCAGCTGGAGACCCTTCGGCCCGCGAGCGGGTCGCGCTCGTGGGTCGGTGGCTCGGGATGGGCATCGGCAACTTGGTCAATGTCTTCAATCCCGAAATCGTGGTCCTCGGTGGGTTGCTGCACGAGCTCTTCCCAGTCGTCGAGGCGGACGTGCTGGCGGAAATGAACGAGGTGACGATGACTGCTCCTGGGGAGTGCGTACGGGTGTGCGTGACTCACCTGGGCTCGGATTCCCCACTGCTCGGTGCTGCGGAGCTCGCCTTCGCTGGCTTGCTCGCCGATCCGCTCGGCTCCCTCGCGCTGACCCCCGCTCGACGCTGACCCGCGCTATCACTGGGCGGCGCGGGGTCCCGGCACACTAGGGCTGTGTCAGCACCACACGTACCCCCTGGCTGGCCGCGTCAGGTGGCACCCCCGGACACCGACGGCTGGGAGTCCTCGGCGGTCGCCTTCCTGCTGGATGTCTGTCCACCGGACTATCGCGCTCAGGCGGTTCTCCGAAGGCACCCCATGGTGTTGGCACGATTCGCTACCCACCATGTGGCGGGCGCTGTGGCCGCCGCCCGGGAAGGCTACGCACGGGCCCGCAGCGAACTGAGGGACCTCGTTCCGCCGGAGGTTGTCACCGAAGCCCTGCAAGCGTATGAGGTGGAAGGAGCGCGGCTCGTGGCCGTCGGACGCCAGGTAGCCCTCGTCGAGGAAGCCTTACGTGGCCGTCGGCACGCGCCAAGACTCTAAGGCCCGTAAACTTCAATGGTCTGGGTGTCTGTGCGCCCTAGTCGACCGGCGGTAACTCGTCAGCCAGGGAGGTCCACGGTGAGCCTGCTCGATCAGGTTCGTGGTCCCCGCGACGTCAAGGTGATGTCCGCAGAGCAGTGCACGGCACTCGCTGCCGAGCTTCGGGCGTTCCTCGTCGATCAAGTGTCCCGGACCGGTGGTCATCTCGGTCCGAGCCTGGGCACCGTGGAGCTGACTCTGGCGCTCCATCGGGTCTTCGACTCACCGATCGACAAGATCATCTGGGACACCGGTCACCAGGCCTACGTCCACAAGATCGTGACCGGCCGTGCCAACCGGTTCGCGACGCTTCGGAAGAAGGACGGGCTTTCTGGCTATCCCAGCCGTGCCGAGTCCGATCACGATGTCGTCGAGAACTCTCATGCTTCGACGGCGCTGTCCTGGGCTGACGGGCTCGCGAAAGCCTACGAGTTGACTGGGGAACTGGGGCGACGATCGGTCGTCGCAGTGATCGGCGACGGGGCGTTGACCGGCGGGATGGCGTGGGAAGCGCTGAACAACATTGCAGCGGCCAAGGATCGACCGCTCGTGATCGTCGTCAATGACAACGAACGCTCCTACGCCCCGACGACGGGCGGCATGGCCAATCACCTGGCCACCCTGCGGACCACGCAGGGATACGAGCGCTCGCTGGAGTGGGGACGCCAGGTGTTAGGCCGAACCCCTGTCGTCGGACGACCCGTCTACGAGACCTTGCACGGCATGAAGAAGGGTCTTAAAGACATCGTCGCGCCGCAGGGGCTCTTCGAGGATCTAGGTCTCAAGTACGTCGGACCGGTCGACGGCCACGACCAGCAGGCCGTGGAGCACGCCTTGCGACGCGCCCGGGAGTTCGACGGACCGGTGATCGTGCACGTCATCACCCAGAAGGGCCGTGGCTACGTCCACGCCGAGAATGATGAGGCCGACCAGTTCCATGCGGTCGGGATCATCGACCCGGAGACCGGGATGCCCGTGCAGGCCTCCCGGCCTACCTGGACCGCGGCCTTCGCCGACGAAATGGTGGCGATTGGTCAGGATCGCTCTGATGTCGTGGCCGTTACGGCGGCGATGCTCCAACCCGTGGGGCTGCACCGATTCGCAGCTGCTCATCCCGACCGGGTCTTCGACGTGGGGATCGCCGAGCAACATGCTGCGACTTCGGCCGCTGGAATGGCGTTGGGCGGCCTCCATCCGGTCGTCGCCATCTACGCGACCTTCCTCAACAGAGCCTTCGATCAAGTCTTGATGGACTGTGCTCTACACCGCGCGGGCGTCACGTTCGTCCTCGACCGTGCCGGTGTGACGGGAGAAGACGGGGCCTCGCACCACGGGATGTGGGATTTGGCGATCCTGCAAGTGGTTCCAGGTCTGCGCATTGCTGCGCCGAGGGATGCTCTGACGCTACGGGCGGAACTGCGCGAGGCGATCGAGGTTGATGACGCACCAACCGTGGTTCGCTTCCCCAAGGGAGCGCTCCCCGAAGCCGTACCCGCCGTGCGGTCGGTGGGAGGGGTCGACGTGTTGCGTAGCACCGGCGAGAAGGACGTGTTGGTCGTCTCCGTGGGGGCCATGGCCGGGTTGTGCTTGGACGTCTCGGATGGCTTGGCGGCCCAAGGGATCGGTGTCACGGTTGCAGATCCGAGATGGGTGAAGCCGTTGCCCACAGGGCTGGTGGAATTGGCTTCATCCCACCGGCTGGTCGTCTCTATCGAGGACGGCTGTCGGGTCGGAGGAGTGGGCGCCGTGCTGGGTCAGCACCTGCGGGATGCGGGGCTCGGGCTTCCGTTCATGGATTTCGGTATCCCCGCGGAGTTCTTGCCCCAAGGGGCCAGAGCCGAGGTCCTGGCTGAGATCGGGCTCACCGCCCAGGACGTGACACGGGCCGTAGTCGAGGCTGTTGCGGAGCTGGACGCGTCGGTGGATGTCACCGACAGTCAGAGAACAGACGCTTCGTAGCAGTCGTTCTCAGCGCAGCGGCATCCGCGGAACCGGATCCGGGGCGGCTTGCTCGCGCAGCGACTGGAGCACGGGATCGCCGCCGGCGCGGGTCATGGTGACCTCGTCTCGGGTGATGAGCAGCGGGCGAGGAAAGCCCCGCTCGGCGGGCTCGGCCAAGGACGCGGCCACGAGCGCGAAGGCCGGATCGGTGCGGGAGAGGTCGACCCATCCGCGGGTGCGGTTGGGTACGGCCGCAGCGCACAGACCGCCGCGCTCATCGGCCAACGCGCGGCGAAGGGTCCTGGACCCCAGCAGGGTGACGACGTCGCAGTCACCCATGGGTCGCAACGGTTCTCCGGGCCTTCGTCGAAGGCGCTCGGCCGCGAGTCGGCCCATGTCCTCCAGGTAGGTCTGGGCGGCGCTCCACCACAGCGCCGAGACCGCCCACGTGGGGAGCACTGATTCGAGAACACCGGCCGGGAGGATCTCGACCTGATCGGGGTCCTGGCCGACGCCACGAAAACCCAGGCCAAGGTGGAGGGCGCCGCCTGCGACCGGCTGTCGGACCCAGGAGGCGCCCGGGTGCAGGGCGTGACCGTCGGGCAGACCGACCGGACGGGCTCGTTCCTGGAGGTCATCGGGGCTTCGCCACGCCACGGACCTCAAGGCCAGCAGCCACGAAGCGAGCACGGCCCGAGCCGCCGGATCGGCGGGGTCAGTGGCACCCAGAGCGAGCCGTACGGCCGTCCACGGCACGTGCCGGCCCGAGCTCAGGGACACGCCGCGGCGGTCGGGGACCAGATCGATGTCGTGGAGCACGGCCACGGCCAGGACGCACCGTCTGAGAGCGACGCTGTCTGCCGCGTCCTCCGCGCTCAACTCGGTCAGCTCCGGCTCAGCAGCGGCGCAGGGCACTTCCTGATCGCCGGACCCCCCCGGGCCGTTGCTGGTCACTGGGCGACCGTACGCCGCCTTACCCGGGCCGCGCGTCGCCCGTGCCGGTGAGACATGTCACTGACAGTAATCTCATACTACTCAGAGTAAACACGCGGGGTTCGGTCGGTCTAGGGGAGGCTCGCTGCGCCGCGGGGAAGGAATCGGCGGCCGGTGACCCGCTCGGAGACACCTTCGCGGTCGAGGAGTGGGGTGAGCCCGCCGTTCCAGAAGGGGAAGCCGGCTCCGGTGATCATGGCCAGGTCGAGGTCTTGGGGAGCGGCCACGACGCTCTCGGAGAGCATCCGAGACACCTCGTCGGCGAGAGCGGCGAGCACCCGGTCGCGGACCTCTTCCCGGCTACACGCCACAGCGTCTGTCGGGGGCTGGAAGATGGCAGCCACGTCCGGGTCGACCCGCTGTTCCCCGCCGTCCCAGGTGTAGATGGACGACTTGCCAGCCTCGACGACCCGGCGCAGGTTGGCGGAGACGTAGAAGCGATCGGGATAGGCCGCGACCAGCGACTCGGAGTTGTGCAGGGCAATGGCCGGCCCCACCAGCGCCAACAGGACGAACGGTGGCATCGGAGTGATGCCGGCGAAAGCGGAATCGGCGACGTCGAACGGAGTGCCTTCGTCCACGATCTTGCTGACCTCGCCGGTCATCCGGCCCAGGAGTCGGTTGACGATGAACGATGGTGAGTCCTGAACCAAGATCCTGGTCTTCTTCAGCGCCTTGCCGGTCGCAAAGGCTGTGGCGAGCGTGGCCTCATCCGTCGCCTCGCCCTGGACGATTTCGAGCAGGGGCATGATGGCGACCGGGTTGAAAAAGTGGAAGCCGACGACCCGTTCGGGGTGGGCCATGGATTGCGCCATCTCGCTGACCGATAGCGACGAGGTGTTCGTGGCGAGAACACAGGTCTCAGACACGACCGCCTCGACCTCGGCGAAGACCTGCTGCTTGACCTTGAGGTCCTCGAAGACAGCCTCCAGGACGAAGTCCGCGTCTGCGAACTGAGTCTTGTCGGTCGTGCCGGTGACCGATGCCTTGAGGCGGTTGGCCTTGTCTGAGGTGATGCGCCTCTTGCTGGCCAGTCGGTCGATCTCGTCGTGGACGAGGGAGACACCCTGGTCGACGCGTTGCTGATCGAGGTCGGTGAGCACCACCGGCACCTCGAGCCGTCGGGCGAATAGCAGCGCAAGCTGTCCAGCCATCAGCCCGGCGCCCACGATCCCGACCTTGGTGACCCGGCGCGCCAGGGCCCTGTCCGGCTCTCCTGCGGGTCGCCTGGCTCGCTTCTGCACCAAGTCGAACGCATACAGCCCGGCCCGTAGCTCATCGGTCATGATGAGGTCGCTCAGCGCCTCGTCCTCGGCCGCAAAACCCTCATCTCGCGACGCGGTTCGCGCGGCGGCGATCAGCTCCAGGGCTCGGTAGGGCGCGGGTGCCGCTCCGCCGGTACGACCATCGGCGATGGCTCGTCCGCGCGCGATCGCGGTCTCCCAGGCTGCCTCGTCGACCTCGACAGCGGCTCGATCCACCGTGACGGCTCCTGAGACGACCCGCGCCGCCCAGCGCAGGGACTCGGCGACGAAGTCGGCAGGTTCTAACACCACGTCGGCCAGGCCCAGCGTGCCGGCCTCGGCGGGCTTGAGCTGACGGTTCTGGTTCAGGGCATTCTCGATGATCACGGTCACCGCGGCCTCTGGGCCGACGAGGCGGGGCAACAGATACGCGCCACCCCATCCGGGGACCAGGCCCAGGAAGCATTCGGGCAACGACAACGCTGCCGCGCCGGCCGAAACGGTCCGGTAAGTGCAGTGCAAGGCGAGCTCGAGGCCGCCTCCCATAGCGGCACCGTTCACGAACGCGAACGTCGGAACGCTCATCTCGCCCAGGCGGCGGAACACCGCATGCCCAAGCTGGGAGATCGCCACCGCGTCGGCGCGATCGCGCACCAGCGGCACACCGGACAGGTCGGCCCCCACCGCGAAGATGAAGGGCTTGCCGGTGATGCACACGGCCGCGAGGTCGGACCAACCGGAGGCTTCATCCAACGCGGCCGACAGATCTGCCAGGCCCGCCGGTCCGAACGTGGACGGGCGGGTGTGGTCGAGCCCGTTGTCCAAGGTGATGAGCGCGGCCGTCCCGGCGCCATCGGGGAGGTCGACCCTGCGAACCAAGGATCGCGTGATGACCTCGTCGGGGAGTGCGGGATCGGTCATGACGCGTCCTTCGCTGTGAAGTGGGGGTTCTCCCACAAAACCGTGCCGCCCATGCCCAGTCCGACACACATGGCGGTCAGGCCATACCGAACCTCGTGGTGCTCATCGAACTGGCGCGCCAACTGCGTCATGAGCCGCACACCAGACGAGGCCAGGGGGTGGCCGATCGCGATGGCCCCGCCATAGGGGTTGACCCGCGGGTCGTCGTCGGCGATGCCGAAGTGGTCGAGAAAGGCCAGCACCTGGACGGCGAACGCCTCGTTCAGCTCGAAAAGCCCGATGTCTTCGATGGTCAGGCCGGCTCGCGCGAGGGCCTTCTCGGTCGAGGGCACCGGGCCGACGCCCATCACTTCGGGCTCGACGCCGGCAAAGCCGTAGCCCACCATGCGCATCTTGGCGGTGAGGCCCAACTCTTGCGCGACCTCCTCGGCCGCGATCAGGCACGCGGTCGCACCGTCATTGAGACCGGCCGCGTTGCCGGCGGTCACGCGCCCATGCGAACGGAACGGGGTCTTGAGTGCCGCCAAGCCCTCCACGGTGGTCCCTGGCCGCGGCGGCTCATCGACGGTCGCAAGCCCCCAGCCGTCGGCGGCGGTCCTGGTCGCGATGGGAACAAGGTCGTCTTGGATCAGACCGTCGGCGTAGGCCTTGGCGAGCTTGTCCTGACTCCCGACCGCGAATGCGTCCGCGCGCTCCTTGGTCAGTTGCGGAAAGCGGTCGTGGAGGTTTTCCGCGGTGTTGCCCATCACCAACGCACTGGGGTCCACCAGGCGTTCGGACAGGAAGCGGGGATTCGGGTCGACGGCCTCGCCCATCGGGTGGTGGCCCATGTGTTCGACCCCCCCGGCCAGCGCGACGTCGTACGCGCCGACGGCGACGCCACTCGCCACGTTCGTCACCGCCGTCATAGCTCCCGCGCACATGCGATCGATGGAGTATCCCGGGACGCTGCGGGGGAGCCCGGCCAGGAGTGCAGCCGACCGGCCGATCGTGAGGCCCTGGTCGCCTATTTGCGTGGTGGCGGCGATGGCGACCTCGTCGATGCGCTCCGGCGGCAAGTTCGGATTGCGGCGCAACAACTCCCGGATCAAGGCGACAACGAGGTCATCACTGCGCGTCTCCGCGTAGAGGCCCTTGGCGCCGGCCTTGCCGAACGGGGTACGGACTCCGTCGACGAAGACCACGGGTCGACCGTGGCGGGTCATCGGCACGGGGGACTCGGTTGATGCCACGGCAGGCTCCTCTGAGGGGGGTACCGCTTATGTTACTCACCAGTAGCATGATTCAGCGACTGGCGGGGTGCCCAGGGCCGGAGGACCCGGTCCTGCGAAGGACGACCCAGGTGAAGGGCTGGACGGCCCCCCAAGGGGTGTGGTGCTCGGTGCGGCTGGAGTGGATCGGGGTGAAGTGCGGCGCGAACTGCTCGATCAGCGCATCCGCGTCGTACCTCGCCACGTCGAGTCCCGAGCAGCGCTGCGGGCCGTCGAGGGCAAAGGTGGCCAGGATCAGGTGCCCTCCGGGCCGGATCGCCTCCCTAGCCGTGGACACGTAGTGCTCCCGTTGCGACGGATGAGCAAAGAAATGAAAGACCGCCCGGTCGTGCCAGACGTCGACCGGTCTATCGGGTCGCCAATCCAAGACGTCCGCCTGCGTCAGGGTGACCCGGCTAGGGGTCGGGAGCCGCTCGCTGACTCGGGTCAGGGCCTCGGTAGACAGATCCACGACGGTCAGGTGTTGATAGCCGAGCGCGTCAAGACGATCGACGAGAAGCGAAGCCCCAGCACCGATATCCACCACGGTTTGATCCGTGCGTGCCACCCGGGTGATGTAACCGAGGGAGGGCTCCGGGTCGGCCTGAAACCAGCTGACCTGGTCGGCGGGTTGAGACGAATAGACCTGGTCCCAGTGCTCGAACGACGCTGGTGGCATGAATCCATTGTCGCGGGCTAGGGCAGGGCGCGGTGACTCCGCTGCGACGTCGCCTATCGTCGTGCCCACCCGGGTGGTGTTCGTCGCTCGGGCTGGAAGGGGCTCCGAATGCTGTACGAGGCGGTTCAGGCGGTGCTTCCGCCTGCCGCGAAGCTCATCTGGCGGCCACACGTCGAGGGTCTGGAAAACATCCCTCCCTCCGGGCCGGTCATTGTGGCCAGCAACCACCTGTCCTTCGCCGACAGCATCGCGATCCCTTTTGTGGTGCCCAGGCGGGTGGCCTTCCTGGCCAAACGCGACTACTTCACGGGTACCGGAGTCAAGGGCGCTCTTGTGCGCGGGTGGTTCGAGGGCATCGGGATGGTGCCGGTCGATCGTGACGACACCCGGTCCGCATTGGACTCGCTCACGATTGCCCTGGACCTGCTCGCTCGTGGGGAGGCCTTCGGGATCTACCCCGAAGGTGCCCGATCGCGCGACGGACGGCTGTATCGCGGCCGTACGGGCGTGGCGCACCTGGCGCTGACCTCGGGCGCGCCAGTCGTACCGGTCGGGCTCATCGGAACCGAACGACTTCAACCTGTCGGCACCACCGTGCCTCGGCTGGTCCGGGTCACGGTTCGGTTCGGGAAGCCCCTGGACTTCCGCGGCCGCCTCGACGGTGTGCCACCCGGGCGCGCTCGTCGCGACGTGACCGACGAGGTGATGGCCGCCATCCAAGTGCTCTCGGGGCAGGAAGTCGCCGAGGGCTACAACGAGCGCAAACCTGGGAGCACGACGTAGGGCTCAGCGGCTCAGTTGGTAGCAGACGTCGATCGGCGAGGACCGCTGGACGCTGTAACCCACCCGTTCCAGGGCCCGCCTGGAGGGAAGGTTCGACACGAGGACCTCTGCTAAGACGGTGCTGCAGTCCGTCCGACCCAGCGCCCATTCGGTCAAGCAGCGGACAGTGGCGGTCCCGAGTCCACGGCCGCGGGCACTGGCCGCGAGCCCGTAGCCGATCTCGACGTATCCATCGGGGCCGGGCGGAGCCTTGATCCCCGCCTCGCCGACGACGCACCCGGTGGCTGCCTCCAACACCAAGAACGGGGTGTCCCCGTCGTCGTGGGCCGTGGCCAGGCTCATGGTCAGGCCCGTGATCGTGTCCGCTCCAGGCCAGCCGGACGCTACGGACTCAAGCTCAAGCGCCTCGATCCCACCGGCAAGGAACCGTGCACCACGGGCCACCCCGAGTTGCTCCATCGCGACCAGGCCGTCTCGTGAGGTGATGCGCGGGAACGCCGTCACGCCTCACCCTTGGTCCGAAGTCGCTGGAGGGCGCCGGAAAGGACGGGCGCGGTGAGCTGGATCTGCCAGGCTCGGGCACCGCGTTCGGTGAGTACGGCAGAAACCGACTCCTGATGGAGGTCGTCCGGGGGTGTCCAGCACAGCCGACGAACCGTGTCCGGCGCTAGGAGGTTCTCGACGGGCATCCGGTGCTCATCGGCGACCGCGGCGACGGCTGCTCGTGCGGCGGCCAGCCGGGCGGCCGCCGCGGGGTCCCGATCGCGCCAGACCCGCGCCGGTGGTGGGGCATCGCTGGCCAAAGAGAGTTCGGGGAGGTCCTCGTCGGCCAGGGCGGCGCCGTCTTCGATCGCCGTGAACCACAGGTCGACCTGTTTGCGGGTGGCCCGACCGGAGAAGCCCGGCACGGCGAGCAGCGCTGTTGGGCTGGTGGGTGCCGCCAGAGCCGCCTCGACGATCGATGCGTCGGGGAGCAGGCGGCCGGGCGCCACGTCGCGGCGCTGAGCCAGCCGGTCGCGTGTTTCCCACAGTGAGCGGACGAGTGCCAACCCACGACGGCCGCGCACTCGGTGCAGGCCCGACGTGCGACGCCACGGCTCGGAGCGGGGCAGCGGGGGAGGAGCCGCGACGATGGCCGCGAACTCCTCTTCGGCCCAGGCGAGCTTGCCCTGCCGGTCGAGGTCTTCGGCGATGTGATCGCGCAGTTCGACCAGGACCTCTACGTCGAGTGCCGCGTATCGAAGCCAGGGCTCCGGCAGGGGCCGCGTGGACCAGTCGGCGGCTGAGTGCCCCTTCTCCAGGGCAAACCCGAGCAGGTTCTCGACGAGCGGACCCAACCCAACCCGCGGGTAGCCGGCCAGTCGGCCGCCGAGCTCGGTGTCGAACAGCCGGTCGGGGGCCATCCCGACTTCGGACAGGCAGGGGAGATCCTGGGTCGCCGCATGGAGGACCCACTCGACACCCGTGAGGGCAGCGCCGATCGAGGAGAGATCGCTGACCGCGGCGGGATCAATCAGAACGGTGCCGGTTCCCGCTCGTCGGAGTTGTACGAGGTAGGCCCGTTGGCCGTAGCGGTATCCGGAGGCGCGTTCGGCATCCACGGCCACCGGCCCGGAGCCGGCTTTGAGTGCTTCGGCAGCCGCAGCCAGCGCGGTCGACTCGGTCACCACTGCGGGCAGACCGTCTCGGGGGGCGAGCAGGGGAATGGGGGCGGGTCGGTCGTCGGGTTCCTCGTCGGGAGCCGGTACGTCCTGCGGACGATCGGACTGTGGCGGCTCCGGCACGCCGTCGGATGGCGGGTGAGCAGCCGTGTTCACGACCGCGAGCCTACGGGCCTACGCTCGAGCGCCTGTGTTCCGGGCTCAGTCGATGACGCCGGCACGCAGGGCCAGGGCGACCATTTCGGCGCGGTCCCCAGTGCCCAGCTTGCGGGCGATCCGAGCCAGGTGGCTCTTCACGGTGAGAGCAGACAGGTGCAGTTCGGTACCAATGTCGCGATTGGAGTGTCCCCCCGCGACGAGTTGCAGAACCTCAAGCTCGCGTCCCGAGAGCCCATCGACCCCCGAACCGGCGCCCCTCGGACGGGGGAGCGGGTCACGGGCAGGCGTGTCGGACACGACAAATCCCCGTACGCCGGCGGCCAGGGCCGCCCGCACCGAGAAGGGATCACCGTCCGCGGACAGCGCGATGCCGCGTTGCCATCCGGCAGCGCGCAATTCGGCGAGCAAGGCGACACCCGAACCATCCGGGAGCCCGACTTCGACGACGACCAGGTCCCGGGGCCGGCCGTTGCGAGTCCTGGCTCGAGCCTCGGCCACGCTCGCTGCTTCGACGACCTCGAGGGCCCCGAGGGTCGTCAGGCCGCGCACGACCAAGTCGCGCAGGTGACCGTCGGTGACGACGACCAGTGCGCTGAATCGCACGGTACGCACCGCGAACGGTGCCCCCCGGCTCTCGACGAGTGCGCTCACCCGTCCTCCTGCTCGGTCGCTGGCGGAAGTGATGTCCACCAAGGCATCGGCGTCCGATTGGGTGAACTGAAGGACAGAGAGTGACCGTGGCTGTGCGTCAGCGGGTGCGGCGGGCCCGCGGCAACGCGATGACGCCCGGCGCCAGCGGAGGCAAGCCCGTCGTGGTCGCAAGCAGCTCCGCCCAGGCCTCGAGGTGCGGTCCGAGCCGGGAGTCCAACGCAGTCCACGACGCCCGAATCTCGACCTCGGCGGTCGGGTCACGGTCGCTCATGGCGCCAAAGGACTCCGAGGCGACGCGCGTCACCGTCCCGCTGGGCGCGGTGTAGGGAGCCCCTCGGATCTCCAGAGCCTCCATCAACCAGGACCAACCGACGGTCGGCAGCATCGGGTCAGCAACGACCTCGGCCTCGACGGTGGCCCGCACGAAGGTCACGACCCGAAAGGTTCCGTTCCAGGTCTCGTGTCCCGCAGGATCGTGCAGGAGCACGAACCTGCCACTGCCCAATTCCTCGGAGGTGTCGTCCGTGGGGTCGGCGACCACATCGCCGGTCAACGCAACCGCCCAGGGGGCCAGCCGCTGGGGTGCCGGGGCTTCGTCAAGCATCACTTCCGGCCGCAGCCTTACCGCGCGCAACGACTCGCAGGCGCTCCGAAAGGGCTCCGGGGCGTCGTCCTCCTGTGCGGCGACCATGGTCGAAGCGTAGGTCGGCCCGACAGATCTTGGGGGTCGCAACGCCGATGGCACCGGCCCTGCGTGGTTGGGTCTGCCTATGACGGCGGCTCTGGCGCTCTTGTCGAGCCTGCTTTGGGGAAGTGCCGACTTCGTCGGTGGCCTGATGACCCGCCGTCTTCCGGCTTTCGCCGTGGTGGCCTGGTCGCAGGCGTGTGCCTTTGTTGCGGTGCTCCTGTGGTGCCTCAGCGTCGGTGCCTTCGACGACCCCGTTGGGTACCTGCCGTGGGCCCTGGGTGCGGGGCTGATCGGCACGGTCTCCCTAGCCGCGTTCTACGCGGCGTTGGCCACCGGCACCATGGGGGTGGTCGCTCCGATCGCAGCCTCCGGGGTGGTGGTTCCGGTGGTGATCGGCCTGGCGCAGGGGGATGCACCCGGTGGGCTGCAACTGGCCGGAATCGTCTTGGCGATCATCGGAATCATTCTCGCGTCGGGGCCCGAGCTGAGGGGTGGTGCGGCCGGTGGCGTCCGTTCGCTCCTGCTGGCCGCAGCTGCCGCCGTGGGATTTGGGTTGGTGCTGTGGTTGATCGGGGAGGGCGCCGCCTACTCGGTGCCCATGACCATCCTCGCTCAGCGCGCCGCCAGTGTGGCCCTGGCGATCTGCGTGGCCCTGGTGGCGCGTTCTCTCGGTGGCGTCGCCCGAAGCGACCTGCCGGTGCTGGCCCTCGTTGGATTTGGTGATGCCGCAGCGAACGCGGTGTACGCCCTGGCCACGGTGGCGGGGCTGTTGTCTGTGGTGGCCGTCCTTGGGTCGCTGTACCCCGTCGTGACCGTGCTGTTGGCACGGTTCGTGCTTTCTGAGCGGCTGGCCGCGATCCAGAAGGTCGGCGTCAGCGTTGCGTTGGTTGGTGTCGTCGCGCTGGGGGCTGGCTGAGGCGAGACGGTTAGCCCGACGGGAGCGGGACCGTGACCTCTAGCCATTCGAAGTCCGGCGTTTCGGCGGCCAAGCTGTACGTGGTTCCCGTCGGAAGCACGAAGCTGTCGGCCCGCACGAGCGACTCGGTCCGCCCGTCGATGCTGATCGTGCCCTGGCCGGCGAGGACAAAGGCGAAGAAGAACTCGTCCTCGACGCGGGTCTCCTGAGTGCTGTTGGCTGTTGCGGCGTCGGCGACGCGGATGACCGTGGCGCGGGCGATGCCGCGGGTGGCTCGCTGCATCCCGGTGTCCCGGACCTCATACCCCGCTAAGCGCCACGGCACCCAGGTCGCGTGGTCTGCGATGTGCCGAAGGAAGACCTGGCCGCCGAAGTCGCGGTCTGGGCGGATCTGCGAAGTCGGGAGCGGGAGCTCATGGTCGGCCCGAGTGATGTGTTCGGCCGGGCAGCTGATCTCGACGACTTCCATGGCGCCAGAGCCCTCCAGGACCCGGTGCCGGATCTGCGGCGGCTGCAGGACGCAGTCGCCGGCATTGAGGATGAATGGCTCGCCCTGATCTTCGTAGACCACTTTGACCCATCCGCGGGCGCAGAAGATCATCTGGAAGTGGATGCGGTGAAAGTGGACGTAGTCCGGGACCGGGCCGGGGTCAGGGACGCTGATGTGAGAGGCGATGTAGCGGCCGCCCAGCCGCCCCGGGATGAGGTCCCGGTAAAGCATCCCGGCTCGGCCAGCGCCGCCCACCTCGTCGGCGGGGGCTTTGGTCACGATGATCGATGCATCCAGGTCCGGCAGCAGCACGGGCGGATCGGCATCGACCAGGTGGATCTGGGTGCCGTTGGGGGCCGTGAATGCGCGTGTCCCGCTGGCTACCGCGTCGGGGGCTTCGCATGCCAGGCGCAGCTCACCAGGCGATCCTGGGCCGCCCTCAAGCAGTCGCAGCCGAAGGCCATGGCCGGAGACGACAACTTCGGTCGGCGCGTCCGCAGGCATGATCTCGTCGAGGCGGAATCCTAGAGTCCGGACGAAGAAGCGCACCGTCTCGTCGAGGTCCTCGCAGGGCAGAACGACTTCGGCGGCGGTGACGTGTTCGAGAGTGGGGGTAGTCACCCTCGCGACGCTACACCGACGACCGGGTCGGGCCGAGGTCTCTGGGTCTGGGAGCATCTGCGGTGTGACCGAGACCGACGTTCCGGACCAGGACCTCGTTCTCGACTCGCCTTTCCTTCGCGCCTGCCGGGCCGAACCCGTGCCGCATACGCCGGTGTGGTTCATGCGCCAGGCCGGACGGTCGCTGCCGGAGTACCGCAAGCTCCGCGAGGGCGTAGGGATGCTTGAGTCCTGTCTTCGAGCCGATCTGATCACCGAGATCACGCTGCAGCCGGTGCGCCGGCACGGCGTCGACGCCGCCATCGTCTTCAGCGACATCGTCCTTCCGCTCAAGGCGATTGGCGTCGATCTGGACATCGTCCCCGGCGTTGGACCGGTGATCGCGCAGCCCATTCGCAGTCGCGCCGACCTCGAAGCGCTTCGCCCGCTGCAACCGGATGACGTCGCCCCCGTGACGGAGGCCGTACGCCAGCTCGTGGGAGAACTCGGGTCGACGCCGCTCATCGGGTTCGCGGGGGCGCCCTTCACGCTGGCCAGCTATCTCGTCGAGGGTGGACCGTCGCGCAGTCACGAACGCACCAAAGCGATGATGCTCGGGGAGCCCGAGTTGTGGAATGACTTGCTCGCGCGCCTCGCATCGATTTCCGCGGCGTTCCTCGTGGCTCAGGTCGAGGCTGGGGCTTCGGCCGTACAGCTCTTTGATTCCTGGGCGGGCGCCTTATCGGAGTCGGACTACCTGGCCCGGGTCCAACCCCACTCGGCCGTGGTCCTTGCACGGGTCGGCGAGTTGGGCGTCCCGAGGATTCACTTCGGCGTGGGGACTGGAGAGCTCCTGCCCGCGATGGCTGATGCCGGGGCCGACGTGCTCGGCGTGGACTTCCGTGTTCCGCTGGATGTGGCGAGTGCACGCGTTGGTGGGTCGATCCCTCTGCAGGGAAACCTTGACCCGGCTGTGCTTTTCGCCCCTCAAGCGGTCGTGGACCGCGAGGCGCTGCGCGTGCTGTCCGATGCCGCGTCGCTACCCGGACACATCTTCAACCTGGGCCACGGGGTGATGCCGTCGACCGACCCCGGGGTGCTGACCCACCTGGTCGATCTAGTGCATGCCAGCACCCTCAACCCGGGCGTCGCGCCAGGCTGAGGGTGCAGAGGGGCACGGGGCTGGGCAGTTGGCGAGCTAGCGGCCCGCCAGCGCTTCTTCCTCGCTGTTCTCGGTCGGCGGCTCGGCCATAGCCGTCGTCGTGGATTCCTCCCGCGCCCGACTACGCAGCCAGTAGGCCAGTGGGAGGGCCAGGACTAGGAAGAAGCCGATGAACGGGAGCGCCGCACCCAGTCCGGTGAGCCCGGTCGTCCACGCCGCGACGAACGCGGTCCAACCGCGTTCCAGGCCGGCGAAGAACCCCGTGGGATCGTCCGCGGTCCCCACCGGGTCCGGTCCCACGATGGCGACGTACAGCGTCGCCAGAGTGGTTTGGTCGGCCAGCGACTTCTGCTGCGCCTCCAGGGCCTCGAGGTCCGCCTGCCGGATCGAGAGCTGGGTCTCGATCTTGACTACTTCACCGATGGTGTTCGCCTGGGACAACAACGCCTGGAGCCGACGAACCGAAGCGCGCTGGGAGTCCACCCGCGCGTCGACATCCACGACCTGGGCTGTCACGTCGTTGGCCTGCTGCGTCTGCTCGAGCACGCTACCGAGCGCACCCACCGCGGTGATGAGTTGCGGCATCTGGTCGGAGGGGACGCGCAGGGTGAGGTTGGCTGTGGTGCGGTCCGCGTCGTCGGGGTCGATGACGACCTGCTCATCGGTCACGAGGCCGCCCAAGCCCTGGGCGCTTCGGGCCGCCGAGGTGGCCGCAGCGGCCACATCTTGGGTTTGGACCCGGATGCTCGCGGTACGGATGATGCTTCGATCTTCGGCGAGGAACAGGGCGCTTGGCACGCTCGGTGCCCGCGCGGCGTCGGTTGTCACCTCACCCCCTGCGTCGCCGTCAACGGCCGTTCCATCGCCAAACGGAGCGCCCAAGCCGGGCTCGGAAGTCGATGAGTCAGCGCCTTGGTCGGTCGTGGACAGAGCGCCGCAGCCGGACAGCGCCAGCAACATTGCGGCCGATCCGACGCACAGGGCCATCGTCGGAGTGATGGATCTACGAGGTGATCGCATGAGTTGAGGTCCTTGTCGTTGGCGCCAGTGGGGGAGCAGCGTTCTCGGCCGTTGTGACGCGGGTCACAGGTGCTTGGTTCCCTGCCCGAGGGCGTCGATCGGTCCGTCCGGCACGATGGAGGGGTGTCGAAGCGTCCGCATGTTGTCGTCGTGGGCGGCGGGATCTCGGGTTTGGCTGCCGCGCATGAGGTGACCCGAATAGCGGGCGGCGCCGTACGGGTGACGCTCCTCGAGCGGGCCGCGGCCGTCGGGGGGCACCTCGCCCTGGCTGAGGTCGATGGTGTGACCGTTGACGCCGGCGCCGAGTCTTTGTTGGCCAGACGCCCGGAGGCCGTACGGCTTGCGGAACGAGTCGGCCTGGGGTCGGTCATCGTTCATCCGGCGACCTCGGGCGCCTGGGTCTGGAGCCGTGGCCGATTGCGGCCGCTGCCGGGCGGACAGCTCATGGGGATCCCCTTCGACTTGCGCGCTCTGGCCGAATCCGGGGTCGTTTCGTTGCGAGGATTGGCGCGCATTCCGCTGGATTCGGTCCTTCGTGGACCGGGTTTTGAGGGGGACCGTTCCGTCGGGGCGTATGTCGGTGCGCGGCTTGGCCGTGAAGTTGTGGACCGACTGGTCGAGCCCCTGCTGGGGGGCGTTTACGCAGGTCATGCGGATGACCTGTCACTGGACGCCGTACTCCCACAGCTGTCGGGTGCCGTTCGTGTCGAGCGTTCGTTGCTCAGAAGTGCTGCGCGCGTCGTCCACGACAGCACGTCGGGACAGCCGGTCTTTGCCGGGCTACGAGGTGGAGTCGGGCAACTCCCGGCTGCCGTGGGCGGGGCTATCACGGCGCAGCGAGGAGCCCGGATCCGAACGGCTAGCACCGTGCGTCGACTGGAGAGGACGAAGACCGGTTGGCGAGTCGTGATCGGGCCGACGGCGAGCCCCGAGGCGATCACCTGCGACGGGGTGGTGATCGCCGTGCCGGCGGCCCCGGCGGCGCGGTTGCTGGCTGACCTTGCGCCTTCGGCGGCCGCGGCCTTGCGGGAGGTGCCGTACGCCTCCGTGGCCTTGGTCACCCTGATGCTGGCCCGAGCGAGCCTGCCGGAGCTGCCCTCCGGCACCGGTTTCCTTGTTCCTCCGGTTGACGGCCGGACCATCAAGGCGGCCACGTTTTCTTCGCAGAAATGGGCCTGGGTTCAGGAGCAGCGCCCGGATGCTGTCGTCCTGCGGGCCTCGGTCGGGAGATTCGGGGACGAGGCGGTTCTGCAGCGGGACGACGCCGAGCTGGTCGATATCGTCACGGAGGAACTCGGGCTGGCGCTTGGCTGGGGCGGAGAGGTGCAGCCGGTTGCTTCCTTGGTGACCCGTTGGGGCGGGTCGTTGCCGCAATACCGGGTCGGCCATCTGGACAGAGTCCAAACGGTTCGCCGCGCAGTGACTGCCAAGCACGCGCTCGCGGTCTGCGGTGCCGCCTACGACGGACTCGGCGTAGCCGCGTGCGTTTCCAGTGGGGAGGCGGCTGCCGCCCAGGTGCTGCGCACGTTGTTGACTCGGGAACAATAGAGTCATGTCCACCCCGCCAGAGACTCCACGGCCCGCCCCAGCGCCGGAGACGGTTAAGCCGGCGTCGGCGCGAGCAATCAACGCGACAATCCGCTACACGATGTGGTCGGTGTTTCGGTTGGTGCGGCCGTTGGGAGAATCCGACCGCGCCGCGATCGCCGCCGAGGTCGAGCGAGTCATCGATGAGCTGGCCGGCCAGGATGTCGTCCTCCGAGGGGCCTACGACGTCGCCGGGCTACGGGCTGACGCCGACTTCATGCTGTGGCTGCACGCGGAGACCTCTGATGCCCTGCAGGATGCCTACGCTCGGTTCCGGCGAACCGCCCTTGGCCTTGCGTGTGAGCCGGTCTGGTCACAGATGGCGCTGCACAGGCCAGCGGAGTTCAACAAGTCCCATGTGCCGGCCTTCATGGCTGATGAGCATGCGCGCAGGTATGTGTGTGTGTATCCGTTCGTGCGCTCGTACGAGTGGTATCTGCTGGAGGACTCAGAACGCCGCGAGCTGTTGGCGGAGCACGGCCAGATGGCCCGCGAGTTCTCCGACGTCCGCGCGAACACGGTGGCCTCGTTCGCCCTTGGCGATTATGAGTGGATGCTGGCCTTCGAGGCCGACGAGTTGCATCGCATCGTCGACCTGATGCGGCATCTTCGCGGGTCGCGCGCCCGACTACACGTGCGTGAGGAGCTGCCGTTCTACACCGGTCGCCGGATGTCCATCCAGGATCTGGTCGTCAACCTCCCCTGACGATCCAGGGTCGCTTGATGAACGCCGTCTGGATCAGTCGGCAGGAGGGGCTTCCTGAACGCCGGGCTCGAAAGCCAGGCTCACCGAGTTGATGCAGTAGCGCAGGTCGGTGGGGGTCCCGTACCCCTCGCCCGAGAAGACATGGCCCAGATGTGATCCGCAATTCGCACATTGGACCTCGGTGCGCGCCATCCCGAGCGAACGATCCTCAATCTCAACGACGGCGCTTCCCGCGAGCGGGGTGAAAAAGGAGGGCCATCCGCAGTGGCTCTCGAACTTGGTGTCCGACCGGAATAGCTCGGCCTGACAGGCTCGGCACCGATAGACACCCGTCTCCTTGGAGTCGGTGTATTCACCCGTAAAGGCTGGTTCGGTGCCTGCTTGGCGAAGAACACGAAACGCCTCCGGGCTCAGTTCGGCTCGCCATTCCTCGTCAGACTTCTGAACCGGGAAGACCGGTGCATCCTGCGGTGTTCGGCTCTTCTTGAACATGAAGGGACCGTAACCTGCGCGAACGACCTCGGCACGCGCGGGAGTGCAATCGTCATCGTTGCGTGAGATCTCCACGTTCACGGACACCGAGCGCCGGTAGCGTCTCGCCATGGCCAGAAAGGGAGAGCACGGTGACGCCCTCGAGCTGGAGGTCAGCGGTCGGGTGATTCGGGTCAGCAACCCCCTGAAGCCCTACTTCCCGCAAGCGGGCCTGACCAAGTTGGACGTGGTCAGCTACTACGCAGCGGTCGCACCGACGATGCTCTCCGCGCTCAGGGAGCGCCCCACAGCGCTAGAGCGCTGGCCGTCCGGGGTGTTGGACGGTGTGACGTTGACTCAACGTGACGGCACGAAGGGGAAGGCGTTCTACCAGAAACGAGTCCCTCAGGGAGCGCCATCTTTCGTGGAGACGGCCCACATCAGGTTTCCTAGCGGTCGTACGGCGGACGAGGTTTGTCCCACCGAGGAGGCTGTTCTGGTGTGGGCGGCCAACCTGGGCACCATCACGTTCCATCCGTGGCCGGTACGGCGGTCCGACGTGGACCATCCCGATGAACTGCGCCTCGACTTCGACCCGCAACCCGGCGCCGGTTTCCGAGACGCGGCGGAGGTGGCCTTGGAGGCCAAGGCCTTGCTCGATGAGCTCGGCTGGGTGGCCTGGCCCAAGACCAGCGGCGGGAGGGGCGTGCACGTGTACGTGCGGATCGAGCCTCGGTGGGGATTTGTTGATGTTCGTCACGCAGCCATCGCCTTGGGTCGCGAGCTGGAGCGACGACTCCCTGGGCGGGTCACGATGAATTGGTGGAAGGAGGAACGTCCCGACGGGACCGTATTCGTGGACTACAACCAGAACGCCCGCGACCGAACGATCGCCAGCGCCTGGTCCGTGCGTTCACGTCCGCACGCGCCGGTGTCGACGCCGTTGGAGTGGGCCGAGCTCTCCGCCGCAGATCCGCGGGAGCTCACGGTCCGGACCGTCCCGGGCCGTCTGGCGGAACGGGGAGATCCCCACGCCGACATGGACGGCACCAACCATGACCTGACACCGGTGCTGGAGTGGTACGCCAGGGACGAGGCGGATCGTGGTCTCAGTGACCTGCCCTATCCGCCCGACTATCCGAAGATGCCCGGCGAACCAATGAGAGTCCAGCCCAGCCGGGCCAAGGAGCTGCCGGAAGCCCCCTGACGGTCGACCGTCTCGCAGAGCGCGGTCAGGCGGCTGCGGCGGTAGATGTCCTCGATCGGTCCTGCAGGTGTTGGGCGACGTAGCGAGCGTCGCGACCCGATCCGCCCACGAGCATGGAGCTGAAGGAGAACTGGAAGATGAGTCCGGAGAAGTACAACCCCGGTACGTCGGCGACGACGCCCCGCGCGGCCCGTGGGTAGCCGATCTCGTCGAAGATCGGAAACTGGATCCAGCTGAAGTCCCGGTGGAAACCGGTGCACCAGATGACGTTCTCCACGCGGATGATCCGGTCGTCGTCCAGAACCGGCATTCCGTCCTTGACTCCCACGACGCGTGACGCTGTACGGATCACGCCCGCTTCCGCCAAATCCTTCTTCTTGTACCTCAGCAATGGGCCGCCGTGGACTCTGGCTTCCTGAGCGAACTCTCGGCCAGGACCGTGTCGCACCGTGAGCACGTGTTGCGCCGCGAACCACAGCAGTGGGGACAAGGCTCGGGCTGAGCGGCCCTCGAGGTTGATGGGAAGTTCGCCGGTGCTCGGCCCGGCGAGCCAGGTTTCGTGTTCGGAAGCGCACTCCATCGCGAGGTCTGCGCCGGAATGACTCGCGCCGACGATGAGTACCGGCCCCGACTTGAGTTGGGAGGGATTGCGGTAGTCATTGGAGTGGAGTTGCCGGATGTCAGGGTCGAGTTCGCCGGCGAACGACGGAACGGTCGGTGACTGCTGCCCGCCGTTGGCCACGACGACGTTGGCGGCGTCGATGATGCCGGAACTGGTCGACACCCAGAACCGCTCGCTGTCGAGTGGAGACCGACGTAGGTGGCTGACATGGATCCCGGTGCGGACGGGCAGTTCGAAATCCGCGGCGTAGCTCTCCAGGAAATCAGCCATCTGATGCCCGCTGGGAAAGGAATTTCTGGGCGCGGGGAACGATCGGCCGGGCAGGCCATCGAGTTTGGCCGGGGTGTAGAGCCGGAGGGAGTCATAGCGTTGTCTCCAGACGTCGCCCACCCGCTGGCCGTGATCCAAGATGGCGAACCGACGCCCTTCCTTGGCCAGGTAGTAGCCAACCGAAAGCCCGCATTGCCCACCCCCGATGATCACGGTGTCGAGCCGCTCCGACGGGCTCTCCAGCTTGGTCGGGTCGTTGTTGCTGCTCAATCGCGTGTCCATAGCGTGCTCCTTCGTCGGTGCGGCGAGGGCTTTCACGCTAGGAGGGTGGCCGACTACCAACATCGGGCAAATCGATCAACTTTCACGGGCCGGCGCGTGGGTCAAAGTGTGTAGGGATCACGCCAAGTGATGCTGATACGCGTACGCCGTGGCCGCCGATCGGGAAGACACGTCCAGTTTGGTGAAGATGTTGCTCACGTGCCGAGCCACGGTCTTCTCGCTGATCACGAGCTCCAGGGCGATCGCGCGGTTGGTCGCTCCCGTCGAAAGGAGCCGAAGAACCTCCAGCTCGCGGGCCGTGAGAGCTGCGTTGGATGGACCAGTGCGGGCGTGGGTGAGCCGCTGAAGCTCGGCCAGGTCGTGTGCGGCACCGAGCTGTTGGAACACCCACTGGGCCGCGTCGAATTCCATCCGCGCCGAGTCGAGGTCCCCGAGCGATTCCCTGGCCCGACCGATGAGGACGCGGGTACGGGCTGCTTCGTACGGGGCTTCGATGGCCTGCCACAGGCCCCAGGCGCGCATGAGGGTGGTCAATCCGGCACCGGTCGCTCCCGATTGCAGCTCGACCGCACCAAGGGCCGACGCGCTGGTGGCGCGCATGAGTGGGGTGTCGAGGTCGGTCGCAATCGCGGCGAGTTGCTCAGCTTCGCCTGACGCGCGCTCGACGGCCCCGGCGGCCAAGGAGATCTCAACGCAGGCAGGGAGCAACCGCGCTCGGGCGAGTCGCTCGTGAGCCTCGTCCAAGGCCTGACCGACCGCTGTGGCTGCGGCATCGACCCGGCCTTGTGCCAACCAGAGCATGGCCAGCCCGGGCTGCGGGCGGTGCCCGTGTTGGTTCGCCGCTTGATAGGCGGTCTCAGCCTGGGTGAACTCGCCCCGCACTCGGTGGAGCTCGCCTTGTTGGTAGTAGGCCAGTCCGACCGCGGGTTGTCGACCCGGTTCTTCGAGTCGAGTCCGCGCGACACCAACTTCCCGCATGGCGTCGGCCCAGTCGCCGTGTAACTGCATCAGTTGGGATCGGTGGACCAAGCATTGACCGCGGAAGGGGACGAGGTCGGGCTGTTCTTCGCACCAACGGCTGAGTGCGCGGGTCCACTCGGTCGCCCGCTGAACGTCGTACATCTCCTGACAGGCCATGATCGTCGCGCAGTAGACGAGACCCGTGACTACGGTCGACAAGCGGTCTGTGGTCGCGGCAACCATCACCTCGTCAAAGCAGGCACCGCCAGCTGCGTCCTGTCCGGTCAATAGATGGACGTGGCCCATCCCGAGTTGGGACATGGCCAGCAGGTCAGGGTCGGAGAATCGGACCGCGGCCTCGGTGGAGTCGGTGAATGACTGACGGGCCGATTCGAAGTCACCCATCGCGGTCTGCTGGATACCCATGGAGGCGGTGATGTAGCCGCGTTCGACGCACTCGCCGTTGTAGTCGTCGAGGATCGAGATGGACTGGGCCAGCCAGCCGCCGCCGCGAGCGTCCTCGCCGGCGTTGAACAGCTGGAAGGCGGCCCAGAAGGCGCACCGCGCGGCTCGCGGCGCATCGCCGGCATTGGCAAACCACTGCGACGATCGAGCCCAGGCGTCGGCGCTCTCGTCGTCCTGCCCCACGAGGTACCCGGCCTGGGCCAGCTTGGTGAGGTCCTCGCCGTCCAGCGGCGCCGACAGGTCGGCCGTGGAGAGGCACTCGCGGGCGAGACTCCAGGAGCGCTGCTCAAAGGCGGAGCGTCCTTCAGTCAGCGCCTGCGCAGCGTCCACACCAGCAGACTAGGCCGCCTCCCGGGCCGGTAGGGGGGTGAACCCCGCCGAGCCTGACGTTCTTGGCGTCCTAGCCGGTGGTGTCCTCGTTGGACACGTCCCACCCGTGGTGGACGATGTCGTGGAGGAAGTAGCGGGCGAAGGTGTCGATGGTGAACACGGCTCCATCGCTGCGGCGCCCGGGTCGCTCCCACTGCTCGGCAGTGACCGACCGAAGCGAGGTCATCAAGGTGGCACCAGCGCTCTCGATCTCGTCCAGCACCTTGACCGGATCCTGTTGGCCGTACTCCTGGTCCAGGGCTGTCTCATCCTGGTCCCAGTTCTGGAACAACGGGTCGTCCTCGTCGAGAAGCAAGTGGAGGCGCCGGTCATAGAGCACGCAGACATCCCGGACGTGACAGCCGTACTCCAACGCCGACCACTGGGTTGGGGCCGGCCGTTCGCGCGCGGAATCGCTGAGCAGAACCCCGCGCCACAGGCCGAACTCGGCCGCCAGCCGCTCGGGGACGTCTGGTCCCGTGATGGCGCTCGCATCGAAGCCGCACTCGGGACACTGCATCTCAACGACCCAGGTCCAGTCCTTGGTATCCGGGGTGATCGTCACACCTCGACCGTATCGCTCACCGCATCCGGGGGAGCAACCTCGCTCAACCCCGACGCTCTGGCGGATCTCGTCCTGACCGGGCGGTTCTAGGTTTGCTCCTAGGCTGAGTGGCTGAGGAACGGAGGTTGTCTTGGCCGACGCCCAGGACATCAGGGAGGTCGCTCTCGGCCTGCCTCATGTCGAGGAGATCGATTCGGACGGGTTTGACTTCCGGGTCGCAGGCAAGGGTTTTGTGTGGTCCTATCCCGAACGGGTGCCCGGGCAAGGCCGGCGCATCCGCACGGACATCGCCGTCCTGTACGTCGGGGACGAGGCTGAGAAACAGGCGTTGCTCCTGGGCGAACCTGAGTTGTTCTTCTCGACCCCCCAGTACGACTCGTGGCCCTTGGTCATGCTTCGTCTGGATAAGGTCTCGCGCGCTCGCTTGGCCGAACTGGTGACAGATGCACGGCGCATGCGTGCGTCGAAGGGTCTGGCCTAGAGGCGATGCATGCAGCGCCATCGAGTCGGTGACTGATCCTCGGGGTCGACGGGGCTCATTGGGGTGTGAGCACGTCGCTGTTCATCCGGGCCAGACGGACCTCCAGGACTAGGTCAGGCGGGATCGGTCCGTATATGTGAGGAAATTCCTCGCCGCTTCCGCCGTCCTCGTAGCGCACCGAGATCCCGGCCCGCTCCAAGTCATCATCGTCAAGGACAAGGATCACGAGCGGCTCCGGGCAGTCGCGGTAGACAGCCGCGGCGACGCGGCGGAGTTGGGATGGCCGGGAGGCGTGAATGAACCCGACTTCGTCGAGGCTGATGCCACGGGTGGACATCCGATACTCGCCCCGCTCGAGTGCCAGGGCCCAATCTTGCGCAGTGCCCAGATGCTGGATCTCCACGGCGCAAGTCTAGGGAGGGCCGGTAGCCCGATACCGTGACCGCAGGGGCCGGAGTTCTTCCCGCGGATGGTGGCCGACCCGACAATCAGGAGTGCCCATGACCGAAGAACGCCGCATCGCGATGACCATGCCTGAGAGTGCGGTGACCGGGGTCTACGCGGACTTCGTGTCCGTCTGGCACACCGAAGGCGCCTTCACGCTGGACTTCGCTGCGATGATCAATCCTGGCCAGCCGGAGGTCTTGGAGACGGGCGAGACGATCTCTGTGGTGCCCGCTCAGGTTGTGGCTCGGGTGAGAATCCCGCCCGGCCAGGTGTTCGAGATCATGAAGGCGCTCGAACAGCAGCTGACCCAATGGGAGCGTGAGCACGGCTCGCCAACGGAGGAGTGATTGGTCGAAGGACCCGGCCGATGCCTAGCTGATGATCTGATCGGTCCCGGAGACCACTCGAAGAACGGGCCAGCGGCCCTTGGCCCGCAACTGGTGGGCCCAATCACGGTGCAGGCTGTCCTCGAGCCAGTGCATGGGGGTGATGACCCAGATTTGGTCCGCTTCGACGGTGTCGGCGGCGTCCAAGACGGCCTGGACGGTGTCCGGACCGGCGAGCTCGCCGTCGACCGTGGCCGCTCCAGCCGCCCGCAGGGCTTTGATCGAAGCGTCGATCGCGGCCTCGGGGTCGCTCTCGTCGGAGATCGTTCGGGCGGCCATGGTCTCGTCCACGGCGCGTGTGATGGCTCCGCCTTCGGCGGAGGCCGCCGCGACGACGTGGATGGTGACCGGGTCCGGGTCGTTGAAGTGCGCCAGGCGCTCCACGTCGTGCTCCAGGAGTGCGTGTTCGATGAGGACGACGATGCCAGTCACGGACCAAACCCTAAGGGACGCTTCACCCGAGCCGAGGGCGGATCACGTCGACCCGCCGGCGAGCACGGTCGCGAGGTCGAAGCGCACGGGGCGGTCCAACTGCTCGTAAGTGCACGACAGCGGGTCTCGGTCGTCTCGCCATCTCCGGAACTGGGTCGTGTGCCTGAACCGGGTGCCCTCCATGTGGTCGTAGGCGACCTCAAGGACCCGTTCCACGCGAAGGGGCACCCAACTCAGGTCTTTCGTGGAGTTCCAGCGCGAGACGGCCCCCGGCATGCGATCGCTGTCCTCCTCCCGTTGCGCTGAAGCCCAGTCGCCCCAGGGGTGCTCGTCGAGGTTCACGTCCCGCCAGGGAGCCAGCTCGTCGACCAGCTCTGCCCTGCGCTTCATGGGGAAGGATGCGGCCACTCCGACGTGCTGGAGGATCCCACCTGAGTCGTACAGTCCGAGCAAAAGCGAACCGACGATCGGTCCGCTCTTGTGCCACCGGAACCCTGCGAGGACGCAGTCGGCCGTGCGCTCGTGCTTGATCTTGAGCATCACGCGCTGATCCGGTCGGTAAGGAAGGGCAAGCGGCTTGGCGACGATGCCGTCGAGGCCGGCGCCTTCGAACACCGTGAACCAGCGCTTCGCCAAGGATTCATCGGCCGTGGCCGGGGTCAGAAAGACCGGAGGGAGTGCGTCGTGCATCGCTTCCTCCAGCAGTCGACGGCGCTCTCCGAACGGCCGCTGAGTCAGATCATCGTCGGCGAGCGCGAGCAGATCGAAGGCGACAAAGGCTGCCGGAGTCTCGGCGGCCAGCCGATCGACGCGTGACTGCGCTGGATGGATCCGTTGCTGCAACGCTTCGAAATCCAAGGCGTCGCCGCGGGCGAGGACGATTTCGCCGTCTACCACGCAACGCCTGGGTAGGTGCTCCTTGACTGCGGCGACGACCTCGGGGAAATAGCGGGTCAGCGGCTTCTTCCCGCGACTGGAGAGCTCAACCTCTTCCCCGTCCCGAAAGACGATGCAGCGGAAACCGTCCCACTTGGGCTCATAGAGCAACCCTCCTTCCACTGATTCCTGGCTCGGCACGCCCTTAACGGACTTGGCCAGCATCGGCGGCACAGGTGGCAGCAAGGGGAGGTCCACACCCTGCATCATGCCGGTTCGGGCTCAGAGTTTGAGGCGCTGCGTAGGAGCCACCGGCCATGGCCGATGGGGTCGGTTGTGTGCTTCGTGCACGGATCGGAGAGGCTAGGTGTGTCATGACTAGGGGTGCGAAGGTGCAGATGCGTCGACTGGGGCTCGTTCTGGCAGGGTGCTGCGTCGTGCTGATCGCGGCCGGCGCCCCAGCCTTGGCGCATGACGAGCTCGTCGGATCGACCCCGGCTGACGGTGCTGTGCTGACCGAAGGCCCCACCGAAGTTGTGTTGACGTTCTCCGAAGACGTCCAGGATTTGGGGACGGCGGTCTTGGTCCGCGAGGAGTCGGGTCGAGATGCCGCGGGCGGCGGGTTGGCCATCGAGGGTCCAGTCGTGACCCAGAAGGTTGATGCGACGGCTGCGGGCATCTACACGACGTCGTACCGGGTCGTGTCGGCTGACGGGCATCCGGTCTCGGGTGAACTGACGTTCACCGTGTCGGGGGACGACGCCGCAGGGGCTGATATCGCCGCGGTGGTCTCGAGTCCGACGGCACAAGAAGGCTCCGCTACGGACCGACCGGTGTGGAAATTCGGCGCCCAAGCCTGGCTCGTCGGGTCGGTGCTGGTGATCGTAGGCCTCGTGTTCGTGAACATTCGTCGGCGACGGCGTCGTCGCCGGTCTCAAGGTCACTGACATGGGCGAGGCTGCGCTGGCGACGCAGGGCTCTACGCGCCTCAGACCGCGGGTTCCCGCCAAAGGGCTGTACGTCGCCGCGGCGGGAGTAGCCCTCGTGGCCATGCTGGCAGCGTTGTGGATCGGGGACGGACGCCCGGTAGCACCGCCGCCGGGGCTTCCCGATGAAGGGCGATTGACCGCGTGGGTCTTGCCCATGGTGCGCCTAGTCGCCGACCTGGCAGGGGTGCTTAGCGTCGGGCTGCTGACGTGTGCCGCGGTCCTGCTTCCTTCGCGCAAGGGGGAACTGGGAGCCACCGGCTTGCGCTGTACGCGGGCGGGTTCGTGGGCGGGGCTGTCCTGGTCGCTGCTGGTGCTGGTGGAGCTCCTTCTCTTCGGGTCGGAGCTGGTAGGTGTTCCGGTGAGCGGTCTCACCGATTCGACCGCGCTGAGCTTCTTGCTGAACGTCGACCTGGGCCGGGCCCTACTCGTGCAGGCTTTTGTGGCTCTGCTCGTGGCTGGCGCGGCACGCTTCACCGTGACGTCCTTGGGGGCCGCTCTGGTGCTAGCAGCCGCCCTCGCGGCCTGGATTCCCCAGGCTTTGGTCGGTCATGCCGCAGGTTCGGATGATCACACAGCGGCCGTGACGAGCCTGGCCGTGCACTTGATTGGTATGGCGCTGTGGTGCGGGGGTCTGGTGGCCTTGGTCACCGTGGTTGCGCTGGACCGAAAGCGTTTCGGGTCTGCGCTGCGTCGGTTCAGCGCGCTCGCGCTGTGGTGTGTGATTGCTGTTGCGGTGAGCGGCGCGGTCAATGCCGCCCTACGGATGGAGTCCCCGAGCCAGCTCCTGACCACGAGCTATGGCGGCATCGTGTTGTTGAAGTTGGTGGCGCTGACCGTCCTGATCGGCTTCGGGTTCTGGCACCGCTCGCAGATGGCGCACCGACTTGACGATGCTCGCGCCAGGGCCATCGTCGGCTATGCGAGTGTCGAAGTGTTGATCATGGCCGGGGTCATCGGCCTTGGTGTCGCTCTGTCGCGAACACCGCCACCGATTTCGGATGAGCGCTTTCCGCTGAGCGATCCGGCGCGGGTCATTCTCGGCTACGACCTACCGCCCGCCCCCACGGCGGCCGGGTTGCTCTGGGAGCAGGCGCGTCCTGATCTGCTGTTCCTGGCTCTCGCGTTGGCACTCGGTGCGCTCTACGTCGTCGGTCTGCGCGCACTACGGCGGCGCGGTGACGCGTGGCCCTGGGGACGCACGGCAGCGTGGTTCGCCGGCGTCGTCATCCTTGCCGCGGTGACCAATGCGGGGGTTGGCTCGTACGCGGAGTTCATGTTCAGCGCTCACATGATTCAACACATGGTGCTCAACATGATCGTGCCGATCTTCTTGGTGCTGGGGGCGCCCATCACCCTCGCACTACGGGCGATGCCGAGCGGCGCCGAGGAGCGTGAGTGGCTCCTTCGGGTTCTGCACTCGCGGTTCATCGCGGTTGTTTCACATCCGCTGGTGGCGACGGCCATCTTCATCTCGAGCTTCTACGTCTTGTACTTCACCGAGATCTTCCCAGCGCTGATGCGCAGCCACTGGGGCCACGTCCTGATGAACGTGCATTTCCTGTTGGCCGGGGCCTTGTTCTTCTGGGTGCTGATCGGGATCGACCCGGGCCCTCGGCGGCCGCCGTACGTCTTGCGCCTCCTTCTGCTAGTGGTCGCCATGCCCATGCATGCGTTCTTCTCCGTGGCGGTCATGAGCTCGACGACCGTGCTTGGCGAGGCCTACTTCGCGTCGATCCAGCGTCCGTACCTGACCGACCTGCTGGCCGACCAGCGGCTGGGCGGTGGCGTGGGGTGGGCGTTGGGCGAGGTGCCCATCGCCCTCGTTTTGATCGTGTTGTTCGTCCAATGGGTTCGCAGCGACGAACAGCAGGCACGGCGCTTCGATCGGGAGGCGGATCGGGCCGAACAAGGAGACGGACGGGCCCGCGACGAGCTGGCTGACTACAACGCCTACCTGGCGTCGCTTTCCAAGAGGGACCGAAACTAGGGCGAATTCTGGGTATGGGGCGCCTGCCACCGGGCGAACAGGAAGTCGTCTTCGGCATAGAGACCCGCCAGCGCCCAGGGCGGTTGGTCGGGGATCGGCTCGCGTCCCAAGATTCGCCCACCCTCGCCGCCGAGTAGGAGTGGCGAGGTTGTGAGACACAACTCGTCGAGTAGTCCTTGCGCGACGAATGCGGACAGCAGAGACGGTCCCCCCTCGCAGAGCAGGTGGCGCGCCCCGCTCTCATGAAGGCCACGCAAGGCTTCGGCCAGGTCAATGGTGTCAGCGCCGGCTATCAACTGGGCAATTCCGCCGACGCTCTCGGCATGGTCACGCAGCGCTGGACCGGCGGTATCCCAGGCTGCCGCGGGCGCGACGAGGATGACGGGACCGGGCCGCTCTTCGGTCGCGGGGCCCAACAGGGGAGCGCTGAGATCGAGGTCCAGGGTGCGGGAGAGGATGGCGATCGGCCTTTTGCTGCGTCGGTATTGCTCTGCTTGCGCGGTGCTTGCGCCCACAACGATGACGTCGGCGAGGGACCGCAGCACCGAGAACATCCGGCGGTCGGCCGGTCCGGAGATGCCGCCAGAAAGACCGGCGGAATCGGCCACGGCGCCATCAACGGTTGCGACCATGTTGGCGCGCACCCATCGTCGATCCTCGGGGATTGCGTACTCGGCACCGACATCGATGTCGTCGGCGGGGGAGGGCAGCAGTCGGCGCACCGCCAGATCCTCCCACCGTACCGGTCGGTGTTGGTCCAGCTTGTAGGTCGAACCGCGCCTACTCTGGGGGGATGTCGACACAGGCTCCGGCCAGGCCTGGCTTCCTGCGGACCTGTTGGGGACTCATCACGGGTACGACCGCGATCTGTTTCAAGTACCGCGTGACGGGGCTCGCTTCGGAGGCGGCGTTCTTCGCGCTCGTGTCTCTGCCGCCCCTGGTCCTTGGAGTGATCGGCGCGATTGGCTTGATCGCCAACCGACTGCCCCCCGAGACTCTCGACCGGCTGACGGATCGGGTGACCGAGGCCGCGAGTGGGGTCCTGCAGCCAGATGTGGTCGAGTCTCTTGTCGTTCCCCTGATGAACAGCGTCATCAACGGCGCCGGATTCCCCATCACCCTGGTCGGCCTGGCGATCATGCTGTGGTCGGGGTCGCGATGGCTGAACGTTTACGTCGACACGATCACGATCATGTATGGCCTTGACGGACGCCGCCATTTCCTCAAGACGCGAGCCCTGTCCTTCACGCTGTATCTCCTCGTCCTTCTGTTCAGCATCATTCTTCTCCCCTTGCTGGCCGTGGGCCCGGATCTGCTCGGCCGGCTGCTGCCGAACTGGGAGGGATTCATTGCTGCGGCCTACTACCCGGCGGTGGTGGGCATCTCGATCCTGCTGCTGACCACGCTTTATCACGTTGCGGTCCCCGTCTGGACCCCGTGGAAACGCGACCTACCAGGCGCCGGTCTGGCCCTAGGGATCTGGCTGTTGGGCAGTCTGGTGCTGCGGCTGTATCTCGGCGCAACGGTTTCCAGCACGTCGGCCTACGGTTCGCTCTCGGCGGCGATCGCCGTGCTCTTCTGGCTCTACGTGACCGCGATTGCCGTGCTGATCGGGGCGGGCCTTAACGCCGTCGTGGACCGGACCTGGCCCATCGTCGTCACGGAATTGGCTCGGGAGGAGCGCAGTATCGAGGCCGCGCATGAAGCGGCAGAGGACGCCGATACTGAGTTGGCGCTGGTTGCTGCTCGGCGTGCCCGGCTGCGTCTACCCGGGTGGGCCAACGGTTCCAAGAACAACGCGAGCGTGGATCGTGAACCCGACCCAGCGCAGCCATCGGAGACTGCGCTGGCCGCGCCGCCGCTACCTCCCGCCGTGGCTGAGGACAACGGGGCCGACCAGCTGGATTCGACAGCAACTGAGATGGTCGACGGCTCCGATGGGGTCGAGGAGCAAGAAAACCCCGTGCGTCAGCGGGCCAGTCGCTCTTAGCCTGGCTGGTGTGACTCCTGATACCGATGGTCTTGCGCTCGATCGACGGGCCCCCCCCGGGCTGGTAGAGCTTGGGTGGTCTGAGGACTGGGCGGTGGCCTTTGCCGCGTGTGCTTCGTCCGTACATGACCGGCCGGCGCGTGTCATGCGGGCCGAACGAGGGGCCCTGGTCGTGGACGATGGCGTGACCGTCTCGACGGTGTCGACCATGTCGGTGATCGCGGCCACTACGGGCGACTGGGTCGTGCTCGATGAGTCAGGAGCTTGTACGAGCATGCTTCCGCGCCGGACCGAGGTCCGACGTACAGATGCGTCCCGACGCTCGCGTGACCAGGTCCTCGCAGCCAACGTTGATCTGGTGGCCGTGGTTGTCTCTTTGAGCTTGGAGCCTGATCTGGCCCGCATGGAGCGGTTGCTGGCCCTGGCCTGGGCCAGCGGGGCCATCCCCTTGATCCTGCTGACCAAGGCCGACCTCGTCCACGACGCTGCTGACATCGAGCGAGACGTGGCGGCGGCGGCGCCAGGCGTTGACGTGCTGGTCGTCTCCGGGGTCAGTGGGGAGGGGCTGGAGGATCTGCGGGAGCGCGTACGGCCGGGGGACACCCTGGTTCTCCTCGGCCAGTCCGGCGTGGGGAAGTCGACGCTGGTGAATGCGTTGGCCGGTCAGGACCTGGTGGCCACGGGCCACGTCGGCGTAACCGGTAAGGGGCGCCACGTGACCAGTTCGCGCGAGCTGATCCGGCTCCCTCCACGCTCAGTTCTGCTGGACACGCCAGGGTTGCGCGGTGTCGGGTTGCCCGGCGATGACGAGGGAGTCGACGCGACCTTCCCCGAGATCGTCGAGTTGTTCGAGGGTTGCAGGTTCGGGGACTGCTCGCACACGGTCGAGCCCGGATGCGCGGTTCTCGAGGCCGTGGAGACCGGGGAGCTGCCACTGCGCCGGCTCGAATCGTGGCGCAAACTGAACCGCGAGGCGGCTTGGATGGCCCGCCGCGGGGACGCGCGGCTGCAGTCCGAGGAGCGCAAGAAGTGGAAGACGGTCCACCTGTCGGCTCGCCGATCGGGG
This sequence comes from uncultured Actinomycetota bacterium, assembly GCA_963851405.1. Taxonomy (GTDB): domain Bacteria; phylum Actinomycetota; class Actinomycetes; order DATJPE01; family DATJPE01; genus JANPBY01. Next base: position 48,540 of record CAWKPB010000001.1, on the reverse strand, counting down.
CGCAACCGACCCTGATCCGCTGCTTGCCGCCAAGACCGAGGCCGGATGTGCGTCTCAGTGCTGCTGCTGCGACAGTTGACATGACTAAGTACGTTAGTTATGGTGTCTAACGACCTTAGTCAACGAGTAGGGGCCAACCATGCGCCACGAGCTGAATACCGAAGTCCAGATTGCGGCACCCATCGACGCCGTGTGGGAGACGCTGACCGATCTGGCCAACTATTCGGACTGGAACCCCTTCATGGTTTCGGCCGAGGGCCGGGCTGCGGTTGGCCAGAGGCTGACGAACCGCATGCAGCCTCCTGGCGGTAGGGCCATGACCTTCAAGCCGGTGGTCACCGTGGTCGAGCCTGGAGTGGCCTTCGAATGGCTGGGCCGCATGGGGCTGCCGGGCATTTTCGATGGCCGGCATCGCTTCGACCTAGCCTCCAGCGAGAACGGCGGGACCCTGCTGGTTCAGCGCGAGCAGTTCGATGGTGTCCTCGTGCGGTTCATGCGCAAGTCGCTTGATTCCAAGACGTTGGCCGGTTTCGTAGCCATGAACGCAGCGCTCAAGGCTCGCGTCGAGACCTTGGCGGGACACTCGTCATGACGCCCCCGGCGATGGCCGGATGGAACCTGGCGTTGCGGTTCCTTCTGGAGCTCTCGGCATTGGTCGGTTTGGCCGCGGCAGCTTGGGAAGTCGGCTCAGGCCCGGGCCGATGGATCGCTGTGGTGGCGGTGCCAGTCGTTGCGGGGGCCATCTGGGCTGTGTTTAACGTTCGCGACGACCCGAGCCGATCCGGGGCCGCCCCGATCGGGGTCAATGGTTTGGTACGGCTCGCACTCGAACTCGCGGTCTTGGGTGGTGCCGCCGCCGTCGTCGCGTTCGCGTTTAGTCCGGGACTGGGCTTGGTCTTCGCGCTGGCCATCCTGGGCCACTATCTGGCTTCATTCGACCGAGTCGAGTGGCTAGTTCAGGTATGAGGGCGCATCCAACTGAGAGCCCGAGCCGGAGGACCCTCTGGGTCATATCGCTCCCGGTGGTCGGCTGATGGGGCGCAAGCTCGGACTGACCAGGGAGCAGGTCATCGAAGCGGCCGCCGAAATCGCGGACCGCGATGGCCTGGATGCGCTGAGTCTCGCGTCGGTCGCGTCGATGCTAGGGGTACGGTCCCCGTCGCTTTACACCCACGTTGATGGGCTCGCCGCATTGCGCCGCCAACTGAGCATCTACTCCAGCGGCCTTCTCACAGAGCAGATCACTCACCGAGTCGAGGGCCTTGAGGGGAAAGCGGCTCTGAGGGCGATGGCCGGAGAGCTGCGCTCCTTCGCCCACCGCCACCCCGGCCTGTATGACTCCTTCTTACCCGCGCCTAGGCCGGAGGAAGATCCGGAATTGGCATTAGCCCTGGCTCAGCCTCTGGGTCTCGTCGGATCGGTCCTCGCCGGGATGGGCGTCGATCCCGGCACCCAGATCCCGCTCATGCGGGCGCTTCGGGCCTCGGTCCACGGCTTCGTCCACCTCGAACTCAGGGGTGGCTTCGGTCTGCCCGAGGACATCGACGATTCGTTCTCCCTTGCTGTCGACTTGGTCATCGAGGCAATCATCATCCGCTCTAACCTCGCAGCGACCAAGGACCCCCAAAGTGAGACCTGAACTCGGCAAGGTCGAGATCAACGTGGATTCTGCAGATGGCTACGAACAACTCCGGTCGCAACGCCAGCAGACACTCGTGGCGCCCGAGGACGACATGTGGGCGGCCTTCGCAGACATGGCGTCTCCACACTCCCTGACGGTCGGAACACGACTCGCGGGCCGGTTCTCTGTTGAGGAAGGACACAAGATCCATGGATTCTTCGTCATCGATGAGTTCGAGGAGGCAGCGACCGAGTGGTTCGCCCAAGTGGTCGACGAACTGAACATCTCCGCCGCAATGGCATCCACCGTCGATCCCCGATTCTTGTCGCTGAGCCTGACGGAAGGCGGCCCGGCCCAACCGGTTGCTCTGATGTACGACCACACCGCGCGAGCGACATGCGACGAAACGGTTGGTGTTCGTCTCGCAGCTTCAGAAGTGATCACCAGGCCGCCGTAGCGTTCTACCAGGCTGCAACCGGGTCACCCGACGCATTCCTGACGCCGTTCCTTGCTGAACGTATCGACCTCCACGAGCTCTACCTCGTGGAAAACAACGGGACCATTGACGCGGCCGGTGAGCTTCGCGCCGACAACCGGTCACCCGGCAATGCGCATCTCGGACTCGTCGTCGGTTCCGAAATTCGCGGCCAAGGAGTCGGGAGCCGACTCATGCACACCCTCACCGAGATCTGTCAGGGTCAAGGGATGTTGCCCCGGTGTTCGACCGAACCCACCAATCTCGCCGCGCAGACGGTCATCCGGCGAGCTGGCTTCCGAAGCCGCCACCAGGTCTTTCGGTGTCAATGCGGGAAGCCAGCCGCTGAAACACCGAACCAGACCTAGGTGACGGAGCTCTCATTGCTGAACCCAATCCGCCTCGGAGGCAGGCCAACTCGGCATGGGAATCGAAGTTGGGGCGAGCTCGCGCTGGGACTACGCCCCTTGGTTGTCCGACCTGGCCAGCGTCTGCGGCATCGCGCGGGCGATGACTAGACCGCCGACCGCGATGACCCCTCCGCTCGCCACGAGCACCATCCACCAAAAGGGCACATCCAGGAGGCGGGTGGCTGTCTCGGCGGCCGTTGCTGCTAGCAGTCCGACGTACGACCAGGCCATCCACGTGGCATGCATTTCCCGCCAACCTCGGGCTGGGCGCCGCAAGCGGACATGCGCGACGCCGAAGATAACGCTGATGAGGCTGATGACAGCCAAGACATGGAAGGGGCCGAACTCGCCCGTAAGGTCGTAGATGAACAGCGCGGTGGCATTGACACCGACCATCGCCCCCACAAACACCCAGCCCAGCCGACGATGCGCGGTGTCGCCCTTGCGTCGGGAAACGATCCAGGCACCACTCGCCAGCGCGACCAGGGCGAAAGTTAGGTGGATCGTGCCCAGGTCCATGCACCTGCACCCTGCCATGGGCCACGGCAGTCTGCCTATCCGCGGCACGTCCATCCGAAGCGGCGGGCCCTTCGCCCAGCACGCATCGGCAACATATGTCGCGAGTCGCGCCGATCAGCCTGGGTACGGATTCAAGACAATGTCTTCGGTGTCCGGGTCACTGACGGGTCAGGACGTAGCATGCCGGGGTGATGCCTCCAAGATTCCGGGCAGCAGCCCTCAGTTCGGCCGTCTTGCTCACCTCGATTGCGCTGCTGTCCGGCGTCTCGGGTGCAGAGGCGGGCGTGGTCGCGCCGGCCGCCGCGACGCCTACTCACAGCGTGAAGATGGGCGGGGCAGGCGTTGCGTCCTACCCACGCTTTGATCCCGCAGTCGGTCGCTACGGCATCACGACGACTGGCGCCACCGATGGCAGGGTCAAGGTGACTGCCAAGACGAGTGACCCCACAGGCCGAATTTTCGTCAACGGTGCGTTGCTCGCGGCTCGAAGACGACGGTGACGGGGCTGTCTGAGGGTGATGAGATCGCCGTGTTCATCGTCGACCGCCGGCACGGCGCGGCACTCGTTCATCTATCTGCCGGCCAAGTTCCCGCGCTCTTATCGTCCCTGGACTTGCCTGCTGCCGACCGGGCGCGTTGGATCGGGAAAGGTCATGCTGACTCTTGGTTTGTGGACTGAGCTCACCGTTCTTCGAGACGGCAGTCGACCGAACTGGCGTCCCGGTGATGGTGCATCCGGACCGACTCGATGGACCTCAAGCCCTCCTGGGCGGCCATTACTCGGTCGGCCGCACCACCGCGGAGCCCGGACGCACCGGGGTCGACCTGGTCGAGCTCGACGAGAAGTTCAACGAGGTCGGCGTGCACCGCACGGTTGGTCTGGTTGACACCGACGGGCATGACGTCGCTGCTGCGCCCCGACGGTAGCCGCTACCTGCTGGCCTACGAACCCACCCGGCGACGGCAGCGACGTCGTCTGACCGATCGGTGCAACAGATCTCTCGGCCGGGGCACGTCCTGTTCGAGTGGAACAGCGCCGATCACGTCGACGTCGACGCCGAGACGTGCTCGCTCGGCACGCCGCAATTCCCCGGCCGACTACGCGCACATCAACTCCATCCAGGTGATGGACGACGGCGACCTGCTCGTGTCGTTCCGCCACCTGAGCTCGGTGTTCAAGATCGCCAGGACCGCACACGACGGTTTCGCTCGTGGCGACGTGGTCTGGCGGCTCGGCGGTCGCCAGAGCGACTTCGCGTTCACCGACCTCGACGGCCAGCCCGACGGCGGCCCGTGCGCGCAGCACACCGCGAGCCAGCTGGCGAACGGCCACATCCTCGTCTTCGACAACGGCGCATGGAGCGAGGCGCCGCTGTGCATCGACCCGGCCGACCCGACCGGCGCGCTCGTCGACCGCGTGCCCTCCCGCGTCACGGAGTGGGCCATCGACGCGCAGGCGGGCACCGCGACCATGGTGTGGAACTACGAGGTTCTCTCGCGCTACGCCATCTTCGCAGGCTCGGCGGAGCGCCTCGCGAACGGCAACACCCTGATCGGGTGGGCCTCCGCCACCGACGCGGTGGCCAGCGAGGTGAGCCCGACCGGCAGCCTGCTCTGGGACTAACTCCAGCGCGCGAGCGAGCCGACAGTACTTCACCTATCGAGCGGCGCTGGCCGACGTTCCCGACGCGATCGAGCCGGTGGTCACGCTCGGCTCGAGCATCGACGGCGCGACGTACCTCCAGGACGACGTGGCTCGTGCCGCACTTCGCGTGCAGCGACCGTGGCGGCTCTGGCCTGACGCACCTGCACCGGCCACCACGGCGGCCGGCGCCGTCGCTCGACACGCGCGACGTCGGTGAGCACACGGTCGTGGTGACGGCGACCGACGGTGCGGGCAACTCGACGACTCGCACCGCGACGTACACCGTCGTCTCCGGCGCCTACCGGCCGGACGCGGCAGCGCGTACCGCGGGCGGCTCCTGGCACGGGGCGGCGAAAGTTCGGCACGAAGCAACTGCTGCCTCACCGTAAGGTGTAAGCGCGACGCGGTCACGAAGCGTCAAGGTCCGGGTCGTTAACGCCGGGGTCCGCACCGACGGTGTCCGGGTGGACCGCCGGCGGTATCGGCAAGAAGTTCCGGGCTACCTACCGCCTCGACGGCCGGGACGTCACGCGCAAGGTTCGTGCGGGCAAGCTCAAGGTGACCGGGCTCGCATCCCGGGGACGCCGTGGTGCTGCGCGTGACTCTGGTCCGCACTGCGTCGGCTCAATCGGGATCGGCTCGCTCGGCCCGCATCACCGCGTCGTCCATGGCGCGCAAGAAGGTCAGCGACACCGTCGTCCTGCGGGGTGTTGCCCGGAGTTGAGGCCGCTGGGGCGCCGGCTTCGGGGCGTCGGCTTCCTTCGGGCAGTCGGGCGCGGTTGGCCGCGTTCGCGGTGCACTAGTTCGTCTCCGCATCGCTGAGAGACTCCTGGTTTCGATCCTCGAAGAAGCGCTCGATGGCGGACACGACGACATCTAGCGCGTCCCATGCAGGTGCGAGGTGGGTCAACGGCAGGTGCAGCACGTGAACGAATCTGTTTGCAGCAGAGAGTCGGTCAAGCTCGAGGTCGAGCACGGGTGGAGCGCCGGACTGGTCGCAGCGGATGATGAGCGTGGGGCACCGCACGTCGCGGTACATGCGCAGAACATCCAGTTCGCCGTCATCCCTGAACGCGTCCGCAAACAGGTGGCGAGGCGGACGGCGCTCAAAACGCTCCGGATCCTGTTCGACGAAATTGCGCTGGGCCATCTCCCTGCCGTTGGGCGCCGTGTATCCGATGCTCGGATAGATGACCTCGGCGAGCAGATCAACTTGCTGGTCTCGCCATGTACGGTCCCCGGATTCGGGCGCGCCCGTCATCTCAAAGAACGACGCTTTCATGGAGGTCTGAAAGAACTCGAACTCAGCTCGATCCATTTCGGAACCCAGGCTCACGGCACCGGGACCGAAGCCGTCGATACTCACCACGCGAGCATCCGGGTGGGCGCTTCCGTACCAACCGGCGACGAAACCCCCCATCGAATGCCCCACAAGATCCACGGGTCCGAGGTCAAGCTGCTCCACGACCGCGTTCACGTCTGCCGCTGCGTCTTCGAGGCGGAAGTGCGGCGCATCGTCGGACAGCCCACAACAACGAATGTCGATAGCGACCGCACGGCGATTCGCTCCAAGGCGTTGGGCGAATTGGTCCATCGAGACCAGATTTGCGCCGCCGCCGTGCAGCAAGACTATGGAGCGGCCCGAACCTCCGTGGTCGCGATACGCCAGTCTCGTACCGTCCGCCGCTTCGACCCAGCCGTCAAACGCGCCTGTCACCCGCATAGCATCACGCATCGGAGACGAGCGAGGGCGTGAATCGGTCACTGCCGCGACTCGCATCGAAGTGTCAATCCCCCCACGCGCCAAGCCGTTAGGTGGCACCGGGCCTGACCAAGATCCGGCAGTATCGCTTGGATGGGATTGACCGCCAGGTTCTACGCGGTCGGGCAAGCGGCACTGTTCTTGTCCGTTGGCGTGATGTTCTTCCTTCGGTGGAGACAGGTTGGCTCAGTCGATTACCAGACCCCGGTGACCCTTAGCGACTGGTTGGCTGTTGTCGGTTTCAGTGTCGCGTTGGTCTTCCTGGCGACTGCGCTGCCCGTGTACGCCGGACTAACGGAGGACAGGACGACTTATCGGACTTCGTTCGTTCCTGCCGTAGGTGCGACCGTCGCGAGGGTGGCAAGTCTTATCGAGGACGGCTTGGGGCGGTCCGGCGCGTTCTGGCCGTTCGTTCTGGGCTCCCTGGTCTACGCCGCCGGACTAATCGCGTTGACACTCGTGATGGCTCGCAACATGCGTGGCGCTGGGCGCTTCCGGGCGTTGGTTCCCGCAGGTACCTTGCTCGGACTCGTCTTCTTCGAAGCCGGGGGTGGGTTCCTCGTGTTTCTCTCGTGGTGTGTAGCGGCGCTCGTCGCTTTGCCTGTGCGCAACGTTCTCGCGAAGAACGACTGAGCTCTTGTCATCGGGGCAGTCAGGGAGTCCCGCCGGTCGACTGGTTCGTGCGCGGATTCGTGGCGGCGAATATGGCCATCGAGCCGAGGATCTCGACCTCCACCTGCTCGAACGAGGCTTCGAGGATCTCGAGGAGGCCCTCTCGGGTGTCACCGAGGTTGTCGAAGGTCCCTCGCCGATTGGTGCCCTTGAGGACGCTGCGCGCCAAGCGCGTGTTGTGCCCTGGGTCGCCGAGGATCGATGCGCCGAACAGGACTCCGGTAGGAGCGAGGACGGCGGCCACGTTGGCGACGGCAGCAGCCTTGCGTGGGAGCGGTCCTGGCAGGCAATGGAGCACGCCAGACAGCGCGGCAGAGTCGAACGGCCCGTGGACGGGCAGTGGCTTGCCGACGTCGGCCTCAACGGTGGTGACGTCCAGCAGCTGCAACCTTCGCGATGCATGGGCAAGCACGTGGGGGTTCGGGTCGAGAAGAGTGATCGGGCTGCCGTCAGGGATGTCGGCTCGTGCCAGGAAGTATCCAGTACCAGGACCCACATCGAGGTGCCGGTGGCCGAGGTGCCGCCGGTACTCCTCCACGAGTCGAGTCGCCGGGCACCGCCACACGACTGGCGCGAAGAAGCCGAGGATCAGCGAGTCGTAGACCGTGAGGAAGAGCGGGGTGTACTCACGTTGGCCCGCGTAGGCGGCGTCGTCACGGTCCATTGAGCCAAGTCACCTCATCGTGACCGCAGCGGATGAATGGTCCCAAGATGGACCCACATCGGCGCACGGGTCAAGGCGCCCAGATGTGCCTGATCGCGCTCGCCTCCGAGTTGGCCAATCCGGCATTCGCGCTCGTCAAGGGCCGAGTTCCGGTTATCCAGCGTCGCACGATTGCGAATGCGTGTCGTGTGGCATCCCTTTGCCCTCAACCAGCCCGAAGCCCGCGTGGCCCCACACGGCTGCGTATCCCAGCAATCCGATCTCCAGCAGACGTTCATTGATCTCGGAGAGCAAGCCGCCGAGAACCATCGCAGGAACTGCCGCAAGTCCGACTAGCAGAAGTGCTCGCTTGCGAGAGTCGCCTCGAGGGTGCCAGCCGCTGACGACCGCGCCACCGATGGCAGCCAGCGTTGCCGTGGCGATCGCAGGACCGAAGACCTCGCCTGCAAACTCGGTGACTGCTGCCACAACGCCTACGATCAAGGACGTCAGCCCCAATGCGGACACGATCCACCTCTTGCTCCCCTCGAGGTCGAGCGCGGGAGCGAGTAGAAGAACTCCGAGCCCCAGGAACATCGGGGAAATCTCGAACAGCAACGGGGGCTGATCTCCGGTGATCAGGATGGTGACGCACTTGACGGCGATGAGGGCCGCGCCGATCAGGAGCGCAGATCCACTCAGGATTCCCCAGCGTCGCGAGGCGGAACTCTGGGCTACGGCCATAGGTGCGACGATAGTGCGGAGTCGGGCTGCCGCCCTCGATGCGCAATCTCGACCGAGCCTGGCGACCGCCGCTAAGTGCCGTTCGGCATCACCTCGCTTCGAGTCAGGGAGCGACCTCGGCTGGCGTGGATGGGATCGGGGAGGGGTTTGGTGGCTCAGGCGTTTGATTAGGTGGTCTGGCCGTCGTCAGGTCGTCCGAGGGAGCGACCTGACGACCCGCGGGCTCTTGCGGCTGCTGGAGATGGCCGCCGGCGTTCAGGGGGTCGTGGGCGACGATCCCGGGTAGTTGGTCGTGGAAGAAGACCTGGGAGAGCAGTTCACGCCGAGAACGGGTTTGCGTCTTCGCGAAGACGGCTTTCAGGTGGTCCTGGACGGTCCAGGGCGAGATGACGAGGTGCTCGGCGATCGCCGCGGTGTCGAGTCCGCGGGCGATGAAGGCCGCGACTTCCCGCTCGCGTGCTGTCAGTCCGAAGGCCTCGAGGCGCATGGGGACCGAGTACTCCGCGTCGGCTCGTTGCACCACGATCGCTACTCGTCCGCCGCTGGCGCCGTCGGGCAACGATCCGTACATGGTCAGCCAGCCGGATGAGGTTGGGATGTGCAGAGGCGGTGCCGACCTCCCGGCCCTGCCTTGGCTACGCACCTCCGCGGCAAGGGCTAGCGCCGCCGGTGGGACGCTGCGGTGGGCGGGGTCTTCTCGCGCCAGCAACGATAGGAGCACCACGGCTGGGGGAGTCGTGAGCTCGACTTCGTCATGCGCATCGAGCACGAGCAGACCCGGTGCACGATCCTCATCAGCGCGTCGAGCGGCGTCGACGCGGTAGGAACTGCGCAAAGCCTCAGCGACCGGGCGGGAGAGGCGAGCTAGAAGTCGTGCCTCCTGGGGGCTGAAGTCGCCCGTCATCTCCGTGCGGTGCAGAACCACGCACCCCCAGGCGCGACCGCGGGTGACCATGGCGGCACGCATCTCGTGCGGGGTGCCGATGGGCAGGAGGTACTCGACGTAGCGGGCACTGCGCTCGGGTCGGCCTCGGGTCGTCTCGCTGAGAATCCCGACCGGCGAGCGCCGGGTCGCGAGGGACGCGAACGTGTTCACGTCCTCGCGCATGTACTCGCTGGTGACGACCGCGTTCGCCGCCTGAGCCTCGGTCTCCTGGGTGAGAAAGCCACCCGTCATCAGTTCGACCGGGTTCGCCGTCGTGAGCAGGCGCGTGTCGGGGTCAAGTCCGTGCCAGCAGAACGCGTCCACAGATAGCACCCGGCGGATCCGGGCCGCCAGCTCCGCGTGCAACTCGCCGTAGGGCAGGCCACGCGCGCCAAGGCGCTCGACCTCAGCGACGAGGCGGTCCCCACTCCAACTCTCCACGACGTCATGGTGGCCCCTCCGGCCGCGAGCAGGTGCTCACATGCACGAAAGATCCCAGACCAGCGGGGATCTGCTGCCCATTCCGATGGCGGATGGTGTGACCGGCGCCGAACCCCCGGCCCGCACACCCCCCAGAAGGGCACCGCAATGACAATCGACTTCAACCGCACCGACCTCGCCACCCAGACCCTGTGCTTCGCCGCACCGCTGCTATCCGAGATGACGTCGTCGGATCGCGAGCAGATGCTCGCCTGCTGGAGCGGCGAGCGCAGCGAGGAACATGCCACCTCCCGCCGGCGCCACGGCATCACCCGCGAGTCGGTCTGGATCCAGGGCACACCGGCCGGAGACGTCGCCGTCGTCCTCATCGAATCAGCCGACCTGCCCACCGCCATGCTCGGCCTCGCGACGTCCCAGGCGCCCTTCGACGTCTGGTTCCGCGAGCACCTCCTGGCCGTGCACGGTATCGATCTCACCGCCGGGATGTCCCTGCCAGAGCTGGTGCTGGACTTTGGTGGCTGACCAGCAGCGATCAGCTGAGGGCGTGCGCAGCCATGTGCACGCGGAGTGCCGTTCTGCATCGCCTTCTGACTGGCGAACCGGCATGAGGCATCGGTCACGGGACACGAGGTCGGGGCCTCTGTCATGTACCCCAGAACGTGCCCGAGAGCCCGACGCTGCGCATGTAGTCGGCCGCCTCCGACGGCTCACGCCGGACGTAGCCTCGGTCCAGCCGCCCGGTGTACCAGTCGGAAGCGAGCCGCCACAGCGTGGTCAGATCCATCACGTATCCCCGCTCGTGCCCCTCACGGCGGAGCCAGCCCTCGACGCAGCCCTCGCTGCAAAAAAGGCGCTGGTGGCCACAGGTGTGGACCACGTCGTCCCACATGTGCGCCGCCGGAATCAGGAAGTGCGCGACCTGTTCGCCGGGCGGAGGGGCGTCGCGCGTCACGTTCCAGGCGTTCGGTGCAGAGCAGAAGGGGCAGGTCGTGGCGACAAGTAGCGACGTCTCCCAAGGCAGCAGATGTGCGAGTGCGAACGAGTCCCACGCGCAGCCACCCCACCAGAGCGTCGACGCTCCCATGACGGAGAAACCAAGCGGCACAGAGGAGAACGGGTGCGCCATCGCGATGTTGCCCTCGGCGTCAAGCGCCAGATGGCGCGCAGCCGCCAACTCGCGGAGCCCACCGCGGACATCGTCGGCGGACGCGTCGAACTGCGCCATCAGATCGGCGGCAGTCGGGGCGCATCCCTCACGAGCGAAAGAGCCGTACACCGCCAGCCGAAGGTCCTCCAGATCCATGCGCGCACCGTACCCAGAGGGTCGCGCCGAAGTGCCGATCGCGCTCGCTTCGACCGGCAAGGCAGGATGCTCCGCGTGAACGACGTGACTGCTCGGCTGGCTGACCGAGTCCGGCGCGACTTCCCGGAACCTGGGAGCGCCAGCGACTCGATCCACCGACTCGCCAAGGTAGGCGAGGGAGAGCGAGTCCAGGCCGCGGTCGTCCTCTGGGCCAGGGGCGATCGCGCACGATTCGATGACTCGCTTGCCCTCTGCTCTGTCGACTGGCGAGATGTCCTTGTTCGCGGCGGCCTCGCAGACGACGACTGGCCCGACCGGCTCGATGCCGAGTTGGGTTCGGCTTCGTAACGCCCCGAAGTGCCTACCTGTTGACTGCGCGCATCTTCCAGCCGGGCCAGGCTGGGGGTCAGGTGGTCGGCGGGTCGCTCTTGAAGTGCCTGCTCACGAGTGATTCGTGTGGCTCCAGAACGGAGTGCGTCCTGCCGGCCACCGTGGACGGGAAGTGGCTCAAGAGGGGTCTGCGTCGCCCGAGGTAGGCATGCCCTCCCGTCTCTCCTTCGATGAGTGGAGTGCGGGATGGGTGCAGTGCTGATCGGTGTGGATCCGGCGAAGCGGTCGAACACGATCGAGGTGATCAACGCGTCGGAGAAGACGCTGGCCACGGGTCGATTCGACAACTCGACGGCCGGGTATCGAGAGATGCGCGCGCTGGCGAGGAAGTGGCCAGACCGGATCTGGGTGATCGAGGGCGCGACCGGTGTCGGTCTGCATCTCGCGCAGCGTCTGGTGTCTGATGGTGAGCGGGTCCTCGACGTGCCGGCGAAGTTGTCGACGCGGGTCCGCGCCATGGATACCGGTCATGGTCGCAAGAACGACCCGGCGGACGCGCACGCGGTCGCGGTGGTCGGTCTGCGCAGCCCGGGGCTGCGCGAGGTCAGCCTCGATGATGAGACGGTCGCGTTGAAGTTGATGTCCGAGCGCCGCCGCGACCTGGTCCGCTCACGCACTCAAGCGATGAACCGGCTGCACCAGATCCTCATGCAGCTCATCGCTTCCGGGGCTCCCAAGCACCTCACAGTCGTTCAGGCCAAGGCGCTGATCGCGACCGTGCGCCCGCGTGATGCCGTGGGTAAGGCCCGCCGCCAGCTCGCGGTCGACCTCGTCGACGATGTCGTCGTCTTCGACCGCAAGATCAAGGCCATGGAGGCGCGGCTCGGTGAGGCGGTCGCTGCGACCGGGACGCATCTGACCGAGATCGTGGGGATCGCCGCGGTCACCGCAGCGACCATCATCGGCGAGGTCGGCAACGTGTCCCGGTTCGCGACTAGCAACCACTTCGCCACCTACACCGGGACTGCACCGATCGAGGCGTCCAGTGGCGAGATCGTGCGACACCGGTTGTCGCGCGCCGGCAACCGTCGGCTGAACTCCGCGCTACACATCGCCGCGATGGCGAACAAGCGTCACGACCCGCGCGGCAAGGCCTACTACGAGCGCAAGCTCGCCGCTCAGAAGGGCCACATGGGTGCCCTGCGCAGCCTCAAGCGGCGACTGTCCGACGTCGTGTTCCGCACTTTGGTCGAGGACCGGGCAAGGGCGAACCCGGGAGGGCAGGTGGGGGCGACACTCACAGCCAGCGCGGTTGACCAGATCCCCAGAGCCAACACTTCGGACAAGCCACAACCCGGGTTCGCGACCGAGGCTACGCCGACCAGACGCCTCGCGGAAGCCGCTTCTTGACACAGAGGGGAACCGTTCTCGCTCGCTTCGCAGGCGGCGGCCAGGTGGCCCTCGGAGTCATCGCTCGGTGCCTCTGCGGCGGGACGGTTTCTGGATCGTTCTGGGCCCGTAGTGGGCCCAGAACGGCCTTGTCGTCCTGGAAACAGGCTCTGACCTGGAACTTTGTCGGTGGGCGATACAGGACTTGAACCTGTGACCTCTTCCGTGTCAAGGAAGCGCGCTAGCCAGACTGCGCCAATCGCCCGTAATGGTGCTGTGCTGGAGCGGGGTCCGCTCCACCGAGGTGGAGACGGGATTTGAACCCGTGTAGACGGCTTTGCAGGCCGTTGCCTCGCCTCTCGGCCACTCCACCACAAAGGACCTCAACTTCGCTGTGCACGGGCTGGCCGGGACCACTCCGCGTCCATCGAATGAAGCCTCTCCGAGCGGACGACGGGGTTCGAACCCGCGACCTTCACCTTGGCAAGGTGACGCGCTACCAACTGCGCTACGTCCGCAAACCGCGACAACCATAGGTCCCGCAGGCGAGAGACCAGCCTAGCCGATCGAATGGTGGCCTTCCAAAGCCCACGCGCGGACGCGCCAGAACAGGCACCATCAAGGAGATGAGCATCGACGACAGAGCCGCTGACCCGCTGTGGCCACGCGCCTCCTCATGGCTGCGTGCTGGGCCTGGCCTGCGCGCCGTGGACCTGTCGATTCTGGGAATCCCAGCCTCCAGAACGTCCCTGGCCCCCACCAACGCACAGTCGACGCCTCCGGCTGTACGGGCTGCGCTGGCGCACTACAGCACCTGGTCTTCCGTGCACGAAGCCGATATCGAGGTGCTCGCCCCCCTGGACGCGGGTGACGTGCCGCACCCTGATCAGGACGAGTCAGAGACCGAGGCCGAGGTGGCCGACCTCGCCGGCCGTTCACGGTTAGTGGTGGCGATCGGCGGCGACGGCTCGATCACCCATTCCGTGGCCCGCGGAATGTTCGGGGATCAGCTACACAAGGGCGGCCTAGTCATGTTGGACGCCTTCCATGATGTCCGGGACGGGAAGAACAACGAGTCCTCGGTCCGGCGCCTTATTGAGGCCGGTATGGCCCCCAACCACATCGTCCAGATCGGAATCACGGACTGGGTCAACAGCCGCGTGTACGCAGAGCGCGCCCGGACGTGGGGAATCCGTGTCACCCCGCGTCCGGAGGTGGCCAGCCGCGGCATCACGCCCTGTCTGCGAGATGGGCTCGATCTGGCGTCGCGCGGTGGCGGTGGAGTGTTGGTCAGTCTCGATTTCGGAGTTTGCGATCGCGCCGTCGCGCCCGCCTGCCCATCGAGCGTCCCAGGTGGGCTGAGCGCATTCGAGATGAGGGAGGCAGCGTTCGTGGCCGCGCAACACCAGTCCGTACGCGCCGTTGACCTGGTCGAGGTGGATGCGACCGCGGACGGCCCGGACGGCCGTACCGTACGACTGGCCGCCATGACCGTCCTAGAGGCAGCGGCTGGTCTCGCCCGACGCCTGCGTTGAAGCCCTAGCCTCGCGTCGTGACACCTCTGGCTGCCGACGGTCGAGCGGGCGAGCCCTTCGCCTTCTTCGATGGCTGGCTGGCCACGCGCTTGGAGGATGTGACCGGCGACCTTGCCGCTCTGGACAGCGACGGATGGTGGGCGGTGTCTATCTCCTACGAGGGGGTGGTCACCTGCGCCAGGTTTGGCGATGTGCGCCCCGCAGCCTCGCTTCCAGAACGGGGGAAGTGGCGTGGCCCTGACCCTGGGTCGTGGGCGACGTCGATGGGCAGAAGCCAGTATGTGCGGGCCGTCGAGGACGTCCGCGCGGCCATCGCCGCGGGGTCGGTCTATCAGGCCAACATCTGCAGGGTCCTCTCAGCCGCGTTGCCCGACGCACCCGATCTCGCATCGCTAGCGGCCGTGCTCGGGCGTGGTAATCCGGCCCCATACGCGGGTGTCGTCGACCTTCCGAGTCACAACCTGAGAATCGTGTCGGCGTCTCCAGAGCTGTTCTTGTCCCGCGCGGGAGACCAGGTTCGATCCGGGCCGATCAAAGGCACTGCACCGACTCGCGAGGGTCTGCTCCCCAAGGACGAGGCTGAGAACGTCATGATCGCCGACCTCGTCCGAAATGACCTCAGTCGGGTCTGTCGAACCGGATCGGTCGAGGTGCCGTCGCTGTTGGCCGTCGAGGAGCATCCAGGGCTGGTTCACCTGGTCTCGACAGTAAGCGGGGAGTTGCGACCCGAGGTCGGATGGCCGGGTTTGATCGAAGCGACATTTCCTCCTGGGTCTGTGACCGGCGCGCCCAAGTCCTCGGCGTTGGTCACCATCGAGTCTCTGGAGCCCGTCTCCAGAGGGCCGTACTGCGGAACGGTCGGCTGGGTCGACGCCACGCGACGCACCGCCATGCTCGCTGTCGCGATCCGGACGTTCTGGATCGAGGACGGCATGCTGAAGTTCGGCACGGGGGCGGGCATCACCTGGGGTTCCGACCCGCAGGCCGAGTGGGAGGAGACCGAGTTGAAGGCGGCCCGACTGATTGAGTTGGCCAGCGCGCAGGATCGGCCCGTGGCAGACGACGGCGAGGAGCAACGATGAAGGCATGGCTGGACGGGAAGCTGGTTGACGACCAGTCGGCTCGGGTGTCCGCGTTCGACCACGGCTTCACGGTTGGGGACGGGGTCTTCGAAACCATGCGCGTGGTCGAGGGCCAGCCGTTCGCGCTGACCCGCCACCTGGCTCGGCTGACTCGATCTGCGAACGCGCTGGGGCTGTCTCATCCGGACGAGGCTCAGATCCGCGAGTCGATCAGCCGTGTTCTTGGCGCCAACCGTAAGGAGGACGTCGGTCGCCTGCGGATCACCGTGACCGGCGGCACCGGCCCATTGGGGACCGCCCGCAACGCCTCGCCGGCGACGGTGTTCATCGCCTGCTCGGCTGCCACGGTGTGGCCAGCGTCCACGGCGTTGGCCACCGTTCCTTGGCGGCGGAACGAGCGATCGGCCGTGGCAGGGGTCAAGACCACGTCGTACGCGGAGAACGTGGTGGCGCTTCGGTACGCCCATGATCAGGGCGCCTCTGAGGCGCTGTTCCTCAACACCGTGGGTCAAGTCTGCGAGGGCACCGGCAGCAACATCTTCATCGTCCGCGACGGTGCGCTCGTCACCCCGCCCCTCAGTTCGGGATGCCTAGCCGGGGTGACCCGCGAACTGCTCCTCGAATGGTGCAACGCGATCGAAGCCCCACTGACTGAGGCAGACCTGGCGGGGACCAGTGAGATCGCCCTGACGTCCTCGACCCGGGACGTCCACCCCGTGCACAGCATCGACGGACGGGCTATTGCTGCGCCTGGCCCGGTGACCGCCGCGGCCATGGCCGTGTTCGCCTCCGAGGCCGCGCGATCGAACGACCCCTGAGCAAGCCCCAGCGGCTATTGGTCGAGTCAGCCCGCGAGCAGGTGCTCCAAGGCGCCCTCGATATCCAAGTGCTGCGATTCGGCGCCGAAGGGCACCCTTTCGTGGGTTGCCGCGATGAACGCTTCCACTTCGGACCGTGACGCCTCGAGAAGAGCTTGGCCAGAGGGGGAGCACAGCGTGATGCACACGACTGGCTGGCCGTCGGACGTTGAGGGCCAGACGCCGACGTCGCCGTAGCCACTCATCGCGCTCAGTCCGGCATGCAACAGGTCCCGGCCGAAGGTCCAGGTGACGGAGTCGGAGTCGTCTGCGTGGAAGACGGCAGTCACGGCGTACGGGTCGGCGGGGTCATAGGTCAGGGCCGCTTCGACCGGCAGGGTCTGCGCGTCTGCGACGACCAGGCGCAAGCCGAGGTCTTGGGTGAGGCGTGCTGACGCGTTCAACGCATGTCTCCTGGTTGTGGCGGGCAAGTCCCGAACCGGTGAGGCCTGGCTTCGCAGCTTCGGGGTCGTCACTCAGATGTCGCGCCAGCCCGGTTGGATCCCCACTTAGGGTGTGAGCCGTGGCACATCAGGACGTTCCCAACGACGAGGCTGCTGCCTCGATCAGCCTGGAACGCAGTTCCACCGCAGCCGGACCGCCGCCAGGGATCCGAGACCGCTACTTCCGGCGGACGCGCACCACTCATCTGATCTACCGCGCTGTCGTTGGCGTCGTGGGTGCCGCCGTCATCGTGGTCGGCATCATCCTGCTTCCCCTGCCCGGCCCGGGGTGGCTGATCATCTTCGCGGGCTTGGCCATCCTGGCCTCGGAGTTCACCTGGGCCCAGCGGTTGTTGGAGTTCGCTCGCGTGCGCGTCATGGCCTGGACCCACTGGGCGGTTCGGCAGCCACTATGGGTGCGCCTGCTCATCGGACTTGGCTGTGTGGTGATCGTCGCCTTGGCCGTCTTGGCGTATTTGATCGTCTTCGGCGTCCCGAGCTGGCTCCCCGGAGGACCGACGACCGGACTCGAGTCCTGGGTCCAATCGGTGGTTCCGTGATCCGGTAGTCTTCAGCGGCCGTTGCGGCGTTGCGATGAAGCCGCTCAACGGGCGATTGGCTCAGTGGTAGAGCGCCTCGTTCACACCGAGGAGGTCACTGGTTCGAACCCAGTATCGCCCACCATGACTGCCGCTGACCCCATGCTCATCGAGGCGATCCGGCGCTCACTGGCGGGGGCAGCCGAGTCTGAGCGAGCGCCGCGCATGCAGGCCTACATGAAGTCGAAAATGCCCTACCTAGGCGTTCGACTTCCGATGGTGCGGCGCGTCACCCGGCAGGCCATCGATGAGCTCCCACCCGGAAACCGCTTGGTCTGGGATGCGACGGTGCGCTCGCTCTACGACTGCGCTGTACATCGGGAGGAGCGATACGCCGCCCTCGTCCTGGCAGGACATCGATCAGCCGGTGCCTGGCGTGATCCCGACGTCATCGGCCTATACGAGCACCTGGTGGTCAGCGGAGGTTGGTGGGATCTCGTCGACTGGGTGGCCGGCCGACTGGTGAGCCCGCTTCGCCGGGCCTATCCAGTTGAACTGAACCCCGTCGTGGAGTCGTGGGCGGCTGACGACGACCTGTGGCTTCGGCGCACTGCCGTGCTGTCCCAACTCGGGGCCGGAAGTGATGTTGACCTCGCTGTTCTCAGTGCCTGTCTCGACCCGAACCTCGAACGCCCGGAGTTCTGGTTGCGGAAGGCCTGCGGGTGGGCGCTTCGCGAGGTGGCTCGAATCGAGCCGGTTTGGGTTGAGGCCTACGTCGGCGCGGAGGCTGAGCGCATGTCGGGCCTCACCCGGCGTGAGGCGCTGCGCCACATCAGCTGACCGAGCATCGGTCGAGGGTCCGGCGTGTGACCGACCCGCACGTGTGGAGGACCAGCCGAGCGGGAGTCGCTACCAGCTGAGCGGGAGTCGATGCCGAAGGACTCGCATGGCTCTATTCATCGGTCTCGAAGTGTGTCGACGCACGTAAGGTGCTGAACATGCTCTTGCGACGTAATCACAGGCATCGAGCCACCCCCTTGTCCCTTGCGGCCCTGGCTCTGGCGACGGCAGCTCTGGCCGTGGCCGTCGCGGCCCCCGCACGCGCTGCGCCGGCGGCTGTGGACCCAGGTCCACAGGCCGAGGTGGCACTGGCGTCGGTGGTCAAGTCTCCTGGATTGCCCGCCGCCCAATCCGCCGACCCGCAAGCAGTGTCGCTTCGGCTGAAGAAGGTGACTGGCGGACTCGCTCGTCCGCTCTTCGTGACCGCTGCGGCGGACGGCGTGTCCCGCCTGTTCGTCGTCGAGCAGGCCGGCCGGATCAAGATTGTCAACAACGGGAAGACCCGCAGCACTCCCTATCTGTCCATCACCGGTCGCGTCCTCGATGGTGGTGAGCAGGGTTTGCTGGGTTTGGCCTTCTCTCCGACGTTCAAGACCGACCGGCATTTCTGGGTCAGTTACACAAAGGCCTCGGGCGCACTCCAGGTATCGCGTTTCACCGCGCGCTCCGCAACGTCATCCAAGGCGAAGTCCGGGAGTGAGAAGAAGGTCATCCGGATCAAGCACCCCACCTACACCAATCACAACGGCGGCATGCTCGCGTTTGGCCGCGACGGGAAGCTCTACATCGCAACCGGGGATGGCGGCGGCTCGGGCGACCCCTTCGCCAATGGTCAGGACCGAAGGACGCTCAGCGGAAAGATCCTTCGAATCAACCCGC
Organism: uncultured Actinomycetota bacterium; assembly: GCA_963851405.1. Classification (GTDB taxonomy): domain Bacteria; phylum Actinomycetota; class Actinomycetes; order DATJPE01; family DATJPE01; genus JANPBY01. The sequence goes on along the minus strand of CAWKPB010000001.1, from coordinate 29,486 downwards.
GCAAGTTCTGCGGCTCGAAGCACTACTGCATTCCCCCCTCCAACCCCTACGCGAAGCCAGGAGGCGCGCGCGGTGCGATCTGGGCCTACGGGGTCCGAAACGTGTGGCGATTCAGCGTCGACAAGAAGAACGGAGACCTCTGGCTGGCCGACGTCGGTCAGGACGCACGCGAGGAAGTGACCCGCGTTCCTTACGGCGCCAAGGGATGGAACCTCGGCTGGTCGTGTCGGGAAGGCCGCACGATCTTCAAGGCCAGTCGATGTAAGTCCGGCGTGAAGTACCACGACCCGACCCTGAATTACAGCCATTCCGTTGGCGAATCCATCACTGGTGGCTACGTCTACCGAGGAAAGAAGTACGCCTCGCGGTTAGGCGGTCTCTATGTGTTTGGCGACTTCGCAACCGGCGACTTGTTCGTGTACGGCAAGGGGACGCGCGTGCGCGTCGGCGGGGTAAAGGCCTACCAACTGGCCTCCTTTGGTGAGACAGGCAAGGGCGAGTTGTGGGCGGTGACGCTCGACGGCGGGTTGCACCGCGTGGTGGCTAGCGCGGCATAAACCTGGCGATCGGGGGCGGCAGCCCTGGATACCATCGAAGCCCAACTCGTTCTCGCGACTCCCTGGAGATGCTGTGCCCGACGTCCGCGTTCTGCTCGATGACCAAGAGCGAGACGTTGCGGCCGGCACGACCGCGGGTGAGTTGTTTGACGATCGGTCGATTGTCGTAGCTCGGGTTTCCGGTGAGCTGCGCGATTTGAATCACGCGCTCTCCGATGGGGATGTCGTGGAGGGCGTCGCGGTGAACAGCCCAGAAGGGCTCGCAGTCCTTCGTCACTCGGCGGCGCACGTGCTGGCGCAGGCTGTGCAGAGCCTGTTCCCCGACGCCAAGCTGGGTATCGGACCACCCATTGAGAACGGCTTCTATTACGACTTCGACGTCGAGCGGCCGTTCACGCCCGAGGATCTCAGCGCCCTCGACAAGCGAATGCAGGAGATCATCAAGGCCGGACAGCGGTTCTCGCGCCGGGTCGTGACCGAGGCCGAGGCTCTCGAGGAACTATCGGCGGAGCCGTACAAATGTGAGTTGGTCGGGTTGAAAGGCGCAGCCTCCGACGACGTCATGGAGGTGGGGGGTGCGGAGCTCACCATCTACGACAACCTGGATCGCACCGGCGCGCGAGTCTGGTCGGACCTGTGTCGCGGCCCGCACCTACCAAGCACGCGACTCATCCCCAGCAATGCGGTCCGGCTGATGCGCTCGGCCGCCGCCTATTGGCGGGGGAGCGAGGCCAATCCGCAACTTCAGCGGGTCTACGGGACCGCGTGGCCGGACAAGGACGGACTGCGCGGCTACCTGACCATGCTCGAGGAAGCGGAGCGCCGAGACCACCGGCGCCTCGGCGTCGAGCTCGACCTCTACTCCTTCCCAGACGAGCTCGGATCGGGCCTCCCGGTCTTCCATCCGCGCGGGGGAGTCATCAAGCGCGAGATGGAGGACTACGTCCGCCGGCGTCATATCGAGGAAGGCTTCGAGTACGTCGGCACGCCGCACATCTCCAAGCAGGGCCTGTTCGAGACCTCCGGGCATCTTCCGTACTACGCGGACACGATGTTCCCGCCGATGGAGCTGGAGGGGTCCTCGTACTACCTCAAAGCCATGAATTGCCCGATGCACAACCTGATCTATCGCTCTCGGGGCCGCTCATACCGTGAGTTGCCCTTGCGCCTGTTCGAGTTCGGCTCGGTCTATCGCTACGAGAAGTCGGGTGTTGTCCATGGACTGACTCGCGTGCGCGGGATGACTCAGGATGATTCACATTCCTATGTCACCCCAGAACAAGCCCCAGATGAGATCAAGCACCTGCTGGCCTTCGTCCTTGGACTCCTCCAGGACTTCGGCCTCGACGACTTCTACCTCGAGTTGTCCACGCGTGACGCCGATTCGGACAAGTTCATCGGTAGCCAGGAGCAGTGGGAAGCGGCCACCGAGATCCTTCAAACGGCTGCGACCGACACTGGTCTGGCGCTCGTGGATGACCCGGGAGGGGCTGCCTTCTATGGTCCAAAGATCTCGGTCCAGGCACGGGATGCAATCGGGCGGACCTGGCAACTGGCCACGATCCAGTACGACTTCAATCAGCCGGCCGGCTTTGACTTGGAGTATCAGGCCGCCGATGGGTCACGCCAGCAACCGGTCATGATTCACTCGGCCAAATTCGGATCCATCGAGCGGTTCTTTGGACTCCTCGTCGAGCACTACGCCGGGGCCTTCCCTCCCTGGCTGGCGCCGGTTCAGGTGGTGGGCATCCCCGTGGCCGCTGATTTCGTTCCCTATCTCGAGGGGGTCGCTGAGGTGCTGCGCGCCGAGGGGGTCCGAGTCGAGGTGGATGCCTCGGACGAACGAATGCAGAAGAAGATCAGGACAGCCCAACGCGCCAAGGTTCCATTCATGCTGATCGCCGGCGCGGATGACCAAGCGGCGGACGCGGTGTCCTTCCGCTATCGCGACGGGACCCAGAAGAATGCGGTCCCTCTAGGTGATGCTGTGGCGGAGATCGTCGAAGCCATCCGCACGCGCGTTCAGGTCTGACCGATGGATGCTTCTGGGGATGGTCTGGAGCGGCTGTGGGCGCCGCATCGAATGGCGTACGTCACGACCGCCTCGGAGGATGAAGGGTGCCCGTTCTGCGTTATTCCGCAGACGCCCGACGAGTCATCTCTCGTGGTTCGCCGCGGCCGTTCGGTGTACGCGGTACTCAACCTGCATCCGTACAACCCAGGTCATTTGATGGTGGTTCCCTACCGCCATGTCAGCGATCTCGAGGCGCTGACCGGCGAGGAAGAAGTGGAGCTCGCAGCGATGACCAGACAGGCGGTGGTCGCGATCCGAGCCGTCTCATCGCCGCACGGGTTCAACACCGGGCTCAATCTCGGTGGCGCGGCTGGCGGGTCTCTGGCGGCGCATCTGCATCAACATGTCGTGCCTCGCTGGGGGGGCGACGCGAACTTCATGACAGTCACTGCAGGGACCAAAGTCTTGCCGCAGTTGCTCGAAGAGACCCGCGCTCTGGTCAGCGCCGGGTGGCCCATGGACTGACCAGCCCGGGCCAGCTTGGCGGCTGATCCGTGGTGGTCACTCCTGACCGCTTGTGACCACCTTGGCCGCGAGTTGGGCGGGCATGGGCTCGTGCCCGTGGTACGTCCGGTGGAAGGTCCCCGTGCCGTGGGACAACGAGCGCAGGTCGACGGCGTACCTCGTGATCTCAAGCTGAGGCACTTCTGCCTTGACCAGGGACCGGCCCGCCCCGACCGGCTCGGTGCCGGTGACCCGTCCCCGCCGGCTAGACAGGTCACTCATCACATGGCCGACATATTCGTCGGACACCAGAACCGAGATCTCGTCCACTGGCTCGAGCAGGTTGATCGTCGCCTGACTCGCGGCGTCCTTGAGTGCCAGCGCACCCGCGGTCTGAAAGGCCATATCCGAGGAGTCAACCGAGTGTGACTTGCCATCAACCAAGGTCACTCGAAGCCCGACCACCGGGTAGCCGGCGCCCACCCCGCGGTCCATCTGCGCGCGTACGCCCTTTTCCACTGACGGGATGAACTGCCGAGGGACTGAGCCCCCGACGACCTTGTCGACGAACTCGAAACCAACCGGCTCCGGCAGCGGCTCGACCTCGATGTCACACACCGCAAACTGCCCGTGCCCCCCCGACTGTTTGACGTGCCGGCCGTGGCCCTTCGAGGGCGCCGCGAAGGTTTCACGCAAGGACACCCGAAGGGGGACCGAGTCGACCGCCGTCCCGTACCGGGTCCTCAGTCGGTCGAGGAGCACATCAACATGGGCTTCCCCCATGCACCACAGAACGAGTTGGTGCGTCTCGGGGTTGTTCTCGAGCCGCATCGTCGGATCCTCGGCGACCAGGCGTCCAAGTCCCTGGGAGAGCTTGTCCTCGTCGGCCTTCGAATGGGCGACGATGGCCACCGGAAGCAGGGGGTCAGGCATCAGCCAAGCCTCAACGAGCCGTGGATCCTCCTGGTTGGACAACGTGTCCGCGGTTTCGGCTCTCATCAGTTTGGCGACGGCAACGATGTCACCGGCGATGGCTTGGTTCATCGTGCGCTGGGTCTTCCCCAGCGGGCTCGACAGGGCACCAACCTTCTCGTCGACGTCGTGGTCCTCGTGGCCGCGCCCGTCGAGGCCGTGCCCGGAGACGTGGACAGTGACGTCAGGGCGCAGCGTGCCGCTGAAGACACGCACGAGAGAGATCCGGCCCACATAGGGGTCCGAGGTGGTCTTGACGACCTCGGCGACCAGGGGTCCTGCTGGATCGCAGGTCAGCGGTGCCAATGGCTTGCCTTCCGGGGTGGTCACGGCCGGCAACTCGTGCTCCATGGGTGAGGGGAAGCCCCGCGTGATGACCTCGAGGACCTCAAGCATGCCCAGACCGCTGGGTGCGGCCGTCGCGACGACAGGGAAGAAGCTCCCTCGGGCGACGGCCGTCTCGAGGTCATTGACGAGCACGTCCAGGTCCAGGGGCTCACCCGCGAGGTAGCGGTCCATCAGCCCTTCATCTTCGGACTCGGCGATGATGCCTTCGATGAGGCGGTTCCGCGCGTCCTCGATCAACGGAAGGTGCTCGGCGTCGGGGGTGCGCTCGACCCGCTCCCCGGTGGAATAGTCGGCGATCCGTTGGGAAAGCAACCCGATGACCCCTGCGGGCGATCCATCTTCGGCCGCCAGCGGCAGATACAGGGGGAGCACTCCGTCCCCGAACACGCGCTGACAGACGGCGACAGTCTCATCGAAGTCGGCTCGGTCCTTGTCCAACTTGCTCACGACGACCGCTCGCGGCATACCCACGGCAGCGCATTCCTCCCAGAGCAACTGCGTCGTGCCGTCGAGTCCGTCCACTGAGGAGACGACGAAGAGGGCAGCGTCAGCGGCTCGTAGTCCCGCTCGCAAATCCCCGACGAAGTCGGCGTAGCCGGGTGCATCCAGCAGATTGATCTTGATTCCGTCGTATTCGACCGGAGCGAGCGCCAGCGAGACTGATCGCTGCTGACGATGTTCGGCCTCATCGAAGTCGCTGATCGTGGTTCCGTCTTCGACTCGGCCGGCGCGCGGGATGGTCGCGGTCGCCACGAGCAAGGCCTCGACCAAGGTGGTCTTCCCTGCTCCGGTATGGCCGACCAACACGACGTTGCGGATCCGTTCCGGCCGGTCAGCCGTCGGAGCTCTTCCCGCGGCCCCAGAGGGTGCGTGTGCCATGGTCCTAGCCTCCTGGTGCGGGCCGTGGCCCGTCGTTCGGGTATCGCTGTGTCGGCCTCTGCGACTCTGCCGTCGGATCGAGCCCAGCACAAGGGAAACGGTGCAACCCGAGGATAGGGTGACCTCCACCGCCATCAACCGATCCCCGGAGTTGCCTTGCTCGCGCGTCACGTCAAGGCCTTCGTCACTCGGATCCTCACGCCGATCGCGCGTGCGTTGCTCGCCGCGGGCATCTCGCCGGATGTCATTACCGTCATCGGAACGCTGGGCACGTCGCTGACGGCGCTGTTCTTCTACACCCGGGGCGAGTTCCTCGCGGGGACCCTGATCATTGTGGTGTTCATCTTCTCCGACACCCTCGACGGCACCATGGCCCGACTGTCCGGTCGTTCCAGCGCGTGGGGTGCGTTCCTGGACTCAACCCTGGATCGGGTGGCCGACGCCTGCATCTTTGCGGCGCTGGTCTGGTGGTTCTTGCGCGGAGGAGACGATGCCGTGCTGGCCGCAGTGACGTTCGTGTGCCTCATCGGCGGCATGATCGTCTCCTACTCCAAGGCGCGCGCCGAGGGCCTCGGCCTTAGTGCAAACGTCGGCATTGCCGAGCGTTCCGAGCGGTTGGTGGTCGTCTTGCTTGCGACCGGGCTGGCCGGGCTCGGGTTGCCGTACGTCCAGGCTGTTGGACTCTGGCTGCTCGCCATCGCGACCGTCGTCACCGTCGGTCAGCGGATGGCCGAGGTACGGCGGCAGGCGCGCCTGGCCGAAGGGCCCTGACGTGCCCCTGAAGGACCGCGTGACCGATGCCGCGTACGCCGGGGGTTGGGCCGCGGTTCGTTGGATGCCGGAGGGTGCGGCGAGGTGGACGTTCCAGGTGATCGCCGACCGTGCCACGACTCGCGGCGGTGGCAGCGTGCAGCAGTTGCGTCGGAACCTGGCGCGGGTGGCCCCTGACAGCAGCGACGCGGAGCTGGATGCTCTGGTGCAGGAGGGAATGCGCCGTTATCTCCGGTACTGGCGAGAGGCGTTTCGACTCCCGACGCTCACGCCGGCCGAGATCTCGGCGTCGGTCGACGTCGAGGGGTACGAGCAAATGAGTGCGCTTGTTGCGAGCGATCGAGGGGTGGTCATCGCGTGCCCGCACATGGGCAACTACGACTTGGTTGGCGCCTGGTTCACTCTCGAATTCGGCCAATTCACGACCGTGGCGGAGCGGCTCAAGCCCGAATCCCTCTTCGAGCGGTTCCTGGAGTATCGCCAGTCGCTGGGGATGGAGGTCCTCCCACTGACGGGTGGGCCACGAGTCCTGCCCATGCTGACCTCTCGCCTACGAGAGGGCGGTGTCGTCGCCTTGGTCGGCGACCGCGATCTCACCGCGCATGGGATCCCGGTTGACTTCTTCGGCGAGCGGGCCAGCATGCCGTCCGGACCGGCGGCGATGGCACTCGCGACTGGCGCGGCCCTGGTCCCGGCCACGCTTTGGTACGACGGTGACCGTAGTCATGTGCGTTTCTACCCGGAGGTCGACGTCCCCGAAGGGGGCTCTCGACGGGAGCGGATCGGCGCAACAGTGCAACGGGTCGCCGATGTCTTCGCGGAGGGCATCGCCGCACACCCGGTCGACTGGCACATGCTCCAAGCGTTGTGGAGCGCGGACCTCGACCCGGCCCGGCGCTCGGTGACCGGCGAGGAAGCGACGAGGTGAGGGTCGGCCTGGTCTGCCCGTACTCCTTCGACGTGCCGGGGGGAGTTCAGTCACACGTGAGGGACCTGGCCACGGAGTTGATCCGAATGGGCCACGAGGTATCGGTTCTCGCGCCGGCCGACGATGACGAGGCGTTGCCGAGCTACGTCGTGCCGGTCGGTCGAGCGATCCCCGTTCCCTACAACGGCGCCGTGGCGAGGCTGTCTTTCGGTCCGGTCTCTGCAGCCCGAGTACGGCGCTGGGTCCGAGACGGTGACTTTGACGTTCTGCATATCCACGAGCCGGTGGCTCCTAGTTTGTCGATCTTGGCCTGCTGGGCAGCCATCGGGCCGATCGTCGGAACCTTCCACGTCAGTGCTGAGCGCTCGAGGGTCCTTTCGGCGGCCTACGGGATTCTGCAGACCGCGCTGGAGAAAGTCAGCGCGCGGATCGCGGTCAGCGAACGGGCGCGCACCACGTTGGTCGAGCACCTCGGTGGCGACGCGGTCCTCATTCCCAATGGCGTCTCGGTGCGGTTCTTCAGGGGGGCCAAGCCTTTGGACGGCTGGCCGGGGGCTGGCCCTGCGCTCGGGTTCCTGGGTCGTATCGACGAGCCACGCAAGGGGCTGCAAGTCCTTCTCGCGGCGCTGCCGGAGCTGGTGAAGGCGCACCCTGAGCTCCGCATCCTGGTCGCAGGTCCTGGGGATGTGGAGGAGGTCTCCTCGTCGATACCCGTGGGTCTACGCGAGCACGTGGTCTTTCTCGGGCTGGTCAGTGACGCCGACAAGGCGAGCATGCTGGTCTCCGTCGACGCCTACGTCGCGCCAAACACCGGCGGCGAGAGTTTCGGCATCGTCTTGCTTGAGTCGATGGCCGCGGGGACTCCAGTCATCGCCTCCGATCTCGATGCCTTCCGCCGAGTGCTCGCCGACGGTCGATGTGGGGCGGTGTTCGCCAATGAGGATCCCTCGTCCTTGGCCGCGGTAGCGAGTGAGGTGCTCGCGAACGCTGTCCTTCGTGAGCAGTTGATCGAGGCCGCCGACGAACGGGTCGCTCGCTTCGACTGGGAAACTGTGGCCGCAGAGATCGTGACGGTCTACGAAACCGTCACGGAAGGACAGCCAAGGGTCCGGGAGGACTCGCGGGGTCAGGTCTTCGGCCGCTTCACCAGACTCCGGGAGAACTGAGTTGCTACCCCTGTGGGCCTGGGCCCTGGCCCTCGTGGTGCTCTTTGGGCTCTATCTGAGGTCTGTAGCCGGCCGACTCGATCGTCTCCACGTCCGGCTGGAAGCGGCAGCCGACGCTCTCGACGCCAGCCTGGTGCGCCGTTCCGCGATCGCCAACGAGGTCGCCCTCTCGGGTCTGGTCGATCCGGCGTCTGGGGTGTTGCTGGCCGACGCAGCCCATGCGGCCAGCGAGGTGGTGCCGGACGACTGGCCCGGCCGGGAGCGCGCGGAGAGCGCCCTGTCCTCCTCGCTGCGAGCGGTTCTTGTGGCTGAGGAGGTGGACGAACTCAAGGCCAATGTGAACGGTCTGCATCTGCTCGGGGAGGTGCGATCCGCCAGCGATCGTGTCATCCTCGCTCGTCAATTCCACAACGAGTCGGCGCGCGCCACACTACGGCTGCGCCGCAGGCGTCTGGTTCGTTGGTTTCGGTTGGCGGGAACAGCGCCGTGGCCCCGCAGCTTCGAGATCGACGACGCGCCACCCCCGAGGTTGTCCTAGACCACGGTCATCGCCACGTACGCTCCTGGCGTGAGCCGGACTCGAAGGCGTACGCCACGGACGTGGACCTTGGTTGCTGCTGCTGTGGTCGGCGTACTGGCGGCCTGCTCGCAGTCGGATGCAACTCCGGTTGCCTCAGTGGCGTCCTTGCCGCCCTCCTCAGCAGCACCCACACCGAGTCCGAGCCCGACCGAGGTGCAGCGATCGTTGCTGTCCGGTCGCGAAGGCGAGCCTGACGGCCCCGTCCTCGCCGTCAAGCTCGACAACACGCGCTACTCAAACCCGCACAGCGGGCTGCAGGCGGCGGACGTGGTCTACCTGGAGCAGGTGGAGGGTGGCCTCAGCCGTTACGTGGCGGTCTTCTCCACTCGCGTCCCGACCGCGATCGGCCCCATCCGCAGTGCGCGCATCGCAGACCTTGAGTTGCTTCCGCAGTACGGCCGGCTGGCGTTCGCCTACTCGGGGGCCAACCCCAAACTCCGACCGGTGCTGGCACGGGCCCCGTTCTACGACGTCAGCGGCGATCGTGGATCAGTGGGCTATTGGCGCCAAAGCGGACGCTTCCCGCCCTACGACTTCTTCGGCAACGGCAAGCAGCTGCTCGCCCGTGCCCCACAAGCGGAGTCTCCGAACGATGTGGGATTTACGTTCTCTGAGCTGCCGCCCACCACTGGCCGATCGGTGAAGTCGGTGACCACAGCGTGGCCGTCGGCTCGCGCGATGTTCACCTGGTCGTCCCAGCAGAACCGCTGGCTGCTCACCATGGATGGTGCGCCAGCGAACACCACCGACGGCAAGCGGCTCGGCGGAACGACCGTCATCATCCAGTACGTGACGATCCACCCGTCGATCTATGGCGTTCGCTCCAATACCCCCATGTCTGACACGGTGGGCCGCGGTAAGGCGCTGATCCTTCGCGATGGGATGGCCTACAACGCGCGCTGGTCGCGCCCGAAGATCGACTCTGGAACGACCTGGACGGTGGCCGGCGAGGAGTTCACCCTCGCTCCGGGACAGGTCTGGGTCATGCTCGCGAACAAGACCACCAAGGCGACTGAGGTTCGGGCCAAGAAACGGCCCCTACCCTCATCGTCGCCCTGACCGAAGCCGCGGGAGCACCAAGGCCCTCGCTCGGCCCTACGATGGACCGGTCCCCGTCGTTTCCGCACCCAAGTCAGAGGTCCACCGTGTCCAGCTCGGAGCCCACCTCCTCCTCCGCCGGCGAACTGTCCACCGGCACGTTGCGCGTGAAGCGCGGTATGGCCGAGATGCTCAAGGGTGGCGTCATCATGGACGTCGTCACCGCTGACCAGGCGAAGATTGCCGAGGATGCCGGCGCCGTGGCTGTGATGGCTCTGGAGCGCGTGCCCGCCGACATCCGGGCGCAGGGCGGCGTCGCCCGGATGAGCGACCCGGATTTGGTCGACGGCATCATCGAGGCCGTGTCCATCCCGGTCATGGCCAAGGCCCGGATCGGCCATTTCGTCGAAGCTCGGGTGCTTCAGTCTCTCGGTGTCGACTACATCGATGAGTCCGAGGTCCTCACCCCAGCGGACTACACCCACCACATCGACAAGTGGGCTTTCACCGTCCCGTTCGTCTGTGGCGCGACGAACCTCGGCGAGGCCCTGCGTCGCATCTCCGAGGGCGCGGCCATGATCCGCTCGAAGGGGGAGGCGGGCACCGGGGACGTGTCGAATGCGACCACGCACATGCGGACGATCCTCGGTGAGATCCGGCGGCTGTCCTCGATGAGCGAGGACGAGTTGTACGTCGCTGCCAAGGAGCTCCAGGCGCCGTACCCGCTGGTTGCCGAGGTTGCTGCGCGCGGGTCGTTGCCCGTCGTCATGTTCACCGCCGGCGGTATCGCCACTCCGGCGGACGCCGCGATGATGATGCAGCTCGGAGCTGACGGCGTGTTCGTCGGGTCCGGCATTTTCAAGTCCGGAAACCCGGCGCAACGGGCTGCAGCCATCGTGAAGGCGACCACGTTCCACGACGACCCGGATGTCATTGCCAAGGTGTCGCGCGGACTTGGGGAGGCCATGGTCGGCATCAACGTGGATGATGTCCCTGTCGAGCACCGCCTCGCCGACCGCGGCTGGTAACCCTGGCAAGGACAGGCGTGCGCATTGGAGTTCTTGCGCTTCAAGGCGACGTCCGTGAGCACCTTCGGATCCTCACGGCGGCCGGAGTAGAAGCGGTCACTGTACGGCGGCCCGATGAGCTGGCTTCCGTGGACGGCATGGTTCTGCCCGGTGGTGAGTCGACCACGATGTCTCTGCTGGCCCGGCAATTCGGCTTGCTCGAGCCTCTTCGAGAGCGCGTCCGCGACGGCATGCCGACGTACGGCTCGTGCGCCGGGATGATCTTGTTGGCGGACACGCTGTTGGATTCCCGGGCCGATCACCTGACCGTTGGCGGCTTGGCGGTGACCGTGCGCCGCAATGCCTTTGGCCGGCAAGTGGACTCCTTCGAGGAGGACCTGACCTTCCGCGGCATCGAAGGTCCGCCGGTGCACGCGGTCTTCATCCGTGCCCCCTGGGTCGAGGAGGTCGGCGCGGGGGTGGACGTCCTAGCGACCGTCGAGGGGGCGCGGCCGACGGTAGGATCGTCGCCGTTCGGCAGGCAGGCCTGCTGGCCACGTCGTTCCACCCCGAACTGACCGGTGACGGACGCGTGCACCGGTATTTCGTCGAGATCGTGAGGGGAAGATGAGCGGCCACTCCAAGTGGGCGACGACCAAGCACAAGAAGGCGGTCGTCGACGCCAAGCGAGGCAAGCTCTTCGCGAAGCTGATCAAGAACATCGAGGTCGCGGCCCGCACCGGCGGCGGCGACCCCGACGCCAACCCCACCCTGTATGACGCCATCCAGAAGGCCCGCAAGACTTCGGTGCCTCTGGACAACATCGAACGCGCCGTCAAGCGGGGCTCGGGCGTCGAGCAGGGCGGAGCGGACTGGCAAACGATCATGTACGAGGGATATGGACCGGCCGGGGTGGCCGTCCTGGTCGAGTGCCTGACCGACAACCGCAACCGGGCAGCATCGGATGTTCGGGTCGCCATGACGCGCAACGGCGGTTCGATGGCGGACCCCGGATCGGTGTCCTACATGTTCGCGCGCAAGGGCGTCGTCATCGTGCCTGGAGCGGACGGGTTGAGTGAGGACGACGTCCTCCTGGCCGTGCTCGAGGCCGGCGCCGAGGAGGTCAACGATTTGGGCGAGGCATTCGAGGTGGTCTCAGAGGCGAGTGACCTGGTGCAGGTGCGTACGGCCCTCCAGGACGCCGGCATCGACTATGACTCGGCGGACCCGACCTTTCTCCCGTCGGTCGTCGTGGACCTTGATGAGGAATCCGCACCCAAGGTCTTCCGCCTGATTGAGGCGCTCGAAGACAGCGACGACGTGCAGAACGTCTACGCGAACTATGACGTCACCGACGAGATCATGGAGCTGGTGGGCTGAGTTGCAGGCGGAGGTACGCCGAATAGAGCCAGGTGTGCCGTAGCCATGCATCGCTCCCTGTGAGTTACGGCCCTGGGTCAGCGAAAGTGGCTGAACAACCGCTGACCGGGCTCGGCGGTCACCGTCGGTCCGCCGTACCGGTCCAGTCCAACCCGGTAGCCCGCTCGCTCGGGGGAGACCCGCGCGGTCGAGCGAAACCCCGCACGGGTCAGCCATCGATCGAGGTCCGGTCCCGGGTCCTCAGGCCCACGTCCCCGGGTCCATAGCAGCGCGGTTCCTTCGTGGCAGCCCACCGGGAGGGTCTGCACGCAGCGTTCCAGCTGCTCCCGATCGAGGTTCCCGAAGACCCCGCAAGCGAGCAGGACGTCCACGGGTGCGAGGTCAATCCAGGCTGCGACGTCGCCCGCGTCGGCCTGACGAATGTCCACCGAGGCGCCGCCTGCCGTACTCCCGCCAGTCGTGCTGCCAGCCGCCCGTCGGCACAACTCCTTATCGCTCTCGACGAGGACCGCGCAGACGTCCGCCGCCCGGGGGTGCTCGGCCAGCGTCTGAAGCACATCTCTGCCGTCACCAGCGCAGACGCTGAGCAACCGAATCGGCCCCCGCTCGCAGTGGTCGAGCGCCGTCCGGAGCAAGCCTTGTACCGCGGTCAGCCGTCTCGAGAGGTCGGAACCGGGTCGGTCGTAGGCGTCGTGCCAGGCCACCCAGTCCTTGTCCACCGTGCGACCGTAGGTCCACGATCGGCGCGTCGCAGCGGTGACCGGCCGTTCGGCGGCGTTAGTGTGTCGAACACCTGTCCAGTTGTTGTCTGCCGCGAGGAGGGTTTGCAGCCCATGCGCGTGCTCGGGGTTGACCCCGGCCTCACCCGATGCGGGATCGGCGTGGTCGATGGTGCGCCCGGACAGCAGCTGCGCCTTGTCGAGGTCGACGTCGTCGGAGCGCCGGCCACCACTGAGCTCGGGATCCGGCTCATGACCGTCATGGATGCGGTGGAGGACTGGATTGCTCGACTCAAACCCGACGTCGTCGCAGTCGAACGCGTCTTCAGTCAGCACAATGTCCGGACCGTGATGGGTACGGCGCAGGCGAGCGCGGTTGCCATCACCGCTGCGGCTCGGGCCGGGGTGCCGGTGGCTCTGCACACGCCCAGTGAGGTGAAGGCAGCCGTCACCGGTCATGGTCGAGCCGACAAGGCGCAGGTTGCCGCCATGGTCGTTCGACTGCTGTCCCTCCCTGAGGCTCCACGGCCCGCAGACGCCGCGGACGCCCTGGCTTTGGCTATCTGTCAGGTCTGGCGGGGCGGGGCGCAACGGCGGTTGGATCTGGCGATGGCCTCGGCCGGGACGCGGCGATGATCGCCTCGGTCCGCGGTCCGGTGATCGCCCTGGGCCCCGACCAAGTCGTCATCGAGATGGGCGGGCTGGGCATCTCCGTGCAGTGCGCTCCGGGAACGCTCGCGACCCTACGGGTGGGTGCGGAGGCGAGGCTGGCCACTTCTCTGGTGGTCCGCGAAGATTCCCTGACCTTGTACGGCTTCATCGATGCGGACGAACGGCTCGTGTTCGAACTCCTGCAGACAGCGTCTGGCGTGGGGCCACGGCTGGCTCAGGCCACGTTGGCGGTCCTGTCGCCCGATGAGCTCCGTCAAGCGGTGGCTACCGAAGACCTGGCCCGCCTGGTTCAGGTCCCCGGCATCGGACGCAAGGGGGCGCAGCGGATCGTTCTGGAGATCAAGGATCGTCTTGGTCCGCCCTCGGGTGGGGTCATCGACCTGTCGGGCCGCGCAGGAGGCACGCCGTCGGCTGGCTGGAAACCGCAAGTCCACACGGCATTGCTCGGACTCGGATGGTCGGCTCGCGAGGCCGACGATGCTGTCAGCGCGGTGTCTGATCAGGCCGGTGAGGTTCCGGACGTCGGGGTGCTGCTGCGTCTCGCGCTTCAGACACTGAGCAAGGGCTGATCACCGATGACCGAATCGCTCGTACACCCTGGAGATCGCCCCCGATGATCGAGCAGCCGAGGCGGCCCTGCGCCCTCGAAGTCTGAGCGAGTGCATCGGCCAGGAACGCGTACGCCAACAACTGACGCTGCTGCTCGACGCCTCCCGCGGGCGGGGTACCGCTCCTGATCACGTCTTGTTCAGTGGCCCTCCTGGCCTGGGGAAGACCACGATGGCCATGATCATGGCCAGCGAGATGGGCGTCCCGCTCCGCATCACCAGTGGGCCCGCCATCACCCACGCTGGGGATCTGGCCGCCATCTTGTCCTCACTGTCCGAGGGCGAGGTGCTCTTTCTCGACGAAATCCATCGAATGGCTCGCCCGGCCGAGGAGATGCTCTACCTGGCCATGGAGGACTTCCGAGTCGATGTGGTGGTCGGGAAGGGTCCCGGGGCGACGGCCATTCCGCTCGCCCTGCCCCCGTTCACTCTCGTCGGGGCCACGACCCGTGCTGGGCTGTTGCCCGGCCCCTTGCGCGACCGCTTCGGGTTTACGGCCCATCTGGACTTCTACGAGGCCGAAGAACTCGTCCGGCTGCTCGAACGATCAGCTGGTCTGCTGAACGTACGTCTGACCGCTGACGGAGCGCAGGAGATCGCTGGACGCTCGCGCGGAACCCCGCGGATTGCCAATCGGCTGCTTCGACGGGTTCGAGACTATGCCGAGGTCGAGGGCAACGGGGTGGTCGATCTCAGCGCTGCTCTCGCGGCGCTGGCCCTGTTCGAGGTGGACCAACTCGGTCTCGATCGCCTCGACCGATCGGTGCTCGATGCCTTGTGTCGGCGGTTCTCCGGTGGGCCGGTGGGGCTGTCCACTCTGGCCGTCGCCGTCGGGGAAGAGCGCGAGACCGTGGAAGAGATGGCCGAGCCGTTCCTGGTCCGGGCCGGGCTCTTGGCCCGTACACCCCGAGGCCGGATCGCCACACCAGCCGCTTGGGACCATCTCCAGATCAGACCGCCACGCGGTGCGCACCAACTCGAGGTCGGCCTCTTCGACGACGACGCGCCGAAGGACTCACCGTCGCCGGTTTCGGCTGACTGACCCGCGGCGCGTAGACTCGCGCGGCCCGCCGTCGATCGAACGAGGAGACCTTCCCACGTGAAGACCCTGCTCCCGCTCGCGCTCCTGGGGCTTGCCTTTTGGTTCCTGGTGATCCGCCCGACGCGCCGTCAGAGGGCGGCCGCCGCGCAGTTGGTGGCCTCGCTGACCCCCGGCGCGAAGGTCACGACCGCGGGCGGACTGCGGGGGACGGTGGTCAGCGTGGACGAGGAAGATGTCGTTCTTGAGGTCGCCGATGGTGTGCACCTGCATTTCGTTCCCGGCGCGATTCGCGCCGTGGCTCGAAACCCGGAGGGGGAGGCCGAGGGCGAGCTGCCCGCAGGGCAGGAGGCCGAAGCGGCCACCGGTCACGCCGATTCCACCGAAGACCCGCCCGAACCGACCACCTGACCCGACCACGAGGCCCTTCGGGGATACTGCCTCGATCCTGGGCCATGGCCCACGACGAGCATTGGGAGAGATCACAGCGACATGGCAGCACCCACTCAGTCCCATTCCGGGCGTTCGCTGGCCATCGTCGCGGCGGTGGTTCTCGGGCTCTTGGCCTGGATGGCTGTCACCGGGGTCACGCAACCCAAATTGGGCCTTGACCTGCAAGGCGGGACCTCGGTCACGCTGATCCCCAAGCCCGCTCCGGGTGGCGAAAGCATTACCTCGGATCAGGTCGATCAGGCGGTCGAGATCATCCGGCAGCGGGTGAACGGCCTTGGGGTAGCAGAGGCCGAGGTGACGACCCAGGGGCAAGGCGCGGAAGCGACCATCGTGGTGAGCATTCCGGGCGCGAGCGTCAGCGACATCTACGAGCAGGTGGGTCAGACCGCTCAGCTGAACTTCCGGCCAGTGCTCCAAGAGGGCCCCGGCGGAGTGACCCCCGAACCGTCACCCTCTGCCTCTCCGGAGGAGTCACCGAGCGAAGGGGCCACCGAGTCGCCGTCGCCATCGAAGACCAAGTCGCAAAGCCCTTCACCCGAACCATCCGAGAGTGCATCCACCGAGCCATCGCCCTCTGAGAGCGGATCAGGCGAGCCGCGGGTCCAGAGCTCGGGGCTGACGGCAGATGACAGCGCCGCCGGAAAGCAAGCGGAGGATCCCGCCAAACTTGAGAAGGACTTCCTCGCGCTGGACTGCCTGGATCCGGCCAACACCACTGGTTTCCAGGATGACCCAGCGCTCGCGCTCGTCACCTGTGAGCTGGAGGGGACGTTCAAATACCTGCTGGAGAAGGCCGCCGTACTCGGCACCAACATCGACGACGCCACGGCCACCCTCGACACCCAAACCGGACAGTGGGCCGTAGACATCGACTTCGACGGTGAGGGAACCACCGCCTTCTCCGACACCACGAGAGACCTCGTGGACAACACGCCGCCGACCAACCAGTTCGCCATCGTCCTCGACGGTTTGGTCGTGTCTGCGCCACGAGTGATCAACCCGATCCTGGACGGCAACGCCCAGATCACGGGGAACTTCACTCAGGAGGAAGCCACCACGCTGGCCAACCAGCTGAAGTACGGCGCCCTGCCGTTGGCGTTCGATGTCGGTGAAGTCCAGCAGATTTCTCCGACTCTCGGTGATGACCAGCTGAAGGCCGGACTTCTCGCCGGTGCCCTGGGTCTGCTTCTGGTTGTTGTGTACTCGCTGCTGTACTACCGCGGACTGGGGATCGTCACGGTCCTGTCACTGGCCATCGCGGGCGTCCTGACGTACAGCCTGCTGGTCCTGCTTGGAGAGCAAATCGGGTTCACGCTGACCCTGGCTGGAATCGCTGGTGTGATTGTGGCCATCGGAATCACGGCGGACTCGTTCGTCGTGTACTTCGAACGGATCCGGGATGAAGTCCGTGACGGTCGAAGCCTTCGGGCCGGCGTCGAAACCGGGTGGATACGGGCGCGCCGCACGATCTTGGCCGCAGACGCTGTCTCCTTCATCGCGGCGACCGTTCTCTATCTGGTTTCGGTCGGCGCGGTCCGCGGCTTCGCCTTCACCCTCGGCCTCACGACGGTGATCGATGTCTTCGTCGTCTTCTTGTTCACCAAGCCCCTGGTCACGATCCTGGCCGGGATGAAGTTCTTCAGCACCGGACGACCTCTGTCCGGAGTCGATCCTGAACGGCTCGGGCGCAAGCCCGCAGGTCAAACGTCCGCCGCGACGAAGGAGGCCTGATGTCTCGCCTTGGTGATCTGGGTGGCTCGCTCTACCGGGGCGAGGTCTCGTATGACTTCGTCGGACGCCGTCGCCGTTGGTACACCATCTCCGCCATCGTCCTTCTGGTGGCTTTCGGCGCCTTGTTCGTTCGTCAGCTCAACCCCGGGATCGAGTTCCAAGGCGGGGCGGTGTTCGTGGTGCCGACCGCGGACGGCACCGTAGCCGAGGCGCAGGATGCCGTCGTCGAGGCAGGTGTCACGACCGAGTCCATCGTCACTGAGCAGGTGAGCGGCACCGGTCGGTCCCTACGCGTTCAGACCGAGTCACTGACCACGGGGGAGTCGGCTGAAGTCGCCCAGTCCTTGGCTTCGACTTTTGACGTGACGACCGATGAGATCACCGTTCAAATCGTCGGCCCGTCGTGGGGGGATGAGATCACCAAGAAGGCCGTCCAGGGCCTGATCTATTTCCTGATTCTGGTCGTTATCTTCCTCTCGATCTATTTCGAATGGCGGATGGCTGTGGCCGCGCTGGTCGCGCTCGGCCATGACCTCTTGATCACGGTCGGCCTCTACGCCCTCGTCGGATTTACCGTCACCCCTGCCACGATCATCGGGGTCCTGACGATCCTCGGCTACTCGCTCTACGACACCGTCGTCGTGTTCGACAAGGTCAAGGAGAACACCAAGGGGATCGCCGGTAGCAGCAAGTCGACCTACAGCGAGGCCGCCAACCTGGCGCTGAACCAGACCCTGGTGCGCTCCATCAACACCTCGGTCATCGCCTTGCTTCCCGTTGCCGCCATCCTGGTTGTCGGCGTGGGCTTCCTCGGCGCGGGAACGCTCAAGGACCTCGCCCTGGCGCTGTTCATCGGCATCGCGGCTGGCACCTACTCGTCGATCTTCATCGCCACCCCGCTGCTGGCGCAGATGAAGGAGCGCGAGCCGCAGATGAAGGCCGTGGCCCGCCGGGTGGAAGCCAAGCGATCGTCGGCCGCACGCACCTCAACCGGAAAGTCTCCCGAGGGGACCGCGGCGACAGCAACGGCCGTACTCGAGGACACCAGGGTCTCCGACACCCCCGAGGGGGAGTCGGCAGGCGGACCTTCTGGGCAGCGCCCACCCAGTGGTACCCGCCAACAGCCCAAGCGGAACAAGAATCGGCGACCCGGTGGGAAGAAGCGCCGGTGACGCTGTCCCCAGCCGTGGACGAGCTCCTGCGAGCCCGCATTCGCGACGTGGCGGACTGGCCAACCACGGGTGTCACATTCAAGGACATCGCTCCACTGCTTGCCGATCACGTGGCGTTGACTTCGGTGGTGGACGCCATGGTGTCGGCACATCGAGCCTTGGAGGTCGGACTTGTGGCGGGGGTAGAGGCCCGGGGCTTCGTGCTAGGAGCTCCCGTGGCCTACGTCTACGGAGCCGGATTCGTCCCGGTGCGCAAGGCCGGCAAGCTTCCCGGGCTCACGGCGTCGGCTTCGTACGCCCTTGAATACGGCGAGGCGACGGTCGAGGTGCAGTCCGATGCCTTTGCCGAAGGTGATCGCGTGCTCATCGTGGATGACGTGCTGGCCACGGGTGGCACGGCGGCAGCGACCGTCGAGCTCATTCGGCGCTTCGGAGCTGAGGTAGTGGGAGTCACGGTGCTCATCGAGCTCGAGGGGCTGGGCGGTCGGGATAGGTTGCCTGGCCTTCCCGTTCACGCGCTGTTGGGCATGTAGAAGGCAGGGGCCCGGTCGTGGTCCGTCTGCCAGGCCACCAGAAGCCCGTAGAATGAGTGATCGGGCTCATGCTCGCCCGAACCCTGTCCGTTCTCGAAGGGCGCGCCGTGGCGATGGAAGGGCTTCAGCCGGAGGTGAACGAGTCCGCCCCTCCGGCCCCCCTGGTCTCGGACCTGGCTGAGGTAGCTGAGGGCTCTCGCCGCCTTCCCCGGTTGGGGCGCCGTGGTACCCGCAGTGGCCCGTCCCTGCCCGCCCTTGTCCCACTGTTCAGGGCGGTCCGGACCACTCACCCCAAGGCGGATCTGCGCGACGTGGAGCGGGCCTATCGGGTCGCTGAGCTGTGCCATGAGGGTCAGGTCCGCCTGAGCGGCGACCCATACATCACCCACCCGCTGGCTGTCACCGAGATCTTGGCCGAGTTGGGGATGACCCCGCCGACGCTGTGCGCCGCCTTGTTGCACGACACGGTGGAGGACACCTCGTACACGCTCGAGGCGTTGCGCTCGGATTTCGGAGACGAGGTCGCTGACCTGGTCGACGGCGTCACCAAGCTGGATCGGGTCAAGTACGGCCAGGACGCCGAAGCCGAGACAGTGCGCAAGATGGTCGTGGCCATGGCACGCGACATTCGCGTCCTGGTGATCAAGTTGGCGGATCGCCTACACAACATGCGCACCATCGAGTTCCAGCCGCAGGAGAAGCAGGAGAAAAAGGCGCGCGAAACCCTCGAGATCTACGCGCCGCTGGCTCACCGGCTCGGTATGAACTCCATGAAGTGCGATCTGGAGGACCTGGCCTTCGCGGTTTTGCACCCCAAGATGTACGAGGAGATCGTGCGTCTGGTGGCCGAACGGGCTCCGAGTCGAGATCAGTACCTCAGCGAGGTCATCGGGCTCGTTGAGGCGGACTTGCGCGAGGTGAAGATCCGCGCCACGGTCACGGGGCGCCCCAAGCACTACTACTCCGTCTACCAAAAGATGATTGTTCGTGGCCGGGACTTCGCTGATATCTATGACCTAGTGGGACTACGGGTCCTCGTCGAAAGCGTTCGCGACTGTTACGCGGCCCTTGGGGCGATCCACGCGCGGTGGCACCCGGTGCCAGGTCGTTTCAAGGACTTCATCGCGATGCCCAAGTTCAACATGTACCAGTCGTTGCACACGACCGTGATCGGTCCCGACGGCAAACCGGTCGAGATGCAGATACGGACTGAAGGCATGCACCAGATGTCGGAGTTCGGGATCGCTGCGCACTGGATGTACAAGGAGCACCCGGGGGTCGGCAAGACTTCGAAATCCGATCGCGAGCAGGCGACCGAGATGGCCTGGTTGCGGCAGCTCGTCGAGTGGCAGCGGGAAACCTCCGATCCGGGGGAGTTCCTCGAGAGCCTTCGCTTTGACCTGGGAACCAAGCAGGTCTTCGTGTTCACCCCTAAGGGCGACGTGATCGCGCTGCCGTCCGGGGGGACTCCCGTGGACTTCGCCTACGCGGTACACACCGAAGTCGGCCATCGGTGCGTGGGAGCGCGCGTGAATGGGAAGTTGGTGCCGCTGGAGAGCACCCTCGCCAACGGGGATGTGGTCGAAGCTTTCACCTCCAAGGCTCAAGGCGCCGGACCCTCACGGGACTGGCTCAACTTCGTCAAGAGCGCCCGGGCGCGCAACAAGATCCGCGCCTGGTTCAGCAAGGAGCGACGCGAGGAAGCAGTCGAGCAGGGCAAGGAGTCCTTGGCGCGGGCTATCCGACGCCAGGGCCTCCCGCTTCAACAGATTGTTTCCGGGGGTGCGCTCCAGGCGGTCGCCGTCGAAAGCAGATTCGCGGACGTGACGGCGTTGTACGCGGCCATCGGCGAGGGTCGGCTATCGCCTCACGCAGTCGTTCAACGACTTGTCCATGCGCTCGGCGGCGCCGAAGCGGCAGTCGAGGAATTGGCCGAGTTCACCTCCCCAGCAACCAAGCCCCGCAAGGGGGGTGCGCGACCTGCCGGTGATCCGGGGGTCGTGGTCAAGGGGGCCAGTGACGTTTGGGTGAAGCTCGCTCGGTGCTGTACCCCAGTGCCCGGGGATGCCATCACCGGTTGGGTGACTCGGGGGAGCGGTGTTTCAGTGCACCGGAGCGACTGCGCGAACGTCGCGTCGTTGGCGCGGGAGCCGGAGCGGGTCGTCGAAGTGGAATGGGCGCCCTCCGCCTCCTCGGTGTTTCTCGTGGCGATCCAGGTCGAGGCGCTGGATCGGGCCGGGCTGCTGTCTGACATCACACGCACGTTGTCCGACCAGCACGTCAATATTTTGTCGGCGTCCGTCACGACCAACCGAGACCGCATAGCGCTGTCGCGCTTCATGTTCGAGATGGGTGACCCCACTCACCTCGGGTCTGTGCTGCGCGCAGTCCGGGGTGTCGAGGGTGTGTTCGACGCCTACCGTGACACCTCAGCGACCGGCTGACCTAGCGCGGATCAGCCGCCGAACTCTTCGAGAGCGCGTTCGGCCTCGACGAGCCAATCCCGTCGAGCGGCGAGGGCCTCGGAGGCTTCGCGCTCGCCGCGCTCGTCTCCGGCAGCCACGGCCGTGGCCCGCTCTTTCTCCAGTTTCGCGATCGATGCGTTGAGCTGATCGGCTGCGGCAGTGGCACGGGCGAGGGCTTCGGGGTTGGTCCGTTTCCACTTGCGTTCCTCGGCCTCGCGGATCGCTTGCTCGACGCGCCGTAGGCGTCCTTCGACGCGGTCCTTGTCCCCACGCGGAACGTGGCCGACGGCTTCCCAGCGTTCCTGAATGCGGCGTAGCGAGGACTTGGCGCTACCGAGGTCTCCGATCGGAAGCAGGGCCTCAGCCTCGGTAGCCAGCGCCTCCTTGGCCGCGAGATTCACGGCCTGTCCGGCGTCTCGTTCGCTGAACGCTGCCGAGCGGGCGCCGAAGAAGGCATCCTGAGCGGCCCTGAACTTGGCCCACAACGCATCGTCGTCCGTACGGCTGGCTCGGCCAGCGGACTTCCACCGGTCCATCAACTTGCGGTACTCCGTGGCCGTCTTCGCCCAATCAGTCGAACTGCTCAGACCCTCGGCTTCCTTGACCAACGCCTGTTTGGTGGCCTTGGCTTCACCCTGTTCGGTTGAGAGCTTCGCGAAATGGGCGCGCCGGCGGCGGTCGAAGGTGTTGCGCGCTGCAGAAAAACGCTTCCACATGGCCTGCTCGGTCCCGCGGTCCACATGCGGAGCTGTCTTCCAGTCAGCCAGCAACTCCCGAAGTCTGGTGCCGCTCGCCTTCCAGGATGTCGACTCGGCCAGCGTCTCCGCTTCAGCAACGATGGCTTCGCGGGCAGCCTTCGCGGCAGAGCGTTGTTCCGCCTTCTGTTGCCGGGCGCGCTGCTTGCGGGCGTCCAGGGCCGGCGTGAGCGCATCCACCCGGGCTCGGAGACCGTCGATGTCTCCGACGACCTGAGGGGCCTCCAGGGCTTGTCGGAGTCGTTCGATCGACGCCGCGGCCTCGTCGATGCTCACATCCGCCGCGGATTCGAGGCGCTGTTCCAGGAGCGCGACCTCGGTCTCGAGGGTCGAGTACTTCCTGGCGAAATAGCTCAGAGCTTCGTCAGGGGAGCCAGCCTGGAACTGCCCGACCTGCTCTTCGCCGGCCGCGGTACGGACCCAGACGGTGCCATCCGGCTCGACCCTGCCGAAGGACTCCGGAGCCGGACCCACGTGCGTCATCGCAGGGGCGACTCGGGAGAGGAGCACCGGGCTCGCGTGAGAGGGCGGGTGAGGGGTGGGTACCGGGGTGGATACCGGGGTTGGTTCGGGGGTTGGTTCGGGGGTTGGTTCGGGGGTTGGTTCGGGGGTTGGTTCGGGGGTGGTTCGGGGGTTGGTTCGGTGGCGGAGTGGGCTCCGGAACTGGCGGTGCAACGTCAGCAGCCGCACCTTCGGACGCATCGTCCGAAGGTGGCGTAGCCACCGGCTGGTCGCTCATGCTCAGCCCTGAACCTCGGTGGTCTCAGCCGTGAGGGCCGTCAGGATCTGAACAGGCTGCTTCGGAGCGCCGTCGCCGCTGCCGTCGGCGGTGCCTTCCGCAGCCACGGCCTGCACGAGGCCCAGCCCAGAGGTCATGGTGCCCAGAATCGTGTAGCTAGGAGGCAGCGTCGTGTCTTCGTACACCAAGAAGAACTGGCTGCCGCCCGTCCCCGGACCGGCATTGGCCATGGCCACTGTTCCCGCCGGGTAGTTGTTGTCCGCGTTGCCTGGCAGATTCTCGTCCGGCAGCTCGTAGCCGGGTCCGCCGCTTCCGTTCCCAGCCGGGTCGCCACACTGAAGAACGAAGATCCCGTCGGTCGTGAGGCGATGGCACAGCGTGTTGTCGTAGAACCCATCGTTGGCCAGCCCGATGAACGAGGCGACGTTCTCGGGTGCGTCCGGATCGAAGTCGATATTGATCTCACCGCAGTTGGTCGTCAGCTTCACGGAGTAGACGGCCTCAGGTCGCAAGGTGATGTCCTGGGGTTGGTCGTACTGCTTGTCACCTGGAGGGGTTTCGTTCACTGGGGCGCAATCGAGCACGACGGGCTCGGTCGATGGTGATGGCTCGCCCGAGGCCGAAGGGTCCACGGACGGCTCGGCGGTGGGTGTGGGCTCCGCGACTGTTGAGTCGTCGTCGTTCATCGCGTTAGCGAGATAGCCGAAGCCGATGACAGCAACGACTGCGACGCCGGCGGAGATGAAGACCCGCTGCCGCTGCTTGCGCTTGTGCGCTTCTTCGGACCGCCGGGCCTGCTGCCGCTCGTGCCGCGCCCGCTCGACCTCACGTTCGCGTTTTTGGCCTGCCACCACGTGCTCCTGGGGTGTGAGATCGATCGGTCGCGATCGACGAGACGAACGTTTGACGCGCGAAAGTGCCTGCGCAACGGCCGCCAGTGTAGGCGGCGTGTCTGTTCCCCACGTGACGTGGGCACCGAAGGACTGGCTTGCTGCCGATAACCTCGTGCTGTTCATTCGGAAGTGTCATCGTTGAAGGAGGCGTGCGGTGCTCGTCGTGGGTTTTCCGGCGCAAGCCTTTGCGACGAACTGCTATGTCGTGGCGCCAGCGGCCGGTGAGCAGTGCCTGGTCATCGATCCAGGCATTGGCATCGACGACGAGCTCGACGCGGTCTTGCGCGACCACCGACTTCAGCCCGTAGCTGTTCTGCTGACGCACGGCCACATCGACCACACTTTCTCGGTGGCTCCGGTCTGTGGCGCCAGGGACATCCCCGCCTACCTCCACCCCTCCGACCGCGGGATGCTCAGCGATCCGCTCGCGTGGATCTCGCCCGAAGCCGGCTCACTGTTCGGTGGCCGGTTGACGTGGACCGAGCCTGACGACGTCCGGCCCCTGGCCGACGGGGACACCCTGGAGCTGGCGGGGCTTCAGTTGGTGGTAGACCACGCGCCAGGGCACACAAAGGGGTCGGTCATGTTCCGCTCGACAGCGGATGCGGCCACCGAAGAACCGTCGAGATGTTGGTCCGGTGACGTGCTCTTCGCGGGGTCGATCGGCAGAACCGATCTGCCCGGCGGGTCCCTCGAAGCCATGATGGCGAGTTTGTCCACGAAGGTCCTGCCACTCGATGACGAGGTTGTGGTGCTCCCGGGACATGGGCCGGAGACCACGATCGGCCGGGAACGCCTCAGCAATCCCTTCCTGGCTGAGGCCAGTCAGCAGGCCGCGCCGAGACGGGGGCTGTAGGTGGCAGCGCGCCCGTCACCCCTGTCTGGATTCCCGGAGTGGCTGCCGTCGGGACGCCTGATCGAGCAGACCGTCATCGATCGGCTGCGGTCCACGTTCGAATTGTGGGGCTATTCGGGTCTGGAAACTCGCTCCGTTGAGCCTCTTGAGCAGTTGCTGACCAAGGGTGAGATCGACAAGGAGGTCTACCTCCTGCGTCGCCTACAGGCCGACCCGGAAGACTCCGTCGATGCCTCCGGGCTGGCGCTCCACTACGACCTGACCGTGCCTTTCGCGCGCTATGTCTTGGAGAACGCGGGTCGGCTGGCCTTCCCGCTCAAGCGCTACCAGATCCAGAAGTGTTGGCGGGGGGAGCGGCCCCAGGATGGTCGCTTTCGGGAGTTCCTTCAGGCCGACATCGATGTGGTGGGACTGAATGAGCTGCCGTTCCACTATGAGACCGAGCTCCCCGTCGTCTTGGCTGAGGCGCTGTCCGGACTGCCCTTGCCGCCGGTCCGCATGCAGGTCAACAACCGCAAATTGTCACAGGGCTTTTTTCGAGGGCTGGGTCTTGACGACCTCCCAGGCGTGCTGAGGGTGGTGGACAAGGTCGACAAGATCGGCGCCGAAGCCATGCGCGCCTTGCTGAGGGATCAACTCGGTGCTTCCCAGGCGCAGGCAGACGCGGTGGCAGAATTCGCATCGATTCAGGTTGCCGATGGCTCGGTTGCCGATCGCGTGCAGGCACTGGGTGTGAGCGATCCGCTCATGGACCAAGGATTGGGCGAGTTGGTCCAGGTCGTTGAGTCTGCCGCCGCTGCTGTACCCGGCTTCGTGATTGCCGACTTGAAGATCGCGCGCGGGCTGGATTACTACACAGGGACGGTCTACGAGACCCAGCTGGTGGGGCACGAGAGCATCGGCTCGATTTGCTCGGGCGGACGTTACGACACCCTCGCCCGCGATGGGGACACCACCTACCCGGGCGTTGGGATCTCCGTGGGAGTCACGAGGCTGGTCTCTCGGTTGGTGGGGCAGAGCCTGGTCTCGGTGTCACGAGCGGTCCCCACCTGCGTGTTGGTCGCGGTCGTCGACGAGGCCAGCCGGCCGGAGTCCGACGCCACTGCCGCGTTGCTTCGCGCACGGGGGATCAGCTGCCGAGGTGGCGCCCTCGGCGGCCAAGTTCGGCCGTCAGATCAGGCACGCGGATCGGAGGGGCATCCCGTTCGTCTGGTTCCCCTCAGAGTCGGCTCCTGGTCAGGGAGAGGTGAAAGACATTCGATCGGGGGAGCAGATCGAGGCAGCTGCAGACACTTGGCAGCCGCCTGCCGAAGATCTTCGGCCGGCGATGGTCGGCTGCTGAGGGCATCAGCGGTAGCAGCGAGCCGCGTACGCTGCTGCCGCTGGCACCGATAGGCGCCCATCCGGCAGACCAAAGGACCCGTTCGTGTTGCGTACCCATCAGGCCGGCACCCTGCGTGCCGCTGCCACTGGCCAGACCGTCACCTTGGCTGGGTGGGTGGCACGGCGGAGGGACCATGGGGGCGTGGCTTTCCTGGATCTAAGAGACGCCTCGGGTGTTGTCCAGGTGGTGGTTCGTGACGAGGACGTTGCGCACGATCTGCGCAGCGAGTACTGCCTTCGCATCATCGGAGAGGTGAACGAGCGGCCCGCGGGCAACGCCAACCCTGATCTCCCCACGGGCGAGATCGAGGTGGTGGCCAGCCAGGTCGAGATTCTGAGCGAGTCTGCTGCGCTGCCGTTCCAGATCGACGATCACGTGGACGTGGGTGAGGAGGCGCGTCTGCAGTACCGGTATCTCGACCTGAGGAGATCAGGGCCAGCGGCCGCTTTGCGACTGCGCAGTGAAGTCAATCGGGTGGCCCGGGAAGTCTTGGGTCAGGCCGACTTCGTGGAGGTCGAGACGCCGACCTTGACCCGGTCGACGCCTGAGGGGGCCCGTGACTTTCTGGTCCCCGCGCAGACTGCGACCCGGGTCTTGGTACGCACTGCCGCAGAGCCCCCAGCTGTTCAAGCAGCTCCTCATGGTGGCGGGACTCGAGCGGTACTACCAGATCGTCCGTTGCTACCGCGACGAGGACTTCCGCGCCGACCGGCAGCCTGAGTTCACGCAACTCGACATTGAGATGAGCTTTGTCGAGCAAGACGATGTGATCGAGCTGGCCGAAGCGCGTGATTGCCGCGGTCTGGGACTTGATTGGGTACCGGGTTGAGGCGCCCATCCCGCGGATGACGTACCGGGAGGCGATGGCCAGGTTCGGTACTGACAAGCCCGACCTCCGTTTCGAGCTTGAGTTGACCGAGTGCGGCGGCTTCTTCGCCGACACCACCTTCCGGGTCTTTCAGGCTCCCTATGTTGGTGCGGTCGTGATGCCCGGGGGAGCGTCGCAGCCGCGCAAGCAACTGGACGCCTGGCAAGACTGGGCGAAGCAGCGCGGAGCCCGGGGGCTCGCCTACGTCTTGATTGGAGACGACGGAGAACTCGGTGGGCCGGTCGCCAAGAACCTCACTGACGTGGAGCGGGGGGGACTGGCTGCCCACGTGGGGGCCTCGCCCGGCGACTGCATCTTCTTCGCAGCTGGCGAAGCGAAGCCGTCGCGCGCGTTGCTCGGTGCGGCGCGCAACGAGATTGCCCATCGGTGCGGGCTGATTGATGAGGCCTCGTGGTCGTTTGTCTGGGTCGTCGACGCGCCCTTGTTCGAACCGGCCGCCGACGCAACGGCCAGCGGGGACGTGGCGGTGGGCTCGGGAGCCTGGACTGCGGTGCACCACGCCTTCACGTCCCCCAAACCGGAATTCCTGGACACCTTCGACACCGACCCCGGCCCGGCTCTGGCCTACGCCTATGACTTGGTGTGCAACGGAAATGAGATCGGCGGCGGCTCGATCCGTATCCACCGCCGAGACATTCAGGAGCGGGTCTTCGCCGTCATGGGGCTCAGCGAGGCGGACGCGCAGGCGAAGTTCGGGTTCCTGCTCGATGCCTTCTCCTACGGGGCGCCGCCGCACGGCGGGATCGCGTTCGGGTGGGACCGGGTCTGCGCGCTGTTGTCGGGGAGCGACTCGATTCGCGACGTCATCGCATTTCCCAAGACTGGTGGCGGGTTCGACCCGCTGACCGCGGCTCCGGCGCCGATCACGCCGCAGCAACGGCGCGAAGCAGGGATCGACACGAAGCCAGGCGGATCATCGGCAGGTGCGGCCGCCCCGGCCCCGTGACCGAAGACCTGTTCACCGCGGCTGGGGACGAGCGAGCTGCAGCGAACGCGCCGCTGGCCGTTCGGATGCGCCCACCAGCGTGGACGAAGTCGTCGGACAAGACCACCTGCTCGGCCCGGGAACCCCGCTTGCGTCGACTCGTCGACGGGGATCCGGCCGGACCGGCACCGCGCCTGCCTCCGTCTTGTTGTGGGGCCCCCCAGGGACGGGTAAGACCACCTTGGCCTACCTGGTGGCCCAGGCCACCGATCGGGCGTTCGTCGAGCTTTCGGCCGTCACTGCCGGGGTCAAGGACGTCCGTCAGGTGATCGACGAGCGCGACGGGCTCTGGGGACGCGGCGGCCGGGAGACCGTGCTGTTTGTCGACGAGGTCCACCGGTTCTCCAAGACCCAGCAGGACGCCCTTGCTGCCCGCCGTTGAGAACCGCTGGGTCACGCTGATCGCCGCGACCACCGAGAACCCGCACTTCGCGGTCATCGCCCCGCTGATGTCGCGCAGCGTGCTGCTCACCCTGCGTCCGCTGGAGGCGGACGGCGTACGAGCTGCTCCTCGAGCGTGCCGGCGACCGACCCGCGCGGCCTTGGCGCGATCCGGTCTCTCCGTGGACGACGACACCCTGGACCAGCTCACCCGACTGTCCGGTGGGGACGCCCGGTGGGGCCTGACTGCCCTGGAGGCTGCGGCGGCTGCCGCGTAGGCTCGAGACGGACCGACGGTTGACGGTGGCCGACGTCGAGCAGGCCATCGACCGGGCCGCGGTGCGGTACGACCGGGACGGCGACCAGCACTACGACATCACGAGCGCGCTCATCAAGAGCATCCGAGGAAGCGACGTCGACGCGGCCCTGCACTACCTGGCGCGGATGGTCGAGGCCGGAGAGGACCCGCGGTTCATCGCCCGACGGCTGGTGATCCTTGCGAGCGAGGACGTCGGGATGGCCGACCCCACCTCGCTTCCGTTAGCCGTCGCTGCCATGCAGGCAGTGACGCTCGTAGGTTACCCCGAGGCGACAGATCAACCTGGCCCAGGCCGTCATCCACCTCAGCCTCGCGCCGAAGTCAAACGCTGTGATCCCGCTATCGGGCGGCCACGTCGAGACGTCCGAGCCGGACTCGGCGGTCCGGTGCCTGCCGGCTGCGGGACTCCCACTACGCCGGAGCTCAGAAGATCGGCCACGGGGACGGGCTACCGCTACCCCCACGACTTCCCGCACGGTGTGGTCGAGCAGCAGTACGCCCCCGATGCCGTGCTGCCCGCCGCTACTACATCCCCAGCGACCATGGAGCCGAGCGTGACGCTGGGCCGTACGCGCAGAACGGCTGCGCACGCTCGTCCGCGGTGAGACTCCCGAGACCACCGCGAATCCAGATTCGCCTGTGACTCCAAAGGTCACCGGGCCTGGGCCATAGCCAACTAGTGGCAGAAGTGTCCGAATGTGGCGCACTCCCCGCCGCTGGGAGCGTCCGGAATGGAAAGCGATGCGGCG